>NZ_QGMQ01000001.1 GCF_003259155.1 Marinimicrobium alkaliphilum
AGTGGCCGCCTCATGTTGAGAATCCGAAATATACTGCCGGTATTGAAAAGCCAAGAAGATGCCGTCCTTGCTTCCTTTGAAATTCAGGTAGAGTCCGATAAAGGTGTGCAGCAATTCTGGGCAGAGGCTCGGAAGTGTCCGAATGCAGAGGCCCAAATAGACTGGTCAGATGATCTTAGCGATTTGCTTTCTGAATTTTGTGTGGCACGCGAGGCATACGATCATCTAAATCAGGCGGTTTTTAGTACATTCTTAGGAGAGCAAGTTGAGTATCCTATCAATCTGGCTAAAGCCACTTAACAAGGCGCTGTTGTCGCCGCTATCGCGGCTGGGACGGCTTACGCTCCGCTCCAGCCGCCCCAAAGCTTGGCGTTACGTATCAGGCTGAGTCTTATGCCCACAGTAGAAGACGTGTACTGCAAGTTTGGCTTCGTTGCAGAAGCAGCCCAACTCCTTGATACGGAGCTTGGAACGCTGCTTATCTATGAAGAGGCAGTGAGCGCTGACCTAATTGATGCACCAAATTCAGAAATCGCAAATAGTATGTATAGAAAAATCGATAGATACACACTAGGGCGATTGATTAAGAATGCAAAGAACAAAGTGGCTTCACTCGATAAACTGGAAGACTTGCTCGCCGCCGCTCTAACGGAACGAAATAGGCTATCTCACTCGTTCTATAGAGAGCACAATTTTCGGCTTGGAGCGGAAGCTGACGATGGTCGAGCCATTATGCTCGAAGATCTTGATCGTATGCATGAGGTTATTTTGGATGCCTATAAGGCAGCAATGCTCCTATCGGGCATTGATTTAGAAAAGCTCGATGAGGCCCCCGAGGAGTATCGGGCAATAGAAATGCTTGGGCACGTTAAAATATGACAATACGTAACAAAGCAAATCAGCATCGAACCAGCAAGCTGGTGCTGGACCTCGCTACGCTCGGCCGCTGTTTGCGACGTTAGGGCACAACATGATTGTATACCTTGACCAGAATAAATGGATTGAATTAGCTAGAATTGCTAATGGTTTAGACACAACAGTTCGTGACAAAAATATTCTAGGTGAGTTTTTGGCGGCTTCGAAGTCGAAATGTATATTTCCATTAGCGTCAACTCATTTTATTGAGTTTTCGAGAATCGGAGATGTAGGGCGACGAAAGCGCCTAGGTGAGTTAATGTGGAAAATTTCGAAAGATAAAACATTTGCACCGTATCAGAGTATTGTTGAAAGAGAAATTGAGGTCGCTCTTAGAAAGTTAGGAATTGATATAACACCAAGGCCGGAACAACTTATCGGTGAGGGGGTTGAGTTTGCATTTGGAGTCGAATTTCAGTCTGAATTACTAAAAATATTCAAAGCATTAGTGAATAAATCAATTTTAACGGGTTCGGAAATGTTCGATATTGATCCCGTAGGATCAGTTAATCTGGATTCCCATCGAAATAACTTTTTTAACCATCTTTCTCAAATTAACGAAAAGAAATATCAGCTCGATAAATCAAAATGGGACGATTGGTTACATGCAATATCTATGGTCGATATAATAGACCCACTGAATCGAGTGTTTCAAAAGCATTCTTTAAGTGTTTCAATAATGGAAAAGTTTAGTAAGGAGCAACATAAAGAATTTTTGATGTCAATGCCGACTCGAAAGCTGGATATACATTTGCATCGCCAGGTGCTTAAAAATGAGCAATATAAGCCAAAGAAGAGTGATCTAGAGGATTGGGGAGGGATAGGCGTTGCTAGCTGCTATTGTGATGTTGTCGTATGTGAGAAGCATTTCGCAAGCCTGCTAAACAGAGACGGATACATACCAAAAGCACGAATTGTTACAAAGCTAGATCATGTATTCAAAAATTTTGCCTAAAGCCTTAGTGTCAACTTTGAACCGCGACAGAAGTAGCTAAGCATAGTACAGCTCCGAAGGTGAATGATATTGATGGCGCTTTCGTGGCCGAGAGTTCAACTCATTGGCAATATGATCGCATTGCTGTTGAGTCAAGTTCTCCATGGAGGTGCCTTTAGGTATATATTGGCGAATCAGTCCATTGGCATTTTCGTTACTTCCCCTTTCCCATGAGTGGTAGGGGTTCGCAAAGTAGAACTTGACCGCGCTGTGCGCCTCAATGTTCTTGTACTGATGAAACTCGGTGCCGTTGTCGGCAGTGATTGTCTTGAAAAGCAAGGGATCTCGACTGATCAACCGCTTTGTCTTTTTATTTAAGGAGCGAGTAGATCGATCTTGAAGCTTCCCAATCATGAGGAATCCGGTTTTACGCTCTACTAAGGTGACAATACAGTCGGTTGACCCTTTACCCATGACGGTGTCGATTTCCCAGTGGCCCTTGTAGCGACGAGCTTCAACTGTTTTAGGCCGCTCCGTAATGTGACGCTTGTCAGCCAGCCGACCCCTGCTGTCGTAGGCTTTGTAGCGTTTGCGACGAATTTTGGGAGATTGACGAAGATGTGTCCAAAGGTTACCGCCGTTGGCTTTATCGCGCCAGATATACAGGTAGATTGTTTCATGGGAGAAGCAAGGCTGCTTCAAGCGACGAAGATAGCCCGTAATCTGCTCGGGACTGTACTTCTTCCTAAGTAGCTTTCGAACCACTTTGAAGTCGTCGTCAGAGTAGTGACTGTTTCGCCTTGAACGTCGCCTCCTGGCGACTGTGCGGCGCTGAGCCTTACTGGGTCGGTAGGCCCCGTCAATGTGAAAGCAGCGGTTGCGATCCAGCTCTCGATATAGAGTGCTTCGGTGCCGCCCCATTTTCTCAGCAATCTTTTGCATGGATAGGCCTTGTAATTTCAGTGTGGAAAGGACTACCCTTTCCTCTGAGGTAAGCTGTTGGTATCTCATAGGCTTTTTCAACTTCTTGGCGGGAGTGAAAAAAGACTGATACTACAGCTTGCCTCTCTTATTTTGTAGGTTGTCGCACTTAGTATATGAATTCGGGAGCCCTAACAAACGGCTCCACGCAGACGCCCAAACCTACGCGCTTTTTGTGGGTTTCGCTGAGCTACACTTTACCACAAAAATCTCTCCGGTTTGGGCGCTGGTGAGCCGGGCGTTGTGAGAGCAACACACCGGTGAATCATGAGGCGTGATGGATGAAAAGGAAAACTGGAAATTGCCAATTGTGTGGCGAGGAAGCAGAGCTCACTAAGGATCATTTGCCTCAAAAAGGATTATATCCTTCATCAATTAGGTCGAGTCTAGGAAATCTAAATACCGTTTGGGCCTGTGCGCCGTGTAACAACTCTCAGAATCTTATCGATGAAGTTGTAAAAGTAATTGTTGGTCCTATGGCTACTGCCCCCTGGAAAAGCGAGATTGAGAAGAGCGTGTCTCGCACGCTAGAAAATAATCACAAACTAAAGAAGATGTTCGACGAACATACCCGCTTTGAGGTGATCGATACAGCGCAAGGGCGCCGGGAAGCTGGCATCTTCAAGTTGCCTCCAGATAAAGCGAAGCAGTTTGTGGCGGGAGTAGCCAGAATCGCTAAAGGGCTTTTCTTTCAACAGTATGGCGTTCCGCTGGTGGAAAAATATGAAATCAGCCTATTTCATCCTCAAGCAACTGATGAGCTACAGTCTGAGCTGGAAACAGCCATGATGAAAGGGCCATGGAAGTCGGTTAACGACGGCACAATACATTACTGTTTTTCTCGCCTTCCTTCATACGGCATGGTTTGCGTCATAAACTTATTCGAAAATGTGGAACTGTGTTTCTCGATACTCGAAAAAGGGTGGCGAGAGAAATATGGTATATCAAATGCTCTCCTTGAGGAGTATGGGCCATATGGAATTTGAATCTATCCCATATCATAACAAGGCCATCCACAGCGACGGCTTTTTCGTTGCGGCTTCGCCTTCACTACAAAGCCGCGCGTGCTGGCGTCGTTATGCACACGAGCCGGCAACGTGAGAGTTATATATGGAAAAGGATTGGCGACTCCAAGGTCAGGATAAATACCTAGCGCGCAAGGAGTTTACCCTCCAGTCTTACCGGAGATACAGTGCTAACTGGGATCATGATCATTGCAGCTTTTGTTGGGTCAAGTTCTCAGAAACGGGCGCGTCGAACGAAACCGAGGCAGAAGGTTATACGTGTGATGACGGCTATCATTGGGTCTGCAAGCAGTGTTTTGATGACTTCAAGGTAGAATTCGAATTTGTGCTTGCGAAGAATGGCGCATAACGGATAAGGATATGTTGCGAAAATCTGAACCAAAAGACGCCGAAGCCATTAGACAGGTTCAAGTCTCTGCGTGCCCCGCTGATGCAAGTAACGCTTGGCTGTTGATGTCACTGTTGGTGGTTATCTTCTTCCTCTATCAGCTAATTTTGATGTACACAGTTGTAACGACAAGCTGTACGTTGTTGGAAGATTTTTGGTTGGCGCCCGACCAGTTAAGGATTAACCCCTTCACCGCATTCGTGCTTGTCTTTTCCCTATTCGGAATCTGGGCGTTGGTAGAGGTGGTGGTTGCACATATTGGTGGCTATTCCGATAGATGGATCTGTACATTCATATGCTCTGTTTCACTTGTCTGTGTTCTGGCAACCCTGGCGACACTCAGGATGCAGTGGGAATACTACGAGGTGCAGTGGGGTGTGCGAAGTTTTCAGAACTTCACCTTTGAATTGATGGAGATGCCTGAAATAATATATGTTGATCCTTGGCGTGAGTTTTTGACCGAAAAGATGTGCGATGACCCTGAGTTGCACCGTAGGCTGAGATCTGAGGAGACGTGGATTGAACTGGAGAAGGAGTTTCTGGACGGAGGCGGGACGTTTGAGTACATTGAAATTGGTGGTTGACGGCGAGCGGAGTTTCAGTGCTGAACTCGGCGTTCTTACTTTTAAATCTGCGCATGCGCACGAACTTGGATGATGGTTGGAGCCCATGTTTAAGATTATTCTTCAAATCGGTCTACCTTTGCTTTTGGCCATCACGGGTCTGCTTCAGACGATTGTCTATCTAGGCTTGAGGAGAAAGTCTGAACGTTGGCCAAAAGTCGCGGCCGTGATTACCTTCTCCAAGCTCCTGAATCACATGGATCTCGATAACAGGAATGTTCTGGAAGCTATGATCCATTACAAGTACACCTTTCTAGGCAAGGAGTACGAAGGGAAGACTCCTGCACTTAGGGGTTATGACATGTTTCCTTCGTATGATTACGAGAGCAAGCTGGTGAAGAAGTATCGGCCAGGGGATACCGTGAATGCGGTGGTCTGTCCGCGTGCTCCGGAGCTCTGTTATTTGGAGGTTGCGCCCTTGAGCAAAGTCTCCACTGTTATGGCGCCTCTGTTCTTCATTCTCGGTGTGGCGCTGTTTCTTGCCTATTTTTGGGGTGTATGGGACATCCTTTATGACATGTACTTTTGGCGTATCTGAAATCCTGGCTAGCCATCCGTGGCTCGCTTATCGATAGTCAGGGCCGTTGAACTAGCCGCCGCAATCGCTATCCACGACCAATCTTGCCTCTTCAGAGGCGAAACTCGCCGGGTTGTCGGCGTCAGTGCTGATTACCCTGGCATAGTAGCCACCGGCATCGCTGCTATCGATATCGGACACGGTTAACGTGGCGGTATCAGTGCCGGACCACTTGTCTTCGTTGCTTAGGGTGTTTCCATCCTTCATCCAATAGTAACGAGGTGCAGAGGAGTAGCTGGCGACACTAAAGCTCACCGTGTCGCCCATACAAGCAACCTGGTCTGTCGGATGCGATGTGATGTGGTTGGGTGCATCCACGTTGACATCCAGAAACTTGTCATAGATAAACCAGACCGAACCCATAAGATCAAGACTTTCCTTCCACTCAGCATCCAGCGCGTGGTAGCCCGTCGCCCAGGTGCGGAACGCCTGTTCATTGGGGTGCGTTTCCAGCCAATCGCCCATAAAGGGTAAATCGTTGGTATTTTCTGGTCCCTCGTTGGAAAAAATGGGCGCTATACGGACATCGCTGTTCGCGCCAGCCAGGTACTCCAAGCGTTCAAGACCGTAGTTGATGATATTGACATCCGTTTGGCGGTAAAAATGCACCAGGATGCGATCAGCCGCATGTGCGAGCTGGACGGCCTCTTGCTCGGTGACCCAGCCGATATAGATTTCTGTTTCCAGATCGTGTTCGAGGGCCGCTGTTTCAAATGTTTCTAGCATATCGAGTGTACGATCGAAGGCACTGGCACGATTGGGCTGGTTCCAGAACTCATATTCGACATTTAACACATCAATTCTTTCGCCATGGCTTCGGGCGTTATTGTAAGCCACAACAACGTCAGCTTCTGCCGCACTACCCAGTGCCGCGCCCACTTGATGAACGCCGTAATCGGATTTTGCTCGGGCTATCAATGAGGCTAGTTGATCGGCTTCGACAGAGGTTGCGGAAAGTCTGTTCAGATCGTACATGATCAGATAGTTGAATCCATTGTCCCGGATGAAATCCAGAAAGATTTGCTCTTTATCAGCGTTTCCCAGCAACCCATCAACCCGGCGGAGCCCCGGGAACACGTAAAGTCCAGACACGGCGGGGATAATGCTATTCGCGTCGGAGGAGCTGGATGAACTCGAAGATGAGCTGGATGAAGTGAATGAGGAGCTTGAAGAGCTTGCATCTGTCTGCTCATTGTCACCGGATGATCCACCGCAGGAAATAAGTGAAGTCGTCACGATTAGATACAATAAAATCGTTTTCATAGTGAACCTCGCTATCACGTCAACGGCCCCGCGAAGAATCACGCTCGAAGGGCTGAATGTTGCCTGTTGCGGCTGTGATATCTGTAGCGGAATGGCTGTTTAGTGAAAGAATCTCAAAAAAAACCGCCCGATCAGGGCGGTTTCGGATTTCTTCAAATCGCAGGATGTAGGTTTATTCGGCCAGTTCCCAACGGATGTTGTCGAGCTGGAAGACCACACCACCTTGTGTTCCAGCAGCCGGCCAAAGGCTAAAGGGAACGTCCACTGCGGTCATATCCAGTATTCCTAATTCTGAGATCGCAATGGTTTTGGTTTCCCACGCACCGTCTGTCGCCACCGTCAGGTCATGGTCTGCGCCAGGGTTCTCGCCACCGCCTTCCGCTTTCATCACAAACGCGCCGGTATTGGAGCCGGCATTGACAACTTTGATATCGAAGACAACATGTCCGTCAGCAAATGCACTCAGATCTTTTGGGGTGCTTGAGCGGATATACATGGTGGAGTTCCAGTTGCCGTCCGGACCAAACTCAATTTGAAGGACATCGTTGTCGGCATCGTCGGAATCTGCCACGACGCTGAAACTATGCTCGCCGCTTTCAGGGGAGTTGTAGAACAGCACGCCGTCATCCCACGTGGGATCGACTGCGTCCTCAAATATATAGAGGTTGTCAGTGAGCGCTTCGTTAGACGGTACCGGATCGACACTGCATTCCGCCTCTTCTGGGCAGGTAATACGGATATCGTTCAATTGCACATGCGCCATGCCAGCAGAGGCCTGTATCACAAAGGGGTTGATAACCTCATCGAAATTCACTTCATTGGCGCCATTTGGCTGCAAGTCAGCAAGTGGAATGGAAATGGAGGTCCACTGACCGGTTTCCGGCAGCTCAAGTGGGAGCATGCTCGCGTTTGGCCAGCCACTGTCCATCCTGATCAGCAGTTCGGTGGCCTCTTCAACCACTAGAACTCTCAACTCGAACTCGAGTGCACCAGATTCGGCCATATTGGTGAACTTGATGCCGTTTTCCACGCCGTCGTATTCACTCATATCACCGGTCGTTAGGTAGGCATTGCTGGGGGCGTGAAGCTGAATATCCCATACTGTGTCTTCACCATCATTGATATCTAGTGGCTCGTGCACGAAGCTGCCGCCAATCTCAGCCGAGGCTTCAGCGACAAGGATATTCTCGACACCGTCCGCGAGTAGGAGCGTAGCGGCGCTATTGTCATACAACATGAACACGCTCTCGCCACTCTCTGAGGAGGAGCTGCTCGAACTCTCATCCGAACTCTCGCTCGAACTGAAGCTTGAACTCTCATCCGAGCTTTCGCTCGAACTCGAACTCTCATTGGAGCTTTCACTCGAGCTCGAAGAACCGATGTTGTTGTCATCGCTTGCCGAGTCACTGCCACACCCCATGAGCACCATGCTCGGGGCGAGAATTAGACTTAGTAGAAACTTGCCAGAATGATTCATTTTTAGATGTCTCCAGAGCCCTACCGGACGTTGTGAAGGTATGTGCCATACCACTATTAACAGTACCGTCCGGGCTCTCCCGCATTGGGTTACCCGGTCAGCGTGAATTCATGCTGGCACCGGATCGGAAACGGGTCGACTCACTTTAGCCGAATGCTCAAAGTGGCTCGGGTCATTTTTCGCACTAAACTGATCACAACCTATAACTCTTTGATTTATTAGATATATTGTAGGGATGTCGCGGAGGACTACGCTCTTTCCACGAGAGAAGCTAAGCTAAGGAGCGTTGATCACCGACAAGTGCAGTATGTTTGACACCGCACTGACGTCAGTCCGAGCTCCGGCCTATCGTAGGGAACATATCCGCACACTCGTGGCCAGTCTGGCTGGGGATGCGCCGATGCGACTGAAGTTGGCATCGGCCTGTGACGAGTCGCTCTGCCATTCACTGTCAATGGTGGCTTTCCTGCCGCGCTTTTCGTCTTCGCTTTAGCTGATTGATAAGGCCCCAATCTCCGAATTCCCGCCCGTAGCAACAGAGATACAAAGGAAAGTCGCCTGCTTTGGAGATAATATACGGGGCAGAAAAAGCCATTTTAATCAATAGGTTAGCTGAGGTTCACTTTTGTGGTTCAAACTGAATCGACTCATTTTCGGGTATTCGGGAAAGTGAGTCGATGCCGCTCGGGTGAGGGTGTAACTCTAGTAGCTGAAAGCCGTGGCCCTAACTGAAAACGAGCAGCTGTTTGCCTGGGGTTCGACCAGTTCAGCGGTTTTGGGGCGCTGGTCCGTCCGAGTCGGGCGGCCGACACAGGTCGAGAACTTTTTTGTATCGAAAGCGCCAGGTCAACAGTAAGCTGCTTACCAAGAAGCCCACACAGGACTAAATAGATGTTTACCAAAACAAAGTTATCCCTCGCGATATGTACCGCCGTCACCTCACCGCTGATTGCGGGAGCTGCAATGGCGCAGAACGGTGATGACCCGGTCGCGCTGGAAGAAGTGGTTGTCACCGGTTATAGAGCCAGTCTCGACCGCAGTCTGGACCGGAAAAGGCAGTCCGACTTGATTTCTGACAGCATCACGGCCGAAGACTTCGGTAAGTTTCCCGACAATAACATTGCCGACTCCCTACAACGGGTTCCCGGCGTGGCCATCGACCGAGCGGGGGGTGAAGGCCGTTTCGTGAGCATTCGGGGCTTGGGGCCGGACTTCTCCTCGGTTCTGATCAACGGCCGCTCCGCGGCTACCGAGAATGAAGAGCGGGCATTCAGCTTCGACACCCTGGCCTCAGAGCTGGTGAGTGCGGTGGATGTGTTCAAAACCAGCAATGCCGGGCTGAAAGAAGGTGGTCTGGGTGGTACCGTTAACATCATTACCGCGCGCCCGTTCGACTATGAAGGGCTGCACCTGGTGGGTAACGTCCGTGGCATGTACGAAGAGAACAGCGGTGATGTCAGTCCTCAGGGGTCAATCCTGATGAGCAATACCTTTGATGATGGCCGGTTCGGGCTACTGGCCTCATTGACCTACCAGGAACGCTCCACCGAGAAGCGCACGGTCGACAATGAGCACATCCTGAATACCAATGTCGAACCTTTCCTGACGTTTACCGACCCCTCCCAGGGTTGGGCGGGCGGCTACGCCTACTCGGGTGACGGCCTGGAGGAAGACACCTGGCGGATTCAGGCGCTGTGGCGAGGTATTACCACCGAAACCAGAAAGCGTGTCGGCGGCAACCTTGTGGGCCAGTTCCAGGCTACTGACAACCTGGTGTTTACCGCCGATGTGATTCACTCCAGATATGATACTTCCACCGAGCGGCACTGGACCGGTTCCTACCTCTGGGCTCCGACGCTGTCTGACGTGAACGAGATTGATGAGAATAACTTCTATGAAGTGATCAGCCACGGCTATGAAGAAGGCTACGATATCACTGGCTATGGTCACGCGCTGACCACGACTGAGAGACCGACCGAAACGACCGTTGGCGGGTTGAACGCTGTTTGGGATATTTCCCATGAGCTGACCATGACGGCAGATCTGTCCCAATCCTCGGCGCTGTTGGATAACCGTGGCCGCGATCGCATGTATATTCTGGAAATGCTCAACAAACCGGGTTACATCGTGACCTCCAAGGGCGGAATTCCCTCGGTGGACTACGAGGATGAGAGTGGCATTATACCCGAGATGGGTAGCGCCAATCTGGATGATCTCCGCGGGCGTCAAACGTCCAATGACGGCATTTACAACAAGGCCGAAAACCGGGAAGCAAAGCTGGACTTCTCCTGGGTGCCGATGAATGATTGGATCACCCAGCTGGATTTCGGTGCTAATTTTACCTCAGCCGAAAAGACCACGGAGTATTGGCAGACGCCCGCCGAAATTCGCCGTATGTACCACAGCTTTGGTCGAAATACACCCATTGATCACGACAGCATCATAACCGGCGTATCACGGCCCGGTGATGTGTTTGGCGGCTTGAATGGCGATGTTTATCTGATTGATCCGGTCGCTTACCGACAGTGGATGACCGACAATGTTGACAACCGGGATCAGGCAGAAACTGCCGGTGGCATTGCCTCCAGAGAGGCATTCGAAGCCAACAATAACAGCTTTGATGCGGTCAGATCGAACGACTCTTACAACATTCAGGAAGACGTGTTGTCGTTCTACGTCAACGGAAGTAAAGACACCTACCTGTTTGATAGACCGTTAAACGTTTCGGCCGGTGTGCGCTATACCGAAACCGAAGTGACTTCTTCCGGTACCTCGCAGGTTCTGGTTGCGCTGACGCCCGAAGCTCAGGAACCGGGCGAGCCTCCGATGCCTAACTTGATACAGCATTTCGCCGAAGAGGCGGGCTCGCTGGTTGCACTGGATAATCGTTACGACAATTGGTTGCCTTCCATCAGCGCCAAGCTGGATGTTACCAATGACTTTATTATTCGAGCCTCGGCAAGCAAAACCCTGACACGTCCCACGCTTTCTGGTTTGGCGCCGTCGATGCATTATGTTACTACCACGCGGACCACCCGAACCGCTTACGGTAGCAACCCGAACTTGCTGCCTTTTACCTCGAATAATTTAGACCTGTCGTTCGAGTACTACTACGGCCAGTCCAATCTTATGGCTTTGTCACTGTTCAAAAAAGACATCAGCAATTTCATTGTCTCCAGAGGTGAAACCGAAATATTCCCGAATATTGAGGTGGATGATCCTGAGTGGCAGGAATTCTTTGTGACTCGTCCTCAGAACAGTGAGTCCGCTGTTATTGAAGGTGCTGAACTGAACCTTATCCACATGTTCGATAATGGTTTTGGTGTGTCGGGTAACTACACCTTTGTCGACAGCAACGCTGTGCTCCAGTCCGGTGATGTTACCAGTACCTTTGCGCTTCCGGGAATCAGCGATACCGGGAACTTAAGTGTCTTTTATGGCAATGACGGCTTCCAGTTCCGCGTTTCCTACAATCACCGAACTCCCTTCATGGGGCGGATCTTTAATGGCCCAAGCAACGAGCCGGTGAACTACAACTCCTACGGAGCCGTGGATATCAGCACCAGTTATGATATCGGTGATCGGTTCACCATTTTCCTGGACGGCAGCAACATTACTGGGGAAACCGTCAATCGCTACGGTCGACAGAAGAACCAGTTTATCGGCTATGAAGATACTGGGGCGCTATACACGTTTGGTATTCGCGCCAGCCTATAAGCCGCCATCGGTTAAGAGCAGAAATCCCCTTGCCCAACGTATGTTGGGCTTTTTTCGGGCGCTTTTTTGCGGCTTACATTACTTCGCCCCTTCGTTTGTAGAGATCTGACGTGGGTGCAGATACAGGAAATTACAATGAACACAATCCGTTGTCAGATTATGGTAGCGATTGGCTTGATGCTTGCCAGCTTTTCCGGCCTGGCTTCAAGCCCCTCGCTCTCGCAGTCAGAGCTGGATGATTTTGCGCAGGGCGCGGAGCTTCGGTTCGGCGTGGAGAGCAACTTTCTTCCTCAGGGTGAGGCATTCGAAACCCGTTTAAGTATCATTAACCAATCGCAAACCGCGTTGCCGGAAGGGGAGTCTGACTGGCGTATCTATGTGCACTTTGTGCGCAGAATACTCTCCCGGGATCTTCCGGGAATAACCATTTCGCATTTGCAGGGGGACCTGTATGAACTGGCGCCTACCGATGAATTTCCCGGTATAGAGAAAGGTGAAACCTTTGCGCTTACCTTTACGGCTCGCGGACATATGGTCAGCTACAGTGAGATGATGCCCCGGGCCTTTATTGCCCAAGAGGGCGCAGCCGCCAGAGTGTTTGAGAACACCGATACCGAAGACCAGACACTTTTTGTCGACGCTTTTAGCAGCGAGGAGCAGACGCTTCGTTTCCCTTCGGACCAGTTTGCGGTGCAAACGGCCCAAACCCGGTTCAGTAGTAACCAAAAGCTCGCCGCGTCAAACATGGACGCCGGCTCAGCGTCCCGGGTTGTGCCCAAACCGATGAACATGAGCTACCGCCGTGGCATAACGACGCTCGATGGGAACTGGGCGATTCGTCATGCCGGAGGTCTTGCCAACGAGGGTGGCTATCTTCAGTCTCAGCTGAAACGCTACCATGGCTTGGCGCTAGATGCTGAGCCGGATCATATTGAGTCCTCCGGAAGAACCATCCATATCCAGATTGATTCCGCGTTGGAGCAGCCGGAATCCTACCAATTCAGCATTGAGGCCCGGTCTATCCGTATCGTGGGAGCGGACGCTGCTGGTGCGTATTATGGCATCCAGACCTTGTTGGGTCTTTTGCCGGCAGAGCAAGCCGAGAGCTATGACCTGCGTAGAATGGAGGTTGCCGATGCGCCTCGGTTCTCATGGCGGGGCATGCACTACGACATGGCGCGCAACTTTCACGGCAAAGAGGTGACGCTGCGCCTGATTGAGCAGATGGGTCGTTACAAACTCAACAAATTGCACCTCCACCTCACAGACGACGAAGGCTGGCGCATTGAGATCCCGGGCCTTCCCGAGTTAACCGACGTGGGGGGCTTTCGTTGCTTCTCAAGAACCGAAGATGAGTGCTTGCTTACTCAACTGGGTAGCGGTCCTCATAGAAGCGGTTCGGGCAACGGCTATTACAGCCGGTCTGACTTTATCGAAATTTTGCAGTTTGCGGCGCTACACCATGTAGAAGTGGTGCCCGAAATTGATATGCCCGGCCACTCGCGCGCGGCGATCAAAGCCATGGAAGCTCGCTATCGCAGTTTGAAGGACAGTGGCGATACCGCAGCGGCGGAGCAATTCCTGCTCACCGACCCCAATGATACCTCGGAGTATCTGACGGTACAGAGCTACAGCGACAACTCCATCGATGTCTGTCTGCCGTCTACCTATGCGTTCGTAGAAAAAGTGGTCTATGAACTCCAGGCCATGTACCGCGACGCCGGATCAACCCTGAGCACGTTCCATATGGGTGGCGACGAGGTGGGTAAGGGCTCCTGGGCAGGTTCGCCCGCCTGCCAGGCATTGATCGATACGCCGGACAATGGCGTAGCGGGCACGGCGGACCTTAAACCCTACTTTGTCAGTCGGGTAGCGGACATTACACGCGCACGCGGTCTGGCGATGGTCGCCTGGGAAGACGGGTTGATGTATGACCCGAGAAACCCCTTCAACAGGCGCGAATTTGCCAATGAGCGGATTATGGCTAACGCCTGGGACACCATTTGGGAATCCGGTCTCGCCGATCGGGCTCATCGGCTCGCGAACGCCGGTTATGAAGTCATTCTTTCTCCGGCGACGCATTTGTATTTTGATCATCCGCACGAAGCCAATCCGCATGAACGGGGCTATTACTGGGCTGCCCGTTACACGGACGTGGCCAAGGTCTTTGGTTTCCTGCCCGATGACCTCTACGCCAATGCGAACAAGGCGTTCAACGGAACGAGAATTGACAACCTGGAGGCCATGGTCGGGCGGCCGCTGCCGGAGCTGAATGCCCGTGAGAACATTCAGGGCATTCAGGGGCAGGTTTGGACCGAGACGATCCGCACGCCGGAGCAGCTGGAGCAGATGGTCTACCCGCGGTTACTGGCATTGGCGGAACGCGCGTGGTTCAAAGCTGATTGGGAGTCGGGCTCGAGCACCGAGGCGCGCCATGCCGATTGGGTTGAGTTCGCCTCGACACTGGCCACCAAAGAGCTGCCGAAGTTGGCAGGTATGGGGGTCGACTTTTACCTCCCGCCTCCCGGTGGCGTGATTGAAGATGGCACACTGAAGGCCAATACCTCGATGCCGGGTCTGGTCATCGAGTACAGCCTGGATGAGGGCTCGAGCTGGCGAGAGTATGAGGGCACCATTCGCCTGAATTCGCCCGAGCAAGGAGCCGAGGTGCTGCTGCGTAGCCGAGTCGGCGACCAGATGAGCCGCTCCACTCGCGTTCAGTGAAGACTTCTCGGCTTCGGTAGCGTCAATGCCCTTGGCGTTGGGTGGCAACCAGTTCTGGGCTGGTTGCCCGGCGGGAATTTTGATAGCCTTTTCTGAGTCAGTGAAAGTCACAACAGGTAAAGTCGATGTCTGAGCGCATAGCCGTGCTGTATCAAGAGTCAACCCAGGCCATGGCGGCGGGGAACCATGAAGCCGCGTACAACGGTTTGACGCAGTTGCTGAGTCTTGATGCCGGGCAGAGCTACGCCTACTTTCTATTGGCGCGCATCGCCCATGACTTTCGAAACTACGATCAGGAAATCAAAATGCTGACCAGCGCCTTGCGCCTGGAGCCAGAGAACGTTGAGTACGGCGTGTTCCTGGCGCGGGCCTATGCGCTTAAGGGTGACTTCTCGAATGCTCTGACGCTGGCCCAACGCCTGGAAACCATGAGCCCCCACAATGCGTCGACCTACGATACTCTGGGTGTGGTTTACAACCGGTTGGGTATGTATCGGGAGGCGTCGGTCTTTTTTGAGAAAGCCACCACGCTGGAGCAGAACAATCCGGCGGTCTATTTCAACCTCGGCTCCACCCTGAAATTTTGCGGCGACTTTGAGAAAGCCCGAGAGGCTTACGAAAAAGCCATCGCGCTCAAGCCCGATTACGCCAAGGCCCACGCGGCTCTGACCAGCTTGGGGGGCGTTACTCAGGCGGACAACCATGTCGCTCGCTTGCAGTCCTTGATCGCTCAGGCTGACCGCGTCGATGAGGTGCTGCACCTGTCCCATGCGTTGTCCAAGGAGCTTGAGGCTCTGGGACAGTTTGATGAATCTTTTTCCGCTCTGAGAGAAGGCAAACGGTCCAAACGGGCGCAGCTGGGGTATCACTTCGAGCAGGATCAAGCCATGTTCTCGGCTCTGCAAACCCAGTTTGCGCAAGGGTTGGGCCGCGCGCGTGGCTATAGCGCGAGGGGCCCGGTGTTTGTGGTCGGGATGCCTCGCTCGGGCACCACGCTGGTAGAGCGGATCATCTCCAATCATACTCGGGTGGCCACGGCGGGTGAATTGCCTAATGTTGGGCTGTTGATCAAACAGCTGCTGGGCAGTCGAGTGGAATCCTTGCTTGACCCGTCGCTCATCGCGGCGGCCACTCAGCTTGATGTCCACGCGTTGGGCCGGGCCTATGTCGATAGTACTCGCCACCTACAAGGGGATCGGGAGTTGTTGGTGGACAAGTTGCCCCTGAACGTTCTGAACGCCGGCTTTATAGCCCAGGCGCTACCCAAAGCCAAAATCGTCTGCCTGGATCGCGACCCCCTCGATACTTTGGTCAGCAACTTTCGACAGCTGTTCAGCTTTCACGATTTGACCTATGGGTATTCTCTCGATTTGGAGGACTGCGCCCGCTACTGTGTTGGATTCAAAGAACTGGTGCGTTTGTGGGAAGGGGTTATACCCGAGAACTTTTACCGCGTGGACTATGAGCAGTTGGTCGCCAACCCTGAAGTCGAATCCCGGGCATTGATGGAATTTCTGGAACTGGACTGGCAGCCGGAATGCGTGCGAATAGAGCACAATACCAACCCGGTGGCGACCGCCAGTTCTGTTCAGGTCAGGCGGCCCATTTCTCAGTCATCGGTAGGGCAGTGGCAGCGCTACGATGCCCATCTTGGCCCCGCAAAAACGATTCTGGCCGAGGCGGGATTGCTCTAGTCAGGGGTTTATAAGGGGGGTGTGTTCTTGTCCCCCGCAATAAGCACTTGTTGATGCTCGTCAGGCAGAGTCCTGAATTCGGTGGGAGACATGCCGGTCAGGCGCTTGAAGAAGCGTTGAAATGACGATTTACTGTTAAAGCCCGCCTCGAGCAAAATATCCATAATGGTCAGCTGTTGATGCGCTTTACTGGCGAGCAGACGCTTGGCTTCTTCCACCCGATAATAATTGATGAACTCAAAGAAGTTTGTGCCAAACGATTTGTTAATGGCGTAAGACACCTCTCTCGGGCCCAGGCCGACGTGTCCCGCAAACTGCTCAATATTGAGTGCATGATTGAGGTAGAGCTTCTCACTTTCTATGCCCTGATAAATCTTGGCGATAATAGTGTCCAACGGCTTCTCTTCCGCTGGCTTGGTGTCGGTTTCTTCGTGAGCGGGTACCAGCTTCTGGGCGTGGGAAATGCTGTAGTAGAACAATGCCATCAGCAGAATGAAGCTGAAATAGTTGTCCGTGATTCCCAGAGGAAGGCGGTACAAGTAGCCTAGAATGCTTACAGCGATGGTCCAGACGCCCGTCACTACAAAGCCGATGGTCAAAAAATACAGCCAGTTCATGGCGACGTGGTCCCAGTCCGACTGCTGCTGCTTCAAGCGCTGATGATAACGAAAGGCTCTGACCGTGGCTGCGATAAAGTAAGCCAGTGGCACAATCTTGATCGCGTACCAAACAAAGTCAACCGCAATGAGCAGGTTTCGGTCCATTGCGAAAGTGCTCATGCGCATATCGTCAGTATCGATCTGAAATGCGGCAATGACTGAGAGCACGACGGGGATCGGTAGTAGGCAGGTGGCATGCGAGGGTCGAAGTTTGAACCCGTTCTCGGTAATGCTGCGAACGTAAAGGTTGAGTGCCGGCCCTTTGATCAGCAAGGCCGTGGCATAAAAGTAGGGGATCGCGGCCAGTACCGTCGGCGACAGGTCGATGTACTCATTCCAGATAAGCATGACCCCGGTATTGCTCAGGCAGAGGCTGATGAAGAACACCGCCAGCATCGCTTTGGTCACTTTGGTGTTGCCCGGGATGATGGGCTGGAATAGCGCCAGTGCCAGACTAAAGACAATGGTCAGTATCAGTACGATATCATTCAGATTGAAAATCGGGGTGGTCATTACTATCAGCCGAGCTTCTAACTGTGGATGAAGCTTAGTATCCTAAACCGTGGAAAGCGCACTTCCCGATTTCCCGCCCGTTGATGGTGCTAAGTAGTCTGGCCAGCTAGGAGAGGGGGCCTGGCCTCAGTGCGATCTTTATGAATATACCAGTAGTTGCCATCCGGAGTCCAGCCAGGCATAAAGGCGGCTTTTCCACCCCTCGCCTGGTAGGCAGACCTTCTCGTTCATCGATCAAAACCGCAGCGATATACCGCTCATCTGGATGTATGATTGCCTGGGCGTAACGCTTGGCGCCTACTGTACTTGGAGAAAGCGAAAAGCGAACAAGCGTCTCCGGGCGGAGGCGGAACCTGGTTTACATATAAACTGGATTTTACATGTAAACCCAAGCTGTGGTATACAGAGACGAATAATAAATGGGGCACTTGCTGTGCCCGAAAATCTGTGAGGCTTTATGACCACTACGACGTCTTCAAAAGCGCTGACGCTCTGGCTGCCCCTGTTTTTGATTGTCAGCCTGTTTTTTATGTGGGGCGTCGCCAATAATCTCAACGATATCCTGATTCCCCAGTTCCGGCGAGCCTTTGACCTGACCGACTTTGCCTCGGGGCTGGTGCAATCGGCGTTTTACATGGGTTATTTCCTGCTGGCAATTCCGGCCGCCCTCGCCATGAAGCGCTTTGGCTACAAGGCGGCGGTGATTGTGGGGCTGCTGCTCTACGGTACGGGCGCCTTTCTGTTCTACCCCGCTGCGATGGCCGAGCAGTATGTGTATTTTTTGCTGGCGCTGTTTGTGATTGCCAGCGGTCTCGCCTTTCTGGAAACCTCCGCCAACCCGCTGATTGTGGCGATGGGCAGCCCCGAGACCGCCGAACGGCGCCTCAATTTTGCCCAGTCTTTCAACTCCTTTGGCGCCATCTCCGGTGTGCTGATTGGGCGAGAGTTCATTCTCTCGGGGGAGGAACATGTGCCCGAGCAGTTCGCCCTGATGACGGAGGTGGAGCAGGCTGCGTATTACACGGCCGAGGTGCAGGCGGTGATGGGGCCCTATCTGGCCATTGCGGTGATTGTGCTGTTCTGGACCCTGGCAGTGTTTCTGGTGAAATTTCCCGCCGTGGCCAGTGGCCATGAGGATACCGAGCACAGTTTTCGTCTGGCGGACTTCAAGGTATTGATGAAGCGGCGCTATTACATGTTTGCCGTGATCGCCCAGTTTGTCTACGTGGGTGCCCAGGTGTGTATCTGGAGCTATATGATCCGTTATGGCCAGAGTGCATTGCCGGCGGGCACCCCCGACAGGGATCTGGCCAACTACCTGTTCTGGTCTCTGGTGGCCTTTATGGTGGGGCGCTTTATTGCCACGGCGTTGATGAGCAAAGTCGAGCCGGCGCGCCTGATGCTGGTATACGCCCTCGCTAACGTGGGCTTGTGTTTGGTGGCGGTGGCCCTGCCCAACATGGTCGGGATGCTGGCCCTGGTGTCGACCAGCTTCTTTATGTCGCTGATGTTCCCGACGATTTTTGCGCTGGGGATCAAGGGCCTGGGGCCGTTGGCCAAGTCCGGCTCGGCGTTTTTGATTATGGCCATTATTGGCGGTGCGGTCGTGACCGCCATGATGGGGCTGGTGTCGGATCTCAGCCGTATCAATATTGCGGTGCTGGTGCCTATGGTGTGCTTTGTGGTGATAGCCTTTTTCGCCCGCGCCAGCCTGCGCTCTCGCCGCACGGGGAGCGTATGAGCGTGGCCATTCTCGACGCCCATCAGCATTGTTGGCAGTTGGGCAAGCACGCCTGCCAGTGGCCCACGCCGGAGCTTGAGGCCATCTATCGGGATTTTATGCCGGCCGATTTTTTGGCCGAGGCTGAGGGCTCTGCCGTTACCGGCTCAATCCTGGTGCAGTCTCAGCCGGCGCTTGAGGACACCCATTTTCTGCTGGATCTGGCTCGACAGCATCGGCATATTCTGGGGGTTGTGGGTTGGGTCGATTTATCGGCTGAAAGCGCAGTTGCCGACATTGCGCGATTGGCCCGGGACCCAAAACTGGTGGGGCTGCGGCCCATGTTGCAGGGCCTGGATGCGGACGACTGGATACTGACCGCCGCTCGGCCCGAGGCATTGGCGACCATGGCCGAGCACGGGCTGGTGCTGGATGCGTTGGTGTACAGCCGCCATCTGCCGTTTATCCACACGCTGGCGGCTCGGCAGCCGGACCTGCGTATTGTACTGGATCACGCCGCCAAGCCGGATATTGCCCGCCGCGAAGGTGAAAGCTGGGAGCGGCCACTGGCGGAGCTTGCCGCTTGCCCCAATGTGTACTGCAAGCTCTCGGGGCTGGCGACCGAAATGTCTCCCGATCAACCCTGGGAGTCAATGCTGCCGTATATCCGTCACCTGCTGGGGGCTTTTGGGCCGGAGCGGGTGCTGTGGGGGAGTGACTGGCCGGTGCTGAATCTGGCGGGAGACTACAGCCGCTGGTTGTCTTACTGTTGGCAGGCGGTGGAAGAGATCTGCCCACTGCAGGTCGCGGATGTATTCTGTCATGCAGCCGAGCGGGCGTACCGGGTGGTCAATCATTGACCTTCGCCATGGTTTGTTTTCACAGGTAAAATGGCGCCACTGAGACATCGAATGAATATGAGTAATTGGGTATGAATGAAACCGTCAAGAAGGCCGAGGGCGAAGAGGATACGCGTAAATACAAGGCGCCCGCTCTGGAAAAGGGACTGGATATCCTGGAGTTGCTGGCCGAGGCGCGCGAGCCACTGACCACCTCCCAGATTGCCAGTCGCCTCGGGCGCTCGGTAAGCGAGTTGTTTCGCATGGTACTGGCGCTGGAGTACCGGGGCTATATCGAGCCCGTTGAGGACGAGCGCGACGGTTATACCCTGAGCAACAAGCTGTTTACTCTGGGTATGTCTCGCGGACCCACCAAGACCATGCTGGAGATTGCCCTGCCGGTGATGTCGGCGTTGACCCAACGTATCGGTCAGTCCTGCCATCTGGTGGTGGCCTCGGGCGATCAGATTGTTGTGATCGCGCGGATGGAGAGCCCCGGCGATGTGGGGTTTTCAGTCCGCATAGGCCATAGAAAACCCATCATTGCCTCCGCCTCGGGGCTGAATCTGTTTGCCCACCGGGATGCGGGGCAGCGCCAGCTTATGCTGGATAAGCTGCGCGCCTCGGGGGTGAGTGAAGCTGATATCGAGGACTTTGTCGCACGCGCAGAAGAGGTTGAGCACCGCGGGTATGTGCAGAAGCCCAGCGACTTTACTCAGGGCGTGACGGACCTGTCGGTTCCCATCATCGGTGCCAATGGCGCGCTGGCCACACTCACGGTGCCCTTTGTCAGCCACCATCTTCACGGCTGCTCGATGGAGGAGGCATTGGAACACCTGCTCGCGGCAACACGCAAAATATCCGCCGAACTGAGCGTTCAGAGTACCCATTGAGTGGTGTCGAATCCTGCTGATCCTTGCCCGCCTCTGGCGGGCATTTTTTTGAAGGCTTGACGCGCTCCTGAATTTGGTTTTTACTACTAATTATATTTTTAATTATAAAATGATTGTGACAGTGTTATGCCCTTAGACACACCGCCGAGTCATCCGCTGCTTGCGCGCCTGCCCGCACTCGGGTTTGGGGCGGCGCCCGTGGGGAATCTTTACCGTGCCCTGAGCGATGGGGAGGCCACCGCCGCGATTGAAGCCGCCGTGGCAGCGGGCATTACCTATTTTGATACAGCCCCGCACTACGGCTTTGGTCTCAGTGAGCAGCGTCTCGGTGCGGCGCTGGGTGATGGCCCGGTGATTGTCTCCTCCAAGGTGGGGCGGCGTCTTGAGCCCATCGGTGCCCACGAGCGGGCGGCGCTGCGTTTTGGTTTTGCCGACGCCCCCGACTTAACCCCCGTGTTTGATTACAGCTACGACGGGGTGATGCGCTCCCATGAGGAGAGCCGGGCCCGCCTCGGGCGGCGCATTAACATTCTCTATACGCACGACCTGGGTGAGTTGACCCACGCCGGTGACCATGAATTCTACTGGCAGCAGTTTTGCGAGGGCGGTTATCGCGCGCTGCTGGAACTCAAGCGCACGGGCGCCATCGACGCCATTGGCCTTGGTGTGAACGAAACCGCCGTGTGCGAACGCGCCCTCAATGAGCTGCAGTTGGATGTGTTGCTGTTGGCGGGTCGCTATACCTTGCTGGAGCAGGGCGCCTGTCATCGGTTGTTGCCACACTGCCAGCGTGCCGGCGTGTCTGTGGTGGTGGGCGGCCCTTACAACTCAGGTATTCTGGCCCGCGGCGTCAAGGGCGATGGTCCCTTTTACTATGACTACGAACCTGCCCCTGCGGCTGTGATTGATCGTGTGCGCGCCATTGAAACCGTGTGCGACAGCTTTAGTGTGCCCCTGCCAGCGGCGGCGTTACAGTTTCCGTTGGCGCACCCGGCGGTGGTGTCGGTCATTGCTGGTTTCGCCAGCGCCGACGAGTTGGCGCACGCCAGACGGTGGTTGCAGACACCTATTCCCTCTGCATTTTGGCAGGCGCTGCAAGAGCAGGGCTTAATTGAAACCATCGCACCCTTACCGGTGCGACTCTGATAATGATAAACAGCCGCTTATGTCAAACACCGGTGAAAAAACGGCCGCGACGCGCTCACTGATTTTGCTGCACCCCGAGGACAATGTGCTGGTCGCGGTAGCTTCGTTGTCAGCCGGCGCGGAGGTCACTATTGACGGTGAACCTTGTGTCATCGCGCAGGGTATTGCGGTGGGCCATAAGCTGGCTCGGCAGCCGATAAGCGCGGGCGAGAAAATCATCAAATACGGCGCGCCCATCGGATCGCTCACAGCGGCCGCGCACAAGGGCGAATGGGTGCACAGTCACAATATGCAAAGCGATTACCTGCCGAGCCACGTGCGCAACAAAGGCAGCGCTCATCACAGCGAACAGGAGCGATAACCGTGTCGGAACCAGCCTCTGCACTTAAAGGTTACCCGCGTAGCGATGGCCGCAAGGGGATTCGCAATGTCGTGGTAGTGGCCTATCTGGTGGAATGTGCTCACCACGTCAGCCGCCGCATTGTGAATCATTTTGACGATCTGGATGTTCATCTGATTGGCTTCCCCGGTTGCTACCCGAACGACTATGCCAGCGACATGATGCGCGCGGTGTGTACACACCCCAACGTCGGCGCGGTGTTGCTGGTATCGCTCGGCTGCGAGAGTATGGACCGGGACAGCCTGCTGGCCGTGGTTGCGGACAGTGGCCGCCCGGCGGAGTTGTTGGTCATCCAGCAGACCGGCGGCACCGCGGCCACCATCGCTGCGGGTATCCAGAAAGTCGGCGCCATGAAGACGGTGCTGGATAAGCAGCAACCGGTGGCGATGGCGCTGGAGGAGTTGGTTGTGGGCACCATCTGTGGCGGCAGCGACGGCACCAGTGGCATTACTGCCAACCCGGCGGTGGGCCGCTGCTTTGATCGGTTGGTGGCCGCGAATGTCGCCTGCATGTTTGAAGAAACCGGCGAGCTGATCGGCTGTGAAAATATCATGGCCGAGCGTGCGGTAACGCCGGAACTGGGCGAATTGATTCAGGCGTGCGTGGCCAAGGCCGAAAATTACTACCGGATCATGGGTTTTGGCAGTTTTGCACCGGGCAATGCCGATGGCGGTCTGACCACGCTCGAAGAAAAATCCATGGGGGCTTATTCCAAATCCGGCGCGTCGCCGATCAGCGGCCTGATAAAACCCGGCGATGTGCCGCCCCGCGGTGGCTTGTATCTGCTGGATGTGGTGCCCGATGGCGAGCCGCGTTTTGGCTTTCCCAATATTTCTGACAATGCCGAGATTGTGGAGATGATTGCCTCCGGTTGCCATGTGGTGCTGTTTACCACCGGGCGTGGCTCGGTGGTAGGTTCAGCGGTTTCGCCAGTGATAAAAGTCTGCGCCAACCCGGAAACCTATCAGCGTTTGAGTGACGATATGGATGTCAACGCGGGGAGAATTCTCACCGGTGAGGCAACCCTCGACGAGGTGGGCGATGAAATTTATGCTCAGGTGCTGGCCGTGGCCTCAGGTGCGCGCAGCGTGTCAGAAAACCTGGGCCACCAGGAATTCGTTCTTACTTATAAATCGTTCGAGCCGATAGGGCCCGGCTGTTTACCTGTGAGGCAAGCGTGATCTATGTCCAGACTCAACCATAAAACCGCTTTTGTGACCGCTGCTGGCCAGGGTATTGGCCGTGCAACTGCCGAGCTCTTTATTGCCGAAGGTGCCCGGGTTATCGCCACCGACATCAATGCGAAGGCACTTAAAGATCTGGCGTGTGAAACGGCCGTTCTGGATGTGACCGACAGGCAGGCCGTCAATCAGTTGGCCGAAGAGGTCGGGGCGGTAGACATTCTGTTTAATTGCGCCGGTTATGTACACTCGGGCACTATTCTTGATTGCAGCGAGGAGGAGTGGCAGCGCTCCATTGATATCAATATCAACTCGATGTACCGCACCATCCGTGCTTTTTTACCGGCAATGGTTGCCAATGGTGGTGGTTCTATTGTTAATATGTCGTCAGTGGCCAGCTCCATCAAAGGTGCGCCCAATCGCTGCGCCTACGGAATGACCAAGGCGGCGGTCATCGGCTTGACCAAGGCTGTGGCGGCCGACTTTATCGGTGATGGTGTTCGCGTCAACGCGATTTGCCCGGGCACGGTTCGCACGCCCTCGTTGGAGCAGCGCCTGTATGACACCGGCGATTTTGACGCCGCTTACAAGGCGTTTGTGGCGCGTCAACCCATGGGGCGTATGGGGAGCGCGGAAGAAATTGCACGCCTGGCCCTGTATCTCGCCTCGGACGACAGTGCCTTTACCACCGGCACCATCAATGTGATTGACGGTGGCTGGAGTAATTAGTGTTCATTGAACTTAAGGATTGACTATGAAATTAGTACGCGTGGGTCAACCTGGCGCCGAGCGTCCGGGGATTGTCGATGAGGCGGGGGCTATTCGCGACCTGTCATCGTTGGTGGATGATATTTCCGGTGATATCCTGACGGATATGGGGCTCAAAAGAATTCGTGACTGCGATATGTCAACGCTGCCCCTCATCGACGCCAGTGAGCGTATCGGCCCCTGTGTTGGGCATGTGGGTAAATTTATCTGCATCGGCCTCAACTATGTGGACCATTGCGAAGAAACCGGCGCAGACGTGCCCAAAGAGCCGGTTGTGTTTATGAAAGCCACCAGTGCCATTTGCGGCCCCAACGATGCCATTATCAAACCGCGCGGATCAGAAAAGCTCGACTGGGAAGTGGAACTGGGTATTGTGATTGGGCAGGAGGCCAGATACGTCAGCGAACAGGACGCCGAGAAGTATATCGCCGGTTACTGTGTGGTACACGATGTCTCCGAACGCAGCTTCCAGTTGGAGCGCGGCGGCCAGTGGGATAAAGGGAAGGGGTGCGATACCTTTGGCCCTATCGGTCCTTATTTGGTAACCCGCGATGAGGTAAAAGACCCGCTTGCGCTGTCATTGTGGCTGAAGGTCAACGACAAGACCTGGCAAAATTCCAGTACCCGTAATATGGTCTTTGGTCCCGCGCATCTGGTTTCCTATTTAAGTCAGTTTATGAGTTTGCAGCCGGGGGATATCATCTCTACCGGTACCCCGCCGGGCGTGGGCCTGGGCCAGGCACCGCCGGTGTATTTGCAGGCCGGTGATAAGGTTGAGCTGTCTGTCGAGGGGCTGGGGACTCAGTCACAAACGGTTGTTGAGTGTTCATACTGAGGTTGTCCAGAGGCGCTCGCGGTTAAAGGTTTTCCCATGAATGATAAAATGCATCTCATGGAATTGTTCCCAATTCCGGTTTTCATTTTCAAAACCACTCAGGTAGACAATGACCACCTGTGTAAAATGGTCTACCGGATTCGTGACGAAGAAATCAGTAGCGGTCGGGGCGACAAGGTGGGGCTGTCAAATCTTGGCGGTTTCCGTACCTACGATATCGCCAGGACCCCGGGTTTCGAGCAGCTCAGGGCGCACATTGTCTCAACGGTCAATGCACAGATCCTTGATGGCAAGTGGTATCCGGGAGGCCCGATCGATGAGAGCTATATCGTCGGCATGTGGTCGGTAATCAATAACCGCGGCCATGCCAACAGTGTCCACAATCACCCCAACGCTTGGTTCAGCGGGGTCTACTACGCCAAAGTGCCCGACGACAATCAGAAGGCCGGTAGTATCTGCTTCCGGGATCCGATACTGGCGCGCACCTACTCTCGTTCTTTCTACCGCTCTTCGCAATCCGAGATCTGCTGCCTGCCGCCGGAAGAAGGGCTGATGGTCATCTTTCCCGGTTGGTTCGAACACTCGGTGCGGCCGAATCAGACGGACGACGATCGGGTTGCCATCTCCTTCAACATCAAGCCCCATCCCGATCCTGCCTTACAGTAAATTCCAGGAAGAGAAAAAGCACCGCTGTAGATCAAGGCTGCGATCTTTAGGGTGAGGTCTAACGAAGACCAATAAAAGAAAGGATCGCCAGAACGATCACGATTAAGCCGACGATATAGATGATGCTGTTCATCAGTCTCTTCTCCTGCCCACAAGTATGAAATTGGATGTGCGCCAGCGTCCCTGCGGCGCGCGCGATGTAACATCCTGTCCAGGCTGATCCTTCGCCTCATCCCACTTAAGAGTAGATTATCGGGGCTATCCGTTCTGTTCGTTGGCGCACTCAATGAGGAAATTAAAGCCGGTATTGATCGCCACGACTGAATCCCTGTCACTGAGGAATTCGGGGGGCTATACTGATGGTCACTAGGCCGATGGAGGTGACAATGAATCAAAGCGGAAATTCAATGCTTGTTGTTATCGGAGCTTCCGCTGGTGGCATGGCGGCTTTAAAAACGTTGGTGGCCCAGTTTCCGAAGGACTTTCCCGCACCCGTTTTTATTGTCAACCACATGGGTGCGAACACCACCGGTGAGGCGCTTGTGAAGGTTCTGAATGAGAGCGGCAGTCTTACCTGCGTACATGCTCGCAACGAACAGGTGTTTGAGCCGGGACATATCTATCTGGCGCCATCAGATCAACATATGCTGATTGCCGAAGGAAAAATTCTGGTGACCAAGGGCGCCAGGGAAAACCGCTCCCGGCCCGCGATTGACCCCTTGTTTCGCACCGCTGCTGTGGCCTACGGCAACCGGGTAATCGGAATTATCCTGACCGGCTACCTGGACGATGGTACCAGTGGCATGATGGCGATCAAGCGATGCGGGGGTGTCTGTATTGCCCAGGATCCTGAAGATGCGTCCTACCCGGACATGCCGCAATCGGTCATCGCGAATGTGGGCGCTGACTATTGTGTGCCGCTGGCGGGAATGGGGATGTTGCTTTCCGACCTGCTGAAGAGAGAGTTGCCGGAAAGAGCGCCAGCGCCGGAGGATATCGTGATCGAGGCAAGGATCGCGCAGCGGGTTCTGAGCGATCTGTCATCTGTCGAGGCGCTTGGCGAGCAGGTGCCGTTCAACTGTCCGGATTGTGGTGGTGTGCTATGGAAGGTGACGGAAGGGGAAATCCTGAGGTACCGCTGTCACACCGGCCATGCGTTTAGCGCCTCGGCGCTGCTTACACAACAAACGGTAAAGATAGAAGAAACCCTCTGGGTGGCGTTGAGAATGTTTGAAGAGCGTCAAAATCTGCTTGTCACTATGAGTCACAATGAAAGTAAGAAAACGCCTTCATCGACCTCGCAAAGGGCTAAAGATTCTCAAGTCCACATTGACCGTATTCGTGCCATGCTCAGGTCTACAGACAAGGATGCTCATACCTAAGGCGCAGTCACGCCGTGGGCGTAACTGAAAATCGCGACGAAGTGACACAGGGTGCCGGTCAGTACGAATAAATGCCACACAAAATGGGCAAACTTGACGCGGCTGTCGAGCGCATAAAACACGATACCGAGGGTATAGGCGGCGCCACCGGCTGCCAGCCAAACCAGACCTGCCGTTTCGACCTCCCGGGTGAGCGGGTGTAGGGCAACCAGGATCATCCAGCCCATAACCAGATAGAGCCCCACCGACAGGACGGGATGGTGCAGCCTTCTCAGGCTTTTCATCACCACCCCGAAAGCCGCTACTGCCCAGATAATCCCAAACAGCGTCCAGCCCCAGGGGCCACTCAGCGCGCCCAGGGTAAAGGGGGTATAGGTGCCCGCAATGAGCAGGTAGATGGCGGAGTGGTCGATATCTTTGCACACCCGCTTGGCTCGCCCCTGGGGCAACATGTGGTAAACCGACGACGCCAAATACAACACAATCATGGTGGCGCAGAAAATACTGACGCCCACCACAAAAGCCGGGTCGCCCAAGCGCACCGCCCGAACCACCAAAAAGGGTGTAGCGGCAATGGCTGAAATCAGGCCTGCGGCATGGCTGGCGGTATTGGCAACTTCCTCCCCCACGGTTTGCAACCGACCTCTAAATGCATTGATGGCGGTCTTGGCGGTCACGCTTTGCGTCCTCTTTTCGGGCCCATAGATCTTCAGTGTAGCCCAGATCCGCAAAGCCCATAAGCGATAAAACTCCGCGTTTTGAACCTCTTGCATTTTCAGAGAAGTTCTCTATAGTCGATGCCTAAATAACTGAGACAGGACGTCGATATTTCAACGAAGCGATCCGTCCCAGCGCACCCCCCCCTAGTGAGAACTGCCATGAAGGAGAATAGGCGACATGGAGTACGATACCGCGAAATACAAAGTCTTTAAGTTTCCCTCACCCTTGCTGATTCATTGGGTTCTGAACCCAGGTTTGGCATTCAACGAGGTGATTTTGGGACAGCGGATTCCCAAAATCACGTTGATCGACAAGACCAGTAAGGCGCCCTTGATGGAGCGCCAGTATGTGCCATGCCCGCATTGTCATGCGATTCATGATGCTCGGCTGTGGTCCGGAGACAATGCGTTTGGGCACTGGTTTGGTCTTGTCTGCCCGGACTGCCATGGCAAAATTCCTTGCCTGTGGAATCTCACAAGTCTCGTTTTTTTGGCCTTGACCTTTCCGTTGTGGATCTGGTTCAAGCTGTTTGGCGAGCGCTGGTGGGTAAAGAAGGAACTGACGCGTCTCGATAAGGCGTCACACAGCCGTTTTCCCGAAGCGAAGTCTACAAGTTGGCTGAAGATGGGACTTTCGTTCGGCGCCCTTATGTTCGTGTTCTTTTCCCTGCCAGGAATGTATTTAACCGGTACGCTTTCGTTTGAGTTGTTCGCTATTCAGGCGTTTATCTGCCTTCTTGCTGGACTCGCTTTTGGGTTTTTTATGAAGTTGTCCCTGGGCCGGAAAATGAAGAATAATGACTGAGAACTGACTATGAATGATCTTTCCCGTGAAAACCGGTTGGCCTTTATGGTGCTCGCCGTCGTTCAATCCCTGGTTTTGCTGTTGCTGCACAAGGCCATTGAGCATGAAGTGTGGCCCTCGACCCACACGTCCTGGTTGTTTGCCGGCTATACCGTCGCTATTGGCTTGCCGCTGTTTCTGTACGTGGGCGCGGTGGAGTGGCGTGACCGGGCCAATGCCGTTGCCGCACTGGTGTTGGCGCCGGTGCTCTTCTGGGTGGGCTGGCATCACGGCTGGCTGAGCGAGCCGTCGTTGGCGGATACCGACTATCGCTATTTTGGCGGACTGGGTGCCCTGGGCTACGGCATGCCGATCGCGCTGTTTATTCTGGGGTTTTTCTTTCGCACCTGGCGCGAGCAGGGGCGGTTGGACTATGCCGGATTACTGGAAAATTCCTGGCGCAATGCGCTGACACTGAAATTCCTCGGGCTATTTTTGCTGGTGTTCTGGTTGCTGCTATTGCTCTGGGCAATGTTGTTCAGTGTGCTTGAGGTCGATTTTTTTAAAACCCTGTTCAGTGACCCGGTGTTTATTTACCCGGTGAGCGGGCTGGTGGTGGGTTGGGGCCTGGGACTGATTCGCGCTCGTGAGGGCATGGTCGCCACTGTGCGGCGTCTGTGCGAAGCGCTGACCCGGGCGCTGCTGCCGTTGATTGGGGTAATTCTGATTCTGTTCTTGGCCGTGTTGCCGTTTACCGGCATTCAGCTTTTATGGGAAACCGGCTACGCCGCCGCGCTTATGCTCTGGCTGGCCGTGGTGCTCTTGTACTTTGCCAATGCGGCCATGGCGGATGACATGCAGCCCTTCGGGGAATCGCCCTGGCTGCGCCGTTTACTGATGGTGGCGATGATTGTGCTACCCGTCACTCTGGTGTTGGCGCTTTGGTCCCTGGGGTTGCGTATCGACCAGTACGGTCTGACTTTGGGTCGCCTGTGGGGTTTGTTGGTGGCGCTGTTCACCGCGCTGTTCAGCGTCGGTTATGCGGTCCTGATTGTCTGGAAACGGGGTTTGCCAGCGCAGCATCTGCACCGTTGGAACACCTGGCTTGGGGGCGGTTTGGCGCTGGTATTGGTGTTGGTCAATACCCCGTCGCTGGACTTCCATAAACTGTCTGCCCAGAGTCAGGTGACGCGCCTGGAACGTGGCGCCACGGCGGTGGACGACTTCGATGTGCTCTACCTGCGCTTTAATCTGGGCAGCTACGGCGTCAGGGCCTTGCAGCAGTTACAGGAGGAGGACTGGGTCGTAGCAGAGCCGGATCTGCTGGCGCGCATTGAGGCCGGTCTGGCGGCCAGAACCCGCTGGCAGCGTATTGAGCCAGAGGCTGTTAGCGGTGTCGAGCAGCGTCGCGAGCGGGTTCATATTCTGCCCGGAACGGTGGTGAGTGATAGCTTTCTCGCAGCGTTGGATGTGGATCTTCCGGTGGTCCGCGGCTGCCTGTCGGGAGAGCACCCCTGTGTGGTGGGGGATCTGGACTACGCCGGTGATCCGCATCGGGTTGTGGCCTCCGTCGAGCGGCACTGGCTTGACGGCCAGGTGTGGCGCTGGCGTGATGATCAATGGGTACACTTTGGCCGCCTCCAGCGTCTGACCTGTGAGGGCGCGCGCATCCTCGATCCCGAACAGCCTTTCGTGCCGCTTCAGGGCGCCTACGCCCTGGTGACCAATGGCGGATGTGTGTTTCAGATGCAACCTTCGGAGGCGCAACTGGCTGAGTGAAGGCTTGACTTTATTGTCAAAGTGGTATAAATATAAAACTACTTTGAAAAACAAAGTTAATTCAAGGCACTTTACTCCACAGAGGGGAGGCGGCAATGGACACTCATGCAAACGCGAGTGAAGATCTCGCATTTATTCGGGAAATAATGGCTGATACCCGTCAGGCGGCGGGCATCAGTGGGGGTTATTTTGTGCTCTGGGGCCTGGTGGTGGGCGTCGGGTTGGTGGCCACCTGGTTACAGGTAATAGGTGTGTTGCCCTACCAGCCGATGTTGACCTGGGGGACTTGTCTGGGGCTGGGTGCCGTGGGCAATATCCTGATGATGTGGCGGGATTTCCGCCGCCCGGTGAACAGTCGCGCAGGCCGGCTGGTCGGTACCGTCTGGATGGGTCTGTTCGTGACCCAGATGATCTTTATCGTCGCGCACCTGGGCTTCAATACGCTGCCCGGCGAGCACATGCCGGGGATTTTCTCCAGTCTGTTGGGGACCGGTATCTTTATTACCGGTGTGCTCGCGGGTATGCCTTGGCTGCGCAATATGGCACTCGCCTGGTGGTTGGGGGCGTTTGCGATGTTTGCGTGGCCCGGAGACTACGTCAGCCTGTTAATGGGCGGGTTGTTGCTGTTGTTCTACGTGGTGCCCGGCCTGGTCCTGATCAAACAACAGCGAGCACAGGCCGCGAGCGAGGTGTAGGGTGTCCGAGTTTGATCACAACCAACTGGACGACCTGATCCACTCGCGCATCCGCCTGGCCGTTATGGCGGTGCTCGCGGGGCTGGATAGCGCGGATTTCACTTTTATCCGCGACCGGGTCAAAACCACCGACGGCAACCTGAGCACGCATTTGCGCAAGCTTGAGGACAACGGCTACATCGACGTGGAGAAGCGCTTTGAAGGCCGCAAGCCGGTGACCGAAATCGCGCTCAGCGCCAAGGGCAGGGAAGCCTTTGCGCAGTACCTCAACCGGCTGGAGTCGATGCTGGGTAACGGTGCCCACTCTTCCTGACGTTTTTCCTGTAAGAAATTGTGCCTTCGGGCGACTATCCTCAGTAGTACCGGCCGGGCCGAGCGCCCGAGCCGGTTTTCATTGTGTCTGATTGGCGAAGCTGAGGAGCGATTGTGGCGCAACGCATTGTTCTGGCCGGGGCCGGCCACGCCCACCTGGAGGTGCTCAAGGCACTGGCCGAGCGGCCTCTGGCGGATGCCCACATTGTGCTGATCAATCCTTCCCGCTATGTGACCTACTCGGGCCGGGTGCCCGGCTGGATGGCCGGACATTACGATCTGGCCCAGTGCCGGATTGACCTGCTGCCGCTGGTGCGGGCCGCAGGCGTCGAGCTGTTGGAGCAGCCGGTGGCGGGCATGGATGCCGATCGGGACTGTGTAGCCTGCCCGGGAATTCCGCCTATTGAATACGACTGGCTTTCACTCAATGTCGGCGGCGAGACCGACGTCTCCTGGTTTGAGGCCGCCGAGCCGTTGTTGCTGCCGGTGCGGCCTTTGGCGGAGTTTGCCGAGCGTTGGCAGACCCTGTTGGCACAGGCAGAGCGCGAGCGCGCTTTCCGCTTGCGGGTGGTAGGCGCCGGTGCCGCCGGGGTGGAACTGGCCCTGGCGGCCCAGCATCGGTTGTGCTCGTTGGGCTCCGGTGTTGCGGTGAGCCTGATCACCTCGGCGCAGGGCTTGTTGCCCGGTCATGGCGGGATGGCGGTCCGCGCCCTGGAGCGCGAGTTGCGTGCGCGCAAGATCGCGCTGGTGCGCGGCCCCGCCGCCGGCACCGAGTCGGGGGTGTTGCTGCCCACGGGTGAGTCACTGCCTGCCGACGGTATTATTTTGGCCACCGGGCGTCGCCCGCCCTGTTGGCTCAGTCTGTCGCGCCTGGCGCTGGATGAAGAGGACCATGTTCAGGTTGACGCCCAGCAACGCAGCCTCTCCCATGCTAATGTGTTTGCGGTGGGGGACATCTGCCAGCGCGTGGACCGACCCCTGGCACACTCCGGTGTCCATGCGGTGATGGGCGGCAAAGTGCTGGCCCACAATCTGCGCGCGGCGGCACAGGGCGGCGCTTACCGGCCCTATCGTCCCAAACCCCGGTCGCTATACCTGTTAGGCTTGGGGGATCAGCGCGCGCTGGCCTCCTGGGGGCCATTGGCAGCCCGCGGACGCTGGGCCTGGCGCTGGAAGCAGCGCATTGATGAGCGCTATATGGCAAGCTTGACTTTTGCAACAAAGGCCGGCCGCGGGTGATGATCCCTTTACGTATGGCGCCGTAACTTCTTACCACAATTTAGGAGCCTCCCAATGCACGCGACACTCCCGCTTCTGGAAGCGACCGACTTTCCGGTGATCCATCGCAGCCGGCTGGAAACCCTGCAGGTGAATCTGGGCTACCTGTGCAACCAGACCTGTGTGCACTGCCACGTGAACGCCGGGCCCACGCGCAAGGAAATGATGACTGACGACAATGTGGCGACGGTCATGGAGGTACTCAAGGCTCAGGGCATTCAGACGCTGGACCTGACCGGCGGCGCCCCGGAAATGCACTGGCGGTTTCGCGACCTGGTGCGCGAAGCCCGGAAGCAGGGCGTGCATGTGATTGACCGCTGTAACCTGACCATTCTGGAAGAACCGGGCTACGAAACTGTGGCCGAGTTTCTCGCCGAACAGCAAGTGGAGGTGATTGCCTCCATGCCATGCTACTCCCCGGAGAACGTGGACAAGCAGCGGGGCAAAGGCGTGTTCGACAAAAGCATCGCCGCCCTGCAACGGCTCAATGCCCTGGGCTACGGCATGCCCGACAGCGGCTTATCCCTCAACCTGGTGTACAACCCGCTCGGCCCCAGCCTGCCGCCCAATCAACAACAGCTGGAAGCGGACTACAAGCGCGAGCTGAAAAAACACTTCAATATTGAATTCGGCCAGCTGTTCACCCTGGTCAATATGCCCATCCAGCGCTTCGGCAGCATGCTGATTTCCAAAGGGCAGTTTGCCGACTATATGCAGGTACTCAAAGACGCCTACGTGCCCACCAACCTGGACAACGTCATGTGCCGCACCATGGTCAGCGTCGATTGGCAGGGCAACCTGCACGACTGCGACTTCAATCAGATGCTGCAATTGCCGCTGATCGGCTCTGACGCCCAACACCTGAAAGATCTGCTGAGCCAGAATCTGGAAGGACGGGAAATTTATATTGCCGACCATTGCTACGGCTGTACCGCCGGACAGGGCAGCAGCTGCGGCGGCGCGCTCAGTTAAAGGAAAGACCATGAAACGATTATTGGTCGTCGGTGTGATTGTCGCGCTGATCGCCGCCTACTTCGGCTTCGATCTGCAGCAGTACCTCACCCTGGATGAATTCCGGGCACGGCAGAACCAGTTTGCCGAATTGTTGGCGGCGCACCCGGTGTTGGTGCCGGCGCTGTTCTTTGTCTTTTATGTGGTGGTGACCGGCCTGAGTTTGCCCGGCGCCACGGTCATGACCATCGCTGCCGGCGCACTGTTCGGCTTGTGGCAGGGGCTCTTGCTGGTCTCTTTTGCATCGTCCATTGGCGCGACCCTGGCGTTTCTGGTCTCCCGTTTTTTATTGCGTGACTTTGTGCAAGGCCGCTTTGGCGATCGCCTCAAGGCGGTCAACCGCGGCGTGGACAAAGACGGCGCCTTTTACCTGTTTACCCTACGCCTGGTGCCGCTGTTCCCCTTCTTTGTGATCAATCTGGCCATGGGCATGACCCGGCTCAAGACCTGGACCTTTTACTGGGTCAGTCAGGTGGGCATGCTCGCCGGGACCTTTGTGTACGTCAACGCCGGCACCCAATTGGCACAGATTGAGAGAATTGGTGATGTGTTCTCTTTGCAACTACTCGGCTCCTTTGTGCTTATTGGCATTTTCCCATGGATCGCCAAGGCGATTGTGGGGCTGGTGCGCCGCGGCCGCGTCTACCGCCAATGGAAAAAGCCCCGCCACTTTGACCGCAACCTGGTGGTGATCGGTGCCGGTGCGGGCGGTCTGGTGTCGGCTTATATTGCGGCGGCGGTCAAAGCCAAAGTCACACTGGTGGAAGCCCACAAAATGGGTGGCGACTGCCTCAACTACGGCTGTATGCCCAGCAAGGCCCTGATCAAAAGCGCCAAGGTGGCGCACCAGATGCAGAACGCCGAACAGTACGGTCTGGCCTCCGCCCAACCGCAATTCAGCTTTCGTTCGGTGATGGCGCGCATTCAACAGGTGATCAAAAAAGTGGAGCCCCACGACAGCGTGGAACGCTACACCAGCCTGGGCGTCGATGTGCTCCAGGGTTACGCCAGGATCATCGACCCCTGGACCGTGGAGGTGGCACTGAATGACGGCGGCACCCAGCGCCTGACCACCCGCAGCATCGTGATTGCCGCCGGTGCGAGTCCCTTTGTGCCGCCACTGCCGGGCCTGAACGAAACCGGCTATGTCACCAGCGATACGCTATGGGAGCAGTTTGCCGAGCGGGACGAACCGCCCAAGCGGTTGGTGGTGCTCGGCGGTGGCCCCATCGGTTGCGAGCTTGCCCAGAGTTTCGCCCGCCTGGGTTCGCAGGTCAGTCAGGTGGAAATGGGCGGACGCATCATGGCGCGCGAAGAGCCGGAAGTGTCCACGCTGGTGACCGAATCACTCAGCGCCGATGGTGTGGATGTTTTGACCGGCCACAAGGCCCTGCGCTGTGAGCTGCACGAGGGGGAAAAGTCCCTGGTGGTCGAACAGGACGGCGAAGAAAAGCGTCTGATGTTTGATGAGCTATTGGTGGCGGTGGGTCGGCAGGCGCGGCTCACCGGCTACGGACTGGAAGCGCTGGGTATTCGCACCGATAAGACGGTGGAAACCAACGAGTATCTGGAAACTCTCTACCCGAATATCTACGCCGCTGGCGATGTGGCCGGGCCCTACCAGTTTACCCACACCGCAGCACACATGGCCTGGTTCGCCTCGGTAAACGCGCTCTTTGGGCAGTTCAAACGCTTCAAGGTGGATTACTCAGTGATTCCCTGGACCACCTTTGTGGACCCGGAAGTGGCCCGGGTGGGCATCAACGAACTGGAGGCCCAGGAACAGGGCATCCAGTACGAGGTGGCCCGCTACGACCTGGATGACCTGGACCGCGCCATTGCCGAAAGCAGCACCACCGGTTTTGTCAAAGTGCTGACCGTACCGGGCAAGGACAAGATCCTCGGCGCGACCATTGTGGGCGCCCATGCCAGCGATCTGCTGGCGGAGTTTGTGCTGGCCATGCGTCACGGGCTGGGGCTCAACAAAATCCTGGGCACTATCCACACTTATCCCACCTGGGCAGAGGCCAACAAGTTTGCCGCCGGGGAGTGGAAAAAAGCCCACAAGCCTGAGGGCTTGTTGCGTTGGCTGGAGCGCTACCACCGCTGGCGGCGGGGGTGAGGGCTCAGTCGAGAGCCGAGATGGCGGCGGCCATCTGCAACCTGGCGAGATCAGTGAAGGACGCGTCCGTGTTGAGCACGGACAGTTCGGTGCACGCCAGAACCGTATTCTCGTACCTGGCCAGAAGCTTCTCCATGGCGATTTTCAGGCGTTGCGAATACCCCCTGGCAAAGACTTCCAGCCGCAGGCCGTCCAGGGCCAGGATGTCAGCGGTGCGGGGAAAATCGACCTCGATCTGCTTTTCCTCGAAGTACTCGGCCAGCTGGTCGGACTGCATGGTGTGGCGTGTACCCACCAGGGTAATACGCGTGGTGCCGCTGGCTTCAAGGGCTGAGATTCCGAACCTGAGCGGGTGAACGATTTTCGCGTGCACTTTGCTGGGCAGGTCCAGCCTGTCGATGGCGGCGTGCAAGGTGATATTCGGAAGCAGATAAACAACGGCCGCTGTAGCCTCAAGCTCTTCAAATAGGGCGTCCAGTAAGCGTTTCAGGACAATATAATTGTCAGGCAAACTGGCATTGAGGCGCTCAAAATCCGTAGCCACCCGTTGCAGCGGACAAGCTCCATGCCTGCCCTGATGGAGGCCGTAGAGCCTGTTCAGTTCCCTCTGGTAGAAGTCACTTGCCTTTTCACTCAGAGTCGGCATCGCGATCTTTCTGGCGAGCTTATTCACTGGCGCTTTAGAATGTAGTCGGCGAAGTAGCCGTTGGAATCGGTTATGCGTCTGTCGAGGGTGAAGTCGGTCCCGGCGATGATCCGCTTCAGGGTAGCCTCGTCGTACTTCCTCGAAATCTCCGTGTGGATTTTCTCGCCTTCACTGAATCTGAAGCTTTTTTTTAAACTCTTGATGTAGACAGATTGCTCGGCCGTAGAAACCAGAAAACTGTAGGCGATGCCTTCGTTTTCATTGTACTCGGGCCGGTGTGAGAAGTTATCCGGGACGAAGTTGGCGCCCAGTTCGCGGTTGATGCGCTCCAGTAGGTTGAGGTTGAAACGTGCGGTGATCCCGGCGGCGTCGTTGTAGGCGGGCAATACGATATTGCGGGATTTCTTCAAGTCGACACCCAGCAGTAACAGGTCGCCGGGTTTGATATTGGCGCCGAGCTGATAAATAAAATCTGTCGCTTCATCATCGGACAGGTTGCCGATACTGGACCCCAGAAACATGACAATGATTTTGTGAGGGGTGTCTTTCATTCCGGCCAGGGCGTCGACGTACAACGCCTGTGTCGTATTGATATCCAGATCGGGCATTTCGGTAACTAGAGATTTTTCCAGGTGATCGAGGATGTTCTTCGAGATATCCACAGGCTGGTAAGTAAAATCATGGCCCTTGTCCAGCAGTTTTCTGAGTAGCCTTTTTGATTTCTTGCCGTCGCCGGACCCCAGCTCAATTATTTCGAAATAGTTACTTTCTGCTACATCCAGGGCATCGATGATTTCCTGTGTCTTGTTTCTGAATATCTCGTCCTCGGCCTCGGTAATGTAATACTCCGGCATGGCCATGATTTGCTGGAACAGTTCGTCACCCCGGACATCGTAAAAATAGTGGGATGGCAGCGATTTCTGCGCGGCGCTTAACCCCGCTTCAATATCCTGTCTGAATTGCTCGATCATCGTACTCTCTTCATCGTTGACGCTCGGCCAGCCTGATTCCAGAGAATTGCCATTGCAGGTGCGGATGGAAAAAATTGCGGTAAGTCGGGCGGCTGTGGTGTTTCGGCGTCGCGACCGAGGCGCCGCGCAGGACCATCTGGTTGATCATGAACTTGCCGTTGTACTCCCCGACAGCGTCCTCACCGATCGAGAATCCCGGGTAGGGTAGGTAGGCGGAATTGGTCCATTCCCAGCGCTTGCCCCAGGGCAAATGCGCGCTGGCCACTTCCCATTCGAATTCCGTGGGCAGGCGTTTGCCTTTCCAGCTGGCGAATGCATTGGCTTCGTAGAAGGAGACGTGGCAGAGCATGGCCTCAGGGTTCACTGGCTGCAGTCCGGCGAAGGTGTAGTAATGCCAGTGACCGTTGATCCTGAGCCAGTACAGCGGGGCCCTGATGCCGCTTTCCTGCAGCCAGTGCCAGCCGTCATCCAGCCAGTATTGGAACTTTTCGTAACCGCCGTCTTCGATGAAATCCAGGTACTCTGCGTTTGTGACCAGCGCCCTGTCGATGCTGTAGGCATTCAGATAAACCTTGTGCCGGTTGCATTCATTGTCGAAATGAAAGCCGTCACCGGTGTGGCCGACTTCGTAGAGGCCTTCATTGATGTCAAGCTGGCCGAGCGTCGTGTTGGCGTCGTTGACAAGATTCAGGCCTTCGCCGTAGGAGGGGTATAACGAGTTTCGGGACAGGACGTACTTGAGGTCGGTTAAAAACAGTTCCTGATGCTGCTGCTCGTGGTTGATGCCGAGGATGGTGAGTGCCTCTACGGCCGGGTCGGAGCGGCTTTCTAGCAGAGACCGCATCTGGTCATCGATAAAATTTCGGTAGGCGGACACCGTGTCCATGCTCGGTACGCTGATGTCTCCGCGGGAATCCCTGGCGATACGATCCCCTACGTGGTTATAGTAGCTGTTGAACAGGAATCCGAATGTCGGGTCGAACTCCCGGTAATCGCCAACGTATTTTTTAAGGATCATTTCTTCGAAGAACCAACTCGTGTGCGCCAGGTTCCATTTCGGCGGACTGGCATAGTCAATGACCTGAGTGTTGCATAAATTCTCAGGCACGGGGGAGCAGAGGGTTTCACTCACCTGTCGAGTATTTTTATATTTTTCGGCTAGTGGCATGACGGGCTAGGTTACCTCTGACTTACATCGTTATCCGACGCTTGACATTCCATGAGGTTAAAGTCGAATCATTCACGGGTCTGTGCGATGGCGCACGGATTCAAAGTTGGCAGTGTAAGAATCCCGAGCGCGGCGTCAGTCTACCTTGATTCTCTACCAGGGTGACGAACAGGTGTGGTTCAGCGTTGCCCAATCCCGACGGCAACCATTGGAGCGGCCAGTTTGGTGTTGGGACGGCCTCGGTGTTGTTACTCTTGGGTCTGATGGTATGGACCGGCGTCGACAAAATGCTGGAGACCTGGGCGCTGACCTGGCTGCCCGACTGGGCTATCATGCTCTGACCATTCACAACGGGAGCGCTTGTGCGTATTACGCTGTCCATTCTGGCCAAGGCACCGGTGCCGGGCTATGCCAAAACCCGGTTGATCCCCGTTCTGGGGCCCGAGGGGGCGGCTCAGGTCGCCCGGCAGTTGTTGGACCAGACCCTGACGGCTGCGGCAGATGCGCGCATCAGTGAGCGCCGTTTGTGGGTAGCGCCCGCTTATGCCGACCCCGGTTGGCGCTCCGTGGAGATCCCCGATGGGTTTACCCTGTCGGATCAGGGGGAGGGTGACCTGGGCGAACGTCTTGCGCGGGTCACTCAGCAGAGCCTGAGCGGGTCGGACGGGGTGTTGCTGAGCGGTACCGACTGTGTTGACAGTCGAGCGTCGCTGTTTGAGCAGGCCGCCGGACACTTGCGGGATCACGATGCGGTACTTTACCCCGCCGCCGATGGGGGCTATGCGCTGCTGGGGTTGCGCCAGTATCACCCGTCCCTGTTTTCCGACATGCCCTGGAGCACCGCCGAGGTGGGTGCCATCACCCTGGCGCGTATCCGGGCGTTGGGCTGGTCCTGTTATCGCGGTGCGGTGCTCAATGATATCGATGAACCGGCAGATCTGGTATTCCTCGATAAGGCGCAGGACACATCGTGAGTATTTTCCTGTCGGTCATTCTGCCTGTCTATAACGAGTCTGAGCAGCTGCCAGAATTGTTGAGCCATTTGGGTCGGGCTTTGCCTGCCGGGGCGGAAGTGATTTTTGTCGATGGTGGCAGTACCGATGACAGTGCTGCCCTGGTTCGGGCCGCAGGATTTTTGTGTCTCGAGAGTGAATCCGGTCGGGCCCGTCAGATGAATGCCGGCGCGCAGCGGGCCCAGGGGGATCTGTTGCTGTTTATGCACGCCGATTGTCGCTTGCCGATCATGGACTGGTCGCAACTGATCGAGCGACTGGAGCACGGCGGGTGTGTCTGGGGGCGTTTTGATGTACACATTGAGGGGCGCTCGCGCCTGTTGCCGATGGTGGCAAGGGCTATGAACCTGCGCTCGCGCTTGACGGGGATTGCCACGGGTGACCAGGGCATTTTTATCTGGCGGTCCGTGTTCGAGGCAGAAGGCGGCTTTGCTGATCAGCCCTTAATGGAGGACGTGGAGTTATCCAGGCGGCTCAAGCGTCGGTCCCGCCCCCTGTGTATCAGGAAGAAAATCAGCACCTCGGGCCGCCAGTGGGATCAGCGCGGCGTCTGGCGCACCATCTTGTTGATGTGGCGCCTGCGTTGGGCCTACTGGCGCGGGGCCGACCCGGCAGTCTTGTTGCGCCGTTACCGTTACCGGGATTAGCGCAACAACACCTCCACGGTTTCCTTCAGCGCATCACTCATGGCATCCAGCGGCGTTACCAACGACTGCTGCAACGCTGTGTGGGCCATGGAGTCGGGCTGGGCGTTGGCGATCAGACCAATGGCGCTGAGCGCGATACGCTGGGCGCGTTCGGCGTTTTGCATCAGGTTCTGCAAGGCCATGTTGGCATTGACGTGAGCCTCCTTGGGGTGCCAGCAATCGAAGTCGGTCACCATGGCCAGAGAGGCGTAAGCCATCTGTGCTTCGCGCGCCAGTTTGGCCTCGGGCATGTTGGTCATGCCGATCACATCGGCGTTCATGCTGCGGTACCAGTGCGACTCCGCCAGGGTGGAAAACTGCGGCCCCTCCATACACACATAGGTGCCTTTGCGATGCAGTTTTAGGGTGCTGTCGGTGGCCAGCACGGCGTCTGCCAGAAGGCCGTGGAGTGCAGAACACACCGGCTCCGCCATGGAGACGTGGGCCACTGCGCCGCCACCGAAAAAGGTATTGCGGCGCTGGCGGGTCATATCGATGTACTGGTCGGGCAGCAGCATATCCAGGGGCGCGATTTCTTCCTTGAGCGAACCGACCGCAGAGAAAGACAGGAGATAGCGCACACCCAGAGACTTGAGCGCAAAAATATTGGCCGCATAGGGCACTTCTCCCGGCAGTAGCCGATGGCCGCGCCCATGACGGGCCAGAAAAGCCACCGGCACGCCGTGGATATCCCCGGTGACAATGGCATCGGAGGGCGTACCGTAGGGCGTGGTCACGCGGTGTTCTTTCGGGTTGGTCAGGGCGTCCATCTGGTAGAGGCCGCTGCCGCCGAGGATGCCGATTCGCGCTTGGGTCATGGCGTTGTTCCTGGTCAGTGGGTTGGTTTGGGCACCTTTTTGTCGGGGGCCGCTATCGCCTTTTTGACGGCGGGCTGGAGGGTTGGCGGCGAGCAAACCCCCTGGCGGCGAGTGCCACTGAGCCGGTCCAGATGATCACCAGCATCAATACCAGCAATACAGCGATAAAGCCGAACAGATCCGGGGCTTTCATCAGCGTGGTCATGAGGGAGTCTTCGTAATAAAAAAACCACTCATTCTCGGGCGGGAAAATGACGTCGTGTAGCCAGTAAAAAACTTTCACCGGGCCAATAGCAAGCACAATGACGGTCACGCTGACCAGTGCGGCGATAAAACCCAGCAGAATCCGTCGTACCGTGGGGAAGCGCTGACGTTGCCAGTAGGCATAACCGCCGAGTGCGAGCATCACCAGCGCGCCGGTCAGGCCCGCAATATAGAAAACATCGATCAGATGGGCGACGTCTTCGAGGTGAATGGCTTCGGCTTCGCGCAGCAGAGGCTCGGTGCTGCCGTCGGGCAGTGGGTAGTGAATGTCCCGCAACCCTTCGCCGCCGGATTGGACTGCACGGGTAATCTCGCCAAAGAGCGCCAGGTGCTCCTCCTTGCCGGTTTGTTCAAAATGGTCCTTGTAACGGTTGGCGGGACCAAAACGGGCTATATGCTCGTCAATGGCGAGTGCCGGGTAGGCGAGGGCATAGCCATAGTTGACCTGGGCCAGCAGGTGCCAGGCGAGCAGGCTTGCGGCGAGCAGGTGCCCGGTCAGGAGCAGGGGCCAGAGCAGGTAGCGGTTAAATCCGTTCATCCGGCTAGTGTGCCACTATGCGCGGCTGCGGCCAAGGCTGTGGTCAGCCTTATAGGAAAAGAACACCATCACCCAGCCCACCGCGATGCCCAATCCGGCACTGCCGAACAGTTGCTGCGCACTGACTCCCGCGTCGATGAGGATGCCGAAGAGTATCGGGGAGAGCGAGCTGGCGACCATCATCATGGCGGTCATCAGCGAGCGGATCGAACCAAGCTTGCCGGTGCCGTAGACCTCCGCCCAGAGGGCGCTCATCACCGGACTGCTGCTGCCAATGCTCACACCCAGCAGACTCATCAACAGGGCCGCTGCCCAGTTGCCGTCGAGCAAACTTACGCAGGCCATGGCAGCCATCAGCGGCAGTAATAAAAACGGCATAAGCCGGCGGGCAGTGAAGCGGTCGATCAGCAGGCCCGAGGTGAGTGAGCTGACCCAGTGGGCGGCGCCCAACATGATGAAACAGGTCGCGAGCCAGGCCGCACTCCAGTCCTTCTGTTCGAGGATAAAGCTCTGGTGAATAAACAGGCCCGTCAGGATAAAAGGCGCGGACAGCGCCGTCGGCAGGGCCATCCAGAAACGCCGGTCAGTGAGCATTTCACGCCGTCCCGCGACCGGTTGATCGGACTTTTTGGCGGCGACAATGGGCGGCGTACTGACATCGACTGGCGAGCGTTTGAGCAACCAGTAAATCAGTGGCAGGTACAGCAGTGGCACCGAGAGCGCAAACACCAGCCAGCTCCCTTGCCAGCCGATGCCGGTAATCAGGGCGACCGCAAGGATGGGCAGCACAATCTCGCCCACGGGGACGCCGCTGGCGGAGATGCTCAGGGCCTTGCCCCGGTTGCTGTCCAGGTAGCGGGCCATGGTGGTCTGGGCGGTGTGGGGCATCAGCCCCTGGCCGCACAGGCGAATCATAAAAAAGCCTGCCAGCAGAATCAGGTAGTGGTTGGACGCCGCCAGCAGCAGGCACGCCAGGGTCAAACCCACGGCCACCACCGTGGCAAAGCGGCGCAAAGGCCAGCGATCAATGAGCCCCCCAAAAGACAGGATTATCACACTGCTCGCGAGCGTCGCGGCCGAGTAGAGCCCCCCGTAAAAGCCTGCGGAGAGTCCGAGTGATTGCTGGATGCCGGCACCGTACCAGCTGATAAAAAAGGTCTGCCCGAGATTGCCCCAGAAGATGCTCAGGAAGCCAAAGGCCAGGAGTGGCCAGCTGCGGGTTATAAAGTGAAGCAGAGAGCGCAAGACGATTCCTGATACTGATATGGGTCGAAGGAGGTAAGCCGACATTATAGCAGCTTGAGCCTGACCCGCGGCCGGATCGCGCCGCAGGTCAGGTCATGACTTTGGGCGTCTCGCCTTATGCCAGTAACTGCTTGAGGGTACGGGTGTAGATACGGGTCAGGATCTCCAGGTCCTCGGCCTTTACGCATTCATCGACCTGATGAATGGTCGCGTTGACCGGGCCCAGTTCAACCACTTGCGCGCCGGTGGGCGCGATAAAGCGGCCATCAGAAGTGCCGCCCGCGGTGGACAACTGGGTATCCCGTCCGGTTTCGGCCTTGATGGCGGCGACAGTCGCTTCCACGAGATCACCTTCGGCGGTCAAAAAGGGCTGGCCGCTCAGCTTCCATTGCAGGTCGTAGTTGACCCCGTGCTTGTCGAGGATGGCTTCGGTGCGTTGGCGCAGGTCGGTTTCGGTCAGCTCGGTGGAGAAGCGGAAGTTGAACACCACTTCCACATCGCCGGGAATGACGTTGGTCGCACCGGTGCCGCCGTTGATGTTGGACACCTGAAAGCTGGTGGCCGGGAAAAAGTCATTGCCTTCGTCCCACCGCTCGGCGGCCAGTTCGGCCAGCGCCGGTGCGAAGGTGTGGATGGGATTGACCGCCAGGTGCGGGTAGGCCACATGGCCCTGTTTGCCCTTGACGGTAAGCACGGCACCGAGGGAGCCGCGCCGCCCGTTTTTGATGACATCGCCGACCTGGTGGGTGCTGGAGGGTTCACCCACAATGCACCAGTCGATCTTGGTATTGTTGGCTTCGAGCCACTCCACCACTTTGACGGTGCCATTGGCTGCCGGACCTTCCTCATCGCTGGTGATCAGAAAGGCGATGCGGCCTTTGTGGTGGGGGTGTTGGGCCACGAATTCTTCGCACGCCACGATCATGGACGCGAGTGAACCTTTCATGTCAGCGGCGCCGCGCCCGTAAAGCATGCCGTCGTCAGCGATGGTGGGCTGGAAAGGCGGGATTTTCCAGTTGGCTTCCGGGCCGGTGGGAACGACGTCAGTGTGACCCGCGAATGCGAGGATCGGACCGCTGTCGCCGCGAATCGCCCAGAAGTTGTCCACCTCGCCAAAGCGCAAGTGCTCGACCTTGAAGCCGATGGCTTGTAACCGCTCAATCATCAGGGTTTGGCAGCCGGCGTCTTCGGGGGTTACCGAGCGGCGGCTGATCAGGTCGCTGGCCAGGGCCAGGGTGGGGCTTAGGGACATAACCGGGTTCCACAGTTGCGGGCCAAGTGTGGCCAAAAGCCGGCATTTTAGCAGTTTATGGGCGGGATTTCGTCCCTCAATTCAGAGCGGTGCCTCAGGTGTCGGATTGCGCCCTTCGGGCTAATCCGACCTACACGATACGACGTGCCAATGTCCGCGTAGGTCGGATTAGCGAAGCGTAATCCGACAATGAGACACCCACCCCGAAAATACCTCCACCCAAAAAATGCATCCAACGCCAATGTCTTCTACCGCTTACGAGGAACTTGAAAAATCCTCCCCCACCCCCCATATTTTCTAATGGGTCGGGTACTTGCGCCCGCCCAACCCGCCACCTGTTGTTTTAGGTGTGCCGGCCTGTGAATGTCACAGATACACGTGAATTTTCGGAGGAGGTACGCTATGAAACTTGAGAAACTGAAACCCTGGAACTGGCTCAAGCATGAAGACGAGGGCGCTGCGTCGTCAGCCCCCGTGCCCGTCAAACGCGGGGAAACAGACGTCGCTAATACGTCGGCGCCGACGGGTGGTGGCCACCCGATATGGCAGTTGCACCGGGAAATCGACCGTTTATTCGATTCAGCGTTTCGCGACTTCGGCTTTCCGTCATTGAGTCACCAGCTGGATGATTTTCCCGGCTGGGGTGGGCAGCATTTCCGCCCGAACCTGGATGTGTCCAGCGATGACAAGACCTACCGTATTGCCATTGAAGCCCCCGGCTTGAAACGGGAGGACATTTCCCTGGAGCTGCGCGGCGACGCCTTGGTGGTCAGTGGCAGCAAGCGGGAGGAAAGCGAGGATAAGGATCGCCATTATTACCGGGTCGAGCGTCGTTACGGTAGCTTCCAGCGGGTGTTGTCGTTGCCGGAAGATGCCAAGGCCGAGGCGATTGAAGCACAGATGCGTGATGGGATCCTCGAGATCACCATTCCTCGGACTGAGGTCGCGCCGGAATCGGTCAAGCGGATTGATATTAAAGCGGCGTGATAGCGGTGTTGGCGACCAGGTTTTGGGTCGGGTGCCGTTTTGTCGGATTACGCTGCGCTAATCCGACCTACTCAAACATCGGTACGCTGTATGGTTTGGGTGCCTCATTGTCGGATTACGGCTGCGCCTAATCCGACCTACTCAGACAATGGCACGTCGTTTCCAGTAGGTCGGATTAGGCGCAGCCGTAATCCGACAGTTCAGGGCACGACCCCTCCCGTAGGTCGGATTAGCCCGGAGGGCGTAATCCGACACTGAGGCACCCAATTTTATCAATACCACATCACGAACTTGATCAATATTGCAACGCGAACTTAATTGTTCGCGTGCAACGCTTCGTTCAACTGTACCGACGTTTTGTTGGTCAAACACTCCACCCGGCCGTTGACGGAATTGCGGCGGAACAGCAGATCGGACTGGCCCGCCAACTCGCGCGCTTTCACGGTCTGAACTTCCTTGCCGCTGTCATCCAGCGCTACTACTTTGGTGCCCGCCGTAATATAAAGCCCCGACTCGATGGTGCAACGATCCCCGAGTGGAATACCGGTGCCGGCGTTGGCACCCAGTAGGCAGTTTTCGCCCAGCGCGATGATGATGTTGCCACCGCCGGACAGGGTGCCCATGGTCGAGCTGCCGCCGCCCAGATCGGAGCCGGCGCCAACAAAAACACCGGCGGAGATACGGCCTTCGATCATGCCCGGGCCTTCGGTGCCGGCGTTAAAGTTCACAAAGCCTTCGTGCATGATGGTAGTGCCTTCACCCAGGTAGGCGCCCAGGCGTACCCGCGCGGTGTGGGCGATGCGCACACCTTTGGGCACGACGTAGTTGGTCATCTTGGGGAACTTGTCGACGCAGGACACTTCGAGCAACTCACCGGCCAGACGCGCCTGTAACTGACGCTCGGGTAGCTCCGCCAGGTCGATCGCGCCCTGATTGGTCCAGGCGACGTTGGGCAGCACGCCGAAGGCGCCGCTCAGGTCAGTGCCGTGGGGTTTAACCAGACGATGGGAAATCAGGTGCAGCTTCAGGTAGGCCTCGGGCACGCTCGCCGGGGGCTGATCGCTTTCAAGCAGGGTGGCGACCAGCGGGCGCTGGCTCTTGGCGAAGGCGCGGGCGATGTCGGCTTGCGCGATGTTGCCCGCGTCGGCGAGTGCATTGGTCAGTGCTTCTACCTGTTTGCTATTCAGTTCAATCGCCTGGTTGCCACCCTGGTAGCCCACGGCGGCAGCGATGGCTTGGGCGGTTTTGGCGTCAGGCTTGAGCAGCGGTTGTGGATAGAAGACGTCTAACCAGTCATTGTTCGTGTTCTGGGTGCCAACACCCAGGCCGAGGCTGTAGAGCTGAGTCATAGTCTTTCCTGTTGTCTGTAAAGTGAATTGAACGGTTAATGAGGTGTTATTGATTGAGCATAGCCCGATAGTCGTCGGCGTTGAAGCCGACCGCGCGGCGGCTGCCGGTGTCGAGCAGCGGGCGCTTGATCAGGGTTGGGTGGGCGAGCAGGGTGCGCGCAGTCACCGCCGGGTTTTCGATCTCGGCCTTGGTGGCGTCGTCGAGGTTCTTCCAGGTGGTGCTGCGTTTGTTGACCATGGCTTTGGCGCCCAGCTCGGTGATCCATTGGTCGATCTGTCCGGCCGTGACGCCGTCTTCGCGGAAGTCGTGGTAGGTGTAGGTCACGCCCTGTTCATCGAGCCATTTGCGCGCTTTGCGCACGGTATCGCAGGTTTTGATGCCGTAGAGGGTGATCATGTTGGTGTCCTTGGTTTTGGTTGGATGCCTCAGTGTCGGATTGCGCTGCGCTCATCCGACCTACTCAAATTGTGCGCTCTGTTGTTGGTTCGGTGCCGTTTTGTCGGATTACGCCTTCGGCTAATCCGACCTACGTAAACACTGGCACGTTCTTTCCAGTAGGTCGGATTAGCGCAACGCGCGTAATCCGACAAAACGCGTTGTACCCGGATCGGGACGCGTCACTCATGCTTTGCGGGTTTTTTTAGCCCGTTTGCGGTTGGGGTAGCAGGTGGTGCAAATCTCGCACACGGTGCCGTCACAACCGCGGGCGCTGCAGAATTCACGCCCGTAATAAATGATCTGCAAATGCAGGTCGTTCCAGGACTCGCGCGGGAACAGCCGCTTGAGGTCTTTTTCAGTCTGGGTCACATTCTTGCCGCTGCTCAGACCCCAGCGTTGGGCCAGGCGGTGGATGTGGGTGTCCACCGCGAAGGCCGGCTCGCCAAAGGCCTGGCTCATGACCACACTCGCCGTCTTGTGGCCCACGCCCGGGAGCTTTTCCAAGGCCTCAAAACTCTGCGGCACTTTGCCGTCGTGTTCTTCAATCAACATGCGTGAGAGCACGGAAATCGCCTTGGCTTTTTGCGGTGACAGGCCGCAGGGCCGAATCACGGCTTGGATCTCTTCCACGGGTACTTGCGCCATGTCGTAAGGATTGTCCGCCAGTGCCCAGAGTTTCGGTGTTACCTGGTTGACCCGCTCGTCGGTGCACTGGGCGGATAGCAGCACGGCCACCAGCAGGGTATAGGGGTCGCGATGATCGAGCGGGATCGGCGGCTCCGGGTAGAGGCTTTGCAGCTTCTCCAGAATAAACGCGACCCGTTCGGCCTTGGGTAAGTTTTTAATCTCAGTCATGCCGTTGTCTATCGAAGGCTTTGTACGAAGGCTTTGATGCGTTCGGCTGCCTCAATGCACTCGGCCAGGGGGGCGACCAGGGCCATGCGTACCCGGTTGCGACCCGGGTTGGCACCGTCGGCGTCGCGTGCCAGGTAGCTGCCGGGCAGGACCGTGACGTTCTGCTGGGCAAACAGTTCGCGCGCGAAGGTTTCGTCATCCACCGGTGTTTCCGGCCACAGGTAGAAACCCGCATCCGGGCGACTGACCGGTAAGACACCGTCGAGAATGTCGAGGACGGCATCAAACTTGGCGCGGTAGCGCTCGCGGTTGTTAGCCACGTGCACTTCGTCCTGCCAGGCGGCGATGCTGGCCAGTTGGGTGGTCACAGGCATGGCACAGCCGTGGTAGGTCCGGTAGAGCAAAAATTGTTGCAAGATGTCGGCGTCGCCCGCGACAAAGCCGGAACGCAGGCCGGGCAGGTTGGAGCGCTTGGACAGACTGTGAAAGACCACACAGCGGGCATAGTCGGTGCGGCCCATGGCGGCGCATGCCTGCAATAGCCCAGGTGGTGGCGTCTGTTCATCAAAATAGAGTTCGGAGTAACACTCGTCCGAGGCGATGATAAAGTCATGCTCGTCCGCCAGGGCGATCAGTGTTTGCAGCTGCTCGACGCTGAGCACTGAGCCCGTGGGATTGCCCGGGGTGCAGAGGTAGAGCAGTTGGCAGTCGCCCCACACGCTGGCAGGCACAGCGCTAAAGTCCGGGATAAAGTTGTTGTCGGCAGTGCAGGCGAGAAAATGTGGCTGTGCACCGGCAAGAAACGCGGCGCCTTCGTATATTTGATAAAAAGGGTTGGGCGATACCACCAGCGGATTGTTCGCTCGCCGGTCGACGACGGCCTGGGCGAAGGCAAAGAGTGCTTCGCGGGTGCCGTTGACCGGCAATACCTGAGTCTCGGCATCCAGTCCGCCTTCGCCCAGATCAAAGCGCGTTTGCGCCCAATGGCTGATGGCGCCGCGCAGCTCGGGCAGACCTTTGGTGGTCGGGTAGTTAGCCAGGCGATCGAGGCTATCGCTCAGGGCCTCGAGCACAAAGGTTGGCGGTTGGTGTTTGGGCTCACCGATGGACAGTGCAATGTGCTCCAGCGTTGCCGGCGGTGTGGCGCCGGCCTTGAGCCGGGCCAATTTTTCAAACGGGTAAGGGTGCAGTTGTGCCAAATCGTTGTTCATTGGGGCTCAGATCACTTCTACGGAAACATTGCCGTTGTCGCCGGGCTGAGTGCCGGCACGTTTGTCCAGTTGTTCGCGAATTTCTTTTTGCAGTGCGGCGCACAGTGCCGGGTCGCTCAAGGGTTCGCCCTGGCTGTCGGTAATGAAGAAAACGTCTTCAACCCGCTCGCCGAGCGTCGCAATCTTGGCGTTCTGTAGTTGTATATCAGATTGCATGAAGATGCGCCCGATACAGGCGAGCAGACCGGGGCGATCCGGACTGATGACTTCCAGTACCGTGTGACCGCTGACCATGTCGTTACTGATAGACGTGCGGGTGGGCACCGCAAAATACTTGAGTCGACGGGGCGTTCGGCGGCTGATCACTTCAGAGTAGTCATCCACGAGACTGAGTTCGTCGAGTAGCGCACTTTGAATGCGTTTGAGTTGCGTTTGATCGTCACCCAGTGGTTCGCCGTCCTGATTCAAGACAAAAAAAGTATCGACGGTGTAGCCGGACTTGGAGTTGTAAATCCGCGCATCCTGAATGCTCAGGTTGAGCTGGTCGAGGCCCGTCGCCACGGCGGCGAAGGCGTTGCGGCGGCCCTTGCTGCGAACGAAGACCTGGGTGGCACCGGCCAGTTCGCGACTGGTGGTGTTTTTGATCAGGACCAGTGGCTTGTCGCTATCGCTGTGGTGCAGCATGGCACTGGTATGCCAGGCAATATCCGACGGTGTCTCGCGCAAAAAGTATTCTTCACCCATGTCGCTCCAGAGCCGCCAGGCCTGCTCGGGGGCAATTTTTTTGCGCTCCAGGCGGCGCAGGGCGGCCACCTGGGTCTCCTCGATCAGTTCCTGTTTGTCGACATTGTTTTCCAGACCGCGGCGCAGGGCGCGCTTGGTTTCCATGTACAACTGACGCATCAGACTGGCACGCCAGGTGTTCCACAGCTCCAGATTGGTGCCGTTGATATCGGCTACGGTCAGGTTGTACAAGTAGTCCAGGTGCAGCTGATCGCCCACGTTGAGGGCGAAATTGTGAATCACTTCCGGGTCCGACAGATCCTGTTTTTGCGACACGGAAGACATCAGCAGGTGCTTTTCCACCAGCCAGACCACCAGGCGGGTTTCGCGTGGCGAGATGCCGTGGCGCTGACAGAACAGCTCGGCATCGACGGCACCCAGTACCGAGTGGTCGCCGCCACGGCCTTTGCCGATATCGTGATAGAGGCCGGCAATGAACAGCAGCTCCATTTTGGGTAGGCGGGTCATGATGTGCGCCGCCACCGGGAACTCTTCTTTCGCCTCCGGCAACAAAAAATCGCATATGTTCTGCACGACCTTGAGCGTGTGGGCATCTACCGTATAGATATGGAAGAGGTCGTGTTGCATCTGGCCCGTGACCTGGCCGAACTCGGGCAGATAAAGCCCGAGAATCCCGTAGCGGGACATCCGTTTGAGTTGTGGCACCAGCGCCGCCGGGTGGCTGAACAGTTTGAGGAACAGCTGGGTATTTTCCGGGTTGCTGCGGAAGGCATCGTCGATCAGATGGCGGTTTTCCCGCAGCATGCGGATAGTGGAAGCGCGCACGCCTTCGATTTCCGGGTGCTGAGCCATGAGGACAAAAATTTCCAACAGGGCTGACGGCGATTCCTCAAAGACGTAAATGTGGGCGGCTTCAATATAGTTGTCACGCAACTGGAAACGCTCATTGAGCGGCACCACCTGTTGCCGTTGGCCTTTTTGCAAGACAACTTCGTGCAGGAACTGCAGAAGCACATCGTTCAGTTCGCGCAGGGCCAGTACCAGACGATAGTAGCGGTGCATAAACTGTTCGACCGCCAGGTTTTCGCTGTTGTCGCTGTAGCCAAACATTTTGGCCAGCTCGCGCTGGTGGTCGAACAACAGCCGCTCTTCCGCGCGTCCGGCGAGCATATGCAGGCCATAACGTACCCGCCAGAGAAACTCCTCGCCGTTGAGTAGCAGCGAAAATTCTTCTTCGGTAAAAAAGCCTTTGCCCTGGAGCTGTCGCAGGGTGCGCACCTGAAAGTAGCGCTTGGCGACCCAGCCGATCATCTGAATGTCGCGCAGGCCGCCGGGGGCGTTCTTGATGTTGGGTTCGAGGTTGTATTCGGTGTCGTTGTATTTCTGGTGGCGGTGGATCTGCTCATCCCATTTGGCCCGGAAGAACTCGTCCGCAGGCCAGAGCTGATCCGGGGCGGTGGCCGCCATCAGGCGCGGGTGCAGGGATTTATCACCCACCAGCGTGCGCGATTCCATGAGGTTGGTGGCCACGGTGATGTCTTCCCGGGCGATGGTGACGCACTCCTCGATGGTGCGCACGCCCTGGCCAATCTCCAGGCCGATATCCCACAACAGGGTCAGCAACCGTTCAATATAGGACTTGGCGCCGTCCAGGGTGTCGTTGCTGTCTGCCAGAATCAGCAGGTCGATATCCGAGTGGGGCAGGAGCTCGCAGCGGCCGTAACCGCCCACGGCTTCCAGGCTGATGCCCATGGGCCAGTCGAACTGGTGCCAGGCATAGTGCAGCATGCAGTCCACAAACAGGGCCCGCTCGTACACCAGGTTGCGGATGTCCTCGCCTTCCTTGAAGCGTTCATTGAATTGGCCGCTGGCCGCCGCGATGGCATCTTTGAAAACGGTAATGCTGGGCTTTTCTGTCAGATCCCGTCGGAAACGCGATTGATCGAAGAAAAAGAGCGGTCTTTCAAAATAGGGCGCCATCTGGGGTGAGAGCACTTAAAAAGCTTCCTCGGAGCGGGCTGTGAGGACTTCTACGCCGTCAGCGGTCACCGCCATGGTGTGTTCCCACTGGGCGGACAGACGTCCGTCTTTGGTTTCTACGGTCCAGCCGTCACCCTTGAGCTTGGTGTGCGGCTTTCCGGCATTGATCATGGGCTCGATGGTAAAGACCATCCCTTCCTTGAGCTCCATACCGGTGCCGGGGCGACCGTAATGCAGAATCTGCGGATCTTCGTGGAATCCTGCGCCAATGCCGTGGCCGCAGTACTCCCGTACGACGGAGTAGTGATTGGCCTCGGCATGCTGCTGGATGACATGGCCGATATCGCCCAGGCGGCAGCCCGGCTTGACCAGCTCAATGCCCTTGTACATGCACTCCTGAGTGATGCGTACCAGACGTTCCGCGTGGGGCGCGGCCTGGCCGACAAAGTACATTTTGCTGGTGTCGCCGTGGTAGCCGTCGTAAATGACGGTAACGTCGATATTGATGATATCGCCGTTTTTCAGGGTCTTCTTTTCCGACGGAATGCCGTGACAGACCACCTGGTTGATCGAGGTACAGATCGATTTGGGGAAGCCCCGGTAGCCCAGGCAGGCCGGGATGGCGTTCTGAACATTGACGATATGCTCGTGGCACAGCCGATCCAGCTCAGCGGTGGTGACGCCCGGCTGGACGTGTTCGCCGATCATTTCCAGCACTTCGGCCGCCATGCGGCCCGCGACGCGCATTTTCTCGATTTGTTCCGGTGTTTTGATAATGACTGACATGACGACCCGTCGGTTGAAGGTAAAAGCACCATTCTAAACGATACTGGCGGGGTTCTACAGGGGGAGGGGAGCGAGGACGCTAAAAAGTGGCCTTACCAAAGGGGGTTTTCTGATAGCATTTGGTGTTTTGGCGGGCCTAAGCCCTCGAACCTTTAACCTGCGGAGTGAGTCAGTGGAGTTGAAAGCCATCAAAACAGACCGCCTCTATGTCAAGGTGGCGGGGCAGTTGTCACGCTTGATTTCGGACGGCCACCTGAAGCCGGGTGAGCGCTTTCCTTCCGAGCGGGAGCTGGCCGAGCGCCTGGGAGTCAGTCGACCGACCATTCGCGAGGCAATGATTGCCCTGGAGTTGTCCGGCTTGATAGAGATTCGGACCGGGTCGGGGATTTACGTGCTCAGTGCTAAACCGGCGCGGCTCCAACTGCGTGATCGGGGGGTGGGGCCCTTCCAGGTGCTGGAGGCGCGCTTATTGGTTGAGCCTGAGGCCTGTGCGCTCGCCGCCGTGCGGATCACTGAGGAGCAGCTGCTCCGGTTGAGCGCCGCTTATCAGGCGATGGAGGCAGAGGATAAGAAGGGCAGTGTTACCGAGGCGGCCGATTGGTCATTTCACGGCATCATTGCCGAGGCAAGCCAAAACAGTGCGGTGCATGAAATGGTGGACTGGTTGTGGGAGCTGAGAAGCCGCTCTGAGCTGAGCACGGCTTTTATGAGTCGAATTCGGGACGAGGGGGTTCGTCCCGCCCTGGAGGAACATAAGGCCATTGTTCAGGCGCTGGTCCAGCGGGACCCTGAGGCGGCCCGGGCGGCGATGCGTGAACACCTTGAAAATGCCATCAAGGCTGCCGCCTCCCATTTCGGCGATGTTTGGCCGGCGTCATCCTAGATTTTCTTCCAATCAGGCCTAATCTGTGGTATAAAGCGCGCCTCCCAATTTTGTGTCAGCCTCCCGCAGGCGGCGTCCGAGTGGGGAAATCCCAGGTTTTTTGCCTGGTTTAATGAACCAAAAAACGTCACACATGCACCGTCACGTGCAACCTGGGTGCCCTGCGGGGTTGGTTGTCGGGGTGTATGGAGGCCTAACCCGTACTAAAGGAAACTACTCATGCCTAATGTAAGCATGCGCGAAATGCTGCAAGCCGGTGTCCACTTCGGTCACCAAACCCGTTACTGGAACCCGAAGATGGATCAATACATCTTTGGTGCCCGTAACAAGATTCACATTATCAACCTGGAGCAGACTGTTCCGGCCTTCAACGAAGTGTTGGAGCTGGTTACACAGATGGGCGCCCAGAAGAAAAAGATTCTGTTTGTTGGCACCAAGCGCGCCGCTCAGAAAACCATCAAAGAGCAGGCCGAGCGTGCCGGCCAGCCGTTTGTCAGCCATCGCTGGTTGGGCGGTATGCTGACCAACTACAAAACCATCCGCGTCTCCATTCGCCGTTACCGCGATCTGGAAGCTCAGAGTCAGGACGGTACGTTCGACAAGCTGACCAAGAAAGAAGCGCTGATGCGCACCCGTGAGATGGAGAAGCTTGAGCGCTCCATCGGCGGTATCAAGGACATGGGCGGCTTGCCCGACGCGCTGTTTGTTATCGATGTTGACCACGAGCGCATTGCCGTTCAGGAAGCCAACAAGCTGGGTATTCCGGTTATCGGCATTGTCGACACCAACAGCAATCCGGACGGTGTTGATCACGTGATCCCGGGTAACGATGACGCCATCCGCGCCATCAAGTTGTATGTCAGTGCCATTGCTGATGCCTGCCTGGAAGGCGGTAAATCAGCACAGGCCGTGCCCAACAAAGATGAGTACGTTGCTGCTGAAGGCGAAGCCGCCGCCGAGTAAGGCGCCGGTATCCCCTCGGGGAGCAAGCGAACTGCGAAAAGGGGGCTTGGCCCCCTTTTTTAAAGAGTTTTAACTGATCGAGTTAAGAGGACAGATTCATGGCAGCTATTTCTGCTTCTATGGTAAAAGAACTGCGCGAGCGCACCAGCCTGGGCATGATGGAGTGCAAAAAAGCACTGACTGAAGCCGGTGGCGACATCGAGAAAGCGATCGAAGATCTGCGTAAAGCCAGTGGCCTGAAGGCCGCTAAAAAAGCCGACCGTACTGCGGCTGACGGTGTTGTGACCGTGAAAACCGCCGACGATAACAGCTATGCGGTTGTCGTTGAGGTGAACAGCGAAACCGACTTTGTGGCTCGCGACACCGGCTTTCTGGACTTTGTTGGTCAAGTGGCTGACAAGGCTTTCGCCGACAAGCAAACCGACGTTGCCGCCCTGATGGCCGGCGACCTGGAAAGTGCTCGCGAAGCGCTGGTTCAGAAAATTGGCGAGAACATCAGCGTCCGCCGTGTGAACCTGGTTGAAGGTGGTGTTGTGGGTGGCTATGTGCACTCCAATAACCGCATCGCCGTGGTTGTCCAGCTTCAAGGCGGTAACGAAGAGCTGGCGCGCGACGTGGCTATGCATGTAGCCGCTGTCAGCCCGCAGGTGGTCAAGCCTGAAGATATGCCTCAGGATGTCGTGGAAAAAGAGAAGGAAATCATCAAGGCCCAGCCGGATATGGAAGGCAAGCCCGCCGAAATCGTTGATAAAATGATCGGTGGCCGGATCAAGAAGTTCCTGAAAGAGAACAGCCTGATCGAGCAGCCGTTCGTGAAAAATCCCGAAATCAGTGTAGGTCAGCTGGTCAAGGACGCGGGTGCCAGCGTCGAGAGCTTTATCCGCTTTGAAGTGGGTGAGGGGATCGAGAAGGAATCCGTGGACTTTGCGGCGGAAGTGGCTGCACAGGTTCAGGCCTCCAAGGGCTAAAACCGGCGGTTGGCCCGGTGTGCCCGGGCCAGATCGCAGACGCAAAAAAGAGGCAGGGGTGCGCCCCTACCTCTTTTTGCTGTTAAACTGCACCCTATTTAATCGGGTGGCCCGATGGGCGGCCCGATAACCCCTTGTTTTCGCGCCAGGAGATGCCCATGCCCAACCCCAGAGACAAGAAGTACAAGCGCATATTGCTGAAGCTCAGCGGAGAAGAGCTTATGGGGTCTGAGGGGTTTGGTATCGACCCCAGAGTACTGGATAAAATGGCGCTCGAAATCGGCCAGCTGGTCGGCATCGGCGTGCAGGTCGGCCTGGTCATCGGCGGCGGCAACCTGTTTCGCGGTGCGGCTCTGAGTGCGGCCGGCCTGGATCGTGTCACCGGCGACCATATGGGCATGCTTGCGACGGTCATGAACGCGCTGGCTATGCGCGATGCGCTTGAGCGCTCTAACATCTCCTCGCGGGTCATGTCTGCGATTCCCATGAGCGGTATCGTCGAACATTACGACCGACGCAGCGCCATTCGCGCGCTGATTGCGGGCGAAGTCGTGATTTTTGCGGCGGGCACCGGCAACCCTTTCTTTACCACCGACTCGGCGGCCTGTCTGCGCGGCATTGAGGTCGAGGCGGATATCGTGCTCAAGGCCACCAAGGTTGATGGCGTTTACACCGCCGACCCGATGAAAGACCCGAGCGCCACCAAATACGATCGACTGACCTATGACAAAGTGCTGGAAGACAAGCTCGGCGTCATGGATTTGACTGCCATCTGCCTGTGCCGCGATCACGATATGCCGGTACGGGTGTTCCGTATGAATAAAAGCGGTGCGCTGCTCAACATTGTTGTGGGCAGCAATGAAGGCACCGTGATTGAAGAAGGAAAATCCCATGCTGAATGACTTGAAAAACGATGCCGAAGCCCGGATGAAAAAGTCCCTGGAGGCTCTGGGCAATAACTTCAACAAGATTCGTACCGGTCGCGCCCACCCGAGCCTGCTGGACGGCTTGACCGTGCCTTACTACGGGGTTGATACCCCGTTGAGTCAGGTCGGTAATGTCGGTGTCGAAGATTCGCGCACCCTGACGGTGACGCCCTGGGAGAAGACCCTGGTTCCCGAAGTCGAAAAGGCCATCATGAAGTCGGATTTGGGGCTCAACCCGTCGACCAATGGCGGTGTTATCCGTATTCCGCTGCCGGCTTTGACCGAGGAAACCCGTAAGAACTATATCAAGCAGGCCAAGGCCGAGGCTGAAGGCGCGCGAGTATCTGTGCGCAGCGTTCGCCGTGACGTGCTCAATGATGTCAAGGCGCTGCTGAAAGACAAAGAAGTCAGTGAAGATGACGAGCGTCGGTTCCAGGACGATGTGCAAAAAATTACCGACAAGTACATCGCCGAAATCGATAAGGCACTGAGTGCCAAAGAAGCCGATTTGATGGAAATCTAAGACCGCCCTGGGAGCTTTTTGTGTCCGACAACCCTCTGCGCCATATCGCGATTATCATGGATGGCAACAACCGGTGGGCGAAGCAGCAGGGCTTGTCCGGGGTGGCCGGGCACAAAGTCGGTGTCGAGCGGATTCGCGACGTGTTGTCGGCGTGTCAGGAGCTCGGTGTCGAGGTGCTGACGCTGTTTGCCTTCAGTAGTGAAAACTGGAAGCGCCCGCGCCCGGAAGTCGAGGCGCTGATGTCGCTGTTCCTGCTGTACCTCAAGCAGGAGGTCAAGGAACTGCACAAGAAGAACATTCGCCTCAAAGTTATTGGCAACCGGAGCCGTTTCAGTTCGGCCATTCGTACAGCGATTGAGCGAGCCGAAACATTGACCCAGGACGGGGAGGTCACACTGGTGATCGCGGCGGATTACGGCGGGCAATGGGATATTGCGCAGGCGGCTCAGGCTTTGGCGGCTGAGGTGGCTGCGGGCCGTTTGGCGCCAGAGGCGATCGACGAGGCCCTGCTGAGCCAGCGCCTGACGACGGCGGCATTGCCGGCGCCGGATCTTCTGATCCGCACCGGGGGTGAGGTGCGCATCAGTAACTTTTTGCTCTGGCAGAGCGCTTACACCGAATTGTACTTTACCGATACGCTCTGGCCGGATTTTGGTGGCGCAGCCTTGCACGCTGCGGCTGAGGATTACCGTCGCCGGCAGCGGCGCTTCGGCAAGACCACGGAACAAATAAAAGGACAACATCATGCTTAAACAGCGGGTCATTACTGGCGTTATTCTGGCGGCTGCGTTTTTGGCGGCGCTGGTCTTTCTGCCCGTTCCGCTGTTCAGTGCCTTTGCCGCGCTGGTGGTATTGATCGGGGCCTGGGAGTGGGCCAACCTGGCCGGTTTTGTTCAGCGTTGGGCGCGCGGGCTGTACGTGGCCATCGCTGCCGGCGCCTTGGTGGCTCTGGCCCTTCGGTTTGAGTTTGTCAGCCTTGGTGCGGTCCCCTTTGAAGCCTCCCGTGAGGAGGACATCCAATGGATTCTGATGATGGGCTGCATTTGGTGGGCGGTGGCGCTGCTGTGGGTGCAATCCTACCCAAACAGCGCGCTCCTGTGGGGGCAGCCGTTTACCCGCGCGATCATGGGCCTGTTGACTCTGATCCCGGCATGGGTGGCGCTAAGCTACGTGCGTGCGCTCGATCAGGGCGTGTGGTTGATTTTGCTGGCGGTGGCGATTGTCGCTTTTGCGGATATCGGGGGTTATTTTGCCGGTCGCCGCTGGGGTAAGCGCAAGCTGGCCCCCAAGGTCAGCCCGGGCAAGACCTGGGAAGGTTTTGCGGGCGGGCTGGTGGCCAACCTGATTCTGGCGTTGTTGGTGGCCCTGGTCTCCGGTGCGAGCTTGCCATTGCTGTTGGTGTTGGTGCTCTCTACCAGCCTGGTGTCAGTGCTCGGTGACTTGGTCGAAAGCATGATGAAGCGTCACCGAGGCGTGAAGGACAGCAGCGCTTTGTTGCCTGGGCATGGGGGCATTCTCGACCGCGTCGACAGTTTGACCGCTGCTGCCCCGGTGTACGCACTGGTGTTGCTGGTTGCCGGGGGCACCCTCGGGTAGTTCGCCTATGCAGCAGGTCAGTATTCTCGGCTCTACCGGCTCTATTGGGGTCAGCACACTCGATGTGCTGGCGCGCCACCCGGAGCGTTATTGCGTGTACGCCTTGGCAGCCAACACCCAGTGGTCTTTGCTGGCGGAGCAGGTCATGCGCTTTGCGCCGCGCTACGCCGTATTGCGCGATGCTCAGGCGGCCGAGCAGCTGCGTGAGCATCTCCGGGCGCGGGGTTGCGAAACCCAGGTGCTGGCGGGCGAGGAGGCTCTGGCTGAGGTAGCCTCGGCCTCCGAGGTCGATACCGTGATGGCCGCGATTGTCGGAGCGGCGGGGCTGTTGCCCACGCTTGCTGCTGTCAAAGCGGGCAAGAAGGTGCTGCTGGCCAATAAAGAGGCGCTGGTCATGGCCGGTGGCCTGTTTATGCGCTCGGTGGTTGAGTGTGGTGCGACCTTGCTCCCGATCGACAGTGAACACAACGCCATTTTCCAGTGCCTGCCCAACCACCAGCCAGATTATCTGCGCGCGGGCTTGACCGCCAGCGGCGTGCGCAAGATACTGCTCACCGCCTCGGGGGGACCGTTTCGTACGGCCAGTGCCGAAACGCTGGCGACGGTAACCCCAGCGCAGGCCTGTGCGCACCCCAACTGGAGCATGGGACAGAAGATTTCAGTGGATTCGGCCACGCTGATGAACAAGGGGCTGGAGCTGATTGAGGCCTGCTGGTTGTTCAACGCCCGGCCGGATCAGATAGAAGTGGTGGTGCATCCCCAAAGCGTTATTCACTCGCTGGTGGAGTATGCCGATGGTTCGCTGCTGGCGCAGCTGGGCAATCCGGATATGCGCACCCCGATTGCCCATGCGCTGGCTTGGCCTGAGCGGATCGACTCCGGCGTCGCTGGGCTCGATCTGATCGCCACCGCGAGGCTCGATTTCTGTGCCCCGGATAGCGAGCGTTTTCCCTGTTTGGCGCTGGCACAAGCGGCCGTGCGCACCGGAGGGACAGCACCGGCCGTGCTCAACGCTGCCAACGAAGTGGCGGTGGCGGCGTTTCTGGCCGGACGCATTGGCTTTATTGATATTCCCGTGGTTATCCGCGAAACCATGCACCGGGTTCCGGTGACTGAACCTGATACGTTGACCGTTGTCCAAACCGCCGACTCAGACGCCCGAGTGGCGGCAGAGGCGGTAATCGACACACTCTAAGAGGTGTTTGTGGCTCTGTTACAAACGATACTGTGGTTCCTGGTAGCCATTGTCATTCTGGTGACTATTCACGAGTTTGGCCATTTTTATGTCGCCCGGCGCTGCGGTGTCCGGGTGCTGCGCTTTTCTATCGGTTTTGGCAAGGTGTTATTCCGCTGGCGCGATAGCCAGCAGACTGAATACGCGGTATCCGCGATTCCTTTGGGCGGCTACGTCAAAATGCTCGATGAGCGTGAGGGCGATGTACCTGAAGACCAGCTTGGCCGGGCGTTCAATCGCCAGAACGTCTGGAAGCGCATCGCGATTGTTGCCGCCGGACCGTTGGCGAACTTTATTCTGGCGGTGCTGCTGTTCTGGGCTCTGAGTATCCCCGGATTCCGGGATGCGATTCCGATCGTCGGTGAGGTTGAGCCGGGCTCGGTCGCGGCCCAGGCGGGTTTGGAGCATGGCCAGGAGATTCTTGCGGTCGACGGCGAGCCTACACCCACCTGGCAGGCGCTCAATCAGCAACTGCTGCGGCGTTTGGGGGAGAGTGGCACCATGGATTTTGTGGTGCGTTATCCCGGCTCCAGTCTTCAGTATCACTCCCAGGCCGATCTCGACAACTGGCTGCGCGGAGTCGCCGACCCGGAGCCTCTCGCGGGTCTGGGGTTGACGCTCTACCGGCCGGTGAGTCGTGCGATCGTGGGCAACCTGTTGCCGGGCAGCCCGGCAGAGCGGGCGGGTTTTGAGCCCGGAGACCGGGTAATGCAAGCTGATGGCGGTGCTATCGATACCTGGCGTGAGTGGGTTGACTATGTCAGTGCGCGCCCGGGCCAGGAAATTGTGGTCGAGGTGGAACGCGAAGGCGAAACTGTCAGTCTCACAGTCACGCCCGAACGGGCTGAGGACGAAGCGGGCCAAAGTATCGGTCGGGTTGGTATGGGGCTGCGCGGCGAACCCTGGCCCGATGAGATGTTGCGCGAATACCGCTACAGCGTGCCGGGCGCTTTTGTGGCCGGGGTAGAACGCACCTGGGACACCACGGGGTTTGTACTGCTGTCGATCAAGAAGCTGGTGGTGGGAGAAATTTCCACGAAAAACTTGAGCGGGCCCATCACCATTGCTAAGGTGGCGGGCTCCTCGGCCGAGAGCGGGATCAAGGCATTTGTCGCCTTTGTAGCCTTGCTGAGTGTATTTCTGGCGGTGTTTAACCTGCTGCCGATTCCAGTATTGGACGGCGGGCATCTGATGTATTACCTCATTGAGGTGGCCAAGGGCAGTCCGGTATCGGAAAAGGTCCAGGTCGTGGGCTATCAGGTTGGCCTGGTGATGGTACTCGGGTTGATGGTGCTGGCAATTTATAACGATATTATGCGGTTCTAGCTCAGGGGCTGTGCCGCGAACTCACTCTAAGAATCGATTTTATGATGCAAAATGTGATGCGTATTCTGGCTTGTCTGCTGTTGTTGACTGTATCTGTAGTGGTGCAGGCACAAAGCTTCCGCGTCAGTGATATTCGGGTTGAGGGGCTGCAGCGGGTATCGGCAGGTACGGTGTTCAGTGCACTTCCGATCCGGGTCGGCGACACGCCTGATCAGGCGGATATTCAGGAGGCCACGCGAGAGCTCTTCCGCGTCGGTTACTTCACCGATATTGCCATGGCTCGTGACGGCGATGTGCTGGTGGTGACTGTCACTGAGCGTCCGGCGATCAACGAGATTACCATTGAGGGCAACCGGGTTATTCAGACCGAAGCGCTGATGGAAAGTCTGCACGACAACGGCTTGTCCGAGGGGCAGATCTTCCAGCGGGCGACCCTGGATGGCATCAGCCAGGCATTGGAGCGTGAGTACGTGGCTCAAGGGCGCTACGGTGCCTCGGTGACCGTGGAGATCGAAGACCTGCCGCGCAACCAGGTGCGGATCAAAATTGATGTCAATGAAGGCAAGGTTGCTACCATCAAGCACATCAATATTGTCGGCAACGACGCCTATTCCGATGACGACCTGCTCGACTTCTTCGAGCTGCGCACGACCGGACTGTTTTCTTTTATCACCGGCGATCACCGCTATTCACGCGAGAAGATGACCGGTGATATTGAGCGCCTGGAATCCTGGTACCTCGACCGCGGTTATCTGGATTTTAGTGTCGATTCCACCCAGGTAGCCCTGAGCCCGGATAAATCCCAGGTGTTTATCACCATCAATATCACCGAGGGCGAAATTTACACCATCAGTGGTGTCGAGCTGGCGGGCGACCCCAAAATCCCCGAAAGCCATGTACGTAACCTGATATTTATGCAGGAAGGGGATACCTTTTCCCAGCAGTTGATGACCTTGTCTTCCGAGTACATTACCCGCCGCTTGGGCAACGAGGGTTATACCTTTGCCAGCGTTGAGGGGATGCCTGAACCCAACCGCGAAGACAATACGGTTGAGATCACCTTTTTTATAGATCCGGGCCAGCGCGCGTATGTGCGCCGCGTGAATTTCAAAGGTAACAACCGCACCATCGACGAAGTGCTACGCCGCGAGATGCGCCAGATTGAAGGCGCGTCGGCATCCACATCACTGATCGAGTTTTCCAAGGTGCGGCTTGAGCGCCTGGGTTTCTTTAAAGAAGTGACGGCGGACACCATCGAAGTGCCGGGGACGTCGGATCAGGTGGATGTTGAGTACACGGTTGAGGAACAGCCTTCCGGGAGCATGGGGCTACAAATTGGCTATGCCCAGTACACGGGTCTGATGTTTGGCGCCAATATTCAACAGAACAACTGGTTCGGTACCGGTAAGCAGGTTGGGATGTCGATCAATACCAGCCGCTGGCAGGACGTATACCGGTTTGATTACAACGATCCTTATTTCACCATTGACGGCGTCAGCCGTGGTTACAGCCTTTACTACCAGAAACGCGACTTTGCCCGTTATGGGGTCGCCAGCTTTGGCACCAACACCTTTGGTGCGAAAGTGCGCTTCGGCTATCCGGTCTCGGAAATCGAGCGTATCGGCTTCGATCTGGGGTTCCGCGATCTGGAGCTGACCACCGGTCAGTTCGCCGTGCAGGAAATTTTCACCTCGCCGCGCCTGCGTGATGGTGTCAACGGCTATATTACCCAGAGCGATGCCTTGGCCATGCAGCAGGATCAGGCCAATGAGATCGACTACCCGCCGGGCACGTATCCGCTCTATCCCATCCAGGAGGATATGGTGCCGGAAGGGCGCGGGTTTATTGACGAGAACGGCGATCGCTTCCGGGACTTTATTGCCGAGCTCTACTGGGTGCGCTCGACCCTGAATCGCCCAATGCTGGCGACGCGCGGTGCTCAACAGCGCCTGGGTCTCGAAATCAGCACACCCTTGGGTGATCTGGAATACTTGAAGCTCGATTACAGTGCCCAGGGCCACTTTCCGTTGACCAATCAGCTGACGCTGCGGTTGCGCACGCGACTGGGTTATGCGGAATCTTATGGTGACACCAGTCAGTTGCCCTTCTTCGAGCACTTTTATGCCGGCGGTTTCGGCTCGGTGCGTGGCTTTGATCGCAACACGCTGGGGCCGCGCAGTACGCCTGCCGAGGTCTATATTACCCAGGCTGCAGCCTGGGAGGACGTCAATGGCGACGGCCAGCAGCAGAACAACGAGTTGAGCCAGCCTGCCTACGTCTTGTGTGAGGCTGAGGAAACCCTGGTGGCAGGCAATACCGTGTGTCGGCCAGGGCAGTTTATTTCCGAGCGCCGGCAGATTCAGACCCTGCGTCGTGAGCGAGGCAACCCCTTCGGTGGCAACATTCTGCTTGAGGGCGGTGCAGAAGTGATCTTCCCGCTGCCCTTTATCCAGGATCAGCGCATGCTCCAGGCTACCGCGTTCATTGATGCCGGCAACGTTTTCAGCACAAATTGTGGCCCTGAGCAGTTAAACTGTTATGATGTCGATCCTTCGAATATCAGTGCTGCCGGTGGGCTTGGGCTGACCTGGATCACGGGCTTTGGCCCTATGACCTTCAGTGTTGCCCGTCCGATCCGCAAGAACGATATTGAGCGGGCGAAGTTCTTCCAGTTCTCGCTGGGCGGCGCGTTCTAACCCCGCCGAAGCAGTCATTCTGTTCGGCGTCAGTAAAAGTAGAGTAATAGAGGCAATAGTAAACATGAGTATGATTATAAAAAAACTGATGGCAGCGGCCGTCCTGATGCTGATGACCGGCGCTGCGCTGGCTGATAATGGCAAGGTTGTCGTGTTGGATCTGCAGGCGGCCATTTTGAGTTCAAGTGCGGCGCAGCAGAGCTTTGCGCGCCTTGAGCAGAATGCCGAGTACCGGGCGATGATTGCCCGCCTGGAAGAGATCCGCACCGAACTTGAAGAATTGCAGCAGACTGCAGAACGTGACGGCATGACCTGGTCGGAGGAGCAACGTGCCTCCAACAACCGTCGTGCCAACTACCTGCGGTCAGACTTTGAGCAGGAAGCCCAGAAAGTTCAGGCTGAACGCCAAGAGGTTGGGCAGCGGGTGGTTCAAAATTTGGCGCCGCGAGTCAACCAGATTCTGGATGAGCTGATGGAAGCCGAAAATATTGGCGTTGTACTCAACAGTCAGGGTGTTTTCCGGGCGACTGATACCGCTGATATCACGGACAAAGTCACTGAACTGCTGAACAAAGCCGATTAAGGGCGAGTGAGTGCAGCCTAAGTCCTATACGCTGGCCGAACTGGCCCGCGAGCTTGAGGCCGAGCTGGAGGGCGATCCGGAGTATCGAATTACCGGGATCAACGCCCTCAAGCAGGCTGGCCCCTGCGAAGCCGCTTTCATCGCAAATTCCCGCTTCCGTACACAGCTGGCCGACAGCCGCGCAGGTGTTGTGATTCTGAAGGCCGATTGGCGCTCAGAAACCGCGACCAACAAGCTGGTCATGGACAACCCTTACCTCGGTTTTGCCCGCCTGACGCAACTCTTTGATAGCCGTCGTCCGGCTCTGCCCGGTGTGCATCCCAGTGTTCAGATAGGGGCTGATACCCGGGTGCCCGAGAGCGCCTGTATCGGTGCCAATGTGGTGTTGGGTGAGGATGTGGTACTGGGGGAAAATGTGGTGATCGGCGCGAATACCGTGGTTGGCGACGGTTCTGCGATCGGCGACCGTACCGAGCTGCGTGCCAATGTCACGGTTTACCACGGTGTGACGATTGGTCGGGATGGCATCGTACACAGTGGTGCAGTTATTGGCGCCGACGGCTTCGGCTTTGCGCCAGACCAGAATCAGTGGCACAAAATTCATCAGTTGGGCGGCGTGGTGATCGGTGATCGCGTTGAGATTGGCGCCTGTACCACCATTGATCGGGGTGCTCTGGGCGATACGGAAATCGCGGATGGCGTCAAAATTGACAACTTGGTCATGATTGCCCACAACGTGCGTGTTGGGAAAAATACTGCCATTGCCGGACAGGTGGGTATTGCAGGCAGCTCCACAGTCGGTGAAAATTGCACCATCGCTGGGCAGGTTGGCATCGCCGGTCATGTGAGTATTGCCGACGGCGTTCACTTTACGGGCAAAAGCCTGGTATCAGGCGATGTGAGCGAGCCCGGGGCGTATTCTTCCGGTACGCCGCTCGCGCCCACCACCGAATGGCGCAGAAACGCCGTTCGTTTCCGTCAGCTGGATGCGCTGGCCGCTCGGGTCAAGAAGCTCGAAAAGCACAGCAAAACTGATTAAACCTCCTCCCTCCTGGCAGCAGTGGCTGCCCATCTAGGGCTTAATGCAATGATTGATATTAACGAAATTCGTGAGTACTTGCCGCACCGCTACCCGTTCCTGCTGATTGACCGTGTGATTGAGCTGGTTGAGAACGAGTCCATTGTGGCGTACAAAAACATCACCATTAATGAAGAAGTGTTTAATGGTCATTTCCCCCAGGCCCCGATTTTTCCGGGCGTCATGATTCTGGAAGCCATGGCGCAAGCCTCCGGCGTACTGGGATTTGTCAGTATGGGGAAGAAGCCGGAAGACGGCTCGATTTACCTGTTTGCCGGCATCGATGACGTACGCTTCAAGCGTCAGGTGATTCCCGGTGACCGCCTGACACTGGAATCGAAGGTCAAGTCGGTGAAGCGCGGCATCTGGAAATTCGAGTGTCGGGCCACCGTCGATGACCAGCTCGCGGCATCAGCTACGATCATGTGTGCTGATCGCAAAGTGTGACTATAATGGGATCAATGCCAAACTCTATCACTGAACCGTGAGACCTGCTTTGATTGATTCGCGCGCGATAGTCCACCCCAGTGCCCGCCTTGCCGATGACGTGAGCGTCGGGCCCTGGACCCTGATCGGCCCCGATGTGGAGATTGGTGAGGGCTCGGTAATTGCCTCCCATGTGGTGATCAAGGGGCCAACCCGCATCGGTAAACACAATACCATTTTCCAGTTCTCCTCGGTCGGGGAGGACACGCCAGACCTGAAATACAACGGTGAACCAACGCGCTTGGTAATCGGCGATCACAACATTATCCGCGAGGGTGTGACCATCCACCGGGGCACCGTACAGGATCGCTCGGAAACCACCATTGGTGACCACAACCTGCTCATGGCCTATGTCCATGTCGGACACGACAGCATCGTTGGCAATCACTGTATCCTGGTGAATAACGCCGCGCTTGCCGGGCATGTGCACGTTGGCGACTGGGCGATACTGGGCGGCTTCACCCTGGTGCACCAGTTCTGCAAAATTGGCGCTCACGCTTTTACCGGTATGGGCAGCACCATCGGGAAGGATGTGCCTGCCTATATCATGGCGGCGGGCAACCCGGCTGCGGCCAAGAGTATCAATGTGGAAGGTCTGCGCCGACGGGGGTTCAGCAAAGATGAGCTGGCCGCGCTGACCCGTGCCTTCAAGATCATCTACCGTCGGGGTCTGACCCTGGATGAAGCGATTGCGCAACTGGAAGTCCTGACCCAGGAATTTACCCGTCTGTCCCCGATGATCGAGTCCCTGCGCAGCTCCTCGCGCGGCATTCTGCGTTAATACAGCCATGGCGCGGCGACTGCGAATTGGCATAGTGGCGGGCGAGGCCTCGGGGGATATTCTCGGCGGCGCGCTGATCAAGGCCTTGCGTCACCATTTTCCGGAGGCAGAGTTCTCCGGCATCGGTGGCCCACGTATGCTGGAGCAGGGTTTCCATTCTTTCTTTCCCCAAGAACGTCTGGCGGTAATGGGGCTGGTTGAGCCGCTCAAACGCCTACCGGAACTGCTCAGGATCCGTCGCTTTTTGCGACGCCACTACACCGAAAACCCACCGGACGTCTTCATCGGCATCGACTCCCCGGATTTTACCCTGACTCTGGAAGGGTGGCTCAAGGAGGTGGGGGTACCCACCGTCCACTACGTCAGCCCCTCTGTGTGGGCCTGGCGCCAAAAGCGGGTTCACAAGGTCGCCCGTTCGGTAGATTTGATGCTGACGTTGTTTCCCTTCGAGGCCGATTTCTACCGCGATCATCAGGTGCCGGTGACTTTTGTCGGCCACCACCTGGCCGATGCCATGCCTCTTGACCCGGATCAGAGCGCGGCTCGGCGCGAGCTCAACTTGGCCGAAGATGCGCGCGTGATCGCATTGCTGCCGGGTAGTCGGGCTTCCGAAGTGGAGCGCCTCGGGCCTTTGTTTATGCAGGCAGCAGCCTGGTGCCTCAAACAAAACCCCAAACTTCAGTTTGTGATTCCTGCCGCCAACCCGCTGCGCTACCGTCAGTTGCATCATCAACTGGCGGGGTATACCGAATTACCCATTCAGATGGTTCACGGCCAATCGCGCACAGTCATGGCAGCGGCGGATGTGGTTCTGATGGCGTCGGGGACGACCTCGCTCGAAGCCCTGCTCTTGAAAAAACCGATGGTGATCGCCTACCGAATGGCGGGTTTGTCGTTCGCGATCCTCAAGCGTCTGGTCAAATCGCCCTGGGTGGGGTTGCCCAATATTTTGGCCGGTGAGGCCTTGGTCCCCGAACTCTTGCAGAAGGACGCCACGGCCGAGAAGATGGGCAGGGCACTGATGACCTATATTGATGACCCCAGTGCCGCCCGCTTGCTGACAGAGCGTTTCTACCAGCTGCACCGGACGTTGCGTCAGGGCGCCAGCGAGCGCGCCGCCGAGGCCGTGGCCGAGCTGATTCGCTCACGCCGGGGTGAGCTGGAGACAGCCGACGAGGGGGTGTTGTGATCGAGCCCTTTGTGTCCTGCTACCCGGGCACGTGTTTCGCGGGCGTCGACGAAGTCGGCCGGGGGCCACTGGCGGGCGACGTGGTGGCGGCGGCGGTCATTCTCGATCCGGCCCAGCCCATTGACGGCCTCAACGACTCAAAAAAGCTCACAGAAAAACGCAGGGAACAGCTGTATGATGAGATTCAGGCTAAGGCCCTGAGTTGGTGTATCGCCCGCGCGAGCGTGGCCGAAATTGATAAAATCAATATCCTTCAGGCCAGCTTGTTGGCCATGCACCGGGCGGTTCAGGGGCTGGCGACACAGCCCGAGCACGTACTGGTGGATGGTAATAAAATTCCCCGCTGGGATTACCCGGCGGAGGCGGTGGTCAAAGGCGATAGCCGGGTGCCCGCGATCAGCGCGGCGTCGATCCTGGCCAAAGTCTGCCGGGACCGGGAGATGATTGCGCTGGATCAGCGCTACCCGGGTTATGGCTTCGCCGGACACAAGGGCTACCCCACTAAAACGCATCTGGACGCCTTGCAGCGCCTTGGGGTGACGCCCGTGCATCGGACGTCCTTCGGGCCGGTCAAGGCGCTCCTGGAACAGATCGAACTCTTCTGATAACGCCTGCGGGCGATGACTGACGGCTTATGACGACACCTTTTGTGCATTTACGCCTGCACACCGAATATTCTTTGGTGGACAGCCTGGTTCGCGTGAAACCCCTGGTAAAACGGGTGGCGGCGCTGGGCATGCCCGCCGTGGCGGTGACCGACCAGTGCAATTTTTACGGCCTGATAAAGTTCTACAAGGCGGCCCAGGGCGCCGGTATCAAGCCTATTGCCGGCAGCGACTTTATGCTCTGGAACGGCGACAGTGAAACCAAGCCGACGCTGCTGACGTTGCTGGCGATGGATGAGCCGGGCTACAAAAACATCATTACGCTGATTTCTCGAGCATGGCAGCACAACCAGCATCACGGTCAGGCCTACCTGCGCCGGGAATGGCTGAGCGAGTGCAGTGCTGGGGTTATCGCCCTCTCGGGTGGCAAGCTCGGGGATGTGGGCAGCGCGCTTCTGGGTGGGCGCGCCGTGCAGGCGGCGGAGCTGTTGCAGGGCTGGATGGCGGACTTTCCCGGTCGCTTCTACCTGGAGCTGCAGCGCACCGGCCGCGATAACGATGAGCACTACCTGCATCAGGCGGTGGCGCTGGCGGCCGAGGCTCAGTGCCCGGTGGTGGCCACCAACGATGTCCGCTTTCTGGCCGCCGATGAGTTTGAAGTGCACGAGGCGCGGGTCTGTATTTCCGAGGGTCGCGCTCTGGACGATCCCCGGCGCGAGCGTCGCTACAGCGCCGAGCAGTACCTGCGTTCGCCGGAAGAAATGGCCGAGCTGTTCAGCGATATCCCCGAAGCGCTGGAAAACACTGTCGAGATTGCCAAACGCTGTTCCCTGGATATTCGTCTGGGTGAATACTTTCTGCCTGCCTATCCGATTCCCGACGGGATGACGGAGGCCCAGTTCTTCGAGAAAATTTCCTATGAGGGTCTCGACGAGCGCTTGAAAACGATTCTCGACCCGGCCGCGGCGGACTATGCCGAGCGTCGACAGGGCTATCTGGACCGGCTCAAGTTCGAACTCGACATCATCAACTCCATGGGCTTCCCCGGCTACTTCCTGATCGTGATGGACTTTATCCAGTGGGCCAAGGATCACGATATTCCCGTGGGGCCGGGACGGGGCTCCGGTGCCGGTTCGCTGGTGGCCTACTCGCTCAAAATTACCGATCTCGATCCGCTGCAGTACGACCTGCTGTTCGAGCGCTTTCTGAACCCGGAGCGGGTTTCGATGCCCGACTTTGACGTCGACTTCTGCATGGACAACCGTGACCAGGTGATCAGCTATGTCGCGGACAACTACGGTCGGGACGCCGTCAGCCAGATCATTACCTTCGGCACCATGGCGGCCAAGGCGGTGGTGCGCGATGTGGCGCGGGTGCAGGGCAAGTCCTACGGGTTGGCAGACAAACTTTCCAAGATGATCCCCCCGACCCCGGGTATGACCCTGGATGTGGCGCTCGAACAGGAAGAAATCCTGCGCGAGTTCCTGGCAACCGATGGTGAAGCCCAGGAAATCTGGGATATGGCCAAGCAGCTTGAAGGCCTGACGCGCAACGTTGGCAAACACGCGGGCGGGGTGGTGATCGCGCCCACCAAGCTCACCGATTTTGCGCCTCTGTACTGCGACGATGCGGGCGGCGGCCTGGTGACCCAGTACGACAAGAACGATGTTGAAGACGCCGGCCTGGTCAAATTCGACTTCCTGGGCTTGCGTACCCTGACCATCATCGACTGGGCGCGGGAGATGATTGATCGCCAGCGGGCACGCACGAACGAACCGCCCCTGGATATCGCGGCGATTCCCCTCGACGACGCCCCCACCTTCAAATTGCTCAAGCGCGCGGAGACCACCGCTGTATTCCAGCTGGAATCCCGGGGCATGAAAGACCTGATCAAACGCATGCAGCCAGATTCGCTGGAGGATCTGATCGCGCTGGTGGCCCTGTTCCGCCCTGGCCCGCTGGAATCGGGCATGGTCGATGACTTTATCAACCGTAAGCACGGCCGGGCCCAGGTGGCCTATCCGGACGCGAAGTTCCAGCACCCGCGCCTGAAGCCGATTCTGGAGCCCACCTACGGGGTTATCGTCTACCAGGAGCAGGTGATGCAGATCGCCCAGGAGCTGGCAGGCTACAGCCTCGGTGGCGCCGACCTGCTGCGCCGGGCGATGGGCAAGAAAAAACCGGAAGAAATGGCGAAACAGCGTGAAGTGTTCGCTGTGGGTGCAAAAGAGCAGGGCATTGATCCAGATTTGGCGATGAAAATCTTCGATCTGGTAGAGAAATTCGCCGGTTACGGCTTTAACAAGTCGCACTCTGCCGCCTACGCACTGGTCTCCTACCAGACCGCGTGGCTCAAGGCCCATTACCCCGCCCACTTTATGGCCGCCACCATGTCCTCGGACATGGATAAAACCGACAAGGTGGTGACCTTTATCGAAGAGTGTCGGCAGATGGGGCTGACCCTGCTGCCGCCGGATGTGAACAGCGGGGAGTTCCAATTCACCGTCGACGACGAAGGCAACATCATTTACGGCTTGGGTGCCATCAAGGGCCTGGGCGAGGGGCCTGTGGACAGTATTATCGCCGCGCGCCAAGCCGGCGGCCCGTTCCGTGACCTGTTCGACTTCTGCGCCCGCATCGATCCCCGCAAGGTCAATAAGCGCGCCATTGAAGCGCTGATCCGCTCGGGTGCGGCCGATAACCTGGGTTCCGGGGAGGGCATCGACCGCGATCGGGCCGTGATGATGGCGGCCATGAATGAAGCGGTCAAAGCCGCTGAGCAGGCGTCGGCCAATGCCAGCGCCGGGATGGTCGATCTGTTCGGGGATGTGGTGCCGGGCAATGCCGAAGGCGGCGACGCCTACAGTGAGTTCCATCGGGTGCGCCCCTGGAGCATGAAAGAGCGACTGCACGCGGAAAAGGAAACCCTGGGCCTGTACCTGACCGGGCACCCCATCGACGAGTACGACAGCGAGCTCAATCACCTGGTGAGTTCGCGCATCAGCGATCTGAAGGCGGAAAAGGGCGGCCAGACCGTGGCCGGGCTGGTAGTCGCCATGCGCCTGATGAAAACCAAACGCGGCGACAGTATGGCCTTTGTCACCCTGGATGACCGCACCGGCCGCATTGAGGTGGCGGTGTTCAGTGATGCCTTTGGGGAATGTCGGGATATTCTTACCAAGGACAGTTTGCTGGTGATTGACGGTCAGGTCAGCTACGATGATTACAGTGGCATGTTAAAAATGCGCGCGGACAAGGTTCACCTATTGGCCACGCTGCGCCAGGACAAGGCCCGGGAATTGTGTCTGGAGTTGGCGGCTCCACAGCTATCAGGGGATTTCTCCCGCCAGCTGGAGCAATTGCTCGACCCCTACCGCGGGGCGCCTGGTCAGGAAGCGCGCTGTCCGATTGTGATTGATTATCGGCGCGCGGATGCTCGGGCCCGTTTGAGCCTGGGGAAGGGGTGGCGCGTACGCCCTGAGGATGACCTGCTGGAGCGGCTGCGCGATACCTACGGCTCCGACAAGGTGCGTCTGGTATACTGAGCGGCTGTTATCGCCAATTTTGCAGACAAACGGTCGACACTGGGGGAGCTTTTGCGTATCTTACCGCCCCTGCGCGGCAGCGCCGCTCCCATTAGGCCCACAATTAAACCGGATTGAAACAGCGAACTATGAATCTGAACTATCTGGATTTTGAGCAGCCCATCGCCGTCCTCGAAGGAAAAATCGAGGAATTGCAGATGGTGGGTAATGCCAACGACCTCAACATCACTGAGGAAATCAACAAGCTGCGGGATAAGAGCAACAAGCTCACCGAAAGCATTTACAGCAACTTGACTCCCTGGCAGATCGTTCAGGTTGCCCGTCACCCGCAACGCCCCTATAGCGCCGATTATATCAAGCGCATGTTCACCGACTGGGATGAGCTGCACGGCGACCGGCATTTTGGTGACGATCACGCCATCATCGGTGGCGTGGCCCGCATTGACGGCAAGCCGGTGATGGTTATCGGTGAGGAAAAAGGGCGCGGCGTGCAGGAAAAAGTACACCGCAACTTTGGTATGCCCAAACCCGAAGGTTACCGCAAGGCGCTGCGCCTGATGGAGATGGCCGAGCGCTTCAAGCTGCCGATCCTGACCCTGATTGATACGCCCGGGGCCTATCCGGGCATCGACTCGGAAGAGCGGGGCATCAGTGAGGCGATTGCCCAGAACCTGGCGGTGATGTCGCGTCTACGCACGCCAATCATCTGCACGGTGATTGGTGAAGGTTCCTCCGGTGGCGCGCTTGCGATCGGTGTCGGCGATCAGTTGAACATGTTGCAGTACTCCACGTATTTTGTGATCTCGCCCGAAGGTTGCGCGAATATCATCTGGAAGACTGTGGAGAAGGCGCCGCTTGCGGCCGAGGCCATGGGTGTGACCTCAAGCAAGTTGGCGGAGCTGGGTATTGTCGATGAGACCATTCCCGAGCCCATGGGCGGCGCTCACCGGGATATCGAGGGTATGGCGGAGCGGTTGCGGGGACGTCTGTCCGAGCAGCTTGATCGCCTGTCCAGCGAGCCCATTGATCAGTTGCTGGAGCGCCGTTACCAGCGTTTGATGAGTTACGGTAACCCGTAACCGCGTTGCGGCCCGGCAGGGCCGTTGTACCTGACAGGTTTCGGGTTGGGTGCGCTTTTGTCGGATTACGGCTGCGCCTGATCCGACCTGCTCACGCGCTCACCAACAAGCGGTCGTACTTCTTGCTCAACATATCGTAAAACTTCTCCCGCGCCATGGCGATATCCTGCTTCAACCCGGCAATCTGCTCCGGCGTGATATCCTTGCGCCCCACATACACCTGCTTGCGGAAACTGGCCATCTTCAGGGTGTAGAGACGTAGGCAGCGCTCCAGGTTTTTCTCCCCCAGCATCAGCAGCTTGGCCTCGGCATCGGCAAGCTTGCGAAATTCGTCCACCAGCTCGGCATTGATCTGTTCCAGCTCTTTTTTACGGGGCAGGGGCCAGCGCTCGCCGTATTGTGTCGACTCCGCTGCGAGGCTGGCGTATTTGCCGAACAGATGGGCAATCTGCCCCACCTGAGAGGAAATACCCTCGAGCATGGCCAGGCGTCGACTTTCCGGCGACTCCTTTTCGGTTACCGGCGGTCGCTGTCGACGGCTTACCCACCAACCGGCGCCCATGGCAATCAGTGCGCCCAGGGCCACTTTGAAAGAGGTGTCTAGAATTTGGATCAGAAGCGCATTGTCCACGGCTTCGGCCTCGCTGTCAGAAACTTGTCAGTCTTCGGATTTACTGGGAATTCTGCAAGTTTCGGGCCATGGCTCACCTTTAGCCGCCAGCGAGTTTTACCGTGTGGCCTTGGGCCTCCAGCAGCGCTTTGACCTTGTCGCGCACATCGCCCTGAATCTCAATAATGCCATTTTTGACCGAGCCGCCCGTGCCGCACTGCTGCTTGAGGGTCTTGGCCAGGGTCTTGAGCTCTTTCTCGGCTAACAGCACGCCACTGATCGTGGTTACCCCCTTGCCTTTGCGGCCAGCCGTCTCCCGGCGGATACGGACGATGCCATCGCCCTCGGGGGGGGCTGACTCGGGTTCAGTGGCTTTTATGCGACCCTGGTCCGTGCTGTAAACCAGGCGGGTAGAGGTGTCTTTGCGGCTCACGGGGCCTCCGCTATCGGATTGAACATTGGCAAATGGTAGCACGGCCAGTCGGCCCCCAGACGTTGCCGTGGTAGAATCCCTGCCGATTTTCCCGTGGCGAGTGGAGAGGTGAGTGTGCAACGGTTACTGAATAAAGTGGGGGGCATTGTCCTGGTGGTACTGCTTGCAGGCTGCGACGGTGGTTCGCCGCCCGCCGAGGAGGCCCTGAGCGAGGAGGAGCGGCTGCTGCAGCTCGGCCAGCGGCGCTCGCGTAGCTGCATGGGCTGTCACGGCCCCGGTGGCGTTTCCCGGGTAGCCTCCTATCCGGATCTGGCGGGTCTGTCCAAGGAGACCCTGGTGACCGAGCTCAAGGCCTTTCGCTCGGGCGAGCGCAACGACCCTATGATGGTCTCGGTAGCGCGTAACCTGGACGATGAGGCGATCCGGGCCTTGGCGATTTACTACGCCGCCCAGCCCGCGCCGGAGCCGCGCTGATGGCGGTCGAAATTCAGGGCTTTTGGCCCAAATCATGGCAGCCGCTGGCGGATACCTTTGCCGAGCTTTTTGATAAGGCGGGCGAGGAGGGCGCGGCGCTGGCGGTCTATCGCGGCGGCGAGCCGGTGGCAAGCCTGTGGGCGGGTGAGTTCCGCAATGATGGCACGCAAAAGCCCTGGCAGGAAAATACCCCGGTCAATGTTTTCTCGGCGGGCAAGGGGCTGGTGGCGCTGAGCGTCCTACAGCAGGTTGCCGAGGGGCGTCTGGCGCTGGACCGGCCAGTGGCCGACGACTGGGAAGCCTTCGCTCAGGGCGGCAAGGAAGAGATCACCCTGCGCCAGTTGCTGTCTCACCGCAGCGGTCTATCGGCCCTGGACAAGCGTCAGCGAGATGCCACCATATTTGACTGGGACGCCATGCTTGAGCAGATCGCCCGCGCCGAACCCTGGTGGCAGCCGGGTACGGCGCAGGGTTATTCACCGTTTATTTACGGCTGGGTGCTGGGCGAGCTGGTGCGTCGTAGCAGCGGGAGTGAGGATTTCAACAGTTACTTTCAGCGCGAAGTGACCGGTTTACTGGGTGTTGAGGCCTACTTCGGTGTGCCGGACAGCGAGCAGCACCGGGTCGCCGATGCCCGCCCCCTCAAGTCTGGGCTGGAGGCGCTGGTCGCGCAGGGCAGTGCCGACAGCGCCGCACTCGGCCAATTGATGAAGTCGGACCCGCGCGGGGTGACCAATCGGGCCTTCGCCAATCCCATGAGTCTGATGACCGCTACCAACACACCCGAGTGGCGAGGCGCCCAGATTCCGGCCGCCAATGGCCATATGAGTGCCCGATCACTGGCGGCAATCTACGGTGCGTTGGCCAATAAGGGTTACAGCGAAGAGGTTGGTGTGGCGCTTTTGCCGCCCGATGCCGTTGAGTTGTGCGGTGCCGAATTGAGTTTTGAACACGACCGGGTGCTGGGCTTGCCGCTGCGCTTTGGGCATGGCTTTATGCTCACCCAGGAACGTGCCGATTGTCGCCTCGGGCGGGGCGCTCGGGCCTTCGGGCACCCGGGGGCGGGCGGTTCTCTCGGCTTTTCTGATCCCGACTACGGTATCGGTTTTGGCTATGTCACGGCGCGTATGGGCCAACAAATTCTGGTCGACCCGCGCGCGGCGCGGCTGATCGATACCCTTTATTCACTGGTGGAGCGTCACTGATGGCCGCTGAAAAAATGACGGATGCGCTACAGGCGCAAATTGAGGATCTGCAAAGTCGGCTGGTGTTTCAGGAGGAGCTGATCCACAACCTCAACGATGTGGTGGCCGGCCAAGACGCCTTATTGCAGAAAATGCAGGCCCAGATGCGGGTGCTGGGCAAACGCTTTGACGACCATCTCTACAGCCAGGACAGCGGCGGCGCCAAGCCCGCTGACGAGCGCCCCCCGCACTACTGAGTTCTAGCGAAAGCGCGAGCTGCGCTGCATATCTTCGACATTGCGCATGCGCTCGTTGATCAACGCGGCCAGGTAATCGCTGTCGCGGGTGTGGCGCTGGGCGTTGCGCAGCTGCGCCATGGCCTGGGGGTAGGCGCCCATGGCGATAAAGTACTCCGCCCGCGCCCGGTGGACCTGCAAAATATCGCCCGCCAGACCACTGACTTCGGCCAGCAGGTACCAGACGTGGGGATCATCGCTGCGCACTCGGGAGTGGCGCTCAAGAATCCGGGTGCTTTCCTCGTGTTTGCCCGCGCGCATGAGTGCGTCGGCATACACCATGTTAATGGCGTGGTGACGGTTGTCGTTCTCGTGCAGCCGGTTCAGCAAGGCCAGCGCCTCGTCTTCCTCACCGGCTTCCAGTTGAATCTCGGCCTTCAGGAGTTGATAGGTCAGTCGGTCCGGATCCTGTGCCAGGAGCGGCTCTAGGGCCTCCATGGCCCGCTCCGGGTGCCCGGCGCGCAGGTGGGCCAGACTCAGGCCGTAGCGGCTGCCCTCGGCGGACAGGCGCTCGCCCTCGAGCTCGGATTGAAAGCGGCGCACGGCCATCTGGGGTGAGTCCTGATGCAGCAGGCGGGCCCGGGCGCGCATCAGGTGATATTCGACATCTTCCTCAAATTCGTCCCGCGGGTAGCGCATGGCGCGGTTGCGGGCGTCTGAAATCCGGCTCTCGGTCACCGGGTGAGACAGCAGAAATTCCGGGGGGCGACGACTGTAGCGGCTTTGCCGGAGCATCAGGTCAAACATATTGGCTGAGGCGTAGGGGTCCATACCGGCCCGAACCATGGTCTGGAACCCGATGCGGTCGGCCTCCTGTTCATTTTGACGGCTGAAGCGCAGTTGGGCATCGTGGGCGGCGGCCTGGGTGGACATTATTGCAGCGATACCTGCATCGCTGCCGGTGGTGGCGGCCAGCACCAAGCTACCGAGCAGGGCGGTGTAGAAGGGCAGGGCCATATTGCGCTGCTGCTCCAGGCGCCGGGCGTAGTGGCGTTGGCTCAAATGCGCGAGTTCGTGGGCCAGCACCGAGGCGAATTGGTGCTCGTTCTCGGCGGCCGTCAGCAGTCCGGTGTGGATACCCACGACGCCACCGGGGACGGCGAAGGCGTTGATGGAGCTGTTGACCGTGACGACCACCTCCAGATCCGGGTTGTTGAGCTCGCTGTGCTGTGCCAGTTTGTTCAATAATTGTTCAGTATAGAGTTGAATCTGGGCGTCAGAGGACGTCGGCACCTGACTGCGGTACAATCGCAGCCACTCGCGCCCGAGCTGGTATTCCTGGCGATGGGAAATCATGCCTGAGCTGGTGTCACCCAAGGTCGGTAACTGGAGCTCATTGCTGCCGCCAGCGGTCAGCGGGACGCACAGAAGCGTGGCCAGGAGAAAACGGATTAGTCGTTGTTGCACGGGATGTAAGGCTCCGGTCTTGCGGTTAACTTGCACGATAACTCTACTCTTTTTGCAGGATTTGCGCTATCCGCCGGAACCTTTGACTGGCGGCCTGGCACTTTGTTCATCGCCGAGGTCAAAGGTTTTTCTGTTAGTGTCAAAGAAGGTATAAACGATGGATCAAACCGAACCGGCTATTGATGTAGAATTGGATGCCAAGGGCATGCGTTGTCCGTTGCCACTGCTGCGCGCCAAGCAGGCGCTCAATGCCATGGACGCTGGCCAGTGCCTGCGGGTTGAGGCCACCGATGCCGGGTCGGTGCGGGACTTCCACGCGTTTGCGGAGCTCAGCGGTCATCAGCTGGTCCAGCATTCGAGCGTCGAGGGTGTTTATACCTACCTGCTTATCAAGCGAACCTAAGGGTCTGATCGCTTATGCTCAATATTTTCCGCAACTGGATCGACCGTTATTTCTCTGACGAAGAAGCCGTTCTGCTTCTGGTCCTGTTACTCATCGGCTTTGTAGTCGTGCTCACCCTGGGTGCCATGCTCGCGCCCATGATTGCGAGCATTATTATTGCTTTTCTTATGCAGGGCGTGGTGGTGCGCCTGCGCACCTGGGGGTGCCCGCACTGGCTGGCGGTCTCGCTTGCCTTCTTCCTGTTGATGGCGGGCTTTGTCGCCTTTCTGTTTGTACTGGTGCCGATTATCTGGCAGCAGGCAGCGCGGTTTTTCGGCGAGTTGCCGCGCATGATCAACGAGTGGCAGGATGTCATGCTGCTGTTGCCCGAGCGTTACCCCAACCTGGTCAGCGAGCGTCAGGTGCAGGAGTTGATGTCGGCCATTAACCGCGAGGCGGGGCAGTTTGGGCAGACCATCGTCAGCTACTCCATGTCCAGTCTGCCGGTCTTGATGTCGCTGCTGATTTACCTGGTGCTGGTTCCCATTCTGGTATTTTTCTTTCTCAAGGACAGCCGTCAGATCGTCGACTGGGCCGCAGGCTTTCTCCCCAAGAAGCGCCCCTTGATGAGCAAAATCTGGGCGGAAATGAACGTTCAGGTGGCGAATTACGTGCGTGGCAAGGCCATCGAAATCCTAATTGTGGGCGCCATCAGCTATGTCTGTTTCGCGCTGCTGGGGCTACAGTATGCGGCCTTGCTGGCGATCCTTGTCGGGCTCTCGGTGGTTGTCCCCTACATCGGTGCCGCCGTGGTGACCGTCCCTGTAGCGCTGGTAGGGTTTTTCCAGTGGGGGTGGGGTTCCGAATTTGTCTGGCTGATGATCATTTACGGGATCATACAGGCGCTTGATGGCAACGTTCTGGTGCCACTGCTGTTCTCCGAAGCGGTGAATTTGCACCCGGTGGCGATCATCCTGGCGATTCTGGTCTTCGGTGGCATCTGGGGCCTGTGGGGAGTATTCTTTGCCATCCCGCTGGCCACCCTGGTCAAGGCGATTCTTTACGCCTGGCCCAAGGGTAAGAGTCAGGCGCGGGCGGATGAGGCCGCTGCCGAGTAAAACCAAGGCGATGATTGCATGAAGTGTGTTGTACGCTCGACCCGTTACTGCGTTGCACTGCTGCTTGTGGCGCTCGGTTTGTCCGGCGCCGCCTCGGCGCTGGCGACCACGGTTATTCAGAGTGAATCCGACGAGCGCGAGTACCGGTATCTGACGTTGCCCAACGGCCTGCAGTTGTTGTTGGTTTCCGACCCTGAGGCCGACAAGGCTGCGGCGGCTGTGGATGTGCGTGTCGGTAGTCACCAGAACGAGCCGGGACGCGAGGGGCTGGCTCACTTTCTGGAACATATGCTGTTTCTCGGCACCAAAAAGTACCCGGATGCGGGAGAGTATCAGCGCTTTATCAACCAGCACGGCGGAAGCCATAACGCCTATACCGCCGCTGAAAATACCAATTATTTTTTTAGAATTGATCCGGACTACCTGGAGCCGGCGTTTGATCGCTTTGCCCAGTTTTTTATTGCACCGCTGTTTGACGAGGATTACGTCGAGCGCGAACGCCGGGCCGTGCACTCGGAGTTTACCACCAACATCAACCAAGACGCCCGGCGCACTCGGGACGTATACCGAGAGCTGTTCAACCCTGAGCATCCGGCGTCACGCTTTACCGTCGGCAATGTCGATACGCTCGCCGATCGCGAAGATGGCGCGGTGCGCGATGATCTGGTTGCCTTCTACGAGCGCTTTTATTCGGCGCACCTGATGAGCGCGGTGGTGCTCGGGCGCGAGTCGCTCGATGACCTGGAGAAGCTGGCGGTGCCGCGCCTGCGCGAGATCAAGCGTCGGGACGTCTCCCTGCCCGAGCGCTACCCCCCGCTGTTTCCCAAGGATGCGCTGCCGGCTATGGTCAGGATCGAGCCCCGGCAGGAAACCCGGACGCTGTCATTTCTGTTTCCGATTCCTGATGATGGCCGCCATTACCGGGAAAAACCGGTGCACTACCTGGCACATATGCTCGGCCACGAAGGCGAGGGCAGTCTCTTGTCGTTGCTGCGAGACCTGGGTTGGGCCGAAGGAATCCAGGCTGGCCGCGGGCTCTCCAGCCGCAATGATGGGGTCTTTCAGCTGACGGTCGAGCTCACCGAACTTGGGGTGCGCGCCCAGGATCAGATTCAGGCGTTGGTGCACTATGTCATTCAGCGCCTGGACGCCCGCGGTGTGCGCGAGTGGCGCTACCGGGAGTTGCAGCAGTTGGCGGACATCGACTTCCGGTTCCAGGAGCGCGTCGACCCGATGCGTACGGTCAGTGCGTTGGCGAATCGCCTGCACCGCTATGCCCCGGAGGATGTGCTTTATGGGGACTACCAATACGCTCGCTACAACGAGCGACTGATCAAGCGCTTTCTGTCGCACCTGCGTCCGGACAATGTGCTGGTGAGTCTGGTTGCCCCCGATCTGGATACCGATCGGGTATCCGCATTCTACGAGACGCCCTATGCACTTGGCGACGTTGCGCGTGAGCACCCTGAAATCAAGCTGTCGGTGCGCCGGCAGCTGTCGTTTCCGGAGGCCAATGATTTTATTCCCCAGCGCCTGAACGTCAAGGCTGCGCCCATGCTGCCTGCCTCGGGGGCCGAGAGTGATCGTCCCGAGCTGATTGTGGACAGCGAACGGCTGCGTGCCTGGTTCCAACAGGACCAGACCTTTCGGGTTCCCAAGGCGCACCTGAATATGCGCCTGTATTCACCCCGTGTGGCCAGCAGCGTTGAGGGTGCCGCTCAAGCCCGGTTGTTTGCCGAGCTGGTGATGGATGATCTGAATGAGTTTGCCTATCCGGCCAAGCTTGCGGGGTTGGATTTTTCCGTGGAAGGGACCATGCGTGGCCTGGATATTCGAATTGCCGGCTACAGCAGTCGCCAAGGGTTGTTGATCACCCGGATCGCCGAGTCCATTCGTCAGGGCGAGTTCGCCTCGGATCGCTTCGATAATGTGCGCACGGACCTGATTCGGCGGTTGCGCAACGAGAATCAAGTCACCCCTTATTCCGTTCTTGCCTGGCAGATTCCGGTGCTGCAGTTTGACCCCTATCACAGCAACGACGCGTTGATCGGCGTACTTGAGGGGCTGGACCGGCAGAGTTTTCAGCAGTTTGCCAACCGGCTGCTGCACGACGCCCGCATGGAAGCGCTGTTCTACGGTAACCTTTTCCGGCAGGAAGGTGTGCGCCTGGCCGCCTTTGCCGAGCATCAGCTGCTGGGGCCGCGCACCGGGCGGTCGCAAGTCCCTGGGCGGGTGTTCAAAATGAAGGCGGTGCCCGAAGGCCAGCCTGCGCTTTATCGCCATCGTATTGACCACCCCGACCATGTCGCACTGCTTTATATTCAGGGGTTGGGTAATAGCCTCCGCGATACGGCGCATATGCGCCTGTTGCAGCAAATCGTACAGCCGGCGTTTTACAACGAATTGCGCACAGAAAAGCAGTTGGGCTATGTTGTCGCCCTTTGGAATATGCCGCTGCGTGACCTACAGGGCAAAATGTTTGTCATTCAGTCGCCGGATACCCCGGAAGCGGAGTTGATCGAAGAGATTGAGGCCTTTCTCAAAAGCCAGAGAGAGCACGTATTGGCGGGGCTGGTGCTGAATCAGCAGGCGATGGTGCGGGACCTGCGCGAGCCTGCCCAGTCGCTTGCGGAGCAATCCGGGCGCTATTGGGACAGTCTGGTGCTGGGGGATGTCAGTTTTGCGCGCCGCGATCAGCTGGCGGATGCCGTGGCGGCCGTGACGCCAGAATCGCTCTTGGCATATTATGAGGCAGTGCTCTTGCAGCCGGCCCGGCGCCTGTGGTTGACCACGGACAAGTTCAATCCGGAAGCCGGTTTCGAGGAAATTACCGACCCGGCTGAGTTCCGGCGTGGTCTGGATGCGCTGATATTTCCTTAGCCGGATGCCCTGAATGGCGGCAAAGCCAGGCGTGGCGCCGCCTGGCGGGTGGTCGCCCAAGACTGGTAAAAATGCCGTAAATATGTAAGAATTCGCGGATTTTCCGGCTTCTGCATCAGAGCTGCGACGCCCGTACCCCGCCATAACAGCACACAACAGGGGCTCCAGAGGGCCAGGTATACCTGTTTCCAAATTCCTGAACTTTGCTAAGTAGCAACGATTATATAAGTGCCAGTCAGTGCACAACTGAGGAGATTTTAATGCTAGAAGATATCGATGCCCTGGAAACGAGAGAGTGGCTGGATGCCCTGGAATCGGTAGTTCGTCACGCCGGTAAAGAGCGTGCGACATTTCTGCTGAAGCAGCTGTCTGAAACTGCCGTTGATCACGGCATCGACCAGCCTTCGGCGATTACGACTCCCTATCGCAATACGATCCCTAACACTGATGAAGTGCCGCATCCGGGCGACCCGGGTCTGGAGCGGAAGATCCGTGCACTGATTCGCTGGAACGCTATCGCCATGGTGGTGCGTGCCAACAAGAACGATGACGAGCTGGGTGGCCACATTGCCTCTTTCTCGTCCGCTGCGACGCTCTACGAGGTGGGTTTCAACCACTTCTTCCGCGGCAACGAAAACGGCCCCGGCGACCTGATTTACTTTCAGGGTCACAGCTCGCCCGGCATGTACGCGCGCTCCTTTGTTGAAGGTCGCCTGAGCGAAGAAGACCTGGATAATTTCCGTCGGGAAGTGGACGGCAAAGGCCTGTCCTCTTATCCGCACCCCTGGTTGATGCCTGACTACTGGCAGTTCCCCACCGTTTCCATGGGCCTGGGTCCCATCGGTGCCATCTATCAGGCGCACGTGATGGGTTATCTGCACGCCCGTGGTCTGATTGACAAAGGCGACCGCAAAATCTGGGCATTCCTGGGAGACGGTGAGTGTGATGAGCCGGAAAGCCTGGGTGCGATCTCTCTCGCAGGGCGCGAGAAGTTGGACAACCTGATTTTCGTCATCAACTGTAACCTGCAGCGCCTGGACGGCCCAGTGCGCGGCAACAGTAAAATCGTTCAGGAGCTCGAAGGCGTTTTCCGTGGCGCGGGCTGGAACGTGGTCAAAGTACTGTGGGGTTCCGGTTGGGATGAACTGCTCAAGAAAGACAAAACCGGTCTGCTGCAAGTGCGCATGGACGAAGTTGTCGATGGCGAGATGCAGAACTACAAGGCCAACGGCGGCGCCTATACCCGCGAGCATTTCTTCGGCAAGTACCCGGAGCTGCTCGAGCTGGTCAAAGACCTGAGCGACGACGACATTATGCACCTGGCACGTGGTGGTCACGACTCCCAGAAGGTGTACAACGCCTATCACAATGCTGTGAATACTAAAGGTCAACCGACGGTGATTCTGGCGCAGACCGTTAAAGGTTACGGTATGGGCCCGTCCGGTGAGGCGGTCAACAATGCGCACCAGGTGAAGAAACTCGACCTGGAAGCACTGCGCAAGATTCGCGACCGTTTTGACCTGCCGTTCAGCGACGAGGAAGTGGAAAAAATTCCTTACTACCGTCCCGCTGAAGATAGCCCGGAGATGAAGTACCTGCAGGAGCGTCGCAAGGAACTCAACGGCTATCTGCCGGCGCGCAAAGCCGACTTTGATGCGCTTGAGATTCCGACACTGGACGCGTTTAAAGCCCAGCTCAAAGGTACTGGCGATCGCAAGATCTCTACCACCATGGCCTTTGTGCGCATGCTCAATACTCTGCTTAAAGACAAGAACCTTGGCCAGCAGGTTGTGCCGATTGTTCCCGATGAGGCCCGTACCTTTGGTATGGAAGGCATGTTCCGTCAAATCGGTATTTATTCGGCCGAAGGCCAGAAGTACACCCCGCAGGACGCGGCTCAGATCATGTTCTACAAGGAAGACAAAAAGGGTCAGATTCTGGAAGAAGGTATCAACGAAGCCGGTGCCATGTCCTCATGGGTTGCCGCGGCAACTTCTTACAGCAACCACGACAAGCCCCTGATCCCTTTCTACATCTACTATTCCATGTTTGGTTTCCAGCGTATTGGCGATCTGGCCTGGCTGGCCGGTGACGCTCAGGCGCGTGGCTTCCTGCTCGGCGGCACCGCCGGTCGCACCACGCTCAACGGCGAAGGCCTGCAGCATCAGGATGGTCACAGCCATGTGATGGCCAACACCATTCCGAACTGTCGCAGCTATGACCCGAGCTTCTCCTACGAAGTGGCGGTGATCGTGCAGGACGGTATGAAGCGCATGTACCAGGACAAGGAAAACTGCTTCTACTACGTCACTCTGATGAACGAGAACTACGAGCACCCGGATATGCCCAAAGGTGCCGAAGAAGGCATCATCAAGGGTATGTATCTGCTCGAGAAAGGCACCAGCAAGAAGAAAAATCGCGTTCAATTGATGGGCTCCGGCACCATCCTGAACGAAGTGCGCGCCGCGGCCGAAATCCTGCGTAAGGACTTCAGTGTTGAGGCGGATGTGTGGAGTGTCACCAGTGTGAACGAGCTGACCCGTGACGGACAGCGCGCTACCCGCTGGAACATGCTGCACCCGGGCGAGACGCCCCGCAAGCCCTATATTACTCAGCAACTGGAAGGTCAGGACGGTCCGGTCGTCATCGCCACCGACTACCTGAAAACCTACGCCGAACAACTGCGCGCCTACATTCCCAGCGACTACACTGTATTGGGAACCGAAGGTTTTGGCCGCAGTGACAGCCGCCAGAAGCTGCGTCACTTCTTTGAAGTGGATCGTCACTTTGTGGTTATTGCCGCACTCAAGACCCTGGCCGACCAGGGCAAAGTCAAGGCGGATGTGGTCAGCAAAGCGATCAAGCAATTTGGTATTGATCCGGAGAAGCCCGAGCCCATCACTGTGTGATCGCGCCTAAGCGCGATCGTTTAACAGCGGCTTGAGTCGGACAACACAAAGAACACTTGCGAGGAATTACAGTGGCAATTGAAACAATTAAGGTCCCGGATATTGGTGGCTCTGAAGGTGTAGAAGTCATCGAAATCACCGTAGCGGTGGGCGATACCATTGCGTTGGAAGACGCGATTGTGACCCTGGAAACCGATAAGGCGTCCATGGAAATCCCCGCGTCTGCTGCGGGTAAAGTGACCGCAATCAAAGTGAAAGAAGGCGATAAAGTCTCTGAAGGCGATGTGCTGATCGAAGTGGAAGCCGAAGGCGACAGCGCCGGCGACGACAAATCTGAGGCCAAGGCCGAGGACACCGCTGAAGAGAAACCTGAAGCCGAGGATAAACCCAAAGCCGAAGATAAGCCCAAATCCAGCTCGGGCGGCAGCGAGAGAGAAGTGCCGGTACCGGATATTGGCGGCTCTGAAGGCGTTGAAGTCATTGAAGTGTGCGTGAGCGAAGGCGACGAGGTCGCCGAAGGCGATTCTCTGATCGTTCTGGAAACCGACAAGGCGTCCATGGAGATTCCGGCTCCGGCAGCGGGCAAAATCACCGCACTGAAAGTAAAAGAAGGCGACAAGGTATCCGAAGGCGACCTGATTGCCATGATGCAAAGCGCAGCCGGTGGTGATGCCGAGGAAGCTGAGCCGGCACCGAGCAAAAGCGAGAGCGCGCCGGCCAAGCCTGAAGCACCCAAGGCCGCGGATTCCGGTAAAGCCAAGTCCGCCGAGGCGACGTCATCTCCGGTCACAGCCGCTGCGGTTGCGGACGAAGTCACCGGTGGCAGCAAGGTCTATGCAGGCCCCGCCGTGCGTCGACTGGGTCGTCAGCTGGGCGTTGATCTGGCCCGTGTCAAGCCGTCGGGTCCGCGTCAACGTATGACCAAAGACGATGTCCGTGACTATGTGAAAAACATTGTTACAGCCCAGCAGTCCGGTCAGGCCACAGGTTCCGGTATCCCGCAGGTGCCCGCCGTCGATTTTGCCAAGTTTGGTGAGATCGAGATGGTGAAAATGAGCAAGGTCAAGAAAATCACGCGCGACAATATGAGCCGCAGCTGGCTCAATGTGCCGCATGTGACCCAGTTTGACGATGCTGATATCACCGATATGGAAGCGTTCCGCAAGGGTCTCAAGGCTGACGCAGAGAAACGCGGTAGCAAGCTGACACCGTTGCCGTTCCTGCTCAAGGCCTGTGCGGCCGCGTTGGTGGCCGAGCCGAGCTTCAACGTCTCCTTGCATCACGACGGTGAGCACATTGTACAGAAGCACTATGTGCACATCGGTATTGCAGTCGATACGCCCAACGGTCTGATGGTGCCCGTCATTCGCGACGTGGACAAAAAAGGCCTGTGGGAGTTGACTGACGAGATCAACGAAATGGCGAAAAAGGCACGCGAAGGCAAGCTGATGCCGTCGGACATGCAGGGTGGTTGCTTTACCATCTCCAGTCTGGGCGCGATGGGCGGGAATGGCTTTACGCCGATCGTGAATACGCCGGAAGTGGCCATTCTGGGTGTTTCCAGGGCGCAGATGAAGCCTGTCTGGAACGGCAGCGAGTTTGTGCCGCGCAATATGCTGCCCCTGTCGCTGTCGTACGATCACCGCGCCATTAACGGTGCAGATGCCGGTCGCTTCTTTACCTACCTCAATGCAGTCATCTCCGACGTTCGGCGGTTGTTGCTTTAAGGTTGTGACTGGGGCTGTCGGATTACGCCCTAGGGGCTAATCCGACCTACTGGGAAAGTGGTGCCGCTGTTCTGGTATGGTGGTATGTGTGTCGGATTATGCCCTTTGGGCTAATCCGACCTACCGGGAACGGCTGCCATTGTTCGAGTTGGTCGGATTAGGCGCAGCCGTAATCCGACGCTGTGGCACCAACCCCATGTTTTATGCCTTTTCTTCAGTCGATACACGATTCCGACCCCGCTCCTTCGAACGATATAAAGCCTGATCGGCGCGCTTAATCCACTCTGCATGATTGCGAAAGCTGTCGCACCAACCGGCAACGCCGAGGCTGACGGTGACCTTGAGCCGACTGCCCTCGGATTCAACCACGGTGTTTTCGATGGTTTCCCGCAGCCGCTCGGCCATCTGCAAGGCGTCTTCGGCAGCGGTGTCCGGCAACAGTATGGCGAACTCCTCGCCGCCGTAGCGCCCGGCAATATCGCTCTCGCGTACACTCTCTCGGGTAACCCGTGCCACGGCCCGAATCACTTCGTCACCGGCGGTGTGACCGTAGGTATCGTTGAAGGTTTTGAAGTGATCGATATCGAACATGATCAGGCTGGTGGGGTGCGGGCTGCGGCTCAAGCGGAGGAACTCCGCTACCAACTGCTCCTCCCAGAACCGCCGGTTGAACAACCCTGTCAGGCCGTCGACACGCGATATGCGCTGGAGTTGGTTGTTGGCCTTCTGTAACTCCATGTCACTGACAGCGACGTCGGTGACATCGTAGACAATCACACACAGGTTCTCGACTTCGCCGCGTACGCCGCTGACAGGAATAAACGTGCAGTTTTGGTACATGTACTCGGCCAACCCGGTAATCGGCCGGTTATTGCGAAAGCGGAACACATAGGGACGTTGCTCCCACGTGGTGAAGGCGCGGTTACGGAGTTGGATGACGGTGCGGGATTTGTGTTCGAACCACTCCTGGGGAATGTCCGGAAAAACTGAAAACAGGTTCTTGCCCAGCGCTTCCCGCGGGGGAATACCGCTGTGGTTTTCCATAAAGCCATTCCAGGTCACGATATTGAAATCCAGATCGAGAACCAGAATGCCGACATCGATGGTTTGCAGGACATCCAGCAGCCAGTGAAAGTCTGACACCGATTCGTGCATTTGAGACATGATTACTCCAACAGGTAACGGACTTTGCCTTCCAATACCTCAAGGCTGTCTTCGGTAAACAGTAGTAACAGATCACAGTCGACGCCGCGCCCTTCCAGTCGATAGGGGATCTCGATGGTGAGCGCTTGCTTCCAGTTGCCGTAGTCGCGGTTGGCGAGGTCAAGTAAATTGAGGTGCTGACCGAGAATGACCGGTTGACCCTGGCTGAAACTGACGTCCAACTGTTCGGCCAATCCTTTGAGGAAAGCGCCGATCAGAATGTTGGCGATATCCATTAACAGTTCGAGTTCGATCTGGGGGGTGATTTCGCCGGCGAAGTTGGTCAGCTCGGCAATATCCTGGAAGCTGGTGTCGTTGAATATCAGCAGCGCCTCTCCGGCGATACGCGAGCCCACGAAACCCTGACACACGGCACTCACCGAGTCGAATTCCTCCAGAGAACCCAGCGCCATATTCAGTTCGGAGCGCTCAAGCAGGTTGACCTTGGGGATCGGCAACACCACGTAGTTGTCGAGTAATCGAGCCAGGAGGTCGGCCGCTCGGCCCATGGCGATATTGGCTATTTCCTGATAGGCGTCGCGCAGTTCTTCGTCGAGGTCGGAAACAATCATAAGCTGGCTCAACCCGAGTAGAGGCCAAAATCGGTCAACACCTGCTCTAGACGTTTGGCATCGACCGGTTTCTTGATGAAGTCCAGGGCGCCCAATTTTTTCACGCGCGCCATAGCTTCGGGTTGGATATCGCCCGAGATCACAATAACCAGCGTGGGGAGGTCCCGGCTTTTAATCTGCTCCAATGTCTCGAACCCATCCATCTCGGGCATGGTCAAATCGAGAAACAGGATGTTACCTTTACCTGCCTCGATGGCCGAGAGCGCCTCACGGCCGTTGCCGGCAAAGCTGATGTCTACCTGCCACCCGGGCGGCAGTGCGCGCTTGACTTGCTTGCGGGCAAAACTTGAATCGTCGCAAATAAGGACGGTAGTGGACATGCCAGCTCCCTGTTGTGGCCGTTATCGTGCAAAGTTTACCCGCTTTTGGCGCTTCAATACACCTTTCTGTTTGAATGTGATTGGGTAGACGGGATTTTGACGCGGCTTGTGCTAGGATGTTCCAAAATACGGTAGAAAATAATCACTGGGGGTCTAATGAGCCGTTATCAATGGGCGTTGTGGGGATTGATTGTGGGTTTGTCTGGCTGTGTGAGAACCGCGCCGGATATTGGTGAGCGTGACCTGATCACTGAGTCTCCTTACGCGGCACAAAATACCTACACGGCACAGTCCTCCTACGCTCGTGAGGTGCAGAACTTTCCGTTCATTCAGATTGCCAGCAGTGACCTGAGGCCCGGCATTATCGCGTACACAGATATCAGTTATGTGCGTTATGGCAACCGGGTCCTGCAGCTGGATCTGTACCAGCCGCAAGATGCCGACGGCTCAACACCCGGGGTGATTCTGGTGCACGGTGGTGGCTGGCGTGATGGCGTGCGTGAAAACCTGACGCCGTTGGCCATCGCCCTGGCGGATCGCGGTATTGTCGCGGCGACCATCAGCTATCGCCTGTCGCCGGAGGCTCAATATCCGGCGGCGATTCACGACGCCAAAGCGGCGGTGCGCTGGCTGCGCTTACACGCGGGTATTTACGGGGCAGATCCGGATCGCATCGCAATTGCGGGCAGTTCTGCCGGTGGCCAGATTGCGGCGCTCGTCGGTCTGACCAACGGCCGCGATGAATTTGATCCTCAGGCGCAGAGCAGCGAGGCTTCAAGTCGCGTACAGGCCATTGTGAATATTGATGGGCTGTCCGACTTTACCTCGGAAGAAGCCCGTCGTCATGAGGATGACCCGAGCAAGAACCCGTCGTCGGCCGGGGCTTGGCTAGGCGGCCGGTATGCCGAGCAGCGCGAGCGTTGGCATGAGGCGTCACCGATTACCCACGTCAGCGCGTCGGCACCCCCCATGTTGTTTTTCGACAGTGGACGCCCCCGTTTCAGTGTGGGCCAGGACGCGCTGGTCGAGCGCCTGGAGGGCTACGGGGTGCCCTATCAGGTGCACGCGATGGGCGACACTCCGCACACTTTCTGGCTCTTCGACCCCTGGCTGGAAGAAACCGCTGAGGTTATGGCCGAGTTTCTGAATCGACACTGATTACCTTTGCGTGCGCCTGTACCGGGCGCGCCACAAGACTTTCTCCAGCTCCACCAGCAGAAACAGAATCACCCCGCCAATAGCCATCAGGCCCCACAACCCGGGGCTGATGGCCCGGGTGTCGAAGACCGCCTGAGCCCAGGGCAGGTAGGTGAACAGCAACTGCAGGACCAGCACCGCGCCGACGGCGTACCAACAGTAGGGATTGCCGCGCAGGGCGTCGAAAGACAAGCTGCTGGCGGTCATAAAGCGGCTGTTGAACAGGTAAAAAATTTCCAATACCACAATGGTGTTGACGGCGACCGTACGCGCCGTGGCCAGGTCTGCGCCCTGCGCCTGAACCCAGGTAAACAGGCCGAAGGTGAAGGTCACAATAATCAGTGACACAAAGATAATCCGCCAGAGCATAAAGCCGTCGATGAGCCCCGCTTGGGGGTTGCGTGGCGGTTGTTGCATAGTGTCCTTTTCGGTCGCCTCAAACGCCAGTGCCAATGCCAGGGTGACGGCGGTGACCATATTGACCCAAAGGATATGCACGGGCGTGACGGGGATGGTCATGCCGATCAGAATGGCCGCCAAAATGACCAATGCCTGACCGCCGTTGGTGGGCGCGATAAAGGCGATGGACTTGCGGATATTGGCGTACACCGTTCGGCCTTCTTCCACCGCCCGCTCAATGGAGGCGAAGTTGTCATCAGCAAGCACAATTTCGCTTGCTTCTTTGGCCACCTCGGTACCTTTTTTCCCCATGGCGACACCGATGTCGGCGCGCTTCAGCGCGGGGGCATCGTTGACGCCGTCACCGGTCATGGCCACCACTTCACCCTGAGCCTGTAGCGCCGTGACCAATTGCAGTTTGTTTTCCGGGCTGACGCGGGCAAAGATGTGGGTGTTCTCAGCGCAGTCGCGCAGCTCGCGCTCGCTCATGGCATCCAGGGTTTTGCCGGTGATTGCCTCGTCGCTGGGAATGCCCAGTTGCTTGCCGATGGCCTTGGCCGTGCCAGCGTGATCGCCGGTGATCATTTTGACCTGGATACCGGCGCTGCGGCAGGCGGCGATTGCGGTAATCGCCTCGTCGCGCGGAGGATCGATAATACCCACCAGGCCCAGCAGAGTGACCTCTTCGAGATCATCCATGCTCAACTCGCGCCGGTCTGGCGACGCTGTTTTAATCGCCAGTGCCAAAGTGCGAAGCCCTTCGTTGGCCAATTTGTCAATCAACTGGTGCCAATCGTCTTCCTTCAGGGGGTGGTCGGTACCGTCAATACGCGCGTGGGTACAGCGTTGCATGAGTACCTCAGGTGCGCCACTCATAAGAATCAACTGCTCGCTGCTGTCCGTGTCCCGGTCGAGCACTGCCATGAACTTATGGGCACTATCGAAAGGGATCATATCCATTCGTTGCCACTGTTTGGCCAGGGTCTCCGGGTTCAGGCCACCCTTGACCGCGGCCAGCGCCAGGGCCATCTCCGTAGGTGCTCCCTCGGCTTTCCAGCCCTTGTCGGCCTTGCTGAGTGTGGTGTCGTTGCAGCGCAAGGCGGTGCGTAACATCAACTGGGCATCGTCGCTCAGTGTTGGCTCGATATGCCCTTTGCTGCCGTAGCCAGTGCCGCTGATCGTGTAGGCCTGCTCGTGCAGTTGCAGGCAGGTCGCGGTCATTTCGTTGCGCGTCAGGGTACCGGTTTTATCCGAGCAGATGACGGTGACCGAGCCCAGGGTTTCGACGGCGGGCAGCCGCCGGACAATGGCGTTGCGTCGGGCCATGGTCTGTACCCCGAGTGCCAATGTGATAGTGACGACGGCGGGGAGCCCCTCGGGAATGGCGGCAACGGCGAGCCCGACGGCGGCCATGAACATCTCCCGGGCTTCGTAGTCCTGAATCCAGAAACCCAGCGCAAAGGCGATGATGGCGAGTCCGACGATCACGAAGGTCAGCTGTTTACCGAACACCTGCAGTTGGCGCAGCAGCGGTGTCTGCAGGCTGCTGACGTTGGAGAGCATGGCGTTGATACGCCCGAGCTCGGTGTTGTCGGCGGTGGCCACCACCAGCCCGCGCCCGCGCCCGGAGGACACCAGCGTGCCAGACCAGAGCATATTGTTCTGGTCGGCTACGGCCAGGTCGCCGTCGAGGGCATCGGTCGCTTTTTCGACGGGCAGGGATTCTCCGGTGAGCAGAGCTTCGTCGGCCTTGAGGTTGTTGACCTCGAGCAGGCGGATATCGGCGGGTACCCGGTCCCCGGCTTTGAGTTGCACGATGTCACCGGGCACAAGCTCGGTGGCCTCCAGATCAGTCAGATTACCGTCGCGCAGGGCATAGGCGTGAGGCGCGAGCAGATCACGCACCGCGGCGAGGGCTTTTTCCGCTTTGCCCTCCTGAATAAAGCCCACCAGGCCATTGATGATGACCACCGCAATGATCACGGCGGTGTCAATCCACTCCTGCAGTAAAGCGGTGCCGAACGCAGCGGCGATCAATACATAGATCAGCAGATTGTGGAACTGGCGCAGGAACAGTCGCCAGCGGGGTAGGGGTTTGACCGTTTCCAGACGGTTGGGGCCGTAGCGGTGGAGTCGCTGTTGGGCCTGGGCCTGGCTGAGGCCTTCGGATGTGCTTTTTACATCGGCCAGAGCGGCGTCGATCTCGAGCGAATAATAGCGCTGTGGTTCGGACATGAAAGGGGTATCCCAAGGGCTTCGGTCACTACTACCTTAGGATAGCAGGCGCCTCCGGTAAAGGGAGGCGCCTGCCGAGCCTTGCCCAACTAGCGCAGGATCATCATTGATGTGCGGGTTTTGCTCAGCACTGAGGTGGTGGTACTGCCGACGAAAAAGTGCCGGATGCGCGAGTGACCGTAGGCGCCCAGGATCAGCAGGTCAATGTCATTTTCTTCCTGGTATTGGGGCAGGGCAGTTTCCGGGTCGCCGGGGACGATGGTTGCCGATACCTCGAAGCCCGCATCTTCCAGGACTTTCTGCGCTGCCTTGAGTGGCTCGCGAGAGGCCTCGACATCCGGGCCTACCATGACCAGGTGGCAGGGAATACCTTTGAACAGCGGGCTCGCGGCGACCCTATCGACACCCTTTTTCATGGTGGCGCTGCCGTCAAAGGCGATCATGATTTTCTCCGGCGGTGCAAAGGATTGTTGGGCCACCAGAATGGGTTTGTGCATGGTCCGGATGATGCCTTCCAGGTGGCTGCCGATATGGCCGTGCGCCGAGGTATTATCGGCGCCGCGTTTGCCCACCACCAGCATGCGGGTTTCCGGTTCCATGTTGGCGATGGTCGATACCAGGTCGCCGTGGCGCTGGCGGGTTTCGACACCCTCAGCGCCCTGGCCTTCGGCGCGCGCGCGCGCGGCTTTGAGCATGTGTTTGCCGTGTTCGAGCGAGAGCTTGGCGCGGCGCTCGTCAAGTTCCGCCAGTTCCTGCAGCAGGGCCTCCTGAGACCCTAAACCGATGGCACCACTCAGGTTGCGTTTGTCGTCGCCGCCGTGGGGCTGATCGAGCACGTGCAGCAGGCTCAGGGGCGCACTCATGCGCTGCGCGCTCCAGGCGGCGTAGTCACATACCGATTCGGCGTACTGGGAGTCGTCAATACAGGCAATAACTTTGTTGTGCATAGTCTTATCCTTATCAGTGGCCCATCAGGCGTTCAACAGCGTCGGGTTTGTCGTGCACTGCAAAGCGGTCTACCAGGGTGGCGCTGGCTTCGTTCAGGCCCACGATATCGACATCGGTGCCTTCGCGGCGGAACTTGATGACCACCTTATCGAGCGAGCTGATGGCGGTGATGTCCCAGAAGTGGGCGCGGCTGAGGTCGATGGTAACCTTGTCGATGGCCTCCTTAAAGTCGAAGCCATCGACAAACTGGTCCGCTGAGGTAAAGAATACCTGACCTACCACATTGTAAGTGCGGTGCTCGCCGCTTTCATCCAAAGTCGAGCCGATATAGAGAATATCACCCACTTTGCGGGCAAAAAACAGGGCGCTGAGCAGTACACCCACCAGGACACCAATGGCCAGGTTATGCGTAAACACGACGATAACTACGGTAGCGATCATCACTACGCTGGAACTCTTCGGGTGCACCTTAAGGTTCTTCACGGATTCCCAGCTGAAGGTACCAAAGGACACCATGAACATCACCGCCACCAACGCGGCCATGGGGATAGCCGCCACCCACTCGTTCAGGAACACCACCATGATTAGTAGCAAAACACCCGCGGTTAACGTTGAGAGGCGCGTGCGGCCGCCGGATTTAATATTGATGACCGATTGTCCAATCATGGCACAACCGGCCATGCCGCCCATAAAGCCTGCGCCTATGTTGGCCGCGCCTTGGCCCACACACTCCCGGTTCTTGTCGCTCGGCGTGTCAGTCAGGTCATCGACAATGGTCGCGGTCATCATGGACTCCAGCAAGCCGACGATGGCAAGGGTGACGGAATAAGGGAAGATGATCATGAGTGTTTCGACGTTGAGCGGAATATCCGGAATCAGAAACACCGGGAGGCTGTCCGGGAGCTCTCCCATGTCTCCTACTGTGCGGATATCGAGGCCAAAGAAGAGCGCGATACCCGTCAGTACAACAATACAGATCAGTGGCGAGGGCACAGCTTTGGTCAGGTAGGGCAGACCGTAGATGATTGCAAGGCCGGCCACCAGCATGGTGTAGACCAACCAGGTCGCATTGTCACCGGTGATTTCGGGGAGTTGTGCGAGGAAAATCAGGATTGCGAGTGCATTGACGAAACCTGTGACCACCGAGCGCGAGACAAAGCGCATCAGCAGACCCAGTTTAAACACCCCCGCCAGAATCTGGAGTAGGCCACAAAGCACGGTGGCCGCGAGCAGATACTCAAGGCCGTGCTCACGCACCAGTGTCACCATAAGCAGGGCCATGGCTCCGGTGGCGGCGGAGATCTGTCCCGGACGGCCACCGGCGAAGGCAGTCACCACCATGATGCAGAAGGAGGCGTAGAGGCCGACCTTGGGGTCGACACCGGCAATAATCGAGAAGGCGATGGCCTCGGGGATCAGGGCCAGCGCCACCACCATGCCCGCGAGCACGTCCCCACGCACGTTCGAAAACCAGTTTTGGCGTATTGAGTTGTTCATTGAGTTAGTGTCCCGTTAAAACAGTTGTTCAACACAAAGGAAGTCTGCATCACCCCGATAGAAAACCATCGCAGGCATAGCACTATGCGGCTTCAGCGACTGTGCTGTTGTGTATCAATTGTGGAAGGCGCGCGCGCGGGCGCAGTAGCGTGGCCGAGGCTTACGCGGGGTCGAAGCAAAAAGAAATGCGCTATGGCGGACAGACAGCCGTCATTGTGAGTATCACTTCTCGAAAAAGAGTTTTAAAACTCGGGTTGGCAGGCGGGAGACCCGGGCTGCGCGTTCGAAGGGCGCGGAGTATACCAGAGCAGGGGGCTTTATGCACCCTGCTTAAGTGCCTCAGGGAGCTTTCCCAGCAGCTCCTCCTCGGCGGAGTAGAGATCCTGCGGGGTGTTGATATTGAAGAAGGGGTCGGTATGGCTGTTGTCAAAGGTCACGCGCGAGGGCGCGCGGGCATTGACCCAGTCCTGCATGCGCGGCACTTGGCCGCGGCTCAGCGTTCGGCCCATGTCATCGAGCAGGCTCTTGTGCCAGAGCGCAAAAATCGGGTGCATACGCCCCTGGCTGTGGGCAACCGCCAGTCGGCTACCGTCTCGATGTGCAGCCTGGCTCAGCTCCTCGACCAGATCTTCCGGGAAAAAAGGCGTGTCGCAGGCGAAGCTCGCCAGCCAATCGCTCTGGGGCTGGTGGTCTTTCATCCAGGCCAGGGCGGCATGGATGCCGGCCAGGGGACCCCGAAAGTCATCATAGTGGTCGGAGATCACGGTCAGCCCGGTGCGGCTGAAGCGCAGATGGCTGCCGTTGGCATTCAACAGCAGTCGGCTGACCTGAGGTTGGGCTCTGGCAACGCTGCGCTTGAGCAGCGTTTCGCCTGCCAGAGGCAGCAGGCACTTGTCGCCACCGCCCATGCGTCGCGCCTGCCCGCCCGCCAGAAGTACCCCGGTAATGTCCGTGTGTTGTGTCATGGTCACCCTGTTCGCTGCTGATATACCGTTCATTTTATTTGATGAATCATGTGCCTCCAGTATAAGGGGGCCAGTGCTTCAAGTGTAGTGCTCATTTCGGCTTAAATACCCCAAATTGATGGTTTTGTGAACCGCTTGGCAAATATCGCCGTAACCGCAAATCATGACATTTGTGGACAGTCGCATTACCATTACCCCTAACCCCACCGGAAGAGAGAGTTATGGCCTTGGATTTGGAAAACCTGCGCCGGGAATACCTCAAGGGCGGCTTGCGCCGCAATGACCTGAACGATAACCCCTTTGACCAGTTCGATTGCTGGATGGCTCAGGCCGTGGAGGCGGGCATCAGCGACCCGACCGCTATGGTACTGGCCACGGCCGACGCCAGCGGCCAGCCGAGCCAACGTATTGTCTTGCTGAAACAGCGGGATCATCAGGGCTTTGTGTTCTTTACCAATTACGACAGCCACAAGGGGCGGGACATTGCCGCCAACCCCAAGGCCAGCCTGTTATTCCCCTGGCACTTTTTCGAACGTCAGGTGATTGTTCAGGGCCACGTCGAGCGCCTGGATCGGGAGGCCTCCCAGCGCTACTTTGCGAGCCGCCCCCGGGGCAGCCAGATCGCCGCCTGGGCCTCGCGCCAGAGCCAGCCGGTGGATTCGCGCGCGAGTCTCGATACGCGCTTTGCCGAGGCAGAGACCAAATGGGGTAAAGATGAGATTCCGCTGCCCGACTTCTGGGGCGGCTACCGGGTGGTGCCCGAGCTGATTGAATTCTGGCAGGGCGGGGGCCAGCGCCTGCACGACCGCTTTACCTATCGGCGCCTCGCCGGTGGTCAGTGGGACATCCAGCGGCTTCAACCGTAGGCCGGACGACATGCGCTATATCGACTGCCGTGACCGCGAACTGCACGTGGCGACGGGCGCCCGGCCTGAGCCGGGTCCGGGAGAGCTGCTGATTGCCGTAGCGGCGGCGGGGGTCAACCGCCCGGACCTGTTACAGCGCCAGGGCCTGTACCCGCCACCTGCTGACGCCAGTCCGATACTTGGTCTGGAAGTGGCCGGGGAGGTGGTTGCCCGCGGCACTGGGGTGAGCGGGTGGCGTGTGGGTGACGTCGTATGCGCACTGGTCAACGGCGGCGGTTATGCCGAGTATGCGCTGGCGCCCGCCGACCAGTGCCTGCCCGTGCCAAAGGGGCTGACGCTGACCCAGGCGGCAGCCCTGCCGGAAACCTGTTTCACCGTATGGCACAACCTCTGGCAGCGGGCACACCTCAGCGCCGGAGAAACCCTGCTGATACACGGCGGTGCCAGTGGCATTGGTACCACCGCCATACAGATGGCGACGGCCCTTGGGGTTACCGTGTTTGTCACTGCCGGCAGTGACGCCAAGTGCAGGGCCTGCGAACAACTGGGTGCGGCCATGGTCATCAACTACCATGACGAAGACTTCGTTGCCGCCGTTAAAGCAGCCACCGACAAGCGCGGGGTCGACGTGATCTTGGATATGGTGGGCGGCGATGTTATTCAACAGAATCTTTACGCCGCCGCGCGCGAGGGACGTATCGTCAATATCGCTTATCTTAATGGCAGCAAAGTGGAGATCGACCTCTTGCCGGTCATGCTCAAACGCCTGACGCTCACCGGCTCCACGCTGCGCGCCCAGTCAGCCGCCGTCAAAGCCCGGATCGCCCGGGAGTTGCGCGAACAGGTCTGGCCCCTGATCGAAAAAGGCGCCATGGCGCCGGTCATCGCTGCCACCTTTGACCTGGCCCGGGCCGACGAGGCCCACGCGCTCATGGCCTCACGCCAGTCTGTGGGCAAGATTGTGCTAACCTGCCATTGACCCGATTCCCGCCGTAGACTGCCAACGCAAAGGATGCTCGCTATGACACTCACACAATACCAGGTAGACGCCTTCACCGCCTCGCGCTTTGGTGGCAATCCGGCCGCCGTGGTACCCCTTGACCACTGGTTGGACGACACCTTGATGCAGGCCATCGCCGCCGAAAACAACCTGTCGGAGACCGCCTTCTTTGTCCCTGAAGGTAAGGGCTATGGGCTGCGTTGGTTTACCCCCGTCAGAGAGGTGAATCTGTGCGGCCACGCCACCCTGGCGACGGCCCATGTACTGGTCACCCATCTGGGAGTGACGGCGGAACCGCTGCGGTTCTTTACCCGCAGTGGCGAACTTCAGGTGCGCTCGGTAGACGCGGGCTTGCAGATGGATTTTCCTGCGCAGCCGCCGCAAGCGGTGGCGGGTGATGCTCCGGCCATTCTTGCCCAGGCGTTGGGGCTGACCCCGCAAGCGGTACTCAAGGCGGTGGATTACCTGGCCGTGCTCGAAACCCAGACACAGGTGGAAACCCTGGCGCCGGACCTGGCCCAGCTTAGACGCCTGGACGGGCGGGGCGTTATCGTCACCGCACCGGGCGATAGGGTGGACTTTGTCAGCCGCTTCTTCGCCCCAAAATTTGGTATCGACGAAGACCCGGTTACCGGCTCGGCCCACTGCCAGTTGGTGCCCTACTGGGCAGAACGCCTGGGGCGCGCCACACTGAGTGCCCGCCAGGTTTCCCGCCGCAGCGGCGAACTGACGTGCCAGCTTGCTGCCGAGCGGGTGCTCCTGACAGGGCAGGCGGTCACCTTTTCCGAAGGCCGTCTGTATCTCGACAGCCTAGGATCACCTAAGTCTGAGTAGATTTACATGGGACTTTTGACCTTCAGCCTCAATCTCACCTTGGACGGTTGTGTCGATCACGAGGAGGGAATTGCCGACGATGAAACCCACGCTTTTTTCACCAGCCTAATGGAGGATTGCGGGGCGATGCTGTGGGGCCGTGCCACTTATGAGATGATGGAGAATTACTGGCCAGCAGTCGCCCGCGGGGATGTGGGTGCGCCGCCGGCAGTGCACGAGTGGGCGGTAAAGTTGGAGATCAAGCCGAAGTACGTCGTTTCAACGACGCGAACGGACTTTCGATGGACCAATAGCCACCACATCGCTGGCGATCTGCGTTCGGGCGTGCAAAAGCTCAAGGACGAGACCCCGGCTGGTGTACTCCTTGGTAGCGGTAGGCTTGCAGCCGAGCTGGATCGGCTGGGCCTGATCGATGAGTACAAGTTTCTTATTCACCCAAGGATAACTGGCCACGGTCCGACCCTTTATCAGAGCGGGCTGCCCAACACTCGACGGCTTGAGTTGGTTTCGGCGAAGCCGCTTAGTAACGGCGCAGTCTCTATGCACTACCGGCGTGTGCGCGGCTAACAATTTGCTGTACGCGGAAAAATCACTCGCAGCGCTCGCAACTTTCCGGTGAGCAAGGCGTTGAAACTGTAGAAAAACCCGAAAGACAAGCCGATATTTTTTAATGTTGCGCTGTTACTCATCTGCGGGCTGGCGGTCGTCTCTTGCGGCGGCGACAGTGCTCCGCAGGAGTACCAAACCCTTGGCCAGGATTTTGCCTGTCCTACAGAGTATCAGCCTGTCTGTGCCTTGGCCGACGATAATGGTGAGTATCGCTATCGAACTTTCGGCAACACTTGTGAAGCGACTGTTGAGGACGCCATTGTCAGCTTTCAGTCTGTTTGTGGCGAGCTTGAGGATGAGCTTGCGGAGGCCTCCAGGCCAATAGTTGTACATGATTCCATTGAGCAGCTACCGAAGTCCTCCGGCGGGGTCACGGTACTTGATAGTGAGATATCTCAGGATGTGGCGGAGCTTGTCCTGGAGCACAGCGGAGGCTGTGACGAGCATCGCTTTGATTTGCACGTGGCGCCACCTTTTATGGAGAGTTGGCCGCTGCAAATCAATACCCGGTTGACACACCATACCGAGGACAATTGCGAGGCTGTTGTCACCACTCACGTCAGCATCGATCTTTTGCCCCTGAAAAATCTTTATCATCTGAATTACAACAGTGATTCAGGAGAAATTATGATTCCATATACTGGCTTATATCAGTTCTAGAGTCGCCTTTTGGCTATTCTTCAAATCAGCGCTCCGCCCAATCCCTGAAATCGTTGATATAACCGGTGACTTTACGCAGGTGGTAGTCGTGGTGCTAAAAACGGATACTGTTGCTGAAATAATGGGGCAATTTTACTTGACATGTAACCGGTTTCTAGTAGGCTTGGTGTTGTAGTTAATGGAAGTACTAATTTATCCATCTAAGGGAGTAGCCTACGTGACAATAAGAAATATTTCGCGCAAGTTTTTTTGCAATTACCACGCTTTTAATTTCGTTTTCACCTGTTCTAGCCTCCGGAGATGACATTCTCGTTCTGGGCGATCCAAGCTCGGTTCCCAATAGTGGGTCCGTCATTGGTATCGTTGAACAGTTACAATTAGATGCGATGCGCCGTATGTTGTCAGAGGAACGAGCCAGGCACTATCAAGTGCTTCGCGAGGCTAGAATGTCTGAGATGCGGCAGCAGCACGGTATTTGTATGGGGCGCTCGGCAATGGTCGAGATGCGATGTAATGAGCGTGTGGCAGATAATGCCTCAAGAAACGCGTCAGCTTGTTATTCCTTGTTTTCAAGTGTTACAGCAACATTGAACTATGGCGATTTGGCGCAAATTAGTTATTCTGGACCGGCACAGTTCGGCCATTGTATGTACATGGTTCAGTCTTTTAAAGAGAGTGAGAAAGCTAGCTGCGAAGTTGAAAATCAGCAGCGGCAACTGTTATGTGATCTGGTTTTCTCTCATTAGACAGGAGGTCGTGATGAAACCACTCAGGGCAGGAATTTTTTTGTTTGCTGCACTGCTTGGCGTCTTGGTGTTCATTGGCGCCAATCGGATGGCAGGTCCGCCGCAGACGGCGCCGGAGGAGGAAGGCGCCGCAGGGGAGTCTGGACTCGAACATTCTGTGTCTGGTAGCGAGCCCGCCGTACAGCTGGCTGAGTACCCCGAAGGGGAGGAGGCGCCAGCTGAGGTGCTTTGGGGGGACGTAGAGCGACACTTGAACGCTTTTAATCATTGGCAGGTACACATTCGCGAGCGCGGCTACTTTACCTCCGAGGAGCTATCAGGCTATTCCGGCTACTCGCGTGCTACCTTGCAAGCGCTAGCGGAGGAGGGTGACTTGTTGGCGCTCGATTTGCTCCTTGATAAGGTGGTTGCCGACGGCGATATCGAGCGTGCAACAACCTTGCATTGGATGGGCGCCGCTTACGGCTCCACCAAATTGTTGATCGGTATTGCTGTGGGAGAAGTTGCCAGCCTGAAAACGCTCGGATTGGAAGAGGATGACGCCATGCTGCGCGAAAGTCTTTTGGGGGCCCTATCCTGGCTGGAGGTGGCGCGACGGCGGGGCGATCCGTTTGCCGCCTCATGGTTACAGCAAAGGTTTGAACGCCACGATATCGAACTGTCCTCAAATGAGCGGCGGTTGTTTGAGGAAATGGCCGAGCGGCGCCACGCCGAGTTGCTCAATATTCGTCATGCCCTTGGCTTAGGGGACTTTGATGATCGCATTTCTGACGATGTCGATGCGGTAAACGCCTTCGTCGGAGGCGGGGCACCGGAACTCAGCGCTCTGCCCAATCCCTGAAATCGTTGATATAACCGGTGACCTTGTCTCGAAAATGGCGATCCTGCGCTTCGGTGCGACTGTTCAGCAGTTGTGCCAGTAGTATCAGGGCGATGTCCTGATTGTAGACGTCGCTTTCTTTCTCTTCGGGTTGCTCGTCAAGGGCCTCGTAGACCCAGTCGGTGTCGATCAGGAGTCGGTGCAGGCCTTTTTCCAGAGCCTCCCGGTCGTCGCGTCGTGCCAGTACCTGTTCGAGTTCAGCGAGCCAGCGGCCGTGTAAGGTTTCGCGTTGGTCGACGGTGGGCTTGAGGTTCTCCGACCAGGTCTCAATATAGGCCGTCTGTTCCTCGGTGACTTCGCCAAACCACTCGCCTACCTGTTCGCGCATACGCTCCTCGGGCGTGCGGTCGTTCCGTTTGGGTTTGCGCCACTCCGCCTGTTGCTCGCGCACATTGTCGAGCAGTTGGTTTACCTGGCGATCAGACAGGGTTTCGAACAGCTTGGCGGCGGGCTCCCGGGCGTAATCGAGCAGGTTTTGCCACAGGGGGGTGGCCTGATCGCTCAGCGCGCGGATGTGCTCCGGACGCACCTCGTCGACGGTGTCCAGTCGCTCAAGCCCCTGCTCAAGAAAGTTCGCATACTGGGGGAGTTGGGTCTCCCGGTGCCACTGGTGGAATTGCCGGATCTCGGTGCGCACCAGATTGCGTTGGGGGCGATCGAGTCGTATGTACTGGCGTACCTGCCAGCTCATGTACCAGTCGAGAAAGTTGTAGCCAATGCGGTTGCTGCACCCAGAGGCAGTCAGCAGCAGGGCGCACAACAACACTACGAGCAGGGTTCTGGGCATGGGCCAGGCTCCAAAATGAAAGAGTATACGTGTCCGTCGGGTCTTTGACCTAGTGCGGGCAAAAGAGTTTGCTGCTCATCGGAAAGTTTGGCGTCAAAGTATTCATCTTTGTGAAGATAGGTTATTATTTGACCATCTGCCGCAAGCCTTTTTGCGGTCTCCAGCCACTGGGTGCCTGCCATGACACAGCCGACGTTCTCCGGGAGCGACGACCTTCCTCTGGATGAGGACCCCCAGGTCTACAAAACCCTGCTGGAGTCCACCCGGGCGATTCCGTGGAAAATTGACTGGCAAACCCTGACCTTCAGCTACATCGGTCCACAGATCGAAGCGCTGTTGGGCTGGCCCCGGGACAGCTGGACCGGGATTCAGGATTGGGCCGAGCGCATGCATCCGGAGGATCGCGATCGGGTGGTCAACTTCTGCGTGGCCCAGTCCAAGGCCGGGAGCGACCACGAAGCCGATTACCGGGCGTTGACGGCCGCTGGCGACTACGTCTGGATTCGCGATGTGGTGCACGTGGTGCGCACGCCGGATGGTGAGGTCGACTGCCTGATCGGTTTCATGTTCGATATCAGCGAACGCAAAAAAACCGAGGAGCGGTTGTTGAGCTTGCAAAAGGAGCTGGAGGAGTTGTCCTTCAAAGACGGCTTGACCGGCGTGCCCAATCGTCGCCTGTTCGACTCGACCCTGGAGCAGGAGTGGGCGAGCGCCCGGCGCAACCGCCAGCCGCTGTCACTGATTCTGCTGGATATCGACTTTTTCAAACAGTACAACGATTACTATGGCCACATTGCCGGCGACGATTGTCTGCGTCAGGTTGCAGACATTTTGGGTGGCGCGGCGACCCGGGCCAAGGACTTTATGGCGCGTTTTGGTGGCGAGGAGTTTGTGTTGTTGTTACCGGAAACCAATGCCGAGGCGGCGGCCACGGTCGCGGAGCGCTGTCGGCAGCTGATCTTCAAAGCGCAGATTGCCCATTCCAGTTCGCCCATAGCGCCGGTGTTGACCGTCAGCCTGGGGGTGGGCACGCTGGTGCCGACCCATGATGACGATGTCCGGCACTTTATCGAGGCCGTGGATCGCCAGCTCTATACCGCCAAGGCGCAGGGGCGCAATCGCATCGTCGGACTTTAGGTACCGATAGCGATTCGCGCTTCAATCCTGAGCTTGTTCTTCCCGCAACTTATCGCGCACCTTCATCAATAGCTTGCCGTACTGATTGTCGCCGCGCTGGTCGCGGCCGATACCCCAGTAGCGGTCGTACAGCGACACCTCCAGTATCTCCTTGTCGCCCGTGGCCAACAGCGCCTCGGCAAACTCGGGCCAGGTGCGGCACTGGGTATAGATCGCACGGGTCATGACCACCGTGCGGACCTTGGGCCAGTCGGCGCGGGGACGTTTTAGCCAGCCGCGCCCTATCTTGCGCGCTTCGACGACGGTTGCGGCGCTGCGGATCTGTTCTGCCCGGGCCTTACCGGGGTACTTCATGGCCTGGTAGTAGTGTTCGGCGGTGGGCCAGCGATGATCATCCAGCAGAAAGGGTCGCTCCGCGGCGCAGCCCAGAGGGTCATCGGGTTGCAGGCGCGATACCGTGACTGCGTTGGATTTATCGTCGACGGCGAACAGGGACATGCGTGACTCCGGCTAGTGGGGGAAATCCAGATTCTACACTGCCGGCTGTGCCCGGCGGTAGTGCGCGCGCCTGCTATGATTAAAGCCTGAACACACAGCCTGGAGAAAACCCCATGAAGCACCCGCACGCGCTCACAGCACTGATATTGGTGTCAGCCACGATGCTGCTCGGGGCCTGCTCCCCCGAGCAAGAGGAACACCCGTTGGTCGGTACCTTTGAGGACGCCGAGATCTGGGCCGGTGCATCGATATGGACCGGGGAGCCGGCGGGCCTGCGCGAGAATGCGGCGCTGGTGGTACGTGACGGCCGTGTGGTGTTTGTGTACGACCTGGATGAGCGGCCCTTGCCCGAGGGCATTCCCTATCACGATGTGAGTGGCAAGGTAATCATCCCGGGGCTGATCAACGCCCACGGTCACGTGGGCATGGCGCGCGGACTGGAAACCGGGGCCGCGGTGCACAGCGAGGATAATGTGCGTGACCAGCTGCGTCTCTATGCCCACTACGGTATCACCGGTGTGGCCAGTCTGGGGGATGAACCTCCGGAAGCGTTTCAGGTGCGCGACCGCCAGGATCCGGCGCGACCCCATTATGCGCGCCTCTGGCTCGCCGGGGATGTACTGAATCCGGACTCTCCCGAAGCGGCCCGGGCGGTTGTCGCCGACGCTGTGCACAAGAACCCGGACTGGTTGAAAATCCGGGTGGACGATCAGCTTGGGCGACGCGAAGCCATGCCGGGCGAGGTCTATGAGGCTGTCATAGAAGCCAGTCACGACCACGACAAGCCTTTAGCCTCCCACATGGTGACCCTGGAGGATGCCAAGGGCCTGATGCGCGCGGGCACTGACCTGTTGGCACACAGCGTGCGCGACCGGCCAGTCGATCAGGTCCTGATCGATCTGATGCGGGAGCGGGACATCTGTATTACGCCCACCCTGACCCGGGAGGTTTCGGTCTTTGTCTACGCCGAGCGACCGGACTTTTTTGACGATCCGTTTTTTCTCGAAGCCGCCGATGAGGCCGTGCTGGAACAGTTACAGCGGGAGGAGGTGCAGGCGCGTTTTCGCGGGTCCGACGCCGACTATTACCGTGAAGCCCTGCCGTTGGCCAAAGAGAATATGATGCGCCTGCACCGCGCCGGTGTGCGTGTGGCCATGGGCACCGACAGCGGGCCGCCCGCGCGTTTCCAGGGCTACTTTGAGCACCTGGAAATGGCCATGATGGTCGAAGCGGGTATGACCCCGGAGGAGGTGCTGATCAGTGCCACGCGCAACGCTGCGGCGTGTATGGGCTTGCCGGAGGTCGGTACTCTGGCCCCGGGGCAGTGGGCGGACTTTGTGGTGCTGTCCGCCAACCCCCTGATCTCGATCGATAACCTGCGTGAGATCGACGCGGTGTATCTGGCCGGGCAGGCCTTTGAGTCGCCCTATCGCTAGGGCGCGAAGTCGTCCTCGCTAAAGGCACTGCCTTTGGCCTGCGCGGTGATCACTGCAGACCCATCGCCCAACACCCAATGGCGTAGCGCTTGCTGCACGTCCTCGAGGGTCGTGGCTTCGATGGCATCGGCGGTTTCCGCGTGGGTGTTGAAGTTGCCGTCGTTGCGGTAAAAGTCATGCCGGGCGCGGGTGGCCTCGGTGGTGAAGTCATTGGGGCGCTGGCGGTAATCGCTCACAATATTGGCGCGTAACTGTTCGAATACCGCGGGCTCCAGAGCCTGTAGAGCCTCGTCATAGTTCTCCAGGAACTCGGTCACACGAGCCTGGATGGCTGACAGGTTGCGCTCAGAGCTCTGTACGATGGTGACAAATGCCGGGTAGTCCGCCAGCCAGGTGGTGCCGGCCTGCACCCAATAGCCCCACTGCTCCTCGGTGCGCAGTTCGGTAAAGAAGGGTTGGTGTATGAGCCGTCCCAGAAGCATCAGGGCGGCATGGGCTGGCACGCGCTCGTCGCGCTCAACCCCCGGAACGAAGGCTCTGACCCAGGCGACGTCGGCGTGTTCAACGTCGCGGGCGATGGCGCGCCGGTCGCCGGCCTCAAGGTCAATACTCTCGGTGACGTGAATGGCTCCTGGCGTGCGCGCGCTGCCCAGGGCCTGCTCGCCGTGGCGGGCCATCGCTTTGACCTGTTCGGGCAGGTAGTGACCAAAACCGTAGACCCGCAGGGTGCTGACCTCCATCAGCGTCCGGTGATACTGGCGCACCTCGTCGGCGCTCACGCTGGCGCTCTCACGCAGGAAGGCCTCCCGATCCCAGTCAAAAGCCTGCACCTCCCGGTTGAGCCAGCGAATCGCTTGCTGGCCCGGCGCGTCTTGCGGTTCGCTGCGCAGCCAACGCTCAAAGTTATCAATTTCGCGGGCCAGTTCCGAGTCGCTGAAACTCAGACTGCCGACGCTGTCCAGCAGCTCGCTGACCAGTTCGGGGTGACGCTCGGCCGGACCGCGCACGGTGAGGTTCTGCATGTTGCTGTTGGAGCGGTCAAAGCTCACATGGATACCGGCACGGCGCGCACGATCCATCAATCCGGCATTGCGGGAGTTCAGCAGTCCGTTGACCATCGCACCCAAAACAAAGTGGCGCGCGTCAGTGACGCCCAGGTCGCTGTTCCAGACAAAGTGCAGGTAGCCATGGCCGTTCTGGTGTGCGGTAGCGTGACGGAACCAGACGTCCAGTCCGGGTTCATTGATCAGTTGGGTGAACTCTTGCAGGTCGTGGCTGACAGTTTCGCCTTCGCCGGTGGCGGCAAAGGGATTGGCGGGTGGCAGCTCAAGTGCCAATGTTTCACCCAGTGCTTGCCAGTGCGCCAACTCCTCGTCAGTGATCGCCGCGGTGGCATATTGCCCGGCATGGTGGGGAATGTCGGTGTCTACCGGCTCATCGCCACTGATATGCCACAGGCGCAGCCGTTCCGGGCGCAGTTGGTCCGCAACGGCCTGAATGGCGCCGGGGTCAAAATCATCGAAGATCGCATCCACCGCATTGATGTATTGCGGCGGGTAGTTGAGTAAGCGGACGCTGGTGTGTACCGCGTGTTGGAGCGGGTTGGGTGGTTGTTGTTCAGCAAACCGTCGCTCGGCCAGTACCCGGTACTCTTCATAGTAGGCGGCGCGAATGCCGTCACGGCGCACTTGCGCGATGTAGGCCAGGGCTGCGGCGATGACCTGATCGCGCTCGGCCATACCCTCGCGGGTTGCATCGATATGGATTCGGGCAAAACCGTCCTTACCGTAGTAATCCGGTTGAATGCTTACGCCCACGCCGTTGGCCCAGCCCTGGTCACGCAGGTAGTAGGCCAAGGTGCCAGGCTCTTCGGCACTGAGGATATTGCTCAGGTACTGATTGGCTTTCAGGCGCCACTGATCGGCGTTGTTGTCGATGCCAAACTCGAGCACCAGTTCGCGCTGCTCGGTTTGCGGGCGGTAGCGAATATGCTGGCCTTCCTGCGCGGATGTCAGGCCTGGAACATCGATGCTCGGGCGTTCACTGTCACGGGCGGGAATGGCTTCAAAGTGGGCGCGTACCAGCGCCTCTTGCTCGTCCAGGTCTATCTGGCTGGCAAAGGTCAGTACCATCTGAGACGGGCCGTAGTAGCGCTCGTAAAAATCCAGCAGCGCCTGATGCAGACCGCTGTCGTCACCGCTGGGCAGGGTCTCGCGGTTGCCGACGCCCAATTGTGTGGCAGGGTGTTCAGGGTTGGCGGTCAGACCGGCCAGTTGAAAGCGAATGCGCCCGTCCTGGTTGCGGCCCATGGACCATTCATTGTGAATGGCGGTCAGTTCCTTTTCGCTGTAGGTGCGATCGAACAGCGGCGCCTTGAAGTAGTCGCTGAAACGGTCCAGTGCTCCGTCAATCTGGGCGTGAGGAATCTGAAAAAAGTAGTTGGTGTGATCGGTGGATACGTAGGCGTTGCTGAAGCCGCCGTTATCGCTCAGATAATTCTGCAGGGCGTTGGGCTCGGGATAATTCTCGGTGCCCAGAAACAGCATGTGCTCAAGGTAGTGGGCCAAGCCCTGGTACTCGGGCGGGTCCTGATAGAAACCGACGGGCAATGCCAAAGACACGGCGGCGGCCTCCGCTTCGGAGGCTTGAATCAGCATCACGCTGACCCCGTTGGGCAGCGTCAGATAACGGTAGCTGCGGGGGTCCTGTTCGCTGGTGACGACCGAGACCGGTGCGGTGCTCTGATGGGCGCAGGCGCTCATCATCAGCGCCACGATAACCCATAAACATTTGCGTAACACGTTGTTAACACGATGCATGATCAGTTCCTTCTGCCAGTGACTAAACGAGGAGTGTCGGTCAGGGTAGTGTGCCCGCGTGTTCTGGTCAAGGTGAACAACTGTTGGATGAATCTGAACTTTCCTTCTAGGCTTTAGCCTTAGAAACGAGTTCGCGTAACAAAAGTGGAGTCATTCATGGGTGTGATTGGGGGGCGCAGTTGGCGCCGGTTGGTGGTTGTCCTGGTGTTGGGGTTCTGGGGGCACGGCCTGGGCGCGGTCGAAAGCGGCGAGGTGGAGCTGCCGCGCTTCCCTTCAATCAGCCCGGATGGGTCGGAGTTGGTGTTCTCCTGGCGCGGTGACCTGTGGTTGAGTTCGGCCGAGGGTGGGGATGCCCGGCGCTTGACCCGACACAATCTCGATGACCTGTATTCGAGCTGGTCTCCCGATGGCCAATGGATCGTGTTCAGCTCCATGCGCGACGGTCACCTCAATCTGTGGCGTATTCGACGCGACGGCACCGGTTTGACCCAGCTGACCTTCGGCGATCGTTTTATTCGTCACCCGGACTACGCACGCGATCGCAATGGCGAACCGGTACTGACCTTCTCCTCGTCCATGGAGGCTGATGTGTACCGCGAACAGCGCCCCTACCTTATGGCGCCGGACGGCGGCCCCTATACCCGTCTGCACGACGCCTTTGGTGCCGGCCCCCGGCTCTCACCGGACGGTGAGCGGATTGTGTTTACCCGCGGCGGCGCTTACCACAACTGGAGCCGTCGTCACTATCGGGGGCCGGATAATATGGAGGTCTGGCTCTACGACCGTGCGGGCGAGGCCTTCACCCAGATTACGTCCTGGGAAGGGGATGATGGCAACGCCCAATGGCTCGATGAACAGACGCTGGTGTTCATGTCCGATCGGGCGCTGGACACGGTAAACCTCTATCGCGCCGACCTGGGCGCTGCAGACGGCGAGGGCGAGCCGCCGATAACCCGCCTGACCCACTTTGAAGGGCGAGATATTCAGCATTTTGATGTGGCCCGGAACGGGTCGCGGGTGGTGCTGCACGTCTGGGACCAGCTCTACACGCTCGACTTGCGGGACCCGGAAGCGGAGCCAGTGCCGTTGGCCCTGAAGGCGGGCATGGACGGCCAGGACGACTATGCCCTGCGCCGTATCGACCGCGAGGTGACCGAGGCGGCACTCAGTCCGGATGGCCGGGTGATGGCCTACATTGCCTACGGCCGGGTGTATATGCGCCATATGGACGATCACAGTCCGACCCGGGCCGTAACACCGGGCACCCACGCCCGGCACAAAGATCTGGCCTGGTCTCCCGACGGTCTGTACCTGTATTTTGTCAACGATGAGGATACCACCTGGTCCATCTACCGGGCCGAGGTGGCGCTGACTCGGGAAGATATCCGCCAGGGCGCCGAGCGGGTCATTGAAGAGCTGCCGGAGCCTGCATCGGAAGAGCCCGGGGGCGGCCCTCTGCGCCTGGATGATCTGCCCCTGGTGGTGCCTGAGCCCGCCAGTGCGGCGCGGGTGCCCGATGAATTGGCGCCGGACCTCCAGGCATCGGTTCAGGAAGACCCCTTCGGTCCCGTGGACCCGGGCATGCCTTTTGATCCACGTTTGCAGCTGACCCTGCCGGAACCGCTGGACCCCCTGTTAGTGGATCCGCTCCTGCCGGACGTGCCGGAGCCTGTGCCAGACCCTATGCCTGAACAGCCCGTGGCCGATGTGCCCGAGGGTACCCCGACACGTCTGGACCCCAACCGCTGGCACGACGCGGTGCAGTTTCAGGTGCAACCCGTTGTCCAGACCGGGGACAACGACCGGGGTGTATCGCCGTCTCCCGATGGCCGCTCTCTGGCCTTTCGCCGGGGGCTGGGTGATTTGATGATTCTCGATACCGCCAGTGGCGATGTGCGCACGCTGGTGTCGGGCTGGGACTTCAGCCTGCATTGGCGCTGGTCGCCGGACAGTCGTCATATCGCCTACTCCCAGAACGATATGGATTACAGCGCCAATATCTTTGTCGTGCCCGCTGACGGCTCGGCGGCACCCGTCAATATTACCCGCCACCCGCGCAACGACATCAATCCGCGCTGGTCGGCGGACAGCCGTATTCTGACCTTTGCCTCGAACCGCAGCGGCGACAGCTACGATATCTACCGGGTGTATCTGGATCCATCGCTGGAGAACTTCAACCAGCGGGAGTTGGCCCACTATTACCGCGACGCGCGCCAGGCCGCGGCCAACCGCCGTCCTTTGGCGGTGGGTGATTCCGGCGCCCAGAGTGAGCCTCCGAGTCTGGATCTGGACGGGGCCTGGCGGCGGGTGACCCGGATGACCTCGGTGCCGCCGCACCAATACGACAATGAAATGACCCCGAGCGGCGACCGCTATCTGTTCAACTCTGCCGGCCAGGGGCTGGTGGTGATGAACTGGGACGGCAGCGGCCGCCGGGTGCTGGGGCCACTGGCCAACGTTCAGCAGATGACCCTGCGTGGCGATCGGTTGGTGACCATTGCCAACGGCCAGGTACTGGTGCGCAACCTCGCCGGGCAGCCCGATCAGAGCCCGGCGATCAGTGACCAGATTCGTATCGATCTGCGCCAGCAGTCGCGGCAAAAATTCCGCGAAGCGGCGCGCATGATTGGCGAGAGCTTCTACCACCCAACGATGAAAGACCTGGATTGGGACGCGCTCACTGATGACTATGCCGAGCTGATCGGCCGTGCGCGCACGGCGAGCGAATTCAGTGATATCGCCAACCGCCTGATGGGCGAGTTGGCGGCGTCCCATACCGGCGTGACCAATCCCGGCCCCGGCTCGTCCCTGCGTCAACCCACGGGGCGTCTGGGGGTGGATTTTGAGCCGATCGAGCGCTCCGATGGCAGGCCCGCCTTTCGGGTGACCCACGTGATACCCGGTAGCCCCGCTGCCCGGGCGAGTACCCCGCTGATGGTGGGCGATGTGATCACCGCCATCGATCTGGACGCCTTCGGCCCGCTCGATACCCTGGAGCGGCGCCTGCGCGGACGGGTGGGCGAGGAGGTGATCGTCTCCTTTGAGCGGCGCAGCGGCAATCGGCGTATTGAAAGCCGGGCGTTGATGACGCCGGTGGATTACACCGAATTTGCCCGCCTCAAGTACGATGACTTCCGCGCTCAGGCCGAGCGCAAGGTGCATGACCTGTCCGATGGTCGTCTGGGCTACCTGCATATCCAGGCCATGAACGATGCCTCTTTGGAGCGCTTCCACGGGGATCTGTACGCGGCAGCGCACGCCCGGAAGGGATTGATCATCGATGTGCGCAACAATGGCGGTGGCCACACCACCGACCGGATTCTGACCTCCATCAATGCCCCCGAACACGCCTATACCGTGCCCGCCGGCGCGAGCCTCGATGCGCGCGGGCACTACCCCCAGGACCGGTTGCACGCGCCGCGTTACACCCTGCCGATCAGCATGCTGGCCAATGAGAAAAGCTATTCCAATGCCGAGATCCTGGCCCACGCCTTTAACCTGCAAGGGCGCGGCACCCTGGTGGGGGAGCAGACCTATGGGGGTGTGATTTCCACCGGCAGTCACCGTCTCATCGACGGCGCCACGGTGCGCCGCCCCTTTAGGGGCTGGTACTTGCCCGACGGTACGGATATGGAGCACAACGGGGCGTTACCGGATCTTCGGGTCGCCCAGACGCCGGAGGACGAAGTCGCGGGGCGCGATCGCCAACTCCGTGCCGCGGTGCAGGCGATGCTGGCGCAGCTGGAGCAAGCGCGCTAGCGCTCTTCAAGTGTCGTTTGAAAGTGTCGTTCGACCAGGAGCTCATCATCCAGCGAATAGATTTGCAGCGTCCAGGTGCCGGTCTGGACCTGACCGGGTGTCTCCAGGTGCATCAGTACATTCGTGTAGCCGTAGCGTCGCCCCTGCCGCTGGAGGTTTAAGGACTGCAAGTAGGCTGTGCTCGTTGTTATCCTGCCCAGCCGGTCGGTAATCGGTGGGTGAAACCACTGTATTTTTACCAGCATGTTGTTGTTGTCAGTCTGGGTGTCGTATCGTGCCCGTGCACTCAGACCCACACCGAAGCGCATTCCCTCTTCAGCGGCAAAGGTATCCGAGTACGAAAACATCGAGCCATAGTAGCCATCGTTATTGAAGACGCCCCGGCCATCGACAAGTACTTGACCTCGGCTAGCGCCCACTTTGAACTCGTCGGTGATGTACTCAAGTAGTCCTTCCCGGATGGTGTATTCAATACTGGGGTCAAAGTAGATATCGCTTATGACCTGGCGCCATTCGCGCCGGTACGCGCGTGTAGCAGTCGCTGGAATTGACATGTGGCTAAGGCACAGGCGTAAATCCCGTTTGGCACCCTGTCCAAGGCAGTGAGCCCTGCCAATTTCCATACGTGACCAATCGTCGCCCTGAGCGTCGCTCTTCACAAACAGCTGATACGCCGCTTCGTGGTCAGGCTCTCCTGCCAGACCATCGCGAGCGATGATGCCGAGGCTGTATGTGGCGGAGGCCAGGCCTTGTGCTGAAGCTACTCGGTAAAGCTCTACCGCCCGCTCGGGGTTGCGCTCCACATGCTGTCCGCGCAAGTACATACTTGCCTGGCGCGCATGGGCCTTGGGCAAGTCCAGCTGTGCCGCACGCTCATACCACTGCCAGGCCAGTGCGTAGTCACGGGGAGTAATGCCATCACTGCGATGGCTATCACCAATAGCCAGTTTTTCTTTAGCGATAATGATGTTATTGGCTGTGCTGTAAGGCCTGGAAATATTCAGGCGCCGGCGCAAAAAATCGTCGATCATATACATCTCGTGGCGTCGCCAGCGCCAGTTGTCGTGCCCGTGACCAATACCTTCATAGAACAGAGTCTCTACGTCGGCAGAAAGTTGCTGCAGGCGGTATTTCATCCGATTGGACTGCTCAAAGCCGGCAATGTCGTCGTTTGTGCCGGCGACCAGAAGTACTGGCACCTTGACATCCTCGGCGCGGTGAAACGGCGAGTAGGATAGCGTGGATTCGTTGACTTCGCCCACCGTTAACTCGATCCCCCTGCGTACCCAGCCGAGTTGTTGAATATTGTGTTGGTTATAAAGTAAGGGCAGGTCGTAAATGCCGTACAGGGCGACGACACACTGGTAAGCTTCGGGTTGGCGGATCGCCAACATAAGCGCCGAATAGCCTCCGTAGCTGTACCCAATAGAGCACATTTTCGGGTAGTCATGATGCGAACGAACATGGTTTACCATCGCCGTGATGTCATCTTCGATCAGTCGGCCGAACTGACCTGCACCGCTGCGCATAAAATCGAGGCCGTACCCGAAGGAGCCGCGAAAATTGACCTGTAGCACCGAGTAACCCCGGTTGACGAGGTATTGCACTCGTGGGTCGAACGCGATTACATCACGCACTCCCACCGGGCCGCCGTGAGGGTGCACGAGAAGTACACCGTTGCTATTGGCTGGCGGCCGCGTCAGCATGCCTTCGAGGGTAATATCGTCCTGCACTTGTATGGTGATGGTCTCACTGTTGGCGAGTGAGTAGTCGCGCAATTCCGGGTAGTCGATAGAAAGCACGCGCGCCGACAAACTTTCAAGGTCAAGGAGGTAGTATGTGCCCGGGGCGTTGGCAGCAGAGACTCTGACGATACGGTGCTTACTGCCTTCCCCTGACACCATGGCGACTTGCTTGCCAGGCCATAGCTGACGCATCATGGCCGCGAGCACGCTGTTTGAGAAGGTAAAGTACTCGTTGACTTCCTGGCCGTGATCGTAATAAGACACTGACATGATGAAATCACCGTCCCGAGACAGCTCTGCACCACTTAAATCATAGGTGTTGTGTTGATAGAGGATGTCGCCTAATGTTTTCGTTTGTAGGTCATACTGTTGCAATACAACGAGATTGGTTTCCCGGTTGGTAAGAACGGCCATTGTGTTGTCGTCGGTAAAGCCAATGGGAGTAAATTCATACTCGTCCAGTGGGTTGACAAACAGGCTGCTCCACCGTCCTGTGTCCTTGTCGAGTCGCCAGAACTCGCTGGTGCCTTCAGAGTGGGTGCGTGCCAGGAGTTCGTTGCGTATGTTGCCGGGGTAGTAGTGCGTCGCATTATTCAGTTGCCGGGCGAACAAACGAGCACTTCTGAAGTTGGCATCAATGATCTCTTGGTAACTCGCGCGATAAAGGCGCTTGAGATTTATGTTGTGTGCCGCAGTGTGAGCGAAAAGAACCTCGCCGGGGTGATCGGGTAGTGTGTCGACGATGTAGCCTACGGAACGGATGCCTCGCATGATTGGCCTGGGAGTGCCGTTTTCGTCCCGCTCGATAAATATAAATCCGTGTCCAACATCGCCGTTAGTGAGTATGGAGCGCAAATAAAAGGTATCTTGTTCAAGCCAGCGTGCTTCGACAATTCGTGCCCGTCCCTCTTTGCCGATAAAATAGAGGGGCTGACTGTGGAAGCTTTCCAGGTGAGTTAACACAACGTGATATCTGTGTTCGTCCTGTAGTACCGCTATTATGTACTGTTCGTCCGGGCTCAGATCGAAGGAGAGCACTTGTGGGTTTTCAAACAGCAGCTCGCCGGGGATAAGTGACGACCAGGCGTTCATCGACAGGCTGAGCATTAGCGTGATGACGGCAATGGAACACTTCATGGTGCCTCCTTGCCAGCGCCGACTATTTGGAAAAAGTTGTCTTCGCCTGGGCCTGAGTAATTGATCGCGTGACTGCTCAACAATAGGGGAAAGTGCTCCTCCAAGTGCTCAAGCGCAAGCGATGCGTTGTTGGTGAGCAGGATATCGCTTCCGAGCAGGTGGCGGTTGTTCATGCGCAAATGCCCGACGTAGTTGATTGTGCCCGGCTGTACTTCAAAGCGCCAAAGGTCCCGGTCGAAGTCCAGGCGTACGGTAATATTCGCGCTCAGTCCGATGTTTGCTATTCGATATTGACCAGCGGGCACCTCTACCAGCAAATAATGTGTGCCACGGGTTAGGTCGTCTTTATTGAATAGTAGGGTTCGGTTGCCGGTAATTCGCAACTCGTAGAGTGATATGTTTGAGTCTACAGCCAAAACCAGAAGGCCGCTTTTGTCGGTCAGTGGGTGCAGGGCGTCTTCTTGTAGGGGGGAGAGTTTGGTGGCACACCCTGCGAGGAGTAGAAGGCTAAATGCCCCTGTCAGCGCATGGAATAAACGCATACCGATATCCTTTTTCTCGTTATTGATTCCAAAGCCCCCTGATAGTTAGGGGGCTTTTTTTTAGAGTATACCGAGTGTTGGGTGTAAAGGTAGCACGCCGGGTTTATTCTATATTCGACGACAATAGTTTTTAGCTATTGATTAGCGCTCCTCAAGCCGCCGCAGGCGCTCGTTCATCTCGCGCATCAGGCTGACCATCTCCTCGCGCTCCTTGTGGGCCTTTTCCTCGATCTCAGCGGTGCGCTGGGCCTCTTCCTCGTAGTGTTTTTCCTGCATGGTGCTGACGATGATACCGATAAACAGGTTGAGCACCACAAAGGCGGTGATCAGGATGTAGCTGATAAAATACACCCAGGCAAAGGGGTAGACCGCCATCACCGGGCGTCCGATACCCTGGGACCAGCTCTCCAGAGTCATGATCTGGAACAGGGAATACAGGGTCCTGCCCAGGTGCCCGAAATGCTCGGGAAAGGACTCACCGAAGAGTTGCGTACCCATGACCCCGAAGATATAAAACACCATCAGCAGCAGGAACACGATCCAGCCAATGCTGGGGATGGCCTTGAGCAGCGACTCGATGATATGGCGCAGGCGGTCGATCTTGGTGAGCAGGCGCAGGACCCGCAGAATGCGCAGAGCCCGCAGTATGGCAAAGGGCCCGGTGGCCGGCATCAGGGCGATGCCGACAATGGCAAAATCAAAAATATTCCAGCCACTGCGGAAAAAGCGCGGCCCAAAGGCCACCAGCTTGAGCAGGATTTCCACCACAAAAATCGCCAGAACGACCTGCTCAATGGCCGTGATCAGGCCGCCGGCGGTGGCCATTATCCGGTTCGACGTCTCCAAGCCCAGGGTAATGGCGTTGAGGACAATAATCGCGATGATGGCATTCTGCACCCGGGGGCTGTCGATCCAGCGCGCCAGGCGCTGGCGCAGACTCGGGGTGGGCAGGGTTTGGGTGGTATCCATAGACTGAGCTAAACCGCAGTGAGAGAGGCGGGGAGGATAAACCAGCTGTGCGCTCGGCTCAACCGGCGCGACGCCGGCGCCGCCATTCTGCCAGAGGCAGTCCAGCCAGTCCTGCGATCAGCAGGATGACCAGGGGGATGCTGCCCCAGCGCATAAAGGGGGTGTTGCCGTGAGCGGCGTGGACTTCGCCGGCCAGGGTTTCGGCCACAAACTGGTTGCTCTGGACCTGGATCTCGCCCCGAGGGTCGACGATCGCGCTGATGCCGTTGTTGGTGCTGCGCACCAGGTAGCGCCGGGTTTCGAGGGCGCGCATACGCGCCATCTGCATGTGTTGCTTGGGGCCGATGGAGTCGGCAAACCAGGCGTCGTTGCTCAGGGTCAGTAACACCTGATTGTCCCGCGCGCCGCGCGCGACCAGATCCGGATAGACGATTTCATAGCAAATGGAGGCGGCTATACCCACACCGTCGACGTCCAGGCCTTGCTGGCCCTCCGGGCCCCGCGTGATGATGGATGTGGGCAGGTCAAAAAACTCGATCAGGCCCCGCAGCCAACTTTCCAGTGGCACATACTCTCCAAAAGGTACCAGGCGGCGTTTGTGGTAAATACCCATGGCGGGCCCAAAACCGGCGACGCTGTTGTAGTACACCCGGCGATTGGGATCGTCAAAGATGATACCGGTGATCAGACCGGTGTTCGTATCCTCGGCCATGGCGCTCATCTGGTCGAGAAACGGCAGGGCCCGGTGGTAGGTGACCGGCACGGCGGCTTCAGGCCAGATCAGCCAGTCGTACTGCCACAGCTCCTCACTCATTTCCCGCAGCAGGTTCATGGTGGGCAGGGCAAAGCCCGGGTCCCACTTGATGTCCTGGGGAATGTCCGGCTGCACCATACCGACGCGGATGGGTTCTTCGTCCAGTTGTGTCCAGGCCACCGGCTTGAGGGCGCCGCCGCCCAGCCAGAGCAGGGCGCAAAGGGCACTGGTGCACCAGAGTGCGCGACGCTCGGCCGAGAGGTCGGCGCACACCCAGCGGGCCAGGGTGGCGGCACTCAGGGTAACAATCAGGCTGATGGCCATGACGCCGCCCACCGGCCCCCAGCCCGCGAGCCAGGTATCCAGATGGGCATAGCCCAGATAGAGCCAGGGGAAGCCGGTCAGCAGCCAGGTGCGCAGCCACTCCCCAAGCAGCCAGAACAGGGGGAAGCCCAGCAGCAATCCCAGAGGGCGGGCGCTGAACCAGCGGCCCCAGGCCCACCAGGGCAGAGCAAAGACCGCCGCCATAAAGGCCACAAACAGCCCGGTGAGCAGCGCCGCCAGGGGCGCGCTGGCATTGCCGTAGGTGTGAATACTGACGTAGACCCAGGTAACACCGGCGCCGTAGTGAGACAGGCCGAAGCAGAAGGCGAGCGCCAGGGCCGTGCGAGCGTTGCGTTGATGCAGGCACAGGGCAAAGACCGCTGCGCCCAGCAGGCCCAGGGGCCAGAGGTTGAAAGGCGCGAGCGAGAGTGTGGGCAGGGTGCCGGCGATCAGGGACAGCAGGGCGGCCAGCCACAGGGGCTGGTGCAACAGTGTTCGATCGAGATTCAGGGGCGCCGGGTTCACGCGTCCATCAAAGTCAGGCGCACCAGATGGATTTGCCGGTTGTCGGCGTAGAGTACCCGGAACTGGTAGTTGTCGATGGTAGCCACTTCATTGCGTTTGGGCAGGTGACCGAATTCCTGCATCAGGATGCCGCCGATGGTATCGAAGTCCTCATCGCTCAGGCCCGCCTTGAAGTAGTCGTTAAAGTCCTCAATCGGGGTGAGCGCCTTGATGATGTAATCGGCGTCGCCCACCTTTTTGATGGTCTCGTCGCTGACTTCTTCGTCGGTCTCATCCTCAATCTCGCCGACGATTTCTTCCAGAATATCTTCGATGGTGATCAGGCCGGAGATGCCGCCGTATTCGTCGATCACCAGCGCCATGTGGTAGCGTTTTTCCCGGAACTCGCGCAGCAGAACGTTGACCCGCTTGCTCTCGGGCACGACGTTGGCCGTGCGGATGATGTCCTCAAGTTTGAAATCGGTGGTGCCTTCGAGCATCAGACGCAGCAGATCCTTGGCCAGAAGGATGCCCTTGATATCGTCAAAGCTCTCGCCAATCACCGGAAAGCGGGAGTGGCCCGACTCGATAATTTTGGGCAGGAACTCCTTGGGCGTCTCGTCGATGCGGATGGCGACGATCTGGGTACGCGGGATCATCAGTTCCCGCGCCTGCCGGCTGGAGACATCCAGTGCCCCTTCAATGATGTTCAGGGCCTCCTGGTCCAACAGCTTATTGTTGGCAGCCTCCTTGATCACTTCCAGCAATTCGTCGCGGGATTTGGGTTCAGCGCTGAAAGCCTGCACCAGCTTGTGCAGCCAGGATTTGTCCTGATGGCGCTGAACGCTGCTACTCGTGGGGTCGTCCGTCATGGTTATCATCTGTCGTTTTGGGGCTCTTCGTGCCCATAGGGAGCGGGGTAGTGTAAACGGGTGAGAATGCGGGTTTCAAGGCTCTCCATCAGCTCGGCCTCGGCGTCGTCGATATGATCATAGCCCAGTAAGTGCAGTGTTCCGTGCACGAGCATATGCGCCCAGTGTGCCGTGGGGTTCTTGCCCTGCTCCTGGGCTTCGCGCGCCACCACCGGCGCACAGATCACCAGGTCCCCGAGCAGGGGTAGATCCAACTCGGGGGGAAGGTCGGCAGGGAAGGAGAGCACATTGGTGGGCTGGTCTTTGCCCCGATAGTCCCGGTTCAGGGATTGGCTCTCGGGTTCGTCGACAATGCGCAGACTGATTTCAGCGTGAGGGCGGGCGTAGTCGGCCGCTGCCAGGGCAGCGGCCACCCATCGCTCAACTTCGTCGTCGGTGGGCAGCGCCTCGCTGGCGCTCGCCACCTGGGTATCTATGTGCAGATTCATGGGGTCGGGTTGGTGTCCACCTGAGACGTGTCTTCGGCGGCATCATACGCTTCGACGATGCGTTGTACCAGCGGATGGCGTACCACGTCCTTGGCCCCGAAATGGGTAAAGCTGATACCGTTGACGTTCTCCAGCACCTCAATGGCGTGGCGCAGGCCCGATTGCTGGCCTTTGGGCAGGTCGATCTGGCTGGGGTCGCCGGTAATCACCGCCGTGGAGCCGAAGCCGATCCGGGTCAGGAACATCTTCATTTGCTCGCGGGTGGTGTTCTGGCTTTCATCCAGAATCACGAAGGAGTTGCTCAGGGTGCGCCCGCGCATATAAGCCAGGGGTGCCACCTCGATCACGTTGCGCTCGATCAGCTTGCCCACGGTTTCAAAGCCGAGCATCTCGAACAGGGCGTCATACAGGGGACGCAGGTAGGGATCGACCTTCTGCGCCAGGTCGCCGGGCAGAAAGCCCAGTTTCTCGCCCGCTTCAACCGCCGGGCGAACCAACAGAATGCGTTCCACATCCTCCTTGAGCAGAGCCTCGACCGCACAGGCTACCGCCAGGTAGGTCTTGCCGGTACCCGCAGGACCGACCCCGAAATTGATGTCGTGACCCTGTACTGCCCTGACATAGCGCTGCTGGTTCTTGCCGCGCGGCTTGATGGTGCATTTTTTGGTGCGGATCAGGGTAATGGATTGACCGTCACCCACGTCATCGAGCTCGTCAACAGAGGTATTGATCTGATTCATAAGGGCCTCTACGCCAGACGTCTGCAACACCAAATGAATCTCATCCGGGGTCAGTTCGCTTTCGTGCGTATCCCGGTAGAGTTGGTGTAGAACGGCGGCGGCGGTTTGGGTGGTTTGGGCAGACCCGGTCAGGGAGAACTGGTTGCCACGGTTGTGGATTTTCACATTGAGGCGCTGTTCGATCTGGCGCAAGTGCTCGTCAAACTGGCCGCAGAGGCTCGCGAGACGGCGATTGTCGTCAGGCTCCAGCGTCAACTGTCGGGTGACAGTATCGGGGGCTGTTACTGCATGACTATTCAATGATATGTGGGTCTCTTGTGGCTGAGTTCACTTAAAGCGTAAACCATAAAACATGACGGTAAAAGGTTAGTTAAGGGCCTTTTTCTTATTACCGCCAAGATTATAGTAACTGCCGGGAATAAACCGGCTGTTATTGCCAGTCGGCATCGGATTCTGAGGCAAGCAGCGTGCCACGCAGTGAGTTCGGCAGGGCCTCCTCAATGAGTACATCGGCAAACCGGCCAATCAGTGACGGGTCATCGCAGCGAAAGTTCACGACGCGATTGTTTTCGGTGCGCCCCGAGAGCTGGCCGGGGTCTTTTTTCGAGTAGCCGGTGACCAGAATACGTTCGGTATTGCCCACCATCTTGCGGCCGATACCCAGCGCGTGCTGAGTGATACGGTCCTGAAGGATTTTCAGGCGTTGCTTTTTCATTGCCATGGGAGTGTCGTCCGGCAGCTCTGCCGCCGGCGTACCCGGGCGGGCGCTGTAGATGAAACTGAACGAGGTGTCGAACCCGATATCGTTGATCAGTTTCATGGTGGCCTCAAAATCGGCCTCGGTTTCCCCGGGGAAGCCGATGATAAAGTCCGAGGACAGGCTGATGTCCGGACGGATGGCGCGCAAGCGGCGAATCTTGGACTTGTATTCAAGCGCGGTATGGCCGCGCTTCATGGCCATCAGGATGCGATCCGAGCCGCTCTGTACGGGCAAGTGCAGGTGGCTGACCAGCTCCGGGACCTCGGCGTAGACGTCGATCAGGGCATCGCTGAACTCCACCGGGTGAGAGGTGGTGTAGCGGATGCGATCGATCCCGTCGATGGCGGCCACGTAGGTGATCAGCTCCGCCAGGTCAACGCTTGAGCCATCGTCGCCAGCGCCCCGATAGGCGTTGACGTTCTGCCCCAGGAGGTTGACTTCGCGCACGCCCTGGCCCGCCAGGTGCACCACCTCGGCGAGCACGTCTGCCACCGGGCGGCTGACTTCCTCGCCCCGGGTATAGGGCACGACGCAGAAGGTGCAGTACTTGGAGCAGCCTTCCATAATGGACACAAAAGCACTGACGCCGTCGGCTTCGGGCTCTGGCAAGCGGTCGAATTTTTCAATTTCCGGGAAGCTGATATCCACCACCACGGCGCCGTTGTCGCGCGGGGTCGCCATCATTTCCGGCAGGCGGTGCAGGGTCTGGGGGCCAAAAATCAGGTCCACAAAGGGGGCGCGTTTGGCGATGGCGTCCCCTTCCTGGCTGGCAACGCAGCCGCCCACGCCGATCACCAGCTCTGGCTTGGCCTGCTTCAGCTGCTTCCAGCGGCCCAGCTCGTGGAACAGCTTTTCCTGGGCTTTTTCGCGGATTGAGCAGGTATTGATCAGGATGACGTCGGCATCTTCCGGGTTCTCGGTGGCCACCATCTGGTGGGACTCGCCCAGCAGATCGCGCATGCGCGCTGAGTCATACTCGTTCATCTGACACCCGTGGGTCTTGATGTAGAGCTTTTTGGCACCGGTTTCGGGGCGGCTGGTCATAGATCAAACACCTGGTTAAAAAATATGCAATCGAGCGGGTGCGCATTATAGCGAGCCGGGAGGCTTCTGCCCACCGCCACAGGCCGAAAATCGATCAAATCCGGTATTGATTTATGCTATCCTTCGCGCCCTTGACCGTCCGCGGCTCTGCCGGGCGTCCAACAAGTGTCATTTCCGAGAGTACTATGGCTGCCAAACCCATCTACAAAGTGATTTTCATCAACCAGGGCCAGGTTTACGAAGTCTTCGCCGGGGCCATCTACCAGAGCGATATGTACGGTTTTATCGAGGTGGAGGAATTCATTTTCGGTGAGCGGTCCAGTGTGGTGGTGGATCCGTCGGAAGAGAAGCTGAAGAATGAGTTCGCGGGTGTGCGTCGCTCGTACATTCCCATGCAGGCCATTTTGCGGATCGACGAAGTGGAGAAAGAGGGCGCGGCCAAGATCAGTGACTTCAAAGGCGACAAAGTGGCACACCTGCCGTTTGGCAACTTCGTCCCGCCGCCGGGCGCCGGGGATTAATTTCCCGCACTGCGGTCCAAGCGCCTGCTAGACTCTAGTCATCGAGTGGGCGGGAAGCGCGTATGCAGTACGATATCGTTGTGATTGGTGCGGGAATTCAGGGTGCTGGCGTGGCACAAGCGGCTGCCGCTGCGGGCTATTCGGTGCTGGTGCTGGAGCAGAGTGATATTGCAAACGGTACCTCCAGTAAATCCTCGAAACTGATACACGGCGGCTTGCGGTACCTCGAAACCGGGCAGTTGGGGCTGGTGCGTGAAAGTTTGCAGGAGCGGACCATTCTGCTGCGCTTGGCCCCCAATCTGGTCCACTTGAGCCCCCTGCATATCCCCGTTTATCGCGACTCCGCGCGCTCACCCTTTACCCTAGCGGCCGGCTTGAGCCTGTACCGCCTGCTGGCGGGCATGGCCAAAGAGGCACGTTTTTCACGGGTGCCCCGCGCCGAGTGGGGCGATTTGGATGGCCTTAAAACCGACCAGTTGCGGCAGGTGTTTCGCTACTACGAGGCGCAAACCGATGACGCCGCCCTGACTCGCGCGGTGATGCGCTCGGCCCGGGCCCTGGGCGCCGAGCTGGCCCTGCCCGCGCGTTTTCTGCAGGGGCGCATCGATGCTGAGGGTTGCGATGTGGCTTACACCCAGGGCGGACGCGAGCATCAGGTGCGTACTCGGGTGCTGATCAATGCCGCCGGTCCCTGGGCTACTGAACTGCTCAAGCACATTGAACCTGCGCCGCCCATGCCGGCCGTGGAGCTGGTGCAAGGTGCGCATTTGCTGCTGCCCCCGGTCCTTAATCATCACTACTATCTGGAAGCCCCCGCCGATCGACGGGGGGTATTTGCCTTACCCTGGCAGAACAGATTGCTGCTCGGAACCACCGAAACACTGTATACCGGTGACCCCGCCAAGGCTCACTGTCTGGAGGATGAGCAGGCCTATTTGCTGGAAACCCTGGGCCATTATTTCCCCGGAGTGAACATTGACCCCGGACAGATGGACAGCTTTGCGGGCCTGAGGGTGCTGCCCAAGGGCGAGGGCAGTGCGTCCGGGCGTTCGCGCGAAGTCATCATGGCCGTGGATCGACCGCAGCAGCCCAGGTTGTTAACGCTGGTCGGTGGCAAATTGACCACCTACCGGGCCACAGCCCTACAGGCGTTGGCACGCGTCGCGCCGTCCTTGCCCAGGCGGGTGCCCCTGGCAGATACCGCCGATCTGCCCCTTGAGTGAGCTCTAGCCCTGGCGGGTGATGCGCTTGAACGCCACTTCGTACTTACCTGGTGCCGGTTCTGCCTGGAAGACCCGGGCATCGGCGTATTGCTCTTTCAGCAGATCCCACAGCTTGCGTTTGTCCTCGCTGGGCATGAACGCGCCGAAGTAGACCGCTGAAATATCGGCACGCTCGAACGGACGGTCGTCGTACCAAAGGCTGTCGTCGTTCTCGCGGCTGCTGGCTTCGTGTTCGGCATTGTGGAAGCAGCGCCATTCCTGCTCGGTACTGGCCAGTTGGGGCTTGACCAAAAATTTGTCGCCAAAGCTGTGTTGCACTTTGGGTTGCTCGTTGTGCAGTACCGCGTTGAGCTGTTCCTTGAGCGAGCTGATTTCCGGGCGATTGGCCCGATATTCCACCGCGTGCGGCTCTTTGAGGTTGGTGTAACCGCCGCAGTGCATGCGGATCACGGCTCCCCGGTGGGAATCGGCAAAACGCTGCCAGCAGGCCAGGTTATCGGGCTTGGCGCTGAAGCTGACGATGCGCAAGTGACGGGTGAAGCGCCGCCAATCGGCCATCATTTCGTCGATGGCCTCCTGGCGCTTGTCGACCATGCGCGCCATCAGGTCGCGCAGCACTTCCTCGGCCTCCTCCTGCGACGAAAACCGATCCTCGTCGCGCCAGCGGCGTACCACGGTGGTGAGCGGCGAGTTGCCCACGGGCGCGTCGCGCGAAAAAATCATCGCGGTGGCGGTCTGAATCGCGGCATCGAGAAGTGAGTGGGGATCAAAGGTCAGGGTGGTCCGGTGGTGGAGCTCAAACGGATCGCCGAGCAGGTGCGGGGCGCTCCAGCGCAACCGCTGTGACTGAAGGATTTTCAGAGCGGTGTCGGCTGTGCAGTATTTCGAGAGCGTATCGGGGTGATCAGCCACTTAGCATCCTATGATTTTGTGTTTTGGGTATTGACGATCGAAACCTTCGCGCCACTGAAGGGGATAGCGGCGGTGAACAGCAAAAGTTAAGCCCTGAGCGCCCATTTGTCCACCGTAAATTCGCCGATTCGCTTCCCCCGGTGCGGTCTATACCGCTAAAATAGCGCCCGAGTTTTCCACCCGTCAGATCAGCGGATAGCCGCTAAGGATAGAATGTGAATTTTACCGGTGCCCATATTTTGTCCATTGCCCAGTTCGAGCGCGCCGACATCGAGCGAGTGTTTGCCGTCGCTGACAGCATGCAGCCCTACGCCTTGCGCCGGCGGGTAACGCGGGTGCTCGAGGGGGCCATTCTGGGCAATATGTTTTTTGAGGCCAGCACCCGCACACGCATCAGCTTTGGCTGCGCATTCAATCTGCTCGGTGGCGAGGTGCGCGAAACCACCGGCTTTGCCAGTTCTGCAATCTCCAAGGGTGAGTCTCTGCACGACACAGCACGCGTACTTTCGGGCTACAGCGATGTGATCTGCATGCGTCACCCGGTGTCTGGATCGGTCAAGGAGTTCGCTCATGCCAGCCGGGTGCCGGTGATCAACGGCGGTGACGGCGAGAACGAACACCCCACCCAGGCGCTGTTGGATCTGTACACCATCCGCAAGGAGATGGCCTCCCACGGTCGCGATATCGACGGGCTGCGCATCGCCATGATTGGCGATCTCAAATACGGGCGCACCGTGCACTCCCTGTGCAAGCTGTTGTGCCTGTTTGATAACGTGCAGTTGACTCTGGTATCCCCCGGTGAGCTGGCTATGCCTGAGGCCATCGTCGAGCAGCTGCGTCAGGCCGGGCACTCGGTGACGATTACTGAGGATCTGCCCCAGAGTATCGGCCATGTGGATATTGCCTACTCGACCCGGATTCAGGAAGAGCGCTTTGCCACCAAGGACGAAGCAGATCTGTACCGCGGGCGCTTCCGTCTCAATCAGGCCATCTACACCCAGTACTGTGAACCCAATACCGTGATTATGCACCCGCTGCCCAGAGACTCGCGTGCGGATGCCAATGAGCTGGACAATGACCTGGATGAGAATCCCAATCTGGCCATTTTTCGTCAGGCAGACAATGGCGTGTTAGTGCGTATGGCGCTGTTTGCTCTGGTTCTTGACGTGGTCGAGCAGGTGGACAAATATGCCCGCGATGTCAATTGGTACAATTCACGGCGTAAGGTGTAATAACTGTGATGCGGGTGTGGTTTTTTGTAGTTGCGAGTCTGTGGTCAGCGTTGGCTGTCGCAGAGTTTGAGTTTACACGGGTACCCAGTGAAGAACTGACTCAGGCGGCGGAGGCCGATAGTCCGGCCCTCGATCTGGAAAAGTTGCGTTTGGCGTCGCTGGCCGCGGCGGCCGCACCGCTGGCCGAGGGGGAGCTACTGGTCGATAAGCGGGCCGACTGGGTGGTGCCCATCGCTTCGATCACCAAGGTGATGACGGCACTGGTGGTGATGGACTCGGGGCAGCCGCTCGATGAATGGCTGGAAATTCTGCCGCGCGCCTACCCGGCACCGGCCAATGCCTATTCGCGCATTCGTATCGGTTCTCAGGCGACGCGACGCGACCTGTTGACGATAGCACTGATGTCGTCGGAGAACCTGGCCGCTTACCAGCTGGCGCGCCACTACCCGCAGGGGTACGCGGCTTTTATTCAGGCGATGAATGACAAGGCCCGGGAGCTTGGGATGCACAATACCCACTTTGTCGACTCTACCGGGTTGTCGGCTCAGAACACTTCCACCGCCGCTGACCTGATCAAGTTGGTGCGCGCCGCTCACAGCCACCCGGAGCTGACCGACTTTTCTACTCGCACCTATCACCGGGTCAATTTCCGGAGCCCGCGTTATGGACTCGACTACGGCAACACCAATGTTCTGGTGCACCGGGCACGCTGGGATGTACAACTGAGCAAGACCGGGTATTTATCGGCCGCAGGCCGGTGCCTGGTCATGGTTGCCCAGGGTGACGGTGAGCCGCTGGTGTATGTGATGCTGGATTCGCTCGGTTCGCGTTCGCCGCTCGGCGATGCCGGGCGTATCCGCCGTTGGCTGGAAACCGGTGACAGTGGGCCCGTCGCGCAGTCGGCACGCCAATACGAGCGCGAGCGCTCGGCCAGCTACCAGCCGCCGAACCAGCCCCAGGTGATCCGTGCGCGCCGCTCAGTTGAGTAATTCCTGTACCTTGCCGACCAGGGTGCCGGGGGTAAAGGGTGCGTCCAGATAATCTCTCACCATATCGGTGTTCACTTCCCGGGGCAGCGCCAGGCTGTCCGCAATCAGTAGCAGCGGGATGCGCGCGGTTTTCGGGTTCTGAGCCAGCTGCAGCTGCAGCTTGTTGCTGAACTGATTCGCCAGCCGGCTTTCCAGAATGATCAGATCCGGGGAGGCGTCCAGCGCCATCTCCAGGCATTCGTCGGCCCGGTCACTGGTAAGGATATTACAGTGGGACTGCATGGCGTCCACGGAAGACTGTAAACGCTCATGGTCACTGTCGACAATCAACAGGGTTTTATGGGTCTCGACGTCGTCGACCTGCGCGTGGTTGCGCCCGGCGTGTTTGGTCTTGTAGAGCGCCCGATCGGCGTGTTTGATCAGGTCTTCCAGTGAATGGCGGCCGGTGCTTTCGCAGCAGGCGCCGCCGATACTGACGGTGACGACCGGGCACGTGGGCGACACCTCATGGCGTACCGCCAAAGCCGCCACGGCCTGGTTGATGCTGGTGGCCACCTCGTTGGCACCGCTGCGCCCGGTTTCCGGCAGGACGACAATAAATTCCTCGCCCCCGTAGCGGCCGACAAGGTCCAGCGGGCGTTGCAGGCAGGCGCTGATGGCATCGCAGACCTGCTTCAGGCAGCGGTCGCCGGCGGGATGGCCATAGTGGTCGTTGTAGAGCTTGAAGTGGTCGACATCAATCATCAGGACTGACAGTGCGGTCTGCTGGCGCTCTGCTTGGGCCCAGAGCCGGTCGGCGCGTTCATTGAAGGTACGCCGGTTGAGCACCTGGGTCAGGCTGTCGCGTTCGCTCAGTGCCGCCAGCTCGGTGTTGAGTTGCTTGAGCTGATCGCGCATCTCGGTGATGCGCGCCATGGCCTGAATTTTCGCCTGTAAAATGGTTTGGCTGATCGGTTTGATCAGATAATCGTCGCCGCCGGCTTCAATACCCTCGCGATAGCTCTCGTCTTCGTTGCGGCCGGTGACGAAGATGATTGGGATCCAATGATCGCCGAGCCATTCGCGAATCAGGCGGGTGGTTTCAAAACCGTTCAGACCGGGCAGTTCAACGTCCATGATAATCATGTCAACTGACGTATCTTCCAGCAGCTGCAGTGCCGCTTCGCCGGTCTGGGCGACGACCACCCGATGACCGGCATCGGTCATGTAGCGCGACATAGCATGGCGCAACGTGGCGCTGTCTTCAACGAGCAGGATATTCATAGGGTCCCTTATCCGATGCCTGTTTATTGTTGGCGATAGTGTATCGGCTGGTGGCGTCGAAAGCCACTGCAACGGGTGCCGAAGAACGGTCCATTCAGGCCTTTCGCACGCCGCTTATCGGTTGGCGGGGCGACGTGCCCGGATTCCTGCCAAAACCCAGCCAGCAGTGGCATTTTAGGCCTTTTTTCGGTACATTGTGCGGCTATTTTCCCGGCTTGGCTCCCACAAGGTAACAGACCCTGCAATGACCGATTTTGACGATATTCGCCCTTACCACGATCACGAAGTCCGCCCGGTGCTCGACCGCCTGCTGGCCGACCCGGAGTTGGCCGAGGCGGTTACGCGCCTGAAGTTTCCCCGCGCCAGCCGCCTGGTCGGTCCGCTGCTGCGTCCTCTGGTGCGTCGGGCTATGCGCCGTCAACTCGCGGGGGTGCAATCAGTATACGATTTTCAATTGGTCATCGAGAAGTATATGCGCACCATGCTCGAGACCACCACCTCGGGTTTGACCACGTCGGGCCTGGATCGGCTCGATCCTCAACAGGCGTACCTGTTTATCAGTAACCACCGGGACATCGCCATGGACCCGGCCTTTGTCAACTGGACCTTGTATCACGCCGGGTTCAATACCTTGCGCATCGCGATCGGGGATAATTTACTGACCAAGCCCTATGTCTCGGACCTGATGCGGCTCAATAAGAGCTTTATCGTCAACCGCTCGGCCAAGGCGGCGCGGGAGAAGTTCAAGGCAGCCAAGAAACTGTCAGCCTACATTCACCATTCCATCGTCAACGACCGGGCCAATATCTGGATCGCCCAGCGCGAGGGGCGCGCCAAAGATGGCAAGGACAAAACCAACCCTGCGGTAATCGGCATGTTGACCCTGAGCAAGCCCAAGCCCGCGCCGTTGGCGGATTATGTGCATCAGCTCAATATTGTCCCCGTGTCGATTTCTTATGAATGGGACCCCTGCGACGCCGCCAAGGCGCGCGAGGTGTATCACCAGCGCACCAGCGGCGGTTATCAAAAAGAGCAGCATGAGGACGTCAAAAGTATCGCTTTGGGCATATCCGGGCAAAAGGGCCGAGTGCACGTCGCTTTTGGCCGCCCCCTGCAGGGTGACTACAGTGACGATGACCAGGTAGTGAGCGAGATTGACCAGCAGATACTTGAGCACTACGTGTTGCAGCCTACTAACTGCTTCGCCTGGGAGCTTTTGCACGGCGAGGTGCCTCGAGTGACCTGGGGTCCCCACCGTGAGCCCTACGATCCGGCCGCACTCAGGGCCCAGCGGCACCAGTTTGAGCTGCGCATGCAGGCGATTCCTTCAGAGCAGCGCAGGCTTGCACTTGAGAACTACGCCAACCCGGTGGCCAGCAAGCTGGCGAGCGCCTGAGAACCTTTATGCTGAATGATCAGGTCAAGGCACGCATCCAGTCCGCTTACCGGCAATTTTTGAACAGCAAGGAACTTCAGCCGCGTTACGGCCAGAAATTGATGATTGCGGCGATTGCCCGAACCCTCGGTGCCATTGAGTTGGACGAGGAAGGTGTGCGCCAGAACGGTGGCCATGTGTGCGTACTCGAGGCGGGCACCGGTACCGGAAAAACCGTCGGTTATCTGCTGCCGGCGCTGGCCGTGGCCAAGGCCATGAACAAAAAGCTGGTGATTGCCACCGCTACCGTGGCCTTGCAGGAACAGATTATCGCCAAGGATCTGCCGGAGCTGCAGCGCACCACCGATCTGCCGTTCAACTTTGCGCTGGCTAAAGGTCGCGGTCGCTATCTCTGTCTGACCAAACTCGACAATGTCCTCGCCGAATGTGAGAGCGGTCTGAATCCGACCCGGGCACTGTACGAGGACGAGCTGCCCAGCGTGACCGAAGAGGCGGTTAAAATTTATCAGTCGATGGTTGATGCCCTGGCGGCCAACCGCTGGAATGGCGAGCGCGATACCTGGCCGGAAGAGCTGGAGCAGACCCAGTGGCAGCGGGTCACCACAGATCACCGTCAGTGCACCGGCCGGCGCTGTTCCAATGTCTCCGCCTGCAGCTTCTTCAAGGCCAGAGACCAGATTGGCAGTGTCGACTGTATTGTGACTAACCACGACCTGGTGCTCGCGGATCTGGCGCTGGGCGGCGGCGCAATACTGCCCGATCCGGCGGACACGATTTACGTTTTTGATGAGGGTCACCACCTGCCGGTCAAGGCGCTCAATCATTTCGCTCATCAGAGCCGAATGCTCGGCACCAGCCGCTGGCTGGAACAGTGCAATCGGGCGCTGGACGCCACCTTGGGGGAGCTCAGTGGCGCGGGCAATATCGACCGCTACGGTGAGCAATTGCCCGCCGCCTTGATGGATTGCAAGCAGCGTCTGGATCAGCTTTATCCGCAGTTCGACGCCCTGGTGCAGACTCTGGCCCTGGACGACCGCCAGAGTCACTATCGCTTTGAGAACGGCGTGGTTCCGCGGGAGATACTCCTGCAGGCGGTGGAGTTGCATCGGGGCTTTGATCGATTGAGTGAGCTGCTCAACAAAATGGTCAAGGAGGTGGGCGAGGCCATGGAAGACGCGCATTGTCCGGTGCCCAAGGTAGACCTGGAGCGCCACTACCCGGCGCTCGGCAGCTGGCAGGCCCGGGCTGAGGTCAACCGCGAACTGTGGGCGAGCTACGCTACGCCCGATCCGAAAGGTGCCGTACCCCGGGCGCGCTGGTTGACCCTGGCTGACCGTCAGGGCGCGATGGATATCGAAGTGTGTTCGAGCCCGATACTGGCCGCGCGCACGCTGGAGTATTCACTCTGGAATGAGTGCTGCGGTGCGGTCGTGACCTCGGCGACGCTCACCGCGCTGGGGCGCTTCGATCGCTTTGCGATGCGCGCCGGAACGCCCAAAGACAGCCACTACGAAGCGGTGCCCAGCCCCTTTGATTTCAGCCGTTCGACCCTCGAGGTGCCCGGGTGGGCGGTGGAGGCAAATGATGCTCGGGCCCACACCGAATCCCTGGTTGAGCACCTGCCTGACTGGTTGGCCAAGGACGATGCAAGCCTGGTGCTGTTTTCCTCGCGCCGGCAGATGCTCGACGTCTTTGATGGCTTGCCGGGCAGCTGGCGTGAGCGAGTGATCGTCCAGGGCGACAAGTCCAAACAGGCAATGCTCACAGAACATCGCAAGCGTATTGATGCGGGCCAGAACAGTGTCATCTTTGGTCTCGCGAGTTTTGCCGAAGGCGTGGATTTACCCGGCGACTATTGCCAGCATGTGATTATTGCCAAGTTGCCCTTTGCGGTGCCCGACGACCCGATCGAGGCGGCTTTGTCCGAGTGGGTAGAAGCCCAGGGGCGCAACCCTTTTATGGAAATTACTGTGCCCGATGCCTCGTTGCGGCTGATTCAGGCCTGCGGGCGACTGGTGCGCACCGAGTCAGATACCGGGCGGGTGAGCTTGCTCGATCGGCGGATTTTGACTAAACGTTATGGTAAGGCACTGCTTAAAGCCCTACCGCCTTTCACTCAGGTGATTCATCGATGAGCGACAAACATCTACAATTGGCGTCCATTCTGATGGACATTGAAAAAGAGCTGCGAGACTTGGAACTGTGGCAGCGGCATACGCCTGCGTCCGACAAGCTCGACAGCATGCAACCCTTTGCAATCGATACCCTGACCTTTCCCCAGTGGTTGCAGTTTATTTTTATTCCCCGGGCCTATGAGCTGATCGAGGCGCGCGCGCCGCTACCCCGCAACTGCGGTATTGCACCGATGGCCGAAGAATACTTTCGCAGCCTGGAGATCAACAGCGACACACTGATTATTCACCTGCGGGTTGTGGATCAGGTGCTGGCGGGTTGACCAGCCAAACCTTGTCCAGTTTCTGCTGTTCAAAAAAAGTGATGTTGGCGAGGGTAATCCGGGCAATGGCAGTGAGCGCCTCGTGAGTAAAGAAGGCCTGATGGCCGGTAACCACAACGTTGGGGAAGGTCATTAGCCGGGCGAAGACATCGTCTTGCAGCAAGTGGTTGGAGTGATCCTCAAAAAAGATATCGGCCTCCTCCTCGTACACATCCAGCCCCATATACCCGATTTTGCGCTGTTTGAGAGCGCTGATTGCAGCCTTGGTATCAATCAGGGCGCCGCGTCCGGTGTTGATGATCATCACGCCGTCCTTCATCAGTGCGATAGACTGGGCGTCAATCAGGTGGTGAGTCGCGTCATTGAGCGGGCAGTGCAGGGAGATGATATCCGCCTGCGCCCAAATAGCTTCAAGGCTCAGGTAGTCCACGCCTCGGGCCGTCAGCTCGCTGTTGGGGAAAGGGTCGTAGGCGACAACCCGGCAGCCGATGCCGAGCATGATCTGCGCAAAGGTCTGCCCGATTTTACCGGTACCGATCACCGCCACGGTCTTGCCCACCAAATCAAACCCGAGCAGGCCATTCAGGGAGTAGTCGTTTTCACGCACCCGGTTGTAGGCTCGGTGCAAATTGCGGTTGAGCATCAGTATCAAGGCCAACGCGTGCTCTGCCACGGCGTGGGGCGAGTATTCCGGGACTCGGGCTACGGTAATACCCAATTCGGCTGCGGCCAACAAGTCGACCTGGTTGAAGCCCGCACAGCGCAGCGCCACCAAGCGTACCCCGTGTTCCGCCAACTGGTTCAGCGTATCCCGGTCGAGATTATCATTCACGAAGCCGCACACCGCGTCGCAGCCCTGGGCGAGCAGGGCGGTGTCGCGGTTCAGTGGCGGCATGTGGAAAACCAGTTCGTGTTGTCCCTGGTTAGCGCGCTCCAAAAAATCCTGATCGTAGGGCTTACTGCTGAATACGGCTACCTTCACACTGGGGCCTCGCGTTGCTCGGTGGGCTACGCGCCCATTTGGGATTGCAGGTAATTCTGCAAGCCGACAGATTTGATCAAGCCCAGTTGGGTTTCCAGCCAATCCACATGCTCTTCTTCTGAAGTCAGAATCTGCTCCAGCAGCTCGCGACTGCCGTAGTCCTTGACCGATTCGCACAGCTCAATGCCTTCGCGCAGGTCGGGAATGGCCTTGAGTTCGATTTTGAGGTCGCACTGGAGCATTTCTTCGGGATTTTCGCCGATATGCAGACGACCGAGGTCTTGCAGGTTGGGCAAGCCCTCGAGAAACAGGATGCGCTCAATCAGCAGATCCGCGTGTTTCATCTCGTCGATGGACTCCTCGTATTCCTTGTCGGCCAGGATTTTGAGACCCATATCCTTGTACATGCGTGCGTGCAGGAAGTACTGATTGATGGCAACGAGCTCGTTGGCCAGCGCCTGGTTCAGGCAGGCGATGATTTTGGGGTCACCTTTCATGATGAAATCCTCTCCGGGTTGCAATGATCTCAAGTCTGGTCCGAGGAGGTGCGGCTGTCAAGCGCGTCAGCGCCTAAGCCACTGTCAGGGAAGGAAAAACAATTCAATGGCAAGTGATTCTTGTTTCCTGGCAGGTCGCCTGAGGACCCTCAGGCGGCGGCGTAAAAGGGGGCAGGGCTCTTATCGGGCGTAGCGGCCAAGCATCCGGTGAGAATCTCACGGGTGGTGACACCGCATTTGCCGCACTGGCTCGCGACACCCAAAGCCTTGCGCAGCTTGCCAAGGGTGGTGGCGCCTTCGTCGATCGCCGCTTCGACCTGGCGGTCGGTGATACCTTTACACAGACAAACGTACATAACCCTGCCTTGCGCGGGTGCGCTAAAGATCAAACAATGACCCCAGTTTATTGTTATTGAGAATCAATGTCAACACTATATGAGAAGGATTGCCATTTAGATTGGAGCTTTGGGAGCTGCGCGACATTCAACAGGGTAGGGAGCTTCTGGTATGCTTTTCACCCATCAACATTTACAGATAAGTGCGAGTGCTATTTATGACCGACGCCCGGATCGCCCGTGAAAGAGCCATTGATTTGCATCCCAGCTGGCTGGCGCATCTGGCGCCGGAATTTGAGCGGCCGCACATGCAGGCACTACGCGCTTTTCTGCGGCGCGAGAAGCAGGCGGGGAAGACCCTTTACCCGTCCTCCGGACAAATCTTCAATGCGTTTAATTCCACGCCACTGGATCAGGTCAAAGTGGTGATTTTGGGGCAGGACCCCTATCACGGTCCGGGCCAGGCCCACGGATTGTGTTTTTCCGTCGCGCCGGGGGTGCCCGCACCGCCGTCGCTCAAGAACATTTTCAAGGAGATAGAGCGGGACCTGGGTCATCCAGTGCCCGAGCATGGCTGCTTGCAGGCCTGGGCCGATCAGGGGGTATTGTTGCTCAATGCCACGCTGACCGTGGAGCACGGGCGAGCGGGTTCGCATCAACGCCAGGGTTGGGAGCCTTTCACTGACCGTGTCATCCAGGTGCTCAATGAGACGCGGGAGGGGCTGGTGTTTATGCTTTGGGGCAGCTACGCCCAGAAAAAAGGTCGCCTTATCGACGCTCAGCGTCACAAGGTACTGAGCTCGCCCCACCCCTCGCCTTTGTCGGCCCATCGGGGCTTTATCGGCAACGGACATTTCTCGGCGGCCAACGCTTATTTGAGCGAGCGCGGACAGCGCCCGATCGACTGGCGGCTTTAGCCCTCAAGCATGGCCATGGCGGCCGCCATTTCGTCGGACAGGTCCTCGGCTTCAGCCAACTGCATATCCGGATCGAGGCCCAGGCGGGCAAACGCTTTCACCTCTCGGTAGTCCACTTCGGTCAGCGTCGAGTTGCTGTCCATAGCGCTCTGCAGGGCTGCAACCGTCACGATGTCGGCATAGTCCGCACGTTTTACGTCACGGCCGAAATCCAGATGCTGGGACGGGATGCGCGCCAGCTCTGCGGGAAAATCCCACGTGTTCAGAATCTTGTCGCCCAGCTCCGGGTGCAGTTCTTCAATGACCCGGTCAAGCGTCAGGCTGTCCACCAGCAGTGAGGGATGTTCTTCGGCGTAAGTCAGAATCGGGAGCACCCCGATCCGGTGGATCAACCCCGCCAGAGTGGCCTGGTCAGGGCGCAAGTCGGTGTAGTGGCGGCAGAGCACATGGCTGATGCCCGCCACTTCGGTGGAGCGGCTCCAGACCGCGCGCAGGCGGTTGTCCACCAAGTCGGAGGTGGCCTGAAACATCTGTTGCATGGCCAGACCCGTCGCAATGTTGCAGGTATACTCCATACCCAGGCGTCCGAGGGCCGTTTTCAGGTCGTCGATGGTGCGGTTGGCGCGAATCAAGGGGTTGTTGGCGACGCGGATCAGGCGCGCGCTCAGGGCCGCGTCGTTGCCGATGACATCGGCCAACTGGTTGAGGCTGGAATTCGGGTTGTCGGCCACTTCGCGCACTCGCAATGCCACCTCGGGCAGGGTGGGCAGTACCAGCTGATCGTTATCGATGGCGTGGATGATGTCCTGGCGAACTTTGGCTACCAGTTGGCTCATAGTCGGTCGGGTCCTTTCAGGCTTCTTCTTCGGGTAGGCTGTAGGGTAAGGGTAGCAGACTCGCGCTATCCAGGTCGCGTCCGGCAACCACCAGGCCCTCGTTTGTGTCACCGTCGCTGGCAGCGGTGACCAGCGTACCGGCAACGGGGTACTCGATCACACTGCCGGGGGCTGGCAGCGACGCCAGCTCACGCAAATCACAGCGAAACATCACCCGCTTGAGTTTGGCTTTGTAGTGCAGGCGAGCGACCACTTCCTGCCCGGTATAACAGCCCTTGCGGAAACTGATGGCATTCTGGCACTGGTAGTTGAGCGCCTGGGGGGTAAATTGGCCCCGGGTCTGAGGGGTGATTTCGGCATGCCCGGCGCGGATATCCAGTAGCTGCCAGGCGCTCGCGGGTTTGACGCCACAGTGCTCAAGCAGTTGGCGGATCAATGCCGGAGCCTGGTCGGCTGCCAACCAGCATTCGAAGCGCTCGGGGTCAAGCTGGATCACCCGGTGGTGGTGGTTGTGCCAGAATTGGCCATCGGCTTCTGGGGCTCCGCCCACCAGAGCCTCGACTCGGCTGCGGGCGTCGGGACCGGCGATACCAATCCCGAGGTAGGCGTCGCTGATGTTGGTCAGCGTAACCTTGAAGAACACAGCGTACTTGCCCAGGGCGTCACAGGTGGTATCCACCAACTCGCGGTGCATGCGCAGCACAATTTTCTCGTCACCGTCGCGCCAGGCGCGAAAACTGGTCAGTATCCGGCCCTTGAGGTCACACTGCAGGCCGATGCGGGTCTGGCGGCTGTCGAGCTCTCGTACATCACAGGTCACCTGACCCTGAAGGAAACGCTCGGCGTCGGGGCCGTCCAGGGCGAGCAGGCCCTGATGCTGTAGTTCGCACATCCACGTGCTGGCACTGGTTTGGCTCATAGAGGCGCGGGACTCCTGCTGTCTGACGTCGCAATCATTGAAAGCGCCATCATAGAGCCAAAGCCGGCAAAGCAAAAGGGGGGGGCACCCAAGTCCGGGGCTTTTCCGTTATACTCTGCTCACGCTTAACAACGCAGGTAATGATGGTGAACGAAAAACGCTTATTCTGGGGTAGCCGACGGGGCATGCTGGAGTTGGATCTGGTATTGATGCCGTTTCTGGAAAGGGTATACCCGACGCTGGAGCAAGCGGATAAAGAAAGTTACTGGAAGCTTCTGGAGTGTGAGGATCAGGATATGTTTGCCTGGTTTATGCGCCGCCAGGACCCAGAGGACCCGGAATTGCAAAGGATTGTGACCCTTGTTCGACAAACCACTGGCCCGGACGCCAAGTTCCCCCAGTGAGCCCGCGCGTCGGCGCCCACTGCCAGAGCTGGCACCCGTCCCGCTAAGGTCGTCCCGCTGTTATGTGGGGGCTTTACTTGGCATCGCCACCCTGGCGGTGCTCTTGTTGATACTCTCTGTATTACCACTCATTCCGGCCCGTCCGGGTTTCGCTCTGCTCCTGTTGGTCGCAGTGCCGGCCGTACTTGCCAATGCCGCCTATGCGCTCCGGCAGCACCGGCGTCTGCCCCGGCTAGCGGCTGTGTATGGCGGATGCTGGCAGCTGCAGGATCACACCGGGCCCAACGGGTGCTTCGCCGGAGACTGGCGCTTTGCGGGCGAAGTGTTGCTCTGGCCTTGGTTAGTGATTGTCCCGCTGAAACGCGCCGACGGGCAGCGCTGCACCCTGGTATGGTGGCCGGATTCGGCGCCCGCTGAGGACCAGCGACGACTGCGTGTCTGGTTGAATACCGCCGCCGGGCGCGAGCGTATCCACTGAGCGCTAGGTGTCTGGGACTCAGGCGTTTTTGCTGACGATGACGTCCTGGCCGGCAAAGTTGGTGGGGACCAGTACCGTGTCTCTGGCGACCGGGGACAGCTCGGGGTAATCGAGTGAATAGTGCAGGCCGCGACTTTCTTTGCGCTCTGCTGCCGACCGGATAATCAGCTCCGCAACGGTTGCCAGGTTGCGCAGCTCAATCAGATCACTGCTGACTTTGTAGTTGCTGTAGTACTCGGCGATTTCCCGCTTGAGCAATTTGATCCTGTGCGCGGCCCGCTCCAGGCGCTTGCGGGTGCGTACGATACCTACGTAGTCCCACATGAAGCGTCGCAGCTCGTCCCAGTTGTGAGAGATAACCACATCTTCGTCGGAATTGGTGACGCGCGATTCGTCCCAGTCCGGTGACGTGTCGGGTGTGGCGATGCGGTCCAGGTTGGCGGCAATATGTTCGGCTGAAGACTGGGCGTAGACGATGCACTCCAGAAGCGAATTACTGGCCATGCGGTTGGCGCCGTGCAACCCGGTAAACGAGGCCTCGCCAATGGCGTACAGTTGCTGCAGGTCGGTCTGGCCATCGGTGTCGACCACCACGCCGCCGCAGGTATAGTGAGCTGCGGGCACCACCGGGATAGGTTCGCGGGTGATGTCGATACCAAACTCCAGGCAGCGGGCTTTGACGGTGGGGAAATGCTCGGTAATAAACTCGGGCGATTTGTGGCTGATATCCAGGTACACACAATCGCAGCCCAGACGTTTGATTTCGTGATCAATGGCCCGGGCCACCACATCCCGCGGCGCCAGCTCCGCGCGTTTGTCGAAACGGGGCATAAAGCGCTCGCCGTTGGGTAAGCGCAGGACCGCACCTTCGCCCCGCAGGGCTTCGGTAATCAAAAAGGTTTTCGCTTTGGGGTGGTACAGACAGGTGGGGTGAAACTGGTTGAACTCCATGTTGGCCACGCGGCAACCGGCGCGCCAGGCCATGGCGATACCGTCGCCACTGGCGCTGTCCGGGTTGCTGGTGTAGAGATACACTTTGCTGGCGCCGCCGGTGGCCAGAACCACGGCCTTGGCCTGGAAAACCTCCACCCGGTCGTTCTGATTGTTAAGTACATAAGCCCCGGAGCAGCGCAGTTTGCGCGAGCCGGTATCGGCCTGGGTGATCAGATTGAGAGCTACATGGTGCTCGTGTACGGTGATGTTGGGTTGGTTGCGGACCCGTTCGATCAGGGTTGAGTGCACAGCCTGACCGGTGGCGTCAGCGCTGTGAATAATCCGCCGGTGGCTGTGACCGCCTTCCTGAGTCAGGTGGTAGGTATCACCACCGTTGTTGCGGGTGAAATTGACCCCCTGACTGATCAGCCAGCCAATCGCGGCTTTGCTGCGCTCAACCGTAAAGCGAACGGCGTCCTCATGGCACAGGCCGGAGCCGGCCACCAGGGTGTCGGCGATGTGAGCCTCCACCGAGTCGTCGTCGTCCAGCACGGCAGCGATACCACCCTGGGCGTACCAGGTGGAGCCCTCGCTGATCTGACTCTTGCTCAGCACATGGACTCGGTGCTTGTCGGCCAGGCTCAGGGCCAGGGTTAGCCCGGCCGCGCCGGAGCCGATCACCAGAACATCGGCGTTAAAGTGGGTGCTCATTAAACGGTTCCAGATCCTGTCGGAGGTGAGGGCTCTCGGCCCGAAGAGCGCCAGTATAACGGAGCTTGGCGCTCGGGTAATAGGCGCACGCCACGGTCACTCGCAGACCGGGCTGAGCTACACGCCATAAACCGTTATACTGTCGGCAGAACTTTTTGGTTGTCGCCCGGTCAACACTGGCTCAAAAATCGCCTTCCACCGGAGGGTTGGCCAGCACCAGCGACATCAGCACTGGATGATGCCCCGGCGAGAGCCGCGGTCTTGGGGGAAATCGAATGGCAGCGCAGCAGGCGCCCACTACAGATCAACAGTTGGTCGAACGAGTACAGAAAGGTGATAAGCGCGCGTTCGACCTGCTGGTACTCAAGTACCAGCATAAAATCTTTGCGATTATCAGCCGCTACATCCGCGATCATGCCGAGGTGCATGACGTGGCGCAGGAGGCGTTTATCAAGGCCTACCGCGCGCTGGCGAACTTTCGCGGCGATAGCGCGTTCTACACGTGGCTATACCGTATCGCTATCAACACCGCCAAAAATCACCTGGTGGCACGCAACCGGCGCCCGCCAGCGAGTGATGTTGAAGTTCAGGACGCCGAGTTTTACACCGGGAGCGAGGCGCTCAAGGACATCGATACGCCTGAAAACAGCCTTATGCGCGACGAGCTCCAGGCTACCGTGGACAAGGCCATTCGGGATTTGCCGGAAGACTTGCGCACGGCGGTGACCCTGCGGGAGATGGAAGGCTTGAGCTACGAAGATATTGCCGCGATCATGGACTGCCCGGTGGGCACCGTGCGCTCGCGCATATTCCGTGCCCGGGAGGCCATTGACCGGAAGATCCGGCCACTATTGGATCCCGCGTAAACAAGTGTTAAGAAAATGTGGCCCTGGGCTGAACCTTTTGGGTGGCTCCGGGTCAGTGAATACAGAAGCTGAACCCGACGTACTTTAGAGGTGATACCCACCATGACAGAGCCGACCCACCACCATCCGCTGGCCGAATCCCTCTCGGCCTTGATGGACGATCAGGCCGACGAGATGGAGCTGCAGCGCCTGCTCAAAGCGAGCGAGTCTGACGCTGAGCTCAAAGCCACCTGGTCCCGCTATCAGATGGCGAGCGCGTCGCTGCGTCGCGATTTGCCCGCAACCGCGCCCAGTGACTTTGGTGCGCGCCTGAGCGCGGCACTTGCGGATGAACCTGCTCTCGGCGCTGGCCGGGGGAGCGCGCTTAACCGCTGGTGGCAGAATGCTGGGCGTGTGGCGGTAGCCGCCTCAGTGGCGGCTGCGGTGATTTTCGGTGTTCAGCAGTACGGCGGTGGCAGTGCACCGGTGGGCGGCGAGGCGCCAGCCATGGCAGAGTCTGAGCGCAGTGAGCTGCGGCCTTCTGCAAGCGCGCCAGCCGGCTTCCAGTCGCCGGCCTTGAATGCGCGTCCGGTCAGTGCTCAAAGCGGCTTTGATGGCCGCTCCCAGCAGGCGCGGCAGGTGATTTTCGAGCCGCGTCAAGCCAACGATCAAATCCCCATCGAGCAGATTCGCGCTTACCTGAACCTGCTGATTGATGAGCACACCGACCACGCGTCCTTCAACAGTGGCCAGGGTATGCTGCCTTTTGCCCGCGCGGTTGTTGGTGAAACCGATGAAGCCGACGCGCAAGAGGCGCTTGAAGACTGAGGTCGCTTGTGATCCGTGTTTTTTCTTTTACTCCCCTGATCCTGGCCTGGGCACTGATGCTGCCTCAGGCCGTGTCGGCTCAGCCGGAGACCGCTGAGGCCAAGCGTTGGCTCGGACAAATGGCCCAGAGCAATCGTGAGCTTAGCTACCAGGGGCTGTTCACCTACGAACACGGCATTGCTCTGGAGACTTTCAAACTGACCCGCTGGGTAGATCAGGGTGCTCAATACGAGCGTCTCGAGCACTTGAGCGGCCCGGAGCGCGAGGTGCTGCGCCAGGGTCTGGCGGCGGACTGTCAGAGCGCAGGGGATCAGGTGCGGCATGGCCGTCTTACCCTGAGTGACGGCCAGGTGGCTGACCTGGGCGAGTACTACTACCTCGATATGGCGGGCCAGGAACGCGTGGCCGGACGCTCCACCCGGCAGGTTCAAATCATTCCCCGGGATACCTACCGCTACGGTTATCTGCTTGATGTTGATGAAGACACCGGGTTGCTGCTCCGATCATTGTTGATTGATGAGCAGCGCCGGGTACTGGAGCGCTTCCAATTTGTGGATATTCAGTTGGCGCCGGCTCAGGCCGAGATCAGGCTTGAACCCCGGGCACAGTTGTTTCGTCAGGCCAATGCCCACCCGAGTCCCTGCAACCCGACGGCATTGACTCAGCCCGATGGCTGGCACCTGGACTGGTTACCACCGGGCTTTGTATTCAGTGGCCAGCAGACGGTGCAGGACGACACCGAGATGTTGATGTACACCGACGGGCTGTCAACCTTTTCTGTATTTCTCGCGCCCGCCGACGGTGACCGGGCCATCGAAGGCCGTGCCCAGCGCGGTGCCACCAATGCCTACATGGGACAGGTGGCGGCGGGTGAGCGGCGCTTTCGGGTGACAGTGGTGGGTGAGGTTCCGGTGCAAACGGCCGAGCAGGTCGCCAATGGCATTGTGGCTGAAGGGGCGCAGCCATGATTGTTGAGACCGGGCGCGTGGTCGCCGTAGAATCCGATGGGCTCTGGGTCGAGACGATCCAGCGCTCCACTTGTGGCAACTGCGCTGCGCAAAAAGGCTGTGGCCAGAGTCTGCTGGCACGTCTGGCGGGTCACACATCCTATTTGCGGGTGGTGCTGGAAGGTCGCGATCCGTCGGGGTTCCAATTGGGTGAACAGGTGCGTATCGGGGTGCCGGAGCAGGTTGTCGTGACCGGCTCACTCTTTGTCTACCTGGTGCCACTGTTTGCCATGCTGTTGTTCAGTGGTGTCGCCCACAACCTGTGGGCTTACGAAGGGCTCACTGCGGCCATGGCCGTACTGGGTCTGCTCGCCGGGGGCGTTGTGGTGCGCTGGCGTGCGCAGGCCACACGCAATGACCCGCGTTTACAGCCGGTGCTGCTCGATGACACCAGTCGGGTCACGGTGCTCGACCCTCAGGCCAGTGCCGGGTAATCGCCGGTGCGGGTTTCCTGCCAAAGCTGATCGCGTAAGGCCCCTAAATCGCCCATAGCAAGTTGGCTCGCGTCCTTTTTGAGCAACCACTGGACCAGTGCCTGGGCGGTATTCGGGTAGCGTACAGGTGCCGGCAAAGGCTGACTCAGCCAAGCGGCGATAAAGGCCTCATCCAGATTCTGACTCACCTCTGCATACCCCAACTGTTTCAGCGCCAGGGCGTTGGATTGTTGCTCCATCTGTTTGCGCACCGGTTGCACCAGCAGCTTTTTCCCCAGTTGAATCGCCTCGCTTGGCAGCTCAAATCCGGCGCTGCAAATGACCCCTTCACAGCGATGCAGGTCCTGTTGGAAGCCCTCTCGGGAAAAGGGCCGAAGGTGCAGGTGTCCGCGATCCTCGTGCCGGGCATCCTGGTGATAGATATAAAAATCCGCGCCGGTCAGGGGTGTCAGTAACGCCAGGGTATCGTTCAGGTCGCCGAACGGCAGGTACACCAGATAGTCGCCCGGCTGGTTGTCGTTGGGATAGTGCGAGGGCTCGATCAAGGGCGGCAATATGGGCTGGCCGAAGTGGTGCCAGTGACAGCCAATGGGCAGGTCCGTGGGGGCAAAGTAGCGCATAAACAGGCTGACGGCCGGGTTGTTGCCCCGTTTAGGAATACGATACTGAAAAGCGTTTTGGTGAGAGAGCCCGATCACAGGCCGCCCAGCGCGCTTGGCGGCCCAGGCGGTAATGGGTTCGAAGTCGTTGATGATCAGGTCGTAGCCGCTGACATCAAGGTTTTTTACATCACGCCAGAGTTGGCGCAGATTGCTCTGGATCAGGGTTTTGCCCATAAACACTCGGCCCTTGAGGGTCACCAGTGTCAGACCCTGAAAGCACCGATAGTCCCCAAAGCAGTCCATATCGAAATAGGCCTCGGGCGCGCGGCCGGAAAATACCCAATCGACATCGGCCCCCGCAGCGCTCAGCTCCCGGGCCATGATCCGTGCCCGGGTGATATGGCCGTTACCCGTGCCCTGCACGCCGTAGAGAATTTTAACCACTGTCACAGCCACCCTTGCAGATAAATACCGATCAATGCACACACGCTGCCCAGCACCGCGCCAGCGGCGATGTCGCTCGGGTAGTGCACGCCCAGGAGCACCCGACTGATGCCCACCAGGCTGGCCCAGAGGTAGCAGGGCAGGGCAAAGGCGGGGTAGAACCAGGCAATCAGCAGCGCGAACAGGAAGGCCGCCGCGGTGTGCCCGGAGGGAAAACTGAATTGATCTGAGGGCGTGATCCAGGCCTCGTAAAAATCAAACGCGGCCGCCGGTCGGTCGCGTTTGATCAGGTTTTTCAGGAGCAGATAGAGACTAACGTCGAGAGCATAAGCGATGGCCCCGGCCCCGAAAAAAGCGGTGCCAAGTACCGGTTCAAAGATGAGCACCGGCAGAGCAATGACCAGATAGAGATAACCGTCTCCGGTGCGTGAAATCCAGCGTACCGAGCGTCGGTAGGGGAGGCGTTTATTGACGTGGAGCCAGAGAAACGCGAGCGTATCGAACTGGTGAACTCTCTGAAATAAGGCATTCATTTTGGCACCCGTTGTTGGTGTGACCATCATTTTGTAACAACCCTTGATGAAACTAATGTGACACCCAGCCACAAAACCCCCATCAGCTTGTGATTGAGGAGCTGCTATGCCTAAACCGGGAAAAACGGGAGTCACCCGCATTGTTCACGCCTTTGGCTATTCGATGAAAGGTTATGCCGCCGTCTGGCGCTTTGAAGCGGCGTTTCGCCAGGAGGTGGCGTTGGCCGCACTGCTGATTCCCACGGCTTTCTGGTTAGCCGAGGGTCATATCGAGTTGATTCTGCTGATCGCCAGTGTCTTTTGGGTGCTGATGGCGGAGCTGGCCAATTCGTCGGTAGAGGCGGTGGTCGATCGCACCGGGCACGAGCTGCACGTGCTGTCGGCGCGCGCCAAGGACATCGGCTCGGCGCTGGTGCTCACCAGTCTGCTGTTGTTGGCGCTGGTTTGGGGGATTGTGATCTTCCAGCGTTTTGCGGTCTGAACGCAGGGTTCGGGCGGGCGCCAGGCGGCGTGTCAGGCTGTTACCCCCAAGCCAAATGCACTACACTTTGCGTCGGTTTATTCGAATAGCGACGCCTCATGGATTTTTTGTTCAATTTTTCCGGCCTGACCCTGGGTTTACTCGGCGCGATCGTGGTGATGACGGTCTGGTTTGTCGGCCCTGGCTATAGCGCCCACAGTGCGACACACTCGCCCACGATCCTCACCAGTACCGGTATTTTCGGGACATTTTTGGGGGTTGCCCTGGGGCTGCTCGGGTTTGATACCACGGATATCCAGGCCAGCGTGCCGGACTTGATCGCGGGTTTGCAGACGGCATTCTGGACCTCGATTGCAGGTCTGCTCGGGGCTCTGATCGTCAAGTTCCGCCACTTGGCGACGGTTATGCGTCAGCGGCGCGTGGAGGCCCAGTATGAGGCAGCTACCATCGATGACCTGGCCAGTCTGCTCGGGGGAATCCGCACCGCCCTGACCGAACCCGCCGAGGGCGGTTTGCTGGCGGAGCTCGCCAGCCTCCGTGCGAGCCAGGGCCGCGAGCTGAGCCAGATGCGTCAGTCCCTGAGTGAATACCAGGCCAACATGACCGAGGCCAACACCCGCGCTTTCATTACCGCCATCGAAACCGTGATGCGCGATTTCAATACCCAGATCAACACCCAGTACGGCGATAACTTCCGGGAACTGAACGAAGCGGTGGGCAATATGCTGCTCTGGCAGCAGACCTACAAGATCGAGTTGCAGGAGCTGCTGGTGACCCAGAAATCCAACGGGGAGCTGCTCGACAAGGCCAGTCAGGCCTACGAGAAGGTGGTGACCCACTCGGAGATCTTCAATACGGTTTCGGAGTCCATGGGCAAGATGATGGCGGGCCTGCAGGCCCAGTCCAAAGATCTGGACAACTACCTTTCGCGTCTGGCGAGTGTCGGTGAACAAGCCGCGGCCGGACTGCCTTCACTGGAAGGGCGCGTGGATGCCCTGACCACTCAGTTGGCGGAAAGCGTGACCCGCAACCAGAGCCAGTTGAGTGAAGTGCTCGAACAGGCTGCACAGGCGCTGCGCGACACCTCGGCGCAGGTCAATCAGAACCTGGCCGAGAGCCTGACCCGGTCCCAGGATGGGGTGGCCGAACGCATTGAAGCGATGGTGGCACGCACCGATGCTCAGGTCCAAAAGCTGGACCAGGCTCTGGAAGCGGAGTTGACCAAATCCCTGACCACCTTTGGCTATCAGTTGACCTCCCTGTCGGAAAAGTTTGTCAACGACTATGCGCCGCTCACCGACAGGTTGCGGGCCCTGGTACAGTTGGCCGAGCAGCAATCAACCGCTGCGGTGAGTTCTGATGAGCGCCGATCCTAACGGTCACGGCGGCCTGGTCAACACGGCCGGGATAGCCGCGGAAGTCGAGCACGAAGAGCACTGGGTCTCGGTCAGTGACTTGATGGCTGGCCTGATGATGGTGTTTTTGCTGATGGCTGTGGTCTACATGGTCCAGTTGGAGCTGGAAACCCGGACCATTCGCGATGTGGCGATTCTCTACGACCATTTGCGCACCCAGTTGTACGAAGACCTGAACGAAGAGTTCGCCGACGATCTGCCGCGCTGGGGCGCCGAACTGGATGAAGACCTGAGCCTGCGCTTTAACCGCAGTGAGGTGCTTTTTGCCCAGGGCGACGATGCCTTGCGGCCCGCGTTTGAAGACATATTGAGCGATTTTTTCCCACGCTACGTGCGCATCATCACCTCCGACCGCTACCGCAACGACATTCTTGAAGTGCGGGTTGAGGGCCATACCTCAAGCGACTGGGGAACCGAACCGCCGGAGGTGGCCTACATCCGCAATATGGCTCTGTCTCAGGCCCGCACCCGCTCGACCCTGGAGTACCTGCTCAACCTCGAGCCGGTGAGTGATCACCGCGACTGGCTCAAGGAACATGTCACTGCCAACGGACTCTCGTCGTCCAAACCCGTGCTCGATGCCGAGGGCAATGAAGATTCGGAGCTGTCCCGGCGGGTCGAATTCCGCCTGCGCACCGATGCCGAATCGCGCATTGCCCAACTGCTCGGGGGCGGCTGATGGAGCTGCCGGATTTTCTCGGGTTTGCACCGCTCAATAGCGCCCGGTCCCTGATGGGAGCCGAGCAGTTGGGGCACTTTGAATTTTTTGACCCGCGCCTGCACCTGACAGCCGATGAACGGACGACGCTCGCCGACCCCGGTCTGAATCTGGGGTGGGCGCAGCTACGCTGTCTGCACGACTACACCCTGACCTACAAAAACAGCCGGGTGCTGGTTATCCTTGAGCGCGAGCAATTGGAGCCTACCTACCACCTGGCCTTTTGCCGGGTATTGCAGGGCCGCAACCGAAGCGAGCCGGGCCAGCATTTCTGGGTCGGCACCTGTCTGCCCGAAAATCAGGTATTGCAAGTGTGTGGCGAGTGTTTGCAGCAGTTGCAGTTCAAAGGCTACGATGGCGCCCGCACCCGGCACCGGGACTACAGCGAGCGGGTACGCGCCGGGTTTGAGTTGTCGGCGTTTCTCCAGCGCTACCCGGTGTATCCGGTCAAAACCGCTGAACTGTGCGAGGCCGTGCCGGTCAGTGAAGTCAGTGCCCGCGCCGCCCATCCACCTGCACCGACGTCTCAGAGGTTATGAGTATGCAACCCATTGAAAAGGCCATCAGGGCCAAGATCGCAACCGAGTTCGAGCCCCAGCACCTGGAGGTGATCAACGAAAGCTACAAACACAGCGTGCCCCCGGGATCGGAGTCACACTTCAAGGTTGTGCTGGTGAGTCCGGCGTTTGCGGGCCAGCGTCTGGTACAGCGCCACCAGGCGGTCTACGCCGCCCTCAGGGAAGAGCTGGATGGGCCGGTGCATGCGCTGGCGCTGCATACCCACACGCCCGAGGAGTGGGCACACAAGCAGGGTGATACCCCCGACTCCCCCAACTGCCTGGGTGGCAGCAAAGCCGATCCCGCCTGAAAAGCACCGCTCGAAGCCTCGCGCCAGGCTGGCTGTATAAAAAATAAGCGTTTATAATGCGCGCCCCGCGCGAGCGCGCCTGTGTCTATCTGCCTGAACAAGTACCGGACTGTTATGAGCCAAATCGTTGTTGCCGCCCTTTATCACTTTGCGTCTCTGCCCGATTACGAGGCCATGAGCGAACCCCTGAAGAACCACTGCGAGGCGCAGGGGCTCAAGGGCACCCTGTTGCTCGCCCATGAGGGGATCAACGGCACCGTGGCCGGCACGCGCGCAGGCATCGACAGTTTGCTCGATTACCTCAAAAGTGACCCACGTCTGGCCAAACTGGAGCACAAGGAATCGCTTGACGAGCGTATGCCCTTTTATCGGATGAAGGTGAAACTGAAAAAAGAAATCGTCACCATGGGTATCGAAGGTATTGACCCGCGTCATACGGTGGGTACCTATGTGCCGCCCAGCGCCTGGAATGAGCTGATCAGCGATCCCGACGTGCTGGTGGTGGATACCCGCAACTACTACGAGTATGCCATTGGTAGCTTTGAACGGGCCGTCGATCCGGGCACCACGACCTTTCGCGAATTCCCGGACTATGTCAAAGACAACCTGAGTCCCCAGCAACACAAGAAAGTGGCCATGTTCTGCACCGGTGGTATTCGTTGCGAGAAGGCCACGGCCTATATGAAGGAGCAGGGCTTTGAAGAGGTTTACCACCTTCAGGGCGGTATTCTGAAGTATCTGGAAGAGGTGCCGGAGGAGGAGAGTCTGTGGCGCGGCGAGTGTTTCGTATTTGACAACCGGGTCGCGGTCAATCACCAGTTGGAAAAAGGCCGTTACGATCAATGCCACGGTTGTCGCCACCCGATCACGGAAGACGATATGCGGTCAGAAAAGTATATGAAAGGGGTCAGCTGCCCGCGTTGCTACGATACCCTGACAGACGAACAGAAGGCCCGTTTTGCCGAGCGCCAGAAGCAGATGGAGCTGGCTCGCCAGCGCAACGAGCAGCACCTGGGCGCTGCGCCGCCGGCGCGTCAACTCAAAGCCTCAGGCAAGGCCTGAGGCCGAGGGGCTTAGCGAATCACCATCTGACCGCGCAGTTGCAGGTCGACTACATGCTCGTCCATGGCTTGGAACAAGGTGTCAAAACGTTGGGCAACTTCGGCGATTTCCCGGCTGGGATTGTGACGGTTGTTGTACAGGTTCATAAGCTCTTCAGAGACTGCATTGATATCCCCGAACAGTCGCTCGGTCATGCCCTCGGTGCGGAACACACGGCCCTGTTCGGTCAGGCGGAGATATTCATCGCACTCGTCGAGCCAGCTTTTGCGCTGCTCAATAAAATTGCGGATATTGCGCATCCCGGCAGGATGCCCACCCTCAAGGCGCTCGGCCCGGTAGTTTTCCATGTTGCGCCGGGCGGTCATCAGAAAGTCGACCGCCGTGTCCCGGCAGGCCTGCACTGTCAGATGGCTTCCAAATCTTACCCCGTGTTCTTCCATAGCGCGTTCGCGTTTGCAGTCTTCATCGCAGGCCATGGAGTAAGAGGCCCAGAGCGTAAGTAGTACTAGCGATAGGGTCTTTTTCATAGTCAGCCACTTTGGTTATTGGTTATTTTGCGTTTCTTAACAATCACTAAGAGATATATCTCAGATGGCGATAAGGGTCAAGGGTGTGGCCGGACAGAGGGATAAATGCGACGTTTTTTGTGACCTGTGTCACATTTTTGGGGCGGAAATGCGACTCTAATCGGTTTCATCCGGCGCCAACGCTTTGCCGACGAGGCTCTGCATGGGCGCCGACAAGGGCAGTTTCAAGGCCTCGGCGTGACCAATGTCAGACATTTTGTTCCAGGTTTTGCGGATAATGCTGATCAGCTTGTCTTCGTCGTGTTTACGCGCGAAATCGTCCAGATAGAAGCGCAGGAAGACCAGGCAGATGACGTCTTCCAGGGTCTGTACTTCCGGGTCGCGCTTGAGTCGTTTCTTCAGCAGCAGATCTTTGACCCGTTCGATGCTGGCATCGTCGTAACCCTGTTCCGCCATCACCTGCCCGGCAACTTCGCCGTGGTAGAGCGCCAGGTCGGTGCGCCAGCGTTTGTAGCCGGCCCGGTCCATGGGGTAATCGCTGCGGGCAATGGCCCAGCGGCGAATGTGCTGACTGCGGGCGGCCAGTTGCAGGGTTTCGGAAGCGTCGGGGCAAAACTGGCCCAGGCACTCGCTCATACGTTGGCCGTAGACCAGCTCTTTGGGCTGGGCCTCGCCGTCCACCATTTCGCGGTTGGGATCTTCCCGGTTGAGCGCGTCGAAGGCTTCAAGGGTACGCTGTAAACGGCTCATGGCTTATCCGAGGGCGCTGGAAAGTTTGCGCAGGGCATCGATATCTTCGACCTGCACTTCTTTTTTGTCGACCCGGATAATGCCCTGTTTCTGCAGGCGGGTGAATACCCGGCTGACGGTCTCGATGGTCAGGCCCAAAAAGTTGCCAATATCGGTACGCGACATGGGCAGGCGGAAAGCCGTCGCGGACAGTTGGCGCGCCTTGTTGCGCGCAGAGATGCTCAGCAACAGGGCCGCGACCCGCTGTTCGGCGGTGCTCTTGCTAAGCAGGCCCGCAAGCTGCTGTTCCTGGGTAATCTCTTTGCTCATCAACTGGAAGAAGTGCCGCTGCAGACTCGGGATGCGCAGGCTCAGATCTTCCAGGCTGTGGAAGGGGATTTCGCAGATGGAGGCGGTTTCCAGTGCGATGGCCGAGTTGGTGTAGCGGTCCTGGGCGATGCCTTCCATACCCAGGATTTCCCCAGGGAGGTAAAAGCCTGTGACCTGCTCTTCACCGTCATCGCTCAGGGTGATGGACTTGACGGTACCTGAGCGCACCGCATACACCGACTGAAAGGGTTCGTTGGCCCGATACAGGTAGTCACCCTTTTGCAGGGGACGGCCGCGCTGAATGATATCGTTGACCTTGTCGATATCGGATATATGCATACTGATGGGCAGGCAAATGCTGCTCAGGCGGCAGTTACCGCAGGAGATTTGGCGATCGTGGGGGCAGTGCTGTTGTGCGCTTTGGGTCATGGCCTTGCTCGTATCCGTCAGTGTGCGGCGGTGCGTATTGTTGCAGCTTTGCACAAGCGGGTAAACCGATACTGAACCGCTCATCACCGAGTATAGCTACCCGGCGACGGCTGTCCACCGTTTAGTCGAACGCGAAGTTTATGCCGGCGATCAGGGTGCGGGGGCGTCCCGGGGTGTAGATGGGGCCCCAGCGGCCGGTGGTTTCTGCGTAGCGGGTGTCGCCCAGGTTGTAGCCCTGCAGGTAAACATCCAGGCCGCTGTCAAAGCGGTAGTTGGCGCGCAGGTTAAGCAACTGGTAGCCGTCGTAGGTCAGCGTATTGGCCTCGTCGATAAAATGCCGGCCCTGGCGCAGCCACTCGGCTTCGAGCCGTCCGCCGTTCAGCCAGGGGGCGCGGTATTCCAGGCGCACATTGCCGTAGCTGCGCGGTGCGTTGGGCAGCTGATGGCCGGCGTAGTCGGTATCGCTATCCTGCCATTGGCGGTATTCATGGTCGGCGCGGGTCCAACTGACGCCCAGGGTCAGATGTCGGGCCAGGTCCAGGTCGGTGCCCAGCTCCAGACCTCGGTGGCGGGTCTCGCCCGCATTGACCTGACGGCGGGTGCCGGTGGCCTCTGTGACCGCTAGAATGTCGTTGTATTTTTCCAGCCAGTAGAGGGTCGCCTCGAAGCGCCAGGCCGAGTTCAGGCGCCCGCGCAGGCCGACCTCTTTGCTGTCAGCGACCACCGGCTCCAGGTCGGTCGAGTCGGCGGTGGCACCAGAGCGAAACAGCTGGCTCTCGCTCGGCACGCGAAAAGCGCGCCGCCAGGCGGCAAAGGCATTCAGTTCCTCGCTGACCCGGAATATCGCACCCGCCTTGGGGCTCAGGCGGTCCATGCTGAGTACCCTGTCCTCCGGGCGACGGTGGGTCGGATGCTCGGGGTCGGCGCCGATGCGGCTGGTGTAGTCGTACTCGAGCCAGTCGTAGCGCAGACCCAGGTCGACGCGCCAGCGCGGGTGCAGGTCGGCCTCCCAGTGCAGGTAGGGGGAGGCACTGCGGACACTGACCCGGTAATCGTAGAGGGGGCGCACCGGCTGGTAGGCGAGCCAGTAGTCGCCCGGGTCATTATCGGTGCGCTCAATATAGGTTTGTCGGGTGTTGCCCTGGCTGAGGTCGAGATCAATGCCGGCGATCCAGAACCCCTGGTCGAGCCACTCGACGTCTTGGCGGTATTGGCTTTGCAACCCCAGAGAGCGGTCATCACTGCGGTTGATGTGGGCGTCCTGCGAGTCCAGCGCCCAGATGTCACGCCAGGGAATGTAGACCTCGCGACCGGTATTCAGCGTCCAGGTGGCCAGATACTCGAGCCGATTTTCGCGCCAGTAGGGGGTCACGGTCAGCTCGCCCGTGCCGGCCGGGCGTTGCCAGGCGCTTGACAGTCGCTGGCTGCTCACATCCCGGTAGCCCACCACATTGCCCGCCCGGGAGGGGTTGTTCTCAAAGTCCTCGGCATTTAGACCCGACCCGCCGCTGGCCATATCCAGGCGTGCGCCCGAATAGACGGTGTTGACGTCGAAACCGGCGATGCCGGTTTGCCAGACCAGGTTGCCCGCCTGGCGGTCGTAGTCCGTATGGTCGCGCCAGCCGTCGCTGGCGCTGGCCTCCAGGCGCACGGCCAGATGCTGGCCTCCGCGCACCGCCTGGCCGCGCACTTGAGCGCGACGCCAGCCAAAGTCGCCGCCTTCGAGGGTCAGAGCCAGGGCGTCGTGCTCAATCGGGCGGTTGCTCAGAACGTTGATCACGCCGCCGATGGCGTCGCTCCCGTAGAGCGCCGACCCCGGGCCCTTGATCACTTCGACGCCATCGGCCTGGGCGAGATTGATTTCATAGAGGGCGTTATGGTTGAAAAAAACCGGTGAACGGGTAGGGACGCCGTTCTCCAGATAGAGGTAGACCGGCCCGGTGGTTATTGGTTGGCGAATGGACGCCGACACACCCGGGCCGCTGCTGCCGAGCTGGACGATATTGACACCGGGAATGCGGTTGAGGGCGTCGGCGGCGTGGGTGGCGTGCAGATCTTCCAGGGTCTGGCGGTCGATTACGCCGACGCTGGCCGACGTATTGCCGATCGTGCTTTGGGCACGGGTGCCGGTCACGGTGATGGTATCCAGTGGACCTGTGTCTTGATGTCCGGCCAGTGTGGGTGCGCTTAAACAGAGTAAGAAAAGATGTGGCAGTGCGACCGGTAAACCCAACAGCGGGTGGTGCGCGGGTTCCTGTTTCATCGTGAGCCTGATCCTGTTTGGAGCGTGACGGTTTTGAACAGGAGTGAGTTTAGGCTGGTCTGTCTCAACGCAACAGTGACCGATTGTCGCACCCGGCGCTAGTGTGGTGGTACCAGACGAATCAGAAAGAGTCGAGGCCAGTTCTTCCCGGTCACCCAAAAGGCATCTTGCTCGGGGTCGTAGGCGATGCCATTGAGCACGCTCTGGCTGTCCGGTTTGTCGATCTGGGCGGCGAGATCGCTCAAATCGACCGTGATGTCGACGGTGCCGGAGTCGGGGTTGATGGCGATAATGCGGTTTTCTTTCCAGATGTTGGCCCACACCCGGCCGTCGACATAAGCCAGCTCGTTGATTCGGCGCACCGGCCGTCCGGCTTCGTGTACGGCAACTTGGCCGAGCAGTTCGAAACTGTCCGGGGCGTGAAAAAACAGTTGGTCTGAGCCGTCACTGCGAATCAGGCGCTGGCCATCTTCGGTCAGGCCCCAGCCTTCGCCCGGGTAATGGCGGGTTGTTTGCAGGTCAAAGCTCTCGCGGTCGTATATCAGCAGCGTATTTTCCCGCCAGGTGAGTTGGTAGAGCTGATCGTCAAAAAGCGCCAGACCCTCGGCAAAGTAGCGCTGGGGCAGGGTGCGGGAGTGGGCAATCAGGGTGGACTCGGCGTTGACGTCGGCGCGGTAACGCACCAGACGCGAGCGTCCGTACAGGCCACTGCTCTCGTAAAAGTACCCGTCGTGCAGCAGCAACCCCTGCGTAAAAAGGATGGGGTGATCTCGCTCGGCGATGACTTCATAGTCATAGTGCAGAGGGTTATCGGCACTGGCACAGGAGACCAGCCAAGGGTAAAGTAAGGCGAGGCAAATAATCAGTCGGTTCACTGCGCGCGATACTCGGTCGGTGTGCGGTCGGTCATCTTAGCGAACGGGTAAGGATAAATGAAGACCTGGAAATCCTATTTGGGGTTGACGCTCCTGGGCGGCCTGACGGTAGTGCTGCCGATCACCATTTTCATGCTGCTGATTCAGTGGCTGTTCGGCATGATTGCCGATGTCGTCAGCCCGGTGAGCAATCTGCTTTTGGGCTGGATGCCGCTCAATGAGTATCTGGCTGATCTGATCAGTATTTTGATGGCACTGGGTTTGTGCTTTGCGGTTGGTTTGTTGGTCAAGACGGGCGTGGGCCGTTGGCTGCACTCCTGGATCGATCGTTGGCTCACCAAGTTTGCGCCGGGTTATAAAACCATCCGCGAAGTGGTCAATCAGTTTGTGGGGGGCAGCGACAACGAGTCCCTGCTCAAAGGGCAGGTGTGTCGCGCCTACGTATTCGGGCCGGGAAATCCTGTGTCCATGACAGCCATCATCACCGCCAAACATGATGATGGCACCTACACGGTGTATGTGCCCACGGCTCCGGTGCCGTCGTCCGGGCTGGTTTATCATCTGCCGGCAGAGTGCGTGGAAATATTGGCCCATATCACCGTCGAAGCGGCCATGCGCACGGTGATTTCCTGTGGCAGTGGCTCGCAGATTATCACCGCGCCGGCGTCCGGGCCGGTTACTGTTCAGGACGTGAACGACCTGCCACATACGCCAGCGCCTCACTCACCGCGCGAGTGACTTTTTCTTCGGTTTCGGCCAATTCATCCTGCGACATAAAAAAAGTCATATCGACGTCGTGCCGGATATAGCGCGGCGGCAGCCGATTGAGGGCCACGCAGGCGACATCGGCCATAAAATTGGCGTTGCGCTGGTGTGATTCATTCAATTGCGCTCGAATCTGTTCCAGCACCAGGCGTTCGTAGTAGTTGTGGATTGAGTCGGTGGGGTTGTCATCGGTGGGATGATGGTGTCCGGGGTTGGCGAGCATGGGGGTCTCCAAGTCTGGCGTTCAACGTCGTCCCCAGAGTATAGAACAGCCTGTCAACGTTGGTTGCGGATCAGTTGCCGAATCAGAAATCGACCCGGATGCAGGGCCAATACCAGTTCTTGTGCCACAGGCGCGGGCGTGCCTTCGAGCGTATCGGCCAGCAGCGCTGCACTCAAGGGAGCGTAGGCCAGCCCGCGGGAGCCGTGCCCGACATTGAGGTAGAGCCCCGGCCAGTAGCGTCCTCGATGGGGGATGGCGGCCCGGGCGTTGGTGCGCAGAACGGCAAAGTCTTCGTCAAAGGCGTCGGCAATGGGGGCCGGCCCGACGATCGGCAGGTAATCGCGGGTCGCGCAGCGGAAGCCGACGCGGCCCTGGATCTGCTCAGGGGCCAGCCCTGCCCAGGTTTCGGCCAGAGCCGGGGCGTGGGCCGCCAGATTGTCCAGGTTGGCTGCATGATCCTCGACGCGCGTTTCGGTGCTGGTCTCGTGCAGATTGAATGTGGCCCCGATGCAATGGCGGTCATTGTGCGCCGGGGGCAGATAGCCCTCCCCACAGATGACGGTACGCAGTGATCGGCTGGCGCCGGTCGCCGGCAGATAGCTCACTTGACCGCGAATGGGTTTAAGCGGCAGGTGCTGCGTCTGACTGAATTGTCGGGCGTGCTCAGCCGTTGCGATCACCACCTGCGGCGCCAGGCCCAGCGTGTTGTCTGCCTTGTCCAGCAACAACCACTGATTTTCATCTCTGACCAGCTGGTCGACATCCGCGCCGGTGTGAAGGGTGATGGCGGGGTGCGCCAGCAAGCGCCGACAGAGTTGGCGCGGGTCCAGCCAGCCGGCATCCGGTAGAAAGAGTCCGCCGCAGTCGAGGGGAACACCGGCCAGGCGACTGGCTTCTGCCGCATCGACAAACTGCACCAGGCGCGCCGCCTGAGCATAGCGTTCACGCAGCAGTGCCTGGCCAGCGGCCTCCTTCCCGGTATGGGCCAGTTGCAGAACGCCGCAAGCCCGACCGCAGTCCGCCCAGTAGCGGCGGTAGTGCTGGCGTGCAAACTGCAAGCTCGCCAGGTTGAAGCGGGCCTGGGGTTCATCTTTGGGTGACAGCCGGCAGTAGACCACACCCTGGGGGTTGCCGGAGGCCTGGGTGGCCGGCGCCTCGGCGCGCTCATAGACGCTGACCTGCCAACCCCGCTCTGCCAGAGCCCGGGCGCTGTGGCAGCCGGCGAGGCCCGCCCCGATGATGGCGATGGTGCGCGTCGGTGTCGGCTCGGGCGCGGCCTTCAAGTGCCAGGCCAGCGGCCAGGGGTGTTTGCCCATGGGCCGATCGTAGTCTTTTGGGTCGAGGTCTGATGGGGTGGTGCCGGCGAAAGTTGCTGTGACCATCTCCCGCTTGCGGCCAAAGCCGGGGACTCGTTTGACCGCAAAGCCAGCCGAGCGCAAGCCCCGCTTGACCACGCCGGCGGCGCTGAAGGTGGCTGCGGTCGTGCCCGTGCGGCTGAGCTTGCCGATGGCGCTAAAGAGCGCGTCGGACCACATGGCGGGATTTTTGGCGGGTGCAAAGCCGTCCAGGAACCAGGCGTCGATAAAAGGGCCACTCTTGGCCCACAGGGGGTGATTGCTGGCCAGCAGCTGCTCAAAACCCTGAGCCGCGTCATCAATAATCAGGGTCAGTTGCACCCGACCCCGGGCCAGACTCAATCGGTGGAAACCGGGCAGGGGCTCTGGCGGGTAGGCTTCACAAAGCGCGTCGGCGTAGTCCGCGAGCGCGGGCCAGAGCGCCAGGGCACGGCACAGGTCTTCAGGGCGCAGCGGGTACTTTTCGACACTGACGAAGTGCAGTTGCGCATTCGCGGGCGCGCGTTGCTCCCACAGCTGCCAGGCTGCCAGAAAATTCAGCCCCGACCCAAACCCCGTTTCCGCAATGGTGAAGTGGGGCGCGCTCAGGGCATCAAAGCGTTCGGTCAGTTGGTTGTGCTGTAAAAACACATGGCGGGTTTCCGCCAGACCGTCGGCGCTGGAAAAGTAAACATCGTCAAAGGCGCTCGAGTGCGGCTGGCCCTGTTCATCCCAGCTCAGTCGGGCGTAGCCCGGGGGCTGGCGGTCGTCGGTGCCGTCTCCGGTCACAGGCCGAAGGCCTCCCGCACCTGGGCACACCACTGCTGGATGCGCGCCTCGGACTGATCGAACTCGTTCTCTTCGTCCAGCGCCAGGCCCACGAAGGCCTCGCCGTCCGGAGTCAGGGCTTTGGATTCCTCAAATTCATACCCGGCGCGCGGCCAATAGCCGCAGGGCTCGGCGCCCAGAGCGACCAGTTTGGCGTGCAGGTAGCCCATGGCGTCCAGAAACCACTCCGGGTAACCGACCTGATCCCCGAGGCCGTAGAGGGCGACCTTCTTTCCGGTGAAGTCGATCTCGTCAATCTCATCCCAGATCTCTTCCCAGTCCTCCTGCAGTTCGCCGTAGTCCCAAGTGGGAATGCCCATGATCAGGTGGTTGTAAAACCCGGCGGTGACAATGGGGGTATCGGCAATATTGAAGACATCCACCAGATTCGCCCCCAGTTGGTCGCGGATTTTCTCGGCGGCCATCTCGGTGTAACAGGTGGAACTGCCATAAAACAGCGCGATAGGGGCGCGGCTCATAGTTTTTGCATCCAGGCGTTGAGCCACAGGAGTGCACCTTCTTCCGGGTCCTGACCGGAGCTGGCGTCCAGCACCAGGGGGTTCCCGACGCGCACGGCGCCCAGGTCCTCAAAGGTATCGTCGAGCAGGCGTCCGGCGTCGTTATAGGTGTCGTAACAGCTGTCGCCCAGATTGATCACGCCGTAGCGGCGCCCGGCAATGGCCGGGTACTCGGTGACCATCTGCTGATAGAGGGGGCGAATATTGTCCGGCAGGTCGCCCGAGCCGGTATTGGAGGTGCAGATCAGCAGGATCTCGTCGGCGTCGCGCACCAGATCAGCGGCCTGGGGCTGCTTGTTGATATCGACCTCGTGACCCTTGCCGCGCAGGTCGTTGGCGACTGCTTCGGCGGTCATTTCGGCGGTGCCCATGACGCTGCCGACCAGTAGTTGAAATTTGCTCATGATTTACCTCGTTGGTCAGGGGCGCCCATGATAAAGAAAATTTGACCCAGTGCCAGAAATATGATGAATTATGTGCCATAAGGTGGCAGTATGGGATTATACGTCAGGGCTTTGACCTTTGGAGGCGGTGGCCGGGGACGAAAGAGCCTGCGCGCCGGGGTAACCCAATTGCCGCCAGGCCTCGTACACCATCACCGCCACGGCATTGGACAGGTTCATGCTGCGGCTCCCGGGCTGCATGGGAATGCGCAGAATCTGATCGCTCGGCAGTGCTTCACGGATGGCAGCGGGCAGGCCCCGGGACTCGGGGCCGAACAGCAGATGGTCGCCTGGTTCAAAGCGGGCGTCGCTGTGGTGGCGCTGGCCCTTGGTGCTCAGGGCAAAAATGCGCCGGGGCTGGGTCTGGCGCAGGTAGCTTTCCCAATTGGGGTAGCGTTGGATACTTTGCCACTCCGCATAGTCGAGCCCCGCGCGGGTCAGGCGCTTGTCATCGAGCTCAAAGCCCAGGGGTTCGATCAGATGCAGGGCGCAGCCGCAGTTGGCCGCTAAACGAATGATATTGCCGGTGTTGGGCGGAATTTCAGGTTCGAAGAGTGTGATGTTTAACATTGCATCCACTGTAAATATTCGTTAATGTCGCTGACTGTTATTGAGCGGTATAAATATATAACATTTGGTTATAAGTGTTGGGTCGAGACCTAAAGTAAAGCGCCATTTGGTTATTGATGTGCCGGCCAACCCGAACGCCTTACGGGTTCTGAGTGTGGTCGCCTGGAAGAATTCAAGGCGCTAAGCGTACAGTATCCACCGTTTAATTGGGGCAATCCACTTGGGTTTATTCCGACAAAGCAAGAAAAATTCCGGTCTGCTTGGCGTCAAATTCAGCGCTGAGGGGGTTGCTTATGCCCTGGTTGATCATCGGCCCGGGAGCCTGCCGACCCTGTCACACTGTGAATTCCTACCGGCTGAATCGCCCGCGGAAGCGGTGGAACTGCTGCGCAATCGCCTGGCCGTCCGCGGACTCAGTCATCAGCCCTGTAATCTGGTACTCGCACCGGGCAGCTACAAGTTGTTGCTGGTGGAGGCGCCCAAGGTTCCCGACAGCGAGCTGCGCGAGGCCTTGCGCTGGCGCGTTCGCGATCAGGTCGACTTTCCGGTTACCGATGCAGTGCTGGATGTCTTTCTACTGCCTGAAGACAGCGTTCGCGCCGGCAGCGCCCGTATGGCTTATGTCGCCGTGAGCGAGCGTCGGGTGATTGAAGAGCTGGTCGACCAAGCCAAGGCCGCAAACCTGAAGTTACAGAGCATCGACATCGCCGAGCTGGCCCTGCGCAATTTGATTCACACCTGCACTGACACGCAGCGTGGGGTTGCGCTGGTGCGTGTTATTGCGGGTGCCGGAAGCGTCCAGATTGTCCGTTCGGGCGAGCTTTATTTGTCGCGCCAGTTCGCACTCTCGTATAACGGTGGATTGCTCGATGACCTCCCAGAGGATGCGCTGGTACTTGAAGTTCAGCGCTCGCTCGACTACTTCGAGCGCCAGATGCGTCAGCCCCCGCCGGGGCAGTTGTTGATTTGTGGAGAAAACCTCAGCGCTGACAAGCTCACCGATAGCCTGCGCGCAGCTTTGCCTGTGGCACCGGGTTTGCTGGATATGCACGCGGGAATGGTACTGGCTGACGATATCGTCGAGCACACCCTGTCATTGAGCCGGGTGGCGGTTGGCGGCGCCTTGCGCCATAGCGTCATGGCGAAGGAGGGCTGACGCATGCAGCAGATCAACTTGTATTTGCCGGAATTTCGGCCCCAGCGTCAGCGTTTGAGTTTGTCGCAGCTGGCGGTGGCAGCGCTGGTGTTGGCGCTCGCTCTGGGCGTGTGGTCCACCTGGAACCACCTGGGCAACAACCGCCTGGTTGAAGCGATCGCTGTTGAGCGAGCCCAAGTGGACCTGTTGCGGGCCGACGTTGCCCGTACCCAGAATGCCTTGGGCGTGACCGGAGGCCCGGATATCGAGCGTGAGCTGGCGCGCCTGGAAGAGGACATTGCCCAGCGCGAGCGCATTCTCACGGTTATCACCCGCCAAAACCTCGGCAACGCCCAGGGCTTCTCTCGTCAGATGAGTGCGCTGGCGCGCCAATCACTGGAGGATGTCCAGGTGCAGCACTTCGCTTTGCGCCGCGGCGGCGAATACGCCGAGTTGCGCGGGGTGACGCGCCGGGCCGATCAGATCCCCGTGTATGTGCAGCGCTTGCGCACCGAAGACAGTTTCCGCCAGGTGCGCTTTGGCGTGTTGCAGGTTGAACAGGGTGAGTCACGAGCGGCCATGCCCTTCAGTCTGGCGCCACCGGTCAATGAAGGAGGGCGACGCCGATGAGTAAGCCCGAGCATCCCCTGCAGGCGCGCTGGCGGCAATTGGCGCAGCGCTTTGATGGCTTTTCCTTGCGCGAGCGGTTGTTGGTGGCAGCGGGTGCGCTTGCTGTCGTAGTGGCCCTGTGGCTATTGCTGGTTCAGGATCCCGTGGCCGAGCGGCGCGAGGCCCTGCGTGCAGAGCAGGCCGCTGTTGCGCGCGAGCAGCAGGCGCAACAGTTGCAGCTCGACGCTCTGACCCAGCGTGATGCCGCCGGTGCTCCCAGCAGTCTTCAGCGCCAGCGGGACAATTTGTTGGCGCGTCGCGACAATCTGGATGAACGACTGGCAGCACTCTCTCAAGGATTGGTGAGTGCCGAACAACTGCCGAGTTTGCTCGAGGATGTGTTGCTCACCACGGGCCAACTGGAACTGATTCAGATGCGCACCCTGCCCGTTGAGATGCTCAGCCTGCGCGGTATCAATGGCGATGAGGGAAGCACGGGGGTGTATCAGCACAGTGTCGCGCTGACCTTGCGTGGCTCTTATTTTGAGGTGCTGGCCTTTTTGCAGGCACTGGAGGACTTGCCCTGGCGCTTCTATTGGGAGCAGCTGGAGTACGCTGTAGAGACCTATCCGAAAGCAGAGGTGAAGGTACGGGTTTACACCTTGAGTGCAGAGGAGGGCTTGCTCGGTGTCTAGAGTGATGATGTTTTTTCTGATTACCGCGCTTGCGTTGCCTGCATGGGCGGAATCCTTGCGTGACCCGACCCGGCCGCTCGGCGGTGCGCCGGCGAGTTTTGAACAAGTGGACTTGTCACTGCACTCGATTCTTGTCAGTGCGCAACGCCGCCAGGCCGTTATCAACGGCCAAATGCTTCAAGAGCGTGATGAAATTTCCGGCTCCGGCGGTGTGCGTATCGTGCGCATTGAACGCGGTGCCGTGACGGTGCAGCAGGGTAGCCGCCGCTGGCAGCTGCACCTGCACGAACAACCCGTGCGCCGGACCCATTAACGAACAATCGAGAATGCAATGAGGGCAGATCGAATGCCAGACCTGATAATGCACATGCGACGCCGACTCCCGGCGCTCTCGGCGGCAACACTGGCACTGTTGGTGAATGCTTGCGCGAGCGTACCCGAGCAAAGCGATGAGCCAACCGCTGCGGAGCTGGTGATGGAGCAGTTGGCCCAGGAGCAGCGTGAACGCGGTCGGCAATTGCCGGACGACGTCGCTCAGGCACTGTTGGTACCGCCGCGTGCCGCAGCCAGTCGAGAACAAGAGCGCTTTGATATCAGCGTCAACAATGTGCCAGCTCGCTCCTTTTTTCTCGGACTGGTCGATGGCACCGACACCAATATCGTGGTGCATCCGGATGTAGCGGGCACCGTGACCCTCGATCTCAAGCGGGTCACCGTGGATGAAGTGCTGCAAGTGATTCGCGATATTTACGGTTACGAATACCAGCGCTCGGGTAACGGCATTTACACCATCTACCCGCGCGAGTTGCGCACCCAAACCTTCCAGATCAATTACCTGGATGTCCAGCGTGTTGGGGTCTCGGATACCAACCTGTCCATCGGTCGGCAGCATACCTCGGGCGGCGGCAACCGCTTTAGCGGCGGAGGCCAGGGCGGTGGCAGCGGCAGTGAGGGGGCTGATCTGTTGTCGATGCTCGGTGGTGAAAGCCTGGGCGGCGGCTCGGAGATCTCTCCCGGCGCACGGGTACAGACCCTGAACCGAACCGATTTCTGGCAGTCACTCAAGCAGACCGTGGGCGCCATCATTGGCGGTGAGTCGGGCGAGCGTATGGTCATGGTCACGCCCCAGGCGGGCATGCTGGTGGTCAAGGCCATGCCCCATGAGCTGAACGCGGTGCGCGACTTTCTGGAGCGCTCGGAGCTGAGTGTCAAACGCCAGGTGATACTGGAAGCGAAAATCGTCGAGGTGCGTCTGAGTGATGGCTACGAGGCGGGCATCAACTGGGGCGCCATTAGTGGCGAGCTGGCGCAGACCTATCAGCGCGGCCGCACTACGGGCACCAACGAGAATTTTCAAACGTCCCAGAATATACCCGGCGGCGCTGCCTCCGGGGCTCTGACCTTTAGCGATACTGTGACCACCGGCAGCGAAAACATGTTCTCGGCGATATTGCAGGTGGGGGATATCACCGATCTGTTGTCCCTGCTCGAAAGTCAGGGCCATGTGCAGGTCTTGTCGAGCCCGCGTGTGTCTACGGTCAATAACCAGAAAGCCCTGATTCGGGTCGGCTCGGACGAATACTTTATTACCGGCATTACCAGCAACACCACCGCCAACGTCGCCTCGGTCACCTCGGCGCCCAATATTGAGCTGTCGTCTTTCTTCAGTGGCATCGCCCTGGATGTGACCCCGCAGATTGGCAGCGACGGTGATGTCATTCTGCATATTCATCCGGTGGTGAGTGAAGTTACCGACCAGTTAAAGGTTTTCACCATTGGCGACGAACAGTTCTCGTTGCCGCTCGCCCAGCGCGGCGTGCGCGAATCCGACAGCATCGTACGCGCGCGCAGTGGCCAGGTAGTGATTCTCGGCGGTCTGATGCAGGAGAATGCCAGAACAACCGAAGAGAAAGTCCCCGTTTTGGGGGATATCCCGGTGGTGCGTGGCCTGTTCCGACGCAACGTGCAGAGTACCGAAAAAACGGAGTTGGTCATCATGCTGCGTCCGGTCGTCGTGGATGAGGATACCTGGCAGGAAGAGCTGGATCGTGGTCGCCAGCGCATGCGTGAGATGGGCGAAGCCCAGCGCAATCGCAACTTTTAATCGCTCGGGACATTTATGTATCTGACGCATTTTGGCCTAAAAGAACTGCCGTTCTCGCTCACGCCGGACACCCAGTTCTTTTTCGACAACCAGAGCCACCGGGAGGTGTTCAACACCCTGGTGCTGGCGCTGCGTCATACTGAAGGTTTTATCAAAATTGTGGGCGAGGTCGGCACCGGCAAGACGCTCTTGTGTCGTAAGTTACTGGCGAGTTTGGGGGAGGGCTTTATCAGTGCCTATATTCCCAACCCTTACCTGACGCCAGAAGAGTTGAAGGGTTTGCTCGCCAAAGAGGTCGGTGTCAACTATCAATCGGGTATGCCGGCCTACGAGCTGCTCGATCAGATTTACCAGCGCTTACTGGAGTTGGCGCGGGATAAAAAGCAGGTGGTACTGGTGGTGGACGAGGCCCAGGCGATGCCCCGGGAAACACTTGAAGCCCTGCGCCTCCTGACAAATCTGGAAACGGAAAAGCGCAAACTGCTCCAGGTGGTGCTGATCGGGCAACCGGAGTTGGACGAGCTTCTGGCGCGCCCGGATCTGCGTCAGCTCAAACAGCGCATCGTATTCAGTGAATACCTGCGTGAGATCACCCGCAAAAACCTGCCGGCTTACGTCAATTACCGGCTGGCATCGGCGGGTTACGCCGGGGCGCCCCTGTTCAGTGGCGGGGCGATCGCATTGTTATATAACGCCAGTGGTGGCGTGCCGCGATTGATCAATATCCTCGCCCACAAGGCGCTGCTCGCGGCCTATGGCGACGGTGCCCGGCGGGTGCAGCGCAAGCATCTGGCGCGCGCGGTACTCGATACCTCCGAGAGTCGCCGCCGGGGCCGCTGGCAGGCGTTGCGCGGTTACTGGTTGTGGCCGTTATTGGGCGGAACTGGCGCACTGCTCGCTGTAGGGCTGCCGCGCTGGCTGGGGGTGTGGTAATGGGGCGCCGAACATGAGTCTGGTCAATGATCTGCTGCGCGACCTTGACGCGCAACAGCGCCGGCCGGAGCACGGTGGCGATGCGTTGCCGGGCCCCGGGACGCTGGTAAAACCGGCTCGGCCCGCTTGGGTGCCAGCTGTTGTGACCGCGACGGTGATACTGGTGGTAGGGGCGATTACCTTTGCCTTCTGGCCTGCCGCCGAAGAGCGGGGCGACACAGCACCGACGCCCGCGACGGTCGATCCGGCAGGGCCTGTCAATGAGGTTGAGCTGGCGCAGATGCAAGCGCGGTTAGCCGAGATTGAGGCCCAGGTAGCCCAGGCTTTCGAGGTGAATTTCCATACCGAGGCGCTGGCGGCGACCATCGAATCCGACGCATTGCAGCGGGTGACCGAGCAGGTGGCCGACCTGTTGCCCGAGACGGAAGAACCTGAAAACGCCGTTGCCGAACCGGTGCAGGAAGTGCCCCCAGTCGCTCAGCAGCCCGAGCCCGCGCCGGAGCCTGAACAGGCAACTGCGCCAGAATCGGTGTCGATTGCACCGACGCGCGAGACCCGGGATCGCCAGCAAGCCCGGGCCGTGTACGATCAGGCGCAAACCCTGGTGGAAACGGGGCGAGCGCCTCAGGCACTGGAACTGCTCGAAGCCCACTTGGCAACGGCCGAGGGCGATGAGGCCTACCGGGCGCTTACCGCCGGGTTACAGTTTCAGCAAGGGGACTATGCGGCGGCGGCCAATCAGTACCGCCGATTGCTTTCGGATTTTGGCGAGGAGCCAGTGTACTGGCTGGGTCTTGCCCTGGCGTTGGATCAACAGGATCAGCAGGCCAGCGCGCTCGAAGCCTATCGTCGCGCCCGGGCGGGCGAACAGCGACCGTCAGTGGTCGCCTATATTGAACAGCAGATTGTGGCCTTGACGCGCGCGCGCGCCGTCGATGCCCCGACAAACCCAGGTGGCGAATAAATCATGAGTTCAGCGTCGACCCGCAAAATTCGCATTGGTGACCTGCTCGTCGAGAAGGGTCTGATCAGCGACGCGCAGTTGCAGCAGGCCTTGGCCGAGCAGCGCCAGAGCGGACGCAAGTTGGGTAATACCCTGGTCACCCTTGGCTACGTGAGCGAGGAGCAATTGCTCGGCCTGTTGTCGGATCAGTTGCAGATTCCGTTTGTGGACCTCAAACAATTCCGTTTTGACGCGCCTACCGTGCAGCGTCTACCGGAAACGCTCGCCCGTCGTCACCGGGTCATTCTGTTGCGTGAAGATGACGATGGTGTGCTTTTGGGGATGGCCGATCCCACGGATCTCTTTTCCCAGGATGAAATCCACCGTCAGCTGAACCGGACCATCAAGCCGGCGGTGGTGCGCGAGTCCGAACTGCTCGACATTATTGATATTGCCTATAGCCGTGCCAGCGAAATCGCGTCTTTGGCTGAAGAGCTGGATGAAGAACTGGAAGGCTCGGCAGTCGATCTCACGGACTTTATTGCCGACACCACCGACACCGACGCACCGGTGATGCGGCTGCTGCAGAAAATTTTTGAAGAAGCCATCAATGCCAAAGCCTCGGATATCCACATCGAGCCGGACGAAACCGTGTTGCGTATCCGCAACCGTATCGATGGGGTACTGCTCGAGCAGGTGATGAACGAAAAGCGCATCGCCGGAGCCCTGGTGGTGCGTCTTAAACTGATGTCCGGGTTGGATATTTCGGAAAAGCGCATGCCTCAGGATGGACGCTTTAATCTGAAAGTACGCGGTCGCAATATCGATGTGCGGATGTCCACCATGCCGGTGCAGTTTGGTGAGTCGGTGGTGATGCGGCTGCTCGATCACACGGACGGCGTGCTGCCGCTCGACAAAGTCGGGATGCCGCCCAATCTTATCAAGCGCTTCCGCCGGGATATCAAACGCCCCCACGGTCTGATTCTGGTCACCGGGCCGACCGGTAGTGGTAAAACCACCACCCTTTACGGGGCCTTGTCCGAACTGAACCAGCCGGACAAAAAAATCATTACGGTTGAGGATCCGGTTGAGTACCGCTTGCCGCGGATCAGTCAGGTTCAGGTGCACGACCGTATTGGCCTGACCTTTGGCAGCGTGCTGCGCGCGGCTCTGCGTCAGGACCCGGACGTGGTGCTGGTGGGTGAGATCCGCGATGCCGAGTCCGCCGAGATCGCTCTGCGTGCGGCCATGACCGGTCACTTGGTGCTTTCGACGTTGCACACCAACGATGCCGTGACCTCCGGTCTGCGTTTGATCGATATGGGTGTCGACGCCTACCTGGTGGCCACTGCACTGAAAACCATTGTGGCCCAGCGCCTGATCCGGAAAGTCTGTGACAGTTGCGTGCAGGATCATCAGCCGACGCCGGGCGAACTGCAATTGCTCAAAGGCCTGGCGCCCGGGCGCGAGCTCGACGGGATTGTCTTCAAGCAGGGGGCGGGTTGCCCGCGCTGTCACAATACCGGCTATCGGGGCCGGGTGGGTGTGTTTGAAATGCTTGATGTCAATTACGCCATGGCCGAAGCGCTGCGCGAGAACAATATCGCCAAGTTTACCCGGGCCGCGCTCAAGAGTCCGGATTTCCACCCCTTGGGGGTTAGCGCCCTGGATCTGGCGCTGGAGGGGACCACCAGCCTGGAAGAGGTGGCCCGGATTGCTGCCCAGGTAGAAGACGAAACCCTGGTGCTGGAAGGGGAGGAGCTCTGACATGACGGTGTATCACTACCAGGGCCGCAATGCCCAGGGGCAAGCCGTGACCGGGCAGCTGGAGGCGCAAAGCGCCGAGGCTGCCGCCGGCGAGTTGAGTGCGCGCGGATTGATCCCGCTCGCGCTGAGTGAGCGCCGCCCACAGCAAAGCCTGGAAGAGCGCTGGCAGCGTTGGCGCAATAGCGGTCGGGTCAGTACCACCGATCTGATTCTGTTCTGTCGGCAGATGTACACCATCACCCGTGCCGGTGTTCCGCTGATCCGGGGTATTCGGGGCATGGCCGCGACCCTTAAACAGGTGACCTTTAAGGAGGCACTTGAAGATGTGGTCGAACGTCTGGAGACCGGTCAGGAACTGTCTGCAGCCATGCGTCACCACCCGCGTATTTTCGACAATCTGTTTGTGAGCATTGTCAGCGTGGGGGAAAACAGTGGCCGGCTGGAAGATGCTTTCAATCAGCTGAGTGAGTACCTGGAGCGGGATATGGAGACCCGCCAGCGGATCAAGGCGGCGCTGCGCTACCCGAGTTTTGTACTTCTGGCCATGGCCATCGCCATCGCCGTGGTCAATGTTTGGGTAATACCGGCCTTTGCTGGAATGTTTGCCCAGTTTGGCGCGGATCTGCCGTTGCCGACACGCATTCTGTTGGCGGTGTCGGGCTTTTTCGTCAATTTCTGGCACGTTGTTCTGGTGCTTGTTGCCGGGGTTGCGGTGGCTTGGCGGCAATACCTGAAGACCGAGGCTGGGGCCCTCTACTGGGGACGAAAGAGACTGGGGCTTCCGATCGTAGGCGACATTATTGAGCGTGCGTCCATGGCGCGGTACGCACGTTCCTTCTCGCTGATGATGCGCTCAGGACTGCCGTTGATCAGTACTCTGGAACTGTGTGCCCGGGCGATCGACAACGCCTGGCTGGCACAAAAAATTCGTGGCATTCGCGCAGCCACCGAGCGCGGGGAAAGCCTGTATCGCACCCACAGCAACAGCGGCATGTTTACCCCGTTGGTGCTGCAGATGATTGCCGTGGGTGAAGAGAGCGGCCAGGTGGATGAGCTGATGGCGGAAGTGGCCGGTTTCTACGAGCGGGAAGTGGACTACGACATCAAACGCCTGAGTGACCGGATCGAGCCGGTAATCATCATTATTCTGGCAGGCTTTGTATTGGTGATGGCCCTGGGCATTTTCCTGCCCATGTGGGACATGTACAGCATTCAGCAATGATGCGGCGCCAGGGCGGAATGACATTGCTGGAGTTGCTGCTGTCGCTGGCAATCATCCTGACTCTGATCGGGGTGTTTGTGTACAAGGCGGCGGATTTTACCCGGGATATCCGCCACCACAGCGTGGATATTGCGGCCAACAGTTTTTCCGTGGGTGTCAGCGGGGTGCGTTACCGCTGGTATCTGGCGCCGGAGCAGGTCCAGCGTGAAGGTGTCGAGGTTCAGGCACCGCTGTCTCTGGACGATGAAGGCGAGCCGGTGAGTCGGGCGCGGATCTACGTCAACGACAGCGGTTGGCCTGTCGCCGCGCAGAGTGTGGACCGGGTGAGTGGCAACACCTTGAGTGACCGCCACTGCCAACAATTGTGGGGAGGCTTGTTGGTGCAGGATCGATTACGGAACCTGAGCGACGCGACGTCGGCGCCCAGCTTCCAACCCAGCTGGCAGGGCGACCATTGCCGCTACCAGCTGGCGACGAGTGAGGGGCACTACTTTCGCTATTCTCCCGCGACCGGGGAGATTGCGGTGGTAACCCCACGCAAACCTTGATGTATCTATTGTTCAATAACCAAGTGACTAAGGAGTCATGACTATGAAAAAGCAAGCAGGTTTTACTCTGATCGAGCTGATTGCAGTGATTGTAATTTTGGGGATTATTGCGGCGGTGGCTGTGCCGCGGTTTGTGGATTTGTCGAATGCTGCTGAGCAGGCGTCTGTTAGGGCTACGGCTGCCTCGATAACCAGTGGTAGCTCCCTAAACTATGCTAACGAAGTTGCCCGTAATGCAGGGCTGGACGTTACCCAGCCTGTGATCGGTATTTCCAACTGCAATGAAGCATTGAACCTTGTCCAGGGAGGTGGGTTGCCTGATGGTTATAGCCTTGAGGATGAAGCGATTACTGCTGGGAGTTTTGCAGAGTGTGATATTGTCAGTGGCGGCGACACAGTTGCGATGGCTACGGTTTATGGGGCGACTGCAGCTCCCTAAGCTATCAGTGACTCAGGATTGAAGTGATGGAGTTCAAGGTCAAGGTGCAGAGAGGCTTTACGTTAATCGAATTGATTTCGGTTCTCTTAATTGTCTCGGTTGTCGCTGGGATACTGGTTGTCAGAGCACAACCACAGACGGCATCGCTTCAATCCAGCCGCGACCAACTGGTCGCGGCTTTTGCTTTGGCACAACAAACGGCAATGGTGCGCGACAGCACTATTGCCGTGACTTTATCCGGCAACAGCGTTGCCGTGACCGAGAGCGGCGCCCCCATGGCGACCGCGTCCGGTGAATTCCCTTTTACCTTGCCCAGTGGTGTTCAGATTACCCAGGGGCAGGGGACTTATGTTTTTAACAAGCGCGGTGATGTGGCCATCACCGGCAACCGGGTCGAACTGGTGTTGGCGCGCGACGGCGCCCAAACCCGTTTGACCCTGGAGGGCAGCGGCTATGTGCACTGGTAGTCGTCGGCGCCAGAAGGGCGTCACCCTCGTTGAATTGATTGTCTTCATTGTTGTGGTCGCGGTTGCTCTGGGTGCCCTGGTGGGCGTGTACACTCAGGCGGTGACTCGCAGCGTTGATCCGCTGGTACAGGTGCGTCTCCTGGAAATGGCTCAGTCCAAACTCGATGAAGTCATGGCCGCGCCTTACGACGGAGCCACACCGGCGGGTGGTATTCCCGCCTGTGGCAGCGCGGCACTCAACGCCAATGCCTGTGCCAACACCGGCGGCGTGAGCGCCTTCGATGGCGAGGTGGAAACCCTCTACGGCAACTACCAGCGCAGCGTCAGCGTCGCCTTTGCCGGGGATGAACTGAATCTGGCGAACAACCAGGCCGCCAAGCGCGTCACCGTCGTCGCCACCGCGCCTAACGGCACCAGCGTCACCCTTGCCGTTTATCGGAGTAACTTCTGATGCGAGTACAGCGCGGCGTCACGTTGATTGAATTGGTCACTGTGCTGGTGGTGCTTTCCATTCTGGCGGTGGTTGGCACCGGCTTTATTGTCAGTACTACCAATGCCTACCAGCAGACCCAGGAGCGTGCCCGTCTGACCAATACCGGTCGCCTGGCGTTGGAGCGCATGAACCGGGAGTTGCGCAATGCCCAGCCTTACAGCTTGGAGACGGATACCCTCGGCTGCGTGCGTTTTCTGCCCATTCTCGCTGGGGGCGTCTACACCGGAACCGTTCCGGACCAAAGCAACGGGCGGCCCGCGGAAGGCACCATCGACATCATCCCCATTGATTACAGCGGCGATGCCGCTTACGTCGCCATTGGTGCCCTGAGCAGTGCCGAGGTCTATCTCACGGGTGAATCACTCACCGGCTTTCAGGCGCTCTCCGGCAGCGCTCTCAGTGTTGATCCCATTCAGTGGGCGCGCAACTCGGTCAGTCGACGTTTTTACCTGCTCGATCGGCTCCATGCGTTCTGTATGATTGATGACGAACTGCGCTTCTACCGGGACTTGCCCGGCCTCACCGAGAATATCAGTCTGAGTGACAGCTATGTGCTGCTGGCCAAAGACGCCCGGGAGCCGGATGATCGACCGACATTCCTGCTCCAGGCTGCGACAGAATCCGAGAACGCCATTATCTCCATTGAGTTTCTGCTCAGTGATGGCAGTCATCAGATCAGCTTTGACCACGAGGTACACACCCGCAATGTACCTTAATGTCACTAACTCTTTTGTTTCCCGTGAGCGCGGGTTTTTGCTGCCCGTGGCCTTGTTTATTCTGGTGGCCATGAGCGTTTTGGCCCTGGCGATCGCCCGAACCAGTAGCCAGACCCATGTCGCCGCTACTCAGGAGCTCGTCAGCGTTCAGACCTTCTATGCGGCTGAATCCGGTTTGCAGGCTGGATTCAGCCGCCTGTTGTTCCCCGAGGCCGACGACCGCGCGGTGACCGACGCAAACTGCTCGACGATCAATAGCAGCGGCCTGTCGTTTGACGCGACCGGGTTGGCTAGCTGCACGGTCGCCTTGTCCTGTATCTGCACGGATGAAAACGGTGCTGCTTGCGGCACGGACCCCGACGCGCAGATCAGCTATTATCGCTTGCTCAGTGAGGCGAGCTGCGGATCGGGCAGCTTGTCAGCGCAACGAACACTGGAAGCGGGAACGCTTTCTCCCTTTATTGATTGATGAGGTCAGCCATGCGCCGCACAAAAGGGTTTACACTGATTGAATTGATAGCCGTCCTTGTCATATTGGGCATCATTGCGGCGGTCGCCGTCCCCCGATTTGTGAATTTGAGTGATGCCGCCGCGAGTGCCCGAAACCAGGCCGCGGCGGGAACCATCGAAAGTGTCTTATACCTTAACTTCGCCCGTTATATCTCGGAGCGGGCGGGGCTGCCGGTCGATGAATTTGCAGAAGCTGTGAGCGTGTGTGGATCCGCGGGAACAGGCACAGCGCCGTCGGTTGAAGAGGGGTTGGTGTATTTTATGGTCGGCGATACGAATGCCTGGGAGATTACCGAGGGAAGCGGCTCCCCAGTGAGTGCAGGTGATACATTTACCTGCTTTGTACGCGTCGACCAACGTGGTGAGCCGGCGGAGTTTACCGCGATTTTTGTACCCTAGAACTGTAAAGTCAGGAGTTTCGGCGCTTTGTCGTCTTGCGATGAATCTGAACGGGGCTAAACCTCTGTAAGGTGCAGCTATTTTATACGTGCACGAATGTTACCACCGGTTTCGGTTGCTCCAGCGACACAGACTCGTGAATCAGTTACCGCCGGTTGGGAGGTGGAGCCAAGCCTCTTGGTTGCCACCCGAAATCTCGAAGTGGGATCATTTGAACCCTGTAACCCATAGTGGAGTAATTGTGTTATGCGGGTAGCCAATAGCTTTGTATTGATAGCGTGTTTATTGTTGATGTCTATGGCTGGCAAAGCTCAATCTGGCACTGTCTACAACCTTTCTCTGGGGCAGTTTCCGCAGTGCTCGGGTACTTGGGCTGTGGAGGGAAGTGTCTATATTTGTGCAGGCAACAACAATGTCAGCGTAACGCTCAATAGTGGTGATACCGTCATAGCCAATGAGCCTAGTGAGATATCGGCGGCGGGTGGCTTTACCTTGAATGGAGCGAATGTAGGTACTGACTCGACACCTGTTTCACTTTACAGCAGCAATGGGAACTTCAATATTGGGGACTCTACGGTTTATGGAGACTTGAGGGCCTCAGACAATAATAATTTTTCGATGAATATTAATAGATCACTGATTTGTGGTGATATTATCGGACGCAACCAAACCAATTTGCAGCTGAATGACTCGCAGGTTTGTGGTGACATTGTTGCTGGTAATGGCGCGGATATCATACTCAACGGATCCTCAGTTGACGGTAGTATTACGGCCCAGAATTCATCCACTGTCGATTTGCGCAACAATTCAACCGTAGGTGGCAATATCGCAGTTGGAGGCGGTAATTCCGACATTGTCATCGATGAAAGTAGCAGTGTGACCGGAGTTTGTACTGAAAACACAGTGTTGGTTGAAGAGTGTGGCGGAAGTTCCACGACGCATCACTACGAGTTGTTGGTTCCCAGTAGTAGTGTTGCTTGTTTGGCCACTCCTGTCAGTGTGCGTGCCTGCGCCAATGATACGTTTCCTTGTGCAAGTCTGGATACTTCGGTCGCGGGAGAAACCGTTACCCTGACGGCCTTTAATGGCGATTCGATCACGCTGGCCTTTGGTGGCAATGGCGTTGCGTCAGGGAGCTTTTCGTATCCGCAAGCCGGCGAAGGGGAGTTGGCGGAGGTTGTTATCACCGGTGTCAGTGCGTCCCCTGTCGAGGGTCTTTACTGTTGTCCAGACGGCGTAGACTGCCTTCAGAGTGCCAGTTGTTCCTCAGTTTTTTCTACCGCCGGCTTGGTATTCACTCGCAGCGACAATGCCGATCAACAAGCGTTACCAGGACAAGTGGCCGGAGTCCCTGCAGATGTGAATTTGCGGGCGGTCAGAACCAATACCTTGACTGGTGCTTGCGAGGCTCGTGTCAGCGGCACGCGCACAGTGGCGCTGGGTTATGAGTGCCTGAACCCGGCAGTTTGCGATTCGAGTCAGAGCCTTGAGCTCGCGGGTAGTCTTGTCGCAGGGAATTCCGGGGGCTCGGTCTCGAATTTGACAAGCGTGGCATTGACCTTTGACGCTAACGGTATTGCACCACTGACGCTTCACTACAGTGATGTCGGGCGAATTGGGCTCCATGCTCAACTGTCGTTGCCCGAGGACCCCCCTGATCCAGCGATTGATCTTCTGGGCGCCAGTCACAGTTTTGTCGTCCGGCCCCACACACTGGTGATAGCAAATGATCCCGGGAGTGAAATGTTGGCGGGTATGCCTTTTAGGGTGGAGGTAGAAGCACGCAACGCGCAGGGTGAAGTTACCCCAAGTTTTGGCCGCGAGCAGCCGTCTGCGGCGGTGGCGCTTGGGCTGGACATCGACTCGGTAGCCTATCCGCCCAGCGACCCGCAAATGGGTTTTCTCGGTGATGCGGATGCGGGCTCGTTTACATCGGCATCAGCACCGGGTCGAGCTGTTAATGACGAGGTCTTTTGGAGTGAAGTGGGCGATTTGGACGTTGTGCCCCGGCTCAATAATTATCTGGGTGAAGCGCCCCCCCCTGTTGAAACGGTAACCCGTTTGGGCCGCTTCTTTCCGGCTTACTTCGAGGTTATATCGACGGTAGATCCTTTGGTCACAGACTGTGCGTGTGCTGAAGACGATCAGCAGTATATGGACCAGGGGTTGCCTATCGAGGTCATCGTTGAAGCCCGCTCGGCGTTGGACGTTCCTGTTAGAAACTATGATCAAAGTCGAGCTTTTGGCGGTCTGGCGAGCGTACGTTTTGAAGCGGAGAATGCCGGTGAGGGCCTGCCTCTCGGTGATCGGATCAGTGCGCTGGACGGTGTGGAGTGGGTTGATGGCGAGCGGCGTTACGAGGCGAACCGTTGGTTGTTCGAGCGTCTGCCGTCTTCGACTCAGCCTGACGGTCCCTACTCGGCATTGCAGTTGGGTATCGGGCTTGCCCACACCAATGCGGAAGGGACATTACGTAATCGCACAATGAACAGTGAGGAGGGCGGGGATTGTGTGGCTACGGAATCCTGTACAGCTGTAGCGGTTGGGGAGGTGTTAGATATGCGTCATGGCCGTTTACGTGTGGTCAGCGCTTACGGGCCGGAACAGTTGGATTTGCCTGTGCCCCTTGTGACCGAGTATTGGGACGGAACGGGTTTTGTTCGCCATCGGAACGATGATTGTACTGCCGTGCCGCGCGCGCAAGTCACGTTTGCGGGAGAGTCTATCGATACGGCCGCTAACCTTACGGTGGCGGTCGGCTCCAGTGTGACCCAAGGGAGCTTCCGGTTTACCGATTTAGCGAGCAGTAGCGCGATTTGTTTCACGGGCGGCAGCGCCGGTTTACAGTTCAGTGCCCCAGGGGAGGGCGGTGCCGGGAGTTTCCCGGTTGGTGTGAATTTGTCTGGGCAGCCCTGGTTGCGGTTTGATTGGAGCGGGGATGGTGATTGGGATATGAATGTTCCGGGAGCAACCGTATCGTTCGGATATTATCGCGGCCATGACCGGGTGATTTATTGGCGTGAGGTGTTGGAGTAGGTCGGATTAGCGCAGCGTAATCCGACAATCACGCACCCAGTGTCAGGCCGCTGACGAGTCCTCCTGCGGCTCAATTTTTACATCCACCGCCAACTCATCGGCAATGGTGTCGAGCTGGTCGTGCAGGTCGTCCATATCGGTATTTTCCGGCACCTCGATAATCCCGGTGGCTTCAAACAGTGGCTCCCCCGACCAGGGCATGCTGGAGGTGTCGGTCTCGAACTCCTCCAGGTTGATATTGCGGCTGGCGAAGGCCTGGGCGACTTCGTATACAATCCCGGGGCGATCGTTGCCGATGACACTGAAACGGAAGACTTGCATCGGCGGGCGCTCAGCCGCTTCGGCCGTTTCAACCTGAATCTTGAGGCCCTGGGTCTGGAGCTGGCCCAAGGCGTCACTCAGCGCCTGGCGCTGTTCGGTGTCTACGGCCACCTGGACAATCCCGGCAAACTTGCCGGCCAAATGGCCCATGCGGCTTTCCAGCCAGTTGCCGCCGTGCTGACTGATGGTGTGGGCCAGTTTTTCCACAATGCCCGGCTTGTCATCGCTGATGATCGTCAATACCAGATAGCTGTTCACACATTCGCCCTTATCGCTGTTGGTTGTTGGTGTTAGGATAGTGCGCCCCACACACCGGTACAAGCGTAAGTCCCATGATTATTCCCTGGCAACAACTGTCGGCCGATGCCCTGAGTGGGCTGATCGAAGAGTATGTGACCCGCGAGGGCACCGAATACGGTGAAACCGAGGTGGCGCTGGATACCAAAGTGGCGCAAGTGCGCCGCCAGCTGGAGCGGGATGAGGTGTTGCTGGTGTTCGATCCGGTCACCAGTACCGCCAACCTGGTGCACAAGCGCGATTGGGTAGAGCCGGGCGATGACGACTGACTGGCTGTGGAATCGCCCTGAAGGCACGCCTGTCGCGACCTTGCTCCTGGCCCACGGCGCCGGAGCGCCCATGGACAGCGACTTTATGCAGGCGCTAGCGGAGCGTCTGGCGGCCCGCGGGGTACAGGTGATCCGCTTTGAGTTTCCCTATATGGCCCAGCGTCGTGTTGACGGCAAGCGTCGACCGCCCAGTCGGGCGCCGCAACTCCTGGACTACTGGCACGAACAGATTGCCGCTGCCCGCGCCCGGTTGGGGGCGCAGCCACTGTTGATTGGCGGCAAGTCCATGGGCGGCCGTATGGCCAGCCTGGTGGCCGACGAGGCCGAGGTTGACGGTCTGGCTTGCCTGGGCTATCCCTTTTACGCACCCGGTAAGCCCGAGCGTCCGCGCACCGAGCATCTGGTTGACCTGCGCACGCCGGGGGTGATCGTTCAGGGCACCCGCGATGCCTTGGGCAATCGCGAGCGGGTGAGCGGTTACACACTCTCGCCCACGCTCTTCCTGCATTGGCTGGAAGATGGCGACCATGACCTGAAGCCAAGGGTCAAATCCGGTTACACCCAGATACAACATTTCGAGGCTGCTGCAGACGTGGTAGCCGATTTTGCCCGCCGCAGGGCCCAGACTTAACCACACAGGTTTTTGAGTGAATCATTTATTTTTGCATTGTCGCCCGGGATTTGAGAAAGAGTGCGCGTCAGAGATCGCTGAGATCGCCGCCGATGCCGGCGTTTACGGCTTCCCCAAAGCGCGTGAGGGCGACGGCTATGTGCTCTATGTGACCCACGAGCCGGACGGCGCGGTGCGCCTGATGAGCAAGGTGGATTTTCACAGTCTGGTGTTTACCCGCCAGTGGTTTGGCGCCGTGCCGCTGTTTGATGAGCTGCCGGTGAGCGATCGTATCGGCCCCTTGTTGACGGCGGCTATCGAAAGTCTGCCGGTCTGTGGCGATCTCTGGATTGAAACCGTGGATACCAATCTGGGCAAGGAAATGTCCGGGCTCAGCAAAAAGTTTATCCATCCTTTCCGTCAGGCTTTGAAAAAAGCCGGACGTCTGTCGGAGCGCAGCTCCTGGCGCCTGCACCTGGTCTTTATGTCCGGCACCCAGGCTTGGCTGGGCGCCGCCCGTATTCCCAACAGTGCGGTCTGGCCCATGGGTATCGCCCGTCTGCGTTTGCCCCGAGCGGCGCCCAGCCGAGCGACCCTCAAGCTGGAGGAGGCCTGGCACCACTTTATCCCCGCAAACGAGTGGGACGAGCGTCTGTGTGGTGGTCTGAAGGCGGTCGATCTGGGGGCGGCTCCGGGGGGGTGGACCTGGCAGTTGGTGCAACGCGGGATGTTTGTGGATGCCGTTGACAACGGCCCCATGGACCCGGTGTTGATGGAGTCCGGGCAGGTGCGCCATCTCAAGTCCGATGGGTTCGTCTACGAACCGCGCAAAGCGGTGTACTGGCTGGTGTGCGATATTGCCGACAAGCCTGCACGGGTGACCAGCCTCATTGGCAAGTGGGTGGCGGAAGGCTATTGCCGGGAGGCCATCTTCAATCTCAAGCTGCCGATGAAGCAGCGCTATGCGGAAGTGAAAAAACTCGAGCAGCGATTACAGGAAAAAATGGCGGAGCGGGACCTGCGTATAGAGTTGCGATTCAAGCAGCTGTATCACGACCGGGAAGAGGTTACCGGCCATTTGCGGGTGCTGACACCGGCGGGCGTGATACGCTAGCCGCCACCGGCCATCCAGTGCTCAAGCAGAGTGATGGTCTCAAAGTCCGCCAGGGTGGGATTGAGCTGATTCATCACCTCGAGGCGTTCGCTGCTGTAGTACCAACGCTTCCAGTCGTGCAGTGAGCGCCACTTGGACAGCAGGTAGTGATGGTTGGGACGCTGCATATCCCGCAGGGTCTCACCATTGATAAATCCCGGCGCGCGGTAAGCGGCTTCGAGGGCCTGGCGGGCAACAAGTTGGTAGGTGCTTTCCATGCCGTCGGCAATATGGCGCTCAACTAAAACGTAAATCATCGGGGTTCCTAAATCACTCAATGCAGCTGAATCAGTGGTAGCGGCGACTTTCGACGTTGCAGTTTAACAGAACCCACTCGACTAAATCTGCCCACTCGGTCAACAAATGTTGCAGTAGGCGGCGCTGCTCGGGTTTTAGTTGCCTGTTGAGGAGCATACGTTGGGCTACTCGGCTCAATGTACACAGGATATTGCCGATGGTATCGGCCTCCATAACGCTGACGAGTTCAGCATAAAAGTGTTGCGCCTGTTCGGCGCTGTCATCCATTTCCCAGAGGGTCTGCTGTACGGCGGTCGCCAAAGACGGGTTATTATAGCGCAGGAGTACCAGCGTCAGCTCCAGTGATTGGTGGCTGAACAGGTGGTGTTCGGGTTGTTGTGGGTCTGGTGTGAGCCAGTGGTCGTTCCGAGACATCAAGCTTCGGCCCCTCGGCATTCGCCTGGAAATTGTAATTACACCAAGTGTAGCAAGTGTTGGCCAAGTGGCCAGTGGCACTGATAGAAGGTAGAGATCTAAGCTTATGTCCGATTCCAATGCACGACTACTCGATACCAGTGGGCTTCTGTGTCCGGAGCCGGTGATGCTGTTGCACAAAGCGGTGCGCGAAGCCGAGGTGGGAGACATTATTGAAGTACTGGCGACGGACCCGTCGACGCAAAGGGATATCCCGAAATTTTGCCAGTTCTTGGGACACGAGCTGCTCGAACAGAGCGAATCTGAGGGGAAAAGCTACCGGTACCGGATCCGCAAGGCGGGTTAGGCCGGCAGGAAGGGGTGCCGCCCGGCGAGCCGGGCAGCGGGTCAGTTGCCGTCGACCAGTAGCGAGATGGCGGCCAGGGCCTCCGGATCTTCCGCTTTGATCTTATTGGCGATCTGATGCTGGAAGAAGTAGCGGAAGTTTTCGCTCAATTGCGCCGGGTAGAGACATTCGTCGCCCGGAAGAACAGGGGTGCTGACCACTTTTTCGCCATCCGTAAGCATGCCGAAGAGGTTGCCATCGGCGTGCAGGCGCCAGCTGACCACCTCGACCAACGCCAGGCGATTGCTGTTGCCCGGACTGGCGAGTACCGCGTGGGTGCCGATGGTATCGGGCAGTTCCTGAATGATATCGTCGTCATTCTCGCAGATCAGCTCGTAGTAATCGGCGGCGGTTTCCAGCTCGACCACTTTGTGCATGGGCGCGTCGAAAAAGATTTCGTCGATACCCGGGTCGTAATAGCCTTCCCAATGCCCGTTGAGCGGATCGAGAATATCCGGGCAGGCGATGATATCGTTGAGCCAGGGCACCAGGCCGACCACTTCGCCATTGGCACGCAGACCCCAGCAAAGGACTTTCAGGCTGTACAGGTTGTCGGGGTTGGTATCGTTGGAGTAGAGCATCTCCAGTCCATCCAGCTCGGGAGCCAGGCGCACAAAACGCTCGTCGTCCAGTTCAGTAAAGGATTTGCGTGAGAAGAGATCGACCACATTGTCCATATTGTGGCGAGGAGTTGAGGTCTTCATAATACACACCTCCCGGCTGAGGCTGGGCCCAAGTGGAGCGGCCCGCGGAGACAATGGCGTAATCACCATTACTCTATAAAGTATAGGTTAAGCGCTTAAAGCACAACTCCTGGTGTGCCAAATCCACGAAATTTTTTTGCCCCGAGGGCCAATGGGCTTCCCGGACAAAGCAGGTTATAAGACGTTGACAGCTGTAGCCCACACAATGATGCACAATTGCCACCATTTGGTGACGGTTTTCGACGCCTGTTTTTCGGGGTCCGAAAATACCCGGCTCCTGGCCGGGGGCGCCGAGCCCGAGTACCTGCCGGCCGATGCCGAGCACCCACAGCACCGTATCATTTTTACCCGGGATTACTTTGCCAGTGCGCTGCATGAAATTGCCCATTGGTGTGTGGCCGGGGCCGAACGCCGGACGCTTCCGGACTACGGCTACTGGTACGCCCCGGACGGTCGCAGCGCCGGGCAGCAGGCGGAGTTCGAGCGGGTGGAGGTGGCGCCGCAGGCGCTGGAGTGGCTGTTTTCCTGCGCGGCCGGCAGTAAGTTCCGGGTCAGCGCGGACAACCTGAGCCAAGGGCTGGGAGCGAGCGAATCATTCAAGGATGCCATTCACGCGCGGGCGCTGTGGCACTGTGCCCACGGGGTCAACCCCCGTACCGGGGCCTTTCTCAAGGCGTTGATCGCCACGTATCACACCGCTGATTCACTCGCTGAGTTGTTGCAGCCCGAGCGTTTCCCCAGGGAGCACCTGTGACCCCGGCCCTGTTGATCGATGCCTCGATTTATATTTTCCGCTACTACTTTGCCCTGCCGGACAACTGGTTCAGCCGGGACGAGGGTTATGGCACTGGCGCAGTTTACGGTTACGGTACCTTTTTGCTACGCCTGCTCGAAACTGAGCGGCCCAGCCACATCGCCGCCTGTTACGATGAGAGCCTGGGCCACTGCTTTCGCAATACGATCTACCCCGATTACAAAGCCAGCCGGGCTCTGCCGGACGAGGCGTTGGCGTATCAACTCAATGCCTGTCGCGCGCTGGGGGAGTGCCTCGGCATTGCCAGTTTCGCTAGCGAAACACACGAGGCAGATGACCTGATCGGCACCCTGGCGCGCAGTCTCAGACGCAGCCGCCGCCCCATCGCCATTATCACTCGCGATAAAGACCTGGGGCAGTTGCTTCAGCGCCCCGAGGACTACTTGTGGGACCCGACTGGCGATACCCGGACCCACGCGACGGATCTTGAGGCCAAGCTGGGCATCCGCCCGGCCCAACTGCCCGATTACCTGGCGCTGGTGGGGGACACGATAGATGATATTCCCGGCGTGCCGGGGGTGGGCGCGAAGACCGCGACCGCACTGCTTCAGCACTTTGGCACGGTCGAAGCGTTGCTGGCAAATCTGGAGCAGGTGCCGACCCTGAGTGTGCGCGGGGCACGTACACTGCCCGCCAAACTTGATGCTCACCGCTCACAAATCGCCATTGCCCGGCAGTTGGCTCAAATTGACGAGCGCATGCCGTTGTCGGTACGCACGGCCGACCTTCTCCGGCAGGCGCCGGATTGGCCGGCGCTGGATGCACTGGTGGCACGTACCGGCCTGGGCCGAGGCTTTGTGACCCGTGCTCGCCGCGCTTTGGCGGATGCACCCTGATAACTGACCCGAAGAGAGACTTATGAGCCTGACCTTGGTAGTTGATGAAAATATCCCTTTGGCGGAGGCCTTCTTCGGTCATCTGGGCGAGTTGCGCCGAGTGGCCGGGCGAGATCTGCGTCCCGAACATGTGCGCGACGCCGACGTGCTGTTGGTGCGCTCAGTGACTCGGGTGAACGAGGCACTGTTGGCAGGCTCAGCGGTGCGTTTTGTGGGTACCTGCACCATCGGTACCGATCACCTGGACACCGGTTATCTGGAGCGCGAGGGAATCACCTGGACCAACGCCCCCGGCTGCAATGCCAACTCGGTGGTGGAGTATGTCTATGCCGCGTTGGCGGCCCTGGATCGGGACTGGCAGGGTGCCACTTTGGGCATTATTGGCTGCGGCAATGTGGGTGGCCGTCTGTATCAGCGCATGCGCGCCCAGGGCGTGGACTGTCGGGTCTACGATCCTTTTTTGACCCGGGATCAGGTGCCTGATCTGACCGATCTGGAGCAGGTGCTGGGGGCGGATATTATCTGTGCCCACACGCCCCTGACTACCGACGGACCACACCCGAGTCACCACCTGCTCAATGCCGATAACCTCCCCGCGCTCAAGCTTGGCGCCGTACTGCTCAACGCCGGGCGGGGCCCGGTGATCGACAATGCCGCGCTTCTGGCGCTCAAACGCCGGCGTCCGGACCTGCACCTGGTGCTTGATGTCTGGGAGCCGGAACCGGACCTGTCGGTCGAGCTACTCGATGAGGCGGCCCTGGGTAGTCCCCACATTGCCGGCTACAGCTACGACGGCAAGGTGCGCGGTACCGAGATGATCTACGAGGCGCTGTGCGAGCACTTGGGGCGGGCACCTCAAATGACGGCGCGCACACTGGTGCCGCCGCCGGAAGCGGCGGAGATTCGCGTAGCCGGTGCAGATCAGTGGCAGGCGTTAAAGCAGGCAATCGCCGCTGCCTACGCCATTCATGAGGACGATCAACGCCTGCGGGCCAGTCCCGAAACCTTCGATCAGCAGCGCAAGCACTACCCGGTACGCCGGGAATTTTTTAACTACCGGGTAACGGCGGAAAGTGGCGCCTTGCCCGAGGCGCTGGCCGAGCGCCTGGCGGCGCTGGGTTTTGATACCGGTATAGCCGGAACGGAGGACTGACGCGGTGTTTATTCTGGGGGTACTGGTCAATCCCTGTGCGGGGTTGGGGGGTAGCGTCGGGCTCAAGGGCAGCGACGGCCCAGAGACCCGCGCCGAAGCCCTGGCCCGTGGCGCTGAAGCGCGGGCGCCGGAGCGGATGCGCCGAGCACTCGCGGTTCTGACTGAGCAGCGTCGGGCCATTCGGGTGTTGACTTACGCCGGCGCCATGGGCGAGGACTCGGCCCGGGCGGCGGGTTTTGAGCCAGAGGTGATCGGTGCGCCCGGCGACCTGCGCGAGACCCAGCCAGAGGACACGCGCACGGCAGCAGCGGCCCTGTGCGACCAGGGTGTGGATCTGTTGTTGTTTGCAGGCGGTGATGGCACCGCCCGGGATATCGCCGATGCTGTGGGCACCCGCCAGCCGGTGCTGGGTGTGCCCAGTGGGGTCAAAATGCATTCCGGGGTTTACACCCATACCCCCGAGGCGGCGGGGGAGGTCATCAAGCTGCTGTTGGCAGGACAGCTGGTGCCTATTGCGGAGCGGGATGTGCGCGATATCGACGAAGAGGCTTTTCGCGAAGGCCAGGTGCGCGCCCGCCATTACGCCTCGTTGATGGCGCCAGAGGAGCCCCAGTTTGTCCAGCACACCAAAAACGCCGGTGCCGAGGTGGATGAACTCACCCAACTGGACGCTGCCGCCGAGCTGATTGAGCAGTTGGATGACGAGACGCTCTATATCGTCGGCCCCGGGTCGACCACCCAGGTTTTTATGCGTGAACTGGGTCAGGAAGGATCGCTTCTGGGAGTCGATCTGCTCCATCAACAGGCGTTGATCGCCCGCGATGTGACCGCCCAGGCCATTCGCGATGCGATGGATGAGCACGTGGGGCCGGTAAAGATCATTGTCACTGCCATTGGAGGGCAGGGCCACATTATCGGGCGGGGCAATCAGCAGCTGGCGCCGGATATTCTGGTGCGGGTCGGGCGCGAGAACCTGATGGTTCTCGCCACCCGGGAGAAAATACTGGCGCTCGACGGACGGCCACTACTGATCGACAGCAACGACCCACAGTTGGATAAGGCCTGGCGAGGATTTTTGCCGGTGATTACCGGCTATCACGAGCGCGTGCTCTATCCGGTGGGTTACTGACCGGGTCGAGCGCGCGACCTACTGCTTGTAGCGCTCCAGAAAGTTGCCCAAGCGGGTAATCGCCTTGTTCATATCGTCTTCCCGGGGCAGGAACACGATGCGCAAGTGGTCCGGTTCGGGCCAGTTGAATGCAGTACCCTGCACCAGCAGTACCTTCTCCTGAATCAGAAAGTCCAGCACCAGTTTCTGGTCGTCTTTGATGTTGAAGCGCTTGGTATCCAGTTTCGGAAACAGGTAAATCGCCCCTTTGGGTTTGACGCAGCTCAATCCGGGAATGGTATCGATGATGCGCATGGCGGCATCGCGCTGATCGCGCAATCGGCCACCGGGGACAATCAACTCATTGATACTCTGGTAGCCCCCAAGTGCGGTCTGCACCGCGTACATGGCCGGCACGTTGGCGCACAAACGCATGCTTGCGAGCATTTCAAGCCCTTCGATATAGCTTTTGGCCTTGTGCTTGGCACCGCTGATGATCATCCAGCCCGAGCGAAAGCCCGCCAGGCGATAGGACTTGGACAGACCGTTAAAACTCACACACAAAATATCATCCGCCAAGCGGGCCAGCGGCACAAACTCGGCGTCGTCATAAAGAATTTTACTGTAAATCTCGTCGGCGAACAGAATCAGGTCCTTCTCCCGGGCGAGGGCGACGATCTGCTCCAGCAAATCCTGGCTGTACACGGCACCCGTGGGGTTGTTCGGGTTGATCACCACGATGCCGCGGGTTTTGTCGGTGATTTTGCTTTTGATATCGTCCAGGTCGGGGTACCAGTCGGACTGCTCATCACACCGGTAGTGCACGGCCTTGCCGCCGGCCAGATTGACCGACGCGGTCCAAAGGGGGTAATCGGGGGCGGGAATCAGTACTTCGTCGCCCGGATTGAGCAGCCCCTGCATGGCCATCTGGATCAGCTCGCTGACGCCGTTACCGAGAAAAATATCCTCAATCTCGACGTTGGGGACCTTCAGTCGCTGGGACTCCTGCATAATGGCTTTGCGGGCGGCGAAAAGACCGTGGGACGCGGTGTAGCCCTGGGCATTGGGCAGGTTGTAGATCACGTCCTGGATGATTTCATCGGGCGCGTCGAAGCCGAAGGGGGCGGGATTGCCGATATTCAGTTTCAGAATCCGGTGACCCTCTTCCTCCAGGCGGTAGGCGTGCTCCAGTACCGGGCCGCGAATGTCGTAACAGACCCCGTGTAACTTGTCCGATTTTTGAATGGTCTTCATTTGCCGTAGAATGCCCTTATGCGACAGAAAAAACAGTTGAACACCAAATCATCATGGTTGGCAGGCAACACTGTCAAGGAATTCTTATGAGCGAAGAAAAAAAGTTGACCGACGACGAGTGGCGCGAGCGCCTGGACCCCGAGGCCTACCGTATTTGCCGACAAAAGGGCACTGAGCCTGCGTTTACGGGCAAATATTGGGATGTGTTTCGCTCGGGGACCTATCGCTGCCACTGCTGCGGCGAAGCGCTGTTCGACAGCGAGACCAAATTTGATGCGGGGTGTGGTTGGCCGAGTTTCTATCAGCCGCTGGCGCAGGACGCTGTTGAAGAGGCCTTTGATGGCAGCTACGGCATGCGCCGCACCGAGGTCATGTGCCAGCATTGCGGTGCGCACCTGGGTCATGTGTTTCCGGACGGTCCGGCGCCCACCGGGTTGCGTTACTGCATCAACTCGGCGTCAATTGATCTGGATGAAAACACCAAGACCTAGTCGTAGAGGTTTTTCTTTTTCCACTTGGCCTCCTCTTCGCCGAGTCGCTCCCATTCTTTCTGGGCCTCGCTGTCCATGGCGGCGACTTTGCTGTCCTTGGGTTCGCCGCCGTGATCGGCCAGCTCTCTGGCCTGTTTCTCCAGGGTTTTGATGCGCGTGTCGTAGTCGGCGATCTGCTTCTGGAAATCGTGGTTCACATCTTCGCGGAACAGCAGTTTGCGCGCCAGGGTGTAGTAGTGGATGGCCAGGCGAAACTTGCCCAACTGCTGCGCCTGGCGAGCCTGGAGTGCGTAGGTTTCGACCGACATCTGTAGCGCCAGGCGCTTGATCTGCTCCCGGTAAGCCTGGGTTTGCACCTTGTTGAAATGCCCCAGCTCGGACTGCTGAATCACATAACGGTACAGCTCCTGGAGCTGCTTGCGCACGCCATTGGCCTGGTTAGCGCTTTCCAGGCGACCGACCGCCGTCGCAGGGCGATTGTGACTGGCTTCCAGCTGCTCGCTGTAATTGCGGTAGGCTTCCAGATGAGTGGCATTCTTGGGTTCCAGCCGGCTCAGGTGTTCGGCGGTGTCGAGCAGTACCCGGCAAACCAGATTGTGCAGTTCTTTGGGCAGGAAGCCGCTGGGGAAGGTGGTCAGCATATCGTGGAACATACGCTGGCGCTGGCTGAGTGCGGTCAGCAGGCGTTTACGCTGTTTGCGGCGCTTTTCCAGCGCTTCATTGATAATCGCGTAACTGACCAGTGCGATCACCAGAAGTACGATGGCACTGACAATTAGAATAGTCGGCATAGTCCACACGGTGTTTTTATGGTTGGCGTTGGCAGTAGCGTGGCCGCTGCCCTAGTTAACCCAATCCTGAGTATATCACTCTCGACTTCCGCTGACCCAGTCATGATACCTGCCCTGGGGCAGTGTTGCTAAGTGGTTGTTGTTTCAGACATAAAAATCCAATAAAAGTGTTGACAGCTGACCCGCCCCTACCTAAAATGCGCCCCACTTCTGACGGCGATGTCGTCCAGGAGGTCCAGGGTCCCCTTCGTCTAGTGGCCTAGGACACCGCCCTTTCACGGCGGTAACAGGGGTTCGACTCCCCTAGGGGACGCCATTGCGGGAATAGCTCAGTGGTAGAGCACAACCTTGCCAAGGTTGGGGTCGCGAGTTCGAGCCTCGTTTCCCGCTCCATATTTTTTTGGCTTCGGATCTCGTATGAGTTGGTGCGAGATCGGTGGTCGATGACAGTTTTAGTCCCCTTCGTCTAGTGGCCTAGGACACCGCCCTTTCACGGCGGTAACAGGGGTTCGACTCCCCTAGGGGACGCCACTTTTCAAAACCGCTGCAGGCTTCGCCCGCAGCGGTTTTTTTTTGGAGTCGTTGGTTCTAATCGCCGCGGACGTAGCGTTGGCTCAGGCGGGTGAGTAAGGTGACGGCCACGCCCGCAAGCAGCCAGGCGGGATGGAGGGCGATGGCGAGCACCAGGCCGTCCAGGAGGCCCATGGCGGCGATCATCCAGGGGATGACAGGAAAGGGGTAGGGTCGGATGCGATGGTTCTCCCAGCGCGCTACAGCGGTGACTGCGAGGGTATAGAGCCCTTGCAGGGCACCTACCAGCCAGACCAGCGCGGGTATCTCCCCGGTCAGGGCTACGGCGGCGACCAGATAGACCCCCAGCCGGGTCAGGGCCATCAGGCCGACAGTGGCCCAGTGGCGCTTGTGGAGCCAGTCGTAGAGCAGAATCACGCCGACCAGTGCGGCGCCCGCCAGGGGCGCACGCGGGTGCGGTGCCAGGTACAGACAGACAAACCCCAAGGCAAACAATCCCAGTGTAATCCGCAGTGCCGTGCGCGCCCCAATCCGCCCGGAGGGGATCGGACGGAAGGGTTGGCGCTCGGCATCCCAGTGGCGATCGCAATAGTCGTTGAAGCTCATACCGGCGGCGTAGAAGGCCGAGACCGCAATCAGCACCAGTGCCAGGCCACCCGGGTGATCAATGAGTGCGCCCGCAAGCGCGGCGGCGCAGAGGATGTTCATCCAGACCGTGGGCAGGTTGCTGACCCGGCACAGGGTCAGCAGAGTTTTCAGTCGGGGCATGGGCATCACTCGTCAAACAGATGCTTGAGCATCAGGCCGCAAATGTCTGTCGCCGCCACGGGTCCCTGCGGCAGCAGATGCGGGTCGGTGCTCATCAATACCGGTAGGGTTTCCGGCGAGCCATCGCTGACACCGTGGGAGCCTTTGACCAGGTCGGGCTGCACGGCGATCATGTCCATGGTGTAGCGGAAGCCGAGTTTTTTCCGGGCCAGGATTTTGATGACCTTGAGTTTCGGGAAGCGCAGGGTCGGGTCCACAAACAGCTCGCAGGGATCGTAGCCGGGCTTGCGGTGGATCTCCACCATGTGGGCAAACTCGGGCTGGCGCGCGGTGTCGTTCCAGTAGTAGTAGGTAAACCAGTTGCGCGCCTTGGCCAGTAACACCAGCTCGCCGCTGCGTTCGTGATCCAGCCCAAATTCCGCCTGCTGGGTTTTATCCAGCACCCGGTCGATGCCCGGCTGGTTCTCGAACAGAGCCCGCACCTCGGGAATGTCCGCCGGATTGTGAATATACAGATGAGCGATCTGATGGTCGGCTACCGCAAACGCGCGGCAGGTGTGGAAGTCCAGGTACTCGCGCCCGAGGTCCACCTTGAGTGACAGCATACCGGCATCGCGCAGAATCCGATTCGGGTGAATGGCGTGATCGACGGCCTGGATACCGTATTCGGACAGCAGCATGACCCGGCAGTCCCGGGCCTCAAAGAAGTCCAGCAACTCGCCCACCAGCGCATCGATTTCTTCTAGGTCCTTGCCGATATCACCGTCGGGCCCTTCGCGTTGAAGCACATAGTCCAGATGCGGCAGATAAATGAGTTGCAGGCTGGGTTGGTGTTCCTCTTCCACATGTTTGGCGGCGTCGGCAATCCAGCGACTGGATTTGATGCTGGTGGCCGGCCCCCAGAAGTTGAACAGCGGAAAGGTGCCCAGCTTTTCTGTAAGGGTGTCGCGCAGTGACAGCGGGCTGGTGTAGCAGTCGGGCAGTTTTTTACCGTCGGCCAGATAAAGCGGGCGCGGGGTCAGGGTGAAGTCCGCGTCGGTGGCCATGGCGTACCACCAGAAGGTGTTGCTGCAGGTAAACTCGGGGTCGCGGGCCTTGGCCAGATGCCAGATTTTGGGCGCCTGTATCAGTTGGTTGCTCTGGCGCCAGAGCCAGACTTCGTTCAAATCCCGGAAGTACCAACCGTTGGCGACGATGCCGTGTTCCCGGGGCAGGCGCCCGGTGAGGTAGGTGGCCTGGGCGGCGCAGGTGACGGCCGGGGTGACCGGTTTGATGTCGGTGCAGCCGGTTTTGAGGCGGTTCAGGTTTGGCGTATGGTCGCCCAGTAGGGACTGGGTCAGGCCAACAACGTTGATAACGGCAGTTCTATGCATAGAAAAGCTCTTCTTGAGTTTTGACTTCGGGTTTGGGAGCCGCTGCTTGAATCGAGTTCGGTGGTGCCTCGGTTGCCGGTAACCCGTTCTGGACACGCCGTGAACCCATCCATGGGGGCTTGACGCCGCCCGTCCGGGGCGGCGACAGTCCAGAACGGGTTACCGGCAACCGAGGCCGTCGAGCTTGGGTGGATTCAATCAGCGGCTCTCTAGTAGGTTTTCGACCCATTCGAGTTCTCGGGCGATGCTTGCGCCGACCGAGTCGGTGCGCAGTTCCGCGGGCAGTACGCCGAAACTGTAGGTTTCTACTTCCAGCGGAATGTCGGGGTCGAGGCGCGGTAAAAAGTCGCGCAGAAAATCCTGAGTGGTGCCGCAGGGGCCCAGGTGTTCGATAAAAATGGGTACGTGAAAATGCACGCGGCACTCGCTGACTGCGTGGCCCGTCCGGAGGTATTCGGCGAAGTCTGGCAGGTCGTCGAAGCGTGCGAGCGGTGTGCTGGTGTCGGTGCGCGCGACGGCCTGGTGCAGATACACCGGTTCGTCGAAGTCCAGCAGGTGTTCGATTTCTTCCGGCGTGGTGGCGCGTAGGGCACTGGAGACTTGCACCTTGGCGATGGGAATGTTCGCTTCGGCGAGGCGTGCGAGGCATTCGGCCGGTTGTTCAAATTCTACCGCCTGGTGGCAGCAGTCGAAGCACAAACCCACATGGGCATTCTGGTCGTCGGTCAGTTGCGCGCGCAGGCGGGTAAAAAAGTCGATGACTTCGTCGGTGGTTTCCAGCACGCAGCCGGGTTCCGGTTCTATGGCCAGGGTAATCTTGATGCCGGTGCTGTCGTAGAGGTTGACCAGGTGCGTGAGTACCTGACGCAGGTTGTCGAACACCCGGGGCCAATCTTCGTCGTTGAAACCTTGCTTGAAGGCGATCGGTACCGTGGAGATGGAAATCGCATCGGCGTCCGGTTGCAGGTGGGTGGCGATGTCGGCCAGCACCTGGGTGTAATCCACCCGCTGTTGTTCACGCCAATCCGGTAGATAGACGTTTTCTTTGACCCGCTGATCGTGAAAGGCGCCGAACGGAAAGCCGTTGATGGTCAGCAGGTAGGCGTTGTGTTTTTTGCACCAGGCGCGAAAGTCGGCGATGGCGGTTGCGTCGATCTCGCCCGCTGCCTGTCCGGCGATGCGCAGGCCCAAGGCCAGCGGTCGCTCGTCGCCCCGGCGCTTTTTAACATCGAGCGCATGGCTGTTGAGGTTGTGCATCACATCGGCCCAGGATTCCCCCGGGTGAATGTTGCTGCAGTAAGTTAGGGGTGTCGTCACTGAGGCCATTGGGACTCCAGCAACTGCTGGCGGCAGCGGTGCATGGCTTCCAGATCGATTTCCGCCACCTCTTTCGCGCGTCCGGCTTCAAGCAGCAAAGTGATACATAACTCGCCCCCCAGGTGCTCGCGGAAACCCTGCAGAGCGGCGTCGATATCGAGCGCTTCCAGAGCCGGGTGGCGCAAGCTGAAGCCCACGCCTTCGAGCGTTTCGCGCACCTGTTGGACCAGGCCCGCGTCGATCATGCTCTGGCTGTGGGAGTATAGGGTATCCAGGGCGATGCCGATGGCGACCGCTTCGCCGTGACGCAAGTCGGAATCCGAAAGTTCTTCAAGCCGGTGGGCGCCCCAGTGACCAAAATCCAGGGGTCGGGCGCTGCCCTGTTCAAAAGGGTCGCCACTGGTACGGATGTGTTCCAGGTGCAGCTCCGCGCAGCGGGCAATCATGTACTCCATGGCCTCGGGCTCGAAACGCGCCAGGCGCTCGCGGGCGTCATGCAGCCAATGAAAAAACGCGCCGTCGCGAATCAGTGCCACCTTGATCGCCTCGGCGATGCCGCAGATACGGTCGCGGGCAGGTAAGCTGTTGAGCAGGTCGTAGTCATTGATGACAGCGTAAGGGGGCGCGAAGGTACCCAGGTAGTTTTTGCGGCCCTGAAAGTTGATCGCGTTCTTGACCCCGATGCCGGCATCATTCTGGGCGAGCACCGTGGTGGGCATGCGTATCAGGCGAATCCCCCGGTGGGCGGTGGCAGCCGCGTAACCCATGGCATCGATCACCGCGCCGCCGCCGATTACCAAAGCAAAGCTGTGGCGATCGATTCGGTCGGTTTGGGTGCGCTGGTAAAACTCGTCCACTTCTTTAGGGTCGCTTTTGCACACTTCACCGCCGCGCACAATCAGTGCCGGTTCAATCAGCTCCAGGTGTTCGGCGTGGGCGGCGGCATAGGCGCTCAGCCGCTCAAGTAGCTGCGGATGGCCGGCAAGTACTTGATCGTCGATCACCGGCAACACCCGGTGGCGTTTGTGGCCAGCGCGGGTGAGTTGGTCGATGAGGGTCGTGTTGTCGGGGTTGAAGGTGTCCCGGTCAAAACACACCGGGAAGGCGTACGGCATGGTAAACGCCTGATCAATCTGCCACATCTTGGTTCGATCGCTCTCAGTTGGGGACGGGGTCGTCAATGCGGGGCTTCTGCCCACGCAGAACCGTGTTGTCGTTGAAGGTCTGGCGCTGATCGATCACCAGTGGCCGTTGCAGGGCGTCGACGTCAATCTGTCCGGATTGCGCATACGCATCCAGGGCATTTTGCCAGCAGCTGAGCTCAATAGCACGTTCATCGATGCCGCGCTTACGCATCAGGTTGGCGGTCTTGGGCACCGAGAGAGGGTCGCTTACGCCCCAGTCGGCGGAGCTGTCGACGATGATGCGCTCGGGTCCGTATTGTTGAACCACGTCGGCCATGCGTTCGGAGCCCATCTTGGTGTTCGGGTAGATGGTAAACGCGGCCCAGGCACCGGCGTCGAGCACGTCTTTAACAGTCTCTTCGTTGTTGTGATCGATCACCAGTTTTTCCATGGGTACGCCGATCTCACGGGCCACGGCGATCGAGCGCAACACGCCATTTTTCTTGTCCCGGTGCGGGGTGTGTACCATCACCACCATGTCGTGTTCGACGGCGAATTCCAGTTGACGTTGATAGACGTACTCTTCGGCGTCGGTCATCTCGTCGTAGCCGATTTCGCCGATAGCCACTACGCCTTCCTTCAGCGCGAACTGAGGTAGCAATTCCAATGCTTCCTTTGCCAGTGGCAGATTGTTGGCTTCTTTTGAATTGACGCCGATGGTGCAGTAGTGACTGATACCAAACTGCGCTGCGCGAAAGCGCTCCCAGCCCACCAGGCTGGCAAAATAGTCGATAAAGCTGCCGACATTGGTACGGGGCTGCCCCATCCAGAACGCGGGCTCGATGACCGCGCGGATGCCGGCGTCGGCCATGGCCTGGTAGTCGTCGGTGGTGCGGCTGCTCATGTGGATATGCGGATCAAAGTACTGCATGGTGCGCTCTCTTGTAGTCAGTCGGATTGGGCGGCGGCCTCAAACACGGGCATAAAATCGTTTTGACCATACCCGCCTTCGGCGCCTTGGCGCAAGTGGCTCTGTTCGGTCTTGTCAGCGCTGTTGGCAAGGGTAGCCGTAAGCCACTCGGTCTGGCCAGCACGCCCGGCGCCCAGCGCCATGGCGCGGCGCTCCAGAGGGGTGGCATCGGGCCAGTGCTCGTTCAGCAGAGCCTGAACCCGTTCACCGTGGTGGGGCCCGAGGCAGAGCCATAGGCCCAGGTGGTAGTTGCGCCCGGCGCTTTTGCGCTCCTGGGCCCAATCCAGGGCCATGCGGGTCAGCTCCGGGTCCAGGCGCTGTTCAAGCCCGGCGATTCGGGCGAGATTGCAATCCAGGAATAGGGCTTTGATAACCAGCTGGCGCCAGGCGGTATCGTCAAAATGCGTAACCGGGTAGGGCGAATCCAGGGCCACGGCTTCAAACACGCTGAGCATGTTGGTGCGGCAGGCCTCACCGGCGCGCCAGACAAAGCGTTCGCCTTCGGGTAATAAGGGCAGGCTGCGGTACAGGGCGCAGGTTTCGCCTTCGTCGGCAAAGCGGAACAGGGTCTCAAAATCCTCGGCAAAGGTGTCTGAAGACAGGTCCGGGCGAGCCAGTACCAGAATGACGCGCAGCAACTCGAGTTCGTTCCAGGCCGCGGGCGTCCAGCCGGGGAGCATGGTTTGGGCGCGGGCGGATTGCGCCGGATCGAGCGTCAGAGGGTGGCGTTTCGCATAGCGGCTGGCCAGGGAAATCAGGGCGGAAAAGCGAGAGCGGTCAACGCCTTTCGCCAACTCTTCATGGGCGTTCTGCCAAAATGACAGAAGTTTCTCGTCGGCGCGGTCTTTGAGCAACTGCACCAGGAAGGCGGTAGTCGGTGCCATATCAATCATTATCCGTTAAACTGCTTATTCGCGGATTGTAAATAAGATTTATCCGACTTTCGACCGGGCAAACGTCAAGATTTGTTGCCCGTCGGATAACCTCGACCCGAATCTATAATGTATAAGGAATATCTCGTGCGCCCATTGACTCTGTTTGCACTGGTGTCCGGCCTATTTATAGGTGGTTGTAACGAACACATTACCGCCTCTGACCCAAAGCGGCAACTGCTGCCCGGTGATGGCAGCCTTGAGCGGCTGCATTTTCTGGGTGACCAGGCTGATGCGGCGGAGCAGGGTCAGCTGGGGGACGATGAGCGCTACCTGCGCTGGGAGCGCGACGGCGAGCGCCTGGCGCTGCGCTGGCATCAGGCGTGGGGAGCGGGGGTTCAGTTCGATCTGCACGCGCCGGTGCTGCTGGAGCCCTACCGCCGGGGAGGCTTCGGGTTTACCGTTGAGCTGGAGCCATTTACCTTTGGCGGCGTTGACCTCGCATTACTGGCCCCAGGGGGCGTCGAACGCCGGGTGTCTATCGAGTCGGCGCTGGCGAGCCTGGCTGGCCAAGGGGAGCAGGCGGTGTTTCTGCCCATGCATTGCGTGATTCACCCAACGGATCACTTTCTTGCATCGACCACACCTCTGCGCATTGGCCTGGGAGGCTCCGGTAACCTCACTGTTGGATCTATCACCATGCACACAGACCCACCCGATGACGCCCTTGAACTGCCTTGTCCGAACCCCAATACCGCGGCCGTAACGCCCGAGCCCTTGCAGACCTTTTGGGCTGAAAGCTGGTGGCTGCCGCGCCATCGGGCCAAATTGGCGGAGGCCGCCGATAACGACCCGGAGATCGTGTTCCTGGGCGACTCCATCACTCAAGGCTGGGACGAGGCCGGGCGCGAGGTTTTCGAGGCACATTTTGGCCAGTGGCAAACCCTCAATCTGGGATTCAGCGGAGACCGCACGGAAAACGTCCTGTGGCGCCTGCGCGAAGGGCAGGTGGACACCATTGATCCGGCCCTGGTGGTGTTGATGATCGGCACCAATAACACCGGGCATCGCCGGGATCACCCGGCCCGCGTGGCTGAGGGCATAGAGGCAATTTTGACTGAGCTGCACCAGCGCCTGCCGGAGACCAAAGTATTGCTGCTGGCGATATTCCCGCGCGGCGAGGGGCCGGACGATGCAGAGCGGCGCAACAATGACCTGATCAATGCCCGGATTCGCCAGTTCGGTGATGAACAGCGGGTTTTTTACCGGGATTTGAATGCCATCTTTCTGGATCGGCAGGGGATTTTGAGTCCGAGTGTGATGCCTGACCTGCTGCATCCTGAAGCTTATGGCTACAACCTGTTGGCCGAGGCTCTGGTGCCGGAGATCGAAGCGCTGCTGGGGGAAGAATAGGTGCTTGACCTCGGCGCGTTTATCAGTAGAATAGCGGGCCTGTGAGAGGTAGCACCTCTGCAAAAAGCGGGAATAGCTCAGTGGTAGAGCACAACCTTGCCAAGGTTGGGGTCGCGAGTTCGAGCCTCGTTTCCCGCTCCAAATTCCAAAAAAACCGGCCCAAGGCCGGTTTTTTTATGTCTGGATGGTAGGGATAGAGACGTTGGCGCGTTTTTGTCGGATTACGGCTGCGCCTAATCCGACCTACTTGAAATTGGGTGGTTTTTTTGTCGGATTACGCCCTACGGGGAATTGGGTGGTTTTTTTTGTCGGATTACGCCCTTTGGGCTAATCCGACCTACTTGAAACTGGGTGGCATTGTTCGCGTAGGTCGGATTAGCCCGTAGGGCGTAATCCGACACTGAGGCACCTGCCCCCAAAGAATGCGACCCTGGGGTATCAATGGAATCCCAAAATCTTGGCGCGCTCATCGCTGTAGGAAAAGGCTCTACCGGCCGCCTGGGCCTCGGCCCGGCGCTCATCCAACAACTGATAACGGGCGATTTCCTCATCTGGCATATAATGCAGGCAGTCCCCGCCAAAAAACCACAGTAAATCCCGGTGGATCAGGGGCGTCAGGTGCGGATAAGCCGTGATGATCCGGCACAGCAACTGCTGACCCTCAAACTGAAAGTCGCCGTCAGAGGCTTTACCGGGCAGCGCTTCCAGCCGAGCCAGAAAAGTGAGGTCGGTTTCCTCGCAGGTATCCAGAATAAAGGGCGGTTGTTGCTGGATTTGAAGAATCAGATCGCCGGTCAGACGCAAATGATATTGCTGATAGAGGGCGTCCTGTTCGGTGCTGGGGTCGTATAGGGATTCAGTTGACATAGGGGCGGCCCCGCTGGCCTTATTATTCATCGAAAATTCACGTGAGAGGTATTATGACAGCTGCGCTGGCAATAAAAAACCTGCACAAGGTGTACGGCAACGATTTTGTGGCGCTCCAGGGTATTTCCCTCGAAGTGCAGCCCGGCGACTTCTTTGCGCTGCTTGGCCCCAACGGTGCGGGCAAGTCCACCACGATTGGTGTGATCTGTTCCCTGGTGCGCAAAACCTCGGGCGAAGTGTCCATTTTCGGCAAGGATATTGATCAGGATTTTTCCGGCGCCAAGAAATTTCTCGGTGTGGTCCCGCAGGAATTCAACTTCAGCCAGTTCGAGAAAGTTGAAGATATTCTGATGCAGCAGGCGGGCTTCTACGGGCTGCCGCCGGCAAAGGCCCGTATCCAGGTGGACAAATACCTCAAGCGCCTGAGCTTGTGGGACAAGCGCAGCCAGCCCGCGCGCATGCTCTCTGGCGGCATGAAGCGCCGCCTGATGATTGCCCGCGCCCTGGTGCACGAGCCCAAACTGCTGATCCTGGACGAACCCACGGCGGGTGTGGATATCGAGCTGCGCCGCTCCATGTGGGACTTTCTGCGTGAAATCAACGCGGCGGGTACCACCATCATTCTCACCACTCATTACCTGGAAGAGGCCGAGAGCCTGTGCCGGAACGTGGCCATCATTGACGAAGGGCGCATTATCAAAAACACCGGCGTGCGCAGCTTGCTGCAGGAGCTGAATAAAGAAGTGTTTGTATTTGATGCCGCCGAACCGCTGGCCCAGCCACCCGCGCTGGAAGGGCTGCCGGTTAAACAGGTGGACGAGCGCTGTTTCGAGGTGGAAATTGAAAAAGGCCAATCCCTTAACGGGGTGTTTGACCAGTTGTCGGCGCAAGATATCAGAGTGGTGAGCATGCGCAACAAAGCCAACCGACTCGAGGAGTTGTTTGTCGCCATGGTCAATGCCAATAAGCCGGAAAACAAGGAGGCTGCACAGTGAGTCCGAGTGAACAGTGGGTCGCATTCAGCACCATCGTGCGCAAGGAGATTCGCCGCTTTACCCGCATCTGGGTGCAAACCCTGCTGCCCCCGGCAATCACCATGGCGCTCTATTTTGTGATTTTTGGGAAGCTGATCGGCAGCCGGATTGGCGAGATGGGCGGCTTTGATTACATCCAGTTCGTGGTGCCGGGTCTGATCATGATGGCCATTATCACCAACTCCTACTCGAACGTGGTGTCCTCCTTCTTCAGTGCCAAGTTTCAGCGCAGTATTGAAGAGCTGTTGGTGTCGCCGACGCCGGGCTACGTCATCCTGCTGGGCTACTGCATCGGCAGCATGTGTCGCGGGTTGCTGGTGGGTATTGTGGTGACCTGCCTGGCCCTGGCGTTTACCGATTTCCCCATGCACAGTTGGACCATCACGGTAGCCATCGTCTTTCTGACCTCGATGCTGTTTACTCTGGCGGGCTTTATCAATGCGGTCTTTGCCAACACCTTTGACGATATTTCCATCGTGCCTACCTTTGTGCTGACGCCGCTGACCTATCTGGGAGGTGTGTTTTACTCCATCGAGCTGTTGTCGGACTTCTGGCAGGGGGTGTCCCTGTTCAATCCGGTGCTCTACATGGTCAACACCTTCCGCTACGGGATGCTTGGGGTGTCTGATGTGAACATCGTCGGAGCGCTTGTTGGTCTGGTAGTCTGTGTGATTGCGCTCTTTGCGGTGGCGCTGCACCTGCTCAATAGCGGCAAGCGTCTGCGCAGCTAAGAGGAACACTTGAATGAGCCATATCGACAAAAGCCTGCTCGGCCAAAGCACCGCCTACGTCACGCACTACGCGCCGGAGTTGTTGTATCCGGTACCGCGCGCGGAGTCGCGCGCGCACTTGGGCATCGGCGACAAACTGCCGTTCAAGGGCGTCGATATCTGGACCGCCTATGAGCTGTCCTGGCTGGATCATCGGGGCAAGCCCTGGGTCGCTTGGGGTGAGTTCCACATCCCCATCGACAGCCCGAATATCATTGAGTCCAAGTCTTTCAAGCTCTACCTGAACTCCTTTAATCAGACGCCGCTGGCCGGGCGCGACGAGCTGGCGAACCGGTTGGTGCGTGATTTGAGCGCGGCGGCGGGTGCGCCGGTGGCGGTGCAGCTGTTCAGCCTGGAGCAGACCGGGCCAGGTATTCAGGGGGTGTGGCAGGGCGAGTGCCTGGATGAGCTGCCGATCAGCGTCGAGGCCTATACGCCGCAGCCGTCATTTCTGCGCGTCAAGGACGAAGAAGACGTGAATGAAACCCTCTACAGTCACCTGCTCAAATCCAACTGTCCGGTGACCGGTCAGCCGGATTGGGCGACGGTGCGCATCGACTACCGAGGCCAGCCCATCGACCACGAAGGGTTGCTCAAATATATCGTGTCTTTTCGGGAGCATCAGGACTTTCACGAGCACTGTGTCGAACGAATGTTTACCGACATCATGGCCCGGTGCGAGCCGGAGGCGCTGAGCGTCTACGCGCGCTACACCCGCCGGGGCGGTTTGGATATCAACCCCTGGCGCAGTACCGGGAAGGGTTTGCCCAGTGCCGTGCGTCTGGTGCGCCAATAGGGCTCAGTGCACCTTGTCCTTGATCTGCTCTGCGGCCTGACGTAACGCCTGCATGACCTTGGTTTTGTCGTAGTTGCGGATTTTCTCCAGGTCGAGGTACATGGAAAAGCCTTCGGTGTGCTCCTCCATGTAACTTTTGCTGCTGCCCAGGTCCCGGCGGAAATCCGCCACCTGATAGACTTTGATCGGGTGGCTGAAGCCCTTCACCCGAATCTCGCCCTTATCCCGACACATCACCACGTCTTTCACCAGTGACCAGGTCTCGTGGGAGATCAGAATTTCGTTGGGCTCAGCGGCGGATTCAAGTCGACTGCCCAGATTCACATGGGTGCCCAGGGCGGTGTAGTTCAAATGGCTGGTGGTACCGAAAGTGCCGATGGTGCAATAGCCGGTATTGATACCCATGCGCACCTGAAGCGGCCGTTTGATGCCCTGATTGTGCCATTCCTGCTGTAGCGAGCGCATCCGTTTGCGCATGGTGATGGCCATGGAAAGACAGCGCACGCAATCTGATTTGACGCCCTGACTGGGGCCGTCGCCAAACAGCACCATCATGCCATCGCCCATAAACTTGTCGATCGTGCCTCCAAATTGAGTCACGATTTTGGACATCTCGGTCAAGTAGTGGTTGAGCAGCTCGGTCAGGGCTTCGGCCTCCATCTCTTCCGACAGCTCGCTAAAATCCTTGATGTCGGAAAAGAACACTGTAATTTTTTTGCGCTCGGTTTGGAGCGTACTTTCGTCGCCTTTAGTGACCGCCTTCCAGACCGGTGGCGGTAGATAGCGCGACAGTTTGTAAGCACGGATCTTGTGCCACTTCTCCTGCTCTTCGAGCGCCTCCTTGGCACCGTTGAGTTGGTGAATGCGCTGGTGCATATACACGGCGTAAATCAGAAAGTAGGCACTGATGCCTACCAGGCTGGCGGCGCTGATCTGGACGCTGCTGCTGAAGACCCATTCCGGCGTGTGGAACAGCATGCTCAGCATAATGCCGGCAGCGCAGGCAATGTTGTCCTGTATCCATCGGCGCATGCCGCCACTGAGCAGCGCATTGAACTGCACCATCACCAGGAACAGAATAGTGGGCAAGAGACTGAAGTGTGTCAGGCTGATGACGACGCCAATCAGGCCCGCGTCGATATAGGCGAGCCAGCGATTGATGCGCGCGTCCTGGCGACGATTGGCGAACCGGTAGGAGATGGCGGTATAGGTGAGCAGGGTTAAGATAACCCCGATATACAGTGGGTCAACCGTTTGCAGACCCATATGAGCCGCCAGGGTACCCGCGGCGGCAAAACTGATAAGCGCACGAAAATAGAATTGCTGTAGGGGTGTGCCGGTACTTAACTCCGCACTGGGAATTGACGCGGTCATTGGTTTACACCTTTATCATCTGCCTTTGTATGCTCGGTCGGGGCCCTACTCCGAGGCTGCCCGTGTCTGCGCCCTGATGGACGTCGTGATTGTTATAGCGAACATTAGACGTTCTTTTGCCGCAAAAGTCTATGCTTGGCTATGCTATGATTTTCTGCTCATTTTTACTTTGGGGGATTTATGAACGCGATTGAGATGCTGCACAACCGCCGTTCGATCGGCAAGTTGAGCGCACCCGCGCCCGACGCCCGCCAGCGTGACGCCATCTTTACCGCTGCTTTGCGCGCCGCCGACCATGGCAATCTCAAGCCCTGGCGCTTTCTCGTGGTTGAAGGTGACGGCCTCGCGGCGCTTGGACAGGCTTATGCGGATGCGGCGCTCGAAGCTGACCCCGACCTGCCGGAGGAGGTACAAGACTCCTATCGCCGGATGCCCACGCGTGCTCCGCTGGTGGTGGTTGCCATTGCGAGTTGCCAAGAACACCCCAAAGTCCCTGAATCCGAGCAACTGATTTCCGCCGGCGCCGCCGTCCAGAATATGCTCAATGCCGCCTACGCGCTCGATGTCGGGGCCTTCTGGCGCACCGGCCCGCTCGCCTACCACCCCGGCGTCATGCGCCGCCTGGGTCTGGGTGAGCATGAGCGGATCGTCGGCTTCCTCTACCTGGGCACCCCCGCAGGCACTCCCGCCGACTCCAAGCTACTGGCGACAGACGACTTTTTTAAACCCTGGCCCCGCTAGAGCGTTGCGTTCGAGTCCATGTTTGTGTACATTACGCCCCCTCGCGCAACCCGTGATTGCGTGAAATTTGGTGAGGTGGCCGAGTGGCTGAGCCGAAGGCAACGCCCGAAGGGGCGGTAACGCGCACGCTGGCGGGTGCCTCCATCCAAGTACGATAGAGTAAGAGCACAGGAAAGACGATTTTATTGGTGAGGTGGCCGAGTGGCTGAGCCGAAGGCAACGCCCGAAGGGGCGGTAACGCGCACGCTGGCGGGTGCCTCCATCCAAGTACGATAAAGTAAGAGCACAGGAAAGACGATTTTATTGGTGAGGTGGCCGAGTGGCTGAAGGCGCACGCCTGGAAAGTGTGTATACCGAAAGGTATCGAGGGTTCGAATCCCTCCCTCACCGCCATATACAAAAAAACCCGGCAACTGCCGGGTTTTTTCGTATATGGCGGTGAGGGATGATGTGGTTCAAACCCTTGTTCGACCGATCGCCAGGAGCGATCGGTACCGCCGCAGGCGCCCGAAGGGCAGAGCACACGGATGTGCTCTGGTATATCCCCCCTCGTGCCGCCGGGACAGCCGTTTTGCACGGCCGAAGGCCGCCCGAAGGGCGAGGGCCATGGATGGCCCGAGTGAATCCCTCGCACCGAAGGGCAGAGCACACGGATGTGCTCTGGTATATCCCCCCCTCGTGCCGCCGGGACAGCCGTTTTGCACGGCCGAAATGCCGCCCAAGAGCAAGAACAGCGCGAACTGTCGGATTACGCCCTGCGGGCTAATCCGACCTACTGGAAACGCCGTGCCATTGTTCGAGTAGGTCGGATTAGGCGCAGCCGTAATCCGACACCTGAGGCACCTGACATCAAAAAAATCCGAAAAAATGCTTGACGTATCCGGCACTTATCAATAATATTCGCCCCCGTTGACAACGCACTCGTAGCTCAGCTGGATAGAGTACTCGGCTACGAACCGAGCGGTCGGAGGTTCGAATCCTCCCGAGTGCGCCACATACAAAAACCCTGCCTCGCAAGAGGCGGGGTTTTTTTATGTGCGCTCGGCGGGCAGGTGAGAACCTCCGCAGGTTCGACAAATCGCCGGGAGCGATTTGGCCCGCCGAAGGCGCCCGCAGGGTGGCGCACAGGATGTGCGCTAAGCTATCCTCTCCGCACTCGGTGGAAAAACACAACAAGGACCTTCCCAAAATGACCTTCGATCGCGCCTTCCTCTGGCTCTTCGGCCTCGCCGCTCTGGTAATCATCCTGGCGGGCTTCAAAGCCATCAGCCACATCATTACCCCGTTTTTACTGGCAGCGTTTCTGGCGATCATCTCGGCCCCGCCGCTGGCCTGGATGCAGCGCAAGGGCGTGCCGGGGCCGCTTGCCATGGTGTTGTTGTTTGTCGGTGTGGGGCTGTCATTGTTTCTGGTATTTCTGGCGCTCAAGAGTGCGGCTGAGGATCTGGCCAGCCAGGCGCCTTTTTATCAGCAGCGCCTGGCTGAACTGTTCGCGTCGGTGCAGGGGGTGTTGCGCTCTTCAGGCTTACCTGAGGACATGGTGCCCCAGGATTTTCCGGTGCCGGATATGGGCACCATCACGGATATCGCTCGGCGCCTGGCCGGGGGTATCGGTCAGTTTACGGCGTCGCTGTTTTTTGTCCTGCTGGCGTTCATGTTTATTCTATTGGAAGAGCGCACTTTGCCGGGCAAGTTGAATGCGGCTTTTCCAAGCAACCGTCGGGCTCGGGTGCGGGCGCGCCGTTTTCTGCGCTCGGTCAACCGCTACCTGGTGATCAAAACCACCGCCAGTGTCGCCACCGGACTTATTGTCGGGATCGGGCTGTTGTGGCTGGGTGTGGACTTCGCCATTCTCTGGGGCATCCTCGCCGGGTTGCTCAACTTTATTCCCACCATCGGTTCGATTATTGCGGCTATTCCGGCGGTGCTGATCGCTTTGTTGGGGCTCGGTACGGTGGAGGCGTTGGTGGTGGTTGTGATCTACGCGGTGCCCAATGTTCTGATCGGCAGTGTCCTTGAGCCGCGCCTGATGGGGCAGACTCTGGGCTTGTCACCGGTGGTGGTACTGGTGTCCTTGTTGGTGTGGGGCTGGGTGTTCGGCCCGGTGGGGATGTTGTTGTCGATTCTGTTGACCATGATCGTGAAGCTCGCACTGGAATCCAGTCCGCACACCCGCTGGTTGGGCATTCTGTTGAGCGATAAAGCCAAGGCGCGGGCGGACGTTGCGGTCCGATAATACTTGAGCCCGGTCGGGCTTTGGGGGATTATAGGCGCCGCAAACCCCGCGCACACGGGGCAATAAGGCGTCAACGCCAACCAATGACCTGACTTTATCAACCAACGAGACCCGACCATGATCGATATCACCAAGCGCGACAGCCTCAAGCTGATGGGCCTGTCTTCCTGTGCTGTGGGCTTATTGCCCGTTGCTGGCTGTACCCAATCACCGGCACGCACGCCGGACTATGTCGCGGAGGATGAAGCCTTGTGGCAGCAAGCCGATGACATCATTGCCCATATCGCGCTGACCGACTTTCCCGAGCGGGACTTCCCGGTCACCGATTTTGGCGGCCGCGGCGACGGTGACACCGACAATACCCAACCCATTGCCGATGCCATTGCCGCCTGCGCCGCAGCGGGCGGCGGCCGGGTAGTCATTCCTGCCGGGACCTTCAATACCGGCCCGATTCACCTTAAATCCAACGTCAACCTGCACGTGTCCGAAGACGCCATCCTGTCTTTCTACACCGATCCGGACCGCTACCGCCCGTATGTGCTGACGCGTTGGGAAGGGGTGGAGCTGATGGGTTTCTCCCCGTTGATTTACGCTTACGGGCAGGAAAACATCGCTATCACCGGTACCGGCGTGCTCGAAGGCAATGGCACCAACACCGTCTGGTGGCCCTGGAAGGGTCGCTGGAGTCGCGCCCAGTGGCCGGTAGACCCGGTGGTCAACCAGGTCAACACCCGCACGCCCCTGTTTGACATGGCCGAAGCGGGCGTACCGGTTGAGGAACGCGTGTTTGAGACCAACTACCTGCGTCCGCCATTTATTCAGCCGTACAATTGCAAGCGCGTGCTGATCGAAGGCGTGACCATTCGCAATTCCCCCCACTGGCTGCTCAACCCGGTGCTGTCCGAGGATGTGATTGTGCGCGGTGTCCAGTGCATCAGCCACGGCCCCAACTCCGACGGTTGCGACCCCGAGTCCTGCAACCGGGTGCTGATCGAGAACTGCCTGTTTGATACCGGGGATGACTGTATCGCCCTGAAATCCGGCCGCAACGCCGATGGCCGGCGCCTGGCGACGCCGATCCAGAATATCGTGATTCAGGATTGTCAGATGAGAGCCGGCCACGGCGGTGTCGTGATCGGAAGCGAAATTTCTGGCGGTGCGCGCAATATTTTTGCCCGCCGTTGTTACATGAGCAGCCCGTCTCTGGATCGCGCCATTCGCATGAAAACCAACTCGGTCCGGGGCGGCCTGATCGAGAATGTCGCCATTCGCGATATGGTGATCGGTGAAGTGCGCGATGTGTTTGTGATCAACTTCTATTACGAAGAGGGTGACAAGGGAGATTTCCTGCCCGAGGTGCGCAACCTGCACGTCAGCAATATGGTGGTGGAGAACGCCCGTCGGGTATTCGAGTTGCGCGGCTTTGAACGGGCACCGATCACCGGGGTGAGCCTGCACGATGTCACCATCAAGCGGGCCGAAAGCCTAGGTGTCCTGGAAAATGTGGGCGAGATGGATCTGGTGTCGGTATCGCTCAATGGCGAACCGCTGACGCTCTAAAACTCGACACTCACCAAGCGTAAGTCAAAGACCAAAAGGGCGTTGGGCCCGATTTTGTTGCCCACGCCCTTTTTTCCCCAGGCCAGTTCTGCCGGCACCACCACTTCATAGCGCCCACCTTCCTGAAACAGTTGCAGCGCCTCCTGAATGCCGGGAATGGCTTCCTTCAACGCAAAACTGTCCGGTCGACCTTCCTGATAGGTGTCGCCCACCACCTTGCCGTTCACGGTGTGGATGCGTTGGTGAACGGTGACGCTGTCGGCCATCGTGGGGCTCAAGCCGCTACCCGGCTCGATCACCCGGTAGAGCAGGCCACTGTCGGTTTCAATGATATCCGGCTTTTGCCGGTACTTGTCGATCAGTTGTTCGCTGGCCTTGCGGTTCTGGCCCGACGAGCCTTTGTTGAGTTTTGCTTTTGCCATGGGTCTCACTGGGGTTGCTTGTGCAGGGGTGCAAGCTTTCCGCAAAAGCGGCAGGATTGCAATGCCCCGAATGGCGACAATTGCACCGCAATGGTAAGGTGCTGCCCATAATCGAAAATACCCACCATAATATGAGTCTGCACCCTTCGTGGGCTGTGGGCTTTATCGTACTTCGAGGTAAAACCGGCATGCGAGCCATGATACGAGGCTGTGTAGCGGCCCTTATATTGATACTGGCGTTGCCCGCGCAGGCGGCGCTGAGCGACTACGCGCGCGTCACCGACGATGGCAAGGCGGCGGTGGCCACTGTTCACCCGCGCGCCACCGAGGCCGGGCTGAGAGCCCTCGCCGACGGCGGTAATGCCGTCGATGCAGCGGTGGCCGCAGCCCTGACCCTGGGCGTCGTGGACAGTCACAACTCCGGCATCGGCGGAGGCGCTTTTGTCCTGGTGCGCTGGGCCGATGGCCGGGTAGAAGCCATCGACGGCCGTGATGTGGCGCCAGCCGCGGCGCACCGCAATATGTATGTGCGTGAGGGCGAGGTGGACAGTGATCTCGCCCGCACCGGCGCGCTGGCGGTGGCCGTGCCCGGTTCGCTCAAGGCGTTCGACTATATGCTCGCTCAGGGCGGCAAGCGCACGCTCGCGCAACTGTTACGTCCGGCCGCCGATCTGGCTGAACAGGGCTTTGCGATCGATGGCGTTTTCGCCCAGCGCTTGTCCCGCCACGCCGATACGCTGGCGCGCTTTCCGGGCAGTGCCGAGGTGTTACTGGATGACGAAGGGCAGCCCTGGCTCGAGGGCCACCGCCTGATTCAGCGGGACCTGGCACGCAGCTACCGCCAGATTGCCGAGCAGGGCATTGACTGGTTCTACAAGGGCGCCTTTGCCCGCGAGGTCGATGCCTGGATGAAGGCCAACGGCGGGATTGTCACCGTGCAGGACTTTGCCGATTATTCTCTCGAACACCCGACGCCGGTGATCAGTGAGTACGCCGGTCATCAGGTGGTGGGCTTTCCGCCGCCCAGTTCGGGCGGTGTGCATGTGGCCCAGATACTCAATATTCTTGAGCATTTTGATCTTTCTGAAAGGTCCGAGACCGAGCGCCAGCATCTGATCGCCGAGGCCATGAAGCTCGCCTTCGCCGATCGGGCCTACTGGTTGGGTGACCCGGCCTTTGCCGATGTGCCCCTGGGCTTGGTGAGCGGTGACTACGCGCGCCAGTTGGCGGGGCGAATCAGCCTCGATCGGGCCTTGGATGTGGGCGGGCACAGCTTGCCGCCAGACTATGAGGATGCGCTCTTTGGCAAGCACACCACCCATATTGCCGCGGCGGATGACGAGGGCAACTGGGTGGCGATCACCTCCACGGTCAATACCAACTTTGGTGCCAAGGTGATCGTGCCCGGGACCGGGATTGTGTTGAACAACCAGATGGACGATTTCTCGGCCCAGCCGGGGGAGCCCAATATCTACGGTCTGATTGGCGCTGAGGCCAACCGGATCGAGCCGGGCAAGCGGCCCCTGTCGAGTATGAGCCCGACCCTGGTGCTGGATTTTGACGGTGACGTGGTGCTGACCCTGGGCGCTGCCGGTGGGCCGACCATTATTACCCAAGTGGCCCAGACGCTAATAAACCATCTTGAATTGGGCATGCCGTTGCTCGAGGCGGTATCAGCGCCGCGTCTGCACCACCAGTGGCGCCCGGATGCGGTGTTTCTGGAGCCGATCCAGCCGGACGCTGTGCGCGAGGCGTTGGAGGCCAAGGGGCATACCCTTCGCGAGTTGGGGGATTTTGGTTCGACCCAGGCCATTGGTCGTGATCGCGAGGGGCGTTTTATGCCGGTGACAGAGCCGCGTTTGGAGCGGCGCAATAACCTTCGGTGAGGTTGTTCGGGTTAGGTGCCTCAGGTGTCGGATTACGCCCTTTGGGCTAATCCGACCTACGCGGACGATGGCGGTTTGGTTTGGGGGTTGGGTGCCTCATTGTCGGATTACGGCTGTGCCTAATCCGACCTACTCGAACAATGGCACGCTGCTCCCAGTAGGTCGGATTAGCCCGCAGGGCGTAATCCGACAAAAACGGCACAATCTTTCCCGTAGGTCGGATTAGGCGCAGCCGTAATCCGACAAAAATATCCCTCAATCGAACAAACCCACCACCCAACCCTCAAAAACGGCACGAAATCAGCCCGCTGCCGCCAAAAACGCCGCCTCAAATGCCGCGGGCTCCCGCTCGCGCTTGATGCTTTCAAAAAAATGCGCCGCTTCCGGGTAACTGCGCTGTAAATACATCAACCACTGTTTGATCCGGTTGCCCCCAAACTTGGTGGGGTAGAGCGGTTGGCTCTGCCGGTAGTAGCCGTGCAGCAGCTGGCAGACTTCAGACCAGGGCATGGGGATATAGTCTTCCCCCGCCAGGTCGGCCTTGATCTGGCGCGCCAGATCCGGCCGGGCCAACAATCCCCGGCCAATCATCACCTGGGTGCTGCCCGAGACCGCACGGCAGCGGTGGTAGTCCGCCAGCGTCCAGACCTCACCGTTGGCAATCACCGGAATACTGAGCGCCGCATTGATCTCGGCGATATACTCCCAGTAGGCGGGCGGCTTGTAGCCGTCCACCTTGGAGCGTGCATGCACGGTGAGCTCGTCGGCGCCGGCCTCGGCCACCGCCAGGGCGTTGTCTAGGTAGCGGCTGCGGTCTTCAAAGCCCAGGCGAATCTTGGCGGAGACGGGGATAGCGGCCGGCAGCGCCTGGCGCACGGCGGCGACAATGGCGCCAACCTTGTCCGGTTCACGCAGCAGGCAGGCACCGCCCTGGCTGCGATTGACCGTTTTGGCGGGGCAGCCGAAGTTGAGGTCGATGGCGGTTGCCCCCGCGTCCACCGCGCGTGTGGCATTCAACGCCACAAACTCCGGGTTGCTGCCCAGCAATTGCAGTTTGACGGGACAGCCGCTTGAGGTCACACTGCCGTGAGCCAGTTCCGGCCCAAAGCGCCGGAAAACCTTGCGAGGCAGGAGCTGATCGGTGACGCGGACAAATTCCGTGACGCAGCCATCGATGCCGCCGAGCGCGGACAGCAGCTCGCGGACCTGGAAGTCCACCACCCCCTCCATGGGGGCGAGGTAGATTTTAGGCGAGGAATCAGGGGCTCTCATGGGCGCGCATTCTACGCCAGGGGTGGCCCCATTGGCACGCCATTTGTCGGCATAATGGCGCTTTCTCCTTGTAAGTTTCTGAAAGATATAAGAAAATGCTTGGCCATTTTCTGTGGGTAGAGGGTACCTCATGCAGGAAGACGTTATGGAACAAGGGCTGGATCTCATGCTGTATGGCATGGGTACGGTTCTGACATTTCTGACTTTACTGGTGGTTGCAACGCTGGTGATGTCGTTCATTGTTCGGCGGTTCTTCGCCGAGCCCGAGCCGGCCATGCCCAAAGAGCGTGCGGGTCAATCACAATCCGCGCCCGCTGCTGCGGTGGATGACAAGACCCTGGCCATTATCAAAGCGGCGATTGCCCAACATCGGGACAAGCAGAAGTAACTGCGTGCCGGTGGTAAAGCTAACGACAGAATCAGTAACAAAGGTAGGAAGGTCATGACTGAGGTGAAAAAGCCCCTGGGCATCACGGAACTGGTATTGCGCGACGCCCATCAGTCGCTGTTTGCGACCCGGATGCGCCTTGACGATATGCTGCCCATTGCAGCCAAGCTGGACGACATCGGCTTCTGGTCCCTGGAGACCTGGGGCGGAGCAACCTTTGACTCTTGCATTCGCTATCTGGGTGAAGATCCCTGGGAGCGTATCCGCGAACTGAAAAAAGCCATGCCCAAGACTCCCATGCAGATGCTGCTGCGCGGTCAGAACATCCTGGGCTATCGCCACTACGCCGATGACGTGGTGGAAAAATTTGTCGAGCGCGCCGCCCACAACGGTGTGGACGTGTTCCGCGTGTTCGACGCCATGAACGACATGCGCAACATCGAAACCGCCCTCAAGGCAGTGAAAAAGCAGGGCAAACACGCCCAGGGCACCATGTCCTATACCATCAGTCCGGTGCACGATATCGAGCTGTGGGTGGATCTGGCCAAGCGCATTGAAGACATGGGCGCCGACTCCATCTGTATCAAGGACATGGCCGGTCTGCTCAAGCCCTACGTGGGCTACGAACTGGTCACGCGCCTGAAAGAAAGCTGCGCTATCCCCATTCATATGCAAAGCCACGCCACCACCGGCCTGGCCCACGCCACCAATCTCAAGTGCGTGGAAGCGGGCATCGACAACGTCGATACCGCCATTTCTTCCATGTCCATGACGTACGGCCACAGCCCCACCGAGACCCTGGTGGCGACGCTGGAAGGTACCGAGCGTGACACCGGCCTGAAGCTGGAACCGCTGGAAGAGATTGCCGCGTATTTCCGCGAAGTGCGGAAAAAGTACGCCAAATTCGAAGGTGCCCTCAAAGGCGTGGATTCGCGCATCCTGATTGCTCAGGTGCCCGGCGGCATGCTCACCAATATGGAAAACCAGCTCCGGGAACAGGGCGCCGAGGACAAGCTCGATGACGTCCTCACCGAGATTCCGAAAGTGCGCGAAGACCTGGGCTTTATCCCCCTGGTGACGCCGACCTCACAAATCGTCGGCAGTCAGGCGGTGATGAATGTGCTCACGGGCGAGCGCTACAAAACCATCACCAAAGAAACTGAAGGTGTGTTGAAAGGCGAATACGGCGCGACCCCGGCTGAGGTCAACAAAGAGTTGCAGGCGCGGGTACTCGACGGCAAAGAGCCGATCACCTGTCGTCCGGCGGATCTGCTTGAGCCCGAGCTGGAAAAACTGACCGAAACGTTGAACGCCGCCGCAAAAGAAAAAGACATCGCTTTGGCCGAGGGTGACAACCGCATCGACGACGTCCTTACCTACGCGCTCTTTCCCCAGGTGGGCCTCAAGTTTCTGGAAAACCGGAACAACCCGGACGCCTTCGAGCCAGTACCCACCGGCAAAGAGGGTGCGCTGGTCACCACCGATGGCGGTGAAGAAGTCTACACCGTTGAGGTTGAAGGCAAGCAATACACGGTAACCGTGACCAACGGCGGCGATATCAGTGGTGTTGCGCCCATCGGTAGTGGCGGCGGTGCTGACGCGGGCGGTGATGTGCCTGCCGGTGACGGTGAGCCGGTGAATGCGCCGCTGGCCGGTACCATCTGCAGTGTCAACGTCAAGCCGGGGCAAAAAGTCGAAGAGGGCGAAACCCTGCTGGTACTCGAAGCCATGAAAATGGAGTCGGGCGTAAGCGCGCCCAAGGCCGGCACAGTGGCGGCGGTCAATGTTCAAACCGGGGATGCCGTGGCTGTGGGCGATTGCCTGCTTACCATTGCCTAAGTCCACTTTGAACACTCAGCGAGATTGTAGAGACACGCTATGGATAATCTGATTCGGCTTTGGCAAGACTCTGGCCTGTATTATATGAGCGGTGGACAGTTGACCATGATCCTGGTGGGTTTTGGTTTGCTGTTTCTTGCCATTCGTAAAAACTTTGAGCCGCTGCTGCTGGTCCCCATCGGCTTCGGTTGTATCCTCTCCAATGTTCCCGGTGCGGGGATTTCCCAATCGGCGGTGCAGAGCGCTTTTATGGCCGCCGATCCGGAAGTCTTGCGGGCGATGGCACAGTTGCTGGGAGAAAGTGTCTCCGCGACCGGTGATCAGCTCGCGTCCGCTTACCGCGAAGCGGCTGCCATGCAGCGCGCGGCGGTGGCCAACCTGGCCTCCGATGCGGGTTACAGCGATGGCTTTCTGTACAGCTTTTACTCGGTAACGGTGGCAACCGGTATCGCGCCGCTGGTCATCTTTATGGGCGTCGGCGCCATGACCGATTTCGGTCCCATGCTCGCGAATCCCAAGACCCTGTTTCTTGGGGCGGCGGCGCAGTTTGGTATCTTCGCGACTGTCCTGGGCGCAGTCGGCCTGTCCGCCGCCGGAATTTTTGACTTCTCCCTCGGCGACGCCGCGGCGATCGGTATTATCGGTGGCGCCGACGGCCCCACAGCCATTTACGTCTCCAGCATCCTCGCCCCCGAATTGCTCGGACCGATTGCGGTGGCCGCTTACGCCTATATGGCGCTGGTGCCGATCATTCAGCCGCCCATCATGCGCGCACTGACCACCAAGGCCGAGCGCCAGATCAAGATGGAACAGCTGCGAGTGGTTTCGCGCCGGGAGAAAATTGTCTTCCCGCTGGTGTTGTTGACGCTGGTGGCGTTGTTCCTTCCGACCGCGGCGCCGCTGTTGGGCATGTTCTGCTTTGGTAACCTGATGCGTGAATGCGGTGTGGTGAATCGCCTGAGCGATACCGCCCAGAATGCCCTGATCAATATCGTGACCATCTTTCTCGGTCTGGCGGTGGGCTCTCAGTTGGCGGCGGAGACTTTCCTCGACCCGCGCACGCTGGGCATCCTGATTCTGGGGGTCTTTGCTTTTGGTATTGGCACCGCGGGCGGTATTCTGGTGGCCAAGTTTATGAACCTGGTCTCGCGGCATAAAGTGAACCCGTTGATCGGTTCGGCCGGGGTATCAGCGGTGCCGATGGCGGCGCGGGTATCCAACAAGGTGGGCCTCGAGGCCAACCCGCAGAACCATCTGTTGATGCATGCCATGGGCCCGAATGTGGCGGGTGTGATTGGTTCGGCGGTAGCCGCGGGTGTGATGATTTCCATCGTCTCCTCGATGACCTGAGGTGCCTCAGTGTCGGATTACGCCCTGCGGGCTAATCCGACCTACTCAAACAATGGCACGCCCTCTCCAGTAGGCAGTAGGTCGGATTAGGCGCATCCGTAATCCGACAAAACACCCCCGATCCCCCAAACAATGCCACGCTCTCTCCAGTAGGTCGGATTAGGCGCAGCCGTAATCCGACAAAACACCCCCGATCCCCCAAACAATGCCACGCCCTCTCCAGTAGGTCGGATTAGGCGCAGCCGTAATCCGACAAAAACACCCCCGATCCCAAATCAATGCCACGCCCTTTCCAGTAGGTCGGATTAGGCGCAGCCGTAATCCGACAGAAAACACGCCCATCTTTGCAGCAGACAAAAAAAAGCCCCTCAAAGAGGGGCGAGTAAAGTGCAACAAGCAAACCCGAGCCACTGCCCGGGCGGAGAAAATCAGTTGCTGGCCAAGCGGAAAGTGCGAATCGCTTCGTTAAAGGATTCGGCGAACTCGCGCAGTGCGCTTTCTTCCCGACGCAATTGAGCTGCCGACAAGCGGGCGCAGGACAAATAGGTTTCCATCGCAGAAACGTACTCGCGCACCTGGTTGTTGGCGGCGACCATCTGTGCCGTCACGGCAGAGGTGGGGTCCGGGATTTCAGGACGGGTTTCCGGTGCTTCACAGGCGAAAACGGCACTGGACAGTAGTGCACCAGACAGAACGGCGGCGGAGATCAGCGATTTTTTCATAAGAGCTCTCGTGTTTACCCTACAAGTTGGAGTGTTGTTCGAGTTGAATATTGTTTTTGGGGAGCGTACAACTCTATCGCCAATGCCCCAATTGCTTGGACGCATTGTCGCACTTTTCAACAGGGTGGGGAATAAATCGGACTAATCGTTTTGTTATGGATTTCTATAAAAACATAAAAAACGGTTATGGTTATGCGCTTTAGTTATAGAGAAAGTTAGGGCTCGCTCACCGCAAGCCCCTTGATATTACTCGCTTTCTTCCAGGTTGACGCCCAGTTTTTGCAAAACCTCCAGGCTGGGGAAGCCATCGGCAATCATATCCTGTTGATCCTGGAAGCGGCTGATGGCCGCACGTGTTGCAGGACCGAGAATGCCATCGGCCTCTCCGGCATCGTGGCCTTTTTCGTTAAGCGTGGTTTGCAGCTCGATCACTTGATCCCGATGCAGACGGGGGGCGTCTTCCGGGGGCGACTGCTGCAGGGCGGCGGCGCCGGCGATGCGGTCGGCCAGGTGGCCTACCGCGAGGGCGTAAAACTCGGAGCGGTTCCAGCCCATGATCACATCAAAGTTCTGGTACACCAAAAAGGCTGGGCCCTGATGCCCGGCGGGGACCAAGAGCGCTGCCGGAAGATCGGCCTGGGGCAGGGGGGTGCCGTCAGCATTGCTGATACCCAGCTCGCGCCACTCTGTGAGGGGGCGGCGGTTGGTCAAGCCGGCTTCCAGGTAAGGGAAGCCCTCGGGTAGCATGACCTCGCGCCCCCAACGAACCCCCGGTTGCCAGCCCAGCGCACGCAAGAAGTTGGCCGCCGACGCCATGGCGTCTGGTAGGCTGCCCCAGAGATCGCGCCGTCCGGTACCGTCATAGTCCACCGCGTACTGGAGAAAGACCGAAGGCATAAACTGCACGTGGCCCATGGCCCCCGCCCAGGAACCTTCCATCCGCTCGGGGGAGATGGCGCCTTCATCAAGAATGCGCAGGGCATCCAGCAGTTCCCCGGTGAAATAATCGGTGCGGCGGGTGTCACAGGCCAGTGTTGCCAGAGAGTCGAGTACCGGCATACGCCCAAAGTAGCTGCCGTAGTTGGTTTCCAGACCCCAGAAAGACACCAGGTACTGGGCCGGGATACCGTATTCGCCGGCCACCCGTTCAAGCAGCGGGCGGTGGCGCTCCAGGAGCATGCGCCCGCGTTCAATACGCTGGGTATCCACCCGGCGGTTGAGGTAGTCGGCAAAGGTGGTGGTGAATTCCGGTTGGCGCCGGTCGAGTTCGATCACTCGAGGATTGAGGCGCGCTTGGGCGAGGCTGTTATCGATGACGGTACGGGAGATACCTTCGTCGTTCGCCCGAGTGCTCAACTGTGCGATACACGTGCTGAACTCTTCATTGGTCAGCGCCTGGGCGTTGGCCGCGGCGCCGCTAAGTACGAGAACAAGGCTGGTCAGGAGGGTCTTCCCAGGCGTCATAGTCACTCCGCGGATGGTTGATAATTCAGTCGAGGTCAAATCCCATAATGCCAGCCTTGCCAGCAGCTGTCGATGATTCTGTCAGTCGTAGACGTCATACATGTCGCCGAGGATAACGTCGAGAGCGCCGCTGTGACGTAGTCGCTTGAGGCCCTGGTGAAAAGCCACCATCAATGAGGCAGAGTCTTCGCGTGTTCTAGGTGCCAGCATATAGCCCTCCACCTCTATCAATGGCGGCTCGACAATACGCAGTTCGTTGCGATCAATGTCGAGATTGTCAGCCAAATGCAGTCCGGTCAGTTGATCCGAGGCAAAAAGGTCGACCCGACCACTGGCGAGCATACTCATTCCCTGCAGCTCGCTGGAGACCAAGGTGCCTGCCATATTCCGGCTGTTGATGGCATAGTGAAAATCCGGGGTGTAGGTGTACCCGATGGTGGCCGCAACCCGCAGGCCCGCGAGATCGTCCATATGCTCCCATTCGATGGGCTCAGCGCTCTGACGCTGGAAGAAGACCGTGCGGTTGATCACCAGCGGCTCGCTGTAGTGCATCAGCTCACGCCGCTCGGGGCTGTCGTACCAGTAGGTAGTGGCGTGAAAGTTACCCTGAACGGTTTCCCGAAAGGCGCGGGCCCAGGGCATATAGACAAACTCCACCTCAATATCCACGGCATTAAAGGCTGCTTCCACCAGATGGTTTACGTAGCCACCGTTGGGTAAATCGGCACCCGTCCAGGGCGGAAACTCCCCGGTGGCAATGGTAACTGTGTCGCTGTACGCAAAACTCCCGGCACACCACAACAGCAGCCCCATGAATAACAGTTGCTTGGTCAAGATCCCGCCTCCCTGCAACGTGGATTTATGTGCAGTTATTGTTAAGAGATTAGACCAGCCGGTCAAGGTTTGCCGGGTTTTTAGTGCAACCTCTACCCGAAGACTTGCTATAGTCTGGCCATTGAACTTGATAATGGAGCGAGACATGTCACAGCGTATGGGGGCGACCGAGCGGAGCCGAGAACTGATTACCCAGGATGCGGCCCGCACAGTGCTCTCCGGAACGGAAGAAACCATCGGCGAGCTGATGACACCTGCGACAGCCACGCTGCCGGCAACGTGTACCGTGGCGGAGACGTTGACATTTATGGTCAAAAGCTCTGATGTGTCCGAGATCAGTTACATTTTTGTGACAGAAGGAGAGCGCTTGGCGGGGGTTGTAGGCATGCGCGATCTGATTTTGGCCAAGCCCTCCGAGACACTGGCGGACATCATGGTGCGCGAGCCCTTTGCCTTTGAGCAGAGCACACCGATAGAAGATGCAGTGGGCGAAGTGCTCTATCGCCATTACCGCATGTACCCGGTCGTGGATGATGAGCAGCGCGTAGTGGGCGAAGTGCCGGGCTGGAAACTGTATGAGCGCATCGCGACTGAACTTAGCGCTCAAGCCGGCTCCCAGTACGGTGTGGCAAAGGAAGAGCAAATTAGCACACCGGTGCTCGCGGCCTTTCGCATGCGCCACCCCTGGCTGTTGGTGAACCTGGTCACCGCCTTCGCCGCCGCCTTTGTGGTGGGTATTTTTGAAGGTACCATCGCCCAGATCGTTGCCCTGGCTGTGTTCCTGCCCGTGCTCGCGGGCCAAAGCGGCAACACCGGCTGCCAGGCGTTGGCGATTACCCTGCGTGGCATGACCCTGGGGCAAACCCGTGACTATCCGGTCTACCGGCTATTGCGCAAAGAAATTCTGCTGGGTGCGTTGAATGGCGCTGCCGTGGGTGCACTCGCGGGCATTGCCATGTTTGCCTATGCCATGGCCACTGATTCCACCAACCCGGCCATGCTCGGCTTCGTCATCTTTATTGCCATGATCGGCGCCTGTGTCGGCAGCGGCATATTCGGTGTTTCGGTGCCGTTATTGCTCAAACGCTTCGGCGCCGACCCGGCCACGGCCAGCAGCATCTTTTTGACCACTTTCACCGACATCCTCGGTATGGGTTTGATGTTGTTCCTGGCTACGTGGTTGGTGCTTTGAGTCGCACGCGTTGAATCACACTTTTTTTGGCAACTTGTTGTAGGGGGCTGGGGCAGTTTCCCCGGGGTTTCGAAAGTAGGGAGAACCGACAATGTGGATCGTTTTTGCCATTCTGGTCATTCTGGCCGTGGTGGTGTACAGGCTGCGCTTGCAGTTGCAGCAACAGCTTAAGCGGGTGCAATCCCTTGAGGCCCGGCTTAAAGCAATGGAGTCCAAGGCGGTGCAGGACGTACCACAGGCGTTGCAACCTGTAGCGCGTGAACCCGTTCGTTCCTCTTCGGTGGCGCCGCCCCCTGCACCTCGACCCGCTAGCCCGGCGCCTGGGCCTGATGCCTGGTCCGCGCCAGTACCGGTCAACCAAACCCCCTCCTATTTCGATCTGGCGTTGCGCTGGATGCGCCGTTGGCTGACGACAGGCAATGTGCCGGTCAAGGTCGGCGTGCTGGTCTCGTTTTTTGGTGTGTCGTTTCTGCTCAAGTACGCGGCCGAGCAAAACTACCTGATGCTGCCAATTGAGCTGCGCCTTTTTGCTGTGGGTGCCGTGGCAGCGGGTGCCCTGGCCTTTGGTTGGCACCAGCGGGATCGTCGGCCTGCCTTTGCCTTGAGCCTTCAGGGTGGGGCGATTGGAGTCCTGTTCCTCACGGTGTTCGCAGCTTTTCAGATTTTCCAGCTGCTGCCCGCGATAGTCGCGTTTGCGTTGTTGGTGTTATTCACGGTTGTCGCTGGAGTCCTGGCGGTTTTGCAAAACGCTTTAGCGCTGGCCGTGCTTGGCGTGGTCGGCGGTTTCCTGGCGCCGGTATTGATCTCGACGGGGGCCGGCAGTCACGTCACGCTGTTCAGCTACTACGCCGTGCTTAACGGCGCCGTTTTCGGGTTGGCCTGGTTGCGGCCCTGGCGAATGCTGAACCTGATCGGTTTTGTGTTTACCTTTGTGATCGGTGCGGCCTGGGGCTATCAGTTCTACCAGCCTGAACACTTCGCGTCGGTACAGCCGTTCCTGGTGCTGTTTTTCTTTATGTATCTGGGCATCAGTATGGCGTACGCCTTGGGTCGTTCCATTCGTCTGCGCTCCTACGTCGACTCCGCACTGGTATTCGGGCTACCGTTCGTGGTGTTTCCTCTGCAGAGTCAACTGGTGGCGGGTTTTGAGCATGGCCTCGCGTCGAGTGCGTTGGCCCTGGCGGCGATTTACCTGGTTGCCGCGACAGTGCTGCTTCGTTCGCGCTTGCGCGACCGGGTGGGTTTACTGGGCGAGTCGTTTTTAGCGTTGGGCATTGGCTTTGCCACCCTCGCCGTGCCCCTGGTCTTGAGTGCGCATTGGACCGCATTGACCTGGGCATTGGAAGGCACTGTGATGGTTTGGGTCGGCACCCGGCAGAACCGTCAACTGCCTGCGGCCGCCGGCGCGGCGCTCCAGGGATTGGCGGGGTTGGCTTTTGTGTATTCACTGATTGTGTTCGGGCGCACGGGCGATGGCCTGTTTCTCAATGACCAGGTGCTCGGCGGCGTTGTTCTGGCCCTGTCGGGGCTGGCTTCTGCCCGCTGGTTGGAGGCGCGCAGCGAGTGGTTCCGCAAAGCGGCGCCCGTCGTGTCCTGGCTGTTGTTTGGGTGGGGGCTGCTTTGGTGGTTCTCTACCTTGATGTTCGACCTGGTGCGGGTGCTTAGCCCGGCCTGGCTGCCTGCCAGTTGGCTGGTGTTGTTGGCGGGCACTGCTGCCGCTCTGCGCCTGCTACAAATACGCTTGCATTGGCGCAAGGTCCAGGGCCTGTTGAGTGGGTACTTGCCGTTGGTGCTGCTTACCGCCGTCGTCTGGCTCGACTTTAGGTACCCGACCCACTTTTTGGCGTTTGGCGGCTGGTTTGCCTGGCCTCTGGTGGTGTTGACGTTGGCATTTCTGTTCCGGGGAGAGCTGGGACTGTTGGAGATCACGCGCCCCTGGCAGCGAGCCATGACGGTTTGGCTTCTTGCACTTTTGCTACTGCGCGAGACGTATTGGATTGCCGGCGTGCTGTTGCCGGAGGGCGTTTGGCGTTACGGGTTTATGCTCGTTATGGCGGCTGCTCTACACGCAGTCATCTGGCAATTATGGCGCACCAAACAGTTTGCAGTTGACCGTCACAGCCGGGATTGGTCGCTGCGCGGCGTTGGACCCGTGCTCGCCCTGGGAATGGCGGCATCCTTGGTGTGGTTATTGAACTCGTCCGGTGACCCGGCTCCGCTCTTTTATCTGCCTTTGCTCAACCCCTTGGCGTTGGCTACTATCGCCGTCGCGGTGGCGACGGTTCACTGGGCGCGTGTCAACCGGCTCCCCGGCGGGGAATGGGTCTTGATCGGTCTATCCGCGTTCGCCTTTGTGTTGATCACCAGCGAAGTCACCCGTACCGTCCACCACTGGAGTGGAGTGCCGTTTCGGGTTGATGCGTTGTTTGAGTCGGTACGGGTGCAGGCCAGCCTGTCGGTGGTATGGGCGCTGTCTGCGCTGGCGGTGATGGTCTTTGGGCACCGTCGCGCCCAACGCATTCCCTATTTGTGCGGTGCTGGACTGATGGCGCTGGTGGTGAGCAAACTGTTTCTGGTGGATCTTGCTCAAAGCGAAACCTTGGAGCGGATCGTGTCGTTTATCGGCGTTGGGCTGTTGTTGCTGGTGGTGGGCTTTTTAGCCCCGGTGCCGCCAAAGCAGGAACGGACGATGCCTTCTTCACCCTGAAGTTTAGTGGCATTTGCCCGGCAATGGACACAGCGAGCGGCTCTAGAAGGAAGAGCCCGGTTGCTTGAGAAACTCGAGTTCTTCCGGGGTCGATTCCCGGTTCAACCATTGATTGCGATGGGGGTAGCGCCCGAACCGGTCTATGATTTCCTTGTGGCGGATTTCAAACTGCAGGTTGTCCTCCAACCCGGGCTGGTTGAACAGGGTCATGGCCAGCGTGTGTATGGCCGGGGATTCACTGTGCATATACGGCATATACAGAAAGCTTCGTTCAGCCGGATCAAGGGCCTGGTCGGCGCCTTGGGCAACCGCTTCCTGGGCCAGTGCCAATGCCAGCGCGTCGCAGCTAAACGCCAGGGCGGATTCGCGATGGATATTGCGGGAGAATTGATCCAAAACGATAATTTCGGCCAGACGGCCCTTCGGGGTTGTCCGCCAGTGAAACAGCTCACACTGAGCAGCTTGCCGGTGTAGGTGACTGAATCGTTCGACGATGGCTTGATCCACCGCCGGGTCTGTTTTGAACCATTGTGCTTTGGTCAGTTCGCGAAACCAAAACTCATAAACGTCCTGGGCGCTCTGGGGATAGGTACTCATAGACGTGTTTGCCCGATACGGAATGAAACGACCATGGTAGCCTACGCGTAAAGCCCAAGCCAGCCCACTGACTGATTGCTCTTAGCGCGGCTGCAACAGCAGCACCTCGTTATCCTGATCCACTTCAAAGCGGAATTGGCTCAGGATATTCATGCCCAGCAACCCGTCGATGTGGTCCGGGGTCGCGAAATCGAGAACGGCGATGTGAATGTCGGTCAGGCGGTGAGTGCCGATCTGTAAGCTGTCCACTTGGTAGACCATCCCCCGGGAGGTGCCGCTGGCGGTGTTGAACAGCTGTGGCCCCAGCTCGACAAAGCGGACGTCACCGCTCAGGCGATCGAAGGCGCTCTGGGTGAGGGTGGTCAGGCTGGCGCCGGTGTCGACAACCAGACGGACCTCCTGTCGTCCCTGCAAGGTCAAGGGCAGATGGTAATGACTGCCAAGCGCCTCCAAAGGCACGCTGCCCACCGGGGCCGATCGGCGTTCGGTTACAGGCGGTGGCGTTGTGTTGTTCAGCAAGGCGGTGGCACGGGCGCCGAGTGTCGGGTGATGGGCGAGCTCTTCCAGTAGCGATTGGCCATAGAGCGCATCGCCATAGTTCAGGTGCAGCTCCGCCAGGCGCAGTCTCTCCCGGTCCCGCTGTAGACCCAGCTGATTGAGTGTTTCGTAAAAACGCATCAGGGATTGCCAGCGGCCGTCGCCTGCCAGCACGTCGTCCACCGAGCGCACAAACTGTTCGAAGGCCTGGTTGACGGTGTCGCGTCGGCCAGGCTGGGTTGCACTGTAGGCGTAGACCAACTGGAAGGTCCGCGCCGCCTCAGCCCAATAATCGGATGCCTGTTGATGGCGGGCGAGTAGCAGAAGTACGTCGATGTCGTCGTAGTGCACCGATAGGAAGGCTTCCGCCAGCGCCGTCAGGGCGTCGTCGTCACCTTCTCGCAAATAGCTTTCCAGATAGTCCAGAATGATCGCCCGCAATTGCCCGGCGGTGGCCCGGTCCTGCCTGTCCACTGCCTGATACAGGCCGACGGCGGCGCCAAATGCGCGCTGGCTCAGGTATTCACGTAATTGAGTCGCCGGGTCCGGTACCGCCGTATCCGCGGGTTGCACGGGAGCGACGCTTGGCGTCCCGTTGTCAGTCGATGGTTGCAACGCTTCCCGCGCGGGGGCGGGGACCCGTTCCACCGGTGGTTGGAAAATCGCGGAGTAACCTTCGGTTGTATTCTCCTCAGTGGCGGGCACCTCCGGCGGCGCCCACACCCCGCGCAGCCACCAGCCCAGCCCCAGGCCGATGGCCAGGAGCAGGCAGGTGATCAGGGGGGAGTGGGGCCGGGGCGGTGTCATTCTTGATTGAGTCCCAGCTCTTTCTGCTTCTTTTTGGTGAGCCCCAGGGACACAATGCGGTGAGACTCCCGCAGGTAATACTTGAGCTCGTCGTCCCGGCTGGGTGGCGCATCGTATTGTTGAATCCACTTCATACCGCGAGACGCCAGGTAGGGCGCCGGCCGGTACCCCGGCTCTTCCTGCAGAATCTCGTAGTGCAGTGGCGACACTTTAAACGAGTAGGCCGGATTGCCGGCCTTGGACCAGCCGCCGACGGCGAAGACTTTACCGCCCACCTTCCACACGTGAGCGCCGCCCCATTGGACGACGTGGGAGGTGGCGGGCAGGGCACCGCAGAATGCGTTGTATTCATCGTAAGTCATAGTGCCCTAAGGATAGACCTAACCCCCGCTCAACGCCTGAAAAATGACAGGGTGTCGGTGATGGCTCAGCCCTGATTTTCCGGCGTTGGCAGGAACTTGCCGCGAGCCCACCTCTGCCTTTTGATTAAAAACTGTTCTACAATACCGGAAACGGCGCCTTGCCCTCGGGGCCCTTAGTCCAATAACACCAGAGCGATACGCCCAGTGAAATTACGCCTGCCCCTACTGATGTGCGTGTTACTGCCCCTGAGCGTTCAGGTTTACGGCAGCAGCGGTGGCACCCGGTCGACGATCGAAGTCTACAAATACCGCAATGACAGCGGCGTGATGTCGTTTTCCGACCGTGCCCCCCGGGGCAGCCGCTATGAAGTGCTGCATTACAACTGCTTCGCCTGCGACCTGGATTCCCAGGTGGATTGGTACAATACGCCGCTATTTACCCGTCAATTCCAGGACATCATCGACCAGGCCGCGTCCCGGCATGGGGTAGACCCCGCCTTGGTGCGCGCGGTGATTCACGCGGAGTCCGCGTTTCGCCCCACGGCGCTCTCACCCAAGGGCGCCCAGGGCCTGATGCAGTTGATGCCCGCGACCGCGCAGGAATTGGGCGTGGGCGATGCGTTTCTACCCGAGCAGAACATCGACGGTGGCGTACGCTACCTCGCCCGCCTGCTGACACAACACCGTGGCGATGTTCGCCTGGCTACAGCCGCCTACAATGCCGGCCCCGGCGCCGTCCGCCGCCACGGTGGCGTGCCCCCCTTTGCAGAAACCCGAACCTACATCGAGCGAGTCGGAATACTCCACCGACGCTATCAGGAAGCCTTGAGCGTTGCCGACAACGATGAGCTGGCGGCTAAGGTGAATCTCGGCGCCTGATTTGGCGTAATACCGAAGGTGTCGTTGGCGGCGATTCAACATTTTCTGCTCAACTTCGGTATCACTACTAGCGTTTCACGCGGAGCCCGCGTTTCGCTCCAGGGCGGCGTCTAGCAGAAATCTGCGCAACTGCCTTACTTAATGCATTTAATTGGGCAAGGAGGAACGTTATCAATGTCAGATAAAATACATTGCGCAGTAAAAATTATTTTTGCTTTCTTCTTGTTATAGCTTCGCTATGTGTGCTGGGTCAAACCAATTCCCGCAGTGTTGTTATAAATCCCGCTCGGCAATTGATAAGAGATATTTATAGAGCAAAAAACACGCAGCGGAGAGTAAGTACTCAAAGCAGTATTCGATCTTTCGGCGGACCATAGTTTGGAGAAGGCATTGGCTAAAAATTTTGCATGCGACCGTGAATCGAGGTGGAGTCAAGCCGTGAATCGGTTCAACTCAGGAGATTTTTCAGGGGCACTTTTTATTTTCAAGCGGCTAGCCAAGGAGGGCTGTTCCACCGCGCTCGTCGAAGTAGGAAACATTTATGAATTAGGTGGCGGGGGCATAGAAAAGGACGTCGATAAGGCTATCCAGTGGTATAATTATTCGATCGAGTCGCTAGATGACCCTAAGGCGCACCTTTGCTTGGCACGCGCCTACTTGCAGCGCGGCAAGACTGATGATGATTATCGTAGGGCTTATGAGCATTTGTCTTTACTTGAAGACTCCGAGGAAATGGGAGCTTTCTATGGTTTAGGTTTGATGTATGCTCATGGTATTTGGGTCCCTAAAGATGTTTCAACTGCAATGAAATACTACCGAAAGGCTTATGGGTTAGGCCACCTTATGGCGTTTAGAAACTTTGCGTTTTTAACGATGAAATTCAACCCTATTAAGGGTGGAATTCTTTGGTTAAAGTCGTGCCTAAAAATAACCCGGGTTGCGTCTAAAAACCCTTATGATCCCAGGTTGGGTATGCACTGACTGTTGATTTTTCTGTGGGTGTTCTCAGTTCTTTTTATTCATCGGAACTTAGTTAAAAATTTTCTCTGTGATAAAGGATGATTGTTTTGGGAATTAGTAACTGGATGAAGAGGCGAGCTATTAAGGCCTATATATCAAAGTTGCCAGCGCTTTTGACTAAAGATTACGGGCCTTCATGTGTCCGCTCTTCCAGTCAGGTTGTCAAGACTGTGCGGCGCTATAAACTTAACTCTAAATATGTTGCTTATGCATGCGTACTTTTTTCAAGCAAAGAGTCGTATAACGACTGTTTTAGTGACCAGTCTCGATTAGACTACGATAGAGCAAGGCAGGAAATGTTTGATAAGTATAGCTTGGATAGTGAAAACCTGAAAAGCTTTGTTGGAAGTCGTGATGGCTTCGAAATTAATGACGGTTCCCACGATAGCTATTAATAAATAGAGCCGGATATTCCAGATCTTCGATACCGCCCGCAGTCGTGCGAACTTGAACGACTGCGACCCTGTAAGTAAAATTGCGTAAATGCCTGATCCAAGATCAACGGCTCGACTGGGGTGACGCGGGTAACTCGGACCAGCGCCGTGAGCTCGGCTTTGGCTCGGGCTTCAACTCGCGCGACCTGGAAGAAAATTTTAGCTACGACACCATGAGCCGCCTGACTGGCTAGTACGCCAGTGGCACTTTTACTGCCTACGAGAGTTATGCCTATGACACTCGGGATAACCTCACCAACAAGGCCGGTGTCACCCACCGTTACGGCGCCCAGTGCAGCGCCAGCCAAAACGCCGGCCCCCACGCGCTTTGCCGTGCCGGTAGCACCAACTACAGCTACGACAACAACGGCAATGTTGAGAAAATCCACTACCTGGACAATACTGTCCACTGGCGCCGACAGATCGGCGGCGTGGCCATTATCAAGGAAGAGCGCACCACTGGCGGTGGTTTGATCAACAGTGAAACCCACTATGTCATTCGCGACCACTTGGGCAGTACCTCGTTATTGACTGACCATACCGGTGCGGCGACCCAGGAGTTCTACTATGACCCCTGGGGCCAGCCGAGAAAGCCGGTCTTTGGCAGCGGCTCTTACTGGCCACAACTGGATCAACCCTTTCGGGTAGTGCTCAAGCCGGATACCACGCGGGGCTACACGGATCATGAGCATTTGGATGAAGTAGGCCTGACTCATATGACAAAATTGTCTGGAACAATTTTGAACGTCGCGTAGCGGAAGCCCGCAGTGCGAGCCTCACGGATGAGGCGAGTAGCGGCCGGGTATACGACCCCAAACTCGCCCGCTTCGTCCAGACCGACCCGATCGTACAGGACCCGCGCACCACCCGGAGCCTGAACCGGTACAGTTATGTGTGGAATAATCCGCTCAATGCGACGGATCCGAGTGGGTATATTTTCAGCAGCATTCACCGGACGCGTGAGTGTGAAACGGAAAAAGAAATGGCCAGGCTATATCAATTAGTTTAGGCGCTATTATTCCTGCAAACTGAGGACCCGTTTAGTATATGAGTGCATTAGTGTTTTTTTTGCTGCTGGTACTTTTCTTCGTTAACGGCCTATTGATTTCTCGGTGTATTCGGAACGGATTTGATGTGAGGCAAGCCGCCAAGTATGGCTTTAAAGTTGGCGCTTTTTGGAGTTTGGCTGGGAGCATGGCGGCCTTAGCTAGAATGTGGGAGGCTGGGGATTTCTATCTGGATCTGATCGGGTTGTCTGCAGTAGCGATTCTTCCGTTCATTACGGCTGGTCAATTTTACAGCAGTGTGAAAAATTATAGGGACAATCAAGAGTAACTTCTGGCTGTTTCTCCAAGCTCAATGCCCTGCCTTAACCGGACGCAGTGGTCACGGGCAACCGGCCATTACAGTCTCACCCCTGTGCCACAAGCGCCACTCGCCAGGACGATAGATATCCGAGGTCTCATCGCTGGTGAGTGGCTCGGTGGCTATCACGCTGACAATATCGTTGGGTGTGGTTTCGGATTTGAAGTCCACCACCACATCAGCGTCTTTGAGCCGGGCTGGACCGAAGGGTGGGTAATCCCCCGTTTTTAACAGGGGTAATAAGTAGAGTCAGGCCACCTTTGCCTGCCAGACTATTTGAATCACTTCTTCATCCGCTCCTTGGCTTGTTGATGAGAAGTTGTTCTACCCTTCAGGACTGCCCTTTTCCCTTGGAAATACCTTTCAGCAGCGCCAATCTGCGCTGCTGAAAGGTAGCCCCTCGCTGTAGACCTTGCTCAATCATCCTGAAGCGGATCAAGCATTCGTCCGGCAAACAGGATGAGGCCTGTCGGGCGGTCGTGGATGAAGTAGTAGAACGGTCGGTCGAAGCGTACTGTCGGTGGTTCGGGTCCCAAAGAAGTCACGCGTACCATGGCCACTGCGGTGGCAGCCGCTGCCTCGGTACCGGACTCGTCAATGTCGACGAAACTCTTATGGAAAATTTCGTCAATATAAATGGCGCGGTCGGGAATGCAGGGGTCGGCCCCCGTGATGCCGCTGAAGTCGGCCGCACATTCGTCGAAGGCATCCACCATGCCCATGGACTCGAGAAGCTCCGACAGTTTCAGGTCTGAGCCGGACTCGAAACGGGGAAAATGCAGCGCAACGTCGCGCGAGTTAATGTTTTCGAGTACCCCATCAAAGTGCTCACGATCCAACTCGGCGGCCCACCGATTGAAGTTGTCAGCATCGGCGGGCATCATCGCCACCAGCTCGATGTCGTCGCCGATGTAGGGCATGGACACAGCCACCGTGTGTTCTCCGGCGTAGTGGCCGAAGTGAGCGGTCTGGCGCATCATGGGGACATCTATTTGGCTGCCGTCCGGGCGCATGAAAGGCTGATTGCGGGTGGACTCCTCCTCAAAGGCATGCTTCCAGCTGCCCAGGAAGTAAATGGCGTTGACCAAGACAAAGCGGGTCTCAGCATTCAGGCTTTCCGGCGGCAGCAGGTCGACGATACGCTCTTCGGTTTTCCTTTCTACCCAGTCATTGATTTCAAGACGCACGGCTTCGGCATCATTACGGAAATCCACCCGGCGTATGCCGGCACCATAGTGCCTGGCCAGCAGGTCTAGGTAATCCTGTCGAAATTCGAACGCTTCGTGCCCCCAGGTTTGGTTGACCACATCGAGGCGAAAGGGGTCGCCATTATTGGCTGCTTCGTCTGAGGCCCGTTCTCCCAGTTCGCGGTCGAGACGGTTGAACCCCGGATGCAGCGCATCATTGTCGAGCGGGAAATTCAGCGTCCCGGCCATCTGCCGGCGCGTCTCTCCCTGGGCGCCCGCATACACCATGGCCAGCGCGGCCGAAATTGAATAGGGCGAAACGAAAAGGTTGCCATCCTCATGCTCGCCCAGTTGCTGTAGCAGACTGAATGTGAAGGTGCGCTGATCGGCAATCAGCGGGGTGAAGCGCTCGTCGTCGATCAGTGGGGCAGTATCGCGGGTCACCTGGCTCTCGACGGTGCCAATCCGTGATTTATCGGATTCAGTCAGCTCGGCGCTATCGTCGGTGTCGCATCCGAATAACAGCATCAGTATCGACATAAGGCCGCACAGGGCGACAAGATTTTTCTTCATAACGTATGCAGCGCGGCATCCCGGCGCTAGGGGTCGGGTGCGTCCGCCCGTGGGGTGTTGATCAATACTTTCGGTGCCTTTGCGGGTATTCAGAAGCAAGGTGCCAGCCATCGGTTTGCCCTCATGAGATGGGTTTTGGGAATCGGATGCATCCGCCCCTGTGGTTGGTCGAACGATAGTGCTTACCAGAGACAATGGGGTGAAAACTCGGCAGAGTGGGAAATCCCCTCTATAATAGTCATAACGACTAGAATGCAATAACCGAGTTCTATGGATTCCCAAACAGGAGTAGCTAACGCGCCATGATAAAGCAACCGTTTCCAACACTTTCAGGTGTCCTTGCAGCGGCACTGATAACCTTCAGCGCATCCACCTTTGCCCAGGATGGAAAAATGTACCCAATGGACGCTCCGGAGGAGCCCAATGCAATCCCGCTGGAAACCGGCGGAGTTGAAGGGCAGGCCGAGCCGGAGAGCTGGTTCCGCCAGTGGGGCGATCCCATGGCGCGCAATATTTCCCGCGCCACGCTGACCCCAGTGCTGGCGGACCCTGAAAAAGCCAATGGCGCGACGGTGATTGTCGCGCCCGGCGGCGGCTTCATGTGGCTGTCCATGGACAATGAGGGCTGGCAAGTCGCCGAGGCGCTGGCAGAGCAGGGCATCAATGCCTTTGTGCTCAAATACCGCTTGCAGCCGACCGCGCCGAGTCTGGAAGCTTTCGAAAACCAGATGAACCGACGCTTTGAAGAGGCCGGTGAATCCCCCGACGCTGATGAGGTTCCCGAACGTCCCCGCTGGGACCTGTCCAACCAGATTGCCGATGTCGAAGCCGCCTACGCAATGATTCTCAAGCGAGCCGACGAATGGGGCGTGGACACCTCCAGAATCGGGATGGTGGGCTTCTCCGCTGGCGCCGGCCTGACCATGGCGACCACGCTGGAATCAGAAAAAGTAGACCTGGCATTTATTGCGCCGATCTACGGCGGTATGGGCCCGGTCGATGTTCCGGAAGACGCTCCGCCCATGTTTTCCGTGATTGCGGCGGACGACTTTCTGTTCCATGGGGAGTTTGGCGTCATCCAATCCTGGTTCAACGCGGGCATCCCGGTAGAGTTCCACCTCTATCAGAACGGCGGCCACGGCTTTGGACTGGGCAACCCCGACCGCACCAGCAACAAATGGTTTGATGCGTTTATGCATTGGCTGGATGTGAACGGCTTCCTCTAACCTTCTCCGGTGACCACCACCCGCATGATGCCACCGCCGTAGAGCCCGAGATAGACCACCGTCTTGTCGTTCTCGGTGGTGGCCAGAATACTTCTGACTCCGCCATACAGGGTCGTGCTTGGGTGCTTGTGTTGGGTCCAGGTCTCGCCGCCGTCGGCGGATACCTCAAAAATCAGGCGCTGAGGCGTGTCCCAGTTTTTGGTCCAGCCACCGGTATAAAGCGTTTGCGGATCGTTCGGATCGATGGCCAGGCCAAAGTAAAAGCGGTAATCCACATCCCCAATCAGCGTGCGCCAATCCTCGCCGTTGTTTTCGGTTTTGACGATGCCGCCTTCGCCGCTGATATAAACACCCGCCTCATTTTCCGGATCGAAAACAATCCCGTAGACAACACTGGGGTTGGGCATCAGGTCTCTGAAGCTCTCCGCTTCCTGCGTGTCCAGGGAGTAGCGTTCCAGAACCAACTGTTCGATCGCATTCTGTCCGCCATACCAGATGTCATTGGTGGCGGGGTTGTGATTGATCGCCCGCTTGGGCTGCGCAAAACCGTCCCATAAGCCGTCCAGCAGCGCCCAGGTACGGCCCTCATCCAGCGACACGGCCAAGGCTTCCACCCCGGTGGCATAAAGCGCATTGTTGTTGTCGTCGTAGTGGAGGCCGTAAAGGGTTTCGGGCTCTTCGGCGCCAAAGTTGTGCTCAATACTGTGCCAGCTGTCGCCGCCATCGGTGCTTTCAACCAGGCGGTCGCTGAATATACCTTCCGCGTCCGTTTCGCGTACCGACGCTATCCAGTGATCGGCACTCAAAATGGCGATGTCGTGCAGCTCCACCTCCGTGAGGCCCGTTGCCTGCCAATGGCCCGCTGGTCCCCGGGTGTAAAGCCCCTTATCGGTGGCGGCCAACAACCGGCCCTCGTGTTCATAAAGATGGTTGACGACATGGCCGCCCAGGCCGTCAAAGGCGATTGCATACTGGTAGTCGTAGACGGGTAACCGGTCGCCGGAACAGCCGACCAGGAAAGCGATAAGCAGGGCGTATCTATACATGGTGTAAACCCTCTGGTTATTTAGCCGATTGTACACAGCCGGTTCAGAGGGAGTAGTAAGAAATTGTAATAGCCCGCTAGGCAATCTCGTTGGTTAAGGTGCCGATTTCCTCCATGATGATACTGACGACGCCACCGGCCACAATGCCGGTGGCACACTTTTATTCGTCGTCTTCCGGGGTGATGGACAGAATATAGGCCGCCAATTTTTCTCGGGTTTCCTGGTCCAGGAAGTTATGGGCGGGCATGGCGTGCTCGCCCCACTTGCCACTGCTGCCGTCGGCGATGGCCTGGGCAATGAAGCCCTTGGGGTCTTCCTGGTCGTTGTACCTCTCCTTGATTTGCAGAAGACTTGGGCCCACAGAGGGACCGCGTTCCTGGTGGCAGGCCACGCAACTGGTTTCTCGGGCGGCCGCTTTACCTTCGGCGATCTCAAGCTGGGCCTCATGCCCGATGCCTTCGGCGGTTACGGCGGGGGCTGGCTCGTCCTCGTTCGCCTCTGCCAGCTCAGCCTCCGCATCGTACTCAATCACACTCAGCTTGGCGTCTTTGCCACCGGCCCACCACTGGGAGCCGTATTCCAGCACCCACAGGCGGCCATCGGCGGTAATTTTCAGGTCGAGCGGCCCGGCAAAGTCGACGGTGGGGGCGAAATCTTCGATTTTCACCACATTGTCGTACTCATCGAGAGTGACGGCCTTGATCCAGCTACGCATAAAGTCGCTGATAATCAGTTTGCCCTGGTAGTAGGCGGGGTAGGCCAGGTCGCCGGAATCCGGGTAGACGCCCGCCACCAGGGAATTGCGGCCACCCTGGCCCAGTTCGGGGAAGCGCTCGGAGCGTTCATAGGGGTACCAGATCAGAGCCGGTTGCGCCGGTGGCAGCACCTCTAGGCCGGTATTGCGCGGCGAGAAGTTCTCCGGCGCCAGGGGGTCGAACAGCTTGCCGGTGGTTTCCGCCTCATAGTCGTACATGCGGTAGGGGATGTTGTTGCCCACCATGGTGGGCCACCCGAAATTGCCGGCTTCCGTCACTTTATTGATTTCATCGTAACCGCGCGGGCCGAACGCGTCCGTGTCTTCCTTGGCGTCGGGGCCAATATCACCGAAATAGAGGGTGTCGGTGCTGTCGTCCACGGCGATGGTGTAGGGGTTGCGGGTGCCCATCACATAGATTTCGGGGCGGCCCTGTTCCGGGTCGGTGAACAGGTTGCCCTCTGGAATGCTATAGCCGCCGTTCTGATCCGGCTGGATGCGCAAGATTTTGCCGCGCAGGTCCTGGGTGTTGGCAGCGCTGCGCAGGGCATCGTGATGCTTGCCGTCTTCGGTATTGTTGATCGGCGCTGAGCCGTTGGACTCGAAGGGGTTGGCGTTGTCCCCCAGGGCGACGAACAGGTTGCCGTGGCGGTCAAATTCTAGGTTGCCACCGGTGTGGCAGCAGGTGTTATCGTTGGGAATGTCCATAAAAACCTGCTCAGAGTCCATGTCCAGGGTGGTCCCGTTGACCTTGAACTGCGACAGCCGTTGCAGCAGATCGTGTTCGCCGCTCTCGTCCGGAATGTTGTACATGACGTAGATGAGCTGATTGTCGGCAAAGTCAGGGTCGAAGGCGATCGCAATCAGGCCAAACTCGATATTTTGGGCCGGCGAGAACACATCAAACTCCGCCATCACGGACAGCTCCTGCGTGGCCACATCCAGCCAGAGCAGTTTGCCCTGGCGCTGGGCAATCATCGCGGCGCTGTAGTCATCGGTCAGGTCAAAGCTCACCGGTTCGGTCAGGTCATCCACCAGAATGTTGCGCTGGAAGCGGCGCGGGTCGGGCCTCACCCGGGTGTAGTCCAGCGGTTGACGCTCTGCCAGGGCATACTCGAGTCCACCGTCCAGGTGCGTCAAAAACAGGGGGTGGCTAAAGGTCTCGATGGTGTGGCCGAGGCCCGTGTAGAACGACCGGCCGCCGTCAAACTCGTGGTACCAGGCGATGGGGTGGTAGGCGCCGTGCTGGCCGCCCTGGTAGCTGCGCTCGTCAAGGGTCAGCAAGTCCGTGCGCCGGTCCGACAGCGAGGTAAAGTCATACCACTCGTCGGTAAAACGAAACTGCTTGGGCAGCGCTGCGGTCGCGGGGTGATGCGGATTGACCACGTTGACCCTGGCTTCCTGCACCGCCGAGGGATCCTCGGGGTGGGATTTGAAAGCCGCCCCCAGCAGCCGCCGGTACCAGTGCCAATCGCTCTCCGTATCCGCCGCCGAATGAATACCCACAAAGCCGCCACCCGCCTGGATATAGCGCTCAAATGCCAACCGCTGTTGGTTATTAAAGATCTCCCCGTAGGTGTTCACAAACACCACGGCGGCCATTGTCTGGAGCTTCTCGTCGGTGAACACGCTGGCGTCTTCCGTCGCCACGGGTGTCAGGCCGCGCGCCTCCACCAGGTCCGTCACCGCTTGGATACCCGCCGGGACCGACTCGTGCTGCCAGTCGGGGGATTTGGAGAAGATCAGCACGGAGGTTAGCCGATCGCCCTGATCCGCGGAAGAGGCCCCCCGGTCGGAGTCAGAGCAAGCAGCGGTAAGGGCGCCCAGGAGCATCAGGGCGAGAATAGCGAGAATACGAGGGGTCTTCACAGTCATGGGGAGTTCACATTGCCTATGGGATGTTATGACTCGCCTGTTTATGGGGTACAAGCTGAGCACCGAAATCGGAAGGGTGTCACTATATACCAGACTTGGGAGGTCTGCGAGTCCAGATGACTATTACAGGTTGCTCTCTCATTTTTGATGGTTATAGAGAGCAGGCAATGAGCACTATTCGACAATAGGCCGTGATTTTTTGTAACTCCGAAAGCAGTACATGCCCCGCTCCTCGGAGCGGGGCTTTCCGCCATGCAGGCCATTCAACTAAAGAGCAGAAGCCTTCGCGGAATCGGGTCAGTTGAGGGTGTCTAGAGTTTCTTCCACAAAAACCCCCTCTGGATCGGTGGCGGTAAAGTTTTCATACAATGCTTCGGGGTCGTTAAAAGCGGCTTCCTCGATTTCGATCGCGATCAGCGCGCCGGGGGCATCATCGGCCGGAAAGCTCACCGTATCATCAGGCCGAGCGTTTTCGCCGTCCTGGTTGATGAGAGCTACCTCGTCCCAGCGGATTTCCAGCGTCTCACTTTCCGACAGAGGTATTTTGATAACCTCTTCTCCAAGGCGTGAGCCCAGTGTCACCGCTAGCTCCAAGGCCGCATCATTACCGTCTATCTCTTCAATCAGCTCAACGGCGCCGAACGGTTCTTGCGCGAAGCGACTGACATATTGCAGTTCTGGTTGACTCTCGCCCAGCAGGCTCGAGTCCAGAGCGAACTCCAGCACTTGACCCAGGGCGAAGCGAGCATTTTCGGCGATGGTCAGGTCGGTGCCAAAGTTGTCGGCGCTGGTGCGGACCCCGATGCCGCTCGGCGAAATGATAATCTCGTGAGTATCGAAGCGAACCCGTGTGAGGTGCTCGTTGTCGATAGCTCCATTAAACTCGATCAGCCCGAGGTACTCACCCCGGCCGCTGAGTTCGCTGTAGTGCATTAGATCGCTGCCTTCGGGGCCGGTGCCGGCGGCGCTGCTGAGTACTCGCCAGTCGGTTTGCCAGTCGCCGGGATAGCCGTCGACTCTGACGAAGTCCGCCGGAGTAATAGCCCGTAGGGTCAGAATGGGTGCTTCGGTTGCCTCGTAGACGGTGATATTCAGCTGCTCCCCCTCAACCGTCATTTCGCCAATGACGGTTGCCTGATCCGATAGCCGAACGCCTTCAAACAGAATCCGGTCACCGGTGGGTTCGAAATTCGCCAGTTCGAAATTGGCATCGAACGTTAGCTCGACCCAGTCGTCTGGCCTGGCCGGGTTTAACCGCACAACCAGCGGCTCTCCCGCTTTGGACGTGCCCTCTACCCAGAGGTGACGCTCGGTGGGTACCATGTCGTTGAAGTCGCTGAACAGGGATGTGATCTGATCGTGCTCGGTGACCACTCCATTGGCTAAGTCCACGTCATAAACCATGCCACGGAGGTCGGTGTATACAAGGCGACCGCTGATGACCTGTCGGCCATTGGGATTATGAATGTTGGTTCCATGGATGCCGAAGCCTCGACCGCTGAATCCATAGCTATAAGTGAGAATATTGTTATTGTTTACTGTACCACTGCCAAATACCGCGGTGAGTTCCCCCACCTCTTGTGCTTCTACTTGGCCTGACTCGGATCGGGTGATCCGAAAGTAGGGGAAGCTCTGCCCTACACCTTGTGTATAGATTGAGTAAACGACATAAATCTGACCGTCGAGGTCGCGAAGAATGGCGCGGGGAGGGTTATCGGCTCCGACGTCAGTCAGGCTTTGCAACGTCATCAGCTCGTCATTGTCGACGTCGTATGCCAGGTAAACCTGGTTATTATTCTGATTGCTGTAGCCGCTGAATACCATCAGCGATCCGTCGCCGGACAATTCGAAGTCGGCGACGGTGTGAGTGCTGAACAGGGCTTGGGCGGTGAGGTCCCCGCTTCCCAGATTGCTGACGTTAATGATGAGTGGTTGGTTGTTTTGCGCCCAGGGGGAAGGTGCATAGAAGATGTTGCCTTGTGGATCGAAGCGCAAACTATTGTTGAGGTGGCGGGCTTGCTCATCGTCCCATGGCATATTATGGGCCGGACCAAAGGCTTCCTCAGCCAAATAGGCCAGACCGGTGTCTTTGTTGACCAGCACTCCGACCTCTTCCTCCTCAAACCAACGGGCGCTGTCTGGGTCGTTGGCGTCATGCAGCCGTTCGACTCTTATAAGGAGTGCCAAGTAGACGAAGTCAGGGCCTATCTCTACGATGTTCCGCGCCTGTACGGAGCCCCTCTCAAGCTCTTCGCCGCTCTCGGTATTGAAAGGCACGCGCTCCAGACGACCGTCTTCGGTTACTTTATAGAGTGTGTCAGCCTCCAGCTCGTTATGCTCGTTCAATGGGGTCAGGTCCGAATTGACCTCTGGCAGCGTGTTCATCGATTCTGTATGACCCTCAAGGTGCCGGGTTGGGGGTTCGGCATTGAGATCACCTCCGCCTGTAATGACAAAACCCTGAGCTCCGCTGACACCCAGACTGTGTATTTGACGCGCGACATCCTCGACCTCAATAGGGCTTTCATCGCCTGTCCCATTACCCGGATCCGGGCCATTATCCTGGTCTGGCGTCGGCGAGTCGTCGCCACTGTCGCCACCGCCGCATGCGCTGAATAGCACGCTTGCGGCGAGTATGAGAATCAAAGGCAAGGCTGGAATTCGATGGGTCATAAGAGTGTCCTTAACAGGGTTTGTTGTGGCAAGGGCAGTTCACAAAGATCTCCCTATTCGAACAAATATGTCTAGGTTAGCCCTTTCGAATTTGATGGCACATCGCCCAAATGGGTGAAATTGGACAATTCTTGGGCAAATGGGGCCTGAGCCGAAGAATAGTCGGGGGCAGGCCTTGCGCTTCCACCGAATCCGTCACTGCTGCGACGCCGGCGGGGACGGATGCGTGCTGCCACCCGGAGGATTTGGAGAAGATCAGCACAGAGGTCAGCCGATCGTCCTGATCCGCGGAAGAGGCCCCCGGTCGGAGTCAGAGTAAGCAGCGGTAAGGGCGCCCAGGAGTATCAGGGCGAGAATAGCGAGAATACGAGGGGTCTTCACAGTCATGGGGAGTTCACATTGCCTATGGGATGTTATGACTCGCCTGTTTATGGGGTACAAGCTGAGCACCGAAATCGGAAGGCTGTCACTATATACCAGGCTTGGGAAGCCTTAGAGTTGGAGTGACTATTATGGGTTGCTCTCTCATTGATCCAGCTCCCCCGCCCGAGTATCATGCGGGCCGAAGCCGATGCTACCTATTTCCGCCCACAGGGCCTTAAGAAGTCCATCCTCCAATCCAAGGCACTCCATGAAAATCATCATCCGCTACTGCTTCCGCGCCGCCCGCCTCATTCTCACCCCAATTATGCTCCTGAGCGAAAAGCTCACCACGCCCAGCCCCCTGCCGCGCAGCCCAGAAGAGCAGCACGCCCTGGATCAGGCCGCCGACAAGCTGGCCCTCTACCAGTTCAAAGCCTGCCCTTTCTGCATCAAAGTCCGCAAAGAGCTGGCCCGCCAGGGGCTGAACGTGGAAACCCGAGACGCCCGTAACAACCCCGACCACCGCACCGCCCTCCAGGCTGGCGGCGGCAAGCTCAAAGTGCCCTGCCTGTTAATTCAGCATGATGACGGTCAGGAGGAATGGCTATATGAATCCACTGCCATCAATAGCTGGTTGCAGGCGCGGTTCGGATAAAACGGCGGAGCCCTCCCGCCGTCATTTTCACAGTAGTGATGCCAGTGGATGGGCAGGTAGCCCAGGGTATAAGCGGCTATAGATTTCCGGCTTTTTTAGTAAAGTAACGATATAAATTTCATATATCCGGTTATATCTTGTGGAAATGCTGGATCTTTGTAGGTTATTATTCCATATAATAGATACTTACATATTTCTGGTGATTAACGATGGAAGCTAAGCGCTTAAGCCGGCAGTTGGAGCAGCTGGTCGAATTGGCAAAGGCCCAAGAGGAGGCTTTGGCCCAGTACCGGTCCAAGGGGGCACGGCCACCGGTACCCATTGAGCAGGCCGGAAAGGTAATCCGTGAGGCTAGGCTCCGCCAGGGGCTCAAGCAGGTCGACCTTCAGGAGTTGGCGGGCGTGGGCATTACCTCTGTGGTCAATGTGGAAAACGGGCAGCTATCGGTGCAGCTCGATACACTGAAGCGGCTCGCTGCCGCCCTGGGGCTGAGACTGTACATCGGAGACTAGTATGGCCAGTGCCGAAAAACGAAAGGCCGAGGTGTACTTTTTGGGGGTGTTCGCCGGCATCCTGGAGGAAACCGACGCTGGGTACCGGTTCACCTATGACCAAGACTACCCAGCCAACGGCGGCCGGCCGATAGGGGTCCAGTTTCCGCTCAGCCAAACGGTCTATGAATTTGATCACTTTCCCGGGTACTTCGCCAACCTGGTGTCCGAGGGCTGGTTACGACGAACCCAATCCCAAACCCAGCGTATTGCCGAAGAGGATCGATTTGGGCTTCTTCTGGCCAATGGCCGTGACCTGGTGGGCGCGGTCAGCATTATGCCGAGTCATGAACGATGAGTGAGTATTGTCACATCAGCCTCAAGCCTCTGACGGGTAAAGAGACGCACCCAGGCTACCGGGATACCGAGTATAAGCGCCTGTTCGGCAGCTTAAAGGTAAAACCTGTGTTGCCGTTTACCCGGGCTGAATTCTTCCAGACCGGCGCCCGGCACACCAAAGGGATGTCCATCTCCGGTGTTCAAGAGAAGCTCCCGTTGGGGGTGCGCGCCGGTGAGCTGGTACCGGTAGACGAGGGCGGTCTTTACATTCTCAAGCCAAGCCCCGAAGCCTATCCTCACGCCGCCGAGAACGAACACGCGGGCATGGAATTGAGCCGCCTGGTTGGCATCGAGACCGCACTGTGCGGCCTGGTCCCCTTTAAAGACGGAGAACTCGCCTATGTGTGCCGCCGGTTTGACCGCGACGCCAAGGGCAATAAGGCGCCCCAGGAGGATCTGCTGCAAGCCGCGGGACTCCCACCCGAGGACAAATACCGGCTCAGCTACGAAGAAGCGGGCCACATCATCTCAAAAGCCACCCATGGCAAGCCGGCGCCCGTCCTGGACATGATCAAGCGAGTGATGCTCGCCTATGTGATGGGGAACGATGACCTGCACCTGAAAAACCTGAGCCTGCGTCGCGCCACAGCTGACGCACTCTACAGCTATTACGATCGACTCACCCCAAACTACGACGTTCTGTTCTGCGACGGCTTTGAAGGCATGGCCCGGGACAGCTTTCTGGCACTGGACCTGCTGGCCAACGATGACTTTACGAAGAGCTTCGAGCGTCTGGGCTTCTATTCCCTGGAGGATTTCATTGAGCTGGGGCGCCGGCTGAAGATTCCAGAGCGAGCGATTGAAAACTTTGCCAGCAAACTGGTCTCTCTGGAGGACAAGGCGGCCGCCTTGATCCAGAGCTGCTATATGCCGGAGCCTATGCGTGAAAGGGCGGAGGCGGTGTTGCGGGAACGACTTAAGGTCATGAGTCCAGGCTAATGTTTGAGGCTCCCATCGATCGTGACCCCACCGATCGCATCGAGCCCAAAAAAAAGCCCCACCAGCTTTCGCTGGCGGGGCTCCGAGTGACACCAGTCCGGGGTTACTTTTCGGCGGCGATCTTCTCTTTTTCTTTGGCGATCACGGTCTCGGCCACGTTGGCCGGGCAGCCAGCGTAGTGTGAGAACTCCATGGAGAACTGACCGCGGCCAGAGGTCATGGTGCGCAGGGTGCTGATGTAACCGAACATTTCTGAAAGCGGTACATCGGCTTTAATGCGAACGCCGGTAGCGCCTGGCTCCTGACCGGAGATCATGCCGCGACGACGGTTCAGGTCACCAATAACATCACCCACGTGATCTTCCGGGCTGTACACGTCCACCTTCATGATTGGCTCAAGCATCTGCGGGCCGGCCTTGGGCATGGACTGCCGGAAGGCGCCTTTGGCGGCGATTTCGAATGCGATCGCCGAAGAGTCAACGGCATGGGAAGCACCGTCTGTCAGCTCGACAACCACGTCCAACACCGGGAAGCCGGCCAGAGGGCCAGTGCCCATCATGGACTTGAAGCCTTTCTCGATGGCTGGGAAGAATTCCTTGGGAACGTTGCCGCCCACAACCGAGGAGGTAAAGGTAAAGCCGGTGTTCGGCTCGCCGGGCTTGATGGTGTAGTCGATCTTACCGTACTGACCGGAACCACCAGACTGCTTTTTGTGGGTGTAGCTGTCCTGGATCTCTTGGGTGATGGTTTCGCGGTAGGCCACCTGCGGCTGGCCGACAGTCAGCTCAACCCCGTAGGTGCGCTTGAGGATATCCACTTTAATATCCAGGTGCAGCTCGCCCATGCCTTTGAGGATGGTCTCACCCGAGTCGATATCGGTCTCAACGCGGAAGGTGGGGTCTTCGGCGACCATCTTGCCGATGGCGATACCCATCTTCTCGGTGGCGCTCTTGTCTTTCGGGAACACCGAGATGGAGATTACAGGCTCCGGGAACACCATGGCTTCCAGGGTGCAGGGGTGCTTGGGATCACAAAGGGTATGACCGGTCTGCACGCTTTTCATACCCACGATGGCGATAATGTCGCCCGCGGTGGCGAAAGACAGCTCATTACGCTCGTTGGCCTGCATCTCAACCATCCGGCCCACACGCTCGGTTTTGCCGGTGAAGGAGTTGAGGATGGTGTCGCCTTTGTTCAGCTTGCCGGAGTAGATGCGCACGAAGGTCAGGGCGCCGAAACGGTCGTCCATAATCTTGAACGCCAGGGCGCGGAAGGGCTCGTCGGGGGACACGATGGCGTGTTTGCCGGTCGGGTTACCTTCTTCGTCGGTCAGCGGCTGCGGGTTCACTTCCTGCGGCGCGGGCAGGTAGTCGACAACGGCGTCCAGCAGCAGCTGCATACCTTTGTTTTTGAAGGCCGAACCACAGTAGGTGGGGAAGAAAGCCAGCTCCAGGGTGCCCTTGCGGATGCAGCGCTTAATGTCGTCTTCGCTGACTTCCTCGCCTTCCATGTAGGCCATCATCAGGTCGTCGTCCATCTCGACGGCGTTTTCAATCAGCTGGTCGCGGTACATCTCGACGTCATCAACCATATCGGCCGGTACATCGGTGACGGTGTAGTTTTCCGGCAGGCCAGTCTCATCCCAGACGTAGGCTTTGCGGGTCAGCAGGTCCACTACGCCCGAGAAGGTGTCTTCGCGGCCGATGGGCAGGGTCATGATCAGCGGCTTGGCGCCCAAAACCTTTTTTACCTGATCGGTGACGCGCAGGAAGTCCGCACCGATGCGGTCCAGCTTGTTGACGAAAATCAGTCGCGACACCTTGGAGTCGTTCGCATAACGCCAGTTGGTCTCGGACTGGGGCTCCACGCCGCCAGAGCCGCAGAACACGCCGATACCGCCGTCAAGTACCTTCAACGAACGGTAAACCTCCACGGTAAAGTCAACGTGCCCGGGGGTGTCGATGACGTTGAAGCGGTGCCCTTTCCAGAAGCAGCTGACGGCGGCCGACTGGATGGTGATGCCGCGCTCGGCTTCCTGGTCCATGAAGTCGGTGGTGGATTCACCCTCGTGCACTTCGCCGAGCTTGTGAATTCTACCCGTCAGCTTAAGGATACGCTCCGTGGTAGTGGTTTTGCCGGCGTCTACGTGGGCGAAGATGCCGATGTTGCGGTAAAGGGATAGATCAGTCATAGCGCTCTCTAAAGCTGGGTTGAACACGGGGGTGAAAATAGGCTGCGAATATACTGGAAACTGGGGAATTTTGCTCGTTAAAAATGACGAATTTTCGACCAGCGGCCTAGTTTTGCCTCCTCAGACCGCCAATTCTGGTTAAGTTGAGCAGGGATGGGGGCAAACACCCTCGTCTCAGACGAAACAGTCTATTCCATCCAGCGCCATGTGAATCAGCAGGCCCAGGCCAATCAGCCTGGTTTTAGGCCAGGCGCACCACCTTGTCTCCCACCGTCATACGGCCATTTTGAATGATCCGCGCACAGAGGCCCCCATAACCAAACATCGCCGCTGCGCCACCGGGACCCAGCGCTTCGTTCATACGGGAGCAGGGGTGACAGAGGGCGGTGGTTTCCAGCACCGCTTCGCCAACCTGCAAGCGCTGATGGCGCAGGAGGTTGATATTCATTCCAGAAATCACCAGATTGCGCCGCAATAGCGCCGGGTCGATACTGGAATGGCCGGTATAACGACAGATCGATTCGATAAATTCGCGGCTGATGAGTGTCACCTGGCGAGCGGAGCCAGGCGTTTTGGTCATGCGATGATCCCCCTCCAGCCCCTGGTCCTCTACCGCCCAGGCGCTGCCTACCACCTGAACAGCGCCTCGCCTTTCACTGCGTAAGCCGATCCATTCAAGCCGGCCCTCCGGGAGGCTTTGGCACAGCTTGTCGAGCAGGCGGGCTTGGGCTTTCATGCGGTAGTTTCCTATGGGTGTCCAGGTATCCAGATTTACGACTGTTACGGCTAGCGGCGGTCCAGTGTTCTTTGCATAGAGCGTAGCATGCTCTCTCCCTCGGTTAACTGCCCTTTACAGCGGGTTGGTAACTCCCAGCTGGTTGTTCCGTGCGTGTCGCCTGCGCTACGCATGCATCTGCCATTGCCCAGGTCCATCCAGGTTTCGCCGGAGGCATCCTGCCAACTGGAGAGGTCGGGCCTTTCGGTGTTACGCAGGCGCTCGCGCCTTGCGCGGGCGTCGCTGATCTGGTTCCTGAGGCCCGGATGAAACACGTTGCCGGGAGTTGATTCGCTGGTGGCGGGCAGCGGGTGCGGAGAGGTATCCAGAGTGTGAATATCAATCCCGGGTTTATCCGGGGTAGTCTCTTCGGTTGCTGCTGTGCTCTCAGGTCGTGGGGGAGACTCTGGTGTGGTGGGTTCTTCCACCGCTGTGTTCTCTTCAGGGGGTGGGGGGAGCTCTGCCGCGACGGGTTCTTCCGCCGCCGGGGAATCCTGCTCCAGCACAGTCTCTGCTATTGCGGTGTCTGTCACGGCGGTATCGAAAGTGATGCGTAGGCTGGGCTTGGGGGCGACTGCCTTCACATCTATTGGCCGGGGTGCCCATAGTGCCAGCAGGATGGCGTGTCCTACCAGCGAGGCCAGTAAGGTTAACCACAGGGTTCTTCCGGCGCCCTGGGGCGGCGGTTTGTCCTCGCTCAAAGTGCCAGTCTGGGCCAGGGAAGCGAGATGCAGAGGGCAAATATCCCTTACCGGTAGATCTTTATCCATAAAATGATCTGAGTGATGGTCGGGTCTTCACGGACAGACAGGCGCTGTGAAAGTTCCCAATGGCCATCTTTCTCAGCTGCGAAGAGGTGGGCCACATCATCTCAAATGCCACCAATGGCAAGCCGGCGCCTGTTCTGGACATGATCAAGCGGGTGATGCTCGCCTATGAGATGGGCAACGATGACCTGCACCTGAAAAACCTGAGCCTGCACCGCGCAACCGCTGACGCACGCTACAGTTATTACGACCGACTGACCCCGAACTACGACGTGCTCTTCTGTGACAGCTTTGAGCGCCCGAGCCAGGACAGCTTTCTGGGGCTGGACCTGCTGGCCAACGACGACTTTACGGAAAGCTACGAGCGCTTGGGTTTTTATACGCTGGCGGATTTTATTGAGTTGGGGCGTCGGCTGCAGATTCCAGAGCGAGCGGTTAAAAACTTTGCCAGCAAGCTCGTCGCCTTGGAGGATAAGGCGGCCGCCCTGATTCAGAGCAGCTATATACCGGAGGTTATGCGTGAGAGGGTGGAGACTGTGTTGCGGGAGCGGCTTAATGTCGTGAGTCCTGGGTGAGGGGCGCGAAGCGCCCACTCTGGGTTGGGTTCGAGCGAAATCACAAGCTGGACAACCATCAGTCAACGACAGGTTCACTCTGAAACGGTCGTCACCCGAGATTTTTACTATAGCTCGCTCTAATCTTCAAGTTCCTGCTCACCAGTTAATTTTTTAGTTTCACTTATTTCCGTTGTAATTTTAAGCTTTAGAATTTTTCGTAGCTCGTCAACTTTTTTCACGACCTCATCGCTTTGGCTGCCAAATCCAGAGAGGTGGTCAGTTAATTGAGATATCGTATCTGCTCTTGCTTTCTCCACGCAACTCCTCCAATCCGCTGGGCTTTGCTTAATGTATTCTAAAGCGAAATCAATGTCGTACATCAAAAGTTGTATGAGAATCTTAGATATCGATGTTTCTGGATTCTTGACTAACGGGATATCCCTAAATAGGTCTGGGAATGTTGAAATAGCAATGCTGAGTCCGTTCGGCTCCACTGGACGTTTATCTAATCTCTCGAAGACGTCCCTGGAAACTGCCTTTCTGCTGCTGGAGGGAAGTGCGAGCCAAAAAGCTGAATGGTTTTTAGGGTACTCTTTCGGGTCGTCCCTTAACGAAGTTAGCTCGCATACGAAGTCTGTCAATGGGGCCCTTAGTTGATTGGGTGAGATTTTACCTTTGATTTCGTTCGCTCGAGAAAGAAATAGCTTGCGATTGTGGTCCGGTTCGCGAAGTGCATTTTCCCACTCTGAAGCTGTGAGAGACTTTAGGTGATTTTCTACATGATTAATAAGATTTGTCCACGTTCTATCACCTAGTTTGTCAATATCTTCTATCAGCTTGGCATCAATCAATTCGATATTCAGATTGCTCGGTGCTTCGTTGGGTGTGTATTGCCCAGTTTTTATAAGGGTGGAGTCTAAGGTTTCTTGGTCAAACTCGACCTTCAGTACCGAGTAATGGGACGCTAAGGTTTTTAAGTTGATGGCTGGGCAGTTGTCTTTGTTGAAAATATTTTCTAGAACCGCTCTGAACATTGCATGCTTTGGGTTTTCCGAAAATGCCGATATCCATAAGTTGATATTTCCAAGGTTAATGATAATGTCAGAAATACAGCTAATTACTTCGGTCGACAAGTCTCCCTGGTAGCGTTCAATGAACCGTTTTTGTTTTGGTCTAAGGTCGCCAAAAGGTGGTTTGTTGGCGGAAGCTGAAGGCCTTGGGGGATCAGATAGGAAGGAGAACACTGTCAACCAAATCGTATATGCAATGCTTTTCCAGTCTCCTTCGCTATCTGCTTCTGATGCATGCCATCCTAAAATTCCCTCATTTATTAAAAGTCTTAATTTTTTTACTACTTCGTCATCTCTTTGAATGTCTGAGGCGACAAGCGCTAAAGCCTTGAGGTAGGCTTGGCGATCTTCTGAGCCGTTTAATGGTCCGCTTTGAAGTATATTTACAAGCTTGTCAAAAATCTTTGTTTTTTCTGCTTTTTTAAATGCAAATTTAAGCTCGGTCCACGCATAGGAAAAAAGTTTTGGGTGGTCATTACCTAAGTTAGCTAAGCTTTCCGTAAGCTCTGAAGTAACTTTTTCCGATATCTTGGTGATGTCTTGAAAGTGAATATCGATCTCGTTGCAGTCAATGGCCATACCAAGGAGTATCTGAGGGCTGTAAGGGATGCTTAGTTGTTTTGTGCAGGATTGGAAGCACTCGTTGCCATGTTGGTCTCTCACTTCCTTCAATAAACCACCAATAAGTCTTATCCATTGGCGTCCTGACTCAAGAGTTTTCTCTTGGGGGAGGTTGCTGTTTGCCCATGCCGAAACTGTCCGGACTAGACTCGGTAGCAAAGGACTTTGAGTGATAGCTACAAGTTTAAATAACTTTGTGTGCGAATCCCAATTGTCTGGTGTTAGTTGAGTTAGATGAGAAACTGCATCCGAGAAGTGCTTGTTGCAAAGTTCTTTAATTGGTGTCTCTAAAGATAACTCCGCGTAGTTGGATAACGCGGTTTCAAAATCATCAATCGATGAGTTGGCCCAATTCTGGGTATGTTGACTTAATATGCGATCAAGTTGTTGCTTAAAGCCGGGAGCGTGGCTCAGGTTTATGATTCGGCTGCTATCAGGGCTTTTAAATGCTGAAATGATATCCCTTTCTAAAAGTACCTCCAGAGCAATTCTTGGTTCCACATTGTAAGCTAGCGCCGCGAGTTCTCGATCAAGCTCAGGCGTAGAAAAGTGTCTATATCTTGAATCAATTGTTCCAATATTTTGTAAGCATCTTGGATTTCTTTCGATTTTTGATCTATGAAGTAGGAAAATTGTAATTGCTTCGATAGAAATGCTCCCTTGCCACTGGTGCCAAAGCATCCCGGTGTCATTTACCAGTGACTTTATTTGTCTCGGGGTTGGATTTAATGAGTTCTTATTCAGGAATATATCGAACAATTGAAAGGCGCGATATTTTTCACCAGCTGATATCTGGTTGTCCAAGGCTTTATCTAGGCAGTCGGTGAAAAAAGCTTCTACATCAGAGGTGACAGGAGGGGCAACAGATATGATTGCGCTAAAAGTTTTTCTGAAAACGTCTTCATAGACGTAGTCAATAGGTTTTTCTTTCGGATTTTCATTTTCTTTGTTTGACGTGTCTTCAAAAGTGTTGATGATGTATTGGCGATCGTAGGGAACCACGGCTGTTACTATAGATTGGTGTTGCCTTCTTTCTTGGTTGTCTCTTGAGAAGACTGCTCTAACGTTCGACCACACTTCCTGAATATGGCTGGAGGGGAGTCTATCAATGTTGTCAAAAATAAATACGATTCTCTGTTCGTTCGGTTGAGCTAGGGATAGGATCTCTGTGAACAAATCATGGAACTCAAACTTGGTGGGGTCTCCATCTCGTATGGTTTGTGTGACTATGTCTTTGTCAGATTTTCCGATGAATAATGAAAAACTACTGTCGAGTGCCTTTCGGAGGGATTTTTTTTCTTTCCACAGGGTTATAGTTTGAGTTAAGAAGCTTAAGATGACCGCGAATATAATGGTTAGTGCTGCCAGATGACCATGATCTACAAGGATGGTAAACAAAAAAGGGATTTGTTCCCTTTCTGTTGGCTCGTTTAAATGTAGACTTGCTGAGAAAGGGCTGAGCCAAAGAGCAATAAATGGCAGCATGAATAGTGCTGTCATAAAAATATAGCCAAAAATAGAAAACTGACGCTCGCTCTTAGTGTCGACTTCTTTTGTTTTTCCCTGGATTTTCTTTTTCAGTCGCTCTGCTTCTTTGTGATGGATAAAGGGGGTTGACCAACAGAGAAACTCCTCTAGAAATGCTCTTCTAAAATCTACGCTTTGGTTCGTCCATAGATCGAACGTGAAGAACTTAAATTTTGATGGGTATGATTTTTCTAGCTCCTTCTCTGCCATGGCTACTACTGTAGTTTTCCCGCTTCCCCAAGCTCCCTCCAGCCCTATCGAGCGGTTGTCATTTGAGAACTTTAAAATAGCATTGGCAAGTGATCTAGCTGAGCGTTCATGCCCTTTTCCTGTAAACACATCCTCGTGAGACGCGTCATCCGACAGGAACTCAAAAGTAGTATTTTCTGTGTGATCGTCAGTTTTCTGCATTGCTAAATACCTGCGCATCCAATATTTTGGATATTCCGTTTATCATCATTGGCCTTCGTCCTTTCTGTGTGGTTTGGCGGCGGGCGTCCAATGCTAGGGAGAACAGCGAGCAAAATTCACTCGGGAAGGGCGCCACTAAAGTGGTCCATTTTGGTGCGGGACGGCCGTCCTTGGCCAGTATTTCGGGATTGTTTTTGGTGGTTAACGGAGCCGGAAATTAATCCCAGTTCAACGCACCCCCTGTCTGATACTCAATCACGCGCGTTTCAAAGAAGTTTTTCTCTTTGCGCAAGTCCATGATTTCGCTCATCCAGGGGAAGGGGTTCTTGGCGCCCGGGTACTGCTCTTTCAGGCCGAGCTGCGCGAGGCGGCGGTTGGCGATGAAGTGCAGGTACTCTTCCATCATGGCGGCGTTCATGCCCAGTACGCCGCGGGGCATGGTGTCGCGGGCGTAGGCGATTTCCAGTTCGGTGCCTTCCAGGATCATCTGGGTGGCTTCCTTCTGGAACTCTGGGGTCCACAGGTGCGGGTTTTCCAGTTTGATCTGGTTGATGACATCGATGCCGAAGTTCAGGTGCATGGACTCGTCGCGCAGGATGTACTGGAACTGTTCCGCGACGCCGGTCATTTTGTTGCGCCGGCCCATGGACAGGATCTGGCTGAAGCCACAGTAGAAGAAGATGCCTTCGGTGACGGCGTAGAAGGCGATCAGGTTGCGCAGCAGCTCCTGGTCGGTTTCCGGGGTGCCGGTGTTGAAGGTGGGGTCGCCCAGGGTCTGGGTGTGCTTCAGGCTCCAGGCGGCTTTGTTGGCGACGCTGGGCAGTTCGCGGTACATGTTGAAGACTTCCGCTTCGTCCATGCCCAGTGACTCGATGCAGTACTGGTAGGCGTGGGTGTGAATGGCTTCTTCAAAGGCCTGACGCAGGATGTACTGGCGGCACTCGGGGTTGGTGATCAGCCGGTAGATGGCCAGCACCAGGTTGTTGGCGACCAGGGAGTCGGCGGTGGAGAAGTAGCCGAGGTTGCGCATGACGATGCGACGCTCGTCGTCGGTCAGGCCGTCGCGGCTTTTCCACAGGGCGATGTCCGCGGTCATGTTGACCTCTTGGGGCATCCAGTGGTTGGCGCAGCCGTCCTGGTATTTCTGCCAGGCCCAATCGTATTTGAAGGGCACGAGCTGGTTGAGGTCGGCGCGGCAGTTGATCATGCGCTTGTCGTCGACTTCGATACGGGCGGCGCCCATTTCCAGCTCTTCCAGGCCCGGTGCCGGGTCCAGGTGTTCCAGTGACTCGCGCGCAGCTTTGACCGCGTCGCTCACGGGGCCGGAATCGCTGGCGCTGGCAGCGGTGTTGTAGCTCGGCGCCGCTTGCTCTTTCACGGCCGGCTCGGGCTCTTTATAGGCCGCCGGTGCCGGTTTGCTTTGTGCGGGGGCTTCGTCTTGGTGGAATTCATCCCAACTTAACATAGTGCCTATCCTTTCAATCAGTTGATGTGTTGCGTGTCGTCGAATCAGGGCGAATGCCTGCCTTATTGGCAGGCCTCGCAATCCGGATCATCCAGCGAGCAGGCTTTGGGTACCGGTGCCGCCGAAGCGCTGGCGGCACTGCCGTTGGCGCCGTTGCTGGCACTCGCAGCGCTTGCGCCGCCCGTAGCGCCCGAGGACACGGCGTTGAGCGAGCCGGTGTCGATGGTGGACTTCTCGGTGCTGGTGGCGGCCAGCGCACGCAGGTAATAGGTGGTCTTCAGGCCGCGGTACCAGGCCATGCGGTAAGTGATGTCCAGTTTCTTGCCGTTGGCGCCCGCGATATAGAGGTTCAGGCTCTGGGCCTGATCGAGCCATTTCTGGCGGCGACTGGCGGCATCGACAATCCACTTGGGTTCGACTTCAAAGGCGGTGGCGTACTGGGCCTTGATGTCGTCCGGGATACGGTCGATTTTCTGGACCGAACCTTCGTAGTATTTCAGGTCGTTGACCATGACGTTGTCCCACAGGCCGCGGGCTTTGAGGTCGCGTACCAGGTAGGGGTTGACCACGGTGAACTCGCCCGACAGGTTCGATTTCACGTACAGGTTCTGGTACGTGGGCTCGATCGACTGGCTCACGCCGGTGATGTTGGCGATGGTGGCGGTCGGGGCGATGGCCATGACGTTGGAGTTGCGCATGCCCTGGGTCTTGACGGTTTCCCGCAGGGTGTCCCAGTCCAGGGTGCGGCTGCGATCGACTTCGATAAACTTGTCGCCGCGCTCGCGGGTCAGGTTGTCGATGGAGTCGATGGGCAGAATGCCCTGGCTCCACAATGAGCCGTCGAAGCTTTTGTAGCAGCCGCGCTCTTTGGCCAGCTCGCTCGACGCCTGAATCGCGTAGTAGCTGATCGCCTCCATGGAGGTATCCGCAAACTGCACCGCTTCGTCCGAGCCGTAGGCAATGCGCTGGCGATAGAGCGCATCCTGGAAGCCCATCAGGCCCAGGCCGATCGGGCGGTGACGGAAGTTGGAGTTGCGCGCGCTGTCCACCGAGTAGTAGTTGATGTCGATGACGTTATCGAGCATGCGAATCGCGGTCTTGACGGTTTGCGCGAGCTTGTCCTGATCCAGTTTGCCATCGATCACGTGTTGGGCCAGGTTCACTGAACCCAGGTTACACACGGCGATTTCTTCATTGGCCTTGGTGTTCAGGGTGATCTCGGTGCACAGGTTGGACGAGTGCACCACACCGACGTGCTGCTGCGGGCTGCGCAGGTTGCAGGCGTCTTTAAAGGTGATCCAGGGGTGGCCGGTTTCAAACAGCATGCCCAGCATCTTGCGCCACAGGTCCAGTGCACGCACTTTTTTGTACAGCTTGAGCGTGCCGTCTGCGATCTGTTGCTCGTATTCCTCGTAACGCTTTTCGAAGGCGCTGCCGAACAGGTCGTGCAGGTCCGGGGCGTCGGCGGGCGAGAACAGGGTCCATTCCTTGTCTTCAAACACGCGCTTCATAAACAGGTCGGGCACCCAGTTGGCGGTGTTCATATCGTGGGTGCGGCGACGGTCGTCACCGGTGTTTTTACGCAGCTCCAGGAACTCTTCGATGTCCAGGTGCCAGGTTTCCAGGTAGGCACACACAGCACCTTTGCGCTTGCCGCCCTGGTTGACCGCCACGGCGGTATCGTTGGCCACCTTGAGGAAGGGGACCACGCCCTGGGAGCGGCCGTTGGTGCCTTTGATATAGGAGCCGAGTGAGCGCACGGGGGTCCAGTCGTTACCCAGGCCGCCAGCGAATTTGCTCAGCATGGCGTTGTCCTGAATGGCACCGTAGATGCCGTGCAGATCGTCGGGCACAGTGGTCAGGTAGCAGGACGAGAGCTGCGGGCGCAGGGTGCCGGCGTTGAACAGGGTCGGGGTGGAGCTCATGTAGTCGAACGAGCTCAGCAGGCGATAGAACTCGATGGCGCGCTCTTCGCGGTTCTCTTCTTCAATTGCCAGGCCCATGGCCACGCGCATGTAGAAAATCTGCGGTAGCTCGATGCGCACATCGTTGCTGTGAATAAAGTAGCGGTCATACAGGGTCTGCAGGCCCAGGTAGGTGAACTGCAGGTCGCGTTCGGCGAGCAGGGCTTTGCCCAGCTTTTCCAGGTCAAAGTTGAGCAGCTCCGGGTTCAGCAGCTCCAGTTCCACACCCTTTTGGACGTAGACCGGCAGGGCCTGGGCATAGTAGGTGTGCATGTCACCCCAGGTGGCGGACTCGGCCACACCCAGGAAGGTCAGGGCTTCGGCGCGCAGCTTGTCCAGCAGCAGGCGGGCGGTTACGTAGGAGTAGTTGGGCTCTTTTTCCACCAGGGTGCGGGCGGTCATCACCAGGGAGGTGTTGACGTCGCTCAGGTTGACGCCGTCGTAGAGGTTGCGCATGGCTTCGTCGAGGATGGCTTTTTCGCTCACTTCCTCCAGGCCGGCACAGGCTTCGCTGACGATGGTGCGCAGGCGGGCGATATCCAGCGGTGCGCGGCTGCCGTCGTCCAGGGTCACGCTCATACTCGGGTAGTCCGGGTCGATGGCCGGGGTTACCGGGGCTTTTTCGGCCCGCAGGCGAGCGTGCTCTTCACGGTAGAGGACGTAGTCGCGGGCGATCTTCTGCTCGCCCGCGCGCATCAGCGCCAGCTCTACCTGATCCTGAATTTCTTCGATGTGAATCGTGCCGCCCGAGGGCATACGGCGCTTGAAGATGGCGCTGATTTGGGCGGTCAGTTCCTTGACCCGCTCATGCACGCGGCTGGAGGCCGCTGCGGTGCCACCCTCAACCGCCAGAAAGGCCTTGGTCACTGCGACAGCGATCTTGCTGTCGTCGTAGGACACAACTTGGCCATTACGTTTGATGACCCGCAGTTGGCCGGGGGCGGTAGCCTTCAAACTGGCGTTGCCGGGGGCGGGGCTGGCGGGCTGCTGTGCGGGGGTGGATTGGGTGTCGGTTTCGGTGTGCATGTGCGTTCTCCGGGCTTGCGCTTCCTGGTGACAAAAACCCTATATATGGGGGTAATTTTTGAATGTGCTACAAGATAATGCGGTTTTGCTTCAAAATCAAGATGGTGAGGTTGGGGACAGGCTGTGGATAAAGTGTGTGTTTCAGGCCTCGGCGGGTGGTCGTCCCAGGCGCACGCGGCGCCCGGCGCGGGCTAGCGCCCGATAGGGTGTGGGTAACTGAATTTTAGACTTTTTAAGCATATTGGACCGCGGGGGATATTCCTTTAGAGATAGCCCTTTCTTTTTGTCAGACAAATGGGTCTATAATGGCAGCACACTCAAATTATAAGCTCTGCCCATGTTCGCCGAACTCTTTGCTGTCATAGCGCCGATTCTGTTCTGTACCGCCATCGGATTTGGCTGGGCCAAGACCGGTACGCTGTATCCGGCGGACTTTGTTTCGCGCCTGGTGATGTACATTGGTACGCCCTGCCTGATCATCTCGGTGATGTCCCGGGTGGATGTCGCACCCGAGGTGATGGGCGGCGTGGCCCTGGCCTTTGCTCTGGCCCTGGTGCTGATGCTGGTGCTCGGCGGCCTGTTGATCCGGGTTCTGGGTCTGCCCCAATCGGGCTATCTGCCTTCGCTGATCCTGCCGAACAACGGCAATATGGGGTTGCCGGTGTGCCTGTTTGCCTTTGGCCAGACGGGCCTGGCTCTGGGTCTGGCGGCCTTTCTGGTGATGATGCTGTGTACGTTTACCCTCGGTATCCTGCTGGTCTCGCGCCGCTCCGGGCGCTGGTACCAGCGGGTCCAGGAGCTTGGCCGCCAGCCGGTGCTGTACGCCATGGTGATCGCCATCTACCTGCTGGTCACCGGTCACTCGATGCCGCGCTGGCTGGGCAATACGGTGGATCTGCTCGGTGACTTCACCATTCCCTTGATGTTGATCACCCTGGGCGTATCCCTGGCCAACTTGAAGGTCGGCGCCTGGCAGCGCAGCCTGCTCTTCAGTGTGGTGCGGGTTTTGGGTGGCATGCTGGTCGGTTGGTTCTCCGGCTGGCTGCTGGGGCTGGAGGGGGTCGCGCTCGGGGTGGTGATCCTGCAATCGGCCATGCCGGTGGCGATTCTCAACTACCTGTTGGCCTTGCAGTACGATCGCCATAAAGAAGAGGTGGCGGCCATGGTGGTGATCTCCACGGCGCTGGCGTTTGTGATTTTGCCGATGATTCTCTATTGGGTGTTGCCTTGGGGGGCCGGCCTCCAGTAGGCTTTGCGCTCTATTGTCTTAATCGCGGGAAGCCCCATTGATGGCCGGTGTCAAAGAAATCGTACTTACTTTCAGTTGTCAGGATTCCAAGGGACTGGTGGCCGCCGTCGCCACGCTTTTTGCTACGCTGGGATTCAATATCAAGGAGTCCTCCCAGTTTGAGGACGTGGACCGCAAGCGCTTTTTTATGCGCACCGTGTTTGAGTGCCCACCGGGATACACCCTGCCGCAAATCCAATCCCTGTTTCAGCCGCTGGGCGAACAGTACCAGATGCAGTGGGACATTTTTGATGTCGACTGCAAGCCGCGGGTGCTGATTGCCGTATCCCAATGGGGCCACTGCCTGAACAGTCTGCTCAACAGCTGGAAAAACGGCACCCTGCCCATCGATATTGTCGGGGTGGTGTCCAACCACGAAGTGATGCGCGATCTCACGGAATGGTATGAGTTGCCGTTTCACTACCTGCCGATCACCAAAGACAACAAGCCCGAGCAGGAAGCCCGGATCTGGCAGATGGTGGAGGACAGAAAGGCCGACTGCCTGGTGCTGGCGCGTTATATGCAAATCCTGTCGGACGATCTGTGCCAGAAGCTCAATGGCCGCGCCATCAATATCCATCACTCCTTCTTGCCCGGCTTTAAAGGCGCCAAGCCCTATCATCAGGCCTATGACCGCGGCGTGAAGTTGATTGGCGCCACTGCCCACTACGTCACTGCAGATCTGGACGAAGGGCCGATTATCGAACAGGCCGTAGAGCGGGTATCCCACGTCAATTCACCGGAGCAGATGGCCGAGATTGGCCGGGATATCGAAGCGGTGGTCCTCAATCGGGCCCTGCGCTGGCACGCCGAGCACCGGGTGCTGCTCAATGGCAATAAGACGGTGGTGTTTTCGCGCTAAGGCGTTGGAAAATCTATCGGGTTGATAGAAAAGCACCATAGCCTTCCCGTTGCATTATCAGACGACCGGTCATATATTAGATGGCAATGACGAAACGCGAACAGAAAAAAGACCTGCTACTGGATACCGGCTTGGCCGTAATGGCCGTTCACGGCTACAACGGTACCAGTATCAAGGACATTGTCGACGCCGCTGAGGTGCCGAAGGGGTCTTTCTATACCTACTTCAAAAGCAAGGAAGATTTTGCGCTGGCGGCGCTTGAGCGCGCTACCGAGGCGCGGGAGCAGGAGAGCCGTATCCTGTTGCAGGACCGGGACATTCCGCCATTGGAGCGCCTGGTCCGGTATTTTCGGGATTATTCAGGTTCTTGCGATAGCGGTGTAACCGGCGGCTGCTTTATTGGCAATATGTGTCAGGAAATGTCGGATTCCAGCGAGCTGATTCGCCTGAAGGTCCGCCAGCTGCTGCGCAACAATACCCATGCCATTGAAGATGTGCTGGAGGAGGCCCGGCTCGACGGCAGCCTTTCCAGCCCAATGTCTTCCGCGGTATTGGCCGAGTTTCTGTTCAACGCCTGGGAAGGTACGGTCATGCGAATGAAGGCGTCGCGGTGCCGTGAGCCCCTGGATGCGTTTCTTTCGCTGTTACCGGTCGTGGTGGGGCAGACCCGCGACGACTGATACTACCCGGTTCACTGGCAATCTTTCTCGTCCCATAACCACAATAACGCTCGAACCCTGACCATTGGCCGAAGGCCGATCAGGCATGGGTTTGCCTCGAGTTGAGATCACATTGAAGACGACTGGTCATCTATTTATGGCTAATCAGCAGAAGAGTGTGGGGAAATGGACTATTTTATTAAAAGACGACCGGTCACTTATTTGGTGGCTTTAATCCTGTTGCTGTCTGCCCATGGGGTTCTCGCCGAGCCGGAGCGCGCCAGTTGGGCGCTCGCGATGGACAATGACATTCTCGCGCTGGGCGGCAAGGATCAGGACTATACCTACGGTTTTAACTTTACCTATACCGGCCTCGCCGCCAAGCGGGGCTGGTATTCACTGGATGCGCCGCTGGGCTGGATTGACTCGGTGCTGGGCGTTGAGGGTCTGTCCTCCCAGGGCGTGAGTAAGCACAGCATTGAGGTCGGCATGTTCGGGTTTACCCCCAACGATATTGAGGCCGCCGACCCCCTGCCGGGAGATCGCCCTTACGCCAGTCTCGTGTACTGGTCCAATGCCCGGGAACAGCTCGATGCTCGTCAAGGCGTCGCCTGGAAGAGCACATTGGCCGTGGGTGTCCTGGGGTTGGATCTGGTCGGCCAGGTGCAAAACGAGTCGCACGCGCTCTTTGACAGCACGCCGGTGCGGGGTTGGTCCCATCAAGTGAGTAACGGCGGTGAGCCGACAGCGCGCTATACCCTGGCCCGGCAACAGCACGTGGCCACTGTATTGAACAATCTGGAGGTCAAGAGCACGGTTCAGGGCTCGGTGGGCTATCTGACGGAGGCCAGTTGGAGCCTGTCGGTGCGCGGCGGCCGCTACCACACGGCCTGGTCTTCATTTAATCCCGAGCTGGTCAGTTACGGTGAAAAATCGTCTTACACCAACAGCAGCCTGTCGGTAGACGAGCACTATTTTTGGGGCGGCGTGTCCGTCAAAGCGCGTGCTTACAATGCGTTTTTGCAGGGTCAGTTCCGGGACAGCACCGTCACCCTCGACCGGGACGAGCTGCGCACGCTGCTGGTGGAGGCCTGGCTGGGATACACAGTCGCCTTCTCTCAGGGCTACCGGGTCAGTTACGTGTTGCGGGGGCACAGCTCTGAAATCAGACAAGGGGAGGGCGACAGAAACCTGCTCTGGGGCGGTCTGATTCTTTCGCGCTCGTTTCGTTAAAAGCGCCACCGGCTGTGGCGAGACAGCCGGTGGCGATGCCATCAGTGAGTTGCCTGGCCTCTTCTGGACTGATTGCGCTCACGTAGGCGTTTCACCAAGCCGCCGACCCCGCCGATATGAGTTCTCAATTCAGACAGCGCGTGCTGTGCTTCCTGCACCCGGGCCTTGGCGTTCTCGCCCAGCCCGTGAATACTCGCGATCCTGTTGTTGATTTCCGAAGATGAGTCGCGCTGTTGGCTGGCCGCTGCTGCGGTGTTGTCACACAGGTGTCGAATCTCCTCGATAAACGCGAGTATCTCTCCGAGCATCTGGGCCGACTCGGTGGCATTTTCCTGGGTGACCTTGGAGTGCTCACCGCACCGTTCCATGCTCTGCGTGGCCGAGACGATCGACTTGTCAAAGTTACTGACCAGCGCTTCAATCGTTTTGGTGGATTCGGCCGTGCGCAGCGCCAGCTGTCGGACTTCGTCCGCCACCACAGCAAACCCCCTGCCGGCCTCGCCCGCCCGCGCGGCTTCAATCGACGCATTGAGGGCAAGCAGGTTGGTCTGATCAGTAATGTCGCTAATCACTTGTAGGGCGACATTGACCTGCTTGCCGGCGTCGGCCAGGCGACTGACGTTATCGGCGGCACTGTCCAGCTCCGCCGTCAACTGGTCCATGCTGTTGTTGGTGTCAGTGGTAAATTTCTTACCTGCGCTGATCTGTTCGTGGGCGTGCTTGACCCGGTGTAACATCTGCTCGGCGTTGCCGGAGACGGTTTCGGCACTGGACGACGTCTGCTGACTGGCAGTGGCGATACTGCCGGTTTGTTCGGACTGTTTGTGTACAGCGTCGTGGGCTTGCTGGCCGTGGCCCATGGTCAATTCCGCACCCCGGTTGAGACTGTGCAGAATATCGTCAATGCGCTTGACCACTGCATCCAACTCGGCCCGTTGCTGTGTAAGTGCCAGGTCCAGGCTCCCTATATCATCGGTTCGGCCTGTAAAGATCTTTTCCGCCAGAGTGTCGTTGACTACGGAGCGCGCTTGTTTGACCAGCCGCATTAGCGGGTTGATCTGCAGGCAAAGCGCGGCCAGGGCGAGCGCGCCGATGGCGGCACTGGCCAGCAACTGGGCCAGCAATGACTGCGTGCTGATTAGCGCCAATGCCTGCGCGCCCAGCGCCACAATGAGTAGCAGACAAAGCTGTACTCTAAGCGACGGGCTGCGCGCGAGCTTGTACGCTGGAGGCTCGCCGTTACGGGGCTCATTTTTCTGTAGCCCTGTGTAGAGCGCCTCGGCACGGGCTTGCGCCTCCGGGGTCAGTTGGCTACGTACGGACTGAAACTCCTTGATCTGGCCCTGTTCGTCCATGACCGGAATGGCATAGGCCTGAACCCAATAATGGTCGCCATTTTTACAGCGGTTTTTAACCGCGCCCAACCAGGAACGGCCAGACTTGAGACGTTGCCACATCTCTTTAAAGGCTGCTCGGGGCATATCCGGATGACGGATAATATTGTGGTGTTGACCGACCAGTTCGTCGGCATCGAAGCCGCTGATGTGAACAAACTCCTCATTGATGTAGGTAATCTGCCCCTTGGCGTCGGTGGTAGACAGAATATTGGCGGTATGGGAGACCGGCACATTCCGCTGTGTAACTGGTGAATTGACCCGCATGGTATGTCCTCGCTGCTCTGGCCAAGCCCGACGGTGAGGTCGGGGTGTTTTGGGGCGTTGGAGTGGAGGCCGCGCGCGGGGCGCCGGCAGATAACGCTGGTACCCAAAACTGGCGCATATTAATTCGTTATTCTTGACGCTTTTATAACAATTGTCGCTAATGATTAGATAGCTGAGCGCTATTGAGTGTGGGAAATTATTGATTTATATCAATTTTTGGCATTCTGTTTTTCTTGTTCTATCTCAAAATGGGTAGGGAGTTCCGGGTGCTAATCGGTGTGTAGCAGGGACTGGCCAGGATCTGTCTCTGACTATACTGAAGAGAGCATCCATACAAATAGGGGAGGACGAATGTACAAGCTGACGTTCACTGGCGACCTGGTCACCGGCTTTCAGCGGAAGGAGACCATCGAGAACCTTGCCGAGCTGCTGGGTATCGGCACCGATGAGGTGCAGCAGCGTTTTTTCTCCGACACGCCAGTGGAGTTCAAGCGTGTGGAGTCCGAGGATGAGGCCACCCGCTGGCGTGAAGACTTTGCCGACGCTGGTGCTTTGCTGATCGTGTCGCCCGTCGATGAAGACATTCCGGGTGGCTCCTACTACGCCGGCGCCGACCCGGCCAATACTGTGGTGGAAGAGCCGACGATTGCTTCGGTGACTGCCCGCCTGCCGGCTGTGCGCCGACGCAATCAGGCGCTTATGGGGTTGGGGGTGTTGGCGGCTGTGCTGATACTGGTCGGTGTGATTTTTGCCTATCTGTTTTAGTCCCGGTCTCTGAGCACAAAAAAACCGGCGGGTTTCCCCACCGGTTTTCAGGTCGTGACGTCCTTGAGCAGGACGCCGTAGTTCGCGTTTACTCTTCTTCAGTGGCCGCTTCCCAGCGGATGTTCCCCACCTGGAAGACGACGCCCGCCTGCTCGTTGAACTCCGGGAAGATCACAAACGGTGCGGTGACTGAGGACAGGCTCAGGCCGGTGTCGGTGTAATCGGACAGCGGGATACGGATGGTGTGCCAGCCGTCGCCCTCGGGAACCGGAACGCTGAGGTCATCGGAGCCACCGCCGTCGTGATCGGCTTTGATCCGGAAGCCGGTGCTCAGGTCAGCGGCATTGACAACCTTGAGCTCAAACACCACATCGCCGCCTTCAAAGCTGCTCAGGTTCTGTGCCGGGCCGACGATGTATGCGCCGGACACCGTGGCCTCTGCGCCATAGGTGAACTGGAAAACATTGGTTGTCAGCTCACCGTCAAACAGCGTTTCGATCTCGACGTTGCCGTTGAAGACACCCAGCTCGTTATAGCTGGTGGTCAGGTCACCCATAAAGATATCCAGGGTTTCCACGTCCACCGCGGGGGGCGGCTCAACCGCTTCCAGAGCACAGTCCTCGGCTTCGCAGACGTACTGGATGTTGTTCAGGTGAACCAGCGCGGTACCGCCGGCGGCTTCCAGAACAAAGGCGTTGATAATGCGCTCGAGGTTGGCCGAGCCCGCTTCGATGGTGTTGTCGACAAAGTCAGCGACGGGAAGGCTCACGGAGACCCATTCACCGGTTTCCGGGGTTTCCAGCGTGTATTCGCTGACGTTGGGCCAGCCGCTGTCGAGCTTCACGATCAGGCTGGTTTCGGCGTCGATGGCATCGACGTAGATGTCGAATTGCACTTCGCCTTCTGTCTGCATGGCGGGGGTCATCATCAGGCCTTCGTTAAAAGGCGTTCCGGCCACACCCAGGAACACGTTACCGGCGCTGGTGCCATTGAACTGAACCTCCCAGACGGTTTGGCCTTCGGAGCCTGTGCCCTCGGCATTGGAGGCAACGCTACCGTCGTCGGGAAAGAGGCCGGGGGTCAAAACACCGGAGGCTTCTTCACCGTCTACCATCAGGGTCAGCGTACCCAGACCGTCAGCGTAAAAGGACCAGGATTGCGGTTCAGTCGGGCCTTCGTCATCGTCATCATCACCGTTGCCGTTGCCGTTGCCGTTGCCGTTGCCGTTAGCGTCGCCATTGCCATTGCCGTTGGTGTCGCCGTTCCCGTTGCCATTGGTGTCGCCGTTTCCGTTCCCGTTGGTGTCACCGTTTCCATTTCCGTTGCCGTTGGTATCGCCGTTACCATTACCATTGGCGGCAGGGGGAGGGGTGTCGCTGCTGGAGCTGCTGCCGCAACCGGCGAGTGAAAGCGAGATCACGCTCAACAGCATGACGAGTAGTTTGAATTTGGTCATAAGTGCCTCTTTTGTTATTTAGCGAGCTTATTCAACGTTTTATCAGGACTACCAAAGCTGGCAGCTTTTTTGAGCTTGGGCGCAGGAGGCATTTCTGTCGTCCCACTTTTCGGTCCTGCCCTAAAGTGCCCCTCACCACTTTTCTCAAAAAGGTGGGACACACCCGGTTTCGGCGGGCTGTAGCAGGACCGTGGGGTATTGTTTGATCTGTCGCAATGGCGCGTTGAGTCAGAGCGCGCTATGGTTGCAAGCGGGCTCAGGGGGCTTGTGGGCAAGGATAGGGAGTCGGTCAGTGACCAAAGAAACCGTTTTTTCCACTCGGAATCTGACCCGGGTGTTTCGCATGGGCGAAGTAGAAATCCACGCTTTGCGGGGCGTGGATATGGATCTTTATGCCGGCGAATTCGTGGTGTTGCTGGGCGCCTCGGGCAGCGGTAAATCCACGCTGCTGAATATCCTCGGCGGCCTGGATGCCGGCACCAGCGGCGAGGTGCGCTACCGGGACCTGGATCTGAGCCGGGCCAATGAGCGCCGCCTGACCGAGTTTCGTCGCCATCACGTGGGCTTTGTGTTCCAGTTCTACAACCTGATTCCCAGCCTGACGGCGCGGGAAAACGTCGCCATTGTCACCGAGATTGCCCGCGATCCCATGACGCCCGAGGAGGCCCTGGCGCTGGTGGGGCTGGAGCAGCGCCTGGATCACTTTCCCGCCCAGTTGTCTGGCGGTGAGCAGCAGCGGGTGGCCATTGCCCGGGCCATCGCCAAGCGTCCGGATGTGCTCTTGTGTGACGAGCCCACCGGCGCCCTGGATTCCAAAACCGGCATCAAGGTGCTGCAGGTTTTGCAGGACATCAATCGACGTTTGGGCACCACCACGGCGGTGATTACCCACAATGCGGTGATCGCCGAGATGGCCGACCGCACCCTGCGTCTGAGCGACGGGCGGGTGAGTGAGGTGATCGACAACCCCAACCCGGTCGCCCCCGACCGGCTGCACTGGTAAGCCGGCGTGCGGGCGCTCACCCTCAAGTTATTGCGCAACCTCTGGCAGCTCAAGGGCCAGGGGGCCGCCATTGCCACGGTGATTGCGATCGGTGTGGCCATGTATGTGATGTCCTTTACGTCTCTGGAGTCCCTGCGCGCCAGTCAGCACAGCGTCTATCAGAACCAGCGCTTTGCCCATGTGTTTGCTCACCTCAAACGCGCGCCTGAATCGATGGCCGAGCGGCTGCGGGACATTCCCGGCGTGGCCACCCTGGAGACCCGGGTGCAGGCGCCCATCAATATCCAGATGCCGGACTTTGACGAGCCCATCACGGGTATGGCGTTGTCGATTCCCGACGGCCGGCAGCCCCAGCTCAACCGTCTGTATCTGCGCGCCGGGCAATTGCCCGAGGCGGGCCGGGATGAGCAGATACTGGTGAGCGAAGCCTTTGCAGACGCTCACCAACTGCAACCGGGTGATCGCCTGGCGGTGGTGGTCAACGGTCGCTATCAGCGGCTATTGATCAGCGGCATTGCGCTGTCCCCGGAGTTTATCTACCAGATTCGTCCCGGCGAGATCATGCCGGACTTTGCCCGCTACGGCATTGTCTGGCTCAATCGCAACGCCCTGGAGGCGGCCTTCAATATGGACGGCGCCTTCAACAGTGCGGTGTTGAGTCTGTCGCCCGGTTACAGCGCCGGGGGGGTGATAGCGGCGCTGGATCAGTTGCTCGAGCCCTGGGGCGGCACCGGCGCCTACAGCCGGGACGATCAGTTGTCGCACCGCTACCTGGAGGAGGAACTGACCCAGCTGGAAACCATGGCGCTGTTTCTGCCGTTGATTTTTATCGGGGTATCGGCGTTTTTGCTCAATGTGGTGGCCGCGCGCCTGATTCGCACCCAGCGCGAGCAGATTGCGGTGCTCAAGGCCTTTGGGTATTCCAGCTTTACCGTGGCGGCTCACTATTGTTTGTTGGTGTTGGCGATTGTACTGGTGGGGTCAGTGATCGGCGTGGCGCTGGGGGCCTGGATGGCCAGCGGCCTGGCGACCTTGTATCAGGACTTTTTCCGCTTCCCCTGGCTGGAGTTTCAGTTGCGTCCTGCCGTGGCGCTGACCGCCATTGTCATTGCCGGCGGCGCGACCCTGTTGGGAACCCTGAACGCTGTGCTGCGGGCCCTGCGCCTGCCGCCGGCGGAGGCCATGCGCCCGGAGCCGCCCGCGCGCTTTCGCAAAACCCTGATTGAGCGCCTGGGGATCGGCTGGTTGAGTCAGCCGGCGCGTATCATCCTGCGCAACCTGGAGCGCCAACCCTGGAAGGCGGGCTTTTCCGTGCTCGGGATTGCTCTGGCGGTGGCCATGGTGATGCTCACCAGTTTTACCCGCGGCTCGGTGGCCTACATGATGGACGTGCAGTTTCGCCTGGCCCAAAAACAGGATGTCACCGTCAATTATATTGAGCCGGCGGCGAGTCGCACGCTTTACGAACTGCGCGCATTGCCTGGCGTCACCTACGCTGAAAGTTTTCGCTCGGCGCCGGCGATTTTACGTTACGGCCACCGGGAGTATCGCGGCGCGCTCCAGGGGTTTGATCCCGACAGCCGACTCTTTTCCGTGCTCGACGACCAACTGCGCCCCATTGCCATACCCAAAGAAGGGGTCTTGCTGACCGATCATCTGGCGCGCATGCTTGGCATTGGCGCGGGCGATCAGCTGCAGGTAAATATTCAGGAAGGCCGGCGTCCGGAATTGATGATTCCGGTGGTGGGGCTGGTGACCGAGTTTGTCGGTGTGGGGGCCTACATGCACCGGGATACCCTGACCCGTCTGTTGGGCGAGGGCGACACCATCAGCGGGGCATTTCTGGCGGTGGATAGCGAGTATCAGCTTGAACTCAACCGCCGTCTGGAGCAGGTGCCGCGTATTGCCGGCGTCAATTTGCGGGATAATATGCTCGAGGCTTTTAACCAGACCATGGATGAAACCATTCTGGTATTTACGCTATTCAGTTTGGTGATGGCCGGTGCCATTGCCTTTGCGGTGGTCTACAACAATGCCCGCATCGCCTTTGCCGAGCGCGCCCGGGAATTGGCCAGCTTGCGGGTGCTGGGTTTTACCCGGCGGGAGACCGGTTGGATTCTGTTGGGTGAGTTGCTGCTGCTGACGCTGGTGGCCTTACCGGTGGGCTTTCTGTTGGGCTATGGTTTGTGCGCGCTCCTGGCGTGGGGGATGCAGACGGATCTGTATCGGGTTCCCTTGGTGATTACGCCGCAGACCTATGTGTTGGCAGCGGGCGTGGTGTTGGTGGCGACCTTGTTGTCGGCGGTGGTAATCGGGAAGTCGTTGGCGCGGTTGGATATGGTGCGGGCGCTGAAGGCGGCGGATTAGATGGGATTCGCATCGAGCTTCAGGCCGGAATGTAAACCGCCGCCCAAGCGGGCGGCGGTAGTCGGATCAAGCTTCTAGTAGGCTCCTAGTATTCAAACTCGGATTGTTTGAGAATCTGTACTTCGACGCCTTTTATATCGCTGACGAAAAGAACAATTTCTTCACGTTGGAGAACGAAATCAGGGTTAGGTGCCGGCAAGGTGTTGGTTGCCGATGTCGCATTGGCGGCGACCCTGGGGTCACCCAGTGCGCGCTCGAAACGATCCAGGCCTTGAGTACCTTCGCCGCCCGCATAGTGACGCCAGACGTCGTAGCCCCAGACACTGTAACCCTGAGGCAAGGTCCAGCTCAGGGCGAAAGCTTCACCCTCAAGCGTTGCCTCGGTAATGGTCGGGACACCCTCTGCAGTGATCGGGGCACCTTGCCTGACGAAAATCGACACCGTTTCCTCTGGCTGGCGAACTTCCGGGTTTTCGCTGGTCACTGTGTAGCGAGTCACTCTAAACTCTTCGCCTCTTTGCATGGCCACCAGCGTAAATGGGTTTTCCAACACGAACCCGATACCAAAACCATCGTCGCAGTTGTCGGTTTGGCCAACTGCCCGCCCCGGCGATGAAAGCTCTAAACTATTCTCGCCTTCCAGACCGGGGCCGGTAAAGACGAACACCTGATCTGTGCTGCATGCGTCGTAGCCGGCAAAGGTACGGGGCTCTACGCCCGCACTCAGAAACGCGCCCGCCGCAACGGTTCCGCTCAAAAGTTCCGCATTCGCGAACTGATAAGTTGGATTGAGGGATGCATACCAGGGGTTGCCATCGCCAACCATTTGCCAATTGGCGTTGCTGCCGTCATCGCGGAACAACAAGGGACCATTATTTTCCGTCGACACCCACAACTCGACCTCGTTGGGCGAACCTGGGGTAACACTGGCAACTCCCCAATTGAGGAAATCATTGCGTAATTCGTCCGCCAGGTATTGCGCTTCCTCTTCGTCAGTCCAGATGCCAATCACTGACGCCTTGTCGAGACCATTAATCAGTAAGTCTTCGGCGAGCAGCGCGCCCACTTCAGTCGCAAATCCGCCATCACGCTCTGCAACGGGAATGCTCGCCAACTCTATCAGCCCTTCCAGCACCGATCCGGCACCGAGAATCAGCTCAAAATGGTTCGCCAGCGAACTCCCCGCCGCCAGCGGTTCGGTGCCGCTCTCTGGATTGGCGAAGTCATTGGTTATGCTATCGCCGCTCACTTTATTGCGAATGGTGGCTACGCCAGTGTCCTGGTTGATGCTGATGTCCAGCACATCCAGCACCGCATCGAAACCGGAACGGTTTGCACTGAATGGCGACGTTAACACGTTGAAATCACCGCTCAGCTCGAATGCTTCAAAAACAGGCTGCAAGCGGGCCGCCAGTCTGCCCGCTTCCTCCAGCACGGCCGACTCTGTCAGCAGGCTGAAGTTGGGCGCATTGAAGAAGGTGGTCGGGCTCTCGCCCGTCACATTCCCCACCACGAGATCGGTGAGTGGGGTAATGTTCACGGTACCGCCGAGATTGTCCGCAAAGGCGACTGACAAAAGCTGATACGCCTGGCCGCCCGAGACTCCCGATACATAAAGTAAGTAGGGTGGGTTCAGTGTGGACAGGTCGAGCTGGTAACGGCCGTTTTCGGCAATATTGCCAGATACAGCGTTGCCTTCGCTGTCCTTCGCGGCGACAAAGCCGGAAATTGGCGCACCTGCTGCAGCTGTTCCCGCAACGGCTGTCTGGGGGACGGCCGGGGGCTCACTGACCACGGGTGGGGGATCGGTGGTTACAGGAGGGGGATCCGTGGTCACAGGAGGGGGGGTAGTCGTCGACGGAGGGGGTGACGATGATGAACCACCACAGCCGAACAAACCGAGTGCAAGCAATATAAGCACACTGTATTGCAATCCCGTTGAAAATTTCATTCTTTAACCTCTCAAGGCGCGCCCCGAACCTGCGGGGCATTACTAGCGTTTGGCTCGTCGAGCTGGTGGATGGATTCACGTTGAGGCCGGGAGAATCCGGCCTGCGAAGGCAATGGTAAGGTAGGGGATGTCTTGCGGCATCATCAATATTGGGTATGGAATGATAATCCCCCGAGGAAAGACCGTATTTGCCTTAAGGGGTGAGTTGAGCGTAACTTGATGGCTAGGTTTAAATGGTAAGAAAGTCTATGTGGGGATGGATATGAAATTGCCGGCCAAGCGTGTATGGGTCTATGCCGCCAGTGGGGTGTTGGTGGTGTTGGGAGTGGTGTGGGGGTTGCGGGCGCCGGCGGTGCTGGTGGATTCGGCGGAGGTGCGGCGGGGGGATTTTGCCCAGTCGGTGGAGGAGGAGGGGCGGACGCGCCTGCCGGATCGGTATCAGGTATCGGCGCCGGTGTCGGGGTATTTGAGTCGGGTGTTGTTGGAGCCGGGAGATGGTGTCGAGCAGGGCGAGGTGTTGTTTCGGGTAAACCCTGCGCCGACGGTACCTTTGGATGCTCGCGCCCGGTCTCAGGCGGACGCGGGCCTGGCGCGCTCTGAGTCGGCGTTGGCAGCGGCGCGCACACAGGTGGAATCGGCCGAGGCGCGTGAGGCCCTGGCGGCGCAGGAATTGGCGCGGGTGAGCCGTCTGGTGGCCAACGGGCATCTGCCCGAGGAGGCCCTGGACCGGGCGCGGGCGGAAGCGCGCCAGGCGGATGCGGCCTTGCGCTCGGCGCGCTTTGGCGTGGATGTGGCCCGCTATGAGCGGGATGCGGCGCGGGCCAATGTGGCGCTGGCCGGCGGTGAGGCACTGGATCAGCCGGTGGCGGTGAATGCGCCCATTGCCGGGGTGGTACTTATGCGCGAGCGCCAGAGTGAGGGCATGATCCAGGCCGGGGAGCCGGTGGTGACTCTGGGCAACCTCGATAACCTGGAGATTGAAGTGGATGTGCTGTCGCCCGATGCGGTGCGCTTGCGTCCCGGCATGCGGGTGGAGATTGAACGCTGGGGCGGTGAGGGCAACCTGCCCGGGCGCGTGCGGCGAGTGGAGCCCGCCGGTTTTACCCGCTTTTCAGCGCTGGGAGTAGAAGAGCAACGGGTCTGGGTAATTGTCGACTTTGATACCGAGCGCGAGCACTGGCAGCACCTGGGCGATGGCTACCGTATCGAGGCGCGCTTCATTCTCTGGGAGGGAGAGGATGTGCTTCAGGTGCCCGCCAGTGCATTGTTTCGCGAGGGGGACCGCTGGGCAACTTTCGTTCGGGTCAACGGGCGGGCTGAACGCCGCACGGTGGTGCCCGGCCGACGCAGCGGTCTGATGGCGGAAATCCGCGAGGGCCTGGAGGAGGGTGAGGTGGTGATTCTGCATCCGGGGCAGGACATTGACGAAGGGACGAGGATCACAGTTCGGTAAACGAGAACTCGGGTATACTTCTGTTACGCCAGAAAATTTCCGGTAAATTTAAGGAACAAATGATGATGTTGCGATTGAACGGGTCACTGATCACTACTCTGTTGGCGGGATTGCTGTTGGTGGGCTGCTCTGCCAACCTCAGTACCCTGGATGATCTTTTGGCTGAGCGTGAACCCACCCAACGCGAGCGCGTGATGGGGATCAGAGAGGCGCTGGAGCTGGGTGCGACTCGGGCTGCGGGGGAGTTGTCCCAGCGGGGTGGTTACGCAGAGAGTTCTCTCTACCGGATTGAGTTACCGGAGGAGCTGCAGAGCATTGCCCAGCGCCTGCGTCAGTTCGGTATGGGAAATCAGTTAGACGAGGTTGAGCGGCTGATGAACCGTGCCGCCGAGCACGCCGCCGGCGAAGCGCGGGAGGTGTTTGTGGATGTGGTGCGGGATATGACCGTGACCGACGCCCTGGGCATCATTCGTGGCCACGAGACCGCGGCAACGGAATACTTTCGCGATCGCAGCGAAGGGGTATTGAAGCAACGCTATCAGCCCATTATCGAAAGTAATCTGCGCCAGATCGGGTTTTACAGTTACTACCAGGATTTTCTGTCTGTCTACCAGCAACTGCCGCTCAGCAACAAGCCGGATATCGACCTGGAGCAGCACGTGCTCAACCGGAGTCTGGATGGACTCTTTCGCCAGGTGGCGGTGGAAGAGGGGCTGATTCGGGAAGACCCGCTCGGCCGGGGCTCGCGCCTTATCGAACGGGTCTTCCGTCAGTAGGTCGGATTAGCCGCAGGCGTAATCCGACACTCGGACTCGCCATAGCCTTCTTCTGTCGGATTACGCCCTTGCGGGCTAATCCGACCTACGGGCAGCGCGACGTCGCGTATCCGATAACCTCTACGCCGCCTGTTTTTTGGCAATTTTCGCCACGTGCTCCCCTTGGAAGCGGGCGATGGTCAGCTCGTTCTCCGAGGGTTGACGGCTACCGTCGCCGTCCGCCAGGGTTGCGGCACCGTAAGGACTGCCACCGGTGATTTCGTTCATGATGGTCAGGTTTTGGCAGGTGTAGGGAACACCGACGATCACCATACCCTGGTGAATCAATGTCGTGAAGAAGCTCATAATGGTGGTTTCCTGGCCGCCGTGCTGGGTACCGGTCGAGGTGAACACGCTGCCCACTTTGCCCACCAGTGCTCCTTTGGCCCAAAGACCGCCGGTCTGGTCGAGAAAGTTGCGCATCTGGCCGCACATATCCCCAAAGCGGGTGGGGGTGCCGAAGATAATTGCGTCGTAATCCGCCAACTCCTCCGGTTTCGCAATCGGCGCATCCTGATCGAGTTTGGCGCCCGCTTTTTTGGCCACCTCTTCGGGCATGGTGTCCGGCACCCGTTTCAGCGTAACCTCCACGCCCTCAACTTTTTTGGCGCCTTCGGCAACGGCTTTGGCCATGGTTTCGATATGGCCCCACATGCTGTAGTAGAGTACGAGTACCTTGGTCATCATTGACTCCTCTGGTTTGGGTTGACTCCCTGTAAACCTAGCAGGGTTTACACGTATTGCTGCCCACCACCGTCTGAGCTTACGAAGCTTTACTGGATATACAGGTTTGAACCGGCAATTTGGCAACTTGCGCGACAGTTACTCGTAGCGGTAAGACCGCTGTCACACCGGTCCATTTAAGGCGTGTGCTCTCGAGCCTCCCAGTCCTTCTGAACCCGATCATAATAATCGCGCATAATGTACCAGGCCTTTTTCTTCAGTCCCCGATCTGACAACAGGCCTTTGCGATTCCAGCCTTGCTGGTGCACAGGGTGCATGCGGGTTGGCGAACGGAAGTCGACGAGGATCCAGGGCACAACACCGCGTAGCTCAGGCATACTGTCAAACATTTTTACCTGTTGGATATGAATGTCTTCATGGTATTCCTCGCTCCAGGAGTGGGCCGCATGCTTGGGCTCGGCAGTACTTCCCAGCAATGCTTCCCCGCCGAATTCAGAAATAATCAGAGGCTTATCGAAATCTGATACCCATTTCATCACCCCCGGTTGCTCTGGCCAGGGCCTGTACCAACCAAAATACTGATTGATGGCCACCAGATCGAAGTGCTCAAACGCTGCATCTGTAATCTCTGTGCGATCATCGTGGTACTCAAAGGTGTTGGATGCCTGGGCCACCAGGCGGGTGCTGTCCAGGGACCTCACCAACTGAGAGAGCCGGGCAATGGCGGCATTTCGTTCCGGCGAGGGGTAGGTTTCGTTGGCGGCACTCCAGATAATGACGCTGCTGCGATTTTTGTCCCGGCTGATCATTTCCCGAATCATCAAATCCATCTTGCGCTGGATCACCGGACTGGCGAAATCGATATGCTGGTAGACTGGCACTTCGCTCCACACCAGCAAACCCAGTTCATCGGCCAGGCGGACCATGTGTTCGTTATGGGGATAGTGGGAGAGCCGCACGAAATTGCTGTTCAATTCCTTTGCCCAACCCAACAGCATCTGGGCATCGGCTTCGGAGAAAGCGCGCCCCTTGCGCTGCGGAATCTCCTCGTGGATGTTGATCCCACGCAGGAATATCGGCTGGCCGTTGAGCAGTATTTCCTTGCCTTCCACTTCAATGGTACGAAAGCCAATTTTCTCGCGCGTGCTGTCGGTCGCGCTCGCAATCTGAACGTCATAAAGCTTGGGGTTTTCCGGTGACCACAATGCCAGTTCCGCCGGGAGGTTGATTTCGGCGCGCCCCTTGCTGTCGGTGCGAAAGGTTTTATCGATCCCGGCCTCGGGGATGGACAAACGAATTGTCTGCCGGAGGTTGGCGCCATCCAGCTGCACCCAACCCGCAATGGTGCCGAGGTCGCCGCGCTTCAGCTGAATCTTGTAATCCTTGATATAGGTTGCGGGCGTCTCAACCAGATCGACATCACGAGTAATGCCGCCATAGTTGAACCAGTCAAAGCCAAGCCCGGGAATACCGTCACGGATGCGCTCGTTATTGGCGCGTACAATCAGGCTGTTCTCGCCTTTGATGACGCGATCGGTAAGCTCTATCTGAAAGGGGGTAAACCCGCCTTCGTGCTCCCCCAGAAACTCGCCATTCAGGTAGATCGACGCGCGATAGTTGATTGCCCCGAAATGAACAAAGAGTCTTTTATCACTCGGCGTGTACTCAAACTGGCGCTTGTACCACAGTGTTCCCTCGTAGTAGGCGAGCTCCGGCATTTGAGAATTAAAATCACCCGGTACATGCAATCTCGGCCCGCCGTCAAAGCCATACTCTACAAAGTCACTGTCACTTTCGGGCTTCCGGTCCTGATACAAGGCGATCCAACTGCCCTTACCGGCATCGAACGGATCAATGATCACCTCCCACAGACCGTTCAGGCTGGTGGTAGTGCGGCCTGGCAGATTGATCATACTGAGCTCAACACGGTTTTCATTTGCCGCTTTTGCCAGAGAAGCAGAGGGGAAGCAAATGGCTATCAACAGTGCAATGCAGATTATTGCCGCCAGCGGGGGCTGCCGGTCTTTGGTCACCTGTGGCATCCTGTTACGACCTCGTTATTGTGTGTTGGTGTATCGCCAGGGCATTGGCGTCAGGTTACATAAAGCAATCCTATAAATATGATATATCGCATAAAGTTAGCATACTGCCTCTTCAAATTCCAGATGGCTTCTGGCGGGAGTCCCGGTATCGTTCGCTGTCTTGGTTGTCTGGTCACAGCCTTCGGTCATGGGTATCATGGCGCCATTCCTCCACACCTTAAATAATGGGTATTTCTGACCATGGCGACATTGCTGTTCAAGCTCAACAACGTACCCGAAGATGAAGCGATTGAGGTGCGGCAGTTGCTGGAGGAGGGGGGCTTCCCCATCTACGAGACCCAGGCCGGGTTCTGGGGGCTGGGCGTGTCGGCTATCTGGCTGTCGGATAAGTCCCGGGTAGCCGAGGCCAAGGCCGCCATTCGTGCCTATCAGGAGGAGCGGGCTCGCACGCAACAAGCCCTGCACGCGGAACAGCGGGCACGGGGTGAGTCGCCCACTATTGGGCAGAAGTTTCTCGCGCATCCGATTCGCTTTCTGGCGGCGTTGCTGGCCATCCTTTTCGTCCTCGGTCTTACCCTGATTCCCTTTTATGGTCTGATGTCACAAGCGACGGCATAGGGCGTCAATAGCCTCTTTTGGTGAGCGAACTACCCCTGATGAGGTAGAGTTTTCAGCCCTTTTCTTGATGTTCATCAGATCCCCTTCTGTTTACCTTTGCTATAGTTACTCCAAGCTGTACCGGTCGCGATAGGCCTCGCCCCAGGGCTGAGCGTCTTCGCGTCATACCTATAAAGTAATAATGGTCGCCGCCTCGGTGGCGGACAAGGAGTGAACAGTGGGCAAGGGCTTACGCGTCTGGCTGTGGATCAGCATACTCGTCGGGGGATTGTTCAGTGCCGCGCCGTTAGTGGCGGGCGACGATTACCTGGGCCGGGGTGCGGATGGCTGCCTGATGTGTCACCAGGACTATACTGCGATCCTGCGCTCGCCCCACGGCGATGGCGCACATCCCCATTCACCTTTTGCCGAAGGGCAACACAGTTGTGAGAGCTGCCACGGCCCCAGTGCCAGTCATTTGGGGCGTCTGGATGATGGCAGCCGCCCGCTCACCGGTATTCCCTTTGGCAAAGACCATCCCATCGAGGCGCAGAATGCCATCTGCCTGACCTGTCATGAGCAGGACGCGGGCCATCATTGGCACGGCAGCCTGCACAACTTTGCCGAGGTGCGCTGCGCCGATTGCCATCAGGTCCACAAGGCGCAGGACCCGGTCATGAGCCGCACGGGTCAGATGGGCGTGTGTCTGGATTGTCATCAGCAGCAGCGCAGCGACATGCATCGCCCCTCCAATCACCCCATGCGCAGCGGCCAGATGGTGTGTACCGACTGCCACACGCCCCACGGTGGCGCGGGTCCGGCGGAGCTGCCCCGGCTGTCGGTCAATGAGAGTTGTTATGACTGCCACGCGGAGAAGCGCGGCCCCTTTTTGTGGGAGCACGCCCCGGTGGCGGAGGATTGCACCTCATGCCATCGGCCCCACGGCTCCAACCACCGGGATCTGTTGACCGCGCGCACGCCGCAACTGTGTCAGCAGTGCCACCTGGCCCAGTTTCACCCGAGCAGCTTTGAGTCCGGTGCGGGCCTGCCGCCCCACGGCGGTTCCAGCAATATGGTGGGGCGCGACTGCATGAACTGTCACACCCAGGTGCACGGCTCCAACCATCCTTCGGGGGCGGGTTTGACCCGGTAGGCCATGAGACGATTGCAGGGTTTGGGATTATCACTCTTGTGTTTCAGCGCCGCGACCCAGGCGGAGGGCCTGAGTGGCGGCGTGTCGGTCAACCTGGGCTATCTCTCGGACGATGCGCCGCGCTTTGGTCAGTACTCCGGCGTGCAGGAACAGGGAGGCTACCTGGGCGTAGACCTGAATCTGGAGTCTGATGCGGATTACCGGCAAAGCCGGTATTGGTTATTGGATGCGGAGCGCCTCGGGCTGGATGACTACCGGGTCAGCGCTGAAGCGGGCGAGCGCGGCGCCTACCGGGTGCGGGTGGACTACCAGGCGCTGGTCAATAATGCTATCGAGGGCGCCCAGTCGCCGTTCCGGCCGGGCAACCCGCTGACCCTGCCCAACGACTGGCAGGTGGAGGGCAACAATACCGCCGGCCTTCTGCAACTGGACGAAAGCCTGGCCCCCGTGGATTTCTGGCAGGAGCGCGGACGCCTGCGCCTGGACTACCGCCATGACCTGGGTGAGCAGTGGCGCTTAAACGCCGAGCTGCGACGCGAGACCAAAACCGGCAACCGTATTCTCGGTGGCGTGACCGGCTACAGCGGCGGCAATAACCGCGCGGCCCTGCTGCCTGCGCCGGTGGATTACGAAACCCATATCGCCGATCTGGGACTGACCTATCAGGGCGACGGTTATCACTGGGGTTTCGCCTATCACGGCTCCTTTTATCGCAGCGGTGATACGGGACTGGCCTGGCCCACACCCTTTGGCCAAAATCCCCAGTGGGCCGATGGCGTCGGTTATCCGAACGGCAACAATCAATTGGCGCTGGAGCCGGACAACCAGTATCACCAGTTGCGACTCTTTGCCGGCATGCCGCTTTTCGAGACCACCCGGGCGCAGCTGGACCTGGCCCACGGACGCATGACCCAGGACCAGGATTACCTGCCGTACACTCTCAACCCGGCGCTGACTGTCAATGAAGCGCTACCGCAGACTTCTCTCGATGGTCGAGTGGATACCACTCACGCCAACTTGCGCCTTACCAGCCGGCCAGCACCGCAATGGCACCTGAGCCAGCGGCTGCGCTATCGCGACCGCGACAACCGGACGCCTCAGGCGGTGTATCAGCGGGTGCGCGGCGATGCGGAAAACCAGCAGGCGTTTGAGTCGGGACGGATCAATCGCCCCTACAGCCTGACCACCACCGAGTTTGCCAGTGACGCCGCCTATCGCCTGACCCGGCGGGTGCGCCTCAATGCCGGCTATGAATACCAGCACACCGAGCGCGACTACTCGGAAGTGCGCCGCCTGGAAGAGCATGCGCTGAAGCTGGGCGCACGTCGCACTGCCAGCGCCACTACCGCCGTCAGTGCCGAACTGCAACACCGTCAAAGGCGCGGCAGCGAGTATCTGGACACCTTGCCCTATGTACAGACCCATGTGCCCGGCACCATCGGCGAGGATGATTTTGAAAACCATCCGTTGTTGCGCAAATACTACCTGGCGGACCGCGACCGGGATCAACTGCGTTTGCGCGCCGACTGGTTTCCTACGGCGGAATTCAGCGCCGGGCTCAACTTTATCTACAATCGCGACGATTACCAGGACGTGGTTTTCGGACTGGACGATTCCATCATGCGTTCCTGGATGCTGGACTGGAGTTATGCTGCCGCCGAGGGCGTGCAGCTCAGCGGTTTTGCCAGCACCGACCGCTATGCCAGCGAACAGTTTGGCCGTTCCTTTCGCGGCAACGTGCCCACGGATGTGGACGATCCGGAACGCGACTGGCAGGTGGCCGCCCGCGATCGTTTTGATACCTACGGCCTGACCCTGGCCTGGGACAATGTCCAGGACCGCCTCGACTGGGATTGGCTCAGCGGGCCGTTGAATCTGTCACTGGAGTGGGTCAACTCCCGCTCCCGGGGTGAGATGAACACCTATGCCGGACCGGCACTCAACCATGAGCCGCTGCCGGTACTGCGGACTCACTTGAATCACTACCGGGTAAACGGGGATTATCAAGTCACCGACCAGTCCGCGGTTCGTTTGAGTCTTGAGCACGAGCGCTACACCAGCGCGGATTACGCCCTGGATGATATCGCGCCAGATACTGCCGCCAATGTACTGACCCTGGGGCACCGCAGCCCCCGCTACAACGTCACCTGGGTAGTGCTCGGCTACCGCTACCAGTTTTAGGGAGAACCTATGTCACCGCGCATGTACAAACTGTTGGTGTGGTTGATTGCGATACTGCCGGGCCTTGTGGCCCTGTTTTTTATGCGTTCCCCGGACACCGCTTCGGTGGGTGGCGTGCTCAACTATCTGGGACGCTTGACCGGCATTGTCGGGCTGTCGACCATGCTTATGGCGGCGATTCTGTGTTGCCGGGTGCCCGGCTTTGATCGGCCTTTCGGCGGGCTGACTAAAATGTGGAAACTCCACCACCAGCTCGGCGCCGTGGCCTTTCTGTTATTGCTGGCACACCCCCTCTTGTTGGCCTTTGCCGCCGCCGAGGTTTCTTTGACTGCGGCAGTCGCAACGTTGACGCCCACCAGCCAGAGCCTGTGGTTGGGCTGGATCGCGCTGGTGCTGATGATGGTTTTTCTCGCCCCGAGTTTCGCCTTTTTTGGCCACCCGGATTATCAGCGTTGGAAATGGGTGCATCGGCTCAGTGGTCCGGCGATTATTCTGGCATTGATTCATACGGCGTTGCTGATGCGCACCTTGCCAGCGCCCTGGGATACGTTGGTGTGGGTGGTGTACGTAGCCGCTGCGGTGGGTGCGCTGGCTTACCGATTTGTGTTTTCTCGGGTAAAAGGAAGGCAGCCCTATCAGGTCATGCAAGTGGAACGCTCGGCCAATAATGTGGTGGAAATCAGCTTGCAGGCCGAGCGCTCACGTCTGGATCATGAGGCGGGGCAGTTTGTGTATTTGACGCCGTTCGATAAAACCCTGACCAATGGTTACGCCGAAGAGCACCCCTATACGATTTCCTCCGCGCCGGATGAACCTCTACTGCGTATTGCGATCAAGGACTTGGGGGATGCCAGTCGCGCGATCCAGACGATCGCCGTGGGCAGTCAGGTGAAAGTGGAGGGGCCGTACGGCGGTTTCTTTCCGCCTACCGAGCTGGGGCCGTCCCTGTGGGTTGCTGGTGGCATTGGCATCACGCCGTTTCTGGGAAAGGTACGGGAGTTGGCTCGCGGTGAATTTTCCGGTGATGTGCATCTGGTGTATTGCGTGCAGGACGAGTCCCGGGCGTTGTTCCTGGAGGAGTTGAGCGGCTACGCCCAGGCACTGCCGGGCTTTCATTTGTCGATGCATTATTTTTACCGGGAGGGGCCGCTGGATGAAGCCTTTCTCAACCGGGTGTGTGACGATGTTGCCGAGCGCGAAGCGTTTATTTGCGGGCCGACACCGTTGTTGAGTTGTGCCCGTAATGTGTTGCTTGGCGCCGGCGTGCCGGCACGCCGGATTACGACGGAGGAGTTTGAGCTTCTTTAGTGGTGGGGTAGCGCAAGCGGCGTTTTTTCGTTTGGGTGCCTCAGTGTCGGATTACGCCCTTCGGGCTAATCCGACCTACACGAAACCGTGTGCTGCTGTCCAAGTAGGTCGGATTAGCGCAGCGTAATCCGACACATAGGGCACCCAAATTAGAACAGTGTGCTGCTGTCCAAGTAGGTCGGATTAGCGTAGCGTAATCCGACAAAAACGCTCGATGTTTCCAGTAGGTCGGATTAGGCGCAGCCGTAATCCGACACTAAGGCACCGAATCCAAAATCCGAGGAGATCACTTATGAAAAAAACCGTTTTCGCCGCTTTCATCGCCTTCTGGTCGTCCATCGGCACCCTGGTGCTGGTTGGCAGCCTGTCCGCCCACGCCGTATCGGAAGCGGAAGGGGAGTTGTCGACCTACACGCTCGAGCAAGTGGCCGAGCACAACACCCTCGGCAGCTGCTGGATGGTCATCGAAGGCAAGGTCTACGACTTCACCGGCTACATTCCGAGACATCCGACACCACCGGTGGTCATGGAAGGTTGGTGTGGCCGCGAGGCGACGGAAGGCATGCGCACCAAAGGCTATGGCCGCGACCACAGCCCGGCAGCCTGGGGCCTGATGGAAGATTACCTGATCGGTGAGTTGGAGTAGCGCTAGTCGGCACGGGCCGATGAGACCTGCCGACGAAAGCGGCCTTTAAGCAACATGGAATTGCCAATGACCGACAGCGAGCTGGCGGTCATGGCAATCACACCCACCATCGGATGCAATAACCCGGCGGCGGCAATCGGAATGGCGGCGGCGTTGTAGCCGCTGGCCCACCAGAGATTCTGCACAATTTTGTCGAAGGTGGCGCGCGACAATTGCATGGCTTCGACGACCCCGGTCAACTCGCCTTTGACCAGGGTGACATCGGCGGCTTCGATGGCCACGTCGGCGCCCGCACCGATGGCGATGCCCACGTTGGCCTGTTTGAGTGCCGGGGCATCGTTGATGCCGTCGCCCACCATCGCAACATGGTCGCCAAAGCGTTCCTGCAGGGCGCGCACGGCATCCACCTTGCCCTCGGGCAGCACTTCGGCCTGAACTTCGTCGATACCCACTTCCCGAGCCACGGCATTGGCGGCGCGTTCGTTATCGCCGGTAATCATGACTACATGCAATCCCAGTTTGTGCATGGCGGCGATGGCGTCGGCGGAGTCTTCCTTGATGCTGTCGGCGACTGCCAGTAGGCCGCGGGCCTTACCGTCGACGGCAACAATGACACTGGTGCGACCTTCGTTTTCCAGCTTCTCCAGGGACGCCTGCAAGGCTTGCAGTCCTTCCACCCCCTGTTCGTCCAGCAGTCGGCGGTTGCCGATCAGCACCTGCTTTCCGTCGACGTCACCACTGACGCCGCGGGCCGCTTCGGATTTGAATTGCTGCACATCGGCGGGCTTGACGTCACGCTCCTGGGCGCCCTCGACAATGGCGCGGGCGATGGGGTGCTCCGAGGCGTTCTCCAGGCTGGCGCCCCAATAGAGCAGGTCTTTTTCGTCCGTGCCTTCGGCGGGCACGACATCGGTCAGCGTCGGCTGCCCTCGGGTGATGGTGCCGGTTTTGTCCAACACCACGACTTTGATGTCCTTGAAAGTCTGAATGGCTTCCCCGGAACGGATCAGTATGCCCCGTTGCGCGCCCAGGCTCGAACCCACCATCAGGGCGGTCGGGGTCGCCAGACCCAGGGCGCAGGGGCAGGCAATGACCAGTACCGCGATGGCCGCCAGGGTGGCCAGGATTGGCGTTGTCAGCGTGGGGTCAACCCAGGGCAGAAAGCCTTCACCCCAATAGAGGACGGGACGCAGGCTGTCGCCCAGCACTGCCCAGGCGATAAAGCTGAGAACAGCGATGCCGATCACGATGGGCACAAAACGGGCGGTCATCCGGTCGGCAAAGTCCTGAATGGGCACGCGCGAACCCTGGGCCTGCTCCACGAGTTTGATGACCTGGGAAATAAAGGTGTCTTTGCCCACTTTGGTGGCTTTGATCCGCAGTCGCCCCTCTTTGTTAATGGTGGCGCCCAATACGGTATCGCCCGACTGACGCAGCACCGGAATGGATTCGCCGGTGGCAATGGACTCGTCGATATGGCTTTCGCCGTCGACCACTTCGCCGTCGGTGGGAATCTTGTCGCCGGGGCGAACCACCATAATGTCGCCGGACTGCAGATCCTCAACCGGGATCTCCTCTTCCTTGCCGTCGCGCTCGACCCGGGCGGTTTTCGCACTCAGGGTCATCAGCCGGCGAATGGCCTGAGACGCCTGGCCCTTGGCCCGGGTCTCCAGATAGCGACCGAGCAGATGGAAGGTCATGATGGTGGCGGCCATTTCCATAAAGGAGGTCATGGCAAAGAAGAAACCCAGCAGCCCGATAAAGTAGGGCGGCAGACTGCCCATGGAAATCAGCACATCCATATTGGCGTTGCGGTTGCGCAATGCCTTCCAGGAGGCCTTGTGGGTGGCCCAGCCACCTTTGAGAAAGACCACGGGAAATGCCAGCACCGCAATAATGGCCAGGTAACCGGGAATCGGTTGCCAGAACATGTGCGGCATCATGATGATCATGATCAGCGTAGTGGGCACCGCGGCGAACCACAGGCGCTTCTTGGCCTGGGTGAGGTAGGCTTCCTCGGCGCCCAGGTCGTGACTGTCTTCGGCTTCGGTGGTGACCTTCGCCACATCGTAGCCGGCGTTTTCCACCGTGGTGCGCAGGCGCTCGGCCTCTGGGCCGCCGGATTCGACCGCCACCGTCACCTTGTGATTGCTCACATTGGTGTTGATTGAGGCAATGCCGTCCAAGCGTTCCAGGCTCTTGCGCACAATGCCTGCGCAGTGGTCGCTGCCCATGCCGGGCACGGTGATAATAAAGCGCTGGGACTGATTGTCGGCATTGTCGTTCACGGTGAACTCCCCTGTTGGTTTACCAAGACCTTAACTTGGCACAACCGGGAAGGTCTTTGTGCCAAATCAAGTGATCGTCTTAACCCTAGCAGAGGTTCAGCGTTTACGCCGATAGAGCAACATGGTCAGCGGGCCGAAAATGACGGTCAGGGTGATCGGCGTGACCAGACATAACGCCAGCTGTCCCGGTGTCAATCCGCCATCCATAATGCCACGCAACGCCGTTACCAAATGGGTGACCGGGTTAAAGGCGACAATGGTCTGTAGCACCGAAGGCATTGTGGCCGGGTCCACGTAGATATTGGAGGCGAAAGTTATCGGCATCAGGAAGATCCAGCTAACCGTCATAACCGCGCCCGGTGTGCGCAGAATTAACCCCAAAGTGGTAAATACCCAACTGAGACCAAAGCCGAAAATATTGAGCAACACAAACGCGAGGATGACGCCGACAATCCCGGTCTCGGGGCGATAGCCCAACAGCAACCCGACCAACACCACAATGGTGGAGGCGATGGTATAGCGCAGGACATCGCCGAGCATGGCGCCGACGATAGGGGAGGGGCGCCAGATGGGCATGGATTTAAAACGGTCGTACACACCCTTACCGATATCAGTATTTAACGTCACACCGGTGTAGAGCGAGGTGAAGATCATGGTTTGGGCGAGGATGCCGGGTAACAGAAACTGCAGGTAATCGCTGGTGGATCCGGCCAGGGCGCCACCAAACAAATAGGTGAACATCACCGTAAACATGATGGGCGTCACCAGCACATCGAACATCTGCTCCGGCACATACTTTATTTTTAACAATGCCCGCCAGCCGAAGGCCGTGGCGCAGGTCAGCATGCTCGCGCGCGGCGGTCGTGCCCGGCGGGAAATGGCGCTGTGCAAGGTGGTTGAAGTCCCTTCCTGGTTCATGCCTGCACCTCCTGTTCATTTTGAGTGGTTTCCGGTTCCGCGGGGTGACCTGTCAGCGCCAGAAACACTTCGTCCAGGCTCGGCTGGCCCATGGAGTAGTGACTGAGTGCAATACCGGCTCGGGGCAATTCCGCCAGGGCGTAGGTGGCGGCAGTGGTGTCGGTAAACTGCACGGACAGGGCGCTGGGGTCGGCTTCAATATGCACGGGCACTGACAGAGCCTGCGCCAATTGCTGCTGAGCCGCCTCCCGCTGCGCCGGATCGGCGAGGTGAATATGCATCACCCCCGAGCCCACCGACGCTTTCAGCTCCTTGCTGGTGCCCTCGGCAATGACCTTGCCGTGATCAATCACCGCAATGCGGTCGGCCAGTTGATCGGCTTCTTCCAGATACTGGGTGGTGAGCAATACGCTGGTGCCGTCGTTGACCAGTGCCCGCACAATGTCCCACACCTGATTGCGCGAGCGCGGGTCCAGCCCGGTGGTGGGTTCGTCGAGAAAAATCAGATCGGGCGTCACCACCAGGGAGGCGGCGATATCCAATCGGCGGCGCATTCCGCCGGAATAATATTTCACCTGCTTGTGGCTGGCTTCTTCCAGGTCAAAGGCCTGCAACAATTCTTGTGCTCGCGCCTTGGCACCTTTGCGGCCGAAGCCGAGCAGGCGTGACAACAGCAGCAGATTCTCCCAGCCGGACAGATCCTCGTCGATGGACGCAAATTGCCCGGTCAGGCTGATACGCGAGCGCAGCGCGTCGGCTTCGGTCACTATGTCATGCCCCAGCACCCGGGCGCGACCGCCGTCGGGTGGCAGCAGTGTGGCCAGCATACGCACGGTGGTGGTTTTGCCGGCGCCGTTGGGGCCCAGTACGCCGTACACAGTGCCGGCGGGCACCTGCAGGTCGATGCCGTTGACGGCCTGGGTGGCGCCGAAATGTTTGATCAGCCCTTCGACCTCAATCGCATGAGTCATCTGCTGTCCTCCTTTTGGGCCCACAATATATGCTTTTCGGCGAACCAATGCTGCCAATCCACCGGCAAAAATTGTAGTTTTTTGTAGCGCCGAATTGACGGCGTTACCGATTTCCGGTGTTGGCCAATGACGCCAGTATCGGGCAGTCCGGTCGGTCATTGCCTTTGCAGCGGTGTATCAGGTCACTCAAGGTGGCTTTCATGGCTTCCAGTTGTTGAATGCGCGCTTCGATATCGGTGATGTGGGTTTGCGCCAACTGTTTGACTTCGGCACTGCGGCGTCCCTGATCCTGCCACAGTGCCAGCAGTTGACCGATCTGTTTGATCGAAAAACCCAGGTCACGTGCCTGCTTGATAAAACGCAACTGGTGAATGTCCCGGTCATTGTACACCCGGTAGTTGGACAGGGTGCGTTTGGCTGGGTCGATCAATCCGCTTTGTTCGTAGTGGCGGATCATCTTGGCGCTCACCCCGGAGGCGTCCGCGGCCTCACCGATATTGTACAGACCTTGCTCGCGTGCCTCGGCGGTTGCCAGTTTCGGTTCGGGTTGTCGACGTTTCATCAGGCGCCTCTGGTTAGCGGGTGGTCAGTTTACTACGCTTCAGGCGCAGGGCATTGCCCAGTACAAAAGTACTCGACAGGGCCATGGCGCCCGCCGCGAAAATCGGCGATAACAGAATCCCGTAGAGAGGATAGAGTAACCCTGCGGCCACGGGAATCAGCGCGGTGTTGTACGCAAAGGCCCAGAACAGGTTCTGTTTGATATTGCGCAGTGTCGCGCGGGAAATGGCAATGGCTTTGACCGCTGCGGACAGGTCGCCCTTGACCAAAACCACATCGGCGCTGTCGATGGCGATATCCGTTCCGGTGCCCATGGCGATGCCGACATCGGCCTGGGCGAGGGCCGGGGCATCATTGATGCCATCGCCCACAAAGGTGACGCGCTTGCCGTCGGCTTGTAATGCCTTGATGGCATCGATCTTGCCGTCGGGCATCACTTCGGCGATCACCCGATCAATTTTCAATTGCTTGGCAATCGCCTCGGCGGTTTGGCGGTTGTCGCCGGTCATCATCACCACCTCAAAGCCTTGTCGGTGAAGCGCCGCAATGGCATAGGCACTGGTGTCTTTGAGTGTGTCGGCCACGGCAATCAGGGCGGCCAACTGTCCATCGATGAGTGCGTAGATGGGTGTTTTGCCTTCGCGAGCCAGGGCCTGGGCCTGTTCGGTAAAAGGATTATCGACGATACCCCGGGCGCGGGCAAAACGGTCGGCGCCGATGGCGACTGCTTTGCCATTGACCTGTGCGTGGATGCCAGCGCCGCTTTCGGTATTGACCTGTTGCGCTTGTGGCAGCGCAAGGTCCTTTGCGCGAGCAGCAGCGACAATGGCTTGGGCGATGGGGTGCTCCGAGCGTGATTCCACCGCCGCAATGATGGCCAGGAGCGCGTCCGGGTCAAAGCCCTCGGCAGTGATAAAGTCGGTCAGCGCGGGTGCGCCCCGGGTCAGGGTGCCGGTTTTATCCAGAGCAATGACGTCTGTGTTGCGCAGCGCCTGCAGTGCTTCACCGTGACGAAACAGAACGCCCATTTCCGCCGCCCGACCGGTGGCCACCATGATCGACGTAGGTGTGGCCAGGCCCATGGCACAGGGGCAGGCGATAATCAGTACCGCCACGGCGTTGACCAGTGCCAGGGACAGCGCCGGTGCCGGGCCGAACACCAGCCAGGTCACCAGTGTGAGCAGGGCGATGCCCATGACTGCCGGCACAAACCAGAGAGTGACGCGGTTGACCAGTGCCTGAATGGGCAGGCGCGAGCCCTGGGCGCTTTCCACCATCTCGATGATCTGGGCAAGCAGGGTGTCCTTTCCGGTTTTTGTCACGGTGAAGGTAAAGCTGCCGTTTTTGTTCAGGGTACTGCCGATGACCGTGTCGCCAGGGTGTTTGGCGGCGGGAATGGGTTCGCCGGTGAGCATGGATTCGTCCACATAGGATTCGCCCTCAATGATTTCGCCATCCAGCGGGATTTTTTCACCGGGGCGCACCCGCACCTGTTCACCCACCGCGACATCGTCGGGTGCGACCTCGACTTCTTTGCCGTGGCGCAGCACCCGGGCGTTTTTCGCTTGCAGTCCGACAAGACGCGCGATGGCCTGGTTGGTTCGGCCCTTGGCATTGGCCTCCAGCAAACGCCCGAGCAGAATCAGGGTGACGATCACCGCGGCAGCCTCAAAGTAGACATTGACGCTGCCTTCGGGCAGGGCGCCGGGGGCGAAGGTGGCGATCACGGAATAACTCCAGGCGGCACCGGTGCCCAGCGCCACCAGTGAGTTCATATCCGGACGTCGGTGCCAGAGCGCAGGGATGCCCAACCGGAAGAACAGTCGACCGGGGCCAAATAGCACCAGGGTGGTCAAGGCAAACTGGATCAGCCAGTTGCTCTGTCGGCCGAGGATCCCCTCAATGGCGTGGTGTAGCGGTGGGATAAAATGGCTGCCCATTTCCAACACAAACACGGGCAGCGTGAGTGCCAGGGCCCACCAGAACGCGCGCCGTAGGCGTTGATAGTCGGCGTCGCGGGCTTCACGTTGTTCGGTATCGGCCCGGACCCGGGATTCAATTGGGGTGGCATCAAAGCCGGCTTCCCGCACTGCCCGTTGCAGTGCCTCCACATCCCCGGTGGTATTGCTCCAGCTCACCCGGGCGCGCTCACTCGCAAAGTTGACGCTGGCTTCATTCACGCCAGGCACGCTTGCCAGCGCCTGTTCCACGCGTCCGACACAGCCGCCGCAGTGCATGCCGGTAATGGTGAGCTGGGTACTCGCAGGGTCGCGTTTGGAGTGGTTCATAGGATCTGCCTGTCGCCGATAAGGGTGCTCTGGAGCTATAAGACTAAAGCTTGACCCGGTGGTAAGGTCAACATCTGTGTTAGTCTAGCCCACGGCTTGACTCCTGAGTCCCTTGACTATACTCATCGGGGAAGTCTTCACTCACCGGCAATAGGAGTAGTTTTGCCATGGCCAGTTCCAACGAACACCCGCGCGACCCGAATAAAGGCTATATCGCCCTGCTGGGCTGGAGCCTGAATGCTGTCGAGGCCATCGACAAATTTGACCGTCGCTATGTGGTGGTGGCACCAGACTGGGCCGAAGAATATTGCAAAGAGCATGACATTCCCTATATTCCCTGGAATTTTGAGCGTTTAAACGAACGCTCCGTGGAAATTGCGCAGACCCTCAAAGACAAAGGTGTGGATGTCGCTATCCCCTTGTTTGAGGAAACTGTTGAATGGGCCGGCGCCATTAACTCAGTGCTTTTGGATAACCCGCGTCTGCTCGGTCAAGCCATGCTGATGCGTGACAAATCACTGATGAAGCGACGAGCGCAGCTCGGTGGCATCCGTGTGGGCATTTTTGAAGAGGCTCACGATCGCGAGGACGTGGTGCGCTTTCTCAAACGGGTTAATCAGACACTGCTCAAACTCGATGGTGACCCCAACGATCCGATTCACGTCAAGGCCTTTGATAAGGCCGGCTGTCTCGGACACCGGTTGATTCGCACCCCCGATGATGTCGATGGTATTCCCGACGATGAGTTTCCCTCGTTGATGGAATCGCATCTGGACGGTTGGGAGTTTGCCGTGGAAGCCTGGGTTTACAATGGCAAGGTGCGGTTCTTGAATATCTCTGAATATGTCACCCTGGGCTACTCGGTGTTTGTACCGGCCACGCCGGATCTGGAAAAGTATCGCCCGCGCATTACTCAGGAAATCGAAAAACTCATCAAGGCGTTTGATATTGAGTTCGGCTTTATTCATCCGGAGTATTTTGTCACCAGTGACGGTGAAATGTACTTTGGCGAAGTCGCTTACCGGCCGCCGGGTTTCAAAGTGTTTGAGCTGCTTGAAAAGGTCTATGACTTCAATGCCTATCAGGCGATGGTGGTGACTTTTGACCCCAAAACCACCGAGGAAGAGCTTGACGCGTTTTTCCCCCGTGAAGTGGTGGATGCCAAGGCCCACGCGGGCTGTTTTGGGGTCTATCCGCGCCGCCGGGTGGTGAGCACTCTGGAGATTCCCGAGGAGACCGAGGATCACCCCTACTACGAGTCTCACGACCTTATGACGCCTCTTGAACAGACGGTGACCAAACGTACGGCTTTTGGTACGCACTGGGGTTTGTTATATTTCGTAGGTGAGGATCCCTACGTGATGAGGGATCTGCTCAAGCGTCAAGAGGAGCTTGATTTCTACGTGTAGACTGCCGAGGGTTGTTTTGACTACGCACAACAATACACAAGACGGTGCCAAGCTCGACGGTCTTTTGCAGAAACTGGATCAGGCTGTAGCGGCCCTGGCGCAGGCCAAGGCCTTTGCCAAGCCGCAGAAATTACCCCTGGTGTTGGACCTGACACGCCGGGTCCTGCTGAAACCGGGGGGCTTCGATGCGGTGGAAGCGCGGGCGCTGGTGTTGGAAGAGGCCGGGGTCTTCGAGGGCACCGACTGGGCCACACCGCAAATTCTGATTCCGGCGCTGGCGACGGCGTCGTTAAAAAGTGCCGACAGCCACTGGCTGGTGCTTGAGGCGCTGAATGAGTTGCGGTTGCTTGCGGTTGCCCGCGGCGAATTTCTGCATCCGCACATGTCGGCCGAGCAGGCCCGCCATTACCTCAATCAGGTGATGGCGCTCAACCTGGATTTGCTCTTCGGCACACCTAGCGAGGCCGAGCGCGAGACCCAGGGGCGTCTGGCATTGATTTCTCGCGGCCTGTTTCAACACTTCAGTGCCCGTTTGGGCATTGAGGCGATCATTGACCGGTTGATCGAGGAGATCTGGCGAATACTCGATCAACGCCCCTTGCAGACTGAAAGTGTCAAGCAGATGATCACACAAGTGGCCGTCTGCAGGCAGGATCCGTCACTGCAGCTGGGCCCCAGCGGCCAAGGTGCCGAGCGATTGGTCAGCAGTCTGTTCAGTCCCACCCGGGGCTGCCAGGAGGATCCGGGGCTCGGTGTCTATCATGAGCGTCTCGCTGGCATGGACGATTCTCTGTTGCAGAACGAGGCGGTGGGTTTTGCCCGATCGATGCACGATACCGGACTCGTCTCCCCCTATCATCCGGTGTTTATCCGCTTTATCGCAGAACACAAAAACACGCTTCTGGTCGATGCACTGGGCTTGTCGAGCACCGGTAAGGATTGTTTCCTGTGTTATCACGAACTGGTGCAGGAATTGATCGAGGTGGCGGTTCACCCGGAGACGGCGCAGGCGGTGTACGGTCTGGCACTGGTGCTGGAACGGGGCATTCTGTACCAGCCTCCGGTAGCGCCGGGGCTATGGCGGCAGATGGGGCTGCCACTGAGTGATGTGGCACGCGAACGCCTGATCCTGGCCTACGGCGAGGAGGTGGCGCCGGAGCAGCGGTTGCTGGCCGGGGTTATTCTTTTGCTTGGCTTGCCTTTGGGGGTCGGCCAGGGCGATAACCCCACCTGCCAGTCGGCCCGCGCCCTGTCCATGTGGGCCTACAATGATCCTGACTATCTGTTGCAGACCGTGGCTTGGGCGGCCCGGGATGACGACGTCGTTATGCATTTTGAAGGCGACGAGGTCTCTTCCAGCGCGAGACAAGCCGGCGTTGCAGAGGCGGTCAGCCTCGATCTGGATCCGGTTTCGCTGTTGGTGGTCCCGCACCTGGATCGCATTTATGCGGAAATGGTGGAGCTTTGCGCCGGACGCGAGGGGGACCCCCATCGCTGGGTCAATCCGGAGTTTCACGGCTGGTGGGTCGGCCGCGGTTTTATGATCAATGTCGATGTGCCTACCGGGCATCTGTACGAGCCAGAGCGCTTTTATCGCCATTTTTATGCGTTCTTCCACCCTTTTTACAATGGCAATCAGCCTCTGGTCCATCCCCAGCCAGCGGGCATTGCGGTCACCGACAGTGCCGCGCGCTTTATCGGCTGGCACGCCATTACCATTTTGCGGGTTGCGCTCGACCCGGATCGGTTGATGCGGGTCTATTTTTACAATCCCAATAACGATAGCGGTCAGAACTGGGGCAACGACGTGGTTGTGAGCACCTCGGGCAAGGGTGAGCGTTTTGGCGAAGCGTCGCTACCCTTTGAAGAATTCGCTTCCCGCTTGTATATCTTTCACTACGATGAGCGGGAAGTGGGAGACATTGACAGGGTTGCTCAAAGCGATGTCGACGCGATCATGGCGCTGGTCTTGGGGAGTTGGGGCGCCGAGCGCTTGCCCGAGAGCAGCCCGCTGCAGGCACATGCCGGCCCGTCAGCGATCCCCGGTAAGGGGCACGAAGCGCACCGGGAGTAAGTTCTCCCGGGTGACCTCGCCGTCCTTGTCCTTGGTGATCAGCAGCAACTCCTGGGTCAGTTCAGCATCGCCCACGGGGATGACCAGGCGCCCGCCGGGCTTTAGTTGGTCCACCAGCGGTTGCGGCACATGAGGTGCGGCGGCGGTCACCATGATCCCGTCGTAGGGCGCGCGCTCGGGCCAGCCGGCGTAGCCGTCGCCCGCCAGTACCGTGATATTGCGGTAACCCAGCTCTTCCAGTACTGCCGAGGCGCTCTTGGCCAGCGGCTCGACGATCTCGATCGACACCACTTCCCGGGCCAACTCCGCCAATACGGCGGCCTGATACCCCGAACCGGTACCGATTTCCAGCAGCCGGTGCTCGGGTTCGACTTCGAGCAGCTCGGTCATTAGCGCCACAATATAAGGCTGGGAGATGGTCTGGCCTTCCGCGATCGGGAGGGGCGAGTCCCGGTAAGCCGCAAAGGCGAGATTGGGACTGATAAAGTGTTGGCGCGGTACCCGCTCCATGGCGTTCAGCACCCGTTGATCGTCAATACCGCGCGCCACCAACTGGTTGCGTACCATCTCCAGTCGACGTTCTTTCATGCCCGCCTCCTCGGTAAACTCGGGTAGACGCACGTGCTCGGTGCTGTGCTCAGCGCTCAAGAGCACGCGGCTCTCGCCGGCGTGCCCGGCCAGTGTCCCGGTCAGGCCTACAGCGGTCAGGATACCTGTTAACCATCGATCGAGTCGCATAGGGTCTGCTCCGTATCTTCATTCACTATAGCACCCCTGTGCCTGCACGCAGGTCGCGCTGCCCGCGGGGCATCCTGAACTGCACGGGGAACGTATTCTTTGATAGACTCAGGTCTGCGTCACAAGCGCACATCACTATCTTCCACAAGAGGATATCACTATGCAAGACAGCACGACTGGCTCGACCTCACCCTCCGATGACCCGCTGCATCCGCATCATACGCCGGTGGGCTTCTCCGACAAAATTGCCTTCCGCCTGACGAAATTTCTGCGTTTCTTTGCTGATTCCTTTTTTGCCAAACGCTACGGCCACCGGGCTGTGGTTCTGGAAACGGTCGCGGGTGTGCCGGGCATGGTCGGCGGCATGATCAGGCACATGCGCTCCTTGCGCCGGCTTGAGGACGACCGGGAATGGATCCATACGCTTCTGGATGAGGCGGAAAACGAGCGGATGCACTTGATGACCTTCGTCGAAATTGCCCAGCCGAGTTGGTTTGAGCGGATGATTATTCTGTTGGCCCAAGGTATCTTCTTTGTCAGCTTTTTCTTGCTCTATGTGATCTCCGGGCGCACCGCGCACCGTCTGGTGGGTTACTTTGAGGAAGAGGCGGTATACAGCTATACCGAGTATCTGGCGGAGGTCGATAGCGGGCGCATCGAAAATATCCCGGCGCCTCAGATCGCTATCGATTACTGGCAACTGCCAGCGCAAGCGCGCTTGCGGGATGTGATTATCGCCGTGCGCGAGGATGAGGCGGGACACCGGGATGTGAATCATCACTTTGCCGACAGCTTCGACAAGCGCTAGACGAACTTTCTGCACCCTTTCGCCGCACTTTGGCCGTACCTCCCCTTAGCAGTAGATGATGCCTCGTGTAGGGGTGTTCAACTCAATCGAGCTGGGGGAGCGGGTTATGGCCAATTTACGGGGGTATCCACTGGGCGCTGTCATGCTGGTGGTCTTGTTCGGGGGACTTACCGCCTGTGGCGGTAGCAGTGGCAGCGACACGCCGCCCGGGGGGACCAATGGCAACGGTAACGGCAATGGTAACAGCAATGGCAACGGCGACCCGGAGCCGACGCTGGCCACTATTCAACAAACGATTTTCTCACCCATCTGCGCGACCTGTCATACGGGGGCAGGCGCGCCCGAGGGCCTGCGACTGGACAGCGAGCAGGCCAGCTATGACCATCTGGTAGAGCAGCCGGCGCAAGGCGTACCGGCGCTGATGCGGGTGGATCCGGGTAACCCGGATGACAGCTACCTGGTACGCAAGCTTGAAGGCGGCCCGGATATCGTCGGTGACCGGATGCCTCAGGGCGGGGCTTCACTCAGCAGTGCCCAGATCGCATTGATACGGGACTGGATCGCCAACGGGGCGGCGCGCGAGGGTACCGGTGACGGTGCGACCGGCGTGGTACTGGCGGGGGTTGAGGACAGTGCCAGTGGCGTCGAGCTCACCTGGCGTTTTTCCCGGTCTCTGGCGGAGCACGCGCAGGACCCCCACACCTGGCAGGTCTACCTGCGCACGGACGGTGCCACCCGGCCGCTGACGTCGGATGAGTATAGCTACTGGCTCGATGAACGGGCCCTGATTCTGAATCTGCCAACCCAGGCGGATGCGACGCTGGAGGTTCTCTTCAACGACCCGGCCAGCGGTCTCTGGCTGGATCATCGTGGCCGTGTCATTGATGGCGACGGCGATGGTCAGGACGGCGGACGCTACCGTTATGTCTATCCGCATTGATCCTTGGCGCGGATGCTGGGGGACGTTACTGGCGTTGTGTTGGCTGATTGCCGTGCCCGCCAGTGCCGAGCCTTACCTGGCGGTGCAGACCGGGCATGCGTGCGCCGCCTGCCATGTCAACCCGACTGGCGGCGGTGCGCGCAATCGCTACGGTGCCTTTTTTGGCTCACAGAATTTACCGGTGAACGCCGGCGATATCGCCAGCTTTGACGATGGGCAGCTCAATGCTCTGCTGCGCATCGGCGGTGACCTGCGTTTCAATCTGTCGGAAACCGAGCGGGATGAGCGCGACGTGGATCGGGGGTTCAATACCCACAGCGGGCAGGTGTATCTGACGGTCACGCCCGAGAACAGCCCGGTGCTGCTGCACCTGGACCAGCAGGTGACCCCAGGGGGGTCGCGCATGCGTGAGGCCTTTATCCTGGCGCGCGTTGGCGAACGCCACTACGTCAAGGCCGGTAATCTGTTTTTGCCCTACGGGCTTCGGCTGCAGGATGACGCCGCCTTTATTCGTGAAGCCTCGCAAGTCAACTTTCAGAACAGTGAACAGGGTGTGGAAGTGGGGTTGGGCTTTGGACGCTCCCTGATCAATGTCGCGCTCACCAATGGTACCAGCAGTGCCAGTAATAACGATGGGCGCTTCCAGGCGGTTACCCGGGCGGAATATGTGCACGACGGGTGGCGTGTTGGCGCGGGCTACATGTTGAACGATGCGGCGGCGGGTGAACGGCATCTGGGCAATGTGTTTGGTGGGCTGCGCTGGGGAGACTACGGCCTGCTTCTGGAAGTGGCGCGCCTGGAGGATCAATCGGTGCTCAACGAGGAAGGTGAGCCCGAGGTCGCCCATGTCGGTTTGCTCGAAATCAACTGGCGTCCGGCGCAAGGCTATAACGTGAAATTCACCAACGAGTTTCTCGACCCCGATACCGGCACCGCGGACAACGAGCGCCGTCGCCATTCGCTGGTGTTTGAGTATACGCCGATTGCGCACCTGCAAGTGTTGAGCGGTTTTCGGCTGGTCGATGACCGCGGCATCGTGTCCGGTAACGGCCATCAGGTGTTTGCCCAACTGCATTTTTACTACTGAGTGCAGCCTTCGAGCTACCGATTGAAACTGTAGTCGACATAGAAACGCTGCTCATCCGCGCTCTCGTTGGCGCCTGAAAAGCGGCCGTAACGGATGTTGATCTGGTGTCGTCGAGTCATGCGGAACTGAAGGTCGAGATTGACCTCCTGCCCGAGGCGCTGCCCGTCAGTCGTGTCGGTGAACCAGTGGTGGCGTAAATCCATGCGCCAGGGGTGGTGACGCCAACTGAGCGCCAGGGAGTTGTCTCTCAATCCGGCCTCTGTCGCCATGGCCTGGCCGGTCAGTCCCTGGAACCGGTAGTTTGAGCCGAGGGGCGTAAGAAAGCGATTGCCCTCGTCGCTGCCCAGGTGTTCGTGGCGAACACCGATATCGAGCCTGCCGACACCAGCGGTGAAATCCAGTGCCCGGTAGGACGGGCGAGGGCGACCGGGTCGACCGGTCAGCGTCTGCTGCGCGCTGTCCAATTCGGCGCGATAGCGCAGCCGGGGCCCGCGATATGTGAAACGGTAGCGCGCGCCCAGTGTGTCGTTGGACAACTGGGGTGAATCCCGGTTGTCCTGCCGGTAACCATAGCCGACCAGTTGCATGTAATCCCATTCATTCCATTCGAGGCGTGCGAGATGACTGTCGTGTCGGTGACTGCTCAGCGCCAGACGATAGTCTGACGCGTAGCTGTTCGGCGGGTAGCTGTTTTCTACCGGTTGGTTGTCGATTCCTCGCGTGCGAAAGACGTAGGCGTAATCCATTCGTGAGCCGCTGCCCAGGGGGACACGAACGCTGAGGGCGTCGACGGTTCTTTCGTTCTGCCAAAAATCATCGCTCCCGATCAGGCGCTGGTTGTCATAGTCGAGGGTCTGCCGCCCGAGGTGCACCAGAGCGTGGTTGGCGCCGGCCGGGCGATAGCCAATCAGGAGGCGACTGAAGGGCGTCGCGCGCGGGTCTGGAATGACGGGGCGTTCCGTCGAATCGGTACCGGCGTTGTGATACCCGGACCAGCCCCGGGCGATGTGATCCAGCGCGACTTCGGTATGCCACTGGGCGTGCCATTGGGAACTCAGATGTCCGCGCAGCAGCACTGACGCCGCGCGCCCGTGCGGGCCTGTTTCGGGGTCGACGTAGCCCAGCCGAAAGCGGGCGCTGGGCTCAAAATCATGACTGACGTCAGCCCATACCATGGAATTGAGGCAGAGCAAGAGCAGTCCGCCGATACCGCAGCGGGGGTAAAAATGTTTCATACGAAAAGTTACCAGTCGTCTTCGTTGCCGTCGTGCAGAATGGTCGTGCCGGGCATAGCGTCCATGTCGTCATAGAGTTCGTCGGACATGGGATTCTGGCGCGCGTCCATGTACTGGAGTGCAGGGAGTTGATGGATGTCGATATGTTCGAGTTGGTTGTTGAAAATGTACATGCGCTCAAGGGCCGGCAGGCTGGCGTAGGTCAATTGGGTCAGGCGGCAGGCGTTGGCGTTGAGCAGGCGCAACTGCGGAAGCTCGCCCAGTGTCAGCCGGTCCATCGGGTTGCGAAATGCGTAGAGCTCTTCGAGCGCGGGCAGCGAGTCCAGGCTCAGCAGGGTGAGCCGGTTGCGCGCCAGGTTGAGATGCTGCAGCCGGGGCAGTGTCGGGCCGGGCCAGCTAGCAATGTCATTGCGGTGCAGGGACAGGCGTTGTAACTGCGGAAATTGTTCAAGGCCGGCGATGGAACGGATACCCCGGTTATGACACTCGATGTCGGTTACCGCATCCGGCGTGCGCCACTCGTGCGTTGCGGCCAGTTCATCCAGGCATGCTTGCAACGCCGTATCGGGGACAGAGGGTAAGTCGGCCCGGGCTCCGGATACCAGAACCAGTGTCAACAGCCAGGCGAGAGTGAGTTTCATGGTCAGGAGTCCTCCAGGCGCACGCAGACGCCGCGGGCGAGTTGTTGGTCACTGGGCATGTCCAGGGCGGAGCCGCCGGGCTCCTCCAGGGTCAGCAGCAAGTGATCGGCATCCTGGACCAGGCGCCAGTGGGCGTCGCTCAGGGCCAGCCTTGCCTCGGCTTGCTCGAACACGTGCAGGGAGCGGGCCTGGCCATCGCGTCGCGAGACCGCCCAGAGCTGAACGCTGGCAGCGTCCGGCAGGGTATCCACCTGCCATTGCAGATGCATCCGGCGTTCGGCTTCAGAAGCCAGGGCGGTGACATAGGCCTGACCGGCGTTGTCGAGCAGCACCGCAACGTAATCGGTCTTGGCGGGGGCAGGGGTCTGAGGGAGAAACACCAGCAGGGCAAACAGCGCCAGGGCCGCGAGGCTGGCCGGTAACCAGGTCCAGAAGGCTCGACGGACGGGCGTTGCACGCGGGGACGCGGTTCCCAGACGGGCCTGAATTTTTCGCCAGGTGTGCGCCGGTGGCGGGCGTTCCAGATCGGTGTCTTCGAGGCCCATGAATTGATCCTCCCAAAACGTCACCTGTGCCCGCAGGGCCGGCTTATGGGTGAGCGCGATGGCCAGTGCCTGGCGCTCCTTTGGGGGCAGGGTACCGATGACATACTCAAAGCTGCGGTTATCAGTCATCGTCTTCACCGCCTCAACACATTTTCTTCAAGACATTGCCGCAAAGCGCGACCGCCCCGGCGCAACCAGGATTTGACAGTATTGAGGGTGGTATCCAGGCGCTGGGCCAATTCTTCCCGGGTGTAGCCTTCCAGATAGGCCAGGCGTATGCAGTCCCGGGTGCGGGGGTTCAAGGCCGCGAGGCAGTGCTCGATGCGCGCACGGGTTTGATGCCTCTCGACCTGCTGCTCAAGCGGTGCCTCCGTGCTCGGGGGATCAACCTCAGCGGAGGACAGATGACGCTGCAGGCGCTGTTCCTTGTCGCGGCGATCCAGCGCCCGATAGCGCAAGATACTGGTGATCCAGGTGAGAGGGGCGGCCTGATCGGGGCGATAGCGATGGGCGTTTTGCCAGATCTGAACAAAGGCGTCCTGCAACACTTCCTCGCACAGCTCGTCAGACTGCAGAATCCGGTAGGCAATGGCGTTCAGGTAGCCCCCCAGGCGCTCAAACAGAGCGCCCAACGCCGCTTGGTCGCGGATCGCGCACCGGGCGATCAAATTCACGAGTTCTGTGTCTCTCGGTGTCATATAAACTCAGCCGTCAGTTTTTTTATTGTCTTTGTGTCAGGTTATACGATTCTGCCCTGGATCAGGGGTGCAGTTTATTGAGAACTCAATATTCAATGGTCAGGATAAGAGTATCTTGATAGATACCCGCCGGCGCATTCTGACCGCCGGGAATAAGACCATAAATATGCTCGACAGCCGTAGGGTCAGCGGTGCCGCTGATCGTTACGGTCCCCTCGGCGCCGTCACCCCAGATAATCTGATGGGTGGCGCCAGTATAGAGATTATAGGCCAGTGTGTCGGTGTTGCTGATCAGCGTTCGGGGGTCATAACTCATGGATGTGCCCTGGCTCAGGCTCAGGTTGTAGCCGGTTTCCTGTTCACAGCTGATTTCAATGTCGCCGACTGTATCGACCGCTTGACTATTCAGTGGGTCATAGCTTCCGAACGCAATGGCGGACGTCGTCACCGTGCAGCTGTAGCCGGGAGCGGCGGCGAACAAGAGTGTCAGGCTCAGCGCGAGCGGCGGCCATTTAGTCAGTGCATACATGAGTGCCCAGCTCCGGTAGTGGATCTTCGCTCTCGGTCGGGTGCTCCAGCGTAAACCGGCAGCGTCCCGAATGCCAGTGGACGGTAAAGCTTTCGCGCTCTTCCATGTCGGCAATGTAGGTCAACCCATCCCAGCCCACTGTAAAAGCAGCGCCGCTGTGGTCAGCGATCACCTGCGCCCCCGTGGGCAGATACTGCCCTTGGGCATCGATCAGAGTCAGTACCGCAGCGCGACGTTTGTGCAGGTCAAAGTTGATCACCAGACCCCGCCGAAATCCTGGTACCAGGGGAGTGCGCTCACGGTTTTCCAACTGGATATTCAGGGGAATATCGCGCTCATCCAGCCTGATGCGATTGTCTTCGAAGGCGCGCAAGCCGGTGACCAAGGTGGTGCCGTCGCGCCGGGTGTCTGCCACATGGAGATTCTCCCGGTAGACCGGCAGGCCCTGCAGGCCGGGCGTTGTGACTACGGCGAAACTGCCGTAAATCCAATCGGAGGCAAATACCCGCCGGTCGAGTAAGGCTAAACCGCCGCGGGCATTGGCGCGGTAGGCCTCACTGCTCTGGCGTTGCACCATGGCCGCCCGGTAACTGCCAACGGATGTCCGCCACTGGGTATGCAGCTCTTGATCTCGCCGGTCTCCCAGGTAGCGGTTGGCACGAAAGCCGAATCCGCCGTTGGCGTCGGGGCTGCGACGACCCCCGATACTGGCGACCTGCTGATTGTTGCTCGCCCGCAGGCTGCTGGTGGCTGAGATCCGGCGACCCAAAGGGACCATCAGCGAGGCCCGGAATTGAGTGTCCCGGGATTGATTTACGGCCTGTGAAACGTGGACGTTCAGCGCGGCGCCGGCAATACGCGTGCTGTATCCCAGGGCCACGATTTCATCGCGCCGGCCCTGCTGTTGACGCTCCAGGTAGTTGCCTGACAATGCGCCCCAGTTACCCAGCCGGATACTGGCGTAGGCCTGGTATGTATGCGTTCGGTCCTGGGGGGCGAGAGTGTGTCCGAGCTGCTGAAAATTGTCGCTGGTGATACGTCCACGGACACCGAGAGCGCCGTGCCGGCGGGAATGTTCCAGCCGGAGGTCTTGAAGGGTACCGGTACCCGCCGCCGTGCGGCTTTGGGCTGCAGACCAGTGCAGCATACCGTACCCGGCCAGAGAGATACTGGTTGCCAACCCGTAGACGTCCAGTGATTCACTCAGTTCGGCCCGGAGTTCACCGGTCAACCAGGGGGTCAGTCCCAGGCGATGTGTGGTACTGGCGAAGGACTGCTCATATTGATGGCTTTCCTGACCGTAGGCCGAGCGCAGTTTGCCGGCGGTCAGGTTGTAATCGTAAAGCCCCGGTCGCAGCAGAGCGCTGCTCCCGTAGAAGGGCTGGGAGGTGACGGTCTCGCGTCCCAGCAGATCCCGGGTGATCAATTGAACATTGCCCGCACCGGTAATCACCGGCAGGTCGTCGATGACGAAGGGGCCTGCGGGAACCTCAATGCGGGCCCTGCGGGTATTGTCGATGTACACATCCACCGTGGAGGCGGTGATCGCTTCTCCGGACATTGACGGTTGCGGAAAGGTGACCAAATCGGGGCGGGTGGAAAAGTTGGTGCCCCAGCTAACACCGCCATAGCGCACCCGATTACCCCAGCTGCCGGTTTCCGCTACATCGTCGCCGACAACCAGGGTGGTCATGCGCTCAGTGTTGTCATGGCGCAGTGTCGTCTCCAGGCGCAACCATTGCCCGTCGCCGTAGGTCTCCCGATAGAGCCCGGTTTGAGTGAGTAGCGCCCCTGCGTTGAACAGGCCCAGTTCGAAAAGCCCACCCCGGTGCGTGTAGCTGTCCATGGCGATCGGTTTGTGGTGTTCCAGGTTCAGGTCGTAATTGAAGAATGCGCCGGTATCGGAGCGTACCTGAACACTGGGTTGCTGTTGTCTCAGTTGCGGCCGGGAGCCGACAAACCAGTGCGCTGGGATATCGAGCGCGAGTGTCAGTTGCTGCCGCTGCAACCGGTGACGGGTGCCCGTGAGTTGGCTAGCGGGCAGGTAGAATTCATTGTCGTAGCGGTAATAGGGCGGGGGCGGCAGTTTGATTCGCCACTGCCGGAGGGCGTCGACCGGCAGGAGCAGTTGATCGGTTTCGGTGATCAGTGCCAGCAGCACAGTACCCTGAACTTGTTGGTTGACGGTCGCGACCAGCAGCAACTCCTCGGTGTCACCGATGTCCAGGTCGCTCACGCACAGGTTTTCCGTCAGCGTCTGATCGATCCGGACGGCGTTGAGTCGCCGGTCGAGGCGCAGGTAGGGGATATCGATAAGCGCGTGATAAATATCGCCCTGGAATCGATATCCGACATAGTCCGTTGTGGGAATTCCCAGCAGCCGGACATCCAGCTGCCGAATAAAAAAATGTTCTGATGAATCACTTTGCAGAAAAAAATACGGCGGTGCCGCGCACTCCCCCAGTAGCGCGGGCAGCCAGTGCGCGCGCAACTCGGGATCGCTCAAGTACACCAGCGAACCCGGGTCGGCCGCTACTGGCTGGGCAAGCGACAGACTCAAAAGCGCTAGCAGTGGAAAGGCAGGGTTGATACGCCTAATCCACGAGCTCCAGGGACACATTGGCACTCAAACTCTTTCGGCCCGCCTGTGCGCGGACGGTGATATCGCTGCCTGCCTGCACGCGGTGGAGCATGTCGAATTGCCATGTCTGGCTGGAGCCGGGCAACAGGTAGGTCAGGCGATCTAGGGGGCCGGACAAGGGTTTGCCGGCGGCATCTTCCAGGGTTATCCGGTTAAGTTTTATATGGCGGCCGCCGGTGTTGGTGGCACGCACATGCAGCTTATGCGTTGTAGGGTCGACCTGTGCCTGCCAGGCAAGGCGGCCTTCGGGGGCGTCGGTCGGAGTAAGGAACAAGGGAACACTCAGCTCCAGTGCCAGCTGAAGCCCAATGTGCGGTCCCTGGGGTGTGCTCGGGGGGATTTCCCGAAACAGAATACGGTAACTGGTTTCCGTATGCTCTGGAAAAGCTCGACGCAAGGCGACGCGAACCCGTTGTTGGCTACCGGGTTCGAGTCGAAAAATGGGGGGAGAAAGCAGTAGCTCGCGGGTAGGTTCCAGTTGATCCTGGCCATCCACCTGGTGCCAGGACATGAGTTGTGCCTGGAACTGCCTGACCCGGTTTCCCTGATTGCTCAGGGTCAACAGGGCAACGGGTTGGTCTTCTGTCAGGCTGGCGCCCACAGGGCTGATATGAACCCCGGCCGAAGCCGGGGTCAGAGTCAATAACGTGAGCATCAGGCCATACAGCCAGACAATCACAGGTGGGTTTATGCGTTTCATAGCAGCCAGTTTTAATAGTAGACGGTGGCGGTTACGGTATCGGTATAACTGCCCGCGGGTAAGCCGTTCTGAGTGTCAGTGACAATGCGTCCGTAAACCGAGTGCGGCTGAGCGCTGCCGGTACCTATTTCGGCTACCAGTGTGGTTTCGACACCGGTATCATTGCCCCAAACTTCGGTGTGGCCAAGGTCTTTATAGAGCTCGTAGATCAGGAAGTTTGTCGCGTCGAGCGCCATCCGGCGTTGTCCCACATCTTCATTGATCCCCGCGTTTAGACCGATATGGTAGGTCGCGTCATTGGTGCACGTGACTTCGATGAGAGTGGTCTGATCGACATTGGCGGCGACGGTAACGTCGACGTTTCCGAAGTCGAGGGGGTTGGTCGAAATGATGCAGCTGTTGGCGACTGCCGCTGAAACAGCAATTGTATCTGAGTCTGTTTCCGCACCCACTTGAGCATTAGCCCATGCCGGCGCCGTTATCAGAGCAGTTGCGATAGCGAGTTGCGTTAATGTCTTTTTCATTGTATCTGTCCCCAATTGAGAATGGCTTCGTATCGATACACGCTACGATAAGCTCACTGAACAACCGGTCGGGGGCAGAAGAACCGAGGACAAGTAAAAGTCAGGCAGACTTCATGTGGCGAACCACAATGCATAACACTCAGTGTCGGCGGTCCCGCTGTCATAGAGCATAGGCTCCGTAGACCGGTAACTTTGCGCACCCGCCTTTCGGTCGGGGATGCCTTTATCTTCGCTTCGCGTTACACACTTAATAACTAGGCGACCATTCACCCTAGCCCTGCAGGCGAGACCTGTCAACGTATTAAAACCTGATCTCACTCACGCCGGCAGCCTTTGGGCAACCGACATGATTTTCAGGTGAATCCCGTTTTGGCGTTAACCCATTGGCATGCTTGCGATTAGCGCCCGTTTCAGATTCAGATTCCGGGGTCGCAAAGGACGATCATTTAAATTGGGTGCGCACTGAAAAAGTGCAGAATAGTGTGCACAGGCTCATTGTTCAGGCGGTTTTGCTTTTGGTTGGTACCTGTCTTGGCGCCAATCCTGCGCTGGCCCCAGACAAGACGTGTATTTGGCGTTAAAATTGGCCTAATTTCTGCTTTGCTAAAGCCTTCCATGACTCACCCAAGGGACCCCTATGGCGCTATCCAGTGAAAGAATGCAGTTGTCGCGCGAAGAGCGACGCTGGTTGAAGTGGTTTGGTGGCACCGGCAAGCTGGCCATGGGCTGGTCGTGCTGGCTCAATCGGCAGCGCTACCCGCTGATGGAGTTGGCCTTCGAAAGTATTGCCGCCACCCGGACCAAATTGTTGCAACAATGGGTGGATGCCCAGTGGAGTCTGATTGCCGGTGTGGCAACGCAGCTGGATGGCCAGGGCGAGAATGCCAATCGTTACCTGAGCGCGAGCCTCAAGCGTCTGGGTGATTGTTCAGAGTTGTTCTGCGTCGATGCGGATGGGCGCGTGCTTTACGGTTCCCGTGAAGATTTTGTGGGCCAGTCGGTGCCCGACCGCAAGGCCCTGGCGGCGGGTCTGTCGGCTCCGTTTCTCCACGGGCCCTATGTCGACCCGCGCACGCTGGCACTGGGGCCCTCGAGCTCGCGCTTTCACGATGCGGTGACCCTGATGTTCTATCAGCCACTGACACTGTCCGACGGTACTCGCGGATGCCTGTGCGCGCGGATCCCCAACGACGTGATGAGCGATCTGATTCAGCGCGAAGCCGGGCATATCTTTTCCGAGTCGGGTGACAACTACCTGTTCATGGCGGAATCCCGGTTTGACCCGAGTATTGCCCAGGGCACCGCTCTGTCGCGCTCGCGTTTTGAAGACAGCACCTTCGCCCACGGCGAAAACCTCAAGAGCGGTATTCACACCGACTGGGGTACGGTGAGTGTGCGCGATCATACCGAGTTTGAGATCCGCTTTACCGATCCGGCCACTGGCCGACTGCATCCCGGGGTGCGGGAAACCATCCGCAATGGCAGCAACCTGTTTGTCACTTACCCCGGCTACTCGGATTACCGTCATATTCCCGTGATTGGCAAGGGCGTGACTTTTGCGCTTACCGGTTCGCCGGACCGCTGGGGCATGATGTGCGAAGCCGATCTGGAAGAGGTTTACCGGTTCCGCTCCATGACCCAAACCAGCCTCTCCTGGCTGCTTGGGTTGCTGGTCGTGGTAGCGGGTATCAACGGCGCTCTCCACGGCTGGACGACGCTGCCTTTGTGGGCGGTCCAGAGTACGACGCTGGTGGCGGCCCTGGCCGCGGTCGGGCTCTACCAGCGCCTGGTGCCCCGGCGCCTGGCGCGGCGGCTGGGCAAGATGACGGAAATCATTCACGCCCTGACCGAGGGCGGCGGCAACCTGCGCCAACGTATTGATACCCAGCGCCTGGCGGCGGATGAGAGCGGCGACCTGGGGCGCTGGACCAACAGTTTTATCGATCAGCTCGATACTATTGTGGGGGAGGTGAAGCGGGCGGCGGACGAGGTCAAGGTCAACAGCGAAACCATGCTTGACCGCAATGCCGATGCCAATGCGACGTCCGTACAGGTCGCAGCGGCGATGGAGCAGATGTTGACGCTGGTCGAGCAGCAATTGCGGGAAATTGACAGCGCCTCGGACACGGCCAACAATCTTCAGCGCCTGATGGACGATGTCGTGGCTCAGGCGCAGACCCAGTTTTCCAGTGTCCGCGAAGGTACCCGCAGCATCCGCGATGTGGTGGACACCTCGGCGCGCACCATCGAAGCGCTGAATGCCCAAACCGGGGAGATCAGCGGTATGGTTTCACTGATCACCGACATCACCAGCCAGACCAACCTGCTCGCACTCAACGCTGCGATTGAGGCGGCGCGCGCCGGCGAGCACGGGCGGGGGTTTTCGGTGGTGGCCGACGAGGTGCGCAGTCTGGCCGCGCGCACCGCCAAAGCGGCCGACGATATCACCGCCAAGGTGGACGCCATTCAGAAAGAGGTCGGCGAGGCGGCCCGCTATATGGAAACCAGTGTCGAGGATGTCGATCGGGGCTTGCGTCTGGCGGAGTCCGCGAGCACGGACAACAGCGAGTTGCAGTCGGTGGTGGCGCGTATGTTTGAGGTGATTCTGCACCTGCAAAACAACAGTCAGCGCCACGGTGGTCAGGCGCGCGAGGTCACGGAGGCGACCGAGGCGCTCAACGGGGTTATCCGGGCGCTACACACACGCTCCGATCACCTGCGGAACACCTCCTCGAAGCTGCATCAGCTCACCTCGGCTTTTCAGGTGACGGAGTAGCCGTTACAAGCCCTGCTTGAGGCAGTGCTCAAAGCGCTGCCAGAGCGGGGCGTAATCCTTGTCACCGACGCCGGGTACGCTGATCCATTCCTGCACCAGTGCTTTCATGGACGTGTCGCGCTGGCTGCCCAAACCTTGCTGCAGTTGAGCGACCTGGTAGGTCATGCGCGCGGCTTTGTGTGCCTCCGGGGTCTCTGTATCGCTCAGGATTTCCGCGCGAATACACAGTTCGCCCAGTTGCTCGACGCCTTTGGCCTGGTCTGCCGGGGTCAGGTTGGGGGCGTTGTCCAGGCGTGCGCGCAGGGTGTGCTCGGCGCCGTTGGGCCAGTGTTCCGCGTTGCTGAAGGCGGGCTCGGCCTGGGCCGCCGCATCGGTCTTGCCCGCGAGTGTTGCCAGTTCAGCCTGACGCACTGTCTCACTGGCATCGAGCATTGATTGCCAGCCTTGGGCTTTGGCCGATTGGCGCGCTTGCTGCTGCTCGCGCTCCGCCGCTTCCTCGGCTTTTATCTCGCCAAAAATATCGTCGCAGGCTTTGCGAAACCGCTTCCACAGGGTTTGCTCGTCCCGTACCCAGGTGCGGCCGCTGTGTTTCCACTGTTGTTGCAGGTGCTTGGCGCCATTGGCGGCGGCGGACTTGTCGTCGCTTTCCGCCAATGCCTGGGCTTCGTCCACCAGACGTTGCTTCTCGGTTTTGGCGGCCTGATAGGCTTCCGCCAGCCGGGCATGAATCGCATCCATGAGGGTGTCGAAGGTCTTCTGCAGTCTGCTATTGGCTTTGCGCGGCACCGGCCAGTAACTCTTCCACTCCTGGCGCGCTACCTTCAGAGTCTTTTCCACGTCTTTCCAGACGGGGGTGTCCCAATGGTAATCGTCAAGGTAGGTCTGTACCTGCTCGATCAACTCCTGACGCCGGCGCTGGTTCAGTTCGCGCTCGGCGGCCTGGGCTTCGAAGTATGCCCGGCAGGGCGCGTAGGCGGATTCTGAAGCCTCGTGGAAGGCCTGCCACAGGGCTTCATCGTGCTGTTGTACGCCCTTGCTGATCAGCTTCCATTCGTCCTGAAGTTTGTGAATTTTCTCGGCCAGATCCGGCGCTGACATGGGCGAACCGATCAGCCCGCGCATGATCTCGATCAGCTCGTGTTTTTTGGGGGTGACGGCAAAGTCGTGCCAGTCACTGAGCTCCTCAATGGCCGCATCCAGGGTATCGAGTTTGGCTTTGATGTGCTCGGGCAGCTTGCCCAGTTTTCCCTGCTTTTCGTGAACTTCCCGATGGATGCCGCGCGCCTTGCGCACTTCGCCGCGCCGGGCCGCACCGAGGCCGCGGTGCAGAGTCTCGGTGAGCTTGCGCAGCGCCTGTTTGCGGGCTTTATGTTCGGCCTGTGCTGCCTGCTGTTCAGAACTTTCTTCGGTCGCCTGTGTTTCAGTCTGTTCCGACGCCTGGGCCTTTTCCTCTGCTCTGGATTCAGCAGCCTGCCGGGCCTGTTCGGCGCGCTCGGCCTCCGCAGCCTCGGCATCGGCGCGGGCTTGTGCCTGCCGCTCGGCCTCTTGACGCTCGGTATCCCTGAGCACTGCCAGTTGCGCATTGTGGTTTTGCAGCAGGCGTTCGTTGCGTTCCACCAGGGCCTGAGGCAAGGCCAGCGGGTGGGTGTTCAGTGCCTGCCACTCGGTGCTCAGGTTGGTCAGTTTGGCCTCGAACAGGGGGTCGTTTTCCGGCGCGCCGAGCTTGTCCAGTTTGTCGCCAATGGCGCTGGCTTTGTCCAGCAGCGCTTGCCGCTGGGCCGTTTCCGCTTTGAAAGCATTCAGACGGGCCTTGGCCAGTTTGTAGACACCTTTGTCTTTGCCTTGTGCGAGTTTGACCAGCTTTTCTACCTGATCGCGCTCGGTAATGCGTTCGGCTGCCTGCAAACGGGTGTCGGCAGTGGCACCCTGAATCGCCAACTCCAGCAGCTGGTCGGGATCGCTGATCTGGCTTACGTCTACCGGTGCCGGCTCAGGTTTGGGCGCGGCCGGGGCAGGGGTAGGGGCCTCCGGGGGCGGCTCGGGTTTGGCTTTATTGCGCAAGCGCTTGAGTAAACTCATGGCTCTGACCTTTGACCCAGGGGGTCATCGTTGGATGGACAGCAGTTCGGAGTCTTCACCGAACCAGTAGCGTTGGCGCTGGTTCTGCAGGCCGTAACGCACACTCAACCCGGCCTGACCTCCCGCCTGAAAGTAGTTTAGTGTAAAGCGTTGCTCGCCTTCATCCAAGCGAATCCGGCAGCGCTGACTGCTGAGGGCTCGCGGGCGCGGAAAGCTGCATATATTGCGACCGTTGATATTCAGGGCAAAGCCGTCGTCGCTGGCCACCTCAAACTCGTAATTGCCCGCTTGATGGACGACAAATGTGGTCTCAATATCCACAAAAAAGTGCTCATCAAAACCCAGTTTCCCCAAACGCGGGTGCGCAAACCGGCCGTTGTTGGCCAGGTCCAGATGATCGACCCAGCGGCTTTGGCGGGTCTCGATATCCCGCCGCTGATTCAGGCTGTTGATGGCACTGCGGTTCTTCTGGATATCCAGGCGCAGGTTGGCATCCACACGCGCCGGGATCATGGCGTTTATCGCCAGGATCAGCAGGACAATCAGCAGGGCGCTCAAAAAGGTGTTGGGGTTGCACCAGCGTTGCAGTTGGTCAGTGTTGATCACGGTGCTCACCTCACGTTGTTCAGTTGCCAGAAGTTGAACCACTCGCGCAGCTCAAACTGTTCCGGGGTGATCGCAATGCCGTAGGTAAGCGGTGCGAAAAAGGCGAACACGGCGATCACCAGGGCCACGAACAGACCGAGGTTTATCAGAGTGTGGCGGTTGTTGGCGAGCAGGTCATCGCGGAAGAGATACTGGAACATCAAGGCCAGGTTGATCATGCCGAATATCAGCGCCACCAGGTAGTGGTACAGGTACATGACCCTTTCAATCTGCATCACCGCGATCATGTAGCTCAGGTACAAGCCGGTAAACACACAAATCCAGCCGAACAGAGGCTTATCCTTGACCGGTTGGCGGTACACAAAACGGCTGACGATCAGGCTGATAGAAAGCACCAGCCCGAACACCACCGAGAACCAGACCACCGGGTTGGCGACCAGGTAAATGTGGCGCACCCAGCTTTGTCCCTGGATGACATTTTTATCCCAGCGATAGCTGATGGATTTGGTGCCCAGCGGCCAGCCAACGGCAGCGCTGCCGTTTTCACCGGGCTTGCACACATCCAGGCGCGGCACGCCGTCGGCGTACTCGGCCATAAAGCGCCAGTGATCTTTCATGCCGGTGATAAAACCGCTCGGCGTATGGGTGCGACCCTCGCGGATGACGCTCAGGTATTCCGGGGAGGCTTTGTAGTGCATGTTGTTGGCAATGCTGGTGCCCATGGCAATGTGCAGATAAAACACCCCGAAGAATACCGCCAGCAAGGGCAGCACGGCACTGGGCACGCTGGTGCACAGGCGCTTGAACACGGCGAGCAGGCGCCAGTGTTTGACGTTGTCCCACTGATCAATAAAGAACAGCACCACCATCAACAGCAGCAGTACGGCGCCATTGACTTTGACGGCAACGCCCAGCCCGACCAGGATTCCGAGGATCGCGTAGTGATGTAAGCGAATGGGCTGGTTTTGAGTAGCACTGCGCACCAGGTAATAGAGCGCCGCGAGGATGAAAAACAGCTGAATACCCTCGAGCATGGCGGCGCGCGAGTGGACCACCAGTGCATTGTCGAAAATCAGCAGGCAACTGAAGGCCGCCGCCACCAACCGGTGTCCGGTGATGCGCCGGACAATGCCGTAAAAAAACAATACCGACAGGGCCATCATCAGGGTCGATGGCAGGCGCATGCCAGCGTAGCTGAAACCGCTGGGCAGGTCGTCGTGGGTGATGTAGGTTTTGCCGTTGAGTGCGGATTTGTCCTTGCCGCTGTTCACACCCAGCAAGGCCTCGCTCGCGGCCATCAGCATTTTGCCCAGAGGGGGGTGCGGCTCCATATACATGACACCGTCGATATGTTTCTGCGCGGCGGCGATATGGTAGTTCTCGTCCCAGAAAAGAGCCCGGGGCGAATTGTAGTTAGTCATATAGACTAAAAGTGAAATGATCAGCAGCAGCGCGGGAATCAGCCAGGGTGCGTATTTTTTTATTGTGCCCAACATGGTGCTTGTCTATGTCCTGTCGTGGGTTGGGAGAGGTGACATAGAGTAGCCGAGCTATCGGTCATGTCAATGACCGATAGCTCGTTGATGAGAAATGGTGCGAATTTTGGGCCGAAGTCTAGCGGCTATCGAGTGCTCTGAGCAGGAGCTGCGCCGGGTGGGGCAACTGCCGCTGGTCCTCACGCTTGACCTGACTGCGACAGGAGTAGCCGGTGGCAGTCAGTCGGCCCTGATTAGCGGGGTCAGTGACGATCTCAGCCCAGGACAGCTGGTAGATCTGGCGCGAGGTCTCACGGTTGGCGGCCTCATGTCCGTAGGTGCCGGCCATGCCACAGCAGCCGCTGTTGAGCACTTCCAGTTTCTGGCCCAAGGTGCTGAACAGGGTTTGCCAGTCACTGACAGCCGCTGGGGCATTGGTTTTTTCGGTGCAATGGGCCAGCAGGGCGTAGTCGCCCGCTTGGAATTGCGACGCCTGAGGCGCCAGGTGGTCCCGCTCACCGACCAGCCATTCCTGCAAGAGTTCTACCTTGGGCGCTTCGCCACCCAGCACTTTGGTGTATTCGGCCCGGTAGGCGAGAGTCATGGACGGTTCCAGACCCACCAGGGGAATCCCCGAAGTGGTCAACTTGTTCAGCAGCGTGGCATTGGTGCGCGCGGCCCGAGCAAATCCTTTAAGGAAACCGTGCACATGCAGGGGCTTGCCGTTGGGCTTGAAGGGGGCCACCAAAGGCGTGTACCCCAGCTTTTGCAACAGAGTCAGGGTGTCCAGCAGCAGTTGCGTTTCAAAGAAGCTGGTAAAGGCGTCCTGTACCAGAATTACCGCCTTTTCTTTTTGGGCCTGGCTCAGCGCGTCAATGTTGGCCAGGTCGGCATAACGTACCCCCATGTCTTGGAGCGCTTTGTCCAGGTTGACTCCGGTGAGAAGCGGGCTGTCCACCATGCCGGCGGTTCTGGCAATAAAGCGCTGCATGAAAGCGGGTTTCATGAGGCCGTTATAGAGCCACGGCACCCGCGCCAGCGTGGGCATCACATACTCCAGTCCACCGATAAAGTAGTCCTTGAGCGGGCGCAGGTAACGGCCGTAGTAGAGCTCCAGAAACTTGCTGCGAAACTCGGGCACGTCCACCTTGATCGGGCATTGGCCAACACAGGATTTACAGGCCAGGCAGCCACTCATGGCGTCGTGGACTTCGTGGGAGAAGTCGTAGTCGCCGCGTCTTTTACTCAGCGTGTTTTTGAGGCGCGTAGGCAGACTCAGCAGAAAGTTGCGCTGACGCAGGTTGGCGGTTTCTTCCAGCGGGTTGACGTCGCGTTCACTCAACTGTTTGAGCCACTCGCGCATCAGTGACGCACGGCCCTTGGGAGAGTGCACGCGCTCGCGGGTGGCCTTCCAGGAAGGACACATGGCGTCGTTGGGATTCCAGTTGTAGCACAGGCCGTTGCCGTTGCAGTGCATGCCTTCGCTGTAACCTTCCCATACCTGCACGGGGATTTTCCGGTCTTCCTGGCCGCGGGTGACCACACCGTCGATTTTGAGCAGTTGGGTGTCGGTGCTCGGGGTGGCAATCTTGCCCGGATTCAACTGATTATACGGATCAAATTCGGCCTTGATGCGCTGTAGTTGCGGGTACAGCTCGCCAAAAAACGCCGGCGCGTATTCGGAGCGCACGCCTTTGCCGTGTTCGCCCCAGAGCAGACCGCCGTACTTTTGCGTGAGTGCCGCGACTTTGTCGGTGACCCGGCGGATCAGCGGCTCCTGTTGCGGGTCCTTCATATCGATGGCGGGGCGGACATGCAGCACCCCGGCGTCGACGTGGCCGAACATGCCGTAGCTCAGCCCTTCTTCGTCGAGCAGGGCCCGGAATTCCACGATGAAGTCCGCCAGGTGCTCCGGTGGCACCGCCGTGTCCTCCACAAAGGGAATGGGGCGGGCCTCGCCCTTGGCGTTGCCCAGCAGGCCCACGGCCTTTTTACGCATCGCCCAGATCTTGCTGACCGAGGCCGAGCCCCAGGCCAGGCTGTAGCCGATCCGGCCGCTGCCGTCATCGCCGGCGGCGTCGAGTTGGTCCGTCAGGCGGCTGATGGCGGCCTTGAGGTCGTCCTCGCTGTCGGCGGTGTACTCTACCAGGTTGATACCCTGAATGGCCTCGCCGGTGTCCGAGGGCGGAAAAAACTCGGACACGCTGTGCCAGACGATGTCGTTCATGGCCAGGTTGAGGACTTTGGAGTCCACGGTCTCGATGGACGTGGGCTCGGCCTTCATCAGCTCGGTGGCGTCGCGCAGAGCCGCGTTAAAGTCCCGGTAGTTGACGTTTACCAGGGCCGAGACCTTGGGGATGGGCAGCAGGTTGAGCTTGGCCTCGGCAATAAAACCCAGGGTGCCCTCGCTGCCACAGAGCAGGCTGTTGAGGTCAAAGCGCCCGTCGGGGGTGCGGATATGGGCCAGGTCGTAGCCGGTCAGGCAGCGGTTGAGCTTGGGGAACTTGGCGTCGATCAGCTCGGCGTTGTCGCGCTGCAGGTCATCGACTACCCGGTGGATGTGCCCGACCCGGTCCCGGCGCTCACGGGTGGCATCGAGTTGCTCCTGAGTCAGGGGGCTGGACACCCAATCGGTGCCGTCGACCAGCACGGTGCGCAATTCAAGGACGTGATCGCGAGTCTTGCCGTAGCGGCAGGAGCCCTGACCCGAGGCATCGGTGTTGATCATGCCGCCGATGGTGGCGCGGTTGCTGGTGGACAGGTCCGGCGCGAAAAACAGCCCGTGGGGCTTGAGTGCCGCGTTCAGCTGATCTTTGACCACCCCGCATTGCACCCGAGCCCAGCGTTCTTCGACGTTGATTTCCAGGATCTGGTTCATGTGTTTGGAGGTGTCCACCACCAGACCGTCGGTGAGCGACTGGCCGTTGGTGCCGGTGCCGCCGCCCCGGGCGCTCAGGACAATGCTGCGGAACTCGCTCAACTGGCTCAGCTCGGCAATGCGCACCAGGTCCCGGGTGCTTTTGGGGTAGAGCACCCCCTGGGGCAGCACCTGATAGATGGAGTTGTCCGTCGCCAGCACGGTGCGGTTGGCGTAGTCGGGGTTCAGATCCCCCTCGAAGCCGGTGGCCTTCAGGGCGTCGATAAAGGCCAGGTACTGGGCCTGGACGGGGGAGGTGTGGCGTATGCTCGGGATCATCGCGACTCGGTCTACTGCTGGATGGAATTGGGGCGCTATTCTACGCGTTTGGTGGTTTAGGCTCCAGTGAATTTACGTGGTGATTCGCCTGCTGGATGTGGTGTTTTTCGTCACGGTTATCTCACCTTGACAGCAAAGCGCCGGTTACCCGGGCCGGGAGACGGACTCTATAAGGTTTTAATCCGGCCGGGTGGGAGGAGTTCGCTTCCGGACTCGCTGCAGCTGGGGCGCCGAGGCGAGGGATAGCCTTCGCGGACACGCCGTGAACCCATCCCTGGGGGCTCGACTGCCGCCATCCGGGCGGCAGACGGTCCGCGAAGGCTATCCCCCGCCTCGGCTCGGTGCCACCGATCTGAGCTGGGTCACCTTCCTCCGTAATGGAGGGCGAGTAGCACCCACATGGTGAGCAGGATGAGGTTGCCGGTCAGGAAGGCGAAAAGGCGGTGGATGACGTTGTTGTAGGTGAGGTGGATGGCGCTGTGCACCAGGCGCGCGGCGACGAAGGCCCAGGCGAGCGCGAGCAGCGGCCCGCTGTGGATGCCGAGGGTCATGGCGGTGACGCAGGTGATGTAGAACAGTAGGGGTACTTCGAACAGGTTGCTGTAGTGGCGCGCGGCCTGTTCCTGGCGGATGGGGGGCGTGTCGCCGCTGTAGACCCGGAAGTAGCCGATGGAGATTTTGCCCTGGCGCACGGCGGTGATGCGCAGGGCCAATAGATAGAAGGCGATGGCGCAGGTGAGGGCGATTAGGGTGATCATCGGATAAATCATCAGGTGGGGTGTCCTTTTTCGAGCTGATTGTGTCTGAGTGTAGCTTGATTAGCTTTGGGGGGGGAATCCGGTCGTTGGCTGGGAGGGGGTATTCGGGACACGCTGTGAATACGTCCCTGTACGCTTGAAGTCGGCTTCCTGCCTCCTACAGTCCCGAATACCCCCTCCCAGCCAACGACCTACCTTCGCCGCAGTGATCCCGTTTGTTACTCAGCTCAAAAGTGTAGGGTTGGGTGGAGGGGGAGGGGTGATGAGGTCCGGAGCGGTGCTGCCTCTCCTCACCATCACCTGCTTCTTCTCCATCACAACTTTCTGGTTTTTGCCTGCCGCGCTAGGAGGAGATCGGTCGAGGGGGGCTTTGGTGGGGTTGGCGTCGAGCTGAAGCCGGAGGCGGGTAGGCCTTTCGTGGACCGTCTGCCGCCTGGATGGCGGCAGTCGAGCCCCCAGGGATGGGTTTACGGCGTGTCCACGAAAGGCCTACCCGCCTCCGGCTGGATCAAGCCCCCACCCCCTCGGCCGGCCGGGCTAGGGCGGCAGGCAAAAACCAGAAAGTTGTGATGAAGAACAGCTCCCCTCTATAATGCGGGCACTTAGAGACACCTTAGGCCAACCGATCAACAGGACCTGACATGATTATCAAACCCAAAGTACGTGGATTCATCTGCACCAACGCCCACCCCGAAGGCTGCGCCGCCAACGTGCGCGAGCAGATCGACTACACCCGAGAGCAAGGCCCCGTCGAGGGCGGCCCCAAGAAGGTCCTCGTGATCGGTAGCTCCACCGGCTATGGCCTGGCCTCGCGCATTACAGCCGCGTTTGGCTCCGGCGCCGACACTCTGGGCGTGTGCTTTGAAAAGCCGCCCACCGAAAAGAAAACCGCCTCCGCTGGCTACTACAACACCGCCGCCTTCCACGAAGAAGCGGAAAAAGCCGGTCTCTACGCCGAAACCATCAATGGCGATGCCTTCTCCGACGAGATCAAGGCCGAAGTGATCGACAAACTGAAAAACGATATGGGTCAGGTGGACCTGGTGGTGTACAGCCTGGCTTCGCCCCGGCGCAAGGACCCGAAGACCGGTGAGGTCTTCTCCTCGGTGCTCAAGCCCATTGGCGAGGGCTATACGGCCAAGAACCTCAACACTGACACCTTGAAAATTACCGACATCACCGTTGAGCCGGCCACGGACGAAGAAATCGAGAACACCGTCAAAGTCATGGGCGGCGAAGACTGGGAGCTGTGGATCGAAGCCCTGCAACAGGAAGGGCTGCTGGCCAAAGGCTGTCAGACCGTGGCCTATACTTACCTGGGCGATAAACTCACCTGGCCCATTTACGGCCACGCCACCATCGGCAAGGCCAAGGAAGACCTGGACCGTGCGGCCAAGGCGCTGACCGAGAAGCTCGCCGGTATCGATGGCGGTGCCCGGGTGGCGGTGCTCAAGGCCCTGGTAACTCAGGCCAGCTCGGCCATTCCGGTCATGCCGCTGTACATGTCTATACTGTTCAAGGTGATGAAAGCCGAGGGCAGTCATGAAGGGTGCATTGAGCAGATCCAGCGCCTGTTCACCGAGGGGCTGTACACCGGCCAGCCGCGCCTGGACGACGCGGGCCGCTTTCGGGTTGATGACAAAGAGCTGAACCCCGCGGTACAGGCCAAGGTTGAGGAAATCTGGCCCCAGGTGACCGAGGACAATCTGTTCGAGCTGACCGACTACAAGGGTTACAACGACGATTTTCTCAAATTGTTTGGTTTTGGCGTCAAAGGGGTCGATTATGACGCCGACGTCAATCCGATGATCAAATCCTTCTAGCGCCTTCCGGCTTTAATCGATTCCGCGTCCCGGCTATTACAGCCGGGACCGAACCGGGATGGAAGCGTAACCATGGTGATTGTCCGACAGCTGCGTGGCGCATTCGTGACCCTGCTTTTAGGGGTAAGCATGGTGCTGGCGGTGATTCCTTTGCTGACCTTGGCGCTGGTGAAGATAATGTTGCCGCCACGCTCGCGCCACTGGTTGATGCCGGCACTGGACCGGATCGCCAGTGCCTGGATCGGTTTTAATTGTTGGCAGCAGCGCTGGAGTACCGGTACCCGGGTGGAGCTGAGCGGCGATTTGGCGCTGAGCCGGGATCAGTGGTACATGCTGATCGCCAATCACCAGTCCTGGGTGGATATTCTGGTAATGCTGCGTGCGTTGCACGGGCGTATTCCCTACGTGAAGTTCTTCCTGAAAAAGAGCCTGATCTGGCTGCCGGTGCTGGGCGTGGGCTGCTGGGCTCTGGACTTTCCCTTTATGCGCCGCTACACCCGGGCAGAGATAGAGCGCAATCCCTCACTGGCAGGCAAGGATATCGAAGAAACCCGCGTGGCGTGCGAGAGATATCGGGACAACCCGGTGACCATCGTCAGCTATGTGGAGGGCACCCGATTTACCCCCGCCAAACACGCTCGTCAACAGAGCCCCTATCGGCACCTGCTGATCCCCAGGGCGGGGGGGCTCGCCTTTACCCTGAGTGCCATGAATGGCCAATTGCACACCTTGCTCGATGTGACCATCGCGTATCCAGAGGGGCGCCCGAGCTATTGGGAGTATGTCTGCGGTAAGGTCGGGCGGGTCAAGGTCGATGTGCGCCTGCGCGATATCGATACCAGCCTACTGGGGGACTACAATAACGATGAGCGCTTCAAGGCCCATTTTCAGGCTTGGCTCAACAGCCTCTGGGAAGAGAAAGACCGACGTCTGACACAGCTACTCGAACAGCCCGAAGGTCAAGTCAGGGTGTCCCCGGGCAAGCTTTGAGCCTATAATGCGGCCCCAATGAACAGCCCCGCCAACTTCTGGATGATTATGTCTGCCACGCGTCAATTTTTATCACTGATTTCTCCCCGCTACTGGCCCTCCTGGCTGTTGCTGGCGCTCTGGTACCTGCTGGCTCAGACGCCTTATCGGTTCCAGTGGTGGTTGGCTCGGGTCCTGAGCCCCCTGCTGCGCCTCAACAAAAAGCGCCTGGGTATTGCCGAAACCAACTTGCGCCTGTGTTTTCCGGAGTGGAGCGAGCAGCAGCGCCGGCGCGCGTTGAGCGAAAATCTGTTTTCTACCGCCATGGCCATGATGGAGAGCGGCATGGCCTGGTTCTGGCCCAAGTGGCGTCTGCGTCGGCTGTATCGGGTCAAGGGGCTGCAGCACCTGGAGCAGGCTCGGCGTGATGGTCAGGGCGCGTTACTGCTCAGTCTGCACTTCACCACCCTGGATCTGGGGTGTGCCATGTTGTCTCAGCACTACGCCTTCGACGGCATGTACACGCCTCATCGCAATCCCGTGTTTGATTGGGTTCAGCGCAAGGGGCGGGAGCGTTACAGCAAAGAGTCGACCCAGGCGATTCCGCGCAACAGCGTGCGCACGATGGTGAGTCGACTGCGTCAGGGCAAGTTTGTCTGGTATGCACCGGATCGTGATCTGGGGCCGAAAGTGAGCATCTTTGTGCCGTTTTTTGGTGTTCCGGCGGCGACTGTCACCGCGACCGGTAGCATTGCCCGGATGGGCCGGGCCAAGGTGATTCCCTTTACCCAGCGGCGGTTGCCCAGCGGGCGGGGTTACGAGCTGGTGATTCATCCCCCTTTCGAGGCTTATCCCTCGGGGGATGGCTATCAGGACACGCTGCGGGTGAATCAGTTTATGGAGCGGGAGATAATCAAGTGCCCAGAGCAGTATTTTTGGGCGCAGCCGCGCTTCAAAACCCGCCCGCCGGGTGCCGAGCCGCTCTATCCGCACAAGCGCAAGTTGGCGGGGCTCTAGCTCCCCGCTAGGCTTCGGCGACAGCGCCTTTGTTGACGCCTTCGAAGGCCTGCACCCTAACGCTGTGTTCCGGGTGCTCGGCGCGACTGCGCTGGGCGATATGCCAGGCCAGTAGCTCCACGGTGCTGTCGGTTTCAATCAGATAACAGCAGCGCGCTGGCAGCGTCAACTCGAAGTCCCCCTGCGATGCCTGATACGCAAACCGGCACACGTCGACGCCCGCCACCTGGGTCTGCTCGACCAGGTCATCCAGGCTGCCAATATAAATATCCCGCCAGCGCTCTGCCCACAGCTGTTCCAGCATTTGTGAGCGCTCCCCGTCGGCCCATATGTGCAGGCGCGAGCGGTGACCGTGGGCGATGCGTTGGCAATTGCCTGCGTGTTTCTTCAGGCCGTGGCTGTAGTGATAGCTGGCGCCGTCGATGACTTCGCTGACAAAGTCCAACTCAAGTCGTGCCACGCTGTCTGGGAACAGCGCTTTGAGATTGCTTACCGCCCAGCGGGCAACGCTTTCCGGGGTCAGTACATCGGCATCCACCAGGGCAATGGCGGAGCGGGGGCTGCGGGTATGCAACTGTTGCTCGTCGCGGCCAAAGGTCCAGGTGATATCGAGCAGATCGCCGTCTTCGCGGATGTGCAGGTTGGGGGCGTGCACCGGGATGGCGAGACGATGATCCAGTTCAGTGTCCAGCCATTGGCGAACGCGTTTTTTTACCAGGCCGAAGTCGCACACCATGCCCTGATCGTCCAGTTCGCCGTGCAGGCGAATATTGGCGAGCCAGGTTTCACCCAGCAGACCGCGTTCCGGGTCCAGGAAACTGAAGTCCACATTGGTGAGGTTGTCGACAAATAGCAGCATATTCGGGCCTGTAAGGGGCGTCATCAAAGGCGCCAATGATATCACGTCAGGCCCGCCGATTCACGGTTGCGGCGGGTCTCAAATCGGGAAAGAGGGCTAAAGTTTTCCCCGGCATGGCCGTTACCCCGGTTAGACCCAAGCATGGTGAATAACCGAGGACCCCACAGAGATGAACACTTACCGCGCCGCGAGCCATTACTCTTCCGTCAAGGTCCAATCCAGTGTTGTGGACGCCTCACCGCACCGACTCATTCAGATGCTGTTTGAAGGGGCGCTGGAGCGTATTGCCCAGGCCAAGGGCGCCATGCAGCAGAATCAGATTGCACGCAAAGGCGAGTTGCTGAGCAAGGCGATCAATATCGTTGCCGGTTTGCAGGGCAGCCTGGATGACAAGCAGGGCGGGGAGCTGGGGGCCGATTTGGATAGCCTCTATGACTACATTATTCGGCGTCTGACCCAGGCTAACTACGAGAATGACCCGGCCATGCTCGACGAGTGCGGCCGGTTGCTGGGCGAGCTCAAAGGTGCCTGGGACGGGATTGGAGATCGGGCGTGAAGAGCGCGAGTGCGACGCTGAGCCCGGCCCGGGAGCGGCTTCAGGCCGTGCCCTCACCGGATTATGCCGGTCCCGAGGGCATCGCCCTGTTGCGCGATTTTCAACGGGACATGGCTGGAGCCTTGCAAACTGGTGACTGGCTTGCGGTTCGTCGACTGGATCGTGCCTGTGCTGGGCTCGTGGATCGTCTGGTGCGTGAAAACGCCTCAGACGGGGCGCTGTTGGTGGCCGCTCTGGAAGAGCTCAAGGGTGTCTACGCCAATCTGATCTTTCGTTGCGGGGAAGAAGTTGAGACACGTTTTCAGACAATGTAAGCACGTTGTAGGTTTTTAGCGCCGCGTTTGACGGCGTACCCGGCCATTATTCTGATGGCTTTTTGACGCAAACCCTGCTTTTTGTGTCAATGGGATTGCCTGTCTCCTCAAAGACTGGGAAAATGCCCCTTGTGATGCAGCTCACACTGATTGTGTGAGCTGCATCATGTTCTCGCTTGATCACCCGATTTGATGTTGAAGTCTCGACGATTCATTGTCGAGCCCGTCCGCTGCTGGCTGGAAAATTGGGGGAGTGACCAAAATTTGGCGCACAGCGACGTTAAAAATGTCTACACTCGGAGTACTCAGGTGGCAATCCAGACAGGGACACCTGAATACCAACAACTATTACATGCAGTTATCAGGGTTGAAGCACCATGTGGCGCAATAACAAGATCGTGGTGATTGACGGTGATCAGGGTCGTCGTTATCAATTATCAGTGGTTCTGGAGTTCTTGGGGATAGAAGCTCTGGAGGCCTGCAAAAATACGTGGCGCGACTGCGTCAGCAGTCAGCCGGGTGACGTTTTCGGCGTCATCATCGGTGACAGTGGCGTGCCTCAGGCGGAGCTCCTGGGATTGCTCAAGGAAGTCTATGGCTGGCACGACGAGGTGGCGGTGATGCTCCTGGGCGAGGGCCTGGATATCGACGATCGTTGGGATCAACCCTGGCGGCGCATGGTGATCTCCAGCCTGACCATGCCTTTGAGCTATACCGCTATGCTCGACACCCTGCACCGGGCCCAGCTGTACCAAGAGGCGCAGGTGGTGAGTAAGAAGCCTCCCATGCGCCGGCCGGTGCACCTGTTTCGCAGTCTCGTTGGCACCAGCCGTAAAATTCAGCAGGTGCGCGAGATGATGGGCCAGGTGGCGGATAAAGACGTCTCGGTTTTGATTACCGGAGAGTCGGGTACGGGCAAGGAGGTGGTCGCTCGCAACCTGCACTACAGTTCGCCCCGGCGCGACAAACCCTTTGTGCCGGTCAATTGCGGCGCGATTCCGGCGGATCTGTTGGAGAGTGAGCTTTTTGGTCACGAGAAGGGTGCCTTTACTGGCGCTGTGAGTGCTCGGGCCGGGCGGTTTGAATTGGCTGAAGGCGGTACGCTGTTTCTCGATGAAATCGGCGACATGCCTCTGAATATGCAGGTCAAAATTTTGCGCGTGTTGCAGGAGCGCTGTTTCGAACGCGTCGGCAATAGCAAGCCCGTTGAAACCGATGTCCGTATCATCGCCGCGACCCACCGCAATCTGGAACAGATGATTGCTGATGGCAGCTTTCGGGAAGACCTCTACTACCGGTTGAACGTTTTTCCCATTGAGCTACCTGCACTCAAGGATCGGGTGGAAGATATTCCGCTGCTGGTGAATGAGCTGGTGTCGCGCATGGAGAGCGAGCAGCGTGGATCGGTACGTTTCAATTCGGCGGCAATCATGTCTCTGTGTCAGCATGACTGGTCGGGTAACGTGCGCGAACTGGCGAACTTGGTTGAGCGCATGGCGATCATGAATCCCTACGGTGTGGTGGGCGTAAAGGATCTGCCGCCGCGTTACCGGCACGTGGATGCCAGCGAAGAAGATTTTGCGCCGGACACCGACAAGGTCAATGGTCACGCCGGGTTTGTCAGTGTCAATGATACGCCGCTGCTGCCCGAGCAAGGTATCGATTTACGCGAGTTTATCGCCGGCATGGAGCGTGATCTGATTCAGCAGGCGCTCAATGACTGCAATGGCGTGGTGGCGCGTGCAGCGGACAAGTTGTGTATCCGGCGCACCACATTGGTGGAAAAAATGCGCAAGTACGAACTCCAGCGCTAGGTCCTCCCGGGGCGCCGGTCTTTTGACTGCGCCCCTATCCCTCCCAATATAACCCGCTGAAAAATAGAGAGTTTTTTTGTTGGCACTTGAATTGCAGTGACTCCTCAAAAGGGCGTTTCGCCCGATGTTATTTGACGCCTGAGAGGGCGTGAAGACCGTCACAGAGGAGACACTGCATGTCCGGAGTATCGGCTGCCCGCACCGTGGAAGCACCGGTGGATGAGCGCCAGCGCGATCTGCAATCCGCTTTTGAAATGTTCAATGACATTTCAGAGCAATTGATGTCTTCCTACCAGTTACTTGAAAACCGGGTTGCCGAACTCAATCAGGAACTCACCAGTGTTACTCGTCAGCGAATGGAAGAACTGGCCGAGAAAGAGCGACTGGCATGCCGTCTGGAAAACCTGCTCAACTTTCTGCCCGGGGGGGTCATTGTGCTCGATCCCGCCGGTCGGGTATCTGAATGCAATCCGTCCGCCATCGACTTGCTGGGTGAACCGTTGCGCGGCGCCGTCTGGCGGGACGTGATCGCACGCAGCTTTGCACCGCGCCAGGACGACGGTCACGAGGTCTCGCTGCACGACGGACGCCGGATCAGCATCGCTACGCGCAACCTGGAAGATGATGGCCAGATTATCCTGCTCACCGACCAGACCGAAACCCGCCGTCTGCAAAGTGAACTCAGTCGCCATGAACGTCTGTCGGCCATGGGCCAGATGATGTCGGCTCTGGCCCACCAGATTCGCACGCCCCTGTCGGCGGCCATGCTCTACGCCGGGCACCTGTGCGGCGATCAGTTGGATCCACCCAAACGGGCGCAATTTGCCGACAAGGTGCTCAACCGTTTGACCAACATTGAGCGCCAGGTACAGGACATGCTGTTGTTCGTCAAAGGCGAGTTGCCGTTGAATGACACCCTGAGTGTGGCCGAACTGCAGCTGGCGCTGGAAGAGGCGATGGAAGCGCCCTTGATGACCTCCGAGTCGATCTGCCATTGGCAGAACGACAGTCGCAAGGAGTACCTGCACTGCAATCGTGAAGCATTGGTGGGTGCGCTGATGAACCTGGTCAACAACGCCATTCAGGCCGTGGGGCAGGGCGCGGTATTGCATCTGTCATTTGTGGCTGAGCGCCTGGCGGGGCAGCCCTGGTTGATCATCAGTCTGCGCGACGAGGGGCCGGGCATCGATGCCAAGTTGTTGCCCAATGTGGAGGAGGTCTTTGTGACCACCAAGTCCCAGGGCACCGGGCTGGGGTTGATGGTCGTGCAGGCCGTCGCCAGAGCTCACGGCGGGCGTTTTTTGCTTGAGTCCAAGCCTGGTTTTGGTACCACGGGCCGGGTCCTGATTCCCCTTATTCAAACCGATAGCAACCTTTGCGGAGGTCGATAGATCATGGCTGCAACAGCACACACAGATAATGCCCGAAGCGCTGATGCCTTGACCGTTCTGGTGGTTGAGGATGATCGGGATCTGCGCGAAGCGCTGTCCGACACTCTGGAGCTTGCCGGTTACCGCGTACTACTGGCGACCAGTGCCGAAGAGGCGCTGCGCTGCCTCCTTGCAGAGTGTGATATCCGCATGATCGTATCCGACGTCAATATGGGCGGTATGAGTGGTCATGACCTGCTCGAGGAGGTGCGTCAGAGCTATCCGCAGATTCCCATGATGCTGATTACCGCCTATGCAAGCATCAGTGATTCGGTCGAAGCAATGAAGCGCGGCGCGGTGGATTACCTGGTCAAGCCTTTCAAGCCTGAGGCGCTGGTGCAGACCGTTTCCCGGCATGTGGGGGTGGCGCAGCTGGCAGGCGACCAACCGGTGGCAGAGGCCGCCTCAAGCAAACAGCTGCTGCAGCTCTCGCAACGGGTGGCCCAGTCGGAGTCCACAGTGCTGATTCTGGGGGAGTCGGGGACCGGTAAAGAAGTGCTTTCGCGCTACATCCACGATCATTCACCTCGCCGCGATCAGCCGTTTATCGCTATCAACTGTGCCGCGATTCCGGAAAACATGCTCGAAGCCATGCTTTTCGGTCATGAGAAGGGCGCTTACACCGGCGCTCACAGCAGTGCTCCGGGTAAGTTCGAGCAGGCCAATGGTGGCACCTTGCTGCTTGACGAAATTTCCGAGATGGATATTGGCTTGCAGGCCAAGTTGTTGCGCGTACTGCAGGAGCGTGAAGTTGAGCGCCTCGGCGGGCGCAAAACCATCAAGCTGGATGTGCGGGTAATTGCCACGTCCAACCGGGATATGCGTGAGCAAGTGGCTACGGGCAAATTTCGGGAGGATCTCTATTACCGTTTGAGTGTGCTGCCGCTGCAATGGGCACCACTGCGTGAGCGCGTAGAAGATATCGTCCCGCTTGCGCAAAAACTGTTGCACAAACATGCGCAGAAGCAGAATCGTTCGGGTGTGCGTCTGGCGCCCTGCGCGATTGCCCAGATGCAGGCCTACCCCTGGCCGGGCAATGTCCGGGAGTTGGATAACATCATGCAGCGAGCCCTGATTCTGCAGATGGGGCAGGACATCCGCGCCGCGGATCTGGGGCTTGAAGGCGACGGTCTCTACCGGCAGAAACCGGATCCGGTCAGTGCTGCGCAGCATCTGTCCCTGGTTGCGAATACGCCGGCCGGTGGGGCGCCGGAGCCGGTGGATGCCACAGCGCTGGACAATGACCTCAAACAGCGCGAATATGAGATCATCGTCAAGACACTGCGAGAAGAAAACGGCAGCAAGAAAAACACCGCCCAGCGACTCGGGATCAGCCCGCGGACGCTGCGCTACAAAATTGCAAGGCTGCGTGATGAAGGGTTCGCTATTGCGTGATCGGCCGCGCCAGTGGGCGCGCAAGTTGTTGTACTTTTATCGGCCGCTGTCAGCGGCCGGTTTGTTTGCGCTGGGCCTGCTGGCCGGACTGCTGATGGCACTGGATGGCTGGCGCTGGCTTGCGGGCGTCGCGCTGGTGTCGATCGCGCTGCTCGTGTGCTGCTGGTACCTCTTTCGTCCGGGGCGCGTGCGAGGCGGTCGTTCGTCTCTGCCGGGGTATTCTCACCGACAGTTCGATCAGCTCGCCGGATCCCTGCCCATGGGCATTTGGACAGCCAGCTCTGAGGGTCGGGTTGACTATATCAACCCCTTCTTCGCGCACTACGTGGGGGGAGATCACGAGGCGGCCACAGAAGTCTCCGATTGGCTAAAGGCCCTGCATCCCAGCGATGCCGATCACTGCGCCCATGCGTGGCGTCACAGTGTTGAGCGCGGCAGTCTGTTCCTCAAAGAGTACCGCTTGCGCCGTTTTGACGGCGCCTACCGTTGGCACCTGGCCCGCGCCGTGCCTCTTCGCGACCGCAATAAAAACATCCAGCGCTGGATCGGCAGTGCCGTGGACATTCATGACCGCAAGGTGAGCGAGGACCGGGCGCGGGACTTGTCTGAACGCCTGGCGGGAACTCTGGAGAGTATTACCGATAGTTTTTTTACCCTCGACAAGCAGTGGCGATTCACCTATGTCAATAGCGAGGCCGAGCGCGTCCTGACGCGCAAGCGCCAGGAGTTGCTGCAGCGCGAGTTGTGGCAGGTATTCCCCGATATCCTCGGCACGGATTTTGAGACTTACTATCGCCGAGCGGTCAGTGAAGGGCACAAAGTGACCTTTGAAGCCTATTACCCGCCGCTGCACAAATGGTTTTCGGTCAACGCTTATCCCTCCTACGAAGGTCTGGCGGTTTATTTTCAGGACGTCACCCAGCGTCATCGCATGGAAGAACAGTTGCGCCTGTTAGATGCCTGCGTGACGCACATGAATGATTTGGTGGTGATTACCGAAGCCTTGCCCCAGGACGAGCCCGGGCCGCGTATCGTTTTTGTGAACCCTGCCTTTGAGCGTCGAACGGGTTACCGGCGCGACGAAGTCATTGGACGATCGCCGCGGTTTTTGCAAGGTGAAGAAACTCAGCGAAGCGAGCTCGATCGTATCCGCAAGGCGATGCGCCGCTGGCAGCCGGTGCGCGCCGAACTGATCAATTACACCAAAGCAGGCGAGCCCTTCTGGCTTGAAATCGAGCTCGTCCCCATTGTCGACAGCAGTGGTTGGTACAGCCATTGGTTGGCGGTCGAACGGGATATCACCGAGCGCAAAAAAATGGAGGTTGAGCGCGAGCGGGTCACGGCTTTGGAGACTGCGCATAAGTTGGCAGAAGTGGCCAACAAAACCAAGTCGGAATTCTTGGTAACCATGAGTCACGAGATCAGAACGCCCATCAACGGGGTCATCGGGATGACCGATGTTCTGCAGCAAAGCCTGCGTGATCCGGGGCAGCAGGAGATGCTCAGTGTCATCAGTGATTCGGCTCAAACGCTTCTGGGGGTTGTCGACGATATTCTCGATTTTTCCAAGTTGGAGGCGGGCAAGTTGCGGCTCGAACAGCGGCCGTTCGCGCCCGCCGGTGCGTTGCACAATGTTTGCCGATTGCTCAGTGAGATGGCGCGCACCAAAGGCGTATTCATAAACCTGTTTATTGACCCGGCGATACCCGAGTTGGTGCTGGGTGATGAGTTGCGGGTGCGGCAGGTCGTGATCAACCTTTTGAGCAATGCGATCAAGTTCACTGGCGGGATCAATCGGCATGCCGAAGTGCGTGTCGCACTTTTCGTTGAAGCCGCCGATGGCAAAGCCATGCGTGTGATTTTACAGGTGCGGGACAACGGTATAGGAATGACGGAAAAAACCCTATCCACCCTGTTCAGTCCGTTTGTTCAGGCCGACGTGTCAACGACTCGTCGCTACGGCGGCACGGGTTTGGGCTTGACCATAACCCGTAACCTGGTTGAGTTGATGGGGGGCGATATAAAAGTCTCCAGCGCTATCGACGAGGGCACAGAGTTTCGCGTAACCTTGCCTTTTTTGGTAGAGGCTCAGCGTCCGTTTATTGTGGCGCCGGTCTGGCGCAGCGCGCCGGTGTGCCGTTTACTCTTGCCGGCAGTATCCTCGGGTGCTCCGTCCCGAGGTCAGGATTGGCTGGCTTACTTGCGTGCCGCAGGAATCACGGCAGAGCTGGTAACCATCGACAAAGATGACCCAGAACCCCTTCGACTATCGGTGTCTGAGGAGGTATGGGTCGTGGACGAGAGCTGGGGCCCCTGGTCAGAGGAGACCCTGGCCCAGCTGAGTGCCCGTGTCGCTGCGCCGCGTTGGGTCCTGATTGGTCGGGGGCGTCGCCGGCAGCCGCGGCTTGATGACCGGGGCCGGGTGTCTCTGGATGCCGACGGCCTCGACCCGCATGCCTTGATTGAAGCGGTGGCGATTGCCGCGCAGGAGCTTCCGGCGCCCGAGCGGGAACGGACGCCGGCGGTATCGGGGAGCCTCCCGGCCAAAGCTGAGGCACGGGAATTTGAGGGGCGCGTGCTGGTTGCCGAGGACAATGCGACCAACCGTAAAGTGATTGCCCATCAGTTGGCGCTGCTGGGTTTTTCAGCGGATTTGGCGCCCAGCGGCCGAGAGGCGTTGAGTTTGTGGCGCGAAGGCAAGTACGCCGCGCTGTTGACCGACATCCACATGCCCGAGATGGATGGTTTTGAATTGGTGGAGCGCCTGCAGGCACAGAGGGACCTCACAGGCCTCAAGGTGCCGATCATTGCCTTTAGCGCCGATCAACGAGCGCAGGCGCGCGGGGACTACCGCGAGAAAGGGTTCGACGGTTTCCTGGTAAAGCCGGTCACCCTGGTTGAGCTGGAGCGCGTGTTTCGCGCCCTGGGCGTGGGCGCAAGCCAGGCACCTGTGCCGGTCGACCTGGACACTTTGCGTGACATTGTCGGCGATGAGCCTGGCGTGGTTCAGGAATTCTTGCAAAGCTTTGGGGACAATCTGGCAGCGCTCGAAAAGCAGATAGCGGAGGCGGTGCGTGAATGCGATTGGGCCGGTGTAGAGTGGGCCTGTCATTCACTCAAATCCTCGGCGCGTTCAGTGGGGGCCCGTGTTTTGGGGGATTACTGTGCGCGCCTGGAACAGGTAGCCGCAGAGACAAGTGAAGATGACAGAGCAATAGCAGTGAAGAATGTAATGACAGAGTGTCAGCGCGTCGAGCAATGGGTGCAGGCGACGCTAAACACCGATAGCGACCATTGAGATCCGGGGCAGAGTGCATGGGATTGGTAAAAAGTGAGGTGAGTATTCTCGCCGTTGATGATGATACCTTTATCATCAAATTGTTGCAGCAGGCATTGAAACGCCTGGGTTTCAGTCGCTTCGCGGCCAGTGGTGATGGTGAGCAGGCGCTCGCACTGATGGCGCGCGCTTCAAGCGCGCCGGATTTGATCATTCTCGATTTGAGTATGCCGCGCATGGATGGCGTGGAATTTATCCGCAAGCTCACCGAACAGGACTATCGGGGACAGTTGATACTGATCAGCGGGGTCGATGAGCGCGCCTTGCGCAGTGCGGAAAAGCTGGTGCTGGCGCACGGACTCAATTTGCTCGGTCGGTTGCAGAAGCCGATCGTCCCGAAGGAGCTTGCCCTGCTCCTGGTCAAATTGATGAAAGCCTCTACGGAGTTTCAGCCGCGCCCAGCGGGAATCAAGCGCTATTCGGGGGCTCGCCTGGAGCAGGCGCTGGCCCAGGGCGAACTGGTGAATGTGTATCAGCCGATTGTGGACTTGCGTACCGGGGCGTTGCTCAAGTTTGAAGTGCTGGCTCGTTGGCAGCATCCTGAGGACGGCCTGGTCATGCCCGACACCTTTGTGCCTGACCTTGAAGACAGCTATTTGATTGATGCCCTTGCTTACGATGTGCTGACCCGGGCGCTGGACGCCGCGGCCCAGTGGCGCGAGGCGGACCTGAGGGTGGCTCTGGCAGTCAATCTTTCCATGCAGAACCTGGTCACCATCGAGCTGCCTGACCGTTTTGAGCAGGCGGTGCTCGAGCGTGGCTTTCTGCCCAAGGATGTGACCCTCGAAGTCACCGAAACCCGCCCCATGACCGAACCTGCGCGGGTGCTCGATACCCTGACGCGGCTGCGCCTGAAGCGTTTTCCGCTGGCCATTGACGACTTTGGCACCGGGCATGCGTCACTGGCGCAATTGCGCGACATTCCCTTTGACCAATTTAAGCTCGACCGCAGCTTTGTCCATCGCGGCTGGTTCGAGCGGGATGTCAAAGCCATGTTCGACACCAGCCTCAGTCTGGCCAAACAGATGGACATGGTTGTGGTTGCCGAGGGAGTGGAGCATCGGGAGGACTGGGACTTTGTCCGTGCCAGCCCCTGTGACTGGGCCCAGGGCTACTTTATCGCCAAGCCCATGCTTGCGGAGGAGGTCGTCGCCTGGGCCGACAGCTGGCACCAGCGTGTGCGCCGCGAGTTGATGCCTCCTGAGCTCGAAAGCCCGGGTGCGTCCAAGGCCCCCGGCGGCGCCAAGGCGACCGTACTGGTGGTTGAGGACAATGACTTTCAGCGCAAGGTACAGAGCCGGATTTTGCGTGACGAAGGTTACCACGCCGTCACCGCCGGCAATGGCCGGGAGGCGCTGCAGCTGTTGCGCAGCCTGCGCCCACACGTCATCCTGATGGACTTGGACATGCCCGAGGTCAGTGGCCTGGAGGTTCTGCGTCGGTTGCGCGGAACGTCGGCATTCCGACACACGCCCGTGGTTATTGTCTCCGGGGCCAACGTCAAAAACGCGGTCGAGGACTGCATGGCCGCCGGTGCCAGCAGTTTTATGCTCAAACCTTTTGACCGTAAAACCCTGGTGGCACGGGTGGAAAAAGCGCTCGCCACGACACCTACCAAAAACTGAATGGGGCCTCGCCACCCGGCGGAAATTGTTGGCCTGTTTCCTGCAAGATAACGCCGCAACCGGCAAAAAGCCGCCGCAGTGACAAATTCTTGTCGGTGGCCCGTCCGCCAACGACCAAGCAGCGAGAGAAGACCCCATGACTGATCGCGTGGATATCAATCGACTACTGACCGATATGCGCTCACTGAAAAGTCAGGTGCAGACCTTTCAGCGCCCGGAAGGGCTGGGCCCCCAGGATGTCAATCGCGTGGGTCGCGTCGGCACCGGCGAGGGCCTGAAGGTTGATGGCAGCCAGAAAGTCCCGGGTTTTGGTGACGTGATGGCCCAAGCCGTCAACAAGGTTAACGATACCCAACGGGCCTCCGGCGCGCTGGCAGCTGCCTACGAGCGGGGCGAGCCAGGGGTCGATATCACTGATGTGATGGTCGCCTCGCAAAAAGCCAGTGTGTCTTTCCAGGCGGCTGTGCAGGTACGTAACAAGCTCGTGGAAGCCTATCGCGACGTAATGAATATGCCGATTTAATGGCAGCTGACCCCCACAGGTAAACAGGGCTATGGCGGCAACAGACACCAACACCAGCGATCTTTCTGGAGGCAGTGCTAAAAAGCGCTCGCCCAGCGACTTGATCGAAGGCTTCAGCAGCCTCAATCTACTGCGCCAGGGCGGCCTTATGGTCGGGCTGGCCGCGAGCGTGGCCATTGGGTTTGCGATTGTTCTGTGGAGTCAGGGCGAGGAGTACCGGCCCCTCTATAGCAGTCTCGACCGGGTCGATACCCGCGAAGTGGTAGGCATTCTTGAGCAGAACGGGATTAGCTACCGCGTAGAGCCGAGCAGTGGGGTACTTCTGGTATCCAGTCGTGACATCCATACCGCGCGCCTGAAACTGGCCGAAGTGGGTGTGCCTGGGCAGGACACCGTCGGCTTCGAATTGCTCGATCAGGAACAGCCCCTGGGCACCAGCCAGTTTATGGAGAGCACCCGTTATCACCGGAGCCTTGAGGGTGAGCTGGCACGCACCATTTCCAGCATCAACAGTGTGCGCCATACGCGCGTACATCTGGCTATTCCCAAGCGCTCGGTGTTTGTGCGCGAAGCCCGCGATCCCACCGGCTCGGTATTCCTCGATGTGTTCCCCGGCCGCACCGTTGAGCCGGCCCAGGTCAAAGCGATTATCAATCTGGTGGCCTCCAGTATTTCCGAGTTGCGTCCGGAAAACGTTACTGTAGTCGATCAGCGGGGCAACCTGCTGTCGGATATGGGCCGGGACAACGAAGAGTTGACGATGGCGACGCGCCAGCACGACTACGCTCGCCGGGTGGAAGACGACCTGTCGCGGCGTGTTCAGCGCATACTGGAGCCGGTTGTGGGCGACGGCCGTTATCGCGCCGAGGTCAGTGCCGATATTGATTTTACCGCCATCGAACAGGCCGCGGAAACCTTCAACCCGGATTTGGCTGCCGTGCGTAGCGAGCAGACCTTGAACGAGCTGCGCCTGGGAAATGACTTTCTCGGCGGTATTCCCGGTGCATTGACCAATCAGCCCCCGGGGGCTGCGCAGGCTCCTGAACAGATTGACCCGGAGACCGGTGAACCGGTCGCCGCGCAGCCTCAAAACCGCCGCGAGCAGGCCACCCGCAACTACGAGCTCGACCGCACCATCAGTTATACCCGTCACCAGCAGGGTAAGATCAACCGGGTGTCGGTGGCCGTGGTGGTTGATGATAAGCGCGTGCGCGGGCCCGACGGCGCCGAGGTACGGGAACCCTGGACCGAGAACGAACTGGAGCGCCTGGCGGTGCTTGTGCGCGACGCCGTGGGCTTTTCCGCACTCCGTGGTGACAGCGTTAATGTGATCAACTCGGCCTTTGTGGCCCGTGATGATTGGGCCGTCGAGGATCTCGAAGTGCCCTGGTGGCAGCAGGACTGGATTCAGGGCTACATCAAGCAGGCCGCCGCCGTGTTGGTGATTGCCGCGTTGATCTTCGGGCTGTTGCGTCCGGTGATGCGCAGTCTGGCGAGTGCGGGTAAAAGTTCGTCCGACGACGATGAGGCGCGCGAGCTGGCAGCACTGGAAGCGGCGGGCCTGGACGGTTACGATGGCATGAGTGATGAAACTGTCACTCTCACCGGCGGCGCGTTGGCACTGCCGGGACCGGAAGAGAGTTACGAGCAGCAACTCAACGCGATTAAAGGTTTGATCGCTGATGACCCCGCGCGGGTTGCCCAGGTGGTAAAAAGCTGGGTCAACCGCGAAGACTAAGCGCAACGGATAACTGATAGCTATGGCCACAAACAAGCCTGCCGCCCAAAACCCCGGTGCCGAAAAGCCGGAGTTGAAGATGAACCGCCTGAATCAGGCGGCGGTACTGCTGATGTCGCTCGGTGAGGGAGACGCAGCAGAGGTGCTCAAGCACATGGGCCCCAAGGAGGTTCAGCGGCTGGGTGCCGCCATGTCTCATGTTACCAATGTGCAGCAGCAGGAAGTACAGGCGGTATTGTCTAATTTTCTCGAGGAGGTCCGTACCCTGACCGGTCTCGGTATGGGCTCGGACAGCTATATCCGCAATATGCTGGTCACCGCCCTGGGCGAAGAAAAGGCGGGCGGTTTGATCGACCGGATTCTGCTCGGCGGTAATACCACCGGCCTGGATACACTCAAGTGGATGGAGCCACGCTCGGTGGCCGATGTGATTCGCAACGAGCATCCGCAAATTCAAGCCATTGTCATTGCCTATCTGGATCCGGATCAGGCGTCTGAAATTCTGAGCTATTTTACCGAAAAGACCCGCCTGGACGTGATGATGCGAGTGGCTTCGCTCGATACTGTACAGCCCAGCGCCTTGCAGGAGCTCAATACCATTCTTGAGAAGCAGTTCTCGGGCAGCGCCGGTTCGCAAACCAAGGCTATGGGCGGCTACAAGGTCGCAGCAGAAATCATGAACCAACTCGATGGCATGATCGAGGCCGAGCTGATGGACTCGATCAAGGATATCGACGAAGAGATGGGCAACCAGATTCAGGACCTCATGTTCGTGTTCGACAATCTCAAGGAAGTGGACGATCGCGGCATTCAGATGCTGCTGCGCGAGGTGTCTTCGGAAGTGCTTATCGTTGCGCTCAAAGGCGCCGACGAAGAGCTGCAGGAGAAAATCTTCAAGAATATGTCCAAGCGCGCCGCCGAGCTGCTGCGTGACGATCTCGAAGTCAAGGGGCCGGTACGCCTGTCCGAAGTCGAGTCGGCGCAGAAGGAAATTCTCACCATCGCCCGGCGTATGGCCGACGCCGGCGAGATCGTGTTGGGCGGCAGTGGCGAGAAGATGGTTTAATGGGCCTGTCAGCCTGAGGATCGCCATTGATGACCGACTACAAACCCGCCAATCGCATTCCCGCCGAGGATGCCGCCGACTACCGGTCCTGGCATTTGCCGTTGATCGACGACAACGGCAAGGTGCTCTCCAGCGCCGAGAAAGAAGCGCGCGACCGCGCCCAAGCCAAGGTCCGCCAACAGGCAGAAAAAGTGGAAGAAGCGGAGCTGGATCAGGGCTCCTCAGCCGGTATCTCTGCTCAGGAGCTGGGGGCGATTGTCGAGCAGGCCGAGAAGGAAGGTTTTGAACAGGGCCGAGAGGCCGGGTTTGAGAAAGGCCAGGCCGAGGGCTACGAAGCGGGCCAGCAACAGGGCCTGATGGAAATGCGTCAGCAGTTGGTGGCCGAGCAACAGCGCTTTGCCCAACTTGCGGAGGCGCTCCTTAAACCCCTGCAAGAACAGGATGACGACCTGGAGAAAGTGCTCGTCGATACTCTTTGCACTTTGACCCGCTCAGTGGTTCAACGTGAACTGCAAACCGATTCCGGTGAGATTGTCAGCCTCGTGCGTCACGCGATTGACGCCTTGCCCGCGGGAGCAGACAACCTGCAGATTACCCTTAACCCGGATGATCTGGCCTCGGTGGAAGATTATGCCGAGGAGCACAAGCTCGAGTGGCGCTTCAGTGCCAATGCGGACATGCTTCCCGGTGGCTGCGAGGTACGCAGTGCGATCAGCCGGGTGGATTACTCGGCCGAGCGACGCCTGGCGGAAGTCCTGGAGCAGTTTGCCAACAAACAGTTTTCCCTGCCCGAGTCGGATACGCAGGACGCTGAATCGGATGCCGAGGAGAACCCGTGAACCGGCGGCCTCTATCTGAGCGCCTGAAGGCCTACGCACCCGAACATCCGGTGCGTATCGAGGCGCTCGCCGAGGGGCGTATCACCCGTTCGGTGGGCCTGACCATCGAGGCTGTGGGCCTCAATGTGTCGGTCGGACGCCAGTGCGAAATCATTACCGACGAGCGGCGCCGGATCGAGGCGGAAGTGGTCGGTTTCTCCGGTGATACCGTCTACCTGATGCCGGTCAAGCGGGTGGAGGGCCTTCAGCCTGGCGCGCGGGTCGTTCCTTTGGCACACGCCGCCGGTATGCGTATTGGCCCGCAGTTGCTCGGGCGTGTTGTCAACGGCCTGGGCCAGCCCATCGATGGCCACGGCCCGCTGGCGGGCGATGAGTTTCTGGATTTTGCCCCCCATGAAATTAACCCATTGAAACGCCACCCGATCAGCGAGCCGCTGGACGTCGGGATTCGTGCGATCAATGCGTTGATCACCGTCGGGCGCGGCCAGCGTTTGGGGTTGTTTGCCGGCAGTGGCGTCGGTAAAAGTGTGCTCATGGGAATGATGACCAAGTTCACCACCGCGGATGTGGTGGTGGTGGGGCTGGTGGGGGAGCGCGGACGCGAGGTCAAAGAGTTTATTGACCATATTCTCGGAGACGAAGGGCTCAGGCGCGCCGTGGTGGTAGCGTCACCGGCCGACGATGCGCCGCTGATGCGCCTGCGTGCTTCTCAGCTCGCCAGTCGCATTGCTGAGTACTACCGGGATCAGGGCAAGAATGTACTGCTGCTGATGGACTCGCTCACCCGCTTTGCCCAGGCTCAGCGGGAGATCGCCTTGGCCGTGGGCGAGCCGCCAGCCACCAAGGGCTACCCGCCATCGGTATTCGCCAAAGTACCGGAGCTGGTCGAACGCGCGGGCAATGCCGCCGAGGGCGAGGGCTCCATTACCGCCTTCTACACGGTGCTGACCGAGGGCGATGATTTGCAAGATCCCATTGCCGATGCGGCCCGCGCCATTCTCGATGGTCACATTGTACTGTCCCGGCGTCTGGCGGAAGAGGGGATCTACCCGGCCATTGATGTGGAGTCGTCAATCAGCCGGGCAATGGCCAACATCGTCGATGACCGCCACCTCAAGCGGATGCAGCGCTTCAAGCAGCTGCTGGCGCGCTATCAGCAAAATCGGGACCTGATCAGTATCGGTGCCTATAGCAAAGGCAGCGACCCGGACACGGATACCGCCATTGAGCGCTACCCGATGTTGCGCGCGTTCATTCAGCAGGGCCTCAATCAGTCCGTCCACTTCGCCGAGAGCCTGGCCAACCTGGAAGCGCTGCTCAAGCCGGTGGAGGGCAGTACCGGGGCCAGTCCTCTCGCGGCTCAGCACCCCCCCGGTTAGGCGGTAAGTCATGGCTGAGCGGCGATCGAAGCGGTTGGCAGTGGTACTGCGCCTGGCCGAGCAACAGGAGCAGGCCTCGGCCCAGCGCTTGGCGGATTATCGCGCCCAGGTCACTGGCGAGCAGGCCCAGCTTGAACAGCTGCAACAGTATGCGGAAGGTTACCTGGATGACTACGGTCAGCGACGGACCGGGTTACGCGGTGCGGATATGATCGCTTACAGCGGGTTCATCCGTCGCTTGATGGAGGCCCAGGACGAGCAGCGGCGTAAACTTGACGCCATGGCCCAGACCCTTGCCCGGTTGCAGACCGATTGGCAGGAGAAGTATCAGCACCGCCAATCGGTCGCCCGGCTGATAGAGCGCCTGCTCAAGGAAGAGAATCAGGCCGATGAGCGCCGGCTGCAGAAGGAGCTGGATGAGTTCTCGGCCCAGCAGATACGCCGCCGGGACTGACCGGTACTCGGGCGATTGTGGGCGCCAACCGGGCTGAATGCTGGCAAGCTGCCTGAAATCAGCTATTCTTGGGATGATTCAAGTCTTGGACGGGTCCGTGCGCTTGGCGCTGCGGCGATCAAACGATATGCTAAAGGGAATATACACTTGCCCCAGAGCGAGATTGAGAGAGATAACATGGCTATAACTTCACATCTGACTGCGGATGGCAGCACGCTCAACATCGTGATTGACGGGCGCTTTGATTTTAGCGCGCATCAGGCCTTCAGAGCCGCCTATGAAACGCTTCCCGACCGTCCGGAGCATTATTGTATCGATCTTGAGGGCACAACCTACCTCGACAGCTCAGCGCTGGGTATGCTGCTGTTGCTGCGCGATCATGCCGGTGGTGACCGGGCTGATATCGAAATTGTGAACTGTACCGATGATGTACGGAAAGTGCTGACCATCTCTAATTTCGATCAGCTGTTTGCCATCAGACCCCACTAACCGGTAGCACAGGATATGGCGTCACTGACGATATTGGTTGCCGACGATACCCCGACGGATCGCTTGATCCTGGAGCGCATCGTGCGCGCGGAGGGGCACCGGGTTGTCTGTGCTGGCGACGGCGTAGAGGCGGTGACGTTGTTCGAGCGCGAGCAGCCTGACCTGGTCTTGCTCGATGTGCTGATGCCTGAGCAGGATGGTTTCGATGCCGCGCGGCAGATTAAGGCCATTGCCGGTGAGCGATTGGTGCCGATTATTTTCCTCACGTCTTTGACCGATACCGAATCGTTGGTGCGCTGCCTTGAAGCCGGGGGCGATGACTTTCTGTCCAAGCCTTATAACCGGGTTGTGATTCAGGCCAAGATCAGGGCTTTTAATCGCATGCGGCATATGCACGCCACAATGCTGAGCCAGCGCGATGAGATTGCTCACCACAACGAGCATCTCCTGCAAGAGCAGGCGGTGGCGAAGCAGGTTTTTGACAATATTGCTCACAGCGGTTGCCTCGGTGCCAGCAATATCCGTTATTTTTTGTCTTCGCTGGCGGCCTTTAACGGCGATGTTCTGGTTGCCGGTATGCGTCCCAACGGCAATATGATGGTATTGCTTGGGGATTTCACTGGCCATGGTTTACCTGCAGCCATTGGCGGTATCCCGCTCGCTTCGACCTTTTACGGCATGGTATACAAGGGTTTCTCCATGACCGATATCCTGCGTGAGATCAATGCCAAGCTCAACACGATCTTGCCCGTGGGTATTTTCTGCTGCGCCACCATGGTGGATATCAGTTTTCGAAAGCAGCGAATCAAAGTTTGGAATGGCGGCCTCCCGGAAAGCTTTATCTTCCGCCGCAGTACCCAGCAAATCGAGGCCGTACAATCGATTCATTTACCCCTTGGGGTGCTTAAAAGTAAAGCCTTCAAAGACGACTGCCTGGTGTATGAGCTAGCCTCTGATGACCGGTTTTATATGTGGTCTGACGGTATTCACGAAGCGCGCAACAGCGACGGCGAGATGTACGGTGAGGAGCGCTTGCGCGATGTGTTCCGGGCCAACGATGACCCGGAGCAGTTGTTCAACTCGATCTTGGGGAACGTTCAGTCCTTCGTGGGTGAGGAAGAGAAGCACGACGATCTATCTTTGGTAGAAATCCGAATGGAGCCGCCGCAGCTGCCCACAGAGACGGCCGGCGCGCCGGTGCGCACATTGCAGACACCGTCGCGCACGGGCGAGTGGGCGATGAGCTTTGAGGTGCAATCACGCAGCTTCCGCAGTTTCGATCCTTTGCCACTGGTGCTCAATGTCCTGGCTGAGGTGCCTGGGTTGCGCAGCCATAGCAATACGCTTTATGGCATTTTGGCAGAGCTATACAGCAATGCCCTGGAGCACGGCGTACTCAAGCTGGACTCGACGCTGAAAAATACCGCTGAGGGTTTCGCCGACTATTACGAGCAACGCGACCAGCGCCTGGATGACGTTGACGAGGGTTTTATTCGTATTCATGTTTGTCACACTGGGCAGGGTGAGGGTGGCAAGCTGCGTATCCGGGTCGAGGACAGCGGCTCTGGCTTTGATGCGCAGCCCCCGCGGCAGGTGCCCAATGTCCGCGCCTATCACGGTCGGGGGCTCGCCCTGGTAGAGCGGATGTGCGATGCTGTTCATTACTTGGGAAAAGGCAATCAGGTGGAAGCGGTATACACTTGGAATCACGACGATGACTAACACCGGCTGCGCTGCCAGCTGTTTGACAAGGGTGGGCCCATGAGCTCCGAGCATCTGGATCGGCAACTACTGGAAGAGTTGGAAGAGGTTATGGAGGGGGAGTTCGCTACTCTGATTGATACCTTTATCAGGGATTCCGCGGAGCGTATCGCCGCCCTGCAGAAGGCCTTGGCCAGTCGTGATGCCGAGGCCGTGCGCCGGGCAGCGCACAGTTTCAAAGGCAGTTGTCGCAACCTGGGTGCTATTCGACTGGCCGATCTTTGCCAGGGGATGGAACACCAGAGCGCGCAAGGCCAACTCAATGGGCAGGAGAATACCCTGGTGGATATCCAACAGGAATTTTCGCAGGTCAAGCTGCTCCTGCAAGCCCTGGTATAAACCCGCGTCCTTTTTTCTTCTCCGCGCGTCAGTTGGCGCTGTTTTTGCAATACCTCCTGTACTGAGATGTTTTAGCCCCGGAAGCGGCAAGGGTTTGCCGCTTCCAAGTCAGGAGATTCCTCGCAATGAACGGTCAATCCTCTTTGTTCCAGTTGCTGTCTTCGTCCGGCGGTCGCGCTCGCTCCGATGAGCTGGTCAAGCCTGCCGGACGGCAACAAAACGACAGCGGTCAAGCGTTTGGCGCCCAACTTGATCGTGCCCAAGCCAGCCGTCGTTCGCCGAATGGGACTTCGTCTCCGGACCCGCGCTCAAAAACGGAGGCCCCGGCAGAGAAAACGGGCGGGAGGCCGGGGACGGCGGAGCGCGCGGACACTGCAGCCAGGGCTCGAACCGAGTCCCGGACTCCCGCTCCCGCCTCGGTAACGGGCGACGAGACGGCGCTGGCCCCCATCGAGTCGGAGGGCAGCGAGACCCGCCTGGAGGCGCTGCTGGCGATTCTGGGTATTGATCTTGAGGCGCTGGAGGGTATCGAGGGACTGGAAGACCTGGAAGGACTCGATCAGTGGCGACTATTTGAAGGCACTGAAGACGACCCGGAGGCCCTGGTGCTTCTGTCGGATGCGGGCGAGTTGCTGATCGCTCAGTGGCACCCGGAGCAGGGTTGGCAAGTGACGCGGGCCGAGGGCGAGCAGCGCCAGCAATTACTCAAATCCTTGGCTCTGGCACCGCCGCCGGCTTTTCGACTGACGACGACCGGTGCGGCCGAGAGTGGTGCGGCTGTGACTCAATGGGTACCGGAAGCGCCCTCAGACACTCTGGCCAGGTTGACGGAATTGGCAAAGGCGGACGCAAACCCGCCGGCGCGAGGCCTTTTTCAGCAGGTACTGCAAGCACAAAATACGTCTGATGCGAGTGTCACACTTGAACGCGGCGGCGTCCATGGACCTGCCGGGCAGGAAGGCGAGCGCGCCGAGCGGGCGCTTCTGCCCGGCGAACGCGGGTTTGTCGTACAAACCGAGGTGCGGGTCCCCGTGGGCCAAAACAACTGGAACCAGGCGGTCGGCGATCGAATTCTGTGGTTGGCTTCACAGCGGGTCTCCAGTGCCGAACTGCGTCTGGACCCGCCAGACCTGGGGCCCGTGCATGTACGTATCGCCATTAACCAGGACCAAGCCAATATTACCTTTACCAGTCCTCATGTCGGTGTGCGCGAAGCGTTGGATCAGGGTGCGGCGCGCCTGCGGGAAATGTTTGAAGAGCAGGGCCTGGATCTGGTCAATGTCGATATCGCCGATCAGGGGGCCGGGGAAGGGGATGCCGGGCAGGCTGGCGGCGGCCAGGCGGGTGCAGGCGGCGACTCGGCCAATGATGATGGAGAGCCCGAGTCCTGGGTGCGGGGTTCGTTGTCACTGGTGGACTATTACGTTTGATCGTTCGACGGTCAATTGTGCCGCCCGATGGGATTCTGCTGCTACAATGACGGTGCATATGGCACGGCGATTGCCTGTACCCTGACAGACCTGCGAATTGACGGACTTTTGACATGGCAGAACAAGATGACGATGAGCTGACTCCCGAAGAGCTGGAGCAGCGCAAGGAGATCGCCCAGGCACGCAAGCGCAAGCGCCTGATCGCGCTTGCGGCAGCGCTGTCGGTATTGATAGTTGCGTCCATTGGCGGCACTTTGGCACTGTTGAAAATGCTTGAGGATGACCCTGATGCCGAGCTTTCGGCGCGCGAGGAGACCGGGTATGCTGCCGTTTACTATACCCTGCGGCCCGCGTTTGTCAGCAGTTACCAGATCCGTGGGCGTCAGCGTCAGTTGCAAGTGGAGCTGGCACTTATGCTGCGTGATGAGAGCAAGATCGCTCGAATCGAGCAGCACATGCCGAGCTTACGCAATAATGTCTTGATGGTACTGTCCGGGCAAGTCTACGAGGAGCTGCGTACCCCGGAGGGCAAGGAGTTGTTGCGCCAGGAGTTGTTGCAGGAAATTCGCGACATTCTGACACGAGAATTGGGTGAACCGGTGGTGGAGCAAGTATTGTTCACCGGGTTTGTGATGCAATAGCGGTGGGGAAGATCTAGGTGCAGGACTTACTCTCACAAGATGAAATCGATGCGCTTCTTCACGGCGTTGATGACGGCGATATCGAAACCGAAACCGATCTTGAACCCAGCGGTATTAAAGCCTACGACCTGACCACGCAAGATCGTATCGTGCGCGGGCGTATGCCCACCCTGGAGATGATCAACGAACGCTTCGCCCGTTACACCCGCATCAGTATGTTCAACATGCTGCGGCGTACCGCCGATGTGTCTGTGGGCGGCATGCAAATCCAGAAGTTCGGCGAATATGTACACACCCTGTACGTGCCCACCAGTCTGAATATGGTCAAGTTCCGCCCGCTGCGAGGTACTGCTCTGGTGATTCTCGACGCCCGGCTGGTGTTCAAGTTGGTGGATAATTTCTTTGGCGGTGATGGTCGCCACGCAAAAATTGAGGGGCGGGAGTTTACCCCCACCGAGTTACGCGTGGTGCAGATGGTGCTCGACCAGGCCTTTATCGATTTGGCAGAAGCCTGGAAAGCGGTCATACCCATCACCTTTGAATATATCAATTCCGAAGTTAACCCCTCACTGGCCAATATTGTCAGCCCCAGTGAAGTGGTGGTGGTCAGTACCTTCCACATCGAGCTCGACGGTGGCGGAGGCGAGATGCACATCACGCTGCCTTACTCGATGATCGAACCGATCCGTGAGGTGCTGGATGCGGGCTTTCAGAGCGACAGCGACGAACACGACGAACGTTGGGAGCGCGCGCTGAAGGAAGACGTGCTCATGGCCAAAGTCGACCTGGAGTGTGATGTGGTACGCCGGGATATTACCCTGCGCGACATCGTCAACCTGAAAGAAGGCGATATCATACCGGTAGAAATGCCGGATCAGCATGTAGTGACCGCCAACGGGGTACCGATTTTCCGCACCAAGCTCGGCCAGCACCGGAAAAATCTGGCGCTCAAGATTCTTGAATTTATCGACCACAGCAACGCCCACAACGCGACCTTGATTGAAGGAGGCCCCCGTGGCAAATGATGACAATAACAACCCGCCCGAAGACGATGTCGATCAGGACGCGATGGCTGAAGAGTGGGCGGCGGCCATGCAGGAGCAGGACGACGCTGCGCCTGCCAGTGACCTCACTGATGATCTCGGCACAGTCGAGCTTGACGAGTTTACTCGCGGCACTGAGCAGCCCAATACGAGCCCAGAGCTGGATGTCATTCTGGACATCCCAGTGTCCATCTCCATGGAGGTGGGCCGCACCTCAATTACCATCCGTAACCTGTTGCAACTCAACCAGGGCTCGGTCATTGAGCTTGATCGGCTCGCCGGTGAACCGCTCGATGTGCTGGTGAATGGGACCTTGATCGCCCACGGTGAAGTGGTCGTGGTGAACGAAAAGTTCGGTATCCGCATGACCGACGTGATCAGTCCCTCCGAACGTATCAAAAAGCTGCGCTGATGATGGTCCGCAAAGCCATTGTCGGGGTGTCGACGCTGATCGCCGGGGCCTGGGCACCGCTTCTGGTGGCGGAAGGCACACGTGCCGACACCGTCGCCATCGGCAGCGGTACGCACTTGCTCAATGTCACGCTCGGGCTCGGTGCGATCGTACTGCTGATTTTGGGGCTGGCCTGGCTGGTGCGCCGCCTGGGGCAGGGCGGCTTGATGCACAACCCCCATATGAAGGTGCTGGCGACCATGCCAATGGGCACCCGCGAGCGTTTGATGGTGGTGGATGTAGCGGGTCAGCAATTGTTGTTGGGCGTGACGGCTACGCAAATTACCTTACTGCACACCTTCGATGAACCGGTAATAGCACCGGGCGAGTCCGCTTACAGTTCCGAATTTGGACGCAAGCTCAAAGCCTTGCTCCAGCAAAAAACCAGCTCGTCATCAGACGACTCTCAACCCCGCTGAGGCCACTCGTGTTCAAACGCTATCTTTTGACACTGCTTTTCCTGCTGGTGCTGGCACCTCAAGGGTTTGCTCAAGAAGAGGAGCTGACACCTGCGCAGACCACCAATGAACAGGCCGGCGGAGCCCTGCCGGCCATTCCGGGGTTGCCGGCACTGACCGTCACCACCGGCCCTGACGGCACCCAAGAGTACACGGTTACCTTACAAATTTTGGCGATCATGACGGCGCTGACGTTGTTGCCGTCGTTGCTGTTAATGATGACCTCCTTTACCCGTATCATCATTGTATTCTCGATATTGCGCCAGGCCCTGGGTTTGCAGCAGTCACCGTCCAATCAGATACTCTTGGGCTTGGCCCTATTCTTGACGATCTTTATCATGCAGCCGGTGTTCAGTGCCATCAACGAGAATGCTTTGCAGCCCTACATCAATGAAGAAATCGGCGCGCAGGAAGCACTGGTGCGCACCTCCGAGCCGGTACACGGGTTTATGCTGGCGCAGACCCGGGAATCGGATATCGCGTTGTTTGCGGGCATTGCCGGCAATACCGAAATCGCGACGGCTCAGGACACGCCTTTTTCCATTCTGGTGCCGGCATTCATCATCAGTGAGCTGAAGACCGCCTTCCAGATCGGTTTTATCATTTTCATTCCCTTTCTTGTCATCGATATTGTGGTCGCCAGTGTATTGATGGCCATGGGTATGATGATGCTTTCGCCCCTGATTATTTCGTTGCCCTTCAAGATCATGCTGTTCGTGCTGGTCGATGGCTGGGCGATGATTGTCGGGACGCTCGCGGCCAGTTTTGGTGTTTAGCGGAGGAAAGCCATGACTCCGGAAATTGCACAGGGCCTTTTTGCCGATGCGCTTTGGCTCACGGTCGTGATGGTGATGATCATTGTGGGCCCGGCTCTGCTTGTGGGCCTGGTTGTGAGCATGTTCCAGGCCGCGACCCAGATTAACGAACAGACGCTGAGTTTTCTGCCGCGCCTGATCGTGACTCTGGTGACCATCATGATTGCCGGGCCTTGGCTGGTGTCGGAGCTGATGGATCTGTTCAATCGTCTGTTTACCGGCGTACCCTACCTCATAGGGTAGGGCCGACACGTGAGGTCAATGTGAACGGTGCCGAAGCCCTAGTTGTCAGCGACGCGCTGCTGGTCCAGTTTATCGGCCAGTACCTGTGGCCTTTTGTGCGTATCGGCGCCTTCTTTTTTGCCATGCCGGTAATCGGCGCCGCCACCGTTCCGGCCCGCACCCGGGTCGCGCTGGCTTTTGTCACCACCCTGGTCGTGGCGCCGGTACTGCCGGCGCCGCCGGCTGTCGACCTGGTATCCCTGTCGGCGATGCTGATGATCATGCGCGAGGTTCTGATCGGGATGGCGATGGGCTTTGTGCTCCAGGTCTTCCTGCACGTGTTCATCCTGGCAGGACAATTTATCGCCATGAAAATGGGGCTCGGCTTTGCGGCCATGAACGATCCCAGCGGGGTCAGCGTCACCGTGCTTTCACAGTTCTATTTGCTGCTGGCGACCCTGCTGTTTCTGGCAGTCAATGGTCATATCATCGTGATTGAGCTGATGGTGACCAGCTTCACCACGCTGCCGGTGGGGGGCGGTGGCCTGGGGCCGGACGGCTTTCTGTTGGTGGCGAGTATGGGCTCGTGGATGTTCACCTGTGCCCTGGTGATTGCCTTGCCGCTGTTCACTTCGCTCCTGGTGGTCAATATGGCCTTTGGGGCCATGAACCGTTCAGCGCCGCAGATGAACGTCTTCACGGTGGGCTTCCCGCTTACGTTGATCTTCGGGCTGTTTTTGATGTGGGTGGGGCTGGCGGCGATACTGCCGAACTTTGATCTGTTTATGCAAGAGGGCGTGCGCTACCTGCGTGTGCTGATTGGAGCTCCCTGATGGCAGAAGAGAACGACAGCAGTCAGGAAAAGACAGAAGAGCCCACGACCCGAAAGCTTGAGAAGGCCAAGGAGGATGGGCAGATTCCCCGATCCCGGGATTTGACCACCACGTTCATTCTGCTTGCGGGGACTCTGGGTTTTCTGATTTTTGGCAGTTACATGGGCCAGAAAATGATCGCCATTGTGCGCTATAACTTTATCCTCGAGCGCGAAGTGATCTTCGATACCACCACGATGTTGCAACACTTCTCGATTTCTCTGTACCACGGCGTGCTCAGTATTCTGCCGCTGTTTGGCTTGTTGTTTGTGGCCTCGATTGTCGGCCCCATTGCGCTTGGAGGCTGGATGCTCAGCGCCAAGGCCATGGCTCCCAAGGCCAGTCGCCTGAACCCCATCTCCGGCCTCAAGCGGATGTTTTCCCTCAAAGCGCTGGTCGAGTTGGGCAAGTCGCTCGGCAAAGTGCTGGTGATTCTGGGGGCGGCCATTGTTGTCCTGATGGTGCAGCAGCAGGACATGTACCGGTTGTCTGACCAGGAAACCGATGTCGCCGTGATTCACTCCCTGTACCTGGGGATTGTCGGTGCCATTGCGCTTGCCGCTGTTACGGTCTTGATCGCTATCATCGATGTCCCTTTTCAGATATGGGACAACAAGAAGAAGCTGCGCATGACCCGGCAGGAAGTCAAGGATGAGATGAAGAACACCGAGGGCAAGCCGGAGGTCAAAAGCCGTATTCGCCAGTTGCAGCGCGAGATTGCCCAGCGTCAGATGATGGCCAAAGTACCCGAGGCGGATGTGGTTATTACCAACCCGACTCACTACGCGGTCGCGCTGAAGTATGATCCGGACACCATGGAAACGCCGATTCTGCTTGCCAAGGGGGGCGACCACATGGCCATGAAGATTCGGGAGATTGCGCGCGAGCACAATATCGAGCGGGTTGAGTCGCCGGTGCTGGCGCGGGCGATCTACCACACCACCGAGGTGGATCAGCCTATTCCGTCGGCGCTCTATATGGCTGTGGCGCAGGTGCTGGCCTACGTCTTCCAGCTACGCAACTTCCGCCGCGGCCGCGGCGACAAGCCCAATTACCCCCGCAACCTCAACGTCCCCCGGGATATGCAATTCGACCCCTAACACCTCGATTGACGTTATCGAGCAGCATTCTCCGGCGGCCTATTGTAGGCGTCGAGTCTGGGTATCCCTTTCCGGGACACGCCGTGAACCCGGTCCCTACGCGCTCCCGGCGCTTCGGGACACTTCCCACATCCCTGTGGGTCGTCCATGGGGGCTCGACTGCCGCCGTCCGGGCGGCAGACGGTCCCGGAAAGGGATACCCAGACTCGACTTGTGCCACTCTTGGACATTTGAGCCTCAAAATATCTAATTTTATTAGAACCTCCTCTGAGAACAGAGTGCGAAGGTTTGGTCAGCCGCTAGGACAGGGGAGTCGGGAGCGTCTTTGGCAACCCTCGCGTCAGGGATGACGCGTGGGAGCTACAGGGAAGTATTTACCGCGTTTGCCAAAGACGCTCCTGACTTCACTGGCCGACTAACTTACTGGCACCCAAACTCAGAAGGCTCGACCTCGACGTACTGCTAATGATTCCGCGGCTCGAAAAAATAACCGGGTGTCAGAAGGCAAGTAGGTACGGTTTTTGCGATATCAGGCAAAAGACCCTGAAACCGTCAAAAAAACTGTACCGACAAAGAATCGACTATGCCACTACCGTCCTTCAGCAGCCTGGCCTCGACCGATCCCAAGATGGTGTGGCTCAAACTCCGCAATGCGGGGCGTGGCAACCTGGGTATTCCGGCGCTGCTGCTGATGTTGCTGGCGATGGTGATTCTGCCCATCCCGCCGTTTCTGCTTGATGTCTTTTTCACCTTCAACATCGCACTCGCCATTGTCGTGCTGCTGGTGGGCGTCTACTCCATGCGCCCCCTGGACTTCGCGTCCTTTCCGACCATCCTGTTGATTGCGACCCTTTTGCGCCTGGCGCTCAACGTCGCTTCGACCCGGGTGGTATTGCTCAATGGCCATGAGGGGGGGGCGGCAGCCGGGAAGGTGATTCAGGCTTTTGGCGAGGTGGTCATCGGCGGCAACTACGCCGTGGGTTTTATCGTCTTTCTGATTCTGATGATCATCAACTTCGTGGTGGTTACCAAGGGCGCCGGGCGTATTGCTGAAGTCAGTGCGCGCTTTACCCTGGACGCCATGCCCGGTAAACAGATGGCCATTGATGCCGACCTCAATGCCGGCCTGATCGACCAGGACGAAGCGCGTACTCGGCGCAAGGACGTGGCCAGTGAGGCGGATTTTTACGGGGCGATGGACGGTGCCAGTAAATTTGTGCGCGGCGATGCAGTGGCCGGGATCCTGATTCTCGCCATCAATATTCTCGGCGGGCTCGGGATCGGCATGATCCAGCACGATCTGGAATTTGCGGTCGCCATGCAAAACTATATTCTGCTGACTATCGGTGACGGCTTGGTAGCGCAGGTGCCATCACTGCTGTTGTCGACCTCGGCCGCGATTCTGGTTACCCGGGTCAATACCAAGCAGGACATGCGCCAGCAGGTCATGACCCAGATGTTTGATTCCCCCCGGGCCCTGGCTGTGGCCGCGGGCATCCTCTTCGTCACGGGCACCATTCCCGGAATGCCACACTTGGCGTTCCTGGGGCTCGGCGCTTTGTGCGGTGCTTTGGCTTACTACATTTATTGGCGCAAGCAGCAGCCCTTGCTGGTGGACGATGAGCGCGACTATATCCCCTCGAGTGGGCGGTCCTCAGGCGTAGCCCCGGAGCCAGCACCAACGGCCGGTGGCGACAGCCCACCGCCGAGCCGACCGCGCCCGTCGTTGCCCCCGGCCGAAGAGAGTCGGGAGCTGGGTTGGGACGATGTTCAGCCAGTGGATGTGATCGGGCTGGAAGTGGGATACCGCCTGATACCGATGGTGGACCGGTCTCAAGGTGGGGAGTTGTTGGGGCGGATCAAAGGTGTGCGCAAGAAGCTGTCTCAGGAGATGGGTTTTCTGGTGCCCTCGGTCCATATTCGGGACAACCTGGAATTGCTGCCCAACGGTTACCGGATCAGCCTGATGGGTGTTGCCGTGGGCGAAGCTGAGGTCTACCCGGACCGGGATCTGGCCATTAACCCGGGGCAGGTGTTTGGCGAGCTCGATGGCATCAAAACCAAAGACCCGGCATTTGGCCTGGACGCGGTCTGGATCACGGCGGGTGACAAAGAGCAGGCGCAGACCCTTGGTTACACCGTGGTCGACCCCAGCACCGTGGTGGCCACGCACCTGAACCAGATACTCCAGCAGCATACGCACGAGTTGCTCGGTCATGAGGATGTTCAAAAGTTGCTGGATATGTTGGCCAAGAACTCCCCCAAACTGGTCGAAGAGCTGGTGCCCAATACGCTGACTCTGAACCAGCTTCTCAAGGTATTGCAGAATCTTCTGCAAGAGCAGGTGCCGGTGCGCGATATGCGCTCGATCGCGGAAGCCTTGGCGGCCGGCGCTGGCAAGAGTCAAGATATTGCCACTCTCACGGCCCTGGCGCGCCAGGGGTTGGCTCGCCAAATTGTCCAGAACATCGTGGGTTCCGACCCGAATATCCCCGTGATCACCCTGGATCCGAAACTGGAACAGATATTGCTGGGTAGTGTTCAGCAGGCACAAAAATCTGGCGCGGAAGACAGCGCCTTTATCGAGCCCGGTTTGGCCGAACGCCTGCAGAAATCCCTGGCGGAAGCGGCCCAGAAACAGGAATTGGCGGGCAAGCCCCAGGTGCTCTTGGTCGCGGGCCCACTGCGCATGATGCTCGCGCGCTTTGCCCGCCACAGCGCACCGGATATGCGGGTGCTGGGATACAACGAAATTCCGGATAGCAAACAGATCACCATCGACGCCACTGTGGGCGCTGATAACAGCTGAGAGGCCCCAGAGGCCGGGCCTTGAGGAGAATGACTATGCAGGTTAAACGTTTTGTCGCTGCCGATATGCGCCGGGCCCTGGAACTGGTGCGTCAGGAACTGGGCTCAGACGCCATTATCCTGTCGAGCAAACGCACGCCCGAGGGGGTCGAGTTGGTCACCACTTTGGCGGCCGACACCGACCATGATCCCCTGGGTATTGGCGCGCGCGCGCCGGTTCCTGAGGCCGAGCCCCGCGCTGGGTCTGGCACGGGTTTGCCTGGTGGCAAAACCGGGCGTCAAATAGCCGACGATATTGAACAGGCGAGTCAGCGCCTGGCCGCGACGCGCGCTGCGGAAGCGTCAGCGCGCGAGCATTTGCTGGGGCAGGGCCCCGGGCGCGCTGAACCTGCGCGCAGGGCGCCTGTGGACCCGACGCCGGTACGCTACGCGGCGGAGCCTGCGAATCAGAACAACGCACAGCTGAATGAGCTGCAGGCCGAGTTGGCGGACATGCGCCTGCTGCTCGAGCAACAATTGCACCATTTGGCCGGTGACCGCAAGCTGACTGGCTCGCCGGTGCTGGACAGCGTTGGCCGTCGGCTCGAGCGGGTCGGCCTGCCAACCGAGGCGATTGCCGCGGTTTTGGGTGGCTGCAAACCCAGTCGTACGCTGGCATCAGCCTGGCCAGAGGCGCTCGCGCAGTGGTCGCGCGAGCTGCCGGTGGCCGGCCGGGATGTTACCGCCAATGGCGGCGTTTTCGCCTTTGTCGGGGCGACAGGCGCCGGTAAAACTACTACTATTGGGAAACTGGCGGCTCGCTATGTCCTGGAACACGGTGCTGACAAAGTCGCGTTGGTGACCATGGACAACTACCGTATCGCCGGTCATGATCAGCTGCGCTCCATGGCACGTATTCTGAAAGTGCCGGTGCGGGTGGTCGACGAACACAACAGTCTGGCCGGGGTGTTGCACAGCCTGCGCCGGTGCGAATTGGTACTCATCGACACGGCGGGCTTTCGCCACGGTGACCCCAAGCTCAAGGCACAGTTGAGTGAGCTGGCGGAACAGACTCAGGTACGCAGTTACCTGGTGATGGCCAGTAACAGTCAGGCCCAGATGCTCAAGGCGGCGATTCACGCTTACGCCAGTGCCAGCCTGCGTGGCTGTATTCTGACCAAGCTGGATGAAACCGCCAGTCTGGGTGAGGCGCTCGGTGTGGTCATGCACAGTGACCTGCCGATCGCTTATACCACCGACGGGCAGGACATCCCGCAAGATATTGAAGTGGCGCGTGCGCACACCCTGGTGGCACGCGCTGCAGCGCTGCTCAGTCAGCAGCAGGTACCGCTCCGAGAGGCGGGCGCCGAGCGCGGTCTGGTCCGCTAACGGCATTTATTGGCAGTGGAGTATAACCATCAATGAGCCAAGTACGTCCGATACAAGTAATAGCCGTGTCCGGTGGCAAGGGCGGTGTGGGAAAAAGCAACATTTCGGTCAACCTCAGCATTGCTCTGGCGGGACTACGCCGTCGGGTTGTACTGATGGACGCCGACTTGGGCTTGGCCAATGTTGATGTTCTTCTGGGGGTCAAGGCGCGCCATAATATCATGGACGTCCTTGAGCACGGGATGAGCCTGAGTGAGATTCTGGTCCCCGGCCCAGGTGGCATTCGGATTGTCCCGGCGGCCTCCGGTGTGCAGCGGCTATCGGCCCTGAGCAACCGTGAGCATGCGGGGCTGATCAACGCCTTCAATGACCTGAGCGACCAGATGGATGTGCTGGTCATCGATACGGCCGCCGGGATATCCGAGACCGTCATCAGCTTTGTGCGCGCCTCCAACGAAGTGATTGTAGTGGTGTGCGACGAACCCTCCTCCATTACCGATGCCTACGCCCTGATCAAGGTGCTCAGCACTGAGCACGGTATGCAGCGCTTTCGCGTCGTGGCCAACATGACCCGCACGAAAAATGAAGGCCAGGCGCTGTTTAACAAGTTGAGCAGTGTCTGTGACCGTTTTCTGGATGTGACCCTGCAGTACGTCGGCGGTGTGCCCTTTGACGAGAATGTGCGCAAAGCTGTACAGCGCCAGCGAGCGCTGATTGATTATGCCCCCCAGAGCAAGGCCGCACAGGCCATGCGTGCGCTGGCCGAAGAGGTGGTGCGTTGGCCACTGCCGGCAGGGCCCTCGGGACGATTGGAATTTTTTGTCGAGCGCCTACTGGATGTGGCCAACGCCCCCAAGGCCTGATCGGTTTTGGGGAGCGTCTATACTGACAGCAATAACAGGCAGGTGTGTTGACAATGGCCGCAGCAGATAGGTTAGCCATGTACGACAAAACACAACAGTCAAGCCCGGGTATTCGGGTCGAGGACTACGCACCGCTGGTGAAGCGTATCGCTCACCACATGATGTTGCGTATGCCGGCCTGTGTGCAGGTCGATGACCTGATCCAGGCCGGGATGATCGGCCTGCTGGAAGCCGCTCAAAAGTACGATGCCTCCCGCGGCGCCAGCTTTGAGACTTACGCCGGTATCCGTATTCGCGGCGCCATCGTCGATGAGATGCGTCGGGGAGATTGGGCCCCGCGTTCAGTGCATCGCAACGCCCGGCGTATTGCCAAGGCCATCAATACGGTCGAGGCCCGCTCGGGGCGCGACGCCCAGGATGCCGAGGTGGCTGACGAGCTGGGTGTGGCGCTGGACGAGTATTTCTCCATGATTCAGGATGCCAATGCCAGCCGCCTGTTCAGCTATGAAGAAACCTTCGGCGACGATGCCAGCCACGTCGACCGTGGCGAAACTCTCACGCAGCACGCCAACCCTTTTGAGGGAATCCAGCGCGATGCCCTAAAGCAATCGCTCGCGCAGGCGATAACCCAATTACCGGAGCGGGAGCGCTTGGTGTTGGCCCTCTACTACGACGAAGAGCTCAACCTCAAGGAAATCGGACAGGTTCTGGGGGTCAGTGAGTCCCGCGTCAGCCAGATTCACAGCCAGGCGGCCGCACGCCTGCGCACCCGGCTCGCCGATTGGCGCGGCAACCAATAACCTCAAAAGCCCCTCCAGGGGCGTCAGCAGGATTGACGCGGCGCGCAATTGTGGTACTTTGCGGGGCTGGCCAACCCGGGTTGGCATCGATTGAGACGATTACTAAGACACGTTAGAGAATGCCCGCCTAGGGTAGACGGAGGTTGCATTGGATAAGAACATGAAGATCCTCATTGTCGATGATTTCTCGACAATGCGACGGATTATCAAAAACCTGTTGCGCGACTTGGGCTTTTCCAATACCCATGAGGCCGACGATGGCGTGACGGCAATGCCGATGCTCAAAAGCGGTAATTTCGATTTTCTGATTACCGACTGGAACATGCCGGGGATGACCGGGATTGATCTGCTCCGCGCCGTGCGGGCCGACGAAAAGCTGGCGACGCTGCCGGTTTTGATGGTCACCGCCGAGGCCAAGCGTGACCAGATTATCGAAGCGGCTCAGGCCGGGGTCAACGGTTATGTGGTCAAGCCCTTCACCGCCCAGGCGCTCAAGGAAAAAATCGAAAAGATTTTCGAGCGGGTCTGAATAACAAACCGGCGCGTCATCTGTTGTTGACAGGTGCCGATCCGCTACAGCACACAAGGCATGGCAATGACTTCAGAAACTCAGCGCTTGCACAACCATGAGTTTGTCGAAGAACTCAAAGAGGTTGCCCAGGTCCTGGTCGACAAGCTGCAGGGCGATCACTACGAAGAAGCCTCCCAGCTTATCAACGCGATGATCGAAGCGCGCAATAACCATATTTTCCAGTCTGTCGGGCGTCTGACACGCGGGCTACACAATGCCATCGTCAATTTTCACGTCGATGGCGATTTGAATGGAAATCCGCCTCAAATCAACGATTCCGGCATCCGTGACGCCTCCAATCGCCTCAACTACGTCATTGATCTCACCCAGCAAGCCGCCGAAAAGACCATGGATATGGTGGACGAGTCGGCGCCGATCGCCATGAACCTGGGCCAGGAGGCCGCGTCCCTGCACGAGGAGTGGGGCAGGCTCAAGCGCCGGGAAATGAGCGCCGACGAGTTTCGTGGACTCTATGACCGTATGGATGACTTTTTGGGTCAGATGGTCACCGGCACCGAGCAGCTCAATCAAAACCTGCAGGGCATCATTCTCGAGCAGGGTTTTCAGGATTTGACCGGCCAGGTTCTCAAGCGGGTGATCGGCCTGATCAGCGATGTTGAGGAGGACCTGGTAAGCCTGGTACGCATTGCCAGCCAGGTGGAAGAGATTACAGGTTTGAGCAGCGGTGCCGATAAAGACACTGAGGCGCTGAACGAGCGCAGAAAAACAGAGGCGGAAGGCCCGTTGATGAACGCTGAAGCGCGTTCCGATGTGGTCTCTGGCCAGGATGAAGTGGACGACTTGCTGTCGAGTCTCGGGTTTTAGGGGTAGCGTGAATGGGTTTCGGTGACGACGAAGACATCCTCCAGGATTTTCTGGTTGAAGCGGGGGAGATTCTCGAAAAGCTCTCTGAGCAGCTGGTCGACCTCGAGCAGCGCCCGGATGACGCCGACCTGTTGAATGCGATTTTCCGGGGGTTTCACACCGTTAAAGGCGGCGCTGGTTTTCTCCAGGTCACGCCTATGGTGGAATGTTGCCATGTCACCGAGAACCTGTTCGACAAGTTGCGCAATGGGGAGCTGAAAGTCTCCCCGGCGATGACGGACGTGGTCCTCAGCGCGCTCGACGCGGTAAACCAGCAATTTGACGCCCTGTCCCAGCGCGTTGAGCCGGAACCCGCCGATCCCGAGTTGATTGCCAGCCTCGAGCGCCTGGTGGCGGGCGGTTCGGTGACCCCTGTGGCCGAGCAAGCGCCAGGGCCGAGCGCCTCCCCCCCCTCCAGCGCCGGAGGGGGTACTATCGGTGGCGGTGACATTACCGACGATGAATTTGAGCAACTGCTCGATGCGATCGGCGTCGATGCCGACCCGCAGTCCTCCCCCGCGCCCAACAAGCCGGCTCAGCCCCCTGCCGGCAGCAGTGGCGATGATATCAGTGACGATGAGTTTGAAGCACTGCTCGACGAGCTGCACGGCAAGGGCAAAGGCCCAGGTGCATCGACTCCGTCGGCGGCTGCCGATACTGACAGTACCAGCGGAGATATTTCCGACGATGAGTTTGAGGCACTGCTGGACGAGCTGCACGGCAAAGGCAAGGCGCCAGGTGTAGCGAACACAAAAGCCGAGAGTTCATCGAGTAGCGCCGGTGATGGGATCAGCGACGACGAGTTCGAACACTTGCTGGATCAGCTGCACGGCAAGGGCAAAGGCCCGAGTGCCTCATCGGCGCCCGAAGGCGGGGCGGTTGAACCCGAGGCGCCCAAGGCGCCGGCGGCGGAGCCCCAGGCCGCCAAGCCCGAGCCGGCCTCTGCGCCTGTGCCTGCGCCCAAAGCTGCGCCCGCGAAGGCGCCCGAGCGCGAAGCACCGGTTGAAACCACCGTGCGTGTCGACACCCAGCGTCTCGACGACATTATGAATATGGTGGGCGAGCTGGTACTGGTGCGCAACCGCCTGGTGCGCCTGGGTCTGGATTCGCAGGATGAAGCGCTTTCCAAAGCCGTGGCCAACCTGGATGTGGTGACGGGAGATCTTCAGACGTCGGTGATGAAGACCCGTATGCAGCCCATCAAGAAAGTGTTTGGTCGCTTTCCGCGTGTGGTGCGCGACCTGGCGCGCAAGCTCAACAAAGAGATCAATCTGGAACTGGTGGGTGAAGAGACCGACCTGGATAAAAATCTGGTCGAGGCGCTGGCCGACCCTTTGGTCCACTTGGTGCGCAATGCGGTTGACCACGGTATCGAAACTCCGGAAGAGCGCGAAGCCAAAGGCAAGCCACGCACCGGCCGGGTGGTGCTTGCGGCCGAGCAGGAAGGGGACCATATTCTCCTGTCGATCACCGATGACGGCGCGGGAATGGATGCGCACAAACTGCGCGCAATTGCCGTTGAAAAGGGGTTGATGGATGCGGATGCGGCGGCGCGTCTGAGCGACAGTGAGGCCTACAACCTGATTTTTGCCCCGGGCTTTTCCACCAAAAAAGAGATTTCCGATGTCTCCGGTCGCGGTGTCGGTATGGATGTGGTGAAGACCAAAATCACTCAGCTCAATGGCACCCTGGAAATTCAATCGACCCTCGGCGAAGGTTCGCGCCTGAATATCAAGGTGCCCCTGACGCTCGCGATCATGCCGACGCTGATGATCATGCTTGCCGATCAGGCATTCGCGCTACCGCTGTCGAGCGTCAACGAAATCTTCTACATGGACCTGCGCAAAACCCATGTAGTTGACGGCCAGGAGTGCGTCACCATTCGCGATCGCGCGATTCCTGTTTTTCACCTCAAGGAATGGCTGACCCCGGCCACCCGAGCCGACCGGCAAGAGGAAGCGCACATTGTGATTGTGGCTGTGGGCACGCTGACGATCGGCTTTGTGGTCGATCAGCTCGTTGGTCAGGAAGAGGTGGTCATCAAACCTCTGGGCAAAATGCTGCAGGGGACACCGGGCATGGCGGGTGCTACCATTACCGGTGACGGCACCATTGCGCTGATTCTGGATGTGCCCGGGCTGCTCAAGCGCTATGCCCGCGGTGCAGGCAGTTCCTGGGGACACCGCTAGCCGACCGTCTGAGTTCTGACGCCCATGCGGGCATGCTACCGATGTAACTTTGGAGAAAGGTTCAATGCCATTTAGGGTGTTAGTTGTCGATGATTCCAATTTTTTTCAGCAACGCCTGAAGGAAATTATCAATCAGCACCCGGAACTTGAGGTTATCGGCGTTGCCAGCAATGGGCGCGACGCGGTAGAGATGGCGACTCGCCTCAAACCCGATATCATCACTATGGACTTCGAGATGCCGGTGATGGACGGCGTCACCGCCGTGCGCCACATTATGCGCGACCGGCCCACACCCATTCTGATGTTGTCCTCGCTCACCTATGAGGGGGCACGGGTAACGCTGGATGCGCTGGCCGCCGGCGCCACCGATTTTATGGCCAAGGATTTTGCCGAAATATCCCGCAGTGCGAATTCGCTGTCAGCCAAATTGCACGACCGCTTGTTGACCCTGGGCAGGGGCGCTCGCGCCTCGGCCTCGCGCGTGAGCAGCGCCGCACCGTCAACATCTGCCACCCCCGCTCGGCCTGCGCCGACAGCGAGTCCTCGCCCCGCGGCGAGCGATCGCCCGGGCGCCTTGCGTCGACGTTTTCAGCTGTTGGTCATCGGTGCATCTACCGGTGGTCCAGTGGCACTGACTGAGGTGCTCACCAAGCTCCCACGCAACTTTCCGCTGCCCATTGTGCTGGTGCAGCACATGCCTGAGAACTTCACCAAGGCCTTTGCCGAACGTCTGAATCGCCAATCCGAGATTCAGGTGCGCGAGGCTGTGGATGGCGATCGGCTTGAACCCGGGTTGGCGCTTTTGGCGCCCGGGGGCAAACAGTTGATGGTCGAGCGTCGTGCCCAGGGCGTGGTCAAGGTGCTGCCCGATGATGCCCGGGTCAATTACAAACCCAGCCTTGATATCACCTTTGGTTCGGCCGCGAATGCCTACGCCGACAAGGTGCTGGGTGTGGTGCTGACAGGCATGGGTTCTGATGGCTGTAAGGGTGCCGAGATGCTGAAAAAGGCCGGTTCGGTGATCTGGTCCCAGGATGAGGCCACCAGCATCATCTACGGTATGCCGATGGCGGTGGCACGGGCAAACCTGACTGATCAGGTCCTGGCTCTGCCTGATATCGGACCGATGCTCACGCGCGAGGTCATGTAGTGGACAAGCTCAGCATACTCGGGGTCATTATTGGTTTTGGCGCGCTCTTGGGTGGCAATTTTCTCGAGGGCGGGTCGATCTATTCGTTGCTCAATGGCCCGGCGGCGCTGATTGTTATTGGCGGTACTTTGGGTGCGGCGATGTTGCAAACACCGATGACCAGCCTGCGCCGGGCGTTGAGCCTGTTTGTCTGGATATTTCGGCCGCCCGCGAATGCCTTCAAGACAGGCATCGACACACTGGTGCGCTGGTCGATCTTGACTCGGCAAAAGGGACTGCTGGGCCTGGAACACAATGCCGAGACCGAACCGGATGTTTTTGCGCGCAAAGGGCTGCAACTGATGGTCGATGGCAGTGAGCCGGAAGTGATTCGACGCATTATGGAAAACGAGTTGATTCTCGAGGAGCAGCGTGACCTCGATGCGGTGCGCTTTTATGACAGCATGGGCGGTTATGCACCCACGATTGGTATTATCGGCGCGGTCATGGGCCTGATTCACGTAATGAGCAATCTCGACGACCCCGCCGAGCTGGGTTCCGGCATTGCGGTGGCGTTTGTCGCTACCATCTACGGCGTCGGGCTGGCCAACCTGTTGTTGTTGCCCATCGCCAATAAACTGAAAATGTGTATCAACGAGCGTTCCCAGTACCGGGAGTTGATGATTGAGGGCATTATCGCCATCGCCGATGGGGAAAATCCGCGCGCCATCGAAATGAAACTAAACGGTTACTTGCACAAACAGGGGTAGCCTATGCCGCGTCGCCGCCGTCCGCAAGAGCACGATAACCACGAGCGCTGGATGGTGTCCTACGCTGACTTTATCACGTTGCTGTTCGGTTTTTTTGTGGTGATGTATTCCATCTCTCAAGTCAATGAGCATAAGTATCGTGAGCTGTCGACGACGCTGGTGGAAGCGTTCAACCCGGCACGGGCGGCGCGCCTGAGTATCGAGGATATCCCCGCATCGCCTTTTGAGCCGCCAGCGGCCGTGCCCGAGGTTCTGGGTAGCCGCGACCTGGGGGATCTACAGGGACTGGTGGATGCGCTTCACCAGCGTTTTGGCGATCTGATGGATCAGGAACTGCTGTCGGTGTACGCCAATGAGCACTGGCTGCAGATTGAATTGCGTGACAGCATCCTGTTCGGCTCCGGCAGCGCTGCGCCGAGCGAGCGGGCGATTAATATTTTTGCGGATTTGGCCGATATCCTTAAAGCTGTCGATAACCCGGTGCAAGTGGAGGGTTTTACCGATAATGTCCCGATTCGTACCGCGCAGTTCCCCAGCAACTGGGAGTTGTCGGCGGCGCGCGCGAGTGCGGTAGTCAAGCTATTGGCGGACAATGCGATCGCTCCCGAGCGTTTGGCCGCGGTGGGTTACGGGGAATATCAGCCGGTTGCCAGCAATGCCACTGCCGAGGGGCGTGCCCAGAATCGCCGGGTTGCCCTGATGGTGGCTCGACAAAAGATCGAGCGTCCGCGCACAGCACTCGATCCGGAAGGCGCGGATGATGCCGGCCAGGAGGGCTCGGTTGAGCCCGCGCCCACTCCGTCGGAGGTTTTGGGCCCCGGCGGTGATGCTGTCATAGCGCCGGTGCCGCTAGAAGGCGGCGGCCTGCTGTTTTCCAGTGACCCGGATTTGCCCCGGATTCGTCCGCCCGCGGCGGGCGAATCCGGTGATAACGGTGAACGTGATCAGGCCGGGGATTGAGTGTCCAGGCACAGGAGTTGCTTTAGTTCGTAGAGTGCTGATTCCGACAGCAGAAATCTGACGCTGGCGATGAACACTGTGATTACCCCGGTAGCGGGGCCTTTAAACCCGGGAGAGACACCATGCAGGTGTGGGCGATAGCAAATCAGAAGGGCGGGGTGGGTAAAACCACCAGCACCGTATCCCTCGCGGGCTTGGCAGCCGAGCGAGGACAGCGGGTATTGATGTTGGATCTCGACCCCCATGGTTCCCTGAGCAGCTATTTTCGTCAAGATCCCGACGCTGTCGAACAGAGCGTGTATACCTTGTTTGAAGAGCGTGCAAGCCTGACCCCGGCGCGTATCCGTTCGTTGATCCGGCCGACAGGTTTCGACAATCTGGATTTATTGCCATCGTCGTCGGCGTTGGCGACGCTGGAGCGACGTGCGGTGGGGCAGGACGGTATGGGGCTGGTGGTGGCCCGAGCCCTGGCGCAGATTTATGACGACTATGACCAGGTGGTGATCGATACGCCGCCGTTGCTGGGCGTGTTGATGATCAATGCCCTGGCGGCCTCGCGGCAGCTGATTATTCCCGTTCAGACGGAATTTTTGGCCATCAAGGGCCTTGAGCGTATGGTGGCAACCCTGCAGATGATGAGTAAATCCCGGAAGCAGGGTATTGCCTACACCATCGTCCCGGTGATGTACGACCGGCGTACCCAAGCCTCGGTGAGCAGTCTGCTGGCGATTCGCAACGCTCACCCGGACAATGTCTGGCCGGGCAAGGTGCCTGTGGATACCCGGTTTCGAGATGCCAGCAAAGCGGGCGTGCCGCCCCATCTTTATGAGCCGGGCAGTCGAGGTGTCGAGGCTTACCGATCATTGTATAAATGGCTGCAACAGCCCGCCAAGGCGACAAGTCAGGCAGCGGGAGGCATCCGTTGAGCGACAACCGCTATTCCGAGCCCCTGCTGCAGACCTACCTGGACGAATTGCTCACCGACGCGCCGCCGGACGAGAGCGAGCCGCTCCTGGCGCAGCGGGAGCAACTCCAGAAGCTTCTGTTTAGCGCTCGCCCGGGCCTGCGGGTGCCTGCACCGGAGCTCTCCCCGGCGCCGGAGGCACCGCCTGAGGTGATCCCGAAGGTCAAGGAAATCGTTCCTGAGCCGACAACGGTTTATGTGCCGCCGGTAGCGCCGAAATCTGTGCCGCGAGCACCGGTTTCCGTGCCCGCTCCGCCCGAGGTGGCGGCAGCGCAGGAGCCGATCCTCGAGCGCTCAGAGGCCCTGGCCGAAGTGGCGGTCGAGGGAGTGGATTGGCTCGAAAACGGTCGCCCCCCATGGGCGCAACGGGATTTCGATGTGCTCCTGTTCGACGTCAGTGGGTTGACACTGGCCGTGCCCCTGGTGGCGCTCGGGCAAATTCAGCCGATCACCGACGAGCTGACCCCTTTGTTCGGACAGGCGGAATGGTTTATGGGTTTGCAGCCAACCCCGGCAGGCAAGGTGCGCACGGTCAATACCGCGCGTTTCGTGATGCCCGAGCGCTATGATGAACGCTTTGAGGAAACCGCCAAATACGTGGTGTCCATCAATGGCGTCCCCTGGGGATTAGCGGTAGACTCTGTGAAACAGCCTATCCGCCTGGCGCCCGAGGATGTGAAGTGGCGCAGCGAGCGCAGTAAGCGCCCATGGCTGGCCGGTACGGTCAAAGCCCACATGTGTGCGCTCCTGGATATTCCGCGTATCGGCCACCTGCTGACCCAGGCCGATCGCAATACGAAGCGGGCCTGAGTGCCAACAGCAGTCAGGTGTAAAAACGTCCCGACATATCAGGGTGCCCCTGAGAGGCATCGGCAATTGAGGAAGAGTCAATGGCAAGTCATACCCCCCAACAGGTGAGCGCAGACGATCCGGTCTTACAGTGGGTTACCTTCCGTCTGGACGGTGAAACTTACGGCATTAACGTGATGCAGGTGCAGGAAGTCTTGCGCTATAGCGAAATCGCCCCGGTGCCCGGTGCGCCTTCTTATGTTTTGGGTATTATCAATCTACGGGGCAACGTGGTGACCGTGATCGACACCCGACACCGTTTTGCCTTGCCGCCGGGCGAGATTACCGACTCGACCCGTATCGTGATCATCGAAACTGACCGGCACGTGATAGGCATTCTTGTGGACAGTGTCTCGGAAGTGGTTTACCTGAATCAGTCCGAAATTGAAACGGCTCCCAACGTCGGCAATGATGAGAGCGCCAAGTTTATTCAGGGTGTGTGCCACAAAAATGACGAACTGTTGATTCTGATCGACCTTAACAAGCTGCTGAGTTCGGACGAGTGGGTCGAGCTGGAAGATATCTGATCAACACCGGGGCGAGTGTATGTTGACGGGCGGTGAATGGGTCTTGGCCCTGTGTCTGCTGGTAAGTGGGGTAGCGCTGATTTTGGCAGTGCTGGCTTTGGCGCAGGCGCGCCGCCAGGCCCAGGCTACCCAGCGGGTCTATGATCGTCTGGGGCGGGAGCTGGCCCTGGCGAATAGCGGTGCCATGGGCATGGGGCAGCGTTTGCTTTCACTGGAGCGCAAGCTACAGGAGGCGGCTCAGCAGGCGGGCGAGGACAGTGCCCACGGCGATTACGATATGCCTTACTCACAAGCCGCCGGGCTGTTTGAAGCGGGAGTCGAGCCGGAAGAGGTCGCCCGGCGTTGCGGTCTATCGCGCGGAGAAGCCTCTCTGATGGCCATGATGCACCGAGCCCGCAAACCCGGCTAACACCCTGCCTTCCGCCGGTCGGATTGGCGCAAAGCGCGCAATCCGACAATCGGCCCCCATTCAACTAACCCTTAAACTGCCGCCCCGTCTCCTCCAGCGAATCATCCCCCATCAAATACAGATACAGCGGCATCAGCGCCTCTGGCGGTTTGATCGAACCCGGATCTTCGGCTGGGTAGGCCGCCGCGCGCATGCGGGTGCGGGTGGCACCCGGATTGACGCTGTTGGCACGAATCCGGGTGGCATCGGCAAGTTCGTCGGCCAGGGTTTGCATCAGGTTTTCCAAGGCAGCCTTGGAGGCCGCGTAGGCGCCCCAGTGTGCACGCCCCTCAAGGCCAACGGATGAGCCGGTAAAAAGCAACGATGCATTGTTGCTGCGCTCCAGCAGCGGCAAGAGCGCACGGGTCAGCATGAAGGGTGCATTGACGTTGATCTGCATAACCTGCAGCCAGGAGTCGGCCGGGTAGTTGCCGATGGGCGTGCGCGGCCCCAGGATACTGGCATTGTGCAGAATGCCATCGAGCTTCCCGAATTCCTGTTCGAGCGTGTCGCACATGTCGTTGTAGTCTTTCTCGGCGGCGCCTTCGAGGTTCATCGGGTAGATGGCCGGTTGCGGGCCGCCGGCGGCCTCAATCTCGTCGTATACCTTTTCCAATTTTCCCAGCGTGCGTCCCAGCAGGATTACGGTGGCGCCGTGGGCGGCGAAGGTCTTGGCGGCTACGCGGCCGATGCCGTCGCCCGCGCCGGTCACCAAGATTGCTTTGTCGTTCAGCAGATCGGTGGCCGGTTGGTAATTGTCCGGAAAACTCATAAGCCTAGCAGGGCTCCTTCAACGGTGGGTGAATACGGGTGGCGAGCAGCGGCCAGATTTGCTCGGCGTGCTCGACCTGATGGTCTGCCTGCCAGCGGTTGATGTCGTCATCGTCCTCGATATAGCCGTAGCCGACGGCAATCGTCAGGGCGCCGGCGCGACGGCCACAGGCGATGTCGCGCTCGTGATCGCCGACGTAGGCAATCTCTCCAGGCTCGCATCCCAGTTGTTGGGCAGCCAGGTAGAGCGACTCGGGGTCCGGCTTGCGGGCCTTGACGTGGTCCGGGCAGATGACGCTCGCCGGCGCTGGGTCGAGCTGGAGTGCGTCGAGCAGCAACCCGGTGTAAAGCGCCGGTTTGTTGGTGGCGATGCCCCAGGGGATGCCGGCCGCCTGCAGCTGCTCCAGCAGTGCCTGGATGCCCGGGAAGGGGCGGGTATGGACCGCAATATGGTCAGCATAGATTGCCAGCAGGCGCGCGCGCAGGCGTTCGTAGTCAGCATCGGCCTCGGCGACACCAAAGCCCAGCTGCACCAGTGCCCGAGCGCCGTTGGACACAGAGCGTCGAATGCGTTCGGGTGGCGGGGCAGGGCGGCCCTCCTCGTCGAGCAGGCGGTTGAGTACGGCGACAAAGTCCGGGGCGGTGTCCAACAGGGTACCGTCCAGGTCAAACATCACCGCCCGGATTCGCGTCTCACTCATAAAGTGGCACTCCGTTTGCGCGCGTGCATCAGGTAGTTGACACTCACGTCGCGCTCCGTGAGTTTGTATTTCTGGGTCAGCGGGTTGTAGGTCATGCCCGTGGTGTGTACCAACTCCAGTCCGGCGGCGCGCAGCCAGCCAGCCAGCTCCGAAGGGCGGATGAACTTGCGGTATTCGTGGGTGCCCCTGGGCAGCAGGCGCAGTACGTACTCGGCGCCGATGATGGCGAAGGCGTAGGATTTCGGATTGCGATTGATGGTGGAAAAGTAGAGGTCCGCACCGGGCTTGGCCAGATCGGCGCAGGCCTGGATTACCGAGGCCGGGTCGGGCACGTGCTCGAGCATTTCCAGGCAGGTGACCACCTGGTAGTGACCGGGTTGCTCCCCGGCCAGTTGCTCGGCGGTGCACTGTCGATAGTCGACCGGCACGCCGCTTTGTTCCGCGTGCAGGCGTGCCACCGCGAGCGGGGCTTCCCCCATATCGATGCCGGTGACCCGGGCGCCGCGCTGTGCCATGGCCTCCGCCAGGATGCCACCGCCGCAACCCACGTCCACCAGGGCCTGCTCGGCCACCGGCGAGCGCTCGTCGATATAGTTGGCCCGCAGCGGATTGATCTCGTGCAGGGGTTTAAATTCACTGTCTTTGTCCCACCAACGACTGGCGAGGGCTTCAAACTTGGCAATTTCGGCGTTGTCGACGTTGTTGTTCATAGGCTCCACTATTTCATCTGTTCCTGCCACCAGCGGGCTTTACCGGTCAGTTCCCGCTCGTTCAGTGTCTGTAATTGGCCGCTGAGCATCAGGGCGCGTCCGGCGACCCAGGCGTGGCTCACATGCTGGCCGCTGGCTGTGTATACGAGCTGGGAGGCGGGCTGGTGCACCGGCTGGGCGCCCGTATGGCTCAAATCGACTGCAATCAGGTCAGCGGACTTGCCCACCTCCAGGCTGCCAATGGTGTTATCCAGCCCCAGCGCGCGAGCGCCGTCCAGAGTGGCCATGCGCAGCGCGGCATGGGCGTCCAGAGCGGTGGCGTCGCCACTCACACCTTTGGCCAGGAGTGCGGCCAGGCGCAGCTCGCTGAACATGTCCAGAGCGTTGTTGCTGGCGGCGCCACCGGTACCCAGGGCGACGTTGATGCCCGCGCTCTGCAGCGCGTGCACCGGGCAGAAGCCGCTGGCGAGTTTGAGGTTGGCGGTCGGGCAGTGGACCACGTGGGCGCCACTGTCCCTGAGCAATTGGGTATCGCTGTCGTTAATCTGGGTCATATGCACACACTGGGTGCTGGGTGTGAGCAGTCCGAGTTTGTGCAAGCGCTCAAGGGGACGCATGCCGTATTTCGCGATCGAATCGGCCACTTCCTGGGCGGTCTCATGCAGGTGGATATGGATGGCGGTATCGGTCTCATTGGCGAGCATCGCGATTTTGCGTAGCGGCTCGTCCGACAGGGTGTAGGGTGCATGAGGGCCAAAGCCCACCTGAATCAGGTCATTGTTTCTGTACTCGTCGCGCAGTGCCAGACCTTTGCGGATGTAGTCGTCCGGCCCGCTGCCGCCGGGCGTGGCAAAGTCCAGCACCGAGAACGCGACATGGCAGCGCATCCGGGCCTGTTGGGCGGCCTGGGCGACCTGTTCGCCGAAATAATACATGTCGGCAAAACAGGTGGTGCCGGTTTTCACCATCTCCGCCATGGCCAGGCCGGTGCCGTCGCGCACAAAGTCCTCGCTCAGCCAGCGGCTCTCGGCGGGCCAGATGTGCTGCTCCAGCCAGGTTTTCAGGGGCAGGTCATCAGCATAGCCTCGCAGCAGGCTCATGGCAGCGTGGCTGTGAGCGTTGACCAGTCCTGGCAGGAGCACATGGTGCCCCAGATTAATCGTGGTGTCGGCCTGAAAGCGCTTTTCCGCTTCGCGCTGTGGGACCACCGCCTGGATGACGCCATCGGAAATGGCCAGGGCGCAGTTCTCAAACACGCGCTGGGCAGGCTCCACAGGGATGATCCAGCGCGCCTTGATAAGCAGGCTGGTGGGCTCGGGGCTCGGCATACTGGCTCCTCGACGGGTGAATGGTGGCGTCCGTGCGCCGGCTTCTCGGGTCGCCAGTATACCCGAAAGCGGGGGTGCTGACCCAGATCCCTGGTGGCCTTGGATCGGCTCATCGCCAGTCGCCCTATACGGCTGATTTTGTGGTAGTATTGCCGCTTTTATGCAGGCGGTTTCAGCAGTGCCTGCGGGTGAGGCGCAACCCGGGCGGTGGTCCCGGCTGGCGCCGCTTTACCACGGCCTTACCACAATAAGGAATGCTGCAGTCCATGGGCGATTTAGCGAAAGAAATCCTGCCAGTCAATATCGAAGACGAACTCAAGCAATCCTACCTGGATTACGCCATGAGCGTAATTGTCGGGCGGGCGTTGCCGGATGTGCGCGACGGCCTCAAGCCGGTGCATCGTCGGGTCCTGTTCGCCATGAGCGAACTCAACAACGACTGGAACAAACCTTACAAGAAATCCGCCCGCGTGGTCGGTGACGTGATCGGTAAATATCACCCGCACGGCGACTCGGCGGTCTATGACACCATCGTGCGGATGGCGCAGTCGTTTTCACTGCGCTATATGCTCGTGGATGGTCAGGGTAACTTCGGCTCCATCGACGGCGACAGCGCGGCGGCCATGCGTTATACCGAAATCCGCATGGCCAAGATCGCTCACGATCTGCTTGCGGATCTCGAGAAGGAAACCGTCGATTTCGTCGACAACTACGACGGTACCGAGCGTATTCCCGCGGTCTTGCCCACCCGTATTCCCAACCTGCTGGTCAATGGCTCTTCGGGTATCGCTGTGGGTATGGCCACCAATATCCCGCCCCACAACCTCAGTGAAGTGGTGAAAGGGTGTCTGGCGCTGATCGATAACGAAGACATCACCACCGAAGAGTTGATGGAATACATCCCGGGCCCGGATTTCCCCACGGGTGCGATTATCAACGGTCGCGCTGGCATTCTGCAGGCTTACCGGACCGGTCGCGGGCGAATTTACGTGCGCGCCAAGGCCGAAGTGGAGATTGATCCCAAAACCAATCGGGAAACCATCATCATCCACGAAATTCCCTACCAGCTGAACAAGGCGCGTCTGATTGAGCGCATCGCGGAGCTGGTGAAAGAAAAGAAAATCGAGGGTATCAGCGAGCTGCGCGACGAGTCTGATAAAGACGGTCTGCGCGTGGTTATCGAGACCAAGCGCGGCGAGTCGGGTGAGGTGCTGCTCAATAACCTCTATTCCCAGACTCAACTGCAAACGGTTTTCGGCATCAATATCGTGGCCCTCATTGACGGCCAGCCCAAAGTGCTCAACCTTAAAGAGCTGCTCGAGGCCTTTGTCCGTCACCGCCGCGAAGTGGTGACCCGGCGCACCGTGTATCTACTGCGCAAGGCGCGCGAGCGCGGCCATATTCTCGAAGGTCTCGCGGTTGCGATTGCCAATATCGACCCGGTGATCGAGCTGATCAAGGCCTCGCCGAGTCCGGCCGAAGCCAAAGACGGACTGCTGACCCGGGGCTGGGATGCGAGCGCCATGGTGCCCTTCCTGGAACGCGCCGGTGAGCACGCCTGTCGCCCGGAGGATCTGTCCGATGAGTTTGGGATTCGCGACGGTAAATACTACCTGTCACCGGCCCAGGCCCAGGCGATTCTGGAACTGCGTCTGCACCGCTTGACCGGTATGGAGCACGACAAGCTGCTTGCCGAGTACGATGAAAAGCTGACCCAGATCGCCGAGTTCCTGGAGATTTTGGGCAACCCCGAGCGTCTGATGCAGGTGATTCGTGAAGAGCTCGAGCAGGTGGTGGCCGACTACGGCGATGCCCGTCGCACCGAGATCATGGAATCGACCCTGGATCTGACCACCGAGGACTTGATCGCCGAGGAAGATCGGGTGGTAACCATCTCCCACGGTGGCTACGCCAAGAGCCAACCCCTGGCCGACTATCAGGCCCAGCGCCGGGGCGGCATGGGCAAGAGCGCGACGTCGGTTAAAGATGAAGACTTTGTCGAGCACCTGTTGGTGGCCAGCACCCACGACACCATTCTGTGCTTTACCAGCGCCGGTAAGGTTTACTGGCTCAAGGTGTATATGATTCCGGTCGCCGGACGCCAGTCCCGCGGGCGCCCGGTGGTGAACCTGATGCCCCTGGAAAACGGCGAGCGGATCACCTCGATCCTGCCCGTGAAGACCTACGATGACGATCACTTTATTTTCTTCGCCACCGCCAAGGGGACCGTGAAGAAAACCGCGCTTACCCAGTTCTCGCGCCCGCGCAGTGTCGGCTTGCGCGCCATCGATCTGGAAGAGGGCGATCACTTGGTGGATACCGCGATCACCAATGGCGAGTACGATGTGATCCTGTTTGCCAGCAACGGCAAGGCAACGCGTTTTAACGAAACCAACGTGCGCGCTATGGGCCGGACCTCGCGCGGGGTGCGTGGCATCCGTCTGGCCGAAGATCAGACGCTGGTGCGCATGGTCATTCCGCATCCGGGTGGGCAGGTGCTCACGGTGAGCGAGCAGGGCTACGGCAAGCGTACTGATGTTGACGAGTTCCCCACCAAGGGGCGCGGCGGTCAGGGTGTTATCGCCATGCAAACCAACGACCGCAATGGTCAGTTGGTAGGTGCGGTGCAAGTGTTTGAAACCGATGAGATCATGTTGATTTCGGATCAAGGTACACTGGTGCGTACCCGTGTCAGTGAAGTGTCGCTGCTCAGTCGCAATACCCAGGGTGTGCGCCTGATCAAACTGCGCCCGAACGAGCACCTGATGGGTGTCGAGCGTATTGAAGAGAACGATGCGGACAGCGATGCCGTTGTTGACGACGACACCAGCGACGCATCCGACGACTAACCGGCATCCGGGCGGCGCGTCAGCGCTGCCCGGGCTTTGGGACCCTGTATGGCCAACGATACCCCTGCAAACAACACCGCTGCCAATGACAAGCTGCTGGCGTTGCGCGAGCGCATCGACAGTATCGACGAGCAGATTGCCCGGCTGATCTCCGAGCGCGCCCGGTGCGCCCAAAGCGTGGCCGAGGTGAAGAAAGCCGAAAATCCCGACCAGGCGGTGCTCTATTACCGCCCCGAGCGTGAAGCCCAGGTGCTGCGCAAGGCCATGGAGCGCAATCCGGGGCCGCTCAGCAACGAGGAAATGGCGCGCCTGTTTCGGGAAATCATGTCCGCATGCCTGGCCCTGGAGCAGCCGGTCAAGGTGGCCTATCTGGGGCCCGAAGGGACCTTTACCCAGCAGGCGGCACTCAAGCATTTCGGCCACTCGGCGATGGCGCTACCGTTCTCGGCGATCGATGAGGTCTTTCGCGAAGTGGAGGCCGGTGCGGTCAACTACGGCGTGGTGCCGGTGGAGAATTCGTCTGAGGGTGTCGTTAACCATACCCTCGACAATTTTATGTCGTCGAATCTCAAAATCTGCGGTGAGGTGGAGCTGCGTATTCACCACAACCTGCTGGTGTCCTCGGTCACCGATACCAAAAGTATTTCCCGGATTTATTCGCATGCTCAGTCACTGGCCCAGTGCCGCAAGTGGCTGGACGCGCATTACCCCAATGCTGAACGCGTGGCGGTGAGCAGCAACGCCGAAGCGGCGAAGCGCCTCAAGGGTGAATGGAACGCGGCGGCGATTGCCGGCAGCATGGCGGCAGAGCTTTACGACCTGAGAATCCTGGCAGAAAAAATCGAGGATGAACCGGATAACTCGACCCGCTTTTTGATCATCAGCTCCCAGGAGGTGCCACCCAGTGGCGTCGACAAGACCTCGCTGTTGGTGGCGATGCGCAATGAGCCGGGCGCGCTGCATAACCTGCTCGAACCCTTCCATCGTCACAATGTTGATCTGACCCGGGTCGAGTCGCGCCCTTCGCGCACCGGCGCCTGGACTTATGTGTTCTTTATCGATTTTACCGGTCATGCCCAGGATGCGGCGGTTGCGGAAGTGCTGAAGGAAGTGGCCAGTCGCGCAGCGGATCTGAAAATCCTGGGGTCCTACCCCAAGGCAGTGCTCTAGAGAATGGCTGTGAAGGAACCGGGGACACAGGAACCTTTGATCGGCAGGCTGGTGGTGATCGGCCTGGGGTTGATCGGCGGCAGTCTGGCAGCGGGCCTGAAGGCCCGACACCTGTGCCGGGAAACCGTCGGTGTCGTGCGTCGGGCCGCGACTGCTGAGCAGGCGGTCGCCCTCGGTGTGGTGGATCGGGCTGTGACTGATGTGTCTGACATTGCCTCTGAGCTGGGGCCCGACGACGTCATCTTTATCTCAGTGCCGACCCTGGCGGTGGAAAGCGTCTTGCGCGCTATTGCCGCCCAGGTCGATCCGGCGGTGACCATTACTGACGGTGCCAGCGTCAAGGGCAGTGTGATTGACGCTGCGCGCACCGTCTACGGTGACGTGCCCCCGCAATTTGTGCCCGGACACCCTATTGCCGGCTCGGAAAAAAGCGGCGTCACTGCGGCCAACCCCGATCTCTACGAAAAGCACCGTGTCATTCTTACGCCCCTGGAGAATACCGACGCCGAGCACCTGAAGCGGGTTACAGCGCTCTGGCAAGGGGTGGGCGCCGAAGTCCTGAGCATGTCCGTGGCTGAGCACGACGAAGTGCTCGGCGCCACCAGCCATCTGCCTCACGCTATAGCGTATTCGTTGGTGGATACCTTGGCTCACGATATCGGCAACCCCAATATTTTTCGTTACGCCGCAGGCGGCTTTCGCGATTTTACCCGGATCGCTTCCAGCGACCCGGTCATGTGGCACGACATCATGCGCGCCAACAAAGACGCGGTGATTACGGCCCTGGATCTGTTTATCGATAATCTCACGCGCCTGCGCCGGGGGATCGAGACCGAAGACAGCGAATACCTGTTGGGGGTCTTTACCCGCGCCAAAACCGCGCGCGATCACTTTACCAAACTGTTAGCCAAGAGGGCTTTGGTCGAATCCATGAGTACACACAAAATTGATTACCTGCTCCAGCCGGGCGGTTCCGTCACCGGTAGCATTCGCGTGCCGGGCGACAAATCCATGTCTCACCGTTCCATCATGCTCGGCTCACTCGCCGAGGGCGTGACCGAGGTCGAGGGCTTCCTCGAAGGTGAAGACGCCCTGGCGACCCTGCAGGCGTTCCGCGACATGGGCGTGGTAATCGAAGGTCCGGACAGTGGCCGGGTAAAGATTCATGGCGTCGGCCTGCACGGCCTGAAAGCCCCCAAAAAGCCGCTCTACGTGGGCAACTCCGGCACCACCATCCGCCTGATGTCCGGGCTGCTTGCCGGTCAGGCGTTTGACAGCGAGATGAGTGGCGACGAGTCCCTGGCCAAGCGCCCCATGGGCCGCGTCGCCGACCCCTTGCGGGCGATGGGCGCGGTAGTGGAAACTGCCGAAGGCGGCCGCCCACCCCTGAAGATCAAAGGCGGTCAGACTCTCAAGGCGATCGACTATGTGATGCCCATGGCCAGCGCCCAGGTAAAATCCTGCGTCCTGCTGGCGGGCCTCTACGCCCAGGGTACCACCCGGGTCACCGAACCGGCGCCGACTCGCGATCACACCGAGCGCATGCTCACCGGTTTTGGCTACAGCGTCAAAAAAGACGGCCCGGTGGCCGAGTTGACCGGTGGCGGTAAACTCACCGCCACCAAAATCGAAGTGCCGGCGGACATCTCCTCCGCGACCTTTTATATGGTCGCCGCCAGCATCGCCCCCGGCTCAGACCTGACCCTGACCCACGTGGGCATCAACCCCACGCGCATCGGGGTCATCAACATCCTGAAACTGATGGGCGCCGACCTGACCCTGAGCAACGAGCGGGTCGTGGGCGGCGAACCGGTGGCTGACATTCGTGTCCGCTACGCGCCCCTCAAAGGCATCGACATCCCGGAGGACCAGGTCCCCCTCGCCATCGACGAATTCCCGGCGCTGTTCGTGGCCGCCGCCTGCGCCGAGGGCAAAACCGTACTCACCGGCGCTGAAGAACTGCGGGTCAAAGAAAGTGACCGAATCCAGGCTATGGCCGATGGCCTCCAGATCCTGGGCATCGACGCCGAGCCCACCCCGGACGGTATCGTCATTCAGGGCGGCCAACTGGGCAGCGGCGAAGTGGAAACCCACCACGACCACCGCATCGCCATGTCCTTCGCGATCGCCGCCCTGCGCGCCTCCGGCCCGATCCGGGTAAAGGATGCCACCAACGTGGCCACCTCCTTCCCGACCTTCGTGGAACTGGCCAAACAAACCGGCATATCCTTAGAAGTAATCGATAGTTAGCGATTGCAGCCCCAATCCCCTATAATGGCGCGGCTTTGGTGGGGCCGCGCCCTTAATGGGCTGGTTTAGCCTCCCACAGTAGAATGACTAGCACAGAGCGGCGATTGGGGGGTTGAACCTCCGTGACCGTCACCCGCGGGACAGCGGGTGCCGAGCCCCCAGGGATGGGTTCACGGCGTGTCACGGAGGTTCAACCCCCCAATCGACGCGGACTCTCTGGAGCATTCTCCAGGTGCTTCGTAGAGAGAGTCGGGAGCCAGGGTGGGCATTTCCGAAAACGCGATGAATACATCCCTGTAGCTCCCTCTCTTCATCCATGAAGAGAGGGTTTCGGAAATGCCCACCCTGGCTCCCTCAGTCGTATGCTGGAAGATATCGGCTTTGTAGCGTGATGAGAAAACTGAACATCCGCGAATTTGTGCGTGAAGTCGCGACCTAAACTCCCAACTGACAGAGAACGGAATGTCCGAGCAATACAACCTCACACATCTAAAACAGCTGGAAGCCGAGAGCATCCACATCATTCGTGAAGTCGCCGCCGAGTTCGAAAACCCGGTCATGCTCTACTCCGTAGGCAAAGACTCCGCCGTGATGATGCACCTCACCCAGAAAGCCTTCTACCCTGGCAAACCGCCGTTCCCGTTGATGCACGTGGACACCACCTGGAAATTCCAGGAAATGATCTCGTTCCGCGACCAGCGCGTCAAAGAGCTGGGTTGGGACCTGATTGTGCATATCAACCAGGAAGGTGTGGAGATGGGCGTTGGTCCCTTTACCCACGGCAGTGCCAAGCACACCGACATCATGAAAACCCAGTCGCTCAAGCAGGCGCTGAACAAGTACGGTTTTGATGCGGCCTTTGGCGGTGCGCGCCGGGATGAAGAGAAGTCCCGGGCCAAGGAGCGGGTGTATTCGTTCCGCGATAAAAACCACCGTTGGGATCCGAAAAACCAGCGTCCCGAGTTGTGGAATATCTACAACGGTCGGGTCGACAAAGGCGAGAGCATTCGCGTGTTCCCGCTCTCGAACTGGACCGAGCTGGACATCTGGCAGTACATCCATCTGGAGAGTATTCCGATTGTGCCCCTGTATTTCGCGGCCAAGCGCCCGGTGGTGGAGCGCGACGGCACCCTGATCATGGTGGACGACGAGCGCATGCCCATCGGCCCGGATGACAAGGTCGAGGAAAAAATGGTGCGCTTCCGCACCTTGGGCTGCTACCCGCTTACCGGCGCGGTAGAGTCTGATGCGACCACGCTGCCTGAAATTATCCAGGAAATGCTGCTGACCACCACCTCCGAGCGCCAGGGTCGTGTGATTGACCACGACAGTGCCGGCTCGATGGAAAAGAAGAAACAGGAAGGGTATTTCTAAGCCCCGTTCCTTTTTTGTCAGCCCATTTGTCAATGCCTGAAACACGACTATTTGAGACGGACCATGAGCCATCAATCAGAACTGATCGCCACCGATATTGACGCCTATCTGGCGCAACACGAACAGAAAGAGCTGCTGCGCTTTTTGACCTGCGGCAGCGTCGACGACGGCAAGAGCACCCTGATCGGGCGCCTGCTGCACGACTCAAAAATGATCTACGAAGACCAGCTCGAAGCGGTGCGCTCGGACAGCGCCCGCCACGGCACCACCGGCGAGAAGCTGGACCTGGCACTGTTGGTGGATGGTCTGCAGGCGGAGCGCGAGCAGGGCATCACCATCGACGTGGCCTATCGCTACTTCTCCACCGCGAAACGCAAATTCATCATTGCCGACACCCCCGGGCATGAGCAGTACACCCGCAATATGGCTACCGGTGCCTCCACCTGCCACCTGGCGGTGATTCTGATCGATGCCCGTTACGGCGTCGTCACCCAGACCCGGCGCCACAGCTATATCGCGTCACTGCTGGGTATCAAGCATATCGTGGTGGCGGTCAACAAAATGGACCTGCTCGATTTTGATCAGCAGGCCTTTGAAAAGATCAAAGCTGACTACCTGCAGTTTTCCGAAAAGCTGGGTATGAAAGACGTGCAGTTCGTGCCGATTTCCGCGCTCGACGGCGACAACGTCGTCAACCGCAGCGAGCACTCGCCCTGGTACACCGGCGCGACCCTGATGGAAATTCTGGAATCGGTGCCGGTGGCGGCGGACAAAAACTTTACCGACTTCCGCTTCCCGGTGCAGTACGTCAACCGCCCGAACCTGAACTTCCGTGGCTTCTGTGGCACGGTTGCCTCGGGTGTGGTCAAAGTGGGCGACAAGATCAAGGTGTTGCCCTCGGGAAAAACCAGCACGGTCAAGTCTCTGGTCACCTTTGACGGTGATTTGCCGGAAGCCTTCACCGACCAGGCCATCACTCTGACGCTCAACGATGAGATTGATATCAGCCGCGGCGATATGGTGGTGCACGCCGATGCGCAGGTGGCCCAGACCAACAATCTGAAGGCACACATGGTGTGGATGAACGACAGTGTCTGCAAGCCCGGCGGCCAGTACCTGTTCAAGTTTGCGAGTAAACAGGTGAGCGGGCAGGTGAGCGCCATCGATTACCGTATTGACGTCAACACCCAGGCCCACGGCCCGACTGAGAATCTGGGCTTGAACGATATCGCGGTTGTGGATGTGGCGCTGGATCAGCCGGTGGTGGTGGACGAGTACCAGAGTCACCGCTACACCGGTTCGTTTATTGTGATCGATCGCCTGACCAACCTGACGGTAGGTGCGGGTATGGTGATTCAGGGGCTGGTGTCGACGCACGGTAAGAGCGCCGACTACAGCGAGTTTGAGCGGGAGCTCAATGCCCTGGTCCGCAAACACTTCCCCCACTGGGGCGCGATCGATATTTCCAAATAGAACCCTTGTCGTCTTGCTCGGAGCGCCGGTCAGGGAGGGGTATGTAAGACACGCGTGAACCCATCCCTGGGGCTCGACACCCGCATCCCGCGGGTGACGGTCTTACATACCCCTCCCTGACCGGCTTCTCGGCGACAGACGTGGTTCTATTCTGGCTCGGAGTGAGAGAGTTGGAATTAAGCAGCGTGGGGGATAGCGGTAGGGGACTGTAGGAGGCCTGGACGACCCACAGGGATGTGGGAAGTGCCCCGAAGCGCCGGGAGCGCGCAGGGGCCGGCGGCAGTCGAGCCTACAGGGAAGTATTCACGGCGTGTCCCCTACCGCTATCCCCCATGCTGCGCCCCAAGCGTTCTACGGAGCACTTAAAAAAGCCTACGAAGAAGCCCCTTTCAGAATAAAAATGCGATCCAATTCACAGCCAAAATGTGAACCCCGTCTGTAAGCCAAATCCCACAGAAAATCACAGCAAAAACGTCTACGCGCCACGCCGATGACACGCTATATTTTCCCCGCACTGCCCCCAGGAGGGGGCGGCAACAACCCTAAAATTATGGACTACATGGAGGTCACTATGACCATGATCAAAACCTTTTTGCTAACCCTTACCGCCGTCTTCGCCCTGAGCGCATTTGCCGTCGAAAGCGAGCCGGTCAATCTCAATACTGCCGACGTTGAAGCACTCACCAGTCTGCAAGGGATCGGCCAGAAAAAAGCCGAAGACATCATCGCCTGGCGCGATGCCAACGGTGGCTTCAGCGACGTTGAGGAGCTGACCGAAGTGCAGGGGATTGGCGAGGCAACGTTGAGCGCCAACCGTGAGCGTCTGACTTTGGAGTGATCGCGGTCGAGAATAGCTGCAGAACCCTCCAAATTTTGTTTTAATTGCAGCCCGGGCTGAGAAGCTCGGGCTTTTTTTGTTCAGGAGGGCAGTTATGCATCATCACCAGCCGGACGGACCGCGCATTATCGTGGCCATGGACTACGACAATGCCGAAGACTGCCTTACCATGGCCAGGCGCCTGTCCCCGGGCGACTGCCGTCTCAAAGTCGGCAAAGAGCTGTTCACCACCTGCGGGCCCGATATCGTGCGCCAACTGGCGGATTTGGGCTTTGACGTCTTCCTCGATCTGAAATTTCACGATATTCCCAACACCACGGCCAAGGCCGTGGCGGCCGCCGCGCGCCTGGGCGTGTGGATGGTCAATGTCCACGCCAGTGGCGGTGAGCGCATGATGCTGGCCGCCCGGGATGCCCTGGAGATCGCCAAGGGCCGCCGCCCGCTGTTGATCGGGGTTACCGTACTGACCAGCATGGACAGCCAGGACCTGCGCGCTGTCGGTATCAGTCGCAGCCCGGAAGAGCAGGTACTACACTTAGGGAGTCTGGCAAAGAGCGCCGGCCTTGATGGCGTGGTCTGCTCCGCCCAAGAGGCTCCTCGGCTGAGCGCTGAATTGGGCGCCGGCTTTGCCCTGGTAACGCCGGGCATTCGTCCGGTGGATGCCGCCGCCGACGACCAGCGTCGCACCCTGACACCGGCTGAGGCGCTGCGCGCCGGTAGCCACTACCTGGTCATCGGTCGGCCCATTACACGAGCCCCAGACCCTATTGCCCGATGCCGCGAGATTATCGCCTCGTTGCCCGCCTAAATTTGCCAGACCAAGGATATGACAGTGACTGATTCAGCAACCGTGATCACCATTGATGGCCCGAGCGGCTCCGGTAAAGGAACCCTGAGCCTGCTGCTCGCGCGGCGCCTGGGCTTTCGGCTGCTCGATAGTGGTGCGCTCTACCGTCTGGTTGCACTCTCCGCCCTAAAGCAGGGCATTGATCTGAATGACGAAGCCGCACTGGCTGCGGCGTCGCGCTCCCTCGACGTGCATTTCGTCACTGGCGCCGAAGGGGTGGTTATGGAGCTGGCCGGTGAGGATGTCACCCAGGCGATTCGTCAGGAGCAGGTCAGCATGGCTGCTTCAACCGTGGCGGCGCTCGGCGCGGTGCGCGAGGGACTCCTTCAGCGCCAGCGTGATTTCTGCCAGCCCCCGGGACTAGTGGCTGACGGACGGGATATGGGCACCACCGTGTTCCCGGATGCGCCGGTGAAATTCTTTTTGACCGCGAGCCCGGAGGCGCGCGCCGAGCGGCGCTACAAGCAGCTGACCGAAAAGGGTGAAACCGTGGACATGGCGGCGCTGGTGGAAGATATCCGGGCCCGTGACGAGCGCGACAGCCAACGCGCCCTGTCACCGCTTAAGCCCGCGGATGACGCAGTATTGATCGACAGCACCCGTTTGAGTATCGACGAGGTGCTCAAGACCATGATGGGCCTGGTGACGCAGGCGGGTATCGAGGCGGCAACGCCTTTGTCATAATTCCGGTACGAAGTCTGCATACACTGATGACAACGTCTGGATGCGCAGCCCTTGACCGGCACAATCAACACTAGCATTCCATTGAGAGGGACAGACCATGAAGCTTACCTGCTTTAAGGCTTACGATATTCGCGGCAAGTTGGGCGAAGAGCTGGATGAGGAAATCGCTTACCGTATCGGGCGTGCCTATGCCCGCTTCCTGAAGCCCCACAAAGTCGTCCTTGGCGGCGACGTGCGTCTGACCAGTGAGTCGTTGAAGCTGGCACTCGCCAACGGCATCCGCGACGAGGGCGCCGATGTGATCGACATCGGCATGTGCGGTACTGAAGAGATCTACTTTGCCACCAGTTACCTCAATACCGACGGTGGCATTGTGGTTACCGCCAGTCACAACCCGATTGACTACAACGGCATGAAGCCCGTGCGTGAGAACTCCAAGCCCATCAGCAGTGATACGGGCTTGAATGATATCCAGAAGCTGGCTGAGGCCAACGACTTTCCCAAAGTCGACCCCAAACTGCGCGGCGGTTATAGCCAGCAGAGCACGCTGGCGGCGTATATCGAGCACTTGCTCGGCTACGTAGAGCATGATCAGCTCAAGCCCCTGAAATTGGTGGTCAATGCGGGTAACGGTGCGGCGGGTCACGTGATTGACGCGCTGGAAGAATTTCTTCCGTTCGAGTTTATTAAGATCCAGCACGAACCCGACGGCAATTTCCCCAACGGTATTCCCAATCCGATCCTCAAGGAAAATCAGGCCGTGACCCGCGATGCGGTGATTGAGCACGGCGCCGATATGGGCATTGCCTGGGACGGCGATTTTGACCGCTGTTTCCTGTTCGATGAAAAAGGCGATTTCACTGAAGGCTACTACATCGTCGGTTTGCTCGCCGAAGCCTTCCTGCTCAAGCACCCGGGCAGCAACATCATTCACGATCCGCGCCTGCTCTGGAATACCCAGGACATCGTGGAGGCCGGCGGCGGCAAGGCCATCCAGTCGAAAACCGGGCACGCCTTCATCAAGGAGCGGATGCGCCAGGAAGACGCTGTTTACGGGGGCGAGATGAGCGCCCACCACTACTTCCGTGATTTTTACTACTGCGATAGCGGCATGATTCCCTGGCTGCTGGTGGCGGAGCTGATCTGCCGCAAAGGCCAGCCGCTGTCCGAACTGCTGGAAGCGCGCATTGCCCGCTATCCGTCGCCCGGTGAAATCAACAGTAAGGTCGACGATGCCGCCGTGGCTATTGAGCGGGTCTTCGAGCACTACAAGGACGACGCCAAGGCGGTGGATAAAACCGATGGCATCAGCATGGAATTTGACGACTGGCGCTTCAATCTGCGCATGTCCAACACCGAGCCGGTGGTGCGTCTGAACCTGGAGAGCCGGGGCGATAAGGCCCTGGTCAACGCTAAAACTGACGAGGTGCTGGCACTGCTGCGCCAGTAACCGAACACGCAACCCTAGGCAGAGAGCGATAGAGAGGAATTATGACAACGAAGGTCAAAAAAGCCGTCATACCGGTGGCGGGTCTGGGTACCCGGATGCTGCCGGCGACCAAGGCCATCCCCAAGGAAATGCTCCCGGTGGTCGACCGCCCGCTGATTCAATACGTGATTGAAGAAGCGGCGGCGGCGGGTATCAAGGAAATCGTACTGGTCACCCACGCCAGTAAGAACTCCATTGAGAACCACTTCGACACCAGTTTCGAACTCGAAGCCCAACTGGAGTCGCGCCTGAAGCGCTCGCTGCTGGAAGAGGTGCGCTCCATTACCCCCAGGGGTCTGACGGTGATCTCCGTGCGCCAGTCCGAGGCCAAGGGGCTGGGGCACGCGATTCTGTGTGCCAAATCAGTTGTAGGCGATGAGCCCTTTGCGGTCCTGTTGCCGGATGTACTGGTGGACAAGTACGAGTGCAACATGCGTGAAGACAATCTGGCGGGGATGACCCGGCGCTTTGAAGAGACCGGTCACAGTCAGATTCTGGTGGAGCGGGTGCCCGAAGATCAGGTCGACAAATACGGCGTCGTGGACTGCTCCGGCGCCAGTGTCGAGCCAGGGCAGGCCGCCCCGATTGCGGCCATGGTGGAGAAGCCCCCGGTCGAGGATGCACCCTCCGATATGGCCATTGTGGGTCGCTACGTACTCTCCCGGCATACCTGGGATCTGCTTGCCAAGACCCAGCCCGGTGCCGGCGATGAGATCCAGTTGACCGACGCTCTGGACGCTCTGTTGCTGGATGAAACCGTGGATGCGTACCGCTTGGTTGGCCGCAGTCACGACTGTGGCTCCAAGCTGGGCTATATGGAGGCCAACGTCGATTACGCCTGTCGTCACCCGGAGCTGGGCGACGCGTTTCAGTCCTTCCTGAAGACCCGCAATTAGCTTGATTCCCGCCTGAATATCTGGTAGCCTGCCGCGCTTGCTTAAACCTCTATCGGTTCAGCCGATTCAGGGGTTTAGCGGCGGCGGCGGTCACCAGAGCCAGCATTTGTGGTACCTCTCGCCGATAGTTCACTGACCCGTACGACTGGCAGTACGGATGTCGGGTGTCGCGCACTCAACCCTAACCGCCGCGGCCCCGCACGACTGAAGGTAGCCTTGATGAGCATGAGCGAAAGTTTTGCTGAGTTATTTGAAGAGAGTTTAAAGACCGTTGAGATGGTGCCCGGCACTATCGTTACCGGTGTAGTTATTGACGTTGATAAAGACTGGGTCACCGTACACGCTGGCCTCAAGTCTGAAGGCGTTATCCCTGCCGAGCAGTTCCGCGATGAAAATGGCGAAGTCACACTGCAGGTGGGTGATGAGGTTCAAGTGGCCCTGGAAACCGTGGAAGACGGTTTCGGTGAGACCCGCCTGTCCCGTGAAAAAGCTCGTCGTCTGGAGGCCTGGAAGGTTCTGGAAGCAGCACACACTGCTGACGAAGTTGTTAAAGGTGTTATCAACGGTAAGGTCAAAGGCGGCTTTACTGTGGACGTTTCCGGCATTCGCGCTTTCCTGCCCGGCTCTCTGGTGGATGTGCGCCCGGTTCGCGAAACGGCTCACCTCGAAGGCAAAGACCTGGAGTTCAAAGTCATCAAGCTCGACCAGAAGCGCAACAACGTGGTGGTATCGCGTCGCGCTGTTCTGGAGCAAGCCAACTCGGCCGAACGCGAAGAGTTGCTGGCTACCCTGCAAGAAGGTATGGCAGTTAAAGGTATCGTCAAGAACCTCACCGATTACGGTGCCTTCGTTGACCTGGGCGGCGTAGATGGCCTGCTGCACATTACCGATATGGCCTGGAAGCGCATTAAGCATCCGAGCGAAATCGTCAATGTCGGCGACGAGATCGACGTCAAGGTTCTGAAATTCGATCGCGAGCGCAACCGTGTGTCTCTGGGTCTGAAGCAACTGGGCGAAGATCCCTGGGTACAAATCACTACCCGTTACCCGGAAGGTGCCCGCGTCAAGGCTACCGTCACCAATCTGACCGACTACGGCTGCTTTGCCGAGCTGGAAGAGGGTGTTGAAGGTCTGGTGCACGTTTCTGAAATGGATTGGACCAACAAGAACATCCACCCGTCCAAGGTTGTTCAAGTGGGCGACGAAGTGGAAGTGATGATCCTGGATATCGACGAAGAGCGTCGTCGTATTTCCCTGGGCATGAAACAGTGCCAGGAAAATCCCTGGGATGCCTTCGCGCGTACCTGGGCCAAGGGCGACAAGATCTCCGGTAAGATCAAGTCCATCACCGATTTCGGTATCTTTATCGGTCTGGAAGGCGGCATCGACGGTCTGGTTCACTTGTCCGACATCTCCTGGCAGGAAGCTGGCGAAGAAGCCGTACGCAAGTACAAGAAAGGCGACGAGCTGGAAACCGTTGTTCTGGCGATTGACCCCGAGCGCGAGCGTATCTCTCTGGGCATCAAGCAGCTGGAAACCGATCCGTTCTCTGAGTATGTTGCCGTTAACGACAAAGGCACCATCGTCAAAGGTGTGGTCAAGGAAGTAGAGGCGAAAGCCGCGATCATCACTTTGGCTGACGACGTTGAAGCGACCCTGAAGGCCTCTGAGCTGAGCCGCGAGAAGGTGGAAGACGCCCGCAACGTGCTCAAAGAAGGCGATGAAGTGGAAGCCAAGATCGTGGCTGTGGATCGCAAGAACCGCAACATCAGCCTGTCGGTCAAGTCCAAAGACGTGGAAGACGAGAAGGTTGCTGTGAAAGATCACAAGCAGTCTGATCAGCCTTCGCCGACCACTCTGGGTGACCTGATCAAGGCCCAGATGGAAAGCCAGGACTAAGTTCTACCGCCAAACCCCGCCTAGGCGGGGAATGACACAAAAAACGCGCCTTCGGGCGCGTTTTTTGTTGTCTGGCGGTTGATTTTGTCTCAGTTTTCATTTCCGCGCCCCTTGCACCTCGGGGGATGACGTTATAAGCTAACCTAAGTCCTTGAAACTGGACGTAAATTGGCGCTTGAGGAAGTACGCCGATGGCTGAAATTTTCTAACAACTAGAGTGCAGGCCATGACCAAATCGGAACTGATTGAGTACATCGCGGAAAAGCAGGATCATCTTCCCGTCAAGGACATTGAGCTGGCGGTCAAGTTGATTCTTGAGCATATGTCAGATGTACTGGCCACCGGGGGACGCATCGAAATTCGCGGTTTTGGCAGCTTCTCGCTGCATTACCGGGCACCGCGTATGGGGCGCAACCCAAAGACCGGTGCCACGGTGGAGCTTCCGGGTAAGCACGTTCCTCATTTCAAGCCTGGCAAGGAAATGCGCGACCGGGTGAATGAAAGCCTGAAATCCTGATCACTGACGGCTCTGACGGGCCAGCAGGTGTGTACTTCATGAAGCAATTCTTATTCTGGGGCAAACTGGTCGTGGCCGCGCTCGCCTTGATCCTCGGCGCCTGGTTTGCCTTCGAAAACAACCAGCCCGCTCAGGTATGGCTGTTTGGCAGCGCGCTGCCCGAGTTTCGTCTGGGCTTCTGGCTTTTGGCCTTTTTGTTCCTGGGTACCCTCGTGGGTTTGCTGCTGGGAAGCTGGGCGGCCTGGCGCGTGCACCGTAGACTCAAGGCCCGAGAGCGGCAATTGGCTTTTTGCGAGCGCCAGCTGGAAAAGCTGGGCAACCGCTCGCTGAGGGATTGAGGGTATGGACGGCCTCGGGCTGCTGGTACTGCTGATTGCGACGCTGGCGGCAGGCCTGTTTCTGGGCTGGCGTGCCCGCGAGCGGTTTCGGCGCGGCTTCCAGCCCTTTGCCAGTAGCTATTTTCAAGGACTGAACTATCTTCTCAATGAACAGGTCGACGCCTCTGTCGATGCCTTTATCGATTCCCTGGAAGTCTCGCCGGAAACCCTCGATACCCACCTGGCACTCGGTAACCTGCTGCGTCGCAAAGGCGAGGTGGCCAAAGCCATCAAGATCCATCAGAATTTGTTGTCACGTCCTAGTCTGGGTCTGGAGCATATGCATCAGGCCCAGCTGGAACTCGCGCGCGACTTTATCAAAGCGGGTCTGCTCGATCGCGCTGAAGGCCTACTGCACGAGTTGACCGAGTCCTCTGCCGAGTACCGGGCCGACGCCCTGGAGCATCTGATCGAGATTTACCAGGATGAGCGCGAGTGGGACAAGGCCGTGAAGGCGGCGGAGCAGTTGCTGGGACGACGGCAGAATAAGAACTACCAGTGGTTGTCGGTGGCGGCCGGCCACTTTTGTTGTGAAATGGCTCAGGCCTACCGCGACAACAACGATATTCTCAACGCCAGGCGTTTACTCAAGCAGGCGTTGCAGTATGACCGCAGCTCGGTCCGTGCCCTGATGGACTGGGCAGCGTTGGAGTTGCAACAGCAGGAATACCGGGAGGCTCGGCGTCTGCTCCAGCGGGTGCCTTCTCAGGATCCCGATACCATTCCGGAACTCTTGCCGTTGCTGCGTGAGCTCTATTGGCATCAAGGCGACCAGATCGGGTTGTTCCGTTACCTGAGCGAGCTGCAGGAGCAGCACCCTAGTGCTTCGCTGGTGATTGAGCTGGCGGATGGCCTGCAGCAGCGTGAAGGCGAGATGGCTGCTCAAGCGTACATTACCGAGCAGCTTCGGCGACGACCTTCGCTCAAGGTGCTGGCGCGCTTGGTGGAATCGCATTTGCAGTTTTCCGAGGGGCGTGCCCGGGAGAACCTTTTGTTGCTCAAGAGCCTGCTCGATCAGGTCCTTGCGGCCAAGCCCGGGTATTGCTGCTCGCAGTGTGGCTTTACCGGCAATCAGTTGCATTGGTTGTGTCCGAGCTGCAAAAGCTGGGGTACTATCAAAGCGATTCGCGGAGTGGAAGGCGAATAGCGACTTCTCCGTGGCAGGGGCAGGGCAGTTTCGATACACTGGCTCGAAGCCAACAAACAAATACCCCGACTATCATGACGATTGAACAGTTTGAGACCTGGTCGCTGATTCTTGGAATCGGTGGCCTCATCGCCTTTATGGCGTTTATCATGTGGGACCTGGCGCGCGAGTCCAAGGCGGGCCGGTTTGGGACGTTTATCCTCTTTACCGCCCTCGGGCTGGGTTTGCTGGGTTTCGTCATCAAGACAGTTCTGGTGGAAGTGATTAACAAATAACCGTATAGCGCCTTTGTCCGGGTGCAGAACGGCAATAGAGTGGCCGCTATGTTTCAACTCTTTATTCCCGGTTCCAAGGTGCAGAAAGATCGCCAGATTATGCGCGATACCGACGCCCGGGTTGCCAAATACAGCCGTCGTGGGCTGATTGTCAATTTCCTGGTTTTTATTCTTGCCCTGGCGTTTGGCGATTTCTATCAGAAGCAGCCTACCCTCGCGATTGTTCTGGTGACAGGCTTGCTCTTGCTGACGCTGCTGCGCGGTTATTTTCTGTTCCGGTTCGATACGCTCTACGCTCGAGCCCCCGGGCGCTGGCGCAACCAGTATTTCATCGCCTCCTGCCTGGGAGCCGCCTGGTGGAGCTTTATTCTGGTCAGCCTCACGTGGTCCGAGGGAATGCGTGACGAGACACTGATCATGTGGCTGTACACGGTGGTGTTTTACTCCAGCGTGGCCAACGTCTTTGCGCCTTACCGGCGATTTCTGACCATTTACCTGTTTATCGGTCAGGTGCCTGCGGCGGTTACCGCGATCATGCTTGGCTATGTTGATGGTTACCTTTACGGCAGCATCATGCTGGTGTTCTATTTTATGCTGGCGCATCAAGCCAAGACCACCTCACAAACCTACTGGGAACGCCTCGAGGCCAACTACGCCTTGCGTGAGCGGGCCAAAGGGTTGGAGAATCAACAGCGCAGCTCCCTTGCGGCGATCGAGCTGAAGAATGAGTTCCTGGTCAACCTTGGGCATGAGTTTCGCTCTTCGCTCAATGATATTCTCGGTACCCTGGCTCTGGTGGATGAGAGTAAGCTTTCCGAGCGCGAGCGCGAGCTGCTGGCGATGGCCAGCAAGGCCAGCGAGCGTCAGTTGGATCTGGTCAATAACGTGGTCGATTTTTCCAAGATCACGACCAAGTCTCTCGACCTCGATGAAACGGTATTTGATTTGCGTCGCCAGTTGGAGAAACTGGTTCAGGAGTTTTCACTGGAGGCACATCAGCAGGGTATCGAGCTCAACTACCTGTTTGATCCCGAATTACCCCAGCGTGTACGCGGCGACGCGGCGCGTATGGGGCAGGTATTGGGCACACTGCTCAGCCACAGCCTGAAATTTGCCAGTAGCGGTACGGTGCTGGTCGAAGCCAACTTCAATCAGGATCAGAGCGACAGCGGTGAGCTGCAGGTGGTTATCAGCGACTCGCGTCAGGGCCGGCATGCCGCGGACGATGGCCGTGATGACAGTCCGGATGAAACTCTGACCGGTATCGGCCTGGCGATCTGCAAGGGATTGGCCGAGTGTATGGGGGGGCGTGTTCACATTCAGGAGCGGCGTGACACCGGGAATCGTATCGTCATCACCCTGGCGCTGGAAGTGGTGGCGCACGAGTTGAAAACCTTCGCCGAGGACGCCAGGCTGCGAGGCAAGCGTGTGTTGTTGGTGGACCTGCCAGACACCATTGCCCAGGATATTGCCGATGAAATCGGGAATTGGGGTATGCAGAGTGCGCTGGTGGAAGGTTTTGATCAGGCGCTGGAGCACTTGCAGGCCAGTGAGAAAGCCCAGGAAGCCATCGATCTGGTGCTCATTTACAACAGGCTCAATAGCCTCAATGCGCTGGTGTTGTCCAAAGAACTGGCGACCCACGATAGTTTTGGGGGGTTGCGTCAAGTTATTGCCATGAGCGTGCTTCAGCGGGATGCCGATGAAGTGCATGCGCACCTGCGGGATTACCCGCAGGTGACCTGTATTGAAAAGCCCATTATGCGCAAGCGCTTGCACGATGTCATCGTACACCGACTGCTCCAGGATGCGGTGGGCGCCCCTCCGGAGCCGGAATCGGAAGAGGCTGAGACACCCAAACCGACCAGTGGTGGGCGGCGGGTGCTGTTGGTCGAGGAGCAGCGGGTCAGCCAGATGGTGCTCTCGGGAATGCTGAAAAAGCTGGGTTGCTATGTTCAGGTCAGCGCCAGCGGTAGTGAAGCGGTATCCATTGTGGAAAAAGACAAGTTCGACCTGGTGTTGATGGATTGCGACTTGCCCGAAGACGAAGGGCTTTCCTCCGCACGGGCCATTCGCGCCCTGGAAGCGGGCAGCGGGAACAAGCAACGCCTACCGGTGATTGCACTCAGTGGCCAGGGCGGGAGTGACGAGAAGTCCCGCTGCCTGGATGCGGGCATGGATGACCTGTTGGCCAAGCCTGTGCGCCTGGATGAGCTGTCGTCGCGCCTCAATCGTTGGTTGGCGGCGCGCTAGGACACTCAGCTGAAGTTGGCCCAGATCGGGCAGTGATCTGAGGGCTTTTCCATAGCGCGAATCGTATAGTCAATGCCGGCATCGGCACAGCGGCCGGCCAGTGCCTCGCTCGCCAGAATCAGGTCGATGCGCAGGCCGCGCTTGGGGTCATCTTCAAACCCGCGGCTGCGGTAGTCAAACCAGCTAAAACGGTCGTCAACTTCGGTGTGCAAGGCCCGATACGTATCTTCCAGTCCCCAATCCAGCAGTTCGTCCAGCCACTCCCGCTCTTCGGGCAAGAAACTGCATTTGCCGGTACGCAACCAGCGCTTGCGGTTCTGCTCGCCAATACCAATGTCGATATCCCGGTGAGAAATGTTCATGTCGCCCATGACCAGCAGCTGTTCTTGTGGACTGTGCTCGCGGCGCAAATAATCCATCAAACCCTGGTAGAAGCGACGTTTGGCGGGAAACTTGATCGGGTGGTCGCGGTTCTCTCCCTGGGGGAAATAGCCGTTCAGGACAGTCACTTCTCCTCCCAGAGGCGAGGCAAAGCGGCCACCAATAAAGCGGCGCTGGGCGTCAGGCGAATCCTCAGGAAAGCCTTTGATGACCGTCTTGAACGGGTGGCGAGAAAGTAGGGCGACACCATAATGCGTCTTCTGGCCGTGGAAGGCCACCTCATACCCCAAGGCCTCGATCGCGGCCTGGGGGAAGTCTTCATCCGTTGCTTTGGTTTCCTGTAAGCCGATAAAGTCTGGTTGGTGAGCGTCAATCACCGCTTCGAGCTGGTGCAAACGGGCGCGCACGCTGTTGATGTTGAATGACAGGGCTTTCATCCCGGCAATCCTTTTGGTTACAGTGGGTTCATAAAAAAGGCCCCACGCGGGGGCCTTGTGCAGATTTGAATAGGCTTAAAAGTTTGCCAGTCGGGCGTTGTCCTGGCGTTCTAGTTCGCGAATAAAGTCGAGCAGAATATTGCCCGCTTCGAACAGCAAGGCATCACCATCCGGGTCGATTTCCTGAGAGTGGCGTCCGGCCGCGAGTGGTGATTCACCCTCGACGTCTTCGTCATCCAGGTCGGCGAAGTTCTCCAGCGGCTCCAGGCCTTTGGCCTGCCGGCGGATATTCTCAAGGGCCAGCGAGCGCGCCTCAATAGCTTCCTGCTCAGCCTGGCGCGTCGCTTTGCGCAGGGAAATGCGCTCGCGGTTGCGATTCTCTTCCATCAATCCGGCTTGACCGACCAGATAGGTGAAGTCCGGGTCGCGCGCGGCGCGCTGCTCGTGCGCCTGCTGCATCTCAGGCAGTACCCGGTTGATATCAAAATAGCGGGCATGGGGCACGGCGTGAATTTTGTCCCAGGGCAGAGCGTGATCGTAGGCGCTCTCACCCACGTCTTCGAGGCTGACCATGCTCGGGAACGCGATATCCGGAACAACGCCGCGGTGTTGGGTGCTCTCCCCGGAGATCCGGTAAAACTTGGATTCGGTGATTTTCAGTTGTCCCTCATCCAGGGGAATCATGGACTGCACAGAGCCTTTGCCGAACGACTGAGTGCCGACGATGACGCCGCGGCCGTAGTCCTGCAGGGCGCCGGCAAAAATCTCCGAAGCGGACGCGCTCAGGCGGTTGATCAGTACCACCACCGGGCCGCGATAGGCGGCGCGCGAGTGGGAGCGGAAGTTGCGCGAGATCTGCTCGTTCGAGTGACGAATCTGCACCACCGGCCCCTGATCGATAAACAGGTCAGTGAGGGTGGTCGCTTCCTGAAGCGAACCGCCGCCGTTGTTGCGCAAGTCAATGATCACGCCATCGACACCTTTTTCATCGAGCTCGCCCAGCAGACGATAGACGTCGCGGGTGGTGCTTTTGTAGTTGGGGTCGCGATTGCGATAGGCCTCAAAGTCCATATAGAAGGTCGGGATGTTGATGACCCCGAGGCGATACACGTCTTCGCCGCTGCCGAGTTCAAAGACGGCACTTTTGGCAGCCTGATCTTCCAGTTTGACGGTTTCGCGTTTGATGCTGAACGTGCGCGTGGGGCTGCCCGGCGAAGCATTGGCAGGGAGTACCTCGAGCCGTACGAGAGTATCTTTGGGGCCGCGGATCTTTTGCACGACCTCGTCCAGGCGCCAGCCAACGACGTCGACCATCTCGCCTTCGGCGCCTTGGCCAATGGCGACAATTCGATCGGCGGGGCGCAGATCGCCCTGACGGTCAGCCGGGCCAGAGGGCACCACGCGCAACACCTTGGTGTACTCGTCTTCGCTTTGCAGTACCGCGCCGATGCCTTCGAGCGAAAGCGACATATTGATGTTGAAGTTCTCCATCGTGCTCGGCGTCATATAGCTGGTGTGCGGATCGTAGAGCGTCGCCAGGGCGTTGATCATGCGCTCAAAGGCGTCGTCGGCGGTTTGCTGGTTGATCCGGCGCAGCTGGCTCTGGTAGCGGCGGACCAACACTTCACGGGCGTCATCCAGGCCGCGCCCGGCCAGTTGCAGGTTGAGCAGATCGGATTTCAGCCGCTTGTACCAATGGCTATCGGCGGCCTCCGCGTTGGCGGGCCACTCAGCTTTCTCCCAGTCGATAATCAGGTAGTCGTCGGCGTCGAAGTCATACTCGGTTTCGTCATCTTCAAGGCGCTCGAGCACCCACTCCAGGCGCGCGATGGAGCGCTCGCGGAAGCGATTGAAGATTTCGTAACTGGCCTTCAGGTCGCCGCGCTTGAGGTAATCGTCAAAGCGTGTGCGATGTTGATTGAAGTGCTCGATATCGGTACCGAGCAAAAAGCTGCGGGTGGGGTCGAGGCCCCGCAGATAATTATCCAGATAGCGCGATGAGAGCTCATCGTCAAAGCTGAGGCTGCGGTAATGGCGATCCCCCAGCTGCTTCACCACCTCAACCGTAGCCTGGCGCTGCTCTTTGGTGAAGGTCAGCGGCTCAACGGCGGACGCTTGCCCAGCGGCGCTGACGAGCAGGGCACCGGCAAGCAATAACAGGCGGACAAAAGGGGTCAACATCGGGCGAAACAGCACTTGGGATCTACTCATTGTCTTTCCGGTCTTTTCAGTAAGGTCGGGCGGTCAGTGCCGCCCCTGAACGGCAATAGCTGATACTACTATAGCCCACACACGTTGACTACAAATCGCGCCAGTGGTTGCAGGTGGGCAGGGGGCTTTCTGTAAACAAATGTTAATCGGGTTGAGGGGCTGAGGCGGTATCTATACCATTGTGAGCAAATATTCAGTCATGGGTCTGATGGCTCTGCCTCGATCATGGGTGTTTGTTTGCTGCTTGTGGGGCCCTCTGGGCCCCTTTTTTGCGCCTGTTGGCTCCTCGGCTGGCAATGGCGAGGGGCAATGCCGTATACTTGCGCGCTTTATGATGCACGTGGCCTTTGGTAGGGGTCACCACTGACCAAGGATATGCTATGCCAGTTATTTCCCTTCCCGACGGTTCCAAGCGCGAATTCTCCCAACCGGTTTCTGTCTACGATGTCGCCGCCGATATTGGTCCAGGGTTGGCCAAGGCCACGATTGCCGGGCGCGTCAATGGTCAGCGCGCGGACGCTTGTGATGTGATCGAAGACGACGCCGAGCTGGTACTTTTTACCGGCAAAGATGAAGACAGTCTGGAGATTATCCGCCATTCCTGCGCGCATCTGCTCGGCCACGCCATCAAGCAGCTGTGGCCGGATGTGAAGATGGCCATCGGTCCGACCATTGAGAATGGTTTCTACTACGATGTGGATCTCGATCATCACCTGACTGACGAGGACATCGAAGCGCTGGAAAAACGTATGAAGGCGCTGGTCAAGACTGAATACGATGTGGTCAAGAAAGTGGTTTCCTGGCAAGAGGCTTACGATACCTTCAAGACCCGCAACGAACCCTACAAGCTGGAAATTCTGGAGCGGGATATTCCCCGTGACGCCACGCCGGGTCTGTACCATCACGAAGAATATGTCGACATGTGCCGCGGGCCGCACGTGCCCAATATGCGCTTCTGCAAACATTTCAAATTGATGCGGGTATCCGGCGCCTACTGGCGTGGGGATTCCGATAACAAGATGCTTCAACGCATCTACGGCACCGCCTTTGCGGACAAGAAGCAGCTGGCGGCCCATTTGAACATGCTTGAGGAGGCCGCCAAGCGCGACCACCGCAAGCTGGGCAAGAAACACCATTACTTCCACTTGCAGGAAGAAGCCCCGGGCATGGTGTTCTGGCACCCGCGCGGCTGGGCGATCTACAGCGCGCTGGAAGACTATATGCGCCAGGTCCAGCGCAACAATGGCTATCAGGAGATTCGCACTCCGCAGGTGGTGGATCGCACTCTCTGGGAGAAGTCCGGGCACTGGGCCAAGTTCAAGGACAATATGTTCACGGTGGAGTCCGAGGCGCGCGACTACGCCATCAAGCCCATGAACTGTCCCTGCCATGTGCAGGTGTTCAACCAGGGCCTGAAAAGTTACCGGGAGCTGCCCCTGCGTCTGGCCGAATTTGGCAGCTGTCACCGCAATGAAGCCTCGGGCACGCTGACCGGACTGATGCGGGTGCGCGGTTTTGTCCAGGATGATGGCCACATTTTCTGTACTGAAGGCCAGATTCAGGATGAGGTGTCGGCCTTCACCGATCTGCTGTACCAGGTGTACGCAGATTTCGGCTTTGAGCAGGTGATCATCCGTATCTCCACGCGCCCGGAAGAGCGGGTTGGCAGCGATGAGGTGTGGGACAAAGCCGAGAAAGCGCTGATGGATGCCCTGGCCGCCAAGGGCCTCGATTATGACCTGTTGCCGGGTGAGGGGGCCTTTTACGGTCCCAAGATCGAATTCTCACTCAAGGATGCCATTGGCCGGATCTGGCAATGTGGCACTATTCAGGTGGACTTCTCCATGCCGGGGCGCCTGGATGCCCAGTATGTTGCCGAAGACGGTTCGCGCCAGGTGCCGGTCATGTTGCACCGGGCCATTCTGGGTTCGTTTGAGCGTTTTCTGGGTATTTTGATCGAAGAATACGAAGGTGCCTTCCCGGCCTGGCTGGCGCCCGAACAGGCGGTGGTGCTCAATATTACGGACAATCAGGCCGAATATGTGAAAAAAGTCGAGAAAACCCTGCGCAATAAAGGCTTTAGGGTCATTTCGGACTTGAGAAACGAGAAGATCGGCTTTAAAATTCGCGAGCATACCCTTCAGCGGATTCCCTACTTGCTGGTAGTCGGCGATAAAGAGATGGAATCCGGGGCTTTGGCCGTTCGCACCCGTGCGGGTGAGGATCTGGGGGTAATGACGATAGATGCCTTTGCCGAGCAGTTGTCTGCAGACATCGCCCGGCGTGGGCGCAAAGAGTAATTTTCGGAGAAACAGCTATCAAACGAGATAATGCCAAAGGTAAGTCCAAGAAAGCCCGTATTAACGATCAGATCGATGTCCCCGAGGTCCGACTGATCGGCCCGAACGGCGACCAGATCGGTATCGTCAAGCTGGAAGACGCCCTCAAGGCGGCCCAGGAGGCCGACTTGGACCTCGTAGAGATGGTGTCAGAGGCGGAGCCACCGGTCTGTAAGGTCATGGACTACGGCAAGCATCTGTTTGAAATCAAGAAAACCAAGGCCGCTGCCAAGAAGAAACAGAAGCAGCAGCAGATCAAAGAAATGAAGTTTCGTCCAGGGACGGAAGATGGGGACTATAAGGTCAAGCTACGCAACCTTACACGTTTCCTAGAAAATGGGGACAAAGCCAAGGTATCTCTACGCTTTCGCGGCCGCGAGATGGCTCACCAGGAATTGGGCTTGGAAATGATGCAACGCATCGAGCACGACCTGGAGGAATTGGGGACTGTTGAACAGGCACCCAAGATGGAAGGCCGTCAGATGATGATGGTCCTTGCCCCCAAAAAGAGAAAGTGATCGGGCTTTTAGCTGCCTAGTTCACTTATTATTATCCATTAAATGCGGAGTACTATTCCCATGGCATCAAAAGCTAAAGTACACAGTGGCGCCGCCAAGCGCTTCAAGAAGACCGGCGCTGGCTTCAAGCACAAGCACGCCAACAAGAGCCACATCCTCACCAAGATGACCACCAAGCGCAAGCGTCACCTGCGCGGCACCAGCATTCTTAACGAAGCTGATGCACCGTTGGTCAAGCGTATGTTGCGCGCCAATTAATCTGGCAGTCACACACCCAAATTTTGAGAGGAGAATGTTATGGCCCGTGTTAAGCGTGGTGTAGAGGCGCGTCGTCGTCACAAGAAAATTTTGAAACTTGCCAAAGGTTATTACGGTGCGCGCTCGCGCGTGTTCCGGGTTGCCAAGCAGGCCGTGATCAAAGCCGGTCAATACGCTTACCGTGACCGTCGTGTCCGCAAGCGTAATTTCCGCGCACTCTGGATTACCCGTATTAACGCCCAGTCTCGTGCTGAAGGCGTGACTTACAGCCAGTTGATCGCCGGTCTGAAGAAGGCCAATATCGCTCTGGACCGTCGTGTATTGGCGGATCTGGCCGTTCACGATAAGGCTGCGTTTGCAGCTGTGGTTGCACAGGCTAAATCAGCTCTGGCTGCTTAATTGTCGGCAACTGTCCTGGTCGGTAACGACCAGGGGTGAATGCGATAGATAAGGGAGGGGCTGTTGAGGTCCCTCCCTTTTTTATTATGTACTGTTTCCCCGGGTTGGTTCTGATAGAGACCGGCAAGAGCCTCGGGGTATGCTTATGAAAACGCATGAATACATCCCTGTAGCTCCCTCTCTTCATCCTTGAAGAGAGGGTTTCATAAGCATACCCCGAGGCTCTTGCCTCTGTGCCAGCCCTCACCGAATCAACGATTGATAATTGTTTGGGACCACTGATGGATAATCTCGTTGCGCTGACTCAAGACGCATTGAAAATGGTTGCCGAGGCTCAGGACCTAGCTGCGCTGGATAAAGTGCGGGTCGAGTGCCTGGGGAAGAAGGGCAGTATCAGTGCCCTGATGAAAGGGCTGGGCAAGTTGTCGCCGGAGGAGCGGCCGGCGGCCGGAGCCGAGATCAACAAGGCCAAGACCCAGGTGCAGGACGCACTCAATGCCCGCAAGACCGAGCTGGAAGGGGCAGCAATCGCTGCCCGTCTGGCCGAAGAGACTGTGGACGTGACCTTGCCCGGGCGCGGCCAGCAGCCCGGTGGTCTGCATCCGGTCACGCGCACTCTGGAGCGTATCGAAGGGATTTTTGCTGCGGTGGGCTACACCGTGGAGGTGGGCCCGGAGGTGGAGGACGATTACCACAACTTCGAGGCCCTCAATATTCCGTCTCATCACCCGGCGCGGGCGATGCACGACACTTTCTATGTGGATGACAGCCACGTGTTGCGCACCCACACCTCGCCGGTGCAGATACGCACCATGGAAGACAAAGAGCCGCCGATTCGGATTGTCTGTCCGGGGCGGGTGTACCGGTGTGACTCGGATCTGACCCATACCCCGATGTTCCACCAGGTCGAAGGCCTGGTGGTGGACAAGGGCATCAGCTTTGCGGATCTCAAGGGTACCGTGGATCAGTTTCTCAAGGCGTTCTTTGAGGTCGATGTGCCGGTGCGTTTTCGGCCGTCCTACTTCCCGTTTACCGAGCCGTCGGCCGAGGTCGACATCCAGTGCACCCAGTGTGGTGGCAAGGGTTGCCGGGTGTGCAAAGGCACGGGCTGGCTTGAAGTGATGGGCTGCGGCATGGTGCATCCGGAAGTATTCAAGGCCAGCGGCGTTGACCCGGAGGTCTACACCGGTTTTGCCTTTGGTATGGGGGTCGAGCGCCTGGCGATGTTGCGCTACGGCGTCAACGACTTGCGCCTGTTCTTTGAGAACGATCTGCGTTTTCTGAAGCAGTTTTAAAGCGCCCCACAAACCGAATAACGCGAATTGATTAGAGACAGATTATGAAACTGAGTGAATCCTGGTTGCGCGAATGGGTGAACCCCTCGGTCACTACCCAAGAACTGGTGAGCCAGCTGACCATGGCCGGTCTGGAAGTGGATGCGGTTGAGCCGGTGGCCGGTGACTTCAGCGGCGTTGTGGTGGGCGAGATTGTTGCCGTCGAGCAGCACCCGGATGCGGACAAGCTGCGGGTCTGTCAGGTGGCCGGTGGTCCGGACGGGAATGTGCAGGTGGTCTGTGGTGCGCCCAACGCACGCACAGGCATAAAAGTGCCCTTTGCCCTGGTGGGCGCCAAGCTGCCGGGCGATTTCAAGATTAAAAAAGCCAAGCTGCGCGGGGTTGAGTCCTTTGGCATGCTGTGCGCGCAGACGGAACTGCAGGCCGGGGATGACGACGACGGCCTCTGGGAGCTGCCCGTGGATGCGCCGGTGGGCGAGGATCTGCGCAGCTACCTGCAGCTGAATGACCAGATTATTGAAGTGGACCTGACCCCCAACCGCAGTGATTGCCTGAGCCTCAAGGGCATTGCCCGGGAGGTGGGTGTACTCAACCGGGTGCCGGTCACCAGCCCGGTGATTGCCCCGGTGCCTGCGGTGAATGACGAGGTGCGCGGGGTGACCCTTAAAGCCCCGGAAGCCTGCAGCCGTTATGTTGGGCGGGTCATTCGCAACGTCGACGTCAGTCGGCCCAGTCCGCTGTGGTTGCAGGAAAAACTGCGCCGGGCGGGCCTGCGGCCCATTGATGCCATTGTCGATGTGACCAACTTTGTCCTGCTGGAGCTGGGCCAGCCCATGCATGCCTTTGACCTGAACACCCTGGAGGGCGATATCCAGGTGCGTCTGGCGGAGCCGGGCGAGAAACTGACCCTGCTGGACGAGCAGGAGATCGCCCTGAACGCCGATACCCTGGTGATTGCGGATCAGGCTAAAGCCTTGGCGATGGCGGGCATCATGGGTGGCCTGGGCTCCTCGGTGACCGCCCAGACCCGGGATATTTTCCTGGAAAGTGCCTTTTTCAACCCGATCGCCATTGCCGGACGGGCGCGCAGCTATGGTCTCCATACCGACTCCTCGCACCGCTTTGAGCGCGGTGTAGACTTTGATCTTCAGGTAACCGCTATCGAGCGCGCCACGGCGTTGCTGCTCGATATTGTCGGCGGCGAACCCGGTCCGGTGATCCATCAGGCCGATCAGCAGGCGCTGCCTCAGGTGCGCACGGTCACCCTGAACAAAGCGCGCTTGGCCAGCGGCCTGAGCCTGGCGGTCGCGGATGCCGACGTCGAGGATATGCTCACGCGCCTCGGGTTGGTGGTCATCGACCGCGCCAGCGACAGCTGGACCTTCAGTGTCCCCAGCTACCGCTTTGATATCGCCATTGAGGAAGACCTGCTTGAAGAAGTGGCCCGCATCTACGGTTACGATCGCCTGCCGACCCGCTCTTTGGCGGCGCCTATGGCCATTCAGCCCAGCCCGGAAAGCCGCGTTGGTCTGCCCGTGGTGCGCAACCGGTTGACGGCCCTGGGCTACCGTGAGGCGATCACCTACAGTTTTATCGACCCGAAACTCAGTGCCCGCTTCGACCCTGACGTGGTTCCTGTGGCACTGCGCAACCCCATCAGCGCCGATATGGGCGTGATGCGTACCAGCCTGCTGCCGGGCCTGGTAGAGGCCCTGCGCTACAACCTTAACCGCCAGCAGGAGCGCGTACGCCTGTTCGAGAGCGGTCTGCGCTTTCGTCCGAGCGGAGACGGCCTGAAACAGGAGCCGATGGTGGCCGGTCTGATTTACGGTGGCCGCGATCCGGAATCCTGGGCGGGCAGCGCCGACAAGGTGGATTTTTTCGATATCAAGGGGGATCTGGAAGCTCTGATCGACCTTACCGGCGAGCCGGCGAATTTCTCAGCTGCCAGTCATCCGGCGTTGCACCCGGGCCAGTGTGCCGGGGTCTATGTCGCAGGCGAATGCCTGGGTCATGTGGGTGCCCTGCATCCGCAGTTGCAGCAGGCGCTGGATATTCCCGGGTCTCTCTATCTATTCGAGGTTGAGCAGCGCCTGCTGGCTGAGGCGCGTCTGCCGCGTTTTGAGCCGCTCTCGCGTTTCCCGGGTGTGCGGCGTGACCTGGCCCTCAATGTGGCTCGGGACCTGCCTGTCGAAAGCCTGCTCACTGGCGTTAAAAACAACGCGGGTGAGCAGCTGTCAGACTTAAAGGTCTTTGATGTCTATACCGGCAAAGGTATTGATCCGCAACGAAAAAGTGTCGCTCTGGGCTTGACCTTTCAGCATCCTTCGCGCACTCTTACCGAAGATGAGATCAATGCCTCCATTGAGACAGTTGTTCAGCACCTGGAGGCCACATTCGGAGCGACCCTCCGGTAGGGCTTTGACAGCCAGCCTGGGGGCATCACGAGCAGAGACACAACTATGTCCGACGGCGCTTTGACCAAAGCGGACCTGGCAGAGAAGTTGTACCACGAGCTGGGCCTGAACAAACGAGAAGCCAAGGAGTTGGTGGAGCTCTTTTTTGAAGAGATCCGCCACGCCCTGGAAAGCAATGAGCCGGTCAAATTGTCCGGCTTTGGCAATTTCGACCTGCGCGATAAGAGTCAGCGCCCGGGTCGCAACCCTAAAACCGGTGAGGAAATTCCCATCAGCGCCCGGCGCGTGGTGACTTTCCGTCCAGGACAAAAACTCAAGGCGCGAGTAGAAGCATATGCTGGAACCGAGTCACAATGACGAGTTGCCGGTAATCCCCGGCAAGCGTTACTTTACCATCGGAGAGGTCAGCGAACTGTGCGCAGTCAAGCCCCATGTGCTGCGCTACTGGGAGCAAGAGTTTCCGCAGCTCAAGCCGGTCAAGCGCCGGGGCAATCGCCGCTACTATCAGCACCAGGATGTGGTGACCATTCGCCAGATTCGCAGTCTGCTGTACGAGCAGGGCTTCACCATCGGCGGCGCACGCCAGCAGATGGAGGGGGAGGGACTGACACCCCAGAGCCCGAGCCAGTTTAACCAACTGGTGAAGCAGATGATTGCCGAACTGGAAGAGGTGCGCGACACCCTCAAGGTGCGTTGAGCGGGCAAACCCTAAGCCCTTGATCCAGAAAACCTTTTGCGACGGGAAAAGCCACAATTATTTCTTTGTGGCTCTTGCAAAACCACGAAAATCGGGTATTATGCCCGCCCACATGACGCGCAGCACGGCGTCCATGGGATACCAGATATCGGAGCGTAGCGCAGCCTGGTAGCGCACTACACTGGGGGTGTAGGGGTCGCAGGTTCAAATCCTGCCGTTCCGACCATATTGAAAAACCCGCCCAATCGGCGGGTTTTTTTATGCCTTGCAATTGACCAGCGCAATCATCTCTAACTCTTTGGGAATAGGTATTTTTGGTTAATGCATCGCCTTTGTGGGCCATGTATAATCGCCGCCCGTTAAGGCCGCCTGCGCGTTTTACCTGCCACCGGGTCTCTCTGCCTGGTTTGCTGTCGGGTTCGGCCCTCACACTCTATTATTAGCTCCTACAAAACGGACTATACGGCTTATGCAGCTGGCCCTGATTATTCTGGTCCCCTTGCTCGGTGCGTTTGCGCCCGCATTGAGACGGCGCGATCCTGTCTGGCGGTTGGCGCTGTTCGCCGGGTTGCCGGCACTGCTCAGTTTTTCCCTGTTGCTGTCGCTTTTGCCCCAGGTCCTCGCGGGCGAGGTGTTGGTGTACCAGTGGGACTGGATCAGTCAGTTGGGCCTGTCCTTCGCGCTGCGCCTGGATGGCCTGGGCTGGTTGTTTGCGACCCTGATTACCGGCATGGGCACGCTTATCATCGCTTATGCCCGCTATTACTTTGAGGGCAAGGCCACCAGCGGTCGCTTTTACAGTCTGATTCTGTTGTTCATGTTTGCCATGCTCGGCATTGTGCTGTCGGAAAACCTGCTCTTTATGCTGGTGTTCTGGGAGCTGACCAGCCTGGTGTCTTTCCTGCTGATCGGGTTCAACTGGCACAGCCAGGGTGCCCGCCGCGGGGCCCGGATGTCACTGGTGATTACCGGCGGCGGCGGGCTGCTGCTGTTGGCGGGCCTGTTGCTGCTGGGGCAGATGGCGGGCAGCTATCAATTGAGCGAGGTGCTGCTCGCCGGTGAGCGTATCAAGGCCGATCCGCGCTACCCGGTGATGCTGTCGCTGGTGCTCCTGGGGGCCTTTACCAAGTCCGCCCAGTTCCCGTTTCACCTCTGGTTGCCCCACGCGATGTCGGCGCCCACGCCGGTGTCGGCCTATCTGCACTCGGCCACCATGGTCAAGGCCGGTCTGTTCTTGATGGCGCGCCTGCATCCGGCCATCGCCGATACTGAGCTGTGGTTTAACCTGGTGGTGCCCACCGGGATGTTGACCCTGATGGTGGGTGCTTTTGTCGCCATGTTTATGCATGACATCAAGGGGCTATTGGCCTACTCGACCATCTCCCATCTTGGGCTGATTGCGTTGCTGCTGGGGCTGGGGACGCCTCTGGCGGTCTCGGCGGCGCTCTTTCACCTGGTCTGTCACGCGCTCTTCAAGGCGCCGTTGTTTATGATGGCGGGCATGGTCGATCAGGCCACCGGCAGCCGGGATATGCAGCGCATCAACGGCCTCTGGCGTTACATGCCGGTGTTGATGGTGCTCACGGCGGTACCGGCGGCAGCCATGGCCGGATTGCCGCTGATGAGTGGCTACTTGAGTAAAAAGATGCTCTTTGTGGAGAGTCTGCAGGTCAGCTATCCCTTCTGGACCACGGTGGTGCCGGTGTGGGTGACACTGGCGGGGCTGTTCTCGGTGGCCTATTCGATCCGGATTTTTCACAATGTGTTTTACAACGGTCGCCCCCTGGATCTGCCTATCTATCCGCCGCGCCAGCCCTCGCGTCGGGCCATGGCGCCATTGGCTTTGCTGACCCTCGGTTGCCTGGTGGTGGGCTTTGCGCCGGCGCTGGTGTACGACAAGGTTGTTGCCATGGCGGTCAACGCCGCCAGCGGCACCCTGGTGCCGGCCTACGATTTTTCCGCGTTGAGTGTGGCGCGCTGGCCCATGATCATGAGCATTATTGCGATGATCGGCGGGGCCCTGTTTTATCTGGCACGCAATCCGCTCTTTGCCATCCACAGTCGTCTGCCGGAGGTGGATGCGAAAAACATTTTCGAGTGGATCGTGGATCGCGCCATTGCCTATTCCCAGCGTCGGGTATACCAGCTTGAGAACGGCTCTCTGCAGCGTTACTTGGCCTTGATTTTGGTGACCACTGTCGGTCTGGGTGGCTGGGCGCTGCTGCGCTTTGATCAATGGCAAGGCCCCATCGCGCTCAGTCCGGTGGATGCCATGTCCGTGTTCGGTGCCAGTGTGATTTGTCTCGCCGCCCTCGGGGTGGTGGTATTCCATCACGCCCGATTACCCGCGCTGCTGGCTCTCGGGGTCTGTGGCCTGTTTGTGACCCTGGCCTTTGCCCGCTTTTCCGCGCCCGACCTGGCCCTGACCCAGTTGTCGGTGGAGGTGATGGCGGTGGTGATCATGATGCTGGCACTGTCGTTCCTGCCCCAGCGTTCACCCCACGAATCGAGCCTGCCGCGCTGGACCCGCGACCTGACTGTGGCGGGCATTGCCGGTATCGGTGTCGGGGGCCTGGCCTATGCGGTTCTGACCCGACCGGTGGACAGTATTTCTGACTTCTTTCTGGCCAACGCGGTGCCCGGGGGCGGCGGCACCAACGTGGTCAATGTGATTCTGGTGGACTTCCGGGGCTTCGATACCCTGGGAGAAATCACCGTTCTGGGTATTGCGGCGGTGGCGGTGTATGCGTTCACCCGGGACCTGCACCTGAAGGAGCGGGTGGCCCAGATTGCGGATGAGCACTGGGTCGCCGATCCCCACCCGGTGATTCTGAGCATGGTGGCGCGTCTGGTGCTGCCCATTGCGCTGCTGGTGTCGGCCTATATTTTCCTGCGTGGCCACAATATGCCCGGCGGTGGCTTTATCGCCGGTCTGATTACCGCAGCGGCACTGACGCTCCAGTATATGGCCGGCGGTCTGGTCTGGGCCCAGGAGCGCATGCTGACCCAGTTCCGTCCCCTGATTGGCGGTGGCATTCTGCTGGCCGGTGTTACCGGCATGGGTGCCTGGGTCTTTGGTTACCCTTTCCTGACCTCGACCTTTGGTTATTTCAGCCTGCCGCTGGTGGGCAAGTTTGAGCTCGCCAGTGCGCTTCTGTTCGACCTGGGGGTCTATGCCACTGTGGTGGGTTCAACCCTGCTGATTCTGGCCAACCTGGGCAAACTGATGACCGTCGCCGGTCCCGGTAAGGAGATTGGTTAATGGAGTTACTCTACTCAATCACCCTCGGTATTCTCACCGCCTGCGGCGTCTACCTGCTGCTGCGCGCGCGTACGTTTTCGGTGATTCTCGGGCTGACCCTCCTGTCCCACGCGGTGAATCTGTTTCTGTTCAGTATGGGGCGTTTGCGCACGGACTCGCCGGCCCTGATCGGGGTGGTAAGTGAGCACGCTGACCCATTGCCCCAGGCTCTGGTGCTGACCGCCATCGTCATCGGTTTTGCGATGACCGCCTTCACCGTGGTGCTGGCGCTGAAGGCGGCGGTTGAGCTGCGCAACGATCACGTCGACGGGGAAAACCCGGATGAGGATCGCCCATGAGCCACTGGTTGATTCTGCCGGTACTGCTGCCATTGCTGTGCGGGGCCTTATTGATTACCTGGTACCAGGCGTCCATGAATGTACAGCGTCTGCTGAGCATTCTCAGTTGCCTCGGACTGACGCTTCTGGGGATCTACGCCGTGGCGCAGTCGGGGCAGGGTGGCTATACCCTCTACTACCTCGGTAACTGGGAAGCGCCCTACGGTATCACCCTGGTGCTCGATCGGCTGAGCGCCTTGATGCTTCTGGTCACCGCCGGGCTGAGCCTGTGTTGTGTGCTCTATGCCTGCCGCACCGCGGACCGGCGCGGCGCGCACTTTCACCCGTTGTTCCAGTTTCAGTTGGCGGGTATCAATGGCGCTTTTCTCACCGGCGATATGTTCAACCTCTTCGTGTTCTTCGAGATCCTGCTGATTGCGTCCTACGCGCTGTTATTGCACGGCGGGGGTCGGGCGCGCAGTCGCGCGGGGTTGCACTATGTGATCATCAACCTGGTGGGTTCGGCCCTGTTCATTCTGGCCGTGGGCACCCTGTACGGTTTGACCGGTACGCTCAATATGGCCGATATGGCGCGGATCATCGCCGAATCCCCGGAGGAGAAGCAGCCGCTCATCACTTCGGCGGGGCTGTTGCTGCTGGTGGTCTTCGGCATCAAGGCGGCGGTTTTGCCTTTGCTGTTCTGGTTGCCGCGGGCCTATTCCGCCGCGACCGCGCCGGTGGCGGCGCTCTTTGCCATTATGACCAAGGTGGGAATCTACGCCATCATTCGGGTGTTTCTGCTGGTATTTGGTGCCGGTGATGACCCGATTTTCCCCTGGGTCTGGGTCTGGTTGTGGCCCCTGGCGTTGGTGACGCTGGTGCTGGGAGGTATCGGCGTACTGGGGTCGGCAAGTCTGCGCACCATGACAGCTTACCTGGTGATCATCTCCGTCGGGGTCCTGCTCGCCGCGATTACCCTGCCGGGTGAAGAGACACTGGCGGCGACGCTGTTCTACCTGATCCACAGTACCATTCTCGCCGCCGTGTTCTTTCTGATTGCCGACCTGGTCGGTCGTCAGCGTGAGGAGGGTTATGACCGCTTCTATATCACCTCGCCCGTGGGCTATCGTTGGTTGCTCGGCGGCCTGTTCTTTATTGCCGCCATTGGTATGGTGGGCTTGCCGCCCTTTAGTGGTTTTATCAGTAAGGCCTGGTTGTTGCAGTCGGCTGCGGGAGCGCCTGGTGGCGTCCTGCTGTGGGGCGGTATGATTGGCGCCAGCTTCCTGGTTCTGATGGCGGTGAGTCGCGCGGGCAGTGGCTGGTTCTGGAAGCCCGAGCCCATTGCTGCACCCCTGTGGCCTTTGGACAAAGTGTGTTTTTCGATTGTGGCGGTCATGTTGGCGCTCAGCCTGTCACTGGCGATCTGGGCCAACCCGGTGATGGGTTACCTGCTTGATGCCGCTGCCCAGTTGCGCGACCCGAACGGCTATATCGAGGCGGTTCTGGGCGGTCTGTCTGCGGGAGGTGTGTTATGAGTGGAAAGCTGAGTCTGCGCGCCTACTGGTTGCCGCGCCCGCTGTTTTCCGTGTTCCTGGCGGTGCTTTGGCTGGCGCTGGTTAACAGTGTCAGTGTCGCCAACATTCTGGTGGGGCTGGCGCTCGGGTTTGTGATTCCGGTGGCCACCCGGGGTTTCTGGCCCGAGCGGGCGCGCCTGCAGCGTTTTTGGCCGATGGTCGAGTATGTCCTGGTATTGGTGTGGGATATTATCTGCTCCAATTTTGTGGTGGCGCGCCTGACGCTGCAGCGCACCCGCAACCTCAAGCCCTCGTTCGTCACCTATCCGCTCGATCTGCACGACGATTTCGCAATCACTATCCTGTCAGGCACCATTTCCCTGACGCCGGGGACGGTATCGGCGCACTATGACCCGGAGAGCAGGACCCTGCTGCTGCATGTGCTCAATATGACCGGTGATGAAGCCGCCGTTATCGGCCAGATCAAGCAGCGCTACGAGCGCCGATTACAGGAGATGTTCGGATGATTGCCTGGGTTATACCCATTGCCCTGGGGCTGTTCAGCCTGGGGATGCTGTTCTGTCTCTACCGTCTGGCGGTTGGCCCGGACATCATCGACCGGGTTCTGGCGCTCGATACCCTGATGATCAACGGCATCGCCGTGATTGTGCTGGCGGATATCCAGATGGCGCTGGGGATCATCTTTGAGGCCGCGCTGCTGATTGCTCTGATGGGCTTTATCGGCACGGTGGCCATGACCAAATACCTGCTGCGGGGGGACGTGATCGAATGACTGACGTGGCCATACCCTGGGTCCTGGAGTTGCTGATCGCCGTGTTCCTGTTGGTCGGTGCCCTGGTGGCGCTGCTCGGGACACTCGGGCTCGTGCGCTTTCCGGACTTCTACACGCGCCTGCATGCGCCCACCAAAGCCAGCACCCTGGGGGTGGGCTGCACGCTGCTGGGCTCGATGATCTACTTCAGTGTCATCAAGGAAGGGATCTCTGCGCAGGAGGTGCTGATCACCCTGTTCCTGTTTGTGACCGCCCCGGTCAGTGCTCATATGATGGCCAAGGCGGCTCTGCATCGGCGGGTGAATGCGGTCAAGCGCACCCGGCAGACGCCCTGGTCTGAAGAGTAGGTTTCGCGGCTTTTAACCCCCTATGGGCGTTAAAGACATCATTTTGCGTGAAATTTGATCGCTGCAATGCGTGTTTTGATGCCGGAAGGGCCGTTTGGTAGCTCGGTGGGTGGCATCGGGAGCCGATCGTGCTAGTATCACAGCCTTCAATGAAAATACGCGTTCGCGCACATAAATAACAAAGAGGTACTCTTGTGTCTAAGCAACTTCTGATTTACGACAATGTTGTTCCGGTATCCAGTGAGGCTCATCGCGACTGGTCCGTGAGTGTTGAAGATCACGCTTTTGTCAGCCATATGAACTCTGTGCCCCTGGTGGCGACCGAGATCCCCCACGCAGGTGGTGAGTATCCGGTCATCTTTGCCCGTAACAAGAATGAGGGTGAGTACACGCCCCTGGCGGTCATGGGTCTCAAAGAGGGTCAGAACCTGATGCTCAATGACAAAAACCGCCTGACCACGCGCTATATTCCGGCTTTTATCCGTCGTTACCCGTTTGTGTTCGCTTCTGACTCCAAGCAGGAGAACTTTACCCTGTGCATCGACGACACCTACAAGGGCTGGGATAAAACTGGCGCCAAAGGCGACCGCTTGTTTGACGAACAAGGCGAGCAGTCAGAGATGATGAAAAAGCTGGTCGACTTCCTCAAGGATTACCAGTATCGCGTTGAGTTGACCCGTACTTTCTGTGACAAGCTGCATCAGTTGGATCTGCTTGAGCCGATGGAAGCCAATGTGCAGTTCAAGGGGCACGAAAATGCCAACTTGAATCTGGCCGGTTTCTACGCTGTCAGCCGTGAGAAGTTAAAGAAAATCAGTGACGAGGCGGCGCTGGATCTGTTCAAGCGCGATGGCATGGAGTTAATCTACGCCCACCTGCAATCCATGACCAACTTTAATCGCTTGGTGGATGCCATGGCCAAGCGCTTGGCGGACGAACAGGCGGCCTGAAGGCTCTGACATTCCGACCAAAAAGAAAGCCGGCACATCGTGTGCCGGCTTTTTTGATGGGCCCCAGGAAAACTGTCAGCCCGCACTGTCGAGTGGACAGTGAATTGAAATCGTTTTGGGTTTAACCCTGCGTCAATGGGCGTGGCGCTGATCGCGCTCGCGCTCCGCCAGTTCTTTCACTTTGCGTTCTGCTGTACTGAAAGCTTCGCGTACGGCTGTGTGAATCGATTCATCGTCCCGCGCAACCTTGATCGGGTGGCCCTTCAGGTCCAACTCAATGGATGCCCGATACTGTTTGCCTTTGTGCTTGTGGTTGTGCGGTACGTCGAGCACAACCCGGCTGTAAATAATCTGGTCGGAAAAGCGCGTCAGCTTTTCAGCTTTTTCGTTGATGATTTCGTTGAGCGCCGGAGAAGCGTCCAAGTCGCGGTACACGACATCGACAGCAGATTTCATCGGGGATTACCTCCTTACTGAGTATAAGGGGCGGTTTCGGCTGCCAGCGGGCTGTGCCGTTATGCCGCCCTCACTACAATAGTGGACCTTTTCCGAAAAAATTCAAGCTGCCATCGATGGATTGCGAGCCAAAATTTCAACGGTTCGCCCCATTCCTGACCTGGATCAAGATCCCGGGTTCCCGCATGTTGTTTTCGGCGTCTCACCAGGCATGCTGATCTAGCCTTCGGCCTGAATACGTACTGTCAGGACGTCGCAGCTTGCGCCGTGGAGCAGGCGGGTTGCGGTCGACCCCAGGAGCAGCTCAAACCCTTTGCGGCCGTGACTGCCGCACACAATCAGCTCGGTGTGCATCTTCTCCGCCAGTGCGTGAAGTTCGTCGGCGGGCTCGCCCAGAAGAATATGCAGATTGTTCGCCGGAATGCCATGGGCGTCGGCCAGAGCTTTGAGGCCGGGGTACACCTTTTGACGTACCTGAAAATCCGTTGCCCGGTGGTTTCTGCCAATCAGCTCGCCGATACCGGTGACAGGGTGCTCAGCCACATGGGCCAAGTGGATGTGGCTGGCGTCCTGATTGGCGGCTCGCAGCGCGCCTTCGATCACCTGGTTGGCCTCTTCGGACAGGTCAACCGCGACCAAAAGAACAGTGTAATCGGGCATGGGCGCTCCTATAACGTTGCTGTAATACTGATTTGAGTCTAGCATTTTTATAGGCACTTGCCGTTTGGGCAGTGCCGACCACTAGAGGGGAACAGCATGCAATCACAGACGGAAAAATCCGTGCTGGTTACGGGCGGCACCGGCTTTGTCGGGGTGCCCTTGTGCCGCGAGCTGAACCGGCAAGGGTACCGGGTGACCGTGTTGAGTCGCTCGCCCGAGCGGGCACGGGCGCTTCTGGGTGAGGGGGTCACCTGTGTCGGTGATTGGCCGGTAGAGGACGTTCATGCAGTTATCAATCTGGCTGGGGAGCCCTTGGCCAGCCGTCGCTGGACCCGTGCCCGCAAGGCGGAGTTCCGCCGCAGTCGTATTGGTACCACAGAGGATTTGCGGCGCCACTGCGGCGAGCGCGGGCAATTTCCGGCGGTGCTGATCAATGGCAGCGCCGTTGGCTACTACGGCAATGCCGGCGAGGCGCCGGTGGACGAGCAGAGCCCGTCGGGTACCGGTTTCGCAGCCGAGCTGTGTCGCGACTGGGAAGCCGAAGCCATGGCATTTGCCGAGCAGGGCACTCGGGTATGCACGGTGCGTACGGGGATCGTTCTCGGTCGCGATGGGGGTGCCCTCAAGTCCATGCTGTTGCCCTTTCGTTTGGGGCTGGGCGGGCGCCTGGGGAACGGCCGACAATGGATGTCCTGGATTCACCGGGACGATCTGGTAGGCCTGATTCTCTGGGCGCTGGAAAATGCCGAACTGGAGGGGCCGATCAACGGCACGGCTCCGCATCCCGTGACCAATCGGGCCTTTACCCGTGCGCTCGGCAAGGCGGTGAACCGGCCGGCGATTTTTCCGGTGCCGGCGTTTGCCTTGCGCTTGCTGATGGGAGAGCTGGCGGATGAACTTTTGCTGGCGAGTCAGCGGGTGCTGCCCAAAGTTGCGGAGTCCAATGGCTATGAGTTCCGGTACCCTTGGCTGCCGGATGCGCTCGCTGATGTGGTGAAAAAAAACGGATAATTTTTTTGAGAAAAAGCTTGAAAAGTTTTTTGCGCAACCCCAGATAAAAGGTGTACCCGCTCATAGGAGGGGTGCTGATAACCAGCCCGGTCTACGGACGGGCACCTTTAAATATATTGCTCTACAAGAGGATATAGTGATGCGTACATTAGACTTTTCTCCCCTGTACCGTTCTGCCATCGGCTTCGATCGTATGGCGAGTCTGCTCGATAACCTGAGTCGTAACGAGCAGAGCCAACCCAGTTATCCGCCCTACAACATTGAGCTGACTGGCGAAGACAAATACCGTATTACCATGGCGGTTGCCGGTTTTGATCGCTCAGAGTTGACCCTGGAGGTCAATCAAAACACGCTCACGGTCAGCGGCAGTAAAAACGACGACGAACAAGAGCGCCAGTACCTGCATCAGGGTATTGCCGCACGCACTTTCGAACGTCGTTTTCAGCTTGCCGACCACGTTGAAGTGAAGAGCGCCAGCTGTGAAAACGGGCTCCTGCACATCGACTTGGTGCGTGAAATTCCCGAGCGGTTAAAACCCCGCACCATTGAAATTGGCACTGATACCCGTGCCGAGACGCGCGCCGTCGAGGACAAAAGCCACGCGGCTTGAGTGCGCGTTAGCAGGTCAACATTAACCTGGTGAAGAAGCCCGCCTTACACGGCGGGCTTTTTGCTTTTTGGCGAGTCCGACGCCAGATCCCGGTAAGACCCGTGAAGAGCGTCACAATTCGGCTTATATGTCATACAAATAGAGCCGGGGCTGAGGTAGGGTCTTCATTCCGGCTTAGGTGGGTTGCTTGTCCCGCGTAGTACCTCTCGTCGGCAAGGTGGCCGATGGCTTCCGTTCGGTCATCTCCAATAATGGCAACAATAACAGGAGAGAGTGTATGTGTCTGTCAATGATACGGCCCTTGCGGCTTCTGGTTTTTCTGGGATTTATCAGCGCATCCCCCGGGCTCTGGGCTAACGGGGAGGTGACTCGCACCGACGGTCAGTGGTGGGCGAGGGTCAACGGCGAAACCGTTTACCAGGGGGCGCGTTATTTCGACGCGATCAATGCGGCCATTGATAATGCCGGTGCTGTCACCATCAACATTCGCAATTCCGGTGAGAGTGGTCCAGACGGTGGTAATGTTTATGCGATTCGCCCACAGGCGGGGCAGACTCTGGACTTTCACGGTCACACGCTGCATGCCAATGGCGGGGATCTGGTGGTGCCCGTTTACTGTGACCGGCGCGACCAGATTACGGTGCGCAACCTCCGGGTGACGGGCAACCCTCGTTACGGTATTTGGTTTCGCGGCTGCTCCCAGGTCTTGCTCGAAAATATCACCATGGATCTGGATGACAACAACCCGGTTGGACTGGGTATTCGAGTAGACGACTCGACCGGCCCGGCGAGCGACTTGACCGTGGCTGGAACTATTGAGATCAGCGGTGCGCGTACTCACGGGCTAGAAACTTACGGTGTTGAGGGTTTTACCATCGGTGATGTGACCGTGACTCACAATGGTGGTTCGGGGGTGCTGTTGAACAACTCTCGCAATGGCACGGTGGGCAATGTGGTGGGCCATTACAACAACCCCACTGGCGGGTATGCAACTTTCCGCGTGGCCAACAACAATGGCCCCAACGTCATGGTCAACAGCGTCTATTCGCGCAATTCCGGGCGCGGGTTCTTCAGTGTCTCAGGCAGTCGCGGAACGTCCATCAACAGTGTCGATATTGCCGACACCGGTTCGCACGGGATTTTTCTTGAAGACGCGTCGGATACTCACGTGCTCAGTGGTTCGGTAGCCAATGGCAACCCAAATTGTCAGCTGGTCCGCACTGACAGCTCAAGTATCAATGTCTCTGGTTGCACCCCGGTCGGCAGTGCGCCAGGCGGTGGCGGGTCGGGGACTAACGGCACGGTTGATGGCATCTATCGGATAGTGCCAGTGCACAGCGGCAAGGCGCTCGATACGACCAGCTGTGATGCGGCCAATGGCACTAATGTGCAGCAGTGGCAGTGGCTCAACAACGATTGTCAGAAATGGAATATCACACCGGTGGAGGGGGACTATCATAGAATCTCCCCGTTGGTGGGTAGCCACAGGGCTCTGGAAGTGGACTCGCTTTCCACAGATGATGGCGCGAACATTATGCTTTGGGACTATTGGGGCGGACACAATCAGCAGTTCCGGTTTCAAAGCTCGGGCGAGGGCCGCTGGCGTATTATCGGTCGGCAGAGTGAAAAGTGCCTGGATGTGAATGCTCTCAGCCAGGCAGATGGCGCCAACATCATCCAGTGGGCCTGCCAGGCTGACAGTGCCAATCAACAATTTGAGCTGATTCGGCAGTGACGCTGTCAGTCAGCGCGAAACAGTTTTGCGCGCACCGTCGCCCGGTATTCCCTTGGAGTGACTGACAGCAGTTTTTTAAACAGCTGACCAAAATAACTGGTGTCCTGATAACCCACCCGCTCGCCGATTTCGGTAATCGACAGGTTGCTGGTCTTCAAAAGATCTCGCGCCACGGCGATGCGGGTTTCCTGCAAATAGCGCAATGGCGCTTGATTGGTGGCGGCTTTGAAGCGACGGTTGAAGGTGCGCAAACTCATCCCGAACTGGCGGGCGACGTCAACAAAGCTCACCTGGCGGGAATAATTGTCCTGCAGCCAGATCTGCACTTGCACAATATCCTCATCCGGGTGCGGGTTCTGGGCATGTTCAAAATAGCCGCTGCTCTCATAGGATCGTCGGATCTCGTGGGAAAAGTGACGCTCCACATGACTGGCAATCGCCTTGCCGTACAGGCGCTGAATAAAGTGGACGGTCAAGTCCGCGAGCGAGTTGACGCTCGCAGCCGTGTAAAGATTGCCGGCCTGGGTGATAAAGTGCTGGCGCTTGAGCTGTACGTCCGGGTAGTCCTTCTGAAACTGATCGAAATAGTGCCAGTGGGTAGTCGCGGCCTTGCCGCGGAGTAATCCTGCTTCGGCGAGAAAACAACAGCCGGTGCCCACGGCGCTGAGCAGGCTGCCCTGCTCGTAGCGTTGGCGCAGCCAGTCCAGTAGGGCCGGCTGACCGCGCACGATCGGTCGCGGGTTGCGCCACAGCCCGGGCAGGTAAACGATATCGGCTTTTTCTATGGTGTCGAGTGTGGTATCGGGGGCTAGCCGCAGCTGCGCCAGCGTGGTGACCGGGGCTGAGGTCAGTGCTGCCGTACGAATGTTCAACTGGGGGTGCTTGGCGTTGCGCTCGCGCCGGGCGGCATTGACGGCTGTCTGCAGCATCTCCATGGGCAGGGTGGCGCTGGTGGCGAGCATTTTGTCACTCAGGACAAAAACGATATCGAGGGTGCGGGTTGTGCTTGTGCTCATGATTTTGCCCTCCGCAGACTGGCACTTGTGGCCGTTTGACCATATTACCATAAAGTATGGCGGGTATGACGGTCACGAATGTCATGAATAGTTAATACACTGACGACTCTACCCAGTCGAATAGACTCGGCCTGATCTTTGTCCAGCAAGGAGTTTTGTGAATGTCCCACGTAGTGTCCCGTCTTCCGGTTATCGTCGGTTTTGGTGGCGTTAACGCTGCAGGCCGAAGTTCTGGCCATCACGGCTACCGCCGTATGGTGCTGGAAAGCCTGGATGCACAGGAGCGTCAGGATACCCTCGCGGCACTCGCGGTGATGATGGGTCTGGTCAGTACCGACGGCGACGGTTACCGGGATGCCGAGGGCACCTGCTACAGCCTCGATGAGATTGAGCAGCACTTTGCCGGTCAGGTGCGCGACGGCACCTTGGTGCGCCGCATCGAGCGTACCTTTTTCGATGTCGATGCGGCCCATTGGCAGAAGTCGGTTAACCTGCAGGGTGCCGATGACCAAGCCCTGAGTTTCGAAATGGCCGAGCGCGACCTGCCCGAGCCGGTGCCGGCGGATTGGCAGCTTGAGCCGTTGGGTGAGCGCCGGGTCAAAGTGACGCTGGTCCAGGGGCTTGAAGCCAAGGTCGATAGCTACCGGGACATTCCCGCCAAATCGGCCGGACAGCTGCCCCGGGGGTTTGACCCCGGCGCACACTACAATTCCCGCTTTCACCCGCGCGCGCTGCAGTTGGCGGTCGTCGGCGCGTCGGATGCGATCCAGTCTATGGGTATTGCCTGGCAGCAGGTCGCTGATGCTATTGAGCCCGACCAGGTCGGGGTCTACGCGAGCAGCGTCATGAGCCAGCTCGACGAGAACGGTCTGGGCGGTTTGCTTCAGTCTCGCCTCAAGGGCGGCCGAGTGAGCGCCAAGCAGTGCCCACTGGGGTTGAACACCATGCCCGCCGATTTTATCAACGCCTACCTCATCGGCAGCGTCGGACACACCAGTGCCCTGACCGGGGCCTGTGCCTCCTTTCTCTACAATTTGCGCGCAGCGGTTGAGGATATTGCCAGCGGCAAGGTGCGCTTAGCGGTGGTGGGCAATGCCGAGGCGCCCATCACCCAGGAAATCATCGATGGCTACGCCACCATGGGCGCGCTTGCCAGCGAAGACAAGCTGAAAAAACTCGATGACACCGAGCAGGTGGATTGGCGCCGCAGCAGTCGTCCCTTTGGTGACAATTGTGGCTTTACCATCGCCGAGGCCAGTCAGTATGTCGTGCTGATGGACGATGCGCTGGCTGTCGAACTGGGGGCGGATATTCACGGGGCGGTCAGCGACGTCTTCATCAACGCCGACGGCTTCAAGAAATCGATTTCGGCGCCGGGCGCGGGCAACTATATCACCATGGCCAAGGCGGTCGCTGCGGCGCGCGCTATTGTGGGCGAAGAGTCAGTGCGCACCCGCTCCATGGTCCAGGCGCATGGTTCAAGCACTCCCCAGAACCGTGTGACCGAGTCTGAGATTCTCGACCAGGTAGCGCGTACTTTCGGTATCGAGCAGTGGCCGGTGTCGGCGGTCAAGGCGTTTGTCGGGCACTCTCTGTCCGCCGCCAGTGGCGAGCAACTGGTCGCCAGCCTGGGGGTCTTCAAGTACGGTATCATTCCCGGGGTAAAAACCATCGATCGGGTGGCGGATGACGTGCTTGGAGAGCGCCTGCACATCCCGCTCAAGGACCTGGAGCGCCGCAATGACCCACTGGACGTTGTTTTCTTGAACTCCAAGGGCTTTGGCGGCAACAATGCGACCGCCAGTGTCCTGGCCCCCCATGTGGTCGAACGCATGCTTGCCAAGCGTTACGGTGAGCAGGTAATAGGCGCCTATCGCGAGCGCCGCGAGAGCGTACGTGCGCAGGCGGCGGCCTATGATAAAGCGGCCTCTCGGGGCGAGTTCCGGGTCCTCTATCACTTTGGCGAAAACCTGATTGATGAGCGTCAGATCGAAATGGATGGGCAGGGGGTGCGCTTGCCGGGCTACCGTCAGCCTATCAATCTGGCCTTCACCAACCGGTTTGCGGATATGACCTGAGCCACTCGGCGTGCAAACCCGGGCAATTGGGCTATACAAACGGCTTTCGATCCCTTAAAATACCGCGCCTTTCGCACCCGCCCTGAGCGCTGATTGTGCCTGGTGGGTGCCCCGGAACGATTTAAGCAGTGACCAGCCCCGTGCTGGCGCTAAATTTGAAAACACAGGAAAGACCTAAATGGTAACTATTCGTCTGTCTCGTGGCGGCTCCAAGAAGCGTCCGTTTTACCACCTGAGCGTATCCGACAGCCGCAGCGCCCGTAACGGCCGCTTTATTGAGCGCGTTGGTTTCTTCAACCCGGTTGCCCGTGGTCAGGAAGAGCGTCTGCGCGTGGATACAGCGCGTGTTGAGCACTGGGTTTCCCAGGGCGCTCAGCTGAGCGAGCGCGTTGCGCAGCTGGTAAAAGAAAGCAAAAAAGCGGCGGCGTAAGCCGTTCGGCGCTCGATGAGCACGCAGTCCTCTGGTCTGGTTGATGTCGGGCGCGTAGCGGCGGTTTACGGCGTTAAGGGGTGGGTCAAAATTCACCCCTTTACCGAAACCGCCGAAGCCATATTCGATTACCAGCCCTGGCAGCTGAAAACCGCACACGGGGTGAAGCCGGTCGTCATTGATGAGTGGCGGCCCCACGGCAAGGGCTACGTGGCCCATATCGAAGGGGTTGATGACCGGGATCAGGCGGCATTGTTTACCGGCAACATCATTGCGGTTGAACGAAGCCAGTTGCCTGCCCTGACCGAAGGCGAGTTTTACTGGCGCGATCTGGAAGGCCTGAGTGTGTACTCGGTCTTCGAGGGATCCCGCCAGCGCCTGGGGAGGGTGACCAAATTGCTGGAAACTGGCGCCAATGATGTGCTCGTGGTGGCGCCCGATGCCGACAGCGTGGATCAGCGCGAGCGCTTGATCCCCTACGTGCCGGAGACCTATGTTGTACGGGTCGACCTGGACGCGGGTGAGCTGGATGCGGACTGGGATCCGGAGTTTTAGACGGTGACCACCAGCGTAAGAATAGCGGTGGTTACCTTGTTCCCGGAAATGTTGGAGGCGATTACCGCTTACGGCATTACTGGGCGCGCGGTCAAGCAGGGCTTGATTGATCTGGCCTGCTGGAACCCGCGGGAATTTACCCGGGACCGTCACCAGACGGTGGATGATCGCCCTTACGGAGGCGGCCCCGGTATGGTGATGATGGTCGAGCCACTGCGCGACGCCATCGCCGCAGCCAAAGACTGGGCTGGCCAATCGGCTCGGGTGATCTATCTCTCGCCCCAGGGGCGAAAGCTGGATCAGGCTGGGGTTGAAACCCTGGCCGGTTACGGCAATATTGTGCTGGTTGCCGGCCGTTACGAGGGTATCGACGAACGTTTGCTGGACAGCCTGATCGACGAGGAATGGTCGATAGGAGATTATGTGTTGAGTGGCGGTGAGCTGCCGGCGATGGTGTTGGTGGACGCGCTCACACGGCTGCTGCCGGGAGCACTGGGGCACGCCCAGTCGGCGGAGCAGGACTCCTTTACCGAGGGGCTGCTCGATTGCCCCCACTATACGCGCCCAGAAGTGTTTGAAGGGCGCTGCGTCCCGGAGGTGTTGCTCTCCGGTGACCACGAAAGAATTCGGCGCTGGCGCCTACAACAGGCGCTGGGGCGGACTTGGCGAAGACGGCCAGATTTGTTGCAAGCAAAAACCTTAACCGAGGAGCAGCAGCGGCTGCTGACGGACTATCGTCGGGACCTTGAAAATGACTAACGCTAGCTGTGAAGCTACATACTCCCAGGAGATTTGACGATGACTAACAAAATTATTCTTGAGCTGGAAAACGAGCAACTGAAACAGGATCTGCCGGACTTTTCTCCCGGCGATACTGTTGTGGTCCAGGTCAAGGTGACCGAAGGTAACCGTGAGCGTCTGCAGGCTTACGAAGGTGTGGTGATTGCCAAGCGCAACCGCGGCCTGAACTCAGCCTTTACCGTGCGTAAGATTTCCCACGGTGTGGGTGTTGAGCGTACTTTCCAGACCCACAGTCGCCTGGTTGACAGCATCCAGGTCAAGCGTCGTGGTGACGTGCGTCAGGCCAAGCTCTACTACTTGCGTGACCTGACCGGTCGGGCAGCGCGTATTAAAGAAAAGCTGGGTTAATGTGTGCCCGCCTGGCGGGCATCGCAAACCAACGAAAAAGCCGGAGCAGTGTTCTGCCCCGGCTTTTTTGTATCTGTGGCACAATAAGCGATCGATAATCGAGTTGTTCCGCGAGCGAGATTTCCCCCATGCCCAGACCTCCCGTACCGCCGACCAGTGACGCGCCAGGCAGTCGCGAGATCGAGTCCTACCTGGATGCCACCTGGATGGAAAAGGGGCTGAGTGACAATACCCTGGGTGCCTACCGCCGGGATTTGCAGGCCTATGCGTTCTGGCTGGCCGAACGCGGCCTGGATTTGATGAGCGCCGGGGGGCTGGAACTGTTGGATTACCTGGGAGCGCGCCACGCCCGGGGGCTGTCGAGCCGGTCCACGGCGCGCTTTTTGTCGTGCGCGCGCGGCTTCTATCGCCATCAGATTGCCGCGGGTCGGGTGTCGGTGGACCCGCTCGCGCAGGTCGATAACCCCAAATTACCCAAGCCCCTGCCCAAATCTCTGAGCGAAAACGATGTTGAACGCCTGCTGGCTGCGCCGGATCTTTCGACGCCCATCGGGCTGCGTGATCGGACCATGCTTGAGGTGATTTACGCTTGCGGGCTGCGCGTCTCGGAGCTGGTTGGCCTGGAGGCGGGCCAGGTCAACCAGCGTCAGGGCGTCGTGCGGGTGATGGGCAAGGGCAGCAAGGAGCGCCTGGTGCCCCTGGGGGAGGAGGCCCTGGCCTGGCTGGTTCGCTACGGGCGTGAAGCGCGACCGGAATTGCTGCATAATAGGCCGTCTGAGGTATTGTTCCCCAGTCAGCGTGGGCAGGTGATGACACGGCAGACCTTTTGGCACCGTATTAAGCACTGGGCAACGGTGGCCGGTATCGACAAGCCGTTGTCGCCGCACACCCTGCGCCACGCATTTGCTACCCATCTGCTGAACCACGGCGCCGATTTGCGGGTCGTACAGTTGTTGTTGGGGCACAGTGATCTCTCTACCACTCAAATATACACGCATGTGGCACGCAGCCGTATGCAATCGGAGCACGCTCGACATCATCCCAGAGGCTGATGCGCGCAGCGCGAACACGCTAGTTACAGGAAGCCGTTATGTTGAAAGTTTTAGTCACTTGTGGGTTGGGCATGGGCCTTTGGATTTTGGCGCCGCTGGTCGTTGCCGCTGAGCCGTCGCCGGAAGCGGTCATTACTGAACGCTTGCAACAGGCTCGGCCGGACATTGAGTTTGGCACGCCGCGCCCGTCGCCCATTGACGGTCTCTATCAGGTGAGTGTGACCGGAGGGCCGACCCTCTATATCACTCCCGATGGTCGCCGTTTCGTCCTTGGCGATATGTACGATGTTCAAGCGGGCGGCTTTACCCAGGTGCAAGACCCCTATCTGAAAGAGCAGCGCAGCGATGCTGTAGCCGCGCTCGACGAAGGTGACACCATCAATTTTGCTGCCACGGGTGATACCAAGGCGGTGATCTATGTCTTTACCGACGTCGATTGCGGCTTTTGCCGACGCCTGCACAATCACATTAACGCGTACAACGATGGCGGTGAGCGCAAGCCCGGTTATGCCGATTTGGGTATCGAAGTCCGTTACCTGGCGTACCCGCGCGCCGGGGTCAACAGCGAGTCCGGCCGTAAGCTCCAGACCGCCTGGTGTGCCGACGACCGACAGGGCACCATGGATCAACTCAAGAACCTGCGTCCGGTTGAGTTGACGGCCTGCAGTGATAACCCGGTGGCAGCCCAGCACCGCCTGGGCAGCGAGATCGGCGTTTCCGGCACCCCCGCGATTCTGTTGGCCGATGGCACTATGATTGGCGGCTACGTTCCACCCGAAGAGCTGGCCCGCCGCCTCGGCCTATAGGCGCTCCGTCGGGGGCGCGCAAAAGTGGGGCGCGGTGATTGACAGCGTCCCCGGCCCTCAGTAAGGTTGTCGCCCTTTGCCCCTGCGCTTTTAGGGGGGTGTTCATATTCCTTTCGAAACATGCCTGCTATCTGGGAGACACTATCTTGAAACCGGTACGACTTGGTATTTGTGGACTCGGCACCGTCGGCGGCGGCACAGTCAATGTACTGGCGCGCAACGGCAAAGCCATCAACGCCCGCGCCGGCTGCGATATTGTTATCAGCCAGATTGGCGCGCGTCGGGACAATCCTAACTGTGATGTCAGCGCGCTGAATGTGGTTGCGGACATTTTCAAAGTGGCCACCAACCCGGAGGTCGACGTTGTCGTTGAGCTGATTGGTGGCACCACGGACGCCAAAGAGCTGATTCTGACAGCGATCAAACACGGCAAGCACGTGGTTACCGCCAACAAGGCTCTGATTGCGGAGCACGGTAACGAAATCTTTGAAGCCGCCGACGCCAAAGGCGTCACTGTGGCCTTCGAGGCCGCCGTCGCGGGTGGTATACCGATCATCAAAGCGATCCGTGAAGGCCTGTCGGCCAACCGGATCGAATGGCTGGCGGGCATCATCAACGGCACCGGCAACTTCATCCTCACCGAGATGCGCGACAAGGCTCGGGAATTTGAAGATGTCCTGCTTGAAGCCCAGGCCCTGGGCTACGCCGAAGCCGACCCGACCTTTGACGTTGAAGGCACCGATGCGGCCCACAAGCTGGTGATTCTTGCCTCCATTGCCTTTGGTATTCCGCTGCAGTTCGACAAGGTATTCACCGAGGGCATCAGTCGCGTTGCGCCCCAGGACGTGGCCTACGCCGGTGAGCTGGGTTATCGCATCAAACACCTGGGTATTGCCAAGCGCAGCCCCGATGGCATCGAACTGCGAGTGCATCCCACTCTGATCCCGGCCAAGCGCCTACTGGCTAATGTCGACGGCGTCATGAACGCGATCGTAGTAAAGGGCGATGCCGTTGGTCCGACTCTCTACTACGGTGCCGGTGCCGGCGCGGAGCCGACCGCCTCGGCCGTGATTGCCGATATTATCGACGTCGCGCGCACCTTGACGGCATCTCCGGAACACCGGGTGCCGCATTTGGGTTTCCATCAGGACTCGCTGCGGGACAAAGTCATCCTGCCCATGGAAGATATTGAAACAGCGTATTATCTGCGCATGTCGGCGCTGGATCGCCCAGGGGTTCTGTCACAGATTGCCCAGATCCTCAGCGATTCCGGGATCAGTATTGAAGCCCTGATTCAAAAGGAAGCGCCGGAGGGCGAGGAAATCGTGCCCTTGATCCTGCTGACCAACCGCGCTCTGGAGAAGCAGTTGATGGATGCGATCATCAAGATCGAAGCCCTCAGCTCCATCACCAGCCCGGTCACGCGTATTCGCGTGGAATATTTGAAGTAATGGCTCCATCGTCATTGACACTGCACACAGGTTAACAACGTGAAATACATCAGCACGCGCGGTCAGGCTCCGGCCCTGACCTTTGAAGAAGTGGTTCTTACGGGTCTGGCTCCGGATGGTGGACTCTACGTGCCGGAAACCCTGCCGTCGTTCAGTCAGGAGGAAATCGCCTCCTGGGCTAACCTGTCCTATCAGGAATTGGCGTTCAAAGTGATGGCGCCATTTGTTGATGGAGCCGTGAGCGACACCGAACTCAAGCGTATTATCGCTGAGGCCTATAGCAGCTTTCGTCACGATGCGATCGCCCCGCTGGTGCAGACCGGACACAACGAGTGGGTCCTGGAATTGTTTCAGGGGCCGACCCTGGCCTTCAAGGACTTCGCGCTCCAGTTTCTCGGTCACTTGCTTGATCACCTGCTGAAAAAACGCGACCAGAAAGTGGTGGTGATGGGGGCGACCTCCGGCGATACCGGCTCGGCCGCGATCGAAGGCTGTCGCCGTTGCGATAATATCGACATCTTTATTCTGCATCCTTACCAGCGGGTGTCGGAAGTGCAGCGTCGCCAGATGACGACGGTGCTCGAAGACAACGTCCACAACATTGCGCTTGAAGGCAACTTCGACGATTGCCAGAACATGGTCAAAGCCAGTTTTGCCGACCAGTCGTTCCTGCCGGAAGACCGCCAATTGGTGGCAGTCAACTCGATCAACTGGGCGCGCATCATGGCCCAGATCGTTTACTATTTTTACGCGGGTATTGCGCTGGGCGCGCCTCACCGCCCGGTGGCCTTCTCGGTACCCACGGGTAACTTCGGTGATATTTTTGCCGGCTACCTCGCCAAGCGCATGGGGCTGCCCATTGACCAGTTGGTGGTCGCCACCAACAGCAACGATATCCTGCACCGCTGTATCAGTGACAATGACCACAGTAAGCACCAGCTCGAGCACACTCTGTCGCCGAGTATGGATATCATGGTGTCGAGTAACTTTGAGCGGATGCTGTTCGATCTTTACGATCGCGACGGTGACGCTATTCGCCAACTGATGGATGACTTCAAGTCTGGCACCATGACCCTGAACAACGCGGCACTGGAAAAAGCGCAATCCCTTTTCAGCAGTCATCGGGTGAGTGACGAGCGCACTGTGGAAGTGATTCGTGATGTCTTTGATCACTGTGAGTACCTGCTTGATCCGCACACGGCCATTGGCGTCGAAGCGGCGCGCCAGACCCGTCGGCGCAAAGACGTGCCCATGGTGTGTCTGGCCACTGCCCATCCCGCCAAATTTCCGGATGCAGTGCGCGAAGCGGGGCAGGATAGCGACCCGGCATTGCCTCACCATATGGCGGACCTGTTTCAGCGCGAGGAGCGCTATGATGTTCTGGATCATGACATCGCCAAGGTACAGGACTTTATCAGCCGTAATATTCGCCCTTAGTCTGGGCCGCGCCTCCCTCCGGAGGCGCGGATCGGCTTAGCACAGCTTTACACTGAACAATCGTTCTGCGCGTATGTGGCAGTTGAATCGGACTCTGGCTTGTGGTCATATAGTCCTCATAAGTTGCGGGCCCATTATGTCAATAACAGGAGTTCACTATGCTGTACAGTCACAAGGTGTCTGTCTCCCTTTTTCTGGCCCTGGCCCTGGCGCTGATTGCCAGCCTGCTGTCTCAACCCGCATTGGCTGAACACCACCCGCGCATTCTGGTCTTCTCCAAAACCAGTGGCTGGCGTCACGAGTCCATTATCGATGGCCAGAAAGCGCTGCTCGAGATGGGGGAGCGTGAGGGCATCATGGTGGATATTTCCGAGAACGCGGCGCTGTTTACCCCGGAAATTCTCAGCACCTACGATGCGCTGGTGTTTCTGAGCACCACGGGAACCTTGTTTAACGACGCACAGCGCAAAGCATTTGAAGGCTATATTCGCGCTGGGGGCGGCTTTGTGGGCATTCACTCGGCCACGGACACCGAGTACGAGTGGCCTTGGTATAACAAGTTGGTGGGCGCGCAATTCAGAAACCATCCGCACAACCAGACCGCAGAGAAGGTCGTGCTCACCTTCGAGCACCCATCGACCGCTTTTCTGCGTGAAGAGCTGGACGGTAATCGCTGGGAGCGTTACGACGAGTGGTACAACTTCAAGAATTTCAATGACGACGTCACTGTGATCATGAATCTCGATGGCAACACCTTTGAGGGCGGCCGGCACGGTGAACATCACCCGATCGCCTGGTATCACAATTACGATGGCGGCCGTTCTTTTTACACCGCCGGTGGCCACACCAGTGAGAGCTTCGAGGAGCCGCTGTTTATGCGCCATATCCTCGGGGGTATCCGCTGGGCCATGGGCGAGCAATAACCCTATCAGGATACTATGCAAAAACTGATTCGTCGGCGCGAGCCTCAGGGCTCTGCCATAGTGGCCGACAACCTGCCTCCGGTGCTGTCTCGCGTCTACCAGGCGCGGGGCATTGCCTCCCCCGAAGAACTCGATTACCAGCTTAAATACCTTCAGCGTCCGCAGTTTAAAGGCATGGACGAGGCTGTCAGTCTGCTCGCCGACGCCGTTGTGGCGGACGCGAAAGTGTTGGTGGTCGGGGATTTTGATGCCGACGGCGCCACCAGCTCGGCGTTGGCGGTCCTCGCGCTCAAGGCCATGGGCCTGCGCGAGGTTGATTATCTGGTACCCAACCGCTTTGAATACGGCTACGGCCTGACCCCCGAGATTGTCGAGGTGGCGGCTGCGATGGCGCCGGATGTGATCGTCACCGTGGATAACGGCATTTCCAGCCTTGAGGGGGTACGTGCGGCGCAGGCGCGGGGTATTGCGGTGGTGGTTACCGATCACCATCTGCCGGGGCAGGAATTGCCCCCTGCCGAGGCCATTGTGAATCCCAACCAGCCAGGCTGCCCTTTTCCGAGCAAGCACCTGGCCGGGGTTGGGGTGATTTTTTATGTGATGAGTGCACTGCGGGCCGAACTCCGTCAAATGGGGTGGTTTGCCGAAGCAGGCATCCCCGAGCCCAAGATGGTGGATTACCTGGATCTGGTCGCGCTCGGGACCGTTGCCGACGTGGTGCCGCTCGATCGCAATAATCGTCTGCTGGTGGCTCAGGGTTTGGAGCGGATTCGGGCCGGTCTGGCGCGTCCGGGCATCCGGGCGCTGCTGGAAGTGGCCGGACGCTCGCCCCACCGGTTGGTAGCTGCCGATCTGGGCTTTGCCATCGGCCCGCGCCTCAACGCCGCTGGGCGCCTGGACGACATGGCCCGGGGCATCCAGTGTCTCATGTGCGAGAGCGACGCCCTGGCCCGGGAAATGGCCCTGGAGCTGGATGAGTTCAACCGCGACCGCAAAGCCATTGAAAGCGGTATGCAGCAGGAGGCTCAGGCGATGCTGGAGCGGGTTCTGGGCGAACAGCAGGGCGAATTGCCGTGGGGCCTGTGTTTGTACGATGGCAGCTGGCACCAGGGGGTGATTGGCATTCTGGCCTCGCGTATCAAGGACCGCCATCACCGCCCGACCATTGCCTTTGCTGATGCTGGCGACGGTGAGATCAAAGGTTCAGCGCGCTCCATTCCCGGATTGCATATTCGCGATGCGCTCGATGCGGTGGCGGCACGTCACCCGCACCTGCTGCAGAAATTTGGGGGCCACGCCATGGCGGCGGGGATGAGTCTCAAGCGCGAACACTTCGACGAGTTTCAGCAAGCCTTCGATACTGAAGTCCGGCGCCAACTGACCGATGAGGACCTGGCGGCCGAGGTCATCACCGATGGGGAGCTGAGCGCCGCTGATTTCAGTTTGGATTTGGCCAGTCAGCTACGCCAGGCTGGCCCTTGGGGGCAGCATTTTCCCGAGCCGCTGTTCGACGGTGAGTTCACGGTGATTCAGCAGCGCCTGGTGGGTGAAAAGCACCTGAAACTGGTGGTGAGCCCGGACGAGCAGGGCCGACAGGCCCTGGATGCTATTGCTTTCAATGTCGACCTGGCTCAGTGGCCCGATCAGCAGGTTCGGCGCGTGCGCCTGGCGTACAAGCTCGACGTCAATGAGTACCGGGGGCGTCAGTCAGTGCAGTTGCTGGTGGATTATCTGGAGCCCCTGGGTGCTCCCAGCGGCAATCACTGAGCGCCATCCAGCATCGGCGCCAGTTGCTCCCAGACGTGCTCAAGCATGATCGGTTGACCCGCGGCGGTGGGGTGGATGCGGTCGTCCTGCATCATGCCTTCGACGGTCGCGACACCTTCGAGCAGGAAGGGCACCAGAGGAATCTGGTACTCCTGCGCCAGGGCCGGGAAGGTTTCGGCAAACTGGCGGGTATAGCGCGAACCGTAGTTGGGCGGGATCTGTATGCCCACCAGCAGAACCTCGGCACCAGCGTCCTGGCTTTGTTCGATCATGGCCGCCAGTTCACGCTTCATGCCGCCAATCGGATGGCCACGCAAGCCGTCGTTGCCTCCGAGTTCAAGTATCACGATGTCTGGTTGATGGTTGTCCAGCAGGGCCGGCAGGCGCGCCAGGCCACCGCCTGTGGTTTCGCCGCTGACGCTGGCGTTGATCACCCGGTGCGGGTGGTCTTCACGCACGCGCGCTGCCAGCAGTGTGACCCAGCCATCCTCTTGATCGATACCGTAGCTGGCGCTCAGGCTGTCACCCATCACCAGAATCACGGGGCGATCGTCGCTCCAGGTGGGCAGGGAAAGGCTCAGGGGAATTAACAGGCACAGCAGCAGTCGCAAGTATCTTGTCATCGCAAGCATCCGTTGAAGAGGGTTGGGCGTAAGTCATGATACCGTTTAGTCCGCACAAATTGGAAAAAGTTGAGGAACAGTGAATGACCGGCACATTGATGGTGGATGCTCGTGATATTGAGAAGCGGGTAACAACCGCTGAGGGCGAGCTGCAGATTTTGCATCGGGTCAGCCTTTCGGTAGCGGACGGCGAGAGTCTGGCGATCACCGGACCTTCGGGTTCCGGCAAGTCGACCCTGCTGGGTATTCTCGCGGGGCTGGATACGCCCACCAGTGGCAGCGTGGCCCTTGCGGGTCGGGAGTTGACCACCCTCGACGAGGAGGGCAGGGCGAAGGTGCGCGCCGATCATGTGGGCTTTATTTTCCAATCGTTTCAACTGTTGCCGGGCTTGAGTGCGCTCGAGAATGTCATGTTGCCGCTGGAATTGCGCGGCGTCAGTGGCGCCCGCGAGCGCGCCCGGGAGTTTCTCGCGCGCGTGGGCTTGAGTGAGCGCCTGAGCCACTACCCGCCCCAGCTCTCGGGTGGTGAGCAGCAGCGGGTCGCCATCGCCCGTGCCTTTGCCAGCCAGCCCCGGGTACTTTTCGCTGATGAGCCCACGGGCAACCTGGACACCGTCACCGGCGCCAAGATCATCGATCTTTTGTTTGAGCTCAACCGCGAGCAGGGCACTACGCTGCTTCTGATCACTCACGAGGAGCGCCTGGCCGAACGCTGTGGGCGCCGGGTCGAACTGACCGCGGGCGAGTTGCAGGGAGCGTGAGCATGCTGGCATTGCGGTTGTTATGGCGCAACTGGCGCAGTGGCGAGCTGAAGCTGCTCGGTCTGGCGTTGGTGATTGCCGTGGGTGTGGTGGGCGCCATCGCCCTGTTTACCGATCGTCTCGAACGCAGCCTGATTCAGGAAAGCAATGCGTTGCTGGGCGCGGACCGGGTGGTGCGCAGCTCGCGCCCGATCAATCCGGACTGGTTTCCCGAAGCCGAGGCCCGGGGTTTGCAGCAGAGCCAGGCGGTGACCTTCTCCTCCATGGTGTTCGCCGGCGAAGAAATGTATCTGGCAGGGATCAAGGCCGTGGACGAGCGTTACCCTTTGCGGGGTAATCTGGTGGTCAACGAGCGCGCCTTTGCCGCCGACGGCAACGTGGTGGCCGAGGGCGTGCCCGCGCCGGGGGAGGCCTGGGTGGATGGGCGGCTGTTGCCGCTGCTGGATATCGCTCTGGGGGATACCGTCGGCGTGGGCGAGTACGAACTGACGGTGACCCGTATTCTGGTGCGTGAGCCCGATGGCGGCAACCCGTTTAACGCCATGGGCGCGCGCCTGTTGATGAATCTGGAGGACCTCGAGCGCACGGAAGTCATCCAGCCCGGCAGCCGGGTGACCTACCAGTGGTTGCTTGCCGCCGACAGCGATACGGTCCTGCGTCAGGGTGTGGAATGGTTGGAAGAGGCGTTGGGTGAGCACGAGCGCATTATCGACCTGCGTACGGCTCAGCAGGGGTTGACCAACACCCTGGACACCGGTCAGCGTTTTTTATTGCTCGCGGCGGTCATCGGTGTGCTGCTGGCCGGGGTGGCCATTGCCTTGTCGGCGCGTCAGTTTGCCGAGCGCCATGAGGATCAGGTGGCGCTGATGAAAAGTCTCGGCGCCGGTGCCGGGCAGGTGCGTCGCTTGTATTTGACGCAACTATTGGTACTGGCGACGGGCGCCTCGCTGATAGGCTTGGTATTGGCGGAAATCGCCCAGCGCGCGATCGCCTGGGGGATTCAGTCCGGTTTTGAAGTGCAGTTGCTGGCACCAGGTTTTTACCCCTATGTGTTCAGCCTGCTCACCGGCGTCATCGCTTTGGTGTGTTTCGCGTTGCCGGCCCTGTGGTTTTTGCCCGGCGTGCCGCCGCTCAAAGTTTTGCGTCGGGAGCTGGAGCCGAACCGGCTGGAAGCCTCCTGGCAATTGTTTTTCGCCGCGCTTGCGGTCGTGGTGCTGGTCGCACTTTTCTCAAGAGACCTGGCACTGGCATTGAGTGTGCTCGCGGCGCTCTTGGTGGTGTTGCTGATTACCCTCGGGTTGGCCCTGGCACTGCTCAGTTTGAGCCGGCGTATTGGTGCCAGTGCCGGCAGCATCTGGCGTCTGGCGGTGGCCAGTCTGCAGCGCCGGCGTGCCGAAAGTCTGATTCAGATAGCGGTGTTTTCGGTGGCCCTGATGCTGCTGTTCACGCTCCTGGTGGTGCGCACCTCCATGGTGGCGGAGTGGCAGGCGACTTTGCCCGAGGGGGCGCCGAACCATTTTCTGGTCAATATTCCCGAACATCAGGTAGCGCCAATCCAGCGGCTGCTCGACGATGAGAATATTGAGCGCCAGCCGCTCTATCCGATGGTGCGTGGGCGACTCACCGAGATCAATGACAACAACGCGCGCGAGCTGGATCTGGAGCACAATACCCTGCGCCGGGAAATCAATCTGACTTGGACCGACAGCCTCGCGGAAGACAACGAAATTATTGAGGGCCTCTGGTGGGATGACTGGCAGCGTTCGGATGCCGACCTGCCCGGGGTGTCGGTTGAATTGGATGCGGCCACGGGACTGGGGCTCGCGTTGGGTGATCGGCTGCGCTTCTCGGTGGGCGGATTGGAGCTGCGTGCCGAAGTCGCCAGTATCCGCACCCTCGACTGGAACAGCATGCGGCCGAATTTCTATTTCATCTTCGAACCCGGCGCACTCGATGAATTCTCGCCCACGTACATTACGAGCATGTATCTGCCTGCGGAGGATAAGCCGTTTTTGAATCAGCTGTTGCGCCAATACCCGACCATTCTGGTGATGGAACTGGATCGTATCATTGAGCAGGTACAGCGGGTGATCACCCAGGTGAGTAATGCGGTGCAGCTGGTGTTGTGGATGACCCTGTTTGGCGGCGTGCTGGTGTTGTTTGCGGCGGTCAACGGTAGCCTCGCGGCTCGGCGTCAGGAGTCGGCCTTGTTGCGTGCGCTGGGCAGCCGGCGCCAGTTGATTCTCGGTAGCGTGTTCTACGAGTTCGCTATCCTCGGCGTGCTCGCCGGCGTGATTGCCATTGTCGGCGCCGAAGTGCTGCTGATGGGGTTGCAGTTGTTTGTGCTGGAGATTCCGGTGCGCCCCCATTACTGGCTCTGGATCGCAGGGCCTTTGGCCGGAGCGGCGTTGGTATCGGGCTTGGGCGTGGCGGGCTGCCGCTCAGTGGTCACCACGCCGCCAGGCAAAGTGTTACGGGAACTGGCGTGATCGGTGCCACATCCGGTCAAGGGGTTGCTATACTGTCACTATAGTCAACAACCGCGAGGAAAACCGCCTATGCCCCAGCAACGCATCAAAACCCTGATTGGCGAGCTGCACGATATGTACGGCGACGACCAACCGAGCGAAGCCCAGCGGCGCTTGCTGGACGACGTGGAGCGACATATCCACCCGGCCGGCGCCAAGGCGCCACCGGATCCGGCGATGCTGGAAACCATGGAGCTGCTGATTGAAGACATGGAAGAGGAGCACCCGCGTACCAGCGCGGTGCTGCGCGAAATCATGATAACCCTGAAAAATATCGGCGTCTGACGCTCCCGCCTCCACCCGTCCCGGCGGGCCCTTTTGCCATTTGGTGAAAGCGGCCCGCTAAGGTAGAATGCCTCCCTTTCTTTACCCTCCCGCCGACAGACTTAGGTGATTGGCTATTTATGGAAATCAATCCACTGTTAAACCGCTTGAAAGACCTCGCTGAGCGCACCGATGTGCTTAGGGGGTATCTTTGACTACGCTCATAAAAAAGAGCGTTTGACTGAAGTTGAACTGGAGCTGAGTGAGCCGGGGGTCTGGGAAGACCCGGACCGGGCGCAGGCCCTGGGGCGCGAGCGCGCCTCCCTGGAAACGGTGGTAAAAACCATCGAAGATCTGCAGACCGGCGTGGCCGACTGCCGAGAGTTGCTGGAAATGGCGGCCGATGAAGGCGATGAGGCCAGTGTGGCCGAGGTCACAGGCGAAATCGATGCCCTGGACGCCCAGCTTGAAACCCTGGAGTTTCGTCGGATGTTCTCCGGCGAAATGGACCCGAATAATGCCTTCCTGGATATCCAGTCGGGTTCGGGTGGCACCGAGGCTCAGGATTGGGCCGAAATCGTTCTGCGTATGTACTTGCGCTGGGGCGAGGACAAGGGCTTTAAAACCACCCTTGAGGAGGCCTCGGCGGGCGAAGTGGCAGGCATCAAAAGTGCCACCATCCGCTTTGAAGGCGAGTACGCCTTTGGTTGGTTGCGCACCGAAACCGGCGTCCATCGCCTGGTACGCAAGTCGCCCTTCGACTCGGGCAATCGCCGCCACACCTCGTTCTGCTCGGTGTTTGTCTCTCCCGAGATCGACGACGATATCGAAATTGACATCAATCCGGCGGATCTCCGTGTAGACACCTACCGGGCCAGTGGCGCCGGCGGTCAGCACGTCAACAAAACCGATTCGGCCGTGCGCCTGACTCACGGACCTACGGGGATCGTGGTGAGCTGCCAGAGCGAACGTTCCCAGCACCAGAACCGGGACCGGGCCATGAAGATGCTGCGCGCTCGCATGTATGAGCAGGAAATGCTCAAGCGCAACGAAGCCAAACAGGCTCTGGAAGACAACAAAGCCGATATCGGCTGGGGCAGCCAGATTCGTTCCTACGTGCTGGACGATCAGCGCATCAAGGATTTGCGCACCAACGTCCAGACCAGCAATTGCCAGGCCGTGCTTGACGGCGGTTTGGATCAATTTATTGTCGCCAGTTTGAAGGCCGGCCTCTAAGGCCGGCACTGACTTTTCTAACGATCGAAATTATCGGTAGTGCACTCTATGAGCAAAGACACCCAGACCGCCCAGGACGAGAACAAACTGATTGCCGAACGGCGCGCCAAACTGGCGAGTATTCGCGAACAGGGCAATCCCTTTCCGAACAACTTTCGTCGCGAGCATGAGAGTGCTGATCTGCAGGCCGAATTTGGTGAGCAGAGCAAAGAGGCGCTCGAAGATATGGGCAAGGTGGTGAGCGTCGCCGGACGGGTAATGGCCAAGCGCGGCCCCTTCATGGTGCTGCAGGACGCCAGCGGTCGTATCCAGCTGTACGCCGACAAGGCCGCGCAGCAGGTCTTGCGCGACCAGTGGGGCGGTTGGGACATCGGCGATATCGTCGGGGTCAAAGGCACCCTGAGCAAGTCCGGACGCGGCGACCTGTATGTCACTCTGGACGAATACCAGCTGCTGACCAAATCCCTGCGGCCACTGCCTGAGAAATATCACGGCCTGAGCGATCAGGAGTTGCGCTACCGCCAGCGCTACGTCGATCTGATCGTCAACCCGGACGTGCGCGATACCTTCAGATTGCGCTCACGTTGTATCGATTTTATTCGCCGCTATATGAATGGTCGGGACTTTATGGAGGTGGAAACCCCCATGCTTCAGACCATTCCCGGGGGTGCCACCGCGCGGCCGTTTATCACTCACCACAACGCCCTGGACATGGATATGTATTTGCGTATCGCGCCAGAGCTGTATCTCAAGCGCCTGGTGGTGGGCGGTTTTGAACGGGTGTATGAAATCAACCGCAATTTCCGCAACGAGGGGCTGTCCACCCGACACAACCCCGAGTTCACCATGATTGAATTCTACCAGGCCTATGCCGACTACAACGACCTGATGGATCTGACCGAAGACATGCTGCGCAACCTGTGTCAGGAAGTCGTGGGTACGACCACGATTCAGTATCAGGAGAGCGAATACGATTTTGGCAAACCGTTTCGCCGTTTGAGCGTGTTCGACTCGATTCTGGCGTACAACCCCGATCTGAATGCCGAGGATATCAGCAGCCGCGACGCCGCCAAAGCGGTGGCGGACAAGCTGGGTATTCCGGTCAAGGATGCTTACGGGCTGGGTAAAATCCAGATTGAAATTTTCGAGAAAACAGTCGAGCACCGTCTCGATCAGCCGACCTTCATTACCGAGTACCCGACTGAGGTGTCACCGTTGGCCCGACGCAGTGACACCAACCCGGCCGTAACCGAGCGGTTCGAGTTTTTTGTGGGGGGCCGCGAGCTGGCCAACGGCTTCTCGGAATTGAACGATGCCGAAGATCAGGCTGAGCGCTTTATGGAGCAGGTGCGCGAGAAGGACGCCGGCGACGATGAAGCCATGCACTACGATGCCGATTACATTCGCGCGCTTGAGTACGGCCTGCCGCCGACTGCCGGTGAAGGCATTGGTATCGATCGCCTGGTGATGCTGTTTGCCAACGCTGCCTCAATTCGCGACGTGTTGTTGTTCCCGGCCATGCGTCCGGAAACCCAAGGGTAAATCGTTATGCAAAACATTGTTGATGTCACCATGGAGACCGCCCAGCAGTGGGTGATTGATGAATCTTTCAAACGTCCGGTACTGGTGGATTTTTGGGCCGACTGGTGTGGCCCCTGTAAAACCCTGACCCCGATTCTGGAGAAGCTCGCCAATGAGTACCAGGGTCAGTTTTTGCTTGCCAAAATCAACGCCGATGATCAGCAGACGCTGGCGGGGCAGTTTGGGGTGCGCAGTTTGCCCACGGTGATGCTGATCAAAGACGGTCAGCCGCTCGACGGCTTTGGCGGTGCGCAGCCGGAAACCGAAGTGCGCGCGTTGCTGGAAAAGCATTTGCCCAAACCCTGGGAGGGTGATTTGCAACAGGCTCAGGCGTTGCTGGCGCAGGGCCAGGCCCAGGACGCTCTGCCGTTGTTGCGTCAGGTGTACGAGCTGGCGGGCGAGCCACCGCAGGTGGCGTGCCTGATGGCACAGGCGCTGGTTGACCTCAAACGCCCGGATGAGGCCGGGCAGCTGCTTGATACCGTCAAGCTGGCGGATCAGGACGCGCTTTACGAGCAAGTCAAAGCACAGCTGGCCTTGAGTGAGCAGGCCGCCAAGACACCAGAGCTGGAAGGACTGGAAGCAGCGCTCGAACAGAATCCGGACGACCTGGACGCCCGTTACAAACTGGCGCTGCAGCAATACCAGGAAGGTTATCACCGGCCCGCGTTGGAGAACCTGATGGCTATTCTGACCCGGGATAAGAATTACGCCGAGGGCGGCGCTCGAAAGACGCTGATGGACATACTGGCCAGTCTGGGCAAAGGCGATCCGTTGGCGGTGGAGTTTCAGCGCAAATTGTTTACACTGCTTTATTGAGTACAAGCGTTCCAAAAACAACGGGTGCCCGGGCAAGCGGCGGGTTTTAGCGAACCGATAATGCAACGGAAGAACTGACGTGGCCAATGCAACCATTGATGATGTCGCCAAACGCGCCGGGGTCTCCATTAAGACCGTATCCCGGGTAGCCAACAAAGAGCCCAACGTGCGTCCCGCCACGCGGGAAAAAGTCCAGAAGGCCATGGACGAGCTGGACTATAGGCCCAACCTTTCTGCCCGCAGCCTCGCGGGTCGCAAGTCCTACGTGATCGGTCTGTTGTTCGATAACCCCAGTGCCAGTTATGTGCTCGACGTGCAGACCGGTGTGCTCAGCAGTTGTCGGGCCCGGGGCTACGATCTGCTGATTCACCCGTGCAGTTACGAAGACCCGGAGGTGACCAAGGAAATTGCCGACGTCATCCGGCAGACCCGCGTCGACGGTCTTATCCTGACGCCGCCGGTATCGGATGTGCCGGAGATCATCGAGTTGCTCAACGAACAGAAGATTCCCTTTGTCCGGATTGCCCCGGCGGTGGAGAAAGAGAACTCGCCTTACGTGGAAACCAACGACCAGCAAGCCGCATTCGACATGACCCAGCGCCTGATCGAGCTGGGCCACACGCGCATTGGTTTTATTACCGGCCACCCGGATCACAAGGCGGTGGCCTACCGCTACGATGGCTTTCGTGAGGCGATGGCGGAGAGCGGACTCAGTATCGACCCTAAATTGGTTGTGCAGGGCCTCAACTCATTTGAATCGGGCGAAGAGGCTGCGCGTGCGCTGCTGTCCCGGCCTCGGCATCCGAGCGCCATTTTTGCGAGTAACGACGATATGGCGGCCGGCGTTATCAAGGTGGCGCATGAGATGGGTATCGCCATTCCGGGGCAACTGTCGGTGGCGGGCTTTGATGACAGTCCGGTGGCGCACCAGATCTGGCCGGCGCTGACCACTGTGCGCCAGCCCATCCAGGAAATGGCTCGACGCGCGACTGAACTCCTCTTGCAGCGCGTCAAGGGCCAGAAAGGGCTCAGCAACCAGGTTTTGGCATCCAGTATTATTGTGCGGGACTCTGTTGGTCCCGCTCCCGCAGGTGAATGATCCAGGCGGCCGAGCCGAGTAGGGCGGCGGTGCCGTGGGTCACCACATACACTGGGATTTTGCGCAGGTAACCGTGCATGGGCCCCTTGCCTTGCAGACGTGCCAAAAAGTCGGTTTTGGGCAGGTAGTCGACAATGCGGGGTGAAATGCCACCGGCCAGGTAAATGCCGCCCAGCGCGCCGTAGTTCAGGGTTTTATCGCCCGCAGCCGAACCCAGGACGGCACAAAAAATCTGCATCGCTTCCTCGCACAAGGCGTCTTCGCCTTGCATGCCTTTAGTGCTCACGTCTGCCGGGGTGTAGTTCTCCGGTACGACGCCATCGATCGCGGCCAGCGAGGTGTACAGCTTGACCAGCCCCTGCCCGGAAATGAGGTTCTCCAGGGATACGTGGGCCTGACGCTTGAGCATGTACTGCAGGATCGCGATTTCGCGCTCCGTACCGGGGGCAAAATTCACATGGCCGCCTTCTCCGGTCAGGACTTTGGGGCCCGTTTCTGTAGGCACCATGGCAGCCGCGCCAAAGCCGGTGCCAGGCCCGAGAACTGCTTTTGGTGCCAAAGGGGCTGCGTCGGCCTGGTACAGGCAAACCGTGTGCTCCGGACGCAAATGGGGAACCGCATGGGCCTGAGCGGCGAAGTCGTTGAGCAGCTCCATACGCGTCATGCCGAGATTGGCAGTGAGCGACTGGGCCGAAAATGACCAGTTGTGGTTGGTCATTTTAACCATGCCGTTCTCTACCGGGCCTGCGATGGCGAGGCAGGCGTACTGGGGGATGTCGATACCCGCCTGGTTGCAGTAGTGGCGGATCAGGGCTTCCGGATCCGCATAATCGGCGCAGCGCAGGCTCTGTTCGAGTTTGGGGGCTTGACGCTGAAGGGTAGTGTCGGCGTTCTGGCCGGCATGATGTTCAATCACGCCCAATCGGGCGTTGGTACCGCCAATATCGGCAATCAATAACAGACTCATTTGACTTCCCGTAGTGCTCACGCATGAAATTGGCTGTGCCGGTGGCAGGCCCCTATTTTCGGCAGTGTAAGGGCATCTGACAGCGCTGTCAATCGCGCTTGGCGCGCAAATTAAAGAAAATCGTTTTCGTTGGGTTGACAGCGCTGTCAGCTGGGAGTAAAGTAACTATCGACGACATTTGATAAGTCATTCGGGAATGGTGTACTATTTCGAATGAGAAATCGATTGTCGTTAGCCAGAGGAAAAGAGGCTAGGGGTGTGTTGTGCGACACCCCCGAAAGAGCTTTCGCCCTTCCGGGTGGTTGTGGTGTCTTTTTTTATCGCCGGCTTTGCCGGTCTCTGGTGTTGTAGATCGATATCGATCTCTCAGGTCTCTCACCGTCGGTGCCTGGTTGATACATCGACGTGTCCCTTCGCCCTCTGGGGGTTACTCCAGAGGGCTTTTTTGCTTAAGGCTATTGTTACTCTTGCGGAGAGGCCTGTCAACGAAAAATGATTGCGCTCCTCAAATAAATTAAACTATCCCTTCATGTGTGTTATTATTGCCTTTCTGTCCTCTATTTGTTTTGGTGTGTCTGCATAGCGTCCTAATTCATGGCTTAAAGTAGGATGATATTGTGTTTTGTTGCCGGCTGAGGCGGCGATGGGGCGCGAGAATAAGCGTGCACCATAAGGTTGCATCCTGGCGGAAAGGGGGCTATACCCACTAACAGGTCATGGCGTGCACGATCACTCGGCGAGGGGCCGTTAGTCAGCTTGGGAGTGTGAGCTGATCCCGGTTTCCGTCCTTAGAATCGTGTTACGCTTGTGTTACGATTCGCGCACAACACACGTTGTTGTTGTGGAAATCTACTGAATATACAGCAAGGATTATTGTTATGAAGAAAACCCTGATCGCGACTGCTATCGCTGGTGCAATGGCTTTTTCTGCACACGCGTCTGCCGACGCTTACATCGCCGGCGGTATCTATGATTTTGGCGACAGTAACGTCTACCTGGCCGGTGGCGGCTCGTTGACGCCGGAGCTTTCTTTGCACGGCAAGTTTATTGATGCCGGTGATTCGGTTCTGCGAGTCACGGGTGAATACCTGATGCGCGATATTGACAGCAGTCTGTCAGCTGTTCTCGGTATCAGCCATTATGATTGGGGCATGTTTGACGATACCGGCGCCATCGTGGGTGCTAGCTACCACCTGCAGAACGACGACATGGTAATCCCGGTGATTTTCCGGGGGACTTATGACACCGCGTGGGATGGCTTCTTCGGTCTTGAAGTCGGCACCCGCTACTTCTTCGAAGAGAATCTGGCGGTGGAAGGTTCCTATAAAATCAACACCAACGGTATGGACAACGAAATCGGTGTCGGTCTGCGCTTCACTTTCTAAGGCGCTGATCGCACGGCCGGATAAGACCGGCGACTGCAAAACCCCGGGGTTCCGCCTCGGGGTTTTTCTTTGCCCGCTAGGTTATTGACGTCAGAGCTGGCATAATCGCCCCTTTGTTTACGACAGCCCAGCCCCTTAGGCATTGAGGAAAGAGGACACCTATGCAACCGCAGGTAAAACCCAACAACCCCAATTTTTCATCCGGTCCGTGCAGCAAGCGCCCGGGCTACGACCTGAATGCGCTTGACGTTCGCACTCTCGGGCGCTCGCACCGCTCCGCGCTCGGCAAGGCGGCGCTCCAACGTGCCTGTGAAGACACTGCCCGGCTTCTGGGTTTGCCCAAAGGTTACCGCGTGGGTGTCGTTGCCGGTTCGGACACCGGTGCTGTGGAAATGGCCATGTGGTCGCTGTTGGGGCAGCGCCCGGTTGATATCATGCAGTGGGAGTCGTTCGGTAAGGGCTGGCTCACGGATGCCACCAAGCAGCTCAAACTCGACAACCTGACTGCGCATGAAGCCGATTACGGTGATCTGCCGGATCTGAGCAAAGTCAATTTCGACAACGACGTGGTCTTTACCTGGAACGGTACGACGTCGGGCGTGAAGGTGCCCAACGGCGATTGGATCCCCGCTGATCGCAAGGGACTGACCATTTGCGATGCTACCTCGGCCGTGTTCGCGATGGACCTGCCCTGGGAAAAGCTCGACGTGGTGACGTTCAGCTGGCAAAAAGTGCTCGGCGGTGAAGGTGCTCACGGCATGTTGATTCTCGGCCCGCGGGCGGTTGAACGTTTGGAGTCCTACACGCCGCCCTGGCCGTTGCCGAAGCTCTTCCGCATGACCAAGGGCGGTAAGCTGATCGAGGGAATCTTCGAAGGTGCGACCATTAATACCCCTTCCATGCTCTGTGTCGCGGATTACCTGGACGCGCTCGACTGGATCGAGTCCATTGGTGGACTCAAAGGGGCCGTTGCGCGCTCCAATGCCAATCTGGCGGTGCTCGAGCAGTTTGTCGCGGAGAACGACTGGATCAGTTTCCTCGCACAGACCCCGGAAACCCGCTCCAATACCAGCGTCTGCTTTACCCTGGACGCGACGCCGGAGCAGGTTAAACAACTGGTCAAATTGCTCGATACCGAAGGCGTGGCCTATGATATCGGTGCCTACCGCGATGCGCCCCCGGGCCTACGGATCTGGTGCGGTGCGACGGTCGAAACTGACGATGTCAAAGCGCTGCTGCCCTGGCTCACCTGGGCCTACCAGCAAGTGACCGCATAACCACCTGAATTTATTTGTCTATGGCAGCCCCCGGGCTGCCATTGTCCGTTTTAGGGAGCTGACCCATGTACAAAATAAAAACCTACAACACGATTTCGACCAAAGGCCTGGACCTGTTCGGCCGCGACAGCTACGAAGTGGCCAGCGAGATTGGTCACCCGGACGCTTATATCCTGCGTAGCCACAAGCTCCACGGCGAACCTTTGCCTGAGAGCGTCAAGGCGGTTGCGCGCGCCGGTGCAGGCGTCAATAACGTGCCGGTGGAGGAGTACACCAAAAAAGGTGTGGTGGTATTCAATTCACCCGGTGCCAACGCCAATGCGGTCAAAGAGCTGGTGTTGGCGGGCATGCTTATGTCCTCGCGCGGCATTTTGCCGGGTATGGCTTACGCGAATAGCCTGACCGACATGACCGATGCTGACGCCATGTCCAAACTGTTGGAGAAAGAGAAATCGCGCTTCGCCGGCAGTGAGCTCAAAGGCAAGACTCTGGGTGTAGTGGGGCTGGGCGCAATTGGTTCGATGATCGCAGATGCCGCCTTGGCGCTGGGTATGAATGTGGTCGGCTATGATCCGGCACTGTCGGTGGAGGCCGCCTGGCGCCTGCCCAATCGGGTCGGCCGGATGGAGAACCTGCAGGCGCTGCTTGCCCGAGCGGACTATATTACCCTGCACGTACCGGCCATTGAGGCCACTCAACACCTGATCAACAGCGAAACCCTGAAGTCTGTGCGCCCGGGTGCGGTGTTGCTGAACTTCGCCCGCGAGGCCATCGTCGACGCTGAAGCCGTGGTCGAGAGCCTGGACGCGGGTGTTTTGGGGCGTTACGTATGCGACTTCCCCGAACCCTGCCTGCTCAACCGTGATGACGTTTACGCCATGCCGCACATTGGTGCGAGCACCGCCGAGGCAGAGGAGAACTGCGCAATCATGGCGGCCAATCAGCTGATGGCCTATCTGGAGCAGGGCAATATCACCAATTCAGTGAACTTCCCGGCGGTCACCATGGAGCGGGCTGATAACATCGGCGCTCGCGTGACGATCAGTAATGACAACGTCTCCGGCGTTCTTGGGCACGTACTCTCGGTGTTGGCTGATCACGATGTCAACGTCATCGATATGGTTAACAAAAGCCGCAAGGATATTGCCTACAATATTATCGACCTGGAACAGGTCCCGTCCGAGGCCGTGATCAAGGCGATTGCCGAGGTCGAGCATGTCATCAACGTGCGGGTGATCTGAGGAGTAGTGTTCGGGAGGTGTTGACAAAGCGGCGCCTTCTGCCACTATTAAAACAGATGCGCCGGCCCCTGCCGGCGCTAACTTGTGCGCCAATAAAAACACAGGAGTCGATGCATGAGCGCTGATTACAATCGGACGGTCGTCGAGGTATTTGAGCAAGCCTGCAAACAGTATGCGGACAGTGCCGCCTTTACCTGCATGGGCCATACCTTGACCTATCGGGATATTGACCAACTGTCAGCGCGCTTTGCCAGTTATCTTCAGAACCATACGGCCCTCGAGCCCGGCGACCGCATTGCCGTGCAGTTGCCCAATGTACTGCAATACCCCGTGGCTGTGTTTGGCGCGATGCGTGCCGGGTTGGTGGTGGTCAATACCAACCCGCTGTATACCGCCCATGAGATCAAACATCAGTTGAAAGACTCTGGCGCCAAGGCACTGGTGGTGCTCGCCAATATTGCCAAGGCGGCGTCGGAGGTTATTAAGGATACCCAGGTCGAGCAGGTGATCGTCACTGAGTTGGCGGATCTGCACCCCCCGGTCAAACGTGTGCTACTCAACTTTGCGGTCAAGTACGTCAAGAAAATGGTGCCCCCGTTTTCCTTTGATGATCCGGTCGGGCTGCGTCAGGCGTTGGCGCTGGGCGAGCAAAAGGCTTTTAGCCCGGTCGCGGTGAAGCCCGAGGACGTGATCGTCCTGCAGTACACCGGCGGCACCACCGGCGTGGCCAAAGGCGCCATGCTCACCAACCGCAATCTGGTGGCCAACAAGATGCAGCTCTGTGAGCATCTGTCTGAGGCGTTGCGGGAGAACCAGGAGGTGTTTATCACGCCCCTGCCGCTTTACCATATTTATGCGTTTACGTTGCACTGTATGGCGGGCCTGTCCCTGGGTAGCCAGAGCGTGTTGATTCCCAACCCGCGCGATATTCCAGCCTTTGTCAAAGCCCTTCAGGGTGTACCTTTTACGGTCTTTGTCGGTCTTAACACCCTGTTCAATGCCTTGTGCCGCAACGAGGATTTCCTCAAGCTGGACTTTAGCAGCCTGCGGTTGACCTCCTCGGGCGGAATGGCACTGACGGCCGCGGCGGCGGAGCGCTGGAAGAAAGTGACCGGTTCGGAAGTGTGCGAAGGCTATGGTCTGACCGAAACCTCGCCCGTGGTCTGTGCCAACCAACCGGGGCGAATTCAGCTCGGCACCGTGGGCACGCCGGTACCGGACACCGAGTGCAAGGTCATCGACGAAGAGGGCAATAGCCTGCCTAATGGCGAGTCTGGTGAGCTGTGCACGCGCGGCCCTCAGGTCATGAAGGGGTACTGGCAACGCCCGGATGCAACCGCCGAGGCACTCGATAGCGAAGGCTGGTTCAAAACCGGCGATATGGCGGTTATTCAGGATGATGGCTACGTGAAGATTGTCGACCGCAAGAAAGACATGATCAATGTCTCTGGTTTTAAAGTCTTCCCGAACGAAGTGGAAGATGTGCTGTGTTCCCATGAGGACATTACCGAGGCGGCCGTGGTCGGGATTCCCGATGACGAGGGCAGTGAGGTCGTTAAGGCTTTTATCGTCAGTACCAACAAGGACCTGACGCTTGAACAAGTGCGCGAATTTGCCAAGACCAAACTGACGGCATACAAGGTGCCCCATCAGGTTGAGTTCCGCGATGAGTTACCTAAAACCAATGTGGGCAAGGTGTTGCGCCGCGAACTGCGTGATGCCGAACCCCAGTAGTGCCGACCTAGTATTGGCGCCGACGTAACGAGTTGACTATGAGCAGAGCGTTAATACTCTCTGGCGGTGGCGCCCGAGCCGCGTATCAGGTGGGCGTCTTGCAGGCCTTGGCAAAGATACTGCCTGCCAATGCGACCAATCCCTTTCCGATCATCTGTGGGACCTCCGCCGGCGCCATCAATGCCCTGGCCCTGGCTGCGCATCCGGGCAGTTTCCGGGAGGCGGTCACCACGCTTGGCAATATTTGGGACAATCTCACCGTTGATCAGATCTACCTGCACGGTTGGGGCGATATCTTTAAAGGTATGGGCCTGATCGGCATGTCGTTGTTCAACGAGGGGGTAGGGCGCCGTCGACCGCTGTCCATGCTCGACAATTCGCCGCTCTGGCACCTGCTGGGGACGGCGGTACGCTTTGAGAATATCGATAAAAATATTGCCAAAGGCAAGCTGCGCGCCGTGTGTGTGACAGCGCTGGGCTACAGTTCCGGGCAGTCGGTGAGCTTCTTTCAGGGGCATGAAAGCCTGACCGGCTGGGAGCGGCATCAACGGGTGGGCGTGCCCACGCGCCTGAAGCTCGAACACCTTCTGGCATCGTCCGCCATCCCGACCATTTTTCCCGCTGTGCGTATCAACCGGGAGTATTTTGGTGACGGGGCATTACGCCAGTTGGCACCTATCAGCCCGGCGCTCAATCTGGGGGCTGATTCGGTCTTTGTCATTGGGGTCAGCGGCAATCGCGAACTCGAACAGCCCGGTCGTCGGCGTCCGGTGCGGCATTCACCCTCAATGGCGCAGATCGTAGGTCAGTTGTTCAACAGCGCCTTTATCGACGCCTTGGAAGTCGACCTGGAGCATCTGGAGCGGGTGAATAAGCTGGTGCGCAGCCTACCCGAAGGCCAGGGGATTACTGACGCCACCGGCAAGCAGTTACGCGTGGTTGAGGATATGGTGATTTCACCGTCACGGGCGCTCGATGCGATTGCGGGGCGCAATGTCCGGTATTTGCCCAAGAGCCTGCGCTTCTTCCTTAAAGCCATTGGCGCCACCGCCAAGGGGGGTGGCGCGACCGCGGCCAGTTACTTGCTGTTTCACAACGGCTTTATCCGCGAATTAATGGAATTGGGATATCAGGACACCATGTGGGAGGCGGAGCGGCTGGAGCGTTTCTTCGCACTCAGTGATGCAGGCAGGAAAGTGGCTTCCTGACCGCCGGGCGGCGGCCAGGAAGCCTCAGGTTCAGGATGCGCGCCGGCGGAACAGCGGCAGTGGCTGGTCGACACTGGCCTGGTAGTATTCGCTGAAGTCGTGCAGCGACTGGGCGGCCTCCTCCAGGTTGATACTCTGATCCGCAAAAGCAAAGGCATTCACTCCGCAGCGACGGAGATAGCACAGCTGGTCGCGAATAAAATGCCCGACCGCGCGCAACTCGCCTTGAAAGTCATAGCGCTCGCGCAGCACCCGGGCAGTGGTAAAGGCCCGCCCGTCGGCAAAGACGGGGAAGTTGACCGCCACCAGCGGCAAGTGCGCAGCATCTTCACCCAGTTGATCCGCGGTTTCGTCGCTGTCGAGCCAGACGCCGACATCGGGGCGCTGGGCAAGCGTGTCCTTCTGCGCCTGCCAGACGCTCAGGGGGACGATCACCGCGCCGGTCGGCACCTCAGCCTCCGCAGGCTCGCCCTCGGGCTTTTCCAGTAGCGTCCAGGTATCGTCAATCACGGCGCCGTCTTTAACTAGCTTTGGCATATACACGCTCCTTGAAAGGGGCCACGCCGATGCGGCGGAAGGTATCGATAAACAGCTCGTCGCCGTTGCGGTTGTCCACATAGACGTCGATGATCTTCTGGACGACCTGGGGCATTTCCTCGCTTTTGAAGGCGGGGCCGAGCACCGCGCCCAGGGAGGCGTCGTTGGCGGCGTTGCCACCGAGCTGAACCTGGTAAAACTCCTCGCCTTTTTTGTCCACACCCAGAATACCGATATGGCCCACATGGTGGTGGCCGCAGGCGTTCATGCAACCGGAAATGTTCAGGTCGATATCGCCCAGATCGTAGACGTAGTCCAGGTCATCAAACTGGCGCTGGATGGCCTCGGCAATCGGGATTGATTTGGCGTTGGCGAGGGAGCAGAAGTCGCCGCCGGGGCAGGCGATAATGTCGGTCAGCGTGCCAATGTTCGGGGTCGCAAAGCCGGCGACCTTGGCTTTTTGCCACAGGGCGTAAAGATCGGCCTTTTTGACATCCGCCATCACAATGTTTTGCTCGTGAGTGGTGCGGACTTCACCAAAACTGAAGGCGTCGGCCAGGTCGGCGATCACTTCCAGTTGCTTGTCGGTCACATCCCCGGGCGCTACGCCGGTCGGCTTGAGGGACAGGGTCACCGCCGCATAGCCCGGCTGCTTGTGGCCGCGCACGTTGCGCTGCAACCACTTGCCAAAGGCCACGCTCTCGGCGGCCTGGGCGTCCAGCGCCTGCTGTGCTTCGCCGTCGTCCAGCACCTCATAGGCGGGCTCGGTAAAGTAGCTCTTGGCGCGCGCGATCTCGTCCTCAATCAGGGTGTTGTAGCCGTCTTTGAGGTGTGCCCACTCAGCGTTGACCTTCTCGGCAAACACTTCGGGGGTCATGGCTTTTACCAGAATCTTGATGCGTGCCTTGAACTTGTTGTCCCGGCGACCAAACTGGTTGTAGATCCGCAGAATGGCTTCCAGATAGGACAGAATGTGCTCCTGGGGCAGAGCTTCACGAATCAGGCTGCCGATAACCGGCGTCCGGCCCAGGCCGCCACCAACGTACACGTTGAAGGCGGTTTTGCCTTCGCTGTCGCGCACCAGCTGGAGGCCGATATCGTGCACCTGAATGGCGGCGCGATCACGCTCAGAGCCACTGACGGCGATCTTGAACTTGCGCGGCAGGAAGGCGAATTCCGGGTGAAAGCTCGACCACTGACGGAGAATCTCGCAGTAGGGGCGGGGATCAATCACCTCGTCCTCGGCGATGCCGGCAAACTGATCGGAGGTGATGTTGCGGATGCAGTTGCCGCTCGACTGGGTGCAATGCATCTCCACCTTGGCCAGTTCGGCCAGGATGTCCGGCACTTCTTCCAGCTCCGGCCAATTGAGCTGGATGTTCTGGCGGGTACTGACGTGGCAGTAGCCCTTGTCATAGGTGCGCGTGATATGGGCCAGGGTACGCAGCTGTGTGCTATTGAGCATACCGTAGGGCACGTTGATGCGCAGCATGGGCGCCAGGCGCTGAATATAGAGGCCGTTTTGCAGGCGCAGCGGCAGAAAATGCTCGTCGGGGATGTCGCCAGCGAGGTATCGGCGCGTCTGGTCCCGGAACTGGGCGACCCGCTGGCGCAAAATTGTATGATCGTGGTCGTCGTAGATATACATAAAGGCTCGTTTCACTCCGTCAGGAAGCCGCGCAGCATACACGAAATGCCGCCTGATCGCGAGTATCAGGCGGCTTTCGAAGGGTGTCGGGGGCTCTCAATGTGACCGCCAAGATACCAAGATCAGCCGCCGCTGAGAACGATTGTTTTGCGCTAAATCGATGCGTTTTGGTTATATTGGTGGCGTAAAAGACTTGTCATCACTCTACAGAATGTGTTTAAAATTCCGCCGGACATGACCTTTCCATCCTGCCGTACTAAAAGACCATGAGGGGATAAAAATAATGACTGAAGAATTTGAAAGTCATCAAGAATCACCGGATACGATTGCCGACGCCGTTGCCGCTGTGGCACTGATCGCTGTTTTTGTTGCAACCTGCATCTTCTGGATTGCCAGCCAGGGTGCCTAACGCACTGTATTCTGCTTGCTGCTAGCCCGCTGAGGCTGATGCCGTTCGGCTAAGCCTCTCTCGTCATTTTTTCTGACTCTGACTGTATCCCCCACCGCATTAACATCCTCCCCTGAATGAGCTTTCATAGCGCTTGGATTGGAATGCAAGGCAAGGTTGCAGGCGCAACTATTGTCTCGACAAGTGATCTGTGTCACACTTTTGACGATTCATGACATTTCGTGGGCAGTATCGAGGTAAAACGATGGAAAAGGCACGCAGTCTGCAGCAATCCGGCTTTCACCTGCACAACAGCTTCGGTTTTTGGATTTCCCGCCTGTCGAATCTGATGAAAGAAGAGTTCAATCAGCAACTTGAGGCCTATGACGTCACCTGGCCTCAGTGGATGACCCTCAACGTCCTGCACCACCAGCTTGCCCGCACCCCCGCCCAGATTGCCGACAATATCGGTGTTGATCGCTCGGCTGTGACCCGTCTGCTGGATCGTCTGGAAGCGAAGGGCTTTATTGAGCGGGTACACGAAGGCTTGGATCGGCGCTCGGTCACCATTTTCATGACCAAGGCGGGTGAGCAGCTCATTGAACAGCTCAACAGCGCCGCTGCTGAGCATCAAACCCGGTTTTTAAGCGAGCTGCATCCGACTGAACTGCGAGCCTTCAAAGGCAATATCCAAAAGTTGCTGCGCGCCGGTGGGGTGGAAACCCTGAATCTCTGGAAGCACGTTTAAGCGCGCCTTAGAGTGCGCCTGCGCTGCGCAGAATAAAGCGCACCAGAAGCACCATCAGCACCACAAACACCGTGGTGAAGATGACCCCGGCGGCCATGTAAATATAGATATTGCCGCCGGTAAAATCCCGCTCCCGGTTCTTGTTGCTCTGCACGCCGAAGGCCGCCGCCAGGGTACTGAAAATAATCTGCCCAACACTGGGCTTTGAATGTGGTTCGCGCTGGTCGCGCTCGTCGTCGGTCATCATCATACTCCCCGTTGTGTCGGCTATAATGCCTGTTTTCAGTCACCGACAAAAGCCCCGAGAGAACCTCATGAGCCAGGACCCGAGCCAGCTGATCCACCTGCCAGCCACCGCGGAGCCGGTCACCCTGTTGGCGGAAACCCGCGACTACCTGCTGGTCGACAAGCCCGCGCGGCTGCTCAGCGTCCCGGGGCGCAACCCGCTCAACAGCGACTGTGTGATCGCGCGTCTGCACCTGGAATTCCCCACGGCTGCGATCGTCCACCGCCTGGACTACGACACCTCGGGGATCATGGTAGTACCGCTCAACAAGCGGGCGCTGTCCGAGATCAGCCGCCAGTTCCAGCAGCGCAGTGTGAGCAAAGAATACCAGGCGGTGGTGCGCGGCCTGATTGCCCGGGACGAAGGCCACATCGACCTGCCGATCGCCCCCGACCCGGAGGCGCGCCCCAAATGCAAGGTCTGCTACGCGACCGGCAAACCGGCGCAAACCGACTACCGCGTGCTTGAACGCGACCGCGAGACCAACACCACCCGTGTCGCCCTGTTCCCGGTCACCGGCCGCTCTCACCAACTGCGGTTACATCTGGCGGCCATCGGTCACCCCATCCTGGGCTGCGACTTCTATGCCGGTGAGAGCGATCGCGCCGCCGCGCCGCGCCTGCTGCTGCATGCCAGGCGCCTGTGTTTTACCGACCCCTTTTCCGGGCAATCGGTGAGTGGAGAAAGTGCGCTACCCTTTTAGGTCGAAATGGGAGCTTCCCGTTCGATTAGGTAAGGCCTATTGCCCATTCTGGAGACCCGTCATGACCGAGATTAAGCAGAAAATCGTGCCCCATCTGTGGTTCGACAGTGAAGCAGAAGACGCAGCGGAGTTTTATTGCTCAGTCTTTCCCGACTCGAAAATCACCAACGTGACCAGGCTACACAATACGCCCTCGGGCGATTGTGATGTCGTATCTTTTGTACTGTGGGGGCACGCGTTTATGGCGATAAGCGCCGGGCCTCTGTTTACCTTCAATCCGTCAGTTTCTTTTATGGTGAACTTCGATCCGTCGAAAGACAGGAATGCGAGAGCGCGAATAGATGCCGTGTGGGAAAAGCTCTCCGAGGGCGGAGAGGTGTTGATGCCGCTGGATGCTTATCCGTTCAGCGAACGCTATGGCTGGATTCAAGACAGGTATGGGTTGTCGTGGCAGCTTATCCTCACCGACCCCGAAGGCGAAGAGCGACCGGTCATCATCCCGTCGCTGCTGTTTGTCGGAGACGTCTGCGGCAAGGCGGAGGAAGCCTCCGATTTTTACTGCTCAGTGTTCGAAAGTGCCGCCCGTGGCGAACTGGTGCGTTATCCGGCCGGTATGGCGCCAGACCGGGAGGGCACCGTGATGTTCACCGATTTTACATTGGAAGGGCAGTGGTTCGTTGCTATGGACAGTGCCCGCGAGCACGATTTTGCCTTTAACGAAGCCATTTCCTTCGTCGTGAACTGTGAAGATCAACGGGAGATTGACAGGTTGTGGGGCAAGCTCTCAGCCATCCCGGAGGCAGAGCAGTGCGGATGGCTCAAGGACAAATACGGCCTCTCATGGCAAGTGGTACCCAGTGCCCTGAACGATATGCTGCAGGACGACGCTGAGACGGTGGAGCGCGTGACCCAGGCGTTTCTCAAGATGAAAAAATTTGATCTTGCGGAGTTACAAAGGGCGCGTGACAAAACGCCATGAGGGGCAGTTGTCGAAATCCTCTCGCCCCAATCGATTAGCGATACGTTCTGTTGGAACGTATCGACTGACATTGATTCTGGAGGCCACTATGACCGACACCAAACACCACGAAACTGCACTTCGCACGCTGATACAACAATGGGTCGACGCCACCTGCAAAGGGGATCTGGATGCAGTGATGGCGTTGTACACACCGGATGTGGTTGCTTTTGATGCCATTGGCGCACTGCAGCACAAAGGCGTCGACGCCTACCGTCAACACTGGGAGATGTGCCTGTCGTTTATGCCGCCGGGCGGCGAAATGATTATGGAACCGCACGAAGTGACCGTCAGCGTTGGTGGCGACATCGCCTTTGCCCACTACGTGAGCCGGTGCGGCTGCATTGACGATAAAGGTGAGCAGCAAATAGGGTGGTTGCGCGCCACCGTGTGCTGTCGCAACATGCCCGAGGGCTGGCGGATCGTGCACGAACATTACTCCAGTCCGTTTGACCCGCAGACGATGAAAATCGCGGAAGATCTCGCGCCCTGAGAGGCTCAAGCCGTGCTGACCAGTAAACGCCCTCCCATCGGGGGGGCGGGTAGTGGTGGGTCAATACCGTCTCGTGTCAGCAGGGCAGACGGCACCCATTAAGCCTGTTCCAGTACAACCGCTCCCGGACCATAGGACGCCGCCTGATCGTTCGGGTTTTGCAGCGGGCAGCATTCCATCGACAGGCAGCCGCAGCCGATACACTCATCGAGTTGATCGCGCAGCAATATCAGCCGCTCAATACGCCGTGTCAGATCGGCTTGCCAGGAAGAGGACAGGGCGTGCCAATCTTCGGTGGTGGGTGTGCGCCGTTTCGGCAGCGATGACAACGTCGTGGCGATATCCGCCAAGGGAATTCCCAGCTGTTGCGCGGTTTTTATCACCGCAACCCGCCGCAACATATCCCGGGGGTAGCGCCTTTGTCCGCCGGCATTGCGGGCACTGCTGATCAGGCCCTTACTTTCATAAAAGCGCAGCGCAGAGGCTGTAATGCCGCTGCGCTTGGCGACCTGCCCGATGGTCAGGGCGCTGCCTTCAACATGACAGCCCGTGCTTGTGTCATCGCCTTTTTTCACAATGTCTCTCCGATCCTCTTGACTTAAACAATACTTTAAGTTTTAGGGTGGTGGCTGTCAACTCGACAAGCAACCAAGGAGACTGTCATGAAACAAATTTATCCGGACCTGTGGGAAACAGAAAGTTATAGTCCGTTTTCCGGATTAAAAACGCACGCTTATTTGCTAACGCGTCCTGATGGCAATGTCCTTTTTTACAATACCGGGCACACCAGTGAAATCAGGAGCTTGGCGGCCCGTGGTGGCGTTGCCCGCCACTACCTGAGCCATGAGGACGAGCTAGGGGAAACCCTGAACGATATCGCCGATATCTACGGTGCCGAGCTGTGGGGCCACGAAGCGGAGGCGGAAGCCTTCGCCAAGGTGCGATCTCCCGACCGCTATATCACGGAGAAAGCCACGCACCTCGGTAATATTGAGGTGATCCCAACACCGGGCCACAGTGCGGGTAGCACCTGTTTTCAAGTTCATTCACCCACGGGTAAGGTCTATTTGTTCACTGGCGATACGCTGTTTTTAGACCGCAGTAATCGCTGGACAGCGGGTTTTATCAAAAGTGTTCACTCGGAAGCTGATCGACGGGTGCTCGCGCAAAGCTTGCGGGTGCTGCGCGACTTGCGGCCAGATGTGGTGTTTGGGAGTGCCTACACAGGCAAGCACGGGTTCGAACCTGTGACCGAGAAAAGCTGGCCCGTCAAAGTTGATGAGGCTATTGCCCGGTTACTGGGGGACGAAACACACGTGCCGTCGAAAGTTGAGACTTACGCAGGCATCTGATGATGAACAGTCCCCGCTGATTCGGCAGTAGGCGCGGCCCTACACCATCCGGGCCGCGACCTCACCCGCGATATAGCGGGCGTCCCGCGGGGCGCCCAAGATAATGCCGGAGCTGAAACTGTGCAAAAAGCGCAGGCCCAGAAAGTACAATCCCGGTACCGGGGTCACACCGCGAATATGCGACGGGCGCCAGTGCTGATCAAACAGGGGTATATCAATCCAGTGAAAGTCACGGCGCCACCCCGTGGCCCAAATGATGACATCGGGCGATACCCTGGTGTCATCGGCCAGGGTCAGGGCGGCGCCTTTGGCGCCGGTTACGCGCTCTGCCAGGGTAAAGCCGTGCTCCGTTGCCAAGGTCTCCAGGGGTGGGCCACAGGAGGCATCGCCATCCTTTGCGCCCATTTTTGTGGCCACCGGTGTGCCCACAGGCATGTCCCAGACGCCCAGTCGTTTCATCCACCACATCAAATCGGCTTCCAGCTGGAGTTCGGCGTCGCTCAATGTGACTTCGGGGCCATCGAGGTTTTTGTAGATGTTCAGAAATGCGGCGCCGGTCAGTCGACGGGGCAATCGCGGGTTGCTGCCCTGGGCCAGGGTCACCGAGTGGCGGCTGGCCAGGTCACTGGCGATCTGTACGCCCGAGTTGCCTGAGCCCACCACCAGAATCCTGGCGCCGGCGGCGAACTGCTCCGGGTTGCGGTATTCGCCGGAGTGTACCTGCTCAATACCCGCAGCCACCTGTGGCGCGCACGCGGGAACATTGGCGGTTTGAAAGGGCCCTACGGCCACGACTACCTGCCGGGCGATCCAATCACCCTGATTCGACCTGACCTCAAAGCGCCCATCGGGGCGCTTTCGAACCCGCTCTACGGTGACGCCCAAGCGCAGGGGCGTGTTGTGGGTGCGCACAAAACGTTCGTGGTAGCGGATGTTGTCCCGGCGGGTGACAAAGCTGTGGGGGTCGCGGCAGTCCTCCATGCCCGGCAGGGAAAAGGTAATCCAGTTGGGCGTGATCATGTTCATATGATCCCAGCGCCTATGCCAGGCTTCGCCGATGCGTTGGCCGCGCTCCAGCACCTGGTGCTCGATACCCGCACCTTGCAGGTAATAGCTCAGAGACAGGCCGCACTGGCCGCCCCCGATAATGACAACATCGATTTCTGTATCCATCGCCAATCGCCTCGCAGGTTATGGGAGGGTCTTTCAGCTTAAAACCGGGCCGGGTGGGTGGCAACTACAGAATCTATAGTGATCAGGTCGGCAGCGTTATCGGTCGCTGGCGGGGGGTGCCCGCGACCGGGCTGAGCTGGAGCCAACCGGGAAATGCCTGGCACAGGTGTTGCGCGCCCTGCAGTCGCAGTTTGTCCTCGCGAATGGCCTGCGCCAGGGGCAGATCACCGAACCAGATCCAGGTCAGGGTGCGACTGTCTGTGGTGGCCACCAGGTCAACGTCAAAGCCGGGGTTGGTGATACACAAGTCGACCCCCTGACGGTCACCCACCAACCAGCGACGTTGCTTGAAGGCGGGTTGGTCGACAAACAGAAATTCAATGACCGTGCGTGTCAGCGGTAACTTGTTGAGCGCCATGCGCCGATGCATATCCCAGACTATGAGATCCGGGTCGGCACGATCCTGGCTGAGGGTGGCGGGCAGCCAGCGCTTGCCCCAGTGGGCCAACTGCTCAATGATGGGGATCAGCTCCGTACCCGCTTCAGTCAGGCAGTATTCCACGCGGGTATCGATAGTCTGCCGCTCAACAATACCGGCCCTCTGCAAGGTGGTGAGTCGTTTGGAAAGCAGTGCGGGGGAGATCCGGGGCACACCGTGATGAATATGGTTGAAGCGCCGGGCACCCAGAATCAGCTCCCGTAAGATCAGGGGTGTCCAGCGCTCGCCGACAATTTCCGAGGCCAGCGCCAGGGGGCAGAATTGACCGTAGCCTTTCATCGCTGGGCCCTCCTGTGGGTGGTTCTTTTGAGCTTAGCGCGAGCAGGGGGGCAGGGCAACCTGATGACGCACGGATGGACAAGCGTAGCCGAATAGGCGATGCTTCGGGCTATAAAGCACAACGTGGAGAGAGACATGAAAAAAAGTGCAATAGCGATTGTTTTTTCGATGGTCAGTAGTGTGGTCTATGCCGCTGAATGCCTGGAGCCGCAGGCGCTGAAGCGCTTGGACCAACAGTACGAACAGGCCCTCAGGACCGGTGATCCAACCTTTATGGCGCAGTTGCTCGCAGAGGACTTCGTGTGGGTGCATAACCTTGTCAGCAGTACCGAGGACAAAGCGACCCTGGTAGGACGACTCGGGGAGGGTCACAGGGCGCCCCTGGCGCGACGCTCGGAAGATGTGAAATACCGGCGTTTAGACAATACCGCGGTATTGTCGGGCTTTACCACCGTCGAGCAGGCCGCGCGCACCGAAGGCGGGCCAGTGCGCGGCAACAAATACCACTTTATGCGAACCTATGTGGCTGTGGATGGCGAATGCCAGCTGCTGGCCAACCAGACGATGAAGGTGTGGAGCTCAGAAGAAGAGGTTCAGTGATGCGCTATGTGATAGTCGGCACTGGCAATATCAGCAGCACCTACGTCAACGCCTTGAGTGCGCTGCCCGAGAGCACGCTGGTGGGCGCGGTGTCGCGCGCCGGTCGGGCGCTCAAGGTGGCCCCCGAAATACCGGTTTGGCCGACCCTCGGGGCGGTGGATAGCGCGTTTGATGCGGTGATACTGGCAACCCCTAACGGTTTGCATCACCAGGGTGCGATTGAGGCGGCGTCGCTGGGCAAGCACGTACTGACCGAGAAGCCTCTGGATATCAGTATCGAAGCCATGGACCGGATGACCGAGGCCTGCCGCACGGCGGGCGTGATGCTGGCTGTCTGCTTTCAGCGCCGCACCCGTCCCGATAATCAGGCGGTCAAGGCCCTGGTTGCGAAGGGGGCTTTTGGGCGTATCTATGCTGTGGACCTGGCCGCGAAATTCTATCGCGACCAAAGCTACTACGACAGCGGTGACTACCGCGGCGGTCTGGCCCTGGATGGGGGCGGGCCGTTTATGCAGCAGGCGTGTCACAACCTGGATATCTACACCTGGTTGTTTGGGTTGCCGCGCCAGATCGTGAGTATGCTGGAAACCTTCGCACACGCCATTGAGGCCGAAGACCACGGCGCCGCCTTGATGCGTCACGAGGATGGCATGATCGGCACGGTGGTGGCCTCCACCGCCGCCAAGCCGGGCTTCGCCGCGCGCATGGAAGTGCATACCGAGCGTGGCAGTTTTACCCTTACCGACGATGTGATTACCCAGTGGGACGTGGATGGGGTGGAAAACCCAAGCGTCCCCGGGGAGCACTATCACCACGACGGCGCAACCAGCGCGGCGGTCACCGACACCAGTGCCCATGAAGCCATAATCGAAGATTTTGAAGCCGCCGTTCGCGAGAACCGCGAGCCACTGGCCGGCCCGGACTCTGCGAGGAAGACTACTGAGCTGATTCTGGATATCTATAAACACCGCTTACGTTGACAATGCCGCGCCTCTTCATTGCCATAGAGCTGCCTGACGCTGTCACAGCCGAGCTTGGCGCTCTACGCGAGCCCGGCCTCAAGGCGCGGTGGCTGGAACCGGCGCAGATGCATTTGACAGTGAGCTTTTTGGGGGATCTGGACGATGGGGTTAGTAGTGATCGTCTGAGTAGAGCACTGGAGGGGGTGGCCATTGAGCCCTTGAGCGTGCAGGTGCAAGGTGTCGGCTGCTTTGGCCCTGCTGATCAGGCTCGGGTGCTTTGGGCTGGTGTCGGCCCCATCGGGCCGCTCGTTGAGTTGAAAGGGAAGGTTGACCGGCGATTGGCAGCTGCAGGCTTATCGACCGATAACCGGGCATATCGGCCGCATATAACCCTGGCCCGATTCGGGCGCGGTGGTGGTGACGTGGGGGCGCTACTGTCACGCCACAAGATCTTCAGCCTGCCGCCTTTCGGTGTTAGTCACGTTGCGCTTTTCCGTTCCTTTCTTCAGCCTGAAGGCTCACGCTACACGGTGATAAAGCGGTTTAATCTCAACTGAATGTTTTGAGGTCAGAGAGTCTGAGCGGCTCCGCACGGCGATAATCCAGAAATAATCCCCCTATATATTTCATTTAATCATTTTGTGGGTTAGAATTGCACAAATATGATCGAAAATGACTTAATTTGATGTAATGAGGTGCCTGTTCACCGTGGGCGCCCATTTACGCGACGCAGTAGGCCAATAATAATGACCGCTCTTGCCAAATCGTCCCATACCTTGAAAGTGATGCTTTGCGCCGTCGCTGTCATTTCGGCAGCGCTTGCCGCCCTCATAATTTCCGCCGTGGGGTCCGGTACCTCTCGGGGCACTACGCTCTTTGTGGCCTACGCCCAGAACAGTCAACCGGTCATCGATGCGTTACACCTGCTGGGCGAGCGGATTGAAGAGAAAACCGATGGCGAGGTGAACGTCCGTTTTTTTCCAGACAGCCAGTTGGGCGGGGAGCGTGAGCTGGTTGAGCTTCTGCAAGTCGGCGCCGTTGATATCACCAAAGTGTCTGCGGGCCTGATGGAGAGTTTTTCGCCGATATACGGCGTCTTTTCCATGCCCTTTCTCTTTGAGGATACCGAGCATTTTTATCGCGTTATGGACGATCCTGAGATCATGGCGCCGATCTATGCGTCGACGCAACAGAACGGCTTTGTCGGGATGGGCTACTACGACTCCGGCTCACGCAATTTTTACGTCAAGGATCGGCCTATTCGCTCGTTGGACGACCTGCAGGGTCGGCGAATTCGGGTGATGCAAAGTGCCGGTGCCATCGAGATGATGCGCTTGCTCGGCGCTACGCCGGTGGCGATGGGGCAGGCAGAGGTTTACACCGCGATGCAACAGGGCATTCTTGACGGTGCCGAGAACAATGAATTTGCTTTGACGATCGCACGGCACGCCGAAATTGCCAAGTATTACACCTATACCATGCATACGCGTATCCCGGATGTGGTTCTGATCAGCGCTATGGCACTGGAAAAGCTGACAGACGATCAGAGAACAGCCGTCTATGAAGCCATGGAAGAGTCCATCGAATTTCAGAAGCTGGCGTGGAATGAGGCGGTCGAGGCGACTCGCCAGCTCGCCATCAATGACTTCGGCGTGGATTTTATCGACGTTGATCGCGCCCCTTTTCTGGCGGCAGTTAAGCCCATCTATGAGGACTTGAAGGAGTATCCCGGTCATCATGAACTTTATCTTCAAATCAGGGCGATGGCTGACTGATTCCCGATACTGACGCGGAGTAACCTATGCTCAATTCGGTTCGAAACATGCTAGACCGTGCGGTCGAAGTGGTGTGTAGCTTATGGTTACTGGCCATGGTTGCCATGACCTGTTGGCAGATCATCAGTCGTTACCTATTGGGATCTCCCAGCACCTATACCGAAGAATTTCTGCGCTTTTCTCTGGTGTGGGTGTCCATGATTGCCATGGCGTATGTCGCCGGCTTGCGCAAGCATGTCAGTTTCACCCTGTTTTCGGACAAGGCATCGGTGCAGTGGCAACGCTACTGGCAAGTTCTGATTGAGCTGGCTTTTCTGGCTTTCGCCATTTTCATTCTGATCCAGGGGGGCTATAAAGCCACCAGTATCACCATGAACCAGGTATCGCCTTCGCTGGGCCTGCCGATGGGTTATATCTATTCGGCATTGCCCTTGGCAGGTGCCATTCTGGTCGTATACAGCGTGTTGAACTGTATTCAGTTACTGACCGAGGAAGTGACTCCTCACGAGGAGATCCCCGAAGATGTTTGATGCTGCATTTATACTGATGGGAACATTTGCCTTGTTGCTGGTACTGGGCGTTCCCATCGGTATCTGTATCGCTGTGTCATCGGTGATCACCATCGCATCGGTATTGCCGATGGATGTTGCGCTTTTTACCACGGCGCAAAAGATATTCTCCAGCCTCGATAGTTTCTCCCTGTTGGCAGTGCCATTTTTCATTTTGTCGGGGGTTATTATGAACTCCGGGGGCATTGCCATGCGTCTGGTGAACTTTGCCAAGCTTTTCAGTGGGCGCATTCCCGGTTCGCTGTCGCACACCAATATCGCCGGGAATATGATGTTCGGGGCGATATCGGGCTCGGCGATCGCGGCCTCCACCTCTATCGGTGGGGTTATGGTGCCGATGAGCGTCAAAGAGGGGTACCGCAATTCGTTTGCCGCTGCCGTCAATATCGCTTCTGCGCCCACGGGGATGCTTATTCCCCCCACAACGGCCTTCATTCTTTATGCCTTGGCCAGTGGTGGAACCTCTATTGCCGCGCTGTTTGCGGGCGGCCTGGTGGCCGGTGTGCTCTGGGGGGCAGGGTGTATGCTCGTCACCTACGTGATCGCGCGCCGGCGAGGATACCGCTCCGTGAACCTGTTGGAGAAGGGGGTCGCTTTGCGGGTCACCCTGCAAGCCCTGCCCAGCCTGCTGCTGATTATTGTCGTGGTGGTCGGTATTATTGCCGGGGTCTTTACCGCCATTGAGGCCTCTGCCGTGGCAGTTGTCTACACCGCCTTTCTGACCATGGTGGTCTATCGCACGGTGTCCTTTCGTGATCTGCGAGAGATTCTCATCAAATCATTGATCATGACCGGGATCATCATGTTTCTCCTGGGGACATCGTCCGCCATGTCCTTTGCGATGGCAATCACGGGGTTGCCGGCGGTGATCAGTAATGTCATTCTCGGGCTCTCCGACAATCCCATCATGGTATTGCTGATTATCACCGTGTTCCTGTTGATTATCGGGACCTTTATGGATATTGGCCCGGCCATTCTGATTTTTACCCCCATCCTTTTGCCCATTGCCTTGAAAATTGGCGTGGACCCGGTGCACTTTGGCGTCTTCATGGTCTACAACCTGTGCATCGGCACCATCACGCCACCCGTCGGCAGTGGCCTTTACGTGGGTGCCAGTGTTGCCAACGAGAAAGTTGAGAAAATACTGCCTTCACTGATGCCGTTCTATGGCGTCATTGTTCTGGTGCTGATTCTGGTTGCGCTGGTTCCGGAAGTTACCCTGTTCTTACCAAGGTTGCTGGATTTGTAGCGCGTGCTCGACGCATCCTAAACGGTAGATTTTTGAGAAAGAGGAGCTTGTTATGAAAACCTTGCGCCTGTGGCGGGGGCTGGCTATTGGCCTGAGTGTGTGTGCTGCCCTGGCTGGCTGTAGCGGTACCGACAATCCGGAGCTTTCCGAGCGAAGTGCATCTTTGGCGGTGAAAGCTGAGCGGGTCGTGGCACAGGTTGAGCCTGACCATCACTATCCATTGGTGGATGCGAGCGATACGGCTGGGTGGGTCATGGAAGGGGACGCCCGGGTTGTGTTCAGCGATGGCTGGATGGAAATGTTCTCGCCCGAGCAGGCTGCGCATCATGTCTATTGGTTGGATAAAGATTTACCTGAGAGCTTTATCGCGACGTGGGAGGTGCAGAACCTCGCGGTGGAAGCGGGTTTGCTGATTGTATTCTTTGCGGCCATGGGCGCCGACGGTGAAGACATCTTTGACCCGAGCTTGCCAGCGCGCGATGGCACCTTTACCCAGTATACCGAGGGCGACATTAAAAGTTACCACATTTCCTACTACGCCAATGTGGAGCATGAGCCGGGGCGCAGCCACGCGAATTTGCGTAAGAACAATACCTTCAGTTTGCTGCAGAGCGGTGCCGACGGTATTCCCACCCAGTCAACCGATGTGCATCAGCTGACGTTGATCAAGGCCGACAATCATATTCAGATGTTTGTGGATGATCGGCTGGTCATCGATTATGTGGATGACCAGCCGGTGGTCGAGGGCGTAGATACCGGGCCGGCACTGGGGGCGGGTAAGTTGGGCTTACGGCAAATGCAGTGGAGCCATTTTCGGTACCGCGATTTGAAAATCTGGGATCTTACCCCTCACCTTTAGCCCGCTTTTTCAACCTGAAAAGAGCGCTGCATAGTCATTCGCGTAGGTCTGCAGGGACCGCGGCGCTTGTCCGGTCAGTGCTTCGACATCCCCGGTAACCACAGCCGTCCAGCCTTCGCGCACGGGATAGTAGATCGATGCCAGTAACTCGGCATATTCATGAGGCACGCCGGCGTCGGTCATCAGGCCGATGAAGGTCGCGTCGTCCACCGCCGTGTAGGTAATTTCCCGACTGGCCACTTCGGACAGGATTGCCGCCGCCTCGCCGTAGCTGAGTGCCTCTGGCCCGGTGAGGTTGAAGGCCTGGCCGTCGAAGCGGTCGCTGGTGAGCGCGGCGGCTGCGCTGGCGGCGATATCGCGCACGTCGATAAAGCTGGATTTGCCCTCGCCGGCGGGCACCGCAATCACGCCCTGCTTGATGCCCGCAAGCCAGTAGGTATGAAAGTTGTCCGAAAACCAATTCGGGCGCAAGATGACGAAGGGCGTGCCGCTGCGCTCCAGTAACAGCTCGACCTGCCGGTAGGGAATGTTATCGTCGGCATCGACACCGAGAACCGACTGCATGACTACCTTTACCCCGCGTTCGGCGGCTGCCTCGATAATTGGCTGCAACAGCTCGATGACATTGACATAGCCCCCCGAAAGCATCACATAGGCCCGGTCCACGCCTTCGAAGGCGGCGTCAACACTGGATTGATCTGTGTAGTCAAAGCGCACTGCCTCGGCCCCCTCAACCGGCGTAGCATGGCGCGACGCCGCCTTGACCTGCTCACCCGCGGCAACCAGCTGTTGTACCAGAGGGGTGCCCACATTGCCGGTAGCACCCAGCACCAAAATTTTCCCCGTCATTGTCATCTCCACTCACGTTAATAGTGGGTTTCTAAAAGAAACCAGGTATATGGTGGAAACAAGGTATAATATTGGGTGATCGCTGTGAAGAAGGCACTTTTACGTTAGCAGGTTACCACCGGGAAACCACCATGAGCGGAGTTACAACATGAAACATGCCTATGATGTCTACGCACAAGCCTGCCCGACGAGGGTGGTGCTCGACCGTCTGGCGGACAAGTGGATTGTGCTGATTCTAGGGCTGCTGGGCGAGCAACCCATGCGCTTCAATCAGCTGCGACGCGAGATTCAGGGGGTGTCGCAGAAGGTCTTGTCCCAGGCGCTGAAAAAGCTTGAGCGCGACGGCCTGGTTCACCGGCAGGCCTTTGCCACTGTGCCCGTGACGGTGGAGTATTCCATCACCCCGCTGGGGCGCTCGCTGGCCTCCACGGTCTCGGAGCTGGCGCGTTGGGCAGAGGCAAATATTGAGTCGGTAATAGCGGCGCAGCAAAGTTACGACGCAGCAGAGTTGCGACGCGGCGAATCTTGATGCTGAGACTTGAGCTGCCAGAATCTTGCGCCGTTTCGGTAAATCCTTTGTGAAACCTATATAGCCAGCCGTTCGCACTGGCCGATCCAGTTAATCGGCCAGCGGGCAGCCGCTATATCCCAGTTGCGTTAACAGCTCTGCCGGTGCCGGGAAAATTGAGCCGTGGCGCATCCGCTCTGGTGTGCCTTCGTCAGGGAAGTGCATCTGCTCGGAGACATCCTCCCAGTGCTCCATGTCATAGGAGCGCAGCGCGCCGTAACGGCGGTCGATATAGGCGTCGTAGTAAATGATGGCGGCGTCGCCAATCTGAATCCCGCTTGGCCCCTCTACCCATAAGCCCTCCGGGCTGATCGGCGCACTGAGCTCGCCGAATGGCCCGGTGTAGCTGTCGGCGGTGGTGACCTGAAAATATTTTTTGGGCGGGAAGCGGGTCTCGTCCTTGATCACAAAGTAGAGCTGGTCTTCAAAGCGCATAAAAGTGGCGTCAATCACGCTGAATCCCGGGTCGTAGAAGACCTCGGTGGGCGCAAAGGTGTCGAAGTCCCGGGTCTCGGTGTAGTAGATCCGGTGATTGAGCTCGTCTTCCGACGAAGCGCGTGTTTCCGGGAAGGCGTCGGGAATGGTGGAAGCCCAGAAGATCAGAAACCGGTCGTTGTCTGCGTCGTAACTGATCTCCGGAGCCCAGGTGTTGCGCACGCTGGGTTCGTGGGCCATTACCGGCAGCATGCGCTGCTCGGACCAGGTGATAAAGTCCTGTGTCGAGGCGTAGCCGATATGGTTCTCATGCCACCCGGTGGTCCAGACCATGTGGTAGGTGCCGTCCGCGCCTTGCGCGACGCTGGGGTCGCGCATCAGTTTGGCGTCGCCGATGGCCGGGGTGAGCAGGGCGCCATCGCGCTCGACCTTGGACCAGCAATAGCCATCGGTGCTGGCCGCCAGGTATAGGCCGGACGCGCCATTTTGGGTAAAGTAGGTGAACAGGTAGCCGTCACTGACGTCTGGCGCCGGGCTGGCGCAGCCGGCGACAATCGCCAGGCTGGCCCAGAGGCCGATCCGCCGGGTCCGGAGGTTGCCTTGAGGCACGAGTAGCCGAAGGTGGCGTGGGAATGAGAACAACATAGTGACAGGGATCCTTGTGGTTATTCGATCAAATCAATCATAATTAGTCATTTTCAATTATAAGTGATCATGGTAGGATGTTCCAGTCGGGTAACCATCATTTAAAAACCCAGTGATTCAAAAAAATAAGGTGCGCCATGAGCCTCGAGGTCAAGCTTTACCCCTCCAAGCCTGAAAAAGTCTATTTGTACGGCACCTGCCTGGTTAATTCCTTCAGCCCGGAAACCGGGCTGGATGCAATCGCATTGCTGGAGGCTGAAGGCCTGGAAGTACTCTACCCTGAGGGCCAGACCTGCTGCGGCCAGCCAGCCTACAACGCAGGCTACGCCGATGAGGCGCTCAAGGTGGCCCAGAGTCAGATGGCGCTCTTTCCCGGTGATTGGCCGATTGTGATTTTGTCGGGTTCCTGCGGTGGCATGATGCGCAAGCACTACCGGGAACTGGCGCCCGAGGACGATCAAGTGGCGGCGTTTGCGCGCCGGATTTTCGAGTTCAGCGAATTTTTGGTGCACTGCCTGCAAGTGCAATTGGTGGATCGGGGTGAGCCCGAGTCGGTGACCTTGCACACCTCCTGCTCCGGTCGACGCGAGCTGGGGATTCACGACACAGGTGTGGCGCTGTTGTCCCAGTTGAGTCGGGTCGATTTGGTGGAGCACGCCTACGCTACGGAATGTTGCGGTTTTGGCGGCACCTTTTCGGTCAAGCAGGCCGACATTTCCTCGGCCATGGTGGCGGATAAGGGCCAGCACCTGAACGACACCGGTTGTCGTCGCTATGTCAGCACCGACTGGGGCTGCATGCTCAATATCAACGGCCACCTGGAATACGCCCAGCGCGACCTGCGCGGGCTACATCTGGCCTCTTACCTGCGCGAACGTACCAAGTTGGAGGGAGCAGAATAATGCACTCGACCCCCACCGCTTTTAAAGCCCAGGCCAAGGCGGCCCTGGCCGATCCGGTGATTCGGCAGAACTTTCGCGGCGCCATGGATTTCTTGCGAGGCAAGCGCCAAGGGGTATTTCCCGAGCAGGCGGAATTCAAAGCGTTACAGGCCTGCGCGGAGACCATCAAACAGCAAGCCCTGGACGACTTGCCACAGCTGTTGGAGTTGCTCGAGCAAAACTGTACCCGCAACGGTATTCAGGTGCACTGGGCGGAGTCTGCCCAGGAGGCCAACGAGATTATTGATGGCCTGATCGATCAGCACGACGGCACTCAGGTGGTCAAAGGTAAATCGATGGCCACCGAGGAAATCGAGCTGAACGATTACCTGGGCGCGCGCGGAAAGGACTGTATTGAAACGGATATGGGCGAGTACATTGTGCAGTTGGCGGGCGAGCATCCGTCGCACATCATCATGCCTGCAATTCACAAAAATGCCGAAGAAATCGGCCAGCTGTTTCACGAGAAAGTCGCGGGCGTGGACTACACCACCGATGTGGATACCCTGATCAATATCGGCCGTACTCAACTGCGCGAACGCTTTATGGCTGCGGATATCGGTATCACCGGGGTCAACTTTGCCGTGGCCGAAACCGGCACCTTGTGCCTGGTGGAGAACGAGGGCAACGGGCGCATGGTGTCCACGGTGCCCTCGGTACACATTGCGGTGTCGGGGATCGAAAAGGTGATTGCGTCGCTGCAGGATACTCCGCCACTGTTGAGCCTGCTCACACGCTCGGCCACCGGCCAGATCATTACGACCTATTTCAATATGATTTCCGGGCCGCGCGGCTACGGCGAAGCGGAGCGCGATGGCCCGAAAGAGGTACATCTCGTACTGATCGACAACGGGCGTACTCAGGCCTATGCCGATGAGCAGTTCCGCAAGACGCTCTCCTGTATTCGCTGCGGTGCCTGTATGAACCACTGCCCGGTGTACACCCGTATTGGCGGCCATGCGTATGGTACGGTTTACCCCGGTCCCATCGGGCAGATTATCTCGCCGCACTTGCTCGGCCTGGAGCAGACCAACGATCTGCCCACAGCCTCGTCCTTATGTGGCGCTTGTGAAGAAGTGTGCCCAGTCAATATCCCGATTCCGAACCTGCTGCAGCGTCTGCGCCGGCAGTCCAACCTGGGGCGTGAGGCCAGCACCGGAATTCGAGGCGCGGGTTCAGCCCGCTCGGGCCTGGAGGCACTGGTCTGGAAGAGCTGGCGCTGGGCGTGCTGTCGGCCTTGGGCTTATGGCGTGGTGACTCGCGTTGTGGCCTTGGCGCGGCCGCTGCTGGGCCTGGTAAAAACCCCCTGGAACAAAGGCCGGGCGACACCGCGGCCGGCGCCCAAGACCCTGAACCAACTGTTAAAACATCGAGCCACCGGGTCGAACCGGACGGGAGGCGCCCATGGCAACCACTAAGGCCAAAGCGGCCATCCTCAACAAACTGCGTGCGGCCTCGAGCGGCGCGGTAGATGCAGCGCCGGTGAGTGCAGCGCCCGCAGTGCCCACGCTGGTCGACCCGCTCGAGCACTTTGTCAGTTTGCTTAAGGCCAATCATGCCCAAGTGATTCAGTGCGAAACGGCGCGCTTGCAAACCGTTGTGACTGACGTGCTGCGAGAGCAGGGCGCCACCCGCGTCATTGCCGCCGAGCGGGTGTTGGCTGAATTCCCAGAGTTGACTCAGGTAGCCGAACCTTTACCGCCGGGCACGATGGAAGATTGGAAAGAACAGTTATTTAACGAGGTGGAGGTGGGGATTACCAGTGCTCACTGCGCCCTGGCGGCGACCGGTACGTTGGTGCTGCGCCCCGGTGCCGACGAACCCAGAAGTCTGTCGCTGGTGCCGCCCTGCCATATTCTGCTTTTGCGTGAGCAGACGCTTTACAACGACCTGACGCACGCCATGGTCGATCAGCGGTGGGCCGAGCAGATGCCCACCAATATGCTGCTGGTGTCTGGCCCTTCTAAAACCGCTGATATTCAGCAGACGTTGGCTTATGGTGCCCACGGCCCCAGAACCCTGGTGGTGATCATTCTTCCTCAGTGAGTGAGCTTCTCCTCGCTCTGCTTGCGCACAGCGCCTTATGGCCTTGTGCGTTTTTTTTTGGCCATAAAAAAGGCCCGCCGTGCGCAAAAGCAGGGCGGGCCAAGGGAGAATGACGGGGTTACACGATACCGGAACCGCTGGCGTTGGGATCGCGCGGACGCGCTTTGCTTGTAGTCTTGCGGTAGTTGGCGGCGCGGTAGCTGATCAACGGCTCAATGGCCGCGCCCTTGCGGTAGCGGGCCATGGCCAGAATGGGCGACACATCCAGATTGAAGGCATTCTTCAATTCACAGGAGGCCATCATGGCGTCGTTGGCGTCCTGATGGGAATAGAGCGCCTCACGATCCACAATCAGCGCCTTGATATAGGAGCGCTGCACTTCAATGGCCGAGTTCACCAGGCTTTCGATGGGGTCAGTCACGTTGTGAGACTGATCCAGCATATAAGCGGGATTGAATTCCGGTTGATTGCGGTAGTCGGCGTCCACCAATTCATTGAAAATCAGGAACTGCTGGTAGGGGTGCAGCGAACCGCTGTCCAGGTCGTCGTCGCCGTACTTGCTGTCATTGAAATGAAAGCCACCCAACTTCTTGAATTGAATCAGACGCGAGACAATCATTTCAATGTTGGTGTTGGGGGCATGATGACCCAGGTCCACCAGGGATTTACATTTCGGACCCAGGTGCATGGCGGCCAGGATGTTGCTGCCCCAGTCCTGGATGACAGTGGAGTAAAAGGCCGGCTCGAACATCTTGTGTTCCAGGTGCATCTCCCAGTCGTCAGGCAGGCCTTTGTAGATCTCTTCGGCGCTGGCCAGGTAGCGCTCAAAGGCGCGCTGGAAGTGCTGCTGGCCCGGGTGGTTGGAGCCGTCGCCCACCCACACAGTCAGGCTCTTGGCGCCCAGCTGTTTGCCATACTCAATGCAATCCAGGTTGTGCTGAATGGCGAGCTCGCGCGACGCTTTCTGGGTGTTGCTCAAGCTGCCGTACTTGTAGGTCGCTGTTTGGCCGGGCTGATCCTGAAAGGTGTTGGAGTTGACCGATACCCACTTCAAACCATAGCTGTCGGAGGCCTGCTTTAGCTCGGAAAAGTCGCTGACCCAATCCCAGGGAAAGTGCGGTGAGATGCTGTCGGTACAGCCGGACAGCTCGTTGATGACTGCACAGTCTTCAATTTTTTCGAAGATGTTGCGCGGCTCGCCTTCGCCCGGGAAACGCGCGAAGCGGGTGCCGCCGGTTCCCGTGCCCCAGGAGGGCACGGCAATCTGAAATTCGGCGGCCGCTTGGGTAAGCTTTTCAATCGCGATGCCGTTGCGGCTCAGCTTTTCTCCGAGAGCAGCGTAATCCCGCTCCAGGTCGGCCAGCTCGTGTTGGTTGTGCTCTTCAATCAGTTCTGCATTCAATCGTTTCATCGTTATTCTACCCTTAGCGTAGGAAGGCTTCGTGCAGGCCGCCATCGACGGAAATAACCTGGCCGGTGGTTTTGCTCAACTGACCGGAAATCAGCAGGTAGGCGGCTTCGGCCTGGTCTTCTGGAGTAATGGGCTGTTTGGTCAGCGTGCGTTGGGCGTAGAAGTTGGCCAGCTTGTCGCGCAGTGCCTCAGACGTGTCGGACTCTTCAAACGCAATGTTGTATTTTACCAGAGAAGAAATCACTCGATCGCGCGGGAACATGGTGCTGCCTTGCACCACCGTCGCCGGCGCCAGACCGTTGACGTTGACCAGCGGCGCGTAGCTGACTGCCAGTTCGCGCACCAGGTGGTTGGCAGCGGCCTTGCTGGTGTCGTAGGACAGCGAGCCTTTCTTGGACACCGCCGCGTTAACGCTGGTGGTGAGCACAAAGTTGCCGTGGAAGTTCTGTTCGGCCCAGATTTTGTACGCTTCAGAGGCCACCACATAACCGCCTTTGACGTTAACATTGAAGCAGGTGTCAAAGTTGCGATCGTTCTTTTCGAAATCCGCGCCCTCGGCGGTAAACACACCGGCGGTGACGATCACATTGTCGATGCCGCCGTAGGCGAGCACGACTTGATCGAACAGCGCTTTAACGGACTTGCGATCGGTAATGTTGGTTTCCAGCGCGATAGCGGGACCGCAGCTGGAGATGCCGCTGCCGGCCACGCCGATACCCTGACCGTAGAGGTTGGTGAGCTCAGTCGCCGTTGATTCGGCTGCTTCCAGGCGAAGATCGGCGCATACTACGTGCCCCCCTTCTTTGGCGACCCGATGAGCCGTGGCCTTGCCGATACCGTCGCCGGCACCCACAACCACGACCACATTGCGCGCTTGAGTGGATTCCTTGGGCATGCGCTGGAGTTTGGCTTCTTCCAGCAACCAGTATTCGATATCAAAGGCTTCTTGCACCGGCAGGGCGATGTACTCGTCCACCGCCTCGGCGCCGCGCATCACTTCCAGCGCGCAGTTGTAAAACTCGGCGGTCACCCGGGACTCGGATTTGTTCTTGCCCCAGGCGACCATACCCACACCCGGAATCAGACAGATGGAGGGCGAAGACGGACGCAGTTTGGGGGAGTTGGCGTGCTTGCAGTTTTCGTAGTACGCGCGGTAATCCTGCTTGTATTGTTGCACACCGGCTTCGAGCAGGGCTTTAAGTTGCCCAATGGAATCCGTTTGCGGATCCCAGGCCACATACAGCGGTTTGATTTTGGTACGCAGGAAGTGGTCCGGGCAGGAGGTGCCCAGTTCGGCCAGGCGCGGCGCATCCTTGGCATTGACAAAACGCAGGATGGGATCGTCAGATTGTACGGTGGCAATCATCTTGCTTTCCGAGGCGATCAGGCCGCGCAGAAAGGGCAGAATCTCAACCAGTACCTCGTTGCGTTTTTCCGGTGCCAGGCTGCTGTACTGGGCGCCGCCAAAGGTCTGCTCGGCCTTGTCCTGGGCCTCAATATAGCGCGCGGCTTTTTCAATGATATCCAGGCTCAGCTTGTAGCAGTCCTTGCTGGTGTTGGCCCAGTTGATGACGCCGTGACCGGCCAGCAGCACGCCTTTGGCTTCCGGGTAGTCGGCACAGATCTGTTGCAGCTTGAGACCCAGGTCAAAACCGGGGCGTTGCCATTCCAGCCACACCAGGTCACCGCCCCAGATTTCTTCGGTCAGCTGCTTGGAGTTTTTGCTGGCAGCGATGGCAATGACCGAGTTGGGGTGCATGTGATCCACATGCTTGTAGGGGATAAACGCGTGCAGCGGGGTATCAATGGAGGTTGCACGGGGGTTCAGATTAAAAGTGGCATGGGTGTACATGCCCACCATGTCATCTTCTATCTGGGTTTTAGGGCCGTTGGGCGTGGTGTTGTTGTACATGGTCTGCAGGGACAGCAGTTTACTCATGTAGAGGGAGGAAAAGTTCTCAACTTTGGCGGTGCGCAGGTCGCCACCGGAGCCTTTTACCCAGAGTACCTCAACGGTTTCGCCGGTCAGAGGATCCTTCTCATCGATTTTGGCGGAAGTGTTGCCGCCACCGGTGTTGGTGATCCGCTGGTCCGCACCCAAGATATTGGAGCGGTATACCAGATTCTCCACCGGACTGAGCTTGTCGGCGACGGCGTCGTCCCACAAGTATTGCACATGTTGGTATTCATTGGGTTGGTAAGACATTGAGACTTCCTATACGAATTTGAGTATTTTCGATCCGTCCGATCGCAGTTGAGTCGGCAACACAGTCAATATAACTCTATTTTTAGCCAAATACAATCATTTTCAATCATTTCTGGTCCTGAGTTGGCAGTGATGAGGGGCCGGGAGTGCACTGTGGCGTATGGGTGTGTAGCGAGGGCGGTTCCAGAGGCGGGTCAGGGGCAGGGCAATGGGCTGGCACCTGCCGCCAGTGGTGGTGGCAGGTGCGCGGGAATCAGTCGCAGGCTTCGACCACGATGACTTCGATACCTTGCTGTTCAAAGTACTTGAGGGTCGCGCGATCGGCATTGCTGTCGGTGATCACGGCGTCGACGTCTGAGAGGGAGCTGAAAATCAGGTTGCCCTTGACGCCTATCTTGCTGCTGTCGGCCAGTACGATCAACTTTTCGGCGCGTTTACGCAGCTTCTGTTCGGCCAGGATCAGCAGTGGATCGGTTTCCATAACGCCCACTTCACTGATGCCCGGGCAGCCCATAAACATCTTGCTGCCGTGATAGTTCTGGGTGGTGTCGTTTTCGAAGGAGCTGAGGATGATGCTCTGCTTGCGGTAGACCTCGCCCCCCGGCAGGGTAATCTGGTTCTGGCTGCTTTCCAGCAGCTCGTGAGCCAACACAAAGGAGTTGGTTAAAATATTCATCTGCCGTTCTTGCAGGAACTCGGCCATCATAAAGGTGGAGGAGCCACCGTTGATGATGATGGACTCACCGTCAGCACACAGCTCAACCGCGCGCTTGGCAATCAGGCGCTTGGTCTGAACGTTTTTTTCCTTGTCAACCCAGAAGGATTTGCCGGAGATCTTGACCGCTGGCGCGACGGCGGAGGGAATCGCCTCGGCGCCACCGCGAATTTTTTTGATTTTGCCGAGTTCAGCCAACTTGTTCAGATCGCGGCGAATGGTGGCTTCCGATGAACTCAGCTGCTCGCACAGGATGCGCACACTGGCAAACTGGCTTTCATCCAGAAAATCCAAAATGAGTTGTTGCCGTTGTTTTTCCAGCATGCACCTGTTCCTGCGAAGATAAGAGAGGGGTGGTTTGGGCGCTAACGTAGCGCAAAATCTGTACAGGTAAGCATAATACTGACTTAATCGATCACAATCAATCAAATTTGCGGTGCGGTGATTGAAAGTGCCGGCACGGTCTCTAGGCGAGACGGGCGTACCAGCGCTGGCGGTAGTTTTCCAGGCCCTCGAAGGTGCTGGGTGGACAGGCGTTGAGTGCCAGCGAGCTGGCTCCGGATTCCGCACCGGTGAGCAACAATGCGCCCTGAACCGTGCCGGTGTCGTCACTGGACAGGTACAGGGGTTGCCCGGGCCGCAGTTGGGCGACCAGGGCGCACAGCAGCGGGTTCTTCAGGAAGCTGCCCTCCATATAGAGCGGGCCGTGTGCGCCCAGGTCGGTCAGGCGCTGGTCGATCATCAGGGCACAATAGAGCGTGGCAATGGCGCCAGGTGCAGGGGGCTGCTCGGGACAATGAAGGCCCGGCGGCTTACCGCCGAAAGGGCCGTTGCCACCGCTGAAATCGGGCGTGGCCATCCACTGCTGGTCGATCGCGTTCTGCACTGCCTCGGCGCTGACGGTTTCGCTCACATTACCGCCGAGGCGCTGACAGATTACCTCGTATTCGCGTCCCCCCATAAAGCGCGCGCAGGCGATGGGGTCGCTGTAGGCATCGCAGTTGGCGAGCATATCCCGCTGTTCATCCAGCCCCTCCAGCTGGCCCTGGGCCTGCATCAAAATGGTCCAGGTGCCGGTGGAAATCACGGTAAAGGGTTCGTTACTTTCGGCTTTGGCGTGCAGGTAACGCAGGTAGCTGGCATTGCTGTCGTGAATGCCCACTCGCAAACGGCAGTGCCCAGGTAGCCCGGTGCGTTCGGCCACGGCGGCGGATACGGTGCCGAGTTCAGCGGCGGCGGGCGCCAGGGGCGGAAACAGTGGCTGCCAACCGCAGGCGCCGACCAGACGGGAGTAGTCACGCTGACCCGGCGCCCAGAGGTCGGTGTGGCAACCGAGCGAGGTGACTTCGCTCGCCAGTTGGCCGGTCAGGCGCCAACCCCAGTACTGGGGGTACATCAGCAGGTGGCGGGCGCGGGCAAATTGTTCAGGAAAGCTTCGGCTTAACCAGAATACTTGCCGGCCGAGGTTCAGGCCGCAGGGCAGGTTGGGGGACAGAGTCTCCGCAAAGTCCGGTCGCAGGGCGTTGTACTCGGCATCCACAGTATTGATGCCCTCAAATTCGTAGTCCAGCACCGGCAGTACCAGGCCGTCGTCGTCAACGCCGGCCGGGTCGATCAAGGCGGCGGTGGCACCGTGGGTGGTGATCGCCATCTGGCTGATCAACCCCACCTTGTCAAAGCCCCGCAGGCTGGCGATCAGCCAGTCCCAGAGCCCGCTGATATCGGCGTGAGGGTAGGGGCCGTCGGCGCGCACCTGGTTGGGCCGGGTGCAGGTGTGCAGGGGCAGGCCCGCGTCGTCGGTAATAATGAGTTTGGCGTTGGTTTTGCCAATATCCAGAACTGCTTTCATGGGGCGCTCAATCCAGGTGAAACACGGGAGTCAGGTCAACGGACACCGGGCTGTTGTCGGTGTGGGTTTCCATGATGTCGGCCATATACTGCCACCAGGCTTTGACAATGGCGGTGTCGGGCAGCTGGCTCATACTGTGGTCGGGGCTGCGTTTGAGCACCGCAAACAACTGATGCGTGTCCGGGTGCAGAAATATTGAATAGTCAGACACCCCGGCCTGCTTGAGCTGGGCGGCCAGCTCGGGCCAGATATCGTCGTGGCGTTGCTTGTAGATCTCGGCTTGGCCGGGATTCAGTTGCATCACAAAGGCTATTTTTTCCATAGTCTTGGTCCTGCCGCAGGTCGGTTTTATCTGAACAAGTCCCTGGAATCATACCTTAATTCCAATCACTTGTGATTAAATTCTTCAACTTTATGATTGAATATGATTATATGTGCGCATGTCGGCCGAGGCTATTCGAGCACCTTTGGCGCTCAGCGCGCGCTTCGTCTCCTTGGCGGGCTTCCAATAATGACCACTGACGCGCGCTCAGTACTGACGAGAGAGGTAATCCCATGAACCGACGCGAATTGCTGAAAACCACCACCTTGGGCAGCGCCCTGTTTATGATGTCCGACTCACTGCGTGCAGCCACCCGCGTGAGTGAAGCGTCGACTGAGGGCGGTATTCCCAAGCGTTGGCGCGACCCGCTTAGCAATAAGGAGATTATCCGGCTCTCGGACCAGGACAACTCCAGGGCACTGTACTTCCATGACAACTCTTTTACCCGGGACAGCCGCTACACGGTCATGGATACCCCCGAGGGCATCGGCCTGTACGATTTTGTCGAGCACAAAACGAGCCTGCTGGCCGAGGGCAATTACGAAGTGATCATGGTGTCCAGAACCAAACCCATCTGCTACGCCCGGCGCTACCTGGGCGAGGTGAAAGAGAAGGACAACGACAACCTGTTCGAGAACGTCGAGTATTACGCCATTGATATTCCTACGGGCGAGGCACGCTTTATCGGGGTTTTCCCCAAGGGCTTTATTGTCACAGTCAACGCCGACGACACCCTGATGGCGGGGGCCTTCGCTACGCGTCTGTTTGAGTTGCAACCGGGTGAGCGCGTGGCCAATACCGACGGCGGTTATCACGCCCTGGGCCCGGACGGCAAACCCCTGAGTTTTGCCGCCGCCAAGGAGGTGCGTATGGCCGACCGTCTGGCTCAGCGGATTCCCATGGAGCTGTTTACCATCAATATCGAAACCGGCGAGCGCAAGGTGATTCTGGAATCCACCGAGTGGCTCAACCATGTGCAGTTTTCCACCACCGACCCGAATGTGCTGATGTATTGCCACGAGGGCCCCTGGCATATGGTGGACCGGATCTGGATGATCAACACCGACGGCAGCAACAAGCGTACCCTGCACAAACGCACCATGAACATGGAAATTGCCGGGCACGAGTTTTTTTCCTACGACGGCAATAAGGTGTACTACGATCTGCAAACCCCTCGCGGAGAAAGCTTCTGGCTGGCCACCTACGATTTAACCACCCACAAGCGCCAGCAGTTTCATTTGCAGCGGAATGAGTGGTCGGTGCATTTTCAGATTTCCTACGACGGCAAGTGGCTGGCGGGCGATGGCGGCGACAGCGAAATGGTGGCTCACGCAGAGGACGGCAAATATATTTACCTGTTTGAGGCCGAAGTGATTGACGATCTGGGAGTCAGTGCGCCCAATGCGGATGAATTGATTCGCCCCGGGCGGCTCAAGAGCACCAAACTGGTGGATATGCGCAAGCACGACTATCGGGTTGAGCCTAACGTGCAGTTTTCACCGGACGGTAAGTACCTGGTGTTTCGCTCCAATATGCACGGGCCGATTCATACGTATGCGGTAGTGCTTTAAGCGAGGCACTGGTTTCAGTGCCTCGCTTTTCTTTACGCACGGTTGTGCAAATCGGTGTTACTCGGCCTTGACTACCCGTCGCGCCGGGTTGGGCGGCGTGTCCATGCCGTGTCCGAGGAAAAAGCTCGGATGCGGCGGCTGGTTGTAAGCGGTATTCTGCCAGGCAATGGCGACCCGGTACTGGGTGTCGTGCATCAGCGTCGTCAGGCTGTGTTCGGTGGGAATGGGTGTCGAATAGATACGCAGGGAACGATTGTCTTCGGCGCGCAGGATCACCTCTTCACGCCAGTCGCCCAAGATATCCGCCGACAGCGATGGCGTCGCCTTGGTGCCGTTGTTGGAGAGGGTGCCGGTGGCTTCCAGCAGTGGCACGGTGGTGTTGGTGTGCCAGTCCCACTTGGAGATGGTGGTGTCATCGAGGATTTCACGCAGCAGGTCGCCGTCCCACCAGATCGCAAAATTCACCTGACGCGGACGGGTGTCGGCGATCACTTCGCCCTTGGCGTTGTACAGGTTGTTGGAGTTGGTCGCCCAGGCTTCGGCGCCGGGGTGGCGAGGGTCGATATCGATGGCGACGCCTCGACCAACATCCTTTTCGGCTGGGGTACTCCACAGGATTTTACCGTCGGACAGGCGCAGCATGGCCGAACCGATGCCGCCGCTATCACGCATGCTTTCGTACACCCCAAAGGCCTCCAGACCGGGGTTTTCCGGATTCAGATTGCTGACGTGCAGAGCGTCGCCGTGGCCCAGGCCCGTGGTCCACTTGGGGGAGCCGTCGTGGTCGATGGCCATGGCGCCGTAGACAATTTCATCCTTGCCGTCGCCGTCGATATCGGCAATGGACAACTGATGGTTACCCTGACCGCCAAAATTCTCGGGCATGTCCGGCGCCGAGGAGTCGAATACCCAACGGGTACTGATCTTGCCGTCGCGGAAGTCATAGGCGGCTACCACAGTGCGCGCATAGTAGCCGCGCGCCATAATCACACTCGGGCGCTCGCCATCCAGATAACCGACCCCAGCCAGGTAGCGCTCGGAGCGGTTGCCGTAGCCATCGCCCCAGATGTCTTTCATTTCTTCAATGCTGGGGTTGTCGTTGCCGGGTGCGCGTTGGGGGATATAGGGCACAGTGTCCAGTACCCGGCCGGTGCGGCCATCGAACACGGAAAAATATTCCGGGCCGGTGAGGATGCGACCTTTCAATTGGCCCATTAACCGCCCGTCGGAGGTGACCACTGAGCCGGTGCGGTCGCGCACCTCGGTTTTACCGCCGTCGGATACCCAGTTGGCCTCCGGATCGCCGATCACATGGCCCTGACCATCGATGGTGCCGTCGGCGGTTTTCATAGCGATTTGAGCCATGCCGTCGCCGTCAAAGTCGTACACCATAAACTGGGTGTAATGAGCACCGGAGCGGATGTTGCGCCCCAGATCGATGCGCCAGAGTTTTTCACCGTCAAGCGTGTAGGCGTCGAGAAAGGCGTTGCCGGTGTAACCGCCCTGGGAGTTGTCCTTGGCGTTGGTGGGGTCCCACTTGAGAATGATTTCGTAGCGCCCGTCGCCGGTCAGATCGCCGACACTGGCGTCATTGGCGGTGTAGGAATAGTGCTCGCCGTCCGGGGTCACGCCATCGGCGGGCGGCGTCAGCGGGATCTCCAGGTAGCCTTGTTGCCAGGCCTCGGTGCTGGCTACCGACTGTTGATCCAGGTGGAGTTCATAGGCATCCCCGGGGGCGCCTTCGCGGTCGAGAAAGTTGGTGTGGTTGCCTGCGGTGGCGACTCGGTTACCGTTACGGTAGAGGCTGAAGTTCAGGGATTCATTGTCGCCATAAAGTCGGCGCCAGGACACCAATATGCCTTCGGGCCCGGGCACGGCCAACAAGCCTCGATCCAGATGTTCAATCTGACGTGCCAGCGGAGTGTCGGCGGGCGCGGCGCTTGACGTCGCGCTCGTGTTGGTGGGGCTCTGGTTGTCGGCGCTGCAGCCTGCCAGGCTCAAGGCCAGAGGCAGAGCCAGGTAGGCCAGGCGTGTGCGACGCCCACTGGGAGTGCAAGGTTGATTCATATATCTCTCTCTTTGTTATGGTGAAGAAAACGTCTACGCCTGAAACTGGCAGGTTCAAATTTACAGGCCCAGTAGCGGTTTGAGCGCCTGGGCCACCAGCTCGGCATTGAGCTCGGCACCGGCTGCGCTGGTGTGGGTGTGATCATTGGCAAACAGCTCGGTTACCCGCTCGGGGCCCAGTTGGTCGTAGCGCTGGGCTACCTGTTGGTGTAGATCGATAAAGGCGCTTTGGCTTTGAAGGGCGACCTGCCGGGCCCAATCCGGGTAGGAATCCTCGGCGCGAATCAGCGCATCTCCTTGCCAGCGATTGCGGGGAATGGGAGAGCAGATCACCACGGTGATGCCTCGGGCCTTGGCCTCGCCGACATAGCGGCGCAGATAGCCGCCGTAGCTGTAGACCGTTTCGGGCTCGCCGGTGAGCCGGTTGTCGATCTGTTGGTAGTGGGGGCCGATGCCCCGCAGCGTACCCCGGGCACGGCTGTCGTCGTTGATGGCACCGGCGTCATTGTGGCCAAACTGCAACACCAACACATCCCCCGGTTGCATCATGTTCAGGGTGCGCGTCCAGTAGCCCTGAGTATAGTAGGTACGGCTGCTCAGACCGCCGACTGCACGGTTGACGACGTTGACCCGGCCGGTATCCAGGTATCGGGCTAGAAAATCGCCCCAGCCCCACTCGCCATTAGCACCGTCCCCGGCGCCGTTGCGCACGGTGGAGTCACCGATCAGAAACACCGAGCGCTGGTCGGCCCGGGCGCGCATGGGCAGGCGCAGCCAAGTGGTTATGTCGGCATCCAGAGCGCGGCCCCGGTCGTTAAGCAGGTCATCCCAAGGGTTCGGGCGCAGGCCGCGCGCCGCGCGAATCACCTGCTCGGCATGGAGTAGGGCACCGGCGCGATTAAAGTGGGTGTGATCTTTTGGGTAAAGCGCTGCCACAGCGTCCTGCCCCAAGGCTTCAAGTTGGTCGGCGACCAGATTCGTCAGATCGATAAAGCCCGTGTTCTGTGCCAGGGCTACTTCATAGGCCCAGCGCCCGTGGTCGTTGTGGCGCCGCAGGCGGCCATCGCTGTGCCACCGGTTGCGCTGAGTAGGAGACAGTAAAAGGGGCGTGGCGCCCTGGGCGCGCACGTCGGCAATCATGGTGCGCAGGTAGTGGCCAAAGGTGTAAACGGTTTCCGGCTGGCCGGTCAGTTGGTTGTCGATGGCTTGGCTCTCATCGCCGGTACCGGGCAGGCTGCCCCGGGCGCGGGTCGTATCGTTGACCGGACTGGCGTCGTTGTGACCGAACTGAATAACAACGATATCTCCGGGCCGCAGGTCGTCCAGCAGTGTTTGCCAAAGGCCCTCGGTAATAAAGGTGCGGCTGCTGCGTCCGCCTCGGGCGCGATTGATCACCTGGGCGCGGTCGGTATCGATATACTCTTCCAGCACCGCTGCCCAGCCCTGCTGATCGGGGTTGTTATAGCTGGCGGCGGTGGAGTCCCCAGCGATAACAATGCGGGGCAGGTTTGGCTGGGCAAGGCTGGCGGGCGCGAGCAGAATCCAAAAAAGCAGGCAGAGGCAGCGGATTGTCATGGCGGTACACTCATTATCGTTGTTAGGCAGGCTACGGGGCGCTGGGTAGCCGGGTCACTATTCCAATCACTTTTATAACATGCCTGAACAGTTATGACCAGTTGTGATTGAATATGATCGACATTGTCGAGTGGAGCTGGTATGCTTAGCGCTCAGCGTGAGCCGCGCCCCGTAGAGTCGGCGCCCGGCCCGGCAATCAGGTCGTAGATCTGAATACTAACTGCATCCACCAAGCCGCGTGGAGTCTTTGGTCTAATAAATCTGTAGCAATAAATGAGAGTGTTTTATGGTTAACACAGTACACGGCATCGAGCGCAGCGATGTGCAGCAAACCATCGATAAACTGATCGACAACCTGGTCAACATCAAGGATACCAGCGGCGAGTTTCTCCTGCGCCTGGATGACGGGCGGGTGATCGACACCAAGGGCTGGAACGACTGGGAGTGGACCCACGGTATCGGTCTCTACGGCCTGTTGAAGCTGTGGGACATTACCGGCGATGAAAAACCCTTGCAGGTCATGCAGGACTGGTTCAAGGACCGTTTTGCGGCTGGCACCCCAACCAAAAACGTCAACACGGTATCCCCGTTTTTGACGTTGGCCTATTTGGCCGAGCGCCTGGATGAGCGCAGCTACTTGCCTTACCTGGATGTGTGGGCCGAGTGGATAATGCGGGATATGCCGCGCACCGAGGAAAACGGCCTGCAGCACATCGTGTTCAACTCAGAGAACCATCAGCAACTGTGGGACGACACCTTGATGATGTCGGTGATGCCACTGGCCAAGATCGGCCTGCTGCTGAACCGCCCCGCCTACGTTGAAGAGGCCAAGCGCCAGTTCATGCTGCACATCAAGTACCTGGCGGATCGCAAGACCGGGCTCTGGTTTCACGGCTGGACCTTTGACGGCCGCCACAACTTTGCCGATGCCCTGTGGGCGCGCGGCAACTGCTGGGTGACCATCGCCATTCCCGAGTTTATCGAGCTGTTGGATCTGCCCGCGGATGATGGTTTGAGAATGTTCCTGGAGGAGACCCTGGACGCCCAGGTCAAGGCCTTGGCCGAGTGTCAGCATGAAGATGGCCTATGGCACACACTGCTGGATGACAGCGACTCCTACCTGGAAGCCTCTGCCGCGGCGGGTTTTGCCTACGGTATTCTCAAGGGTGTGCGCAAAGGCTACTTGTCGGCCGAGTACGAACCGGTTGCGCAAAAAGCCATTAGCGCGGTACTGGCCAATATTTCCGATGACGGCGAGTTGCAGAATGTGTCTTTTGGTACGCCGGTATTTGATGACCTGCAGGGCTACCGGGATATTCCCCTGACGTCCATGCCCTATGGTCAGTCCATGGCGATTCTGGCGTTGGTTGAATACATGAACAAGTATATCTGATCGTTCGCCGCCGCCTGGCGTGGCGGCGCCCGAGCGAAACGCCCCTAAAGCGCCGACCCTTGGTCGGCGTTTTTTATGGGGGATCAGGGGTTAGCTGACAAGTGCTCTTCAGCCTGTAGCCAGGCGGCGCGCAGGTTGGTGAATGCCAGCGCGGCGCTATCGGGCCCCGCGTCTTCCAGCAAAATCGGTACATGTTGTTTTCCGGCCTTGATCAAGCGGGTAAAGACACCCACCCAATCCATGACACCGGTGCCGGCGGGCAGGTTGTCGCGCTTGCGGGGACTGCCAGCAATCGAGTCCATCACAAAATCCTTGGCGTGCAAGGCGATGATCTTGTCGCCGAAGGCGTCAAAGCATTCATCCAGAAAAGCCTCCATGCTGTCGAGTCCCTTGGGTGGCACCAGATTGACCGGATCGAAAATAATGCCCAGCGCGGGGGAGTTTACGTGGTCGAGCACGCGCCGGGCGTGGGTGGCGGATGCCACTGCATGGGTTTCGGCCACCGGTTCCAATCCCACGCGCACGCCGCTCTGAGCCTCGGCCGCCTTGCTCAGACGCTGAATGCCCGCGAGTGCTACCTGGAAGGCCTGTTCGCGACCGTCGGGGTGATGCAGGTAAGGGTCCGGAGAGCCGGTTTCCGTGCCGACGATGGTGCAGTTGAGTCGGCCGGCCATGGCCACATGCGCCTCAAATCGTTGCAGTTCCAGCTCGCGAGCCTGATCGTCGGGGGTAACCATGTCGATATAGCAGCCGAGTACCGCAATTGAAAGGCCGTTTTTATCGAAGTGGCCGCGTATCTGCTCCAGCTCCCCTGGTTTGAAGTCTGACGGCCACAAATGGCCCTCGGGCAGCGCTTTAGCGAGTGCCAACTGTACGCAGGCGGCGCCTGATGCGGCGATGGAAGGTGCGAGCTGCTCTGCAGGCTTGGGTCCAAAGTCGTGGGCGCGTAGGCCAAGTAAAGGTTTCATAGATCTACCAAAAGTGAGTGGGTGTGGCGGGACTGACCCGGCGTGTGTGTTATAGCGGGAGACAATAACAGAGGGGTGATCTGATTGTAAATGATTGCCTATGATTGATGCGTGGGTGGTCTGCGCACGTCTTTGATGCAAGGTCAAGAAATGGCCAAGTTTCTGGGTCTCCAAGGGATACCGACTTAAATTCCTGTGAAAATAGCCAAAAATCCATAAATAGTAGCGATATTACATCAGTTTCCTGAGGGGTATACGAGATCAGCTCTTGGCGTATTCGACCGTTAGAGCTTTTCTCCGCGTGTAAAATACCGGTGGATTGGGCCTGGACTGCAAGATGTGGCGAGACAATGAGTCAACATCCATGAAAGAAAATGACTATCAATGAATGAAAATGATTGACTGGGTTCGTGAGGCGTTTTAGTATTGGGGTTGTACGCACAAATAATTGACACAATCTGCTAACAATAAACGAGGGAACCATGACTAATTTTCATCAACCCCATGTACAGACTCTGCGCGAAATCAGCGTTCCGTTTTCACGCAAGAAACTGTCGGTCGGCATTGCGTCCGTCGTAATGGCGACAGCCTCCCTGGCAATGGTATCGCCGGCTTCGGTGTTTGCGCAGGAGGCGCCAAGCGCCAATGGCAATCAAAACGAGCTGAGCCAGGAAATTATCGAAGAGATTGTAGTTTCCGGTATTCGTTTCAGTCAGCGTAGTGCGTTGGATCGCAAGCGCGAATCCGGCACCATGTCTGATTCATTGGTCGCCGAGGATATCGGCGAATTCCCGGACAAGAATATCGGCGAGGCGCTGCAGCGTATCCCCGGTATTCAGCTTGACCGCGACAACGGCGAAGGTGCGACGGTAAGTATTCGCGGCGTTTCTCCGGACCTTCTGCGGGTAGAAGTCAATGGTGTAGGCGCCATGGGTATGGGAGGTAGCCGTGCTGTAGACTTCCGTGATATGGCCTCGGAGCTGGTTCGCTCCCTTGATGTGATCAAGGGCTCGGAAGCGCGCCTGACAGAGGGCGGCATCGGCGGCACCATTCACGTTAACACGCGCAAGCCCAACGAGTTTGACTCGAACTTTCTTTCCGTGTCCGGTGAAGGGCAGTATAACGACCTGATTGGCGATATCATGCCCAAGTTCAACGTTACGGGCGTATACAAGTTTAATGAAGACTTTGGCGTCCTTCTGAACGTTACTGCATCAGATAAAAACACGATTATTCATGCACTCAGAAACACTGAGTGGGCAAGGTTTGCCGACTACGATAACTCACCCGAAAAAACGACAGTGCATCCGGATTATGCTGGCGTGACTGACAAAGCTGATTGTGCTTCGGCCGCCAGCGTCGAGGATTGTGAGTCTCAGTGGTTGGATTTCTCCCCCTTCCTGCCGCGCTACGGGATGTGGCGCCGGGATGAAAAGCGCTTGAGCGCGAATGCCATGGCGCAGTATCGGTTTAACGATTATTTCTCCAGCCACGTCAGCTATACCGTAAACCACCGGGATAAAGCGGCCCACGATATCAACTTGCAGTTTGAGACTCAGTCCGCAGCCCGAATCGACCCGGATAGCGTGGTTGTTCGTCCCAACAAGAACGTTGCCTCCTTCGAAACTGCTCAGGCTTCGGTCAGTAACCGGGTACTTCAGTTTGCGTGGGATCAGAAAACCACCATGCTTGAAACCGGCTTTGAGTTTGAAAATGATCAGTGGAAAGCTACCGGTCAGCTGGCGCGTTCCGAGTCGGAGCAAGACATTGATTCACGCGACACCACTGCTTGGGCTGACGGGATTGCCGGGATCCGCGTAGATCTGAATGAGAAAGGTTTGCCCGACATCAATTTGAGCAACGCCTATATTCGCAATCCGGACGATCTGAGTGATACCTCCAACACATTTGATGTGAATGATCCGGGCAGCTATGCGGGTGGTTCCCGGTTCAGGTATACGCCGAGCCGGGATGAAACTTCGGAAGATATGGCCAAGTTTGATCTGGTGTTCAGTCCGGAAGACGGATTCTTTACGTCCTTTATGACCGGTTTCCAGCATAGAACCGAGTCCTTTGCCAACTGGAGCTTTCGCCACGACATCAGCCGCAATGTTGGTGCCACTTACAACGATGAAGAGTGGACGATTGAAGATCAGACTGCGCTGATTCAGGGGCGTACCCAGGAGACGGATCCGTTCTTCAAAGGTTACAGCCTGGGTGTCAACACCTTGGGGACCTGGCAGGCGATCGATAACCACGCCTTTATGCAGGCGATGCGTGAAGTCAGCGCCGACAGCACTGAGCGTCGGGATCTGGATGTGCAGCGCGGTAACTTTGATGTGGAAGTCGCCAGCAATGCCATCTATGGCCAGGCGAACTTCGAGACCGAACTGGGCGGACTGCGACTGAACGGTAACTTTGGTGTCCGTATCGTGGAAACCGATACCAAGGCCAACGGCGATGTGACCATTCGGGTGATCGAAGATCAGCTGGATGAAGATGGCGAGCCGATTGTGAATGATGCCGGTATCTATCTGTCGGAGGAGTCACTGGATGATGATGATATCTTCGATGGCCGCAAAACCATCAGTTCCAGCTACTCCGATGTGCTGCCCAGTCTGAACCTGAACCTGCATTTGATTCAGGATGAGTTGATACTTTACTTCGGCGCCGCCAAGGTGATGTCTCGTCCGCGTATCGGCGATATCAACGTCAATGCCAACTGTACGCTGTACAAGAACACCCAGGCGGAAATTGATAACGAGGCCAATGTCTGTACTGCGGGCAACCCCAATCTGGATCCCTATCGGGCAACCCAGATGGATCTGGCTCTGACCTGGTACCCGAACCAGGACTCCATTGTGTCCGGTGCCCTGTTCACGAAAGACATCACCAGCTGGATTATCGATCCGGAGACCAACTATGACGTGGACTTCTTTAATGATGGTCGAGTCTGGGATGTGCGCCAGCGTTTGAATGGCAGTGGCGTCAAGGTCAAAGGCCTGGAGCTGCAAGCCTCCACGATGTTCACTATGCTGCCCGCGCCCTTCGATGGCTTTGGCGGTAGCGTGAACTACACCTACATGGAAGCTGATGATGTGGGCTTGTTCAACGCACTGACCGGGGAAGAACTGCCATTCCCGAACCAGTCCAAGAACAGCTACAACGTTACCGCTTTCTATGAGGCGAACAGCTGGAGCGCACGCGTGGCCTACAACTACCGTGACGAGTATCTGGTCGCTGCCCGTGACCGTTCGGGCAACCCGGCCTTTGTCGATAGTGCCGGTTACCTGGATGCCAAGTTCAACTACAATATCACCCCTCAGTTGCGCTTCCATGTCGACGGACGCAACCTGACCGGTGAAGTGCGTTCCATCAACGCAGGTCCGGGCCGTATGTCCACTTACGATTGGGCCGGTCGCGAATATTCGGTAGGGTTGACCTACCGCATGTAAGCCTGACAGCGGGAACCTAAAAAGCCCCCGGGGAATGCTCCCCGGGGGCTTTTTTATGGGCTCTGAATAAACATGCTGTTGGCCCGGGCAGTGTCAGTGCCCCGGGCCAACCGGTTTAGGGGTAGCGCACCTCAGAACCGATCAGAGCCAGGTTCTGGATGGCGGCCAGTCCCCATTGGGCAGCCTCGTTGGTGGACATCCAGGCGGCTTCCTCCGTCGGGTTGAGCACCACCGGACCGGTTAACTGCTTCACCTCCAGGTTGCGACTCCGGTTCCACTCCCGCGCGAATTCCGCCCAGGCTCGCTCAGCGAGCTCCCGATCCTGTTCCCGATGCGCGACATAGGCGGTCAGGCGCGAGTGAGCGTTGGTCAGGCTGTTGTTGCCGAAGGCCACGCCCAAGGCGGCACGCTGCTCCTCGGCGCTGGCGTTGTAGAGACGACCATACTGGAGCCAGGCGGCTTTGAACGCCGGGATATCGAACAGCTGATTGAGTTCCGTACAGATTTCAATCAGGCCAAATACCGCACTCAGGTGCGATAGGGAGGGCGGACGATCAGCGTGTGGAACGAGGGTGCGAGTAGACACATCGTAAAGGAAGCTGCCGGCAAAAAAGCCGTGCGGGTGCTCCCCGATGACGCGCATGGAGCGCTCCAGATAGTCTTTGTAACGCGGGTCGCCGGTGCGCTCCCAGGCGGTCAGCCAGTTGGCCGCGGCGGAGCCCCAGTCGGTGCCCACCCCTATTTGGGCTTGGCCCGGGGGGAGGGGCTGGCGGTCAACCTTGCGGGTCGGGTTGAGCTCCCCCAGCATCTGGTCGGCGTCGGCCACTTCCCAGAGTACATCCCCGGTGCGATCGTCGGCGGTCAGGTAGTAGTGAAAGCGCCGGTAGGCGGCGGTGCTGATACGCAGTTGTTTGGCGCTACAGCCCCAGTGCTGAACATTGTGGCGGGTGCCCAGGCCCCGGAAAGGACCGGCGTGATAGATGTCCACGTCACGGGTGTGTCGGGTCATATTTTCTGCAAGACGAAACGCCTTGGGGTCACCACTGCGCAGGAACGAGTACCACAGCCAAAGGTCGGGGGACAGCTCGGAGTTGTCCCAGGCATAACCGCCGACATCGTAGCGCCAGACGTGGCGGTCGGTGTCATAGGCATGCATCACATCGCCGTAGTTCCAGAAGCCGTACCAGTGGCGCTGATCTACTTGTTGCTGGTAGTAGTCGATCTGCCATTCGAGTCGGTTCTCAATGGCGACTTTGTATTTGTTGGAACGATCCGGGAGTGTCCAGAGCGAACCGAATACGCCGGCTTGCAAATAATCGTGCGGCGAGGCAACCACCAGCGGCGGTTGGGCAATAATATCAGCCATGGCGATGGTGTGATCGCGCGTTGGTGTGGCGTTCAGTACAAACAAGCGCATATCGGTGGTGCGTGCTACGCCGTAGGCAGTGCCAAATCCGGGTTCATAATCCTCGTAAGTGATGTTCATCGCATCAAGCTGCTTCTGATGCGTATCTTGCCCCAAGCCATCGTGATAAAAGCGAACGTCCATCGCGGGCGCTTCCGGCGACCAGAACCACAATGTCGCCTGGGCGCTGTCTCCGCCGGCATTGCGGATATCAAGCTGTACCGGATGGAGTTGCCAGAAATCCCTCATGCCGAACAGGATGCCGCCGGAAACGCCGCCGATATAGGCTGCCCCCTGGGCGCGTTTGCCCTGATCGGCATCAATCCAGGTGTGTCCGGCCTTGGTGCGCTTTTTAATGGCAAAGCTGTTGGCATTGAGCTGGGAAAGCGTGAAGTCGTTCCAGACCGGAATCCAGTGCATGCGCGTTCTGACCCGCTCTTCCCATTCGCTGAGAGGCGGCGTTTTGACACCGGCAATCTGCGCATCGCGGACGGCTTTACCCGGATCGCGCCTCAGGCCGGTTATTCCCTGAGGTGACTCAGCCCATAAACCGCCGTCTTCGCCCACGAATCTGACGTGACGATTGTAAAACTCATCGCGCTGTGGAACGTCGAACTGCAAACCCAGGCCTTTGATAAAATCCTGTTGGTCGTCGCCATCGTACACAAAGCTATGACTGATCTGCAGGGATTCGCCGCCCGAGTAGATGTACAGACGCAATGTAAAGGGCAACCATTCGCGGCCGCTGGTGGTGCGGTGTTTGCCCATGAGCTTGACTACGGCGCGCACAGGACCCTGTTGCTCGAGGGCGACCTTCTCGATATTGGATTCAAACTGCTCAACGTTGGTAGTGACTCCAGGTTCGCTGTAGGGCTGGTCCTGAACCAAACCGACCAGTTTCGCCTGTTGCCCGATAATTTTTCCGTCGCGTTCAAGGCGCTGCACAATGTGTGGCCCATCTTTGGGCACGACACAGGTGAATATGCCGTTTTCAATACGCACCTCTGTAGCCGATTCATGCACTTCAACCCTGAATGTTGGATCCGGGCCCTGTCCTTTGGCGAGGGTAAACTGCTCCCCCAACTCGCTATTGGCCGGAACCGCATGCGCCGTCCATTTGACGCTGCCATCGGGCCAATAGGCCGTGGGCCAGGATTGCAAAGGGACTTTTTCACCCCGCTGACTGATGAGGTGCAAGGCCTGGTCGGTGCTGAGCTCGCCCTGTGCCCACGGGTGACCCCATGTTGTCCCTTCCTTGCTGGTGGGTTCATTGCCGTCCAGCCAGCTCAAACGGCCCGGCTTGCGCTCTTGGGCTGCGGTTTGTGGGCCAGCATAGGCGAGTGGCGCTTGCTGGCATGCGGACAGGGCTACCGGCAACGAAGCCGCAAAGGCTGACTTTATTAGGAAATCACGTCTATTCATACTGAGTCCTCTCAGGTACCTATTATTGATTGTCTGCGCGCTCGGTGCGCAGAGGCGCAAGCGCGTTCAGGTTACCATAAAAATGATTGAAAGTGATCGAAAATGACACTATTTGGAGTTGTTTGGTGCGTCGCGCTCTGTGGGATAGCGACCGGCGATCCAGGACTCACCGCTTCTGAGTTGTAAAATTGCGTACACGGGTGGTGACCGGATTTGGAATTGCGCTATCTTATTCAGTTGACGATCACCTGAATGATTACAGGAGGCAAACCATGAGTAGTGAGCAGCCACGCACTGGGCAGTGCCTGTGCGGATCAGTTCGGATAACGGCGGAACCGAAGAATAGCCATTTCGGCGCCTGCCATTGCAGTCAATGCCGGAAGTGGGGCGGGGGGCCTCTCCTGGCGGCGGAATGCGAAGACAGGGTCAGCTTTGACGGCGAATCACATATTGCCACCTACGCCTCCTCTGAGTGGGCCGAGCGCGGCTTTTGCAAAAACTGCGGCACGCACCTGTTCTACCGGTTGAAGGGGCAGCCCTTCTACGCCATTCCCGTTGGCGTTTTTGACGACGGTCAGCCGTGGGAGTTTGCCGATCAGGTCTTTATTGACAACAAACCCCCATACTACAGCTTTGCCAATACCACCAAGAACTTGACCGAGGCGCAGGTGTTTGCCCAGTTCTCCGGCGATGCTTCTACGGAATCCTAAGGAAGGCAGGGTGCACGGTTGCCCCGTGTCACGTTCGGGGATCAATTCAAACAAACGCAATCCAACGGCCCGCAAGGAGAACAGCGAGCCATAGCACAAGTGACAGGACGGCGGTCAGTTTCAGTAGGGGAGCAGCAGGCTGGCCGGCCAATACGGCACGCCACTGTGGAAGCCGGTGAACGAGCAGCGTGTTCAGTAAGCCAAGGCTGATCAGAAGCTGTTTCAGTAGGAATGCGCTGTTGTCGAGATAGTGCGCGGGCTGCACGCTGAACAGCAGAGTACCCGTGACAATGGCCAGTGCCAGACCGACTGCAGCCACCAGGCTCATCAGGGGCGCCAGCTCGCTCAAACTGCCGCGCCGGATTGCGCCTAACAGTCGCAGGTCCAGGATGACGATGCCACCCGCGAGTAAGCCGATACCGAAAATATGGGCCGAGCTGACTAGCGGGTAGGCGATGGATGACTGGCGAAGCGCTGACGCCAAGGTGGTATCACCCAGACTCAGTAACAGCCCTTCCAGCATCGGTCCTCAATCCTCCTGCAGCAGACCCGGATAGAAGGTGTAGTGCTTGCCGTTGATGGTGGCGCGTACTGCTTTGATGATGTTCTCGTCGCTGTCTGCGGATCGATGTCCGCGGATCAGAACCTCATCACCAACCTCTGCTTCGCCCTCAACAAAGCCGGCTTCCCGAGTCTGGCGCGGATTGCCCAAATCCACCTGCCAAGGGCCCTCATCGGTGTCGATCATCAGACGCGGGTGAGGCGGACCAATAAAAACCTCCGTGATAGTGCCTGTCATTTCGACCTGCTCATCCTCTGCCCAGGCCCAGCCGTGGTGGGCGCTCGCGCTGGAAACCCACAGAAGCAGGCTGACCAGAGCGCCACAAAGTGTGATTGCGGTGATACGCATCCTGATACCTCGCTGATACGGGTGGTTCGGACTCTACAGTATAGAGCCTGGCCGGCACTGTGCCAGTCCGCGTTCAGCGTCAGGTTGTCTGTTAGCGGCTCGCCCTGTTATTACTTAGCCCCAGGCTCATACCCCAGCACCGGACTCAGCCAGCGCTCGATCTCCGTCACGCTCACGCCCTTGCGCTCGGCCAGGCTTTGGACCTGGTCTTTTTCGATCTTGCCGATGGCAAAGTAATCGGACTCCGGGTGGGAGAAGTACCAGCCGGACACCGCAGCGGTAGGGTACATGGCGTAGCTTTCAGTCAGTTCCAGGCCGGTGTTCTTTTCGGCGTCGAGCAGTTTGAACAGGCTGCCTTTTTCCGTGTGATCCGGACACGCCGGATAGCCGGGGGCAGGGCGAATGCCGGTGTACTTTTCCTTGATCAACTCGTCGTTGCTCAGGTGTTCGTCGGGCTGGTAGCCCCAGAATTCCTTGCGCACGCGCAGGTGCATATGTTCGGCGAAGGCTTCCGCCAGGCGGTCGGCCAGAGCCTTGACCATGATGCTGTTGTAGTCGTCGCCGGCCTTCTCGTATTGCTTGGCCAGTTCTTCAGCCCCGATACCCGCCGTCACGGCAAAGCCGCCGATATAGTCCTGTTTGCCGCTGTCTTTGGGGGCGACAAAGTCCGCCAGTGAGAAGTTGGGTTTCTTGTTGCCCGCTTTCTGCTGTTGTTGGCGCAGGTGGTGCAGGGTGCTGATCTGTTCGCCCTTGTCGTTGTACACGGCGATGTCGTCGTGGTTGACGGTGTTGGCCGGCCAGAAGCCGATCACGCCGTTGGCGCTGATCAGTTTTTCGTCGATGAGTTTGCGCAACATCGCCTGGGCGTCGCTGAACAGACTGCGCGCCGCTTCGCCCACGATTTCATCATCGAGAATCTTGGGGTACTTGCCCGCCAAGTCCCAGGAGATAAAGAAGGGCGTCCAGTCGATAAAGTCGATCAGGTCGTCCAGTGGGTAGTCTTCAAACACGCGCACACCGGTAAACGCCGGTTTGGGCGGGGTGTAGTTGTCCCAGTCCAGTTGCGGGCCGTGGGCGATGGCGTCCGGGTAGGTGCGCAGGGTGCCGCGCGGTTTGCGGTTGGCGTTGCGCACGCGCACGGCTTCGTATTCGGTTTTCAGTTCGGCGACAAACTTGTCCCGGTGGTCGTCGGACAGCAGGTTGCTGGCGACACTGACCGAACGCGAGGCGTCGGCCACATACACCACCTGATTGAGGGTGTAAGCCGGCTCGATTTTCACGGCGGTGTGCGCCTTGGAGGTGGTGGCGCCACCGATCATCACCGGTTTGCTGATGCCCCGGCGCTCCAGCTCCCGGGCGACGCCCACCATTTCGTCCAGGGACGGGGTGATCAGGCCGGACAGGCCGATAATGTCGCAGTTCTCTTTGACGGCCACATCGATGATTTTTTCGGTGGGCACCATCACACCCAGGTCCACCACGTCGTAGTTGTTGCACTGCAACACCACGCCGACGATGTTCTTGCCGATGTCGTGGACATCGCCCTTCACCGTGGCCATCAGAATTTTGCCGTTGGGCTTGCTGGCTTCGGTTTTTTCCGCTTCGATGTAGGGTTGCAGGTAGGCAACCGCCTGCTTCATGACACGCGCCGACTTGACCACCTGGGGCAGGAACATTTTGCCGTCGCCAAACAGATCGCCGACCACGTTCATGCCGTCCATGAGCGGGCCCTCGATCACGTCCAGAGGTTTGCTCGCCTGCTGGCGGGATTCTTCGGTGTCTTCGATGATAAACGCGGTAATGCCTTTAATCAGCGCGTGTTCGATACGCTTATTCACCGGCAGGGCACGCCAGGCCAGGTCTTCCTTTTTCTCGCCGGTGCTGCCATCGCCCTTGTATTTTTCCGCGATATCCAGCAGCGCTTCGGTGGCATTGTCGTTGCGGTTGAGGATCACATCCTCGACCTTGTCTTTCAGTTCCGCGGGCAGGTCGTCGTATACCGCCAGTTGCCCGGCGTTGACAATGCCCATGTTCAGCCCGGCTTTAATGGCGTAGTACAAAAACACCGAGTGAATGGCTTCGCGCACCGGGTTGTTGCCCCGGAAGGAAAAGGACACGTTGGATACGCCGCCGCTCACCCCGGCGTGGGGCAGGTTCTGGCGAATCCAGCGGGTGGCCTCGATAAAGTCCACGGCGTAGTTGTTGTGCTCGTCGATGCCGGTGGCGACGGCAAAGATGTTCGGGTCAAAAATGATGTCCTGGGGCGGGAAGCCCACCTTGTCCACCAGCACCCGGTAGGAACGCTCGCAGATTTCCCGCTTGCGTGCAGCGGTGTCGGCCTGACCGTCTTCGTCAAAGGCCATCACCACCACGGCGGCGCCGTAGCGCATGCACAGACGTGCCCGCTCGATAAACTCGGCTTCGCCTTCTTTCAGGCTGATGGAGTTGACGATGGGTTTGCCCTGAATGCATTTCAGGCCCGACTCAATCACTTCCCACTTGGAGGAGTCCACCATGATCGGCACCCGGGCAATGTCCGGCTCGCCCGCAATCAAGGTCAGAAAGCGCACCATGGCCTGCTCGGAGTCGAGCATGGCTTCGTCCATGTTGATGTCAATAACCTGCGCGCCGTTCTCCACCTGTTCCAGCGCCACTTCCAGGGCGGTGGTGTAGTCCTCTTCGATAATCAGGCGCTTGAAACGCGCCGAGCCGGTGACGTTACAGCGCTCGCCCACGTTCACAAAGAGCGAGTCTTTGGTGATGTTGAAGGGTTCCAGGCCGGACAGGCGGCAGGCCGGTTCGATCTCCGGCAGCGGGCGCGGGGGGTATTTACTGACCGCGTCGGCAATGGCTTTGATGTGCTCGGGCGCGGTGCCGCAGCAGCCGCCGATGATGTTCAGGAAGCCGCTTTTGGCAAACTCCTCGACGATCTCCGCCATCTCTTCCGGGGTCTGATCGTATTCGCCAAACTCGTTGGGCAGGCCGGCGTTGGGGTGCGCCGACACATAGCAATCGGCAATGCGCGACAGTTCCTGCACATAGGGGCGCAGCTCTTCGGCCCCCAGTGCGCAGTTCAGGCCCATGCTCAACGGGCGGGCATGAGCCAGGGCATTGTAAAAGGCTTCGGTGGTCTGGCCGGACAGGGTCCGGCCGGAGGCATCGGTAATCGTGCCCGAGATCATGATCGGCAATTCAAAACCCACCTGATCAAAATACTGCTGCACCGCAAACACCGCTGCCTTGGCGTTGAGGGTGTCGAACACGGTTTCGATCAGGATCAGGTCGGAGCCGCCTTCCACCAGTGCGGCGACCGCTTCGGTGTAGTTTTCCACCAGTTGGTCAAAGGTGACGTTGCGCGCGCCCGGGTCGTTCACATCAGGTGAGATGGAGGCGGTGCGGCTGGTAGGGCCAAGGACGCCCGCGACGTAGCGGGGCTTGTCCGGATTCTCGGCCGTGACCTCGTCGCACAGCTCGCGGGTCAGTTGCGCGGCCACCCGGTTGAGCTCGGGCACCAGATCTTCCATGTCGTAATCGGCCATGGACAGGCGCGTGGTATTAAAGGTGTTGGTTTCGATGATGTCCGCACCCGCATCCAGATAGCCGCGCTGGATCTCGCGGATGATGTCCGGCTGGGTGATGTTGAGCAGGTCGTTATTGCCCGCGATATCCATGTGGTAGTCGGCAAAGCGCTGGCCCCGATACTCGGCTTCCTTGAGCTTGTAGCTCTGGATCATGGTGCCGGTACCGCCATCCAGAATCAGGATGCGTTCTTTCAGGGATTGATGGAGGGCCGCGAGGCGGGATTGGCGATCGTTACTCATGGGTATCCTGTGGCTAAATCACGGTCGAAACGGGCGCCGATTGTACCAGAAAAGGGGTAGAGGTGGGTCCGGCGCGGTCCCGGGCGCTTTTGTCTGCGCGGGAAAACTGCCAAAATAGCGGCCGTTTTCACAGATCAAGTCAAAACACGCCGACAATAAGAGACGATTATGTACCCGATGCTGGTCGCCCTGGGGGGCTTTGTGGTGTTCTATCTGGGCTGGCGCTTCTATTCGCGCTTTCTCGCCGCCCACCTGTTTCGCCTGGACCCGGATGCCAGAACCCCCGCCCACGAGTTTAACGACGGCCTGGATTTTGTGCCCACCAACCGCTTTGTGCTGTTGGGCCACCACTTCTCGTCGGTGGCGGGCGCAGCGCCCATTATCGGTCCGGCCATTGCGGTGATCTGGGGCTGGTTGCCGGCGTTGATCTGGATTCTCGTGGGCACGGTGTTTATCGCCGGGATGCACGACTTCAGTACCCTCTGGGCCTCGATCCGTCACAAGGCTCGCTCCATCGGCAGCATCGCCACCGAGGTGTTGGGTCCGCGTGCCAAAAGTCTGTTTCTGCTGTTGATTTTCTTTCTGCTGCTGATGGTCAACGCCGTTTTTGCCGTCGCCATCGCGACGCTGTTCGTCAATTTTCCCGGCAGCCTCTTGCCCTACTGGTTGCAGATTCCCATTGCCATCACCATCGGTTTCCTGGCCTTTCGTACCCGCATCGGGCTGTTGATTCCCTGTCTGATTGGCCTGGCCCTGCTGGTGAGTCTGATTTTTGTCGGCGCCAGCGTGCCCCTGAGTCTGCCCCAGGAGATCGCCGGGGTACCTGACAGCGCCTGGTGGGTGTTGATCATGCTCGGCTATGGCGCCATCGCCTCGCGCCTGCCAGTGTGGGTATTGCTCCAGCCCCGGGACTTTATCAATTCGCACCTGCTGTTTATCGGTCTGGCGCTGATGTATGTGGGACTGTTTGTGGCCCAGCCGGACTTTACCGCGCCCATGATCAACACCAACGTCCCGGACGGAACGCCACCCCTGATTCCGCTGCTGTTTGTGACCGTGGCCTGCGGGGCGATTTCCGGTTTTCACGGCCTGGTCAGCTCCGGTACCAGCTCCCGTCAGTTGGAGCGCGAGCCTGACGCCCGCTTTGTCGGCTACCTGGGCGCGACCGGCGAGGGCTTGCTGGCGCTGGCGGCGCTGCTGGCGGTGTCTGCCGGTTTTGCCTCGACCGTGGAGTGGGGCGCCCACTACGAAACCTGGGCACAGGCCAGTGCGGGCGGTATTGCCGCCTTTGCGCAAGGCGCGGGCAATTTGTTGAGCAGTCTCGGGTTGCCGGTGGTGGTAGGCAGCACCCTGGTGTCTACCATGGTGGTCTGCTTTGCGGCCACCACCCTGGATACCTCCATGCGCCTGCAGCGGTTTATTCTGGCGGAGATCGGCCGGGACTACCGCATGCCTGCGCTCACCAACGTCAATATCGCGACCTTTGTCACCTTCGTCAGCTGTGCGGCCCTGGCCTTCCTGGCCGATCCGGATAACCCCGGCGGAGGGGGCATGATGCTCTGGCCGCTGTTTGGCACCACCAACCAGTTGATGGCGGGCCTGTCCCTGCTGGTGGTGACCCTGTTGCTCTGGCACCTGCGCCGGCCGGTACGGTACACCCTGATCCCTTTCCTGTTCGTGGCTTCCATGACCGCCTCGGCCATGCTCTACAACCTGTCCATGTACCTGGCGGCAGGCAACTGGATGCTGCTGTGCCTGGGCGGCATTATCTTTTGCCTGAACATCTGGCTGATTCTGGAAGGTGCGGCCGCGGCCCTGCGCCTGCGCCAGGCCCGGCGAGAGGAGCTTGAGCGTGCCTAAGGTGTCCGCTCTGAGTAGGTTGGGTGCGCGTTTGCGCCACTGGGGCGGATTGTATCGGGAGTTTTACGAACAGCCCTATCGCCGCACCCTCGCGTTAGAGCAGCGCCGGAAGGACGATTTCTTCCGTCTGCTGGTGCTGAGCGAAAGCCTGGGTATGCCCAGCCCGGCGTCCTGGTACTGCCTTGAACTGACCCCTTTTGTGGTGGAAGATCTGCACCGCTGGCACCAACGCATGGGCATGGAACACTGCCCGGTGTGTGGCTTCCGCTGCTGTTGAGGATGACGATGCAACCCATCACTTTTTTTGGCGGCAAGGGCGGGGTGGGGAAGACCACCCTGGCGGCAGCCACTGCCCTCGGGCTGGCGCAGGCGGGGCGCAAGACCCTGTTGATCTCCACCGATCCGGCCCATTCACTCAGTGACCTGCTGGATATTCCCCTCGGTGATAAAGCGCTGGAGGTGGCGCCCAATTTCTGGGTGCGCGAGCTCGATCCGGAGGTGGCACGGGCCGCCTATATTGCCTCGGTCAAAGCCAACATCCGCCGCTTTGCGGCGCCGGAGTTTTTGCGCGAAGCCGAGCGCCAGGTAGAGTTGGCCGGGCAGCACCCGGGGGCTATGGAATCGGCCCTGTTTGAGGCCCTGTGTCAGCAACTGGACGCCCAGGCGGACTGGGACCAACTCATTATCGATACCGCCCCCACCGGCCATACCCTGCACCTGCTCACCCTGCCGGAATCCATGCAGGCGTGGACCCAGGCGCTGCTGGCCCACCAGTTGGATGCCCCCAAGGGCAACCTGCCCGAGCGGGACGATCCGCGCCAGCAGGCGAGGGCGCTGCTCCAGGCTCGCCAGGCACTGTTTCAACGCACCCGAGCGCGCCTGCAGGACCCGGCGCAGTGCGGCTTTGTGCTGGTGGTCAATGACGACCGGCTGAGCGTCAGTGAGGGCGAGCGCGCCCGGCAAACCCTGGTAGCCGCTGGCGTATCAATCCCCGCCTTACTCGTCAATCGGGCCCTGCGCCCCGAGGCCGAGCTGGGGCCCGCCATGGCGCAGCGATTCCCGGGCCTGCCGGTGCGGGTGCTGCCGCAGCGTGAGCCTGCCCCTCAGGGATTGAGCGGTTTGGCCGATATGGCCGAGGCATTGGCCCGCGCCGGGTTTGGGCCTGTATAGTGGGTAAATCTGTGTTATTCCCCGCCCGCCGGTTTTTATCCCGTTCGGAATAGCGTAAAATACCTGAGTAATTTAATCAGGTATATGAGGTCTGTCGGTCCTGTTATGGCAAATGTAGAGATTACCGAATCCGCCCAGGAGTATTTGAAAGGCTTGCTGGACAAGCAGAAAGACAACGAGGGCATTGGCATCCGTATGTTCGTTGCCAGCCCCGGCACCCCTCAGGCGGAAACCTGTATTGCGTACTGCCGCCCGGGCGAAGAAAAGGAAGAAGACGAGAAGGTCGAACTCAATGGCTTTAGCGCCTGGTTCGAGCACCGCAGCCTGCCTTACCTGGAAGGCGCCAAAGTGGACTATTCCGCCGACCGCATGGGCGGCCAGCTCACCATTCGCGCCCCGAATGCCAAAATGCCCCAGGTCAACGACGACAGCCCGCTCGAAGATCGGGTGAACTACATCCTCTTCAACGAAGTGAACCCCGGCCTCGCCTCCCACGGTGGCAACGTCAGCCTGGTGGAAATCACCGATGACATGTACGCCATCCTCCGCTTCGGCGGCGGCTGCCAAGGCTGCGGCGCGGTGGAAGTCACCCTCAAAAACGGCGTCGAAACCGCGCTCCTGGATAAACTGCCCGAGCTCAAGGGTATCCGCGACGTGACTGACCACACCGACCGCACCAACGCCTATATTTAGAAATCGGGTCGCCGCTACTCTGGAGATTCCAGGGGGCGGCTCTCTTGATTCCCTCCATCGAGCGCCCTTTGTTCGAAAAGCGTCAGTAGTTTATCTTGGTTATCTCCGATGACATCGGCAATTGCTTTGGCTTGCCAATGCTCTTCTACCGCAGCCTTTACGGGATTTTTCTTGGCATAGTCGACATGGAAGCTGTCGACGACTGCGGTGACTATATTTCTCGCTCTATCCAGGAATTCCCAGCTGCCTGAGTCATGGTTAGGGGCGTGCAAAAACTGAACCTCGATAAATGCATCGGGACTTATAGGTATTGAATAGTAGGCAGTCAACAACCCGTTTGGCCCGGTGCTTCCGTAGTGTGTCCAGAGCTGGTTGTTGGATAACCTGTCATTAAAGCTGGTTTTTATCTCATCGCCATATACACTAAAGCCCGAATACGAGTGCCTATCGAATTCTGACTCTTGTTGACTGATATTTTTGTTTATATCGTCGTAGTGGCGGGTCATGTGCTCGTCAATCATAATTATGTAGTCAAATCTACTCTGTGTGTCGAAAGCGCCCCACTGGCTACTGTGATCTTGGGCTTTGTGGATAGCGATATTCATCATGAGTGAGCCAAGGTTCTTCCCGAAAAAGCCCCGCTCCTTAACGTCCCACCAGCGCTGGATGACTGTCTTTGCATGCCCGGAATATCTAAAATCCTGTGAGTGGGTGTCGACTTTCTTGATCATGTCATTGGCGGGCATGTCTCGACTGAAGTTTTCGGGCATGGAGAATTGGAAAATATTCCCGTCGATATCGACGGACCTTGTGGCGCCCGGAAACGTTGAAGGTCCCCGGTCCATGGCAAACGCACGAAAGATTGAGGTAAACATAATGACAGCCAGTAAAATTTTAAGTGTTAGTGTATGGTTCATGGCAAGTAGTTGTTTATGGTTTTGATGGCGCGGTTGGCCCTGTTTTCAAGTCTGTGAAAGGCGGATTGAATTCTTCCTCGCCCTTTTCCTGGGCCGCTCTCCATGTTGGCGCTCCATTCCTTATGAGACTGAAAAATGGTATGTGGACTTTGGGCAACGCTTCCGCTCATTACATGGTTGGCGTAAATCAGAGAACCTACCAGCTTTCTTGGATTAATAGTGTTTAGCCCCAAGATTTGATGGACCATGTCATAGTCGTGTGCGCGAACAGCTACCAATTTTACCCCAGCTCGGTCGAACAGACGGCGACTCCTGTGTGTGTTGTTTCCACTGCCGTGCAGGGTTACGCTATGCTTGTTCAAAAGGCTGCCTTTATCCGGATGCCGAATGCCGTTTAGGCGAAGCCGGTTAAAGGCCGTAGTGCTGCCTCCGTTCAGATAGTCTATCCGGTAGTAGTCACTTACTGCGCTGTGCACCGATGAACTACCTTTTAATGCGTAACCGTCCAAAGGTCTGGGGGAAGCGCGCAGCTTGTGTATCATGTTGCGGGGAAGCCTGAATATCGCCGTGGGTAAAAAGCAGATGATTGAGTTTGTGAGAGGTGTCCATAGTTGCTCCATGCAGATGATTAATACGTCACTGTACTTTCCGTCAAACGCACCTCATAAATTAGCAGATTATGGCAGCGTTGGAAGCCCAGGGGGATGTGATTTCTATCACATTCCGGGTCAAATTTTGTTGCCCAACAAAATTTAGGCGCCATTTTAACGGTGATAGTCTATCTGGAGGCCGAATGTCCCGTCTTCGAGATTTCCAGTGACAGTGGATAATTGACGGCAGGAAGCGTGTGAGCCTGGTCACAAAGCGACGAAAATTAATAGACAGGCTAGCCCAAACGCGATAAAAGAATACCTTCCCTCAACCAATGTCTCGCGCGCGAGCCCACCCGGGTTTGTATGGCGCATGGTTCTATGGAGAGATACTATGCGAGCTCTACTTTTTTCACTATTGACTGTCACTCTACTCTGCGCTTGCGGCGGGTCTTCCAGTGACGTGCCTAATGACGACAACCCTACCGGTTCCAGCTCGAGTTCAAGCTCAAGTGTTGGCGGCGACTACGCGCCGCAGCCGGTGCCTGTTGAGCACGTCACCCTGATTGATGCGATTGGGCAACCGCTGGCGGGCTTCAGTGTCAGTATTGAGTCCGACGCCAACGGTGCCAACAGCACTGTCTCACTTCAATCTACCGGAGGGACGCCTACAGATGGCATCGGTGGCCTGGAGGTTGGCAGTCTTGCGCCAGGAGACTATCAGGTGCAACTGCACATGGACGATGGTGAAATCGTACACACGTCTTTGAAGATCCAGGACGAAAGTGCCAGCCCGGCAGTCACGGTGGCGATGCCCGTTGTTCAGGATGAGGATGACGAGCTGCAGTTTATTGGCGACGAGGGGATGGTGGCTGCTTTGAATGGCATCGTGTTCAACAGCAATGGGCCGATCGAGGGAGTCGAAGTGTCGCTCTCGGCAGGTGAGGCCTCAAACGGTGCCATTGCCACAGCGGTCACCAATGCAGAGGGTGAGTTTGTTTTGGTTATCAATGTTGGGGCGGTGCTGGTCCCCGCGCTGGCGGAGGCGCAGATACGTATAGTGCATGAGGATCACGCTCCGCTCATGGTCACTGGTGTGGATATTCGCAGCGGCGGCGCACTCAGTGGTTTCAATCAGCAGTTGACAACAGGTCAGTTACATCAGGGCGAACTTGTCTACGGGGATGATTTTAGTCAGGTGGTTGACGGCGCGACTTGTGGCCGCTGGGTCTCCCGGCCGCTGGTGCACCCGCTGGTGGGTGGTGAACCGGGACCCTCGTTGTGGCAGCGTCACACCATTGGGCGCGCGATTCGGAATGAGGCGCTGGTGCATGAATTGGTGACGTTGGCGCCTGATGATCACTCTGATGGCTATGTGCCGGATCCGGCCACCGTGGCGGCGTGTTGGTACGGCGTTTCGGAGCCGGGTTTAAGCCGCGGCAACTTTATGATTAACCCGGTGGGTGGCGACGATTATGCGCTGGACTCGCTCGACGGCGGTACGTCGATGGAGCCTAATGCTGGCGCGCTTGAATCTCCGCTGATTGACCTCAGCAATGAGTCGGCACCGTTGGCGCTGAGCTTCCGAACCTGGTGGGAGATCGAGTCCGTCAACCCGAACGAAAACGGTTTTGATCTGTTGGCGATCGAGTATCGCGACGCATCGGAAGAAAACTGGCGCACCTTGGCGCGTTTGAATCCGATGTCGGATCCGGTATCGGTGACCAATCGGGCACCGATACCCTTCACCAACCGGGGCTACAATCAGGCACCACAGTGGTTGTGGCAAGAACCGGTATCCCTGGATGATCTTGCAGGCAAAGAGGTGTACCTACGCTTTGCGTTTTACACCGTGGATGAGTTGTACAACGGTTTTCGCGGATGGTTGATAGATGATGTCCGCATAACGCGTGAGTCTGGCAGTTTTCCACTGTGGTCGGGTTCGGATGACTATGATTACGGTGGTGATGCGGGCGAACTCACCGTCACCGAGGTGATGCCTGAGCCGGTAACGGAAATCGATGGTATGACGCTCCCCTACGGCACGTTGCCCCCAGGTGGCGAGCAGGTCTTCAGTGCAGTGGTCAGTTACAGTGGTACGGAGCCCGATGTGCAGCTGGGTATGAGTTACATGGACCCCTTCGATATGGCTGGCGCGGAGGAGCTCGTGAGCCTTCCGGTCGGGCAGCTAGAAGGGGAGCTGGTATCTGACGCCGTTCACATCGACGCCGACATGAGTCAATTGATGATTCAGGTGTGGGTAAAAAACGCTGATGGACATATCATGCGCAACGAAATTTTTCACTACCAGATTGTGGACCCGGAAGATCTTTGATCTGTTGGTTTATATGAAAATCATTTGTGACGGAGCAAGCGGGTAAGGTCCTCGGGGTCCAGTGCCTCAAGTTGTCGTCTTATCTGCTTCTCGATGTCCGGCTGAAGTGCCTTGATGACGTTATCGATTAGGGTCTCTTTGTCGATCTTTACCTGATTTTTCTGCGGCGTTGTGCGTGCGGCCTGCTGTTTGGGGGCAGGCAGATCCGCCTCCAACGGCAACGTTGCCTGCTGATAGCTCTTCAACCGCTCGCGAATATGCTTGGGCAAAAAAGGATTCTCGCCACTGGCTTTGGTAACCGGGCTGCGCCGTGGGGTGTGGCTCTGCTCACTGTAGGCGGGGCCGGCTTCGATATCGTCGATCACTTCCTGCAGTAACGGAATGTCGTCATCCTCAAGCAGGTGCTTGATGGACTCGAGTTCGTCGAGCAGGTCGGTTTTGGTATCTTTGGGTTGTTCAGTCATGGCCCTTGTCGCTCGCGTCGCGGTTACGCCTGTCCAATCTTGCGGTGCTCTATGGGATAGCCCCGTTGTTGATAAAAGCCGTAGTGGCGGCGGGTGGCTGCCAGTACGGTCTCATCCTGTACCACTACTTCGCTCAGACGCTGAAAGCGGCTGAAATACTCCGGTACTTCGTCGCTCAGGTTGACCAGCACGTCGTGATGCTCGCCGCTGGGCTGGCCGTTCCAGGTAATTTCAATCCGGGCTTCGGGCGCATCGCTGTCGGTAATCAACCGGTGCGGCAAAAAGCTTTCCGGGCGAAAGCACCAGAGCGCATCGTCCAGGGTCCGTGCCTGGTCTTCGGTATCCACCGCCACCAGCACCTGACGTCCGAGGCTTGCGGCTTTTTCGACCAGACGGCAGGCAAATTGCTCCCGGGCGTCCCGGGAGCTTTCCGGCAGAATGTAAAAGTCGATATGGGTCATATTACGACTGGCTCAGCAGGTATTGCACCAGCAGGGGCACCGGGCGACCGGTCGCACCTTTGGCGCCGCCGGACTTCCAGGCGGTGCCGGCCACGTCCAGGTGCGCCCAGGGGGTGTCCTTGGCATAGCGCGACAGGAAGCAGGCGGCAGTGACGCTGCCGGCCTCGCGCCCGCCGATGTTGGCCATATCGGCAAAGTTACTGTCCAGCTGCTTCTGGTACTCGTCCCACAGGGGCATCTGCCAGGCCTTGTCGTTGGCGTCTATCCCCGCTTTGAGCAGTGTGTCTGCCAGTTCCTGCCGGTTGCTGTACAGGCCGGTGGCGTGGTTGCCCAGGGCGATGACGCAGGCCCCGGTGAGGGTGGCGATATCGACCATGGCCTTGGGTTTGAACTGCTGGGTGTAGGTAATGGCATCGCACAGCACCAGACGGCCTTCAGCGTCGGTGTTGAGCACTTCGATGGTCTGACCGGACATGGAGGTGACCACATCGCCGGGCTTGGTGGCGCGGCCATTGGGCATGTTTTCGCTGGCGGCGACAACCATCACCACATTCAACGCCGGTTGCAGCGCAAGCAGGGTCTTGGCCGTGCCGAGCACGCTCGCCGCGCCGCACATATCAAATTTCATTTCATCCATGCCCGCGCCGGGCTTGAGGCTGATGCCACCGGTGTCAAAAGTGATGCCTTTGCCGATCAGGGCGATGGGGGCCTGACTTTTGGCGGCGCCTTTGTATTCCATCACGATCAGTTTGGCCGGCTGCTCGCTGCCGGCGGATACCGAGAGCAGGGCACCCATGCCCAGCTCTTTCATCTGTTTTTCGTCCAGCACTTTGACGCTCAGCTTGGGCTGGTTGCGGGCCAGGCGTTTGGCCTCGTTGGCCAGGTAGGTCGGGGTGCAGATGTTGCCCGGCAGGTTGCCCAGTTCACGGGCGTAGTTCTGGCCCTCGGCAATCGCACTGCCCACCTCAAGGCCGCGCTGGGCACTGGCGCACTGGCGCTTGTCCAGGCACGTAAAGGTGAGGCTCTTGGGCGTGAAGTGGGTTTCCGGTTTCTGGCTTTTGGTGTGGCTGTAGCAATAGAGTTGGGCGCCGAGCAGCTCGGCGGCCTGACGCGCGCACCATTCGATATCGCGCCCGTTCACGGCGATCTCGCTCATGGCGACAGTCACGTCCCGGCAGGCGCTGCTGCCGAGCTGGGCCAGGGCTTTGGTCAGGGCGGTGCGGTAGTTGTCCGGGCCCACCTGGCCGTCGGACTCGGGTTTGCCCAAACCCACCAGCAACAGGCGCTCGGCTTTGAGGCCGGCGGGGTCATGGATCAGCAGGGTCTGTCCGGCTTTGCCCTGGAATTTTTCTCGTTTGATCAGCGCGCGGACTTTTCCGTCGCCGGCGCGGTCGACAGTGTCAGCGTCCTGGAGCAGAGTGCCATCCTGATAACAGCCCACCAGCAGGCAGTCGGTGCGGTGCTTGACGGGGTCGATCACTTTGGCGTGCAGCTGCATGAAAATTCTCCGGTTTCAATGTAAAAAGTTGGGTGCCGAAAGCTCGGTGTGAGCCGGTGTCGGGTATCCCTGTGCGGGACCGTCTGCCGCCTGGATGGCGGCAGTCGAGCCCCCAGGGATGGGTTCACGGCGTGTCCCGCACAGGGATACCCGACACCGGCGAGCCAGCTTGAGTCCCAAATTTTAGTACTCTACTCTTCAATGGGGGTCGAGACAAACGCCTTCAAGTGCGGGATAATGCCACACTTTTCCGCGCCCTGGTGTGGGGCCGCGCTCGTTTCGAAGCAATAGGATTGGCGAACGTTGATTATTTTCCGCTATCTCAGCCGCGAAGTCATGGTTACCACCGTGGCGGTGACCAGCATCTTGCTGCTGATCATCATGAGCGGTCGCTTTGTGAATTACCTGGCCGATGCGGCCTCAGGTGACATCGCGGTGAATGTGCTCTTCACCATCATGGGCTACCGCCTGCCGGGCTTTATGGAGTTGGTGATCCCGCTCGGTTTTTTCCTGAGTATTCTCATGGCCTACGGCCGCTTTTACACCGACAGTGAAATGGTGGTGCTCTCCGCCTGTGGCGTCAGCCGGGCGCAATTGGTGGTCTACACGCTGATACCGGCGCTGTTTATCGCTGGCATGGTGGCGGCGTTGAGTCTGTGGATCAGCCCCCTGGGGATCCGTCAGGCGGAGACCCTGCTTGCCGAACAGCGGGTGCGCAGCGATTTTGAGCGGGTGCAGGCGGGACGCTTCCAGGGGCTCGGGAGCGGCGGCGCGGATATGTATGTGGAAACCCTGAGCGACAACAATCGGCGCCTGAACCACCTGTTTGTGGCCTTTTCGGAAGCGGATGAAGTGGGTGAGGAGCGCACCGCGATTGTGGTGGCCGAGTATGGCCAGCAGGAAATCCACGAGACGTACGGCCAGCGCTACCTCAACCTCTACAACGGCAGACGCTACGAGGGTATTCCTGGGAGTCACGACTTTCAGGTGACGGCGTTTGACCTCTACGGTCACTATATGCAACCGCCCAACATCCAGGCGGGTTTGCGCAACCGCGCCGATGCCAAGACCACGCGCCAATTGATGGACGAGGGCAGCCTGGAGAGCCTGGTGGCCTTGCAGTGGCGCTTATCCTTGCCGCTCCTGGTGCTGGTGGCCGCCATCCTGGCGGTGCCCTTCAGTCACACCAGTCCGCGCAAAGGCCGCTACATGAAACTGTTGCCGGCGGTGGTGACCTTTATGCTCTATCTGGGGATTCTCAGTACCCTGCGCGGGGCGACCGAATCCGGCCGCTGGCCGCTCAGTCCGGGCTTGTGGGTGGTGCACCCGTTTTTCCTGGGCCTGGCGTTGGTGATGCTCAATTGGGATAACTTCAAGCTCTGGCAGGGCAAGCGGCGCGCACGTCGTGCCCAGGGGGCCGCCCATGCGTAAGCTCAATCGCTACGTCGCGCGCTCGGTGGCTGGCGCCATCGCCATGGTGTTGATCGTGCTGCTCTCGCTCGACTTTGTGGTCTCGATGATCGACCAGCTCGGCAGTCTGCGCGACAACTACAACGTCTACGAGGCGCTGATTTACGTCCTCTACAGCACACCGGGGCAGGTCTACGAGTATATGCCCTACGCGACCCTGATCGGTTGCCTGGTGGGGCTGGGGATTCTGGCCGGGTCGAGTGAGTTGGTGGTCATGCGCGCGGCTGGCGTGTCCACCGGCCGGATCAGTTGGATGGTGCTCAAGCCGGTGTTCATTTTTATCGCCGCTGGGCTGTTGCTCGGAGAGTATGTCACGCCCTACACCGATCAAGTGGCCGAGAGCCGCCGGGCAATCGCACTGGAGCGGCAGACCATTCAGCACCAGCAGGGCATCTGGAGTCGCGAAGGAGACGACTTTTTGCACGTCAACGCGATTCTGCCCAACGGGGTGCTCTACGGCGTGACCCGCTACCGGTTTAACGAGGATCGGGAGTTGGAGCAGGCCAGCTACAGCCGCCAGGCCACCTATATGGGGGGGCATTGGCAAGAAGAGAGCGTAGCGACCACCTATTTTGACGGCGATCGTACCCGCACCGGTGAAACTCTGTTGCGCCGTTGGGACACCAGCCTGACCCCGAACCTGTTCAACATCATGGCCCTGCCGCCCAAGGGGCTGTCGATCAGCAACCTCTTTTATTACACCAACTTCCTGCGCGAGCAGAACCTGGATGCCTCGGATTACAGTCTGGCGTTCTGGGAGAAGGCCTTGCAACCGCTGGCGACCGCGAGTCTGGTACTGATCGCCATTTCTTTCGTGTTTGGACCGCTCAGGTCGGTGACTATGGGGCAGCGCATCTTTACCGGGGTGGTCTTCGGCATTGTGTTCCGCCTGTCCCAGGCGCTGCTGGGGCCGTCGAGTCTGGTGTTCGGCTTTCCGCCCATTCTCGCCGTATTGGCCCCGATCGTTTTCTGTTTCGGGCTTGGGTTGTACCTGCTCAAACGGGCCGGTTAGCGGCCCTTGGGCACCACAAGCAGGCGCGTGCGGCTCAGGCGGTCGTGCAGCGCCAGGCGCTCGGGATCGAACCACTGCCAGAGATAACCCAGCCCGAGGGTGGCAAACGACAGGCCTGCCAGCGTGCAACGCCAGAGGCAGCGCTTGAGGCTGGGCACCTTGCCGGTGTCGTCGTCGACCAGCACCATGCGCCAGGATTTCATCCCCAGCGTCTGGCCGGAACGGCGCCAGAACAGGCAGAAAAAGCCCACCACACAGCCGATCATTCCGGCAAACACCACCAACCCCCAAAGCCCCGGGTAGACCGGCATATCGTCCTCTAACGGTCCGCGCAGCAAGTGATTGATCCAGGTGACCAGACCGGTGTAGGCCATGATTACCGCGATCAACAGCAGGCCATCGTAGATCATGGCGGCGAGGCGGCGGAGCAGACCGGCTTGCGGCAGTGGGGCAGGGGTGGTGGTGTCAGTCATAGTTTCTCGTGTACATTTTCTCTAAGGGGTTAAAGCGAGGTGCTGTAGAAGAGTAGCGGCCCGGAAGCTTGTTCTACTGACTCGCCCAGCGCAATACGCCCGGCACCGGTCAGGGGCAGTTCCTCCCGGCGCAGATAGATTTCCGGTTGGTCAATGCCCGATACATAAGTACCGTTGGTGCTGTGATCGGCAAGCACAAACTTGCCCCGGCGAAACAGCAATTGGCAGTGCTCGCGCGAGGCCAGGGGTGTATCCACGTGCAGGTGCACACGGCTGGGATCCCGGCCAATCAGGTAGGGTGTATCTTCCGGCTGTATGGTGATTGTCTGATCGCCCAATGTCAGCGTTATCGAGAGTCCGTGCATGCGCAGGTTGACTTCATCGAGCGAGATCACCGTGGTGGCGCTTTGGGTTTCGGGACAGGTCTCCCACAGCAAGCGGTAGATAAGATGCGCCTGTTCTTTGCCCTTGAGGGGTACTTGATCAAAGGCCTGGCATTGCTTGCAGAGCGCAGACGGTAGCTGCCTGAAGGTGTCGGGGTTGATCAGAATCTGCCCGGCGCGGGCAATATGGGTAATGGCAGCTGCCGCGTTGACCGTATCGCCAAACAGATCGCCGCGATCCTCCAGGGCCGGCCCAAAGGCAATGCCGATGCGCAGGCGCCCGGCGGGGCTATTGCTGGCGCGCGCGCACTCCCGTTGCATGGTCAGCGCTGCGAGGCAGGCGGACTCGGGACCTTCAAAACAGGCCATCACCTCGTCGCCAATGGTCTTGATCACCCGTCCGCCATGCTGCCCGGTGGTGTCCAGCATCAGCGCCATCAACTTATCGATGGACGCCTTGGCATGGGTGTCGCCCAAATTGCCGTACAGTGACGAACTACCCGCCACATCGGCAAACAGGACAGCATATTGAGCGGGTAAATAGGACATTATTACCAACGGTAGGTAAAACGGAGCCGCAAGCCTATCACCGGGCCCTGTTACGGGCAACTTTTCAGTGGGCATCCTGGGCAGCTTAATGACTGGCCTACCCGGTAGGGCGTTGCGAGAGGGGATTCCGTATCAAACTTTTGTGTCCAGCATTATCCATAAGTATAATTCTGGCTCCCTGAAAGACCTCACGGCCAACCCGTCAAAAGAGCGGGTGCCGTAATTAGCGGCACCGCTTCTTCAGTCCAACTACAGGACCCGGCACCATGCCCCGCTTTTTCCACACCGCCGACTGGCAGATCGGCCGCCAGTACAGCCGTTTCGCGGAAGAAGACGCCTCGATACTGGCTGACGCCCGCTTTACCGCGATCGAGCGACTGGCAGCGCTGGCCACCGAGCAGGCCGTGGATGCCGTGCTGGTCGCCGGGGACGTGTTCGATGCCCAGACCGTGTCAGACCGCACCATCCATCGCACCTTCCAGGCCATGGCCGGTTTTACCGGACCCTGGCTGCTACTACCCGGCAACCACGACGCCGCCCTCGCCGAAAGCGTTTGGACCCGCGCCCAGCGGTTGGGTGCGGTGCCGGAGCATGTCGACCTACTGCTTGCGCCCGAGGTTCGGGTTTATGAGCACTTGGGCTTTGCGGTCATACCGGCGCCCCTGACCCAACGACAAACCTACGACGACCTCACCGAATGGTTTGATCGCGCTGAGACTCCCAAGGGGTTGGTGCGCATCGGCCTGGCCCACGGCAGTGTCGAGGGCCAACTGGCCGAAGAAATCGACTCCACCAACCCCATTGCCGCAGACCGGGCCGCCACTGCACGGCTGGACTATCTTGCCCTGGGGGATTGGCACGGCTACAAAACCATCGATGCCCGTACCCGCTACAGCGGCACCCCGGAGCAGGAACGATTCAAGGACAACGGCGCCGGCCAGGCATTGGTTGTCGATATTGAGCAGCCCGGTGCCGAACCCCAGGTGCAGCCCCACAGCATCGGCCAGTTCCAGTGGATTAAGCACCAGGACACCCTGGTCGTGGCGAGCGATATAGAGCGGCTGATCGCCGAGCTGGACGCACTGCCGCCGCGCTCGGTGGTGGACCTGACCCTGGACGGCGAAGTGGATCTGGCCGGTTACCAGACGCTGCTGCAATACCTCGGTGGGGCCGAGGCCCGCCATCGCAGCTTTCAGTCACACCTGTCCGGCCTGAACCTGATACCCACCGAAGACGACATCGCCGCACTGCACGCCGACGGTTATGTTGGCGAGGTGATTGGCGAGCTGCGCGAGCGTCAGGAAGGCCAGGGCGAAGGCTCTGACACCGCACGCGCGGCCCTGGCGATACTGGCCGGCATGCTGCGCGACACCCGCCTGGTTTCCGAGAGTGAACCGACGGAGACCGCCCAATGAAGTTGACCCGTCTGCAGCTGGACCAACTCAAACAGTTTCGGCAGCCGCTGGAAATCCGTGACCTGACCGACGGCATCAACCTGTTTGTCGGCCCCAACGAGTCCGGTAAAAGCACCTTGGTGCGCGCCATCCGCGCCGCCTTTTTCGAGCGCTACAAATCCAGCAGCGTGGATGACCTGCAACCCTGGGGCGACACCTCGGCCACCCCGGAAATCGAACTGGAATTCGACTGGCAGGGCGAGCACTGGGCGCTCAACAAACGTTTCCTTGGCAAAAAGCGCTGCGACCTCAAAGTCGGCAGCCAACACTTCAGTGGCGAAGAGGCAGAAGAAAAGCTGGCCGAGATGCTCGGCTATCAATTCCCCGGGCGCGGCGCCAGCAAAGCCGAACACTGGGGCATCCCCGGGCTGTTGTGGGTGGAGCAGGGCGCGGTGCAGGATATCCAGGGGCCGGTCAACCACGCCGGCGAACACCTCCAGTCGGCGCTGGGCCAGAGCCTGGGCGAAGTGGCCAGCAGCGGCGGCGACGAGCTGATCGCCCGGGTGGAAAAAGAGCGCGCCGAACTGCTGACCGGCACCGGCAAGGAAACCAAAGAATACAAAAAAGTGCAGGAGGACTACCGACACAGTCAGGAACGCCTCGATGCACTCAACCAGTCCGTCGAACAGTATCGCCAACAGGTGGATCAGCTCGGCGTACTCATTGAACAGAAACAGACCATTGATGCCGCCCGCCCCTGGGAAGAGCAGCGCCGAAAAGCCGACACCGCGAAAAGCCAACTGAGCGAAGTCCAACGCTGGCAGAGCGAACAGCGACAGGACCAGCAGGCACTGGACGCCTGCCGCCAAAGCCAGGCGGTGTATCGCCAGCAACTGAAAGACTTTGAAAACCAGCAGCACCAACTGACACAGCGCGCCGAGGACAAAGCCAAGGCCGAAGCCCAATTGCAGGAATGCCGCGACCGTCGGCCACAGTTGGAACGACGCCGCGCCGACGCAGAGCAAGCCTACGAGCGCGCCCGGAACTTACGCGAGCAAGCCCGCCACCAGGCGGAGCGAGGACGGCTGCAACAGCAGATCGATCAGTTGGCCGAACGCCAAAGCCAACAAGCGGATACGCTCAAGCAGGCCACCGAACTGCATCAGACCTTAAAGGGGCTGCAAGCACAACAGCCCTCCAAGGACATTGACCCGACCGCACTCGGCCAACTGAAACGCACGGAGCAAGCGCTGGCGGAGCTGGCCATCCGACAGAAAGCACTCGCTACCCGCTTGAACTATGAGTTGGAACCGGAAAAGTCCATCACCGTCGGCGACAAGACGGTCACCGGGCAGGGAGAAACCCTGCTGGTAGAGGCCACAGAACTGCGCATTCCCGGCGTCGGCCGCTTGCACATCCAGCCCGGCGGCACCGACGTGGCGGACCTGCAGCGTCAGCAGCAAGCTCTGCAGTCCGAGCAGAACAGCTTGTTGCGCCGCCTCGACGTAGCCAGCCTGGAAGAGGGCGAGCAGCGCGCCGCTGAAAGTCAGCGGCTGGCGCAAGCTATAGAGCGCGATCAGGCGCGGCTGGATATCCTCGCCCCCAAAGGCGTCGACGCCTTGCGCTCGGCCGCTGAGCAGGACGGCGCACGCCTGGAAGCACTGCGCGCACAGCTGGAGCAATTGCCCGAAGTACAAGCGGACGTGACCTCGGAAGAAAACGCCGAGGCCGACCTGGATGCGGCCCGCGCTGAACTCAAGCGCGCCGAAGACGCCCTCAACCAACACCAACAGCAGCATGGCCTGGCGGAGCAGGCCAGCGCTAACGCCCACGCGGAATGGAACAAGCTCAACGCCGAACTGCAGGCGCCGGATCGTAAAGCGCGCGAAGAAGGCGCCAATAAGGAACTGACCGATCTCAAAGCCCGGGAGCACCAGCTCACCACCGCCATCGAAGCCCGACAACGCCAGATTGATGAAGCGCAGCCCGAAGTGCTTGAGCAGGACATCGAACGCTTCACCGCCTCCGCCCAGGCGATGGAAACCCAGGCGCGAGAGCGGGCGCAAAGCATACGCGACCTGCAAGTCCGACTGGAAGAGCAGGGCGCCCAAGGCCTGGAAGAAAAACGCGATGAAGAAGCGCAGATCAACCAGCGCCTCGCCCAGCGCCGGGACGAACTGACCCGGCGCGCCCAGGCGCTGGACCTGTTGCTCAGCCTGCTCAAAGACAAACGCCAGGCCCTGACCCGTCAGTTGCAGGCGCCCCTGCAGAAACACCTGAACCACTACCTGAAATTGCTGTTTCCCCAGGCCCACCTGAGTGTGGATGAAAACCTGATGCCCACCACCCTGACGCGCCCCCAGGGCACCGGGGAAGAGCGGGGCGACCTGTCGTCCCTAAGTTACGGCGCCCGCGAACAGATGGGCCTGATCAGCCGCCTGGCCTACGCCGACCTGCTGCGCGAAGCCGGCAAACCCACCCTCATCATTCTGGACGATGCCCTGGTCCACAGCGACGCCCAGCGCCTGGACCAGATGAAACGCATCCTGTTCGACGCCGCCCGCCGACACCAGGTGCTGTTGTTTTCCTGCCATCCGGAGAATTGGAGGGATTTGGGTGCTACGCCTAGGGATTTGCAGGGGTTGAAGTTGGGATAGGGCTGGAGCTGGAGCAGCGCATTCGATGACAGCGGCCGGCACGCATGTTATAACGGCCGCCAGAGTAAACATGGGAACCTTTCCTGCTTTAGATCAGGAAAGGTTCCTGCTGAAAATAGTGTAACGCGATCCCTCACAACCAGAATGCAGGACACAAATTGAACAAAGAGCAACTGAAACAACTGGAAGACGACCTTTGGGCCGCCGCCGACAATCTGCGTGCCAATTCCGACCTCAAAGCCTCGGAATACAGCACACCCGTGCTGGGGCTGATCTTCCTCAAGTTTGCCGACATCAATTACCGGCGCCATGAAGAAGCCATTCTCAAGGAATACCAGAAGCTCAAGGGCACGCGCCGGGAAAAGAAATTGAACGAAATCGCAGTGGCCAAGTGCGGCTTTTACCTGCCGGATCACGCCCGCTACAGCCACCTGCTGAACCTGCCCGAGAAACAGGACATCGCCAAGGCCATTGAAAAGGCGATGGAGGCCATCGAGGAGTACAAGCCCGAGCTGCAGGGCAGCCTGCCCAAGGATGAGTATTATCGGCTGACCCGCACTCAAGAGACCAAACTGCTGCCCTTCGACCTGCTGCGCCAGTTCGACAATATCCCGGACGACGCCACCGGCGATGTGTTCGGCCAGATCTACGAATACTTCCTGGGCAAGTTTGCCCTGTCCGAAGGCCAGGGCGGCGGTGAGTTCTTCACCCCGCGCTCGGTGGTGCGGCTGATGGTGGAAATCATCGAGCCTCACGGCGGCACCGTGTTCGACCCCGCCTGTGGTTCCGGCGGGATGTTTGTGCAATCCGCGCAGTTTATTGAAAAGCACAAAGCCGAATATGAAGCCCAGGGCGAGGACACCAGCGTATTTGTCTCCGGGCAGGAAAAAAGCTCGGAAACGGTCAAGCTGGCGCGCATGAACCTGGCCGTCAACGGCCTGCGTGGGCAGATTTTGCAGGGCATTTCCTACTACGACGATCACTTCGGTTCGTTCGGCAACTTTGACTATGTGCTGGCCAATCCGCCGTTCAACGTCGATGAAGTGTCGCTCTCCGGCGTGGAAAAAGACCCGCGCTTTAACACCTACGGCGTCCCGCGCAAAAAGACCAAGGCGAAAAAATCCGAACAGGGCAAGGAGACGGTGCCCAACGCCAACTACCTGTGGATCAATCTGTTCGCCACATCGCTGCGGGAGCCGGACGACAAATGCCCCGGTGGCCGCGCCGCGATGGTCATGGCTAACTCCGCCTCGGATGCGCGCCACTCCGAGGCCGACATTCGCCAGACCCTGATCGAAAACAACCTGATCTACGGCATGCTCACCCTGCCGTCGAACATGTTTTACACCGTCACCCTGCCCGCCACCCTGTGGTTCTTCGATAAGGGCAAGACGGACGAGCGCATCCTGTTTATCGACGCGCGTAATATCTTTACCCCCATCGATAGCTCCCATCGGGAATTCTCGGAAGAACAGATCCAGAATATCGCCATTATCAGCCGCCTGCACAAGGGCCGGCGGGATGAGTTTGTTGCACTCATCGACCACTACTTCGAGCAAGGCATGGCGCGGCTGACGGACAATCGCCAGCAGGTGGAGCCAGTGGCTGAACAACTGCTGGCGGTGCTGGATGATAAGGTCGGCAAACAAGCCGTAGCCAGTCTGGTGGATACCTGGAAAGGTCTCGCGCCCCTGCAAAAAGCTTGGGCCGCCTACCAGAAAAAACACACGGACAACGCAACCGCCGCTAAGAAGAACCGTGCTCAGCACACCCTGCGCGCCACCTTCGACCCGTTTTTCACCACCCTGCACGACAGCCTAAAGCAAATCGACAAGGCCGTACGCCGCCATGAAAAAACGCTGGCGGAGGCCGCCAAACAGGCCGGCAAACGCCAGAGCGCCGACCGCGCCACCCGGCAACTGAAAGCCGCGCTGGAAGAGTTGCATAAAGAAGTGAAGAACGCCGAAAGCAGCTTCGGCCATATCCATTGGCTGCATGAGCGCTTCCCCGAGGCAAAATACGAGGACGTTACCGGCCTGTGCAAGCTGGCCGATCTGGAGGAGGTGAAAGAGCAGGACTATTCGTTAAATCCGGGGCGGTATGTGGGTGTGGTGATTGAGGAGGATGGAAAGACGGAGGAGGAGTTTATTGCTGAAACAATGTCAATGAATGATGAATTAAATGAGCTTTTTAACTCTTCTGTGGATCTACAGAAAACAATTGCCGCTAACGTGATTGCGATTACTGGAACCAATGAATGAGTGATCTCAAGAAAATAGGAATCGTTGACGACACATTCCGGTTTACGACAGTCGAGCAACTAGTAGCTGAGGGGGTGCTATATCGCCCGATGGATGGCAATCATGGAGAACAGCACCCTAAGGTTGCTGATTATGTCTCCGAGGGGATTCCATTCATTATGGCAAATGACCTCGTACAAGGCCGGATTAATTATGACTCTTGCAGCTTTATAACTAAAAAACAAGCTGATGGACTTCGAAAAGGGTTCGCCAAGTCGGGTGATGTTTTAGTAACTCATAAAGCAACCATTGGTAGAACCGCTTTGGTGGGAGATGAGGCTAACCCATATATAATGCTCACTCCACAGGTGACTTACTACCGAATCAAGAATCCTGAAGTTGTAGATAAACGCTATTTGCGCCACTATTTCGATAGCAGTCTTTTTCAGCAAACTTTGTCAATGTGGGCTGGAGGTGGCGCGACTCGGGCTTATTTGGGGATTACAGGCCAAGGTAAGCTTCCAGTTGTTGTTCCTCCAAAGAATAAACAACGCAAAATCGCCGCCATCCTGACGGCCTATGACGATCTGATCGAAATCAATAAGCGCCGCATCGCGCTGCTGGAAAAAATGGCTGAGGAACTCTACCGCGAATGGTTTGTGCGCCTGCGCTTTCCCGGTCATCAGAATACCCGTTTTGTGAAAGGTGTGCCGGAGGGCTGGGCGATGCAGAAAATTGAAGATGCATTCGATTTTACCGGCGGTGGCACTCCATCAAAAGCGGTGCCAAGCTATTGGACTGATGGGACAGTAAACTGGTTTACGCCCTCGGATATTACTGGTTCTTCGGGTATATTTCTTCCAGATTCAGAAGATCGCTGTTCTGAAGAGGGGCTAGCTCGGAGTTCAGCAAGACTGTTTCCCTCATATTCAGTAATGATGACGAGTCGCGCAACCATCGGTGCGATTGGCATAAATACGACTCCTGCCTGTACCAATCAGGGCTTTATCACTTGCATACCTAACGAGAAATATCCTCTGCCTTATCTTTATCAATGGCTAAAATCGGCAAAGCCGTACTTCGAGCAGTTGTGTGGAGGAGCAACATTCCCAGAGTTAACAAAAGGCACTTTCAAGAAGCTGGAAATTCTCTCGCCAAGCGAAGAAATAGTTAAGGAGTTCACTGAGCGGTCTGCCCCAATCCTTAAATCAATTGAAAATATGCTGGAGCAAGACAAAAATCTCACCAACACCCGCGACCTCCTCCTCCCCCGCCTAATTTCCGGCAAGCTATCCGTGGAAGACCTGGATATCCAGTTCCCACCCAGCATGCAGCAGGACGAGGGCGCCGCCCCGGTCGAAGAAGATGCCTTATCGGGGGCCCACCATGCCTAGAGCGCCAACAAGTGCGGCTGTAGGCCCGGTGACTGTTCAAAACCGCGTAAATCTGAGAAGATGCCTTATGAATCGCTCAAAAAAGGCGATTTTTGAGCGAGTTATCTTCTAACCCGTCGGGAGTGCTGCCATGGCGCTGAGCATCCGCGAACACTTTCAACCCCGGGGGCCGCTGGAGACCCCGGCGGTGTTGCGGGCGCTGGTGGCGGCCCATCGGCATTTGGCGGAGCTGAAAGGCGTGGCCCGCAGCATTCCCAACGAGCGGCTGCTGGTGTCCACCCTGTCCCTGCAGGAGGCGCAAAGCAGCTCGGAAATCGAGAACATCATCACCACCCAGGATGCGCTCTACCGCTATCAGGTACAGCCCGGCTCGGTGGACCCGGGCAGCAAAGAAGTGGCCTGGTATGCCCAGAGCCTGGAGGTGGGTTTTCAGGCCGTGCGCGCCTCCGGCCTGCTGCGCCTGAGCACCATTCTTAAAGTGCAGGCCACACTGGAGGGCAACGACGCCGGCTTGCGCCGCACCCCCGGCACCGTGCTGAAGAACGAGCGCAGCGGCAAGGTGGTGTATGAACCGCCCTCGCCGGAGCAGCTGCCCGCCCTGATGGACGAGTTGGTGAACTGGATTCATGCCGCCGATACGTCGGCTGAAAATGACCTGGACCCGCTGGTGCGCATGGCGGTGATGCACCATCAGTTTGAGACCATCCACCCGTTTTACGACGGCAATGGACGCACCGGGCGCATTCTCAATATCCTGTTTTTGGTGCGTGCCGGCCTGCTGGATTCGCCCATCCTGTATTTGAGTCGTTACATCAGCCAGACCAAGGCGGATTACTACGCCGAGCTGCAAAAGGTACGGGACAGCGGCGAATGGGAGGGCTGGTTGCTCTACCTTTTGCGTGGCGTGGCGGTAACGGCGCGCCACACCACCGCTCTGGTGGAGCAGATCGCCCGTTTGCTGCAGAAACAAAAGCATGACATTCGTGCCCGTTACAGGTTTTACAGCCAGGATCTGATCAACAATATTTTTTATCACCCCTATACCAAAGTGGCTTTTGTCGAGCACGACCTGGGCGTGTCGCGCGCCACCGCCACCCGTTATCTGGATGAGCTGGCCAAAGGCGGCATTCTCGACAAGCACCGGTTGGGTCGCGAAAACTACTACATCAACCGCGAGCTGGTGCAACTGCTGTTCAACCTGCCGCCCCTGGACATGCCACCTTTGGATATAAAGGGAGCGCCCTAGCCGATGCCGAACTTCCTGTCTGAAGACAACATTGAACAGGCCATGGTGCAGCGTTTGCAACACCTGTATGGCTATGACGTGCTGGACTGCTACACCTGCGATGCCGCGGATCTGAATGATGGCTCGGGGCGCGCGCACAAGCGCGAAGTGATCCTGCGCGATCGCCTGAAAGCCGCGGCGGTGCATCTGAACCCAGACATACCCGAAACCGCCATCGACGATGCGCTGGACCAGGTCTGTGAACAACGCCAGGCCATGGCCATCATGGTGGCCAACCGCGATCTGGACAGCCTGATCCGGGACGGCGTGCGGGTCGACTTCAAAGACAATTACGGTCGTAACCGCAAAGAGCGAGTCACGCTGATTGACTTTGAGGCGCCGGAGAACAACCACTTTCTCGCGGTGACCCAGCTATGGATTCAAAGCACCGGCGCGGCGGCCAAGGCGGGCTATCGGCGGCCGGATATTCTGCTGTATATCAACGGCTTGCCATTGGTGTTTATTGAGCTGAAGAACTCCAACGTCAAACTGCGCAGTGCCTACGACGATAACCTGACCAATTACAAGGCCGACATCCCGCAGTTGTTTCTCACCAATGTGTTTTGTGTATTCAGCAACGGACTCGAAACACGCCTGGGCAGCCTGAGCGCCGAGTGGGAGCACTTTTTCCATTGGCTGCGCCCGGAAGACGAGAAGGAAAAGATACGCCGCGAGCAGATTCGCGAGCAGGGCACCAGTACCGAGCGCTTCCTTCAGGGCTTGTGCGCCAAGGAAAAGCTGCTGGACTATGTGGAAAACTTTGTTATTTACCACAAGGGCACGCAGAAAATCATTGCCCAGAACCACCAATTTATTGGGGTGAACAAGGGCTTCGACAAATTTCTGCGCCGGGGTGAGTTCGGGGGCAAGCTTGGCGTATTCTGGCATACCCAAGGCTCGGGCAAGAGTTTTTCCATGATCTTCTATGCGCGCAAGATTATCCGCAAGGTGGCGGGTAACTATAGTTTTGTGGTGGTAACCGACCGCGACGACCTCGACCGGCAGATTTATCGTAACTTCCTCAATACCGAAACCGTAAAAAAGGCCGATGCCGCCCAGCCTAAAAATAGCGAACAAATGCGCGCCTTTCTTGGCCAGAACAAGAAGCTGGTGTTTACCCTGATTCAGAAGTTTCGCTGGCCCAAGGGCAAGCGCTATCCGGTGTTGTCGGACCGCGACGATATTATTGCAATTGTGGATGAGGCGCACCGCACCCAGTACAAATCCCTAGCCGAGAACATGCGCGCCGGCCTTCCCAATGCTCAGTACCTGGCCTTTACTGGCACACCGCTGCTGGGGCGCGAACGCAAGACCAATGACTGGTTTGGTGATTATGTATCGGAATACAACTTCAGTCAGTCCATGGACGATGGCGCCACGGTGCCGCTGTTCTACAAAAAGCGTGTGCCGGAGGTGCTGAATCAGAACGAGGATTTGAGCGACGAATTCTACGAAATTCTGGAAGACGAAAACCTTGAAGAGGCGCAGCAGGAAAAACTGGAGCGGCGCTTTGCCACTGAGTTGCAAGTGATAAAGCGCGATGACCGGCTGGAGACCATCGCCCGGGATTTAGTCTACCACTTTCCACGCCGGGGCTATCTGGGTAAAGGTATGCTGATTGCAGTGGACAAATTCACCGCTGTGAAGATGTATGACAAGGTGCAGCGCTTATGGAAAGAAGACATCAAGGCGCTGCGCGGCGAAATTAAAAAGACGCCAGATGAGGTCCACAAGGCGCGCCTGCAAAAGCGCCTGGAGTGGATGCGCAAGGTGAAAATGGCGGTGGTGGTGAGCGCCGAAAATGGCGAGGAAGAAAAGTTCGACGCCCAGAAGCTGGATATTCGGCCGCACCGAAAGCGGATGGACCAACTTGATGCCCACGGGCACGATCTGGAATACAACTACAAGGACCCGGAGCACCCACTTCAGCTGGTTTTTGTGTGCGCCATGTGGCTGACCGGCTTCGATGCTCCAACCGTCTCCACGCTCTACCTCGATAAGCCCCAGAAAGACCACACCCTAATGCAGACCATCGCCCGCGCCAACCGGGTGAGTTCGCACCGCATCAACGGTGTGGAAAAAACCAACGGAGAGATTGTTGATTATTATGGCGTGATTGGTCGCCTGAGAAAGGCCATTAAGGATTATGGTCAGGGGGATGACGGGGGAGACGAGCCGCCAGTCAAGGATAAGGACGAACTATTCACGCTGTTAACCGATGCGATCGAGCAGGCACGCCTATTTTGTGCCGAGCGGGATATTATTATCGACACGGCGTTGGCAGCCGACGATGTGTTCAAACAGGTCGGGCTGTTTAACGAATGGGCAGATACACTGCTTGTGAAGGACGAATGGCGGCAATCCTTCAAGGTGTTTGAGAACACCATTACGGCGCTTTATGAAGCCTGCAAGCCGGAGATTTTGGGTGACCCTGTTGTTCGGAAAGTGGCCCTGTTCCAATACCTTCGTGGTGTTCTGGATAGCATTATCGAGCAACAGGACATTGACTCGGCCACCCGGAAAATCAACGAATTACTTGATGAAAGCCTGGTTGTTGATGGCCAGAAATTTGGCCAAGTCAAAGAGAATCCGGCAGACTGGAAGATCGAACAGAAAGGCAGGACTTGGGATCTGAGCAAAGTCGACTTCGACAAACTCAAAGAGGATTTCAAGCAGGCCAAGTACAAAAACATCGAGATTGCCGATTTGCGCGCCTTTCTGGAAAAGAAACTGCAGGACATGCTCAATCAAAACCGCACCCGCCGCGATTTTGCCGAGCGCCTGCAGGAAATCATCGATAATTATAATGCGGGCAGTAGCTCGGCGGATGAGTCTTACGCCCAGCTGATGGAAGAGATGGCATCCTTAAAGGAAGAAGAAAGTCGACATATCCGTAAAGGGCTTACTGAAGATGAACTGGAAATATACGACCTTCTCTGTAAAGAAAATATGACCAAAGCCGAGGAGAAGAGAGTGCGCCTCGCTGCCAGAGCGTTACTCAAGCGCCTTACCGAGGAAAAGCCAAAAGTACTAGTGCAAGACTGGTACAAAGACAGTCAGACCAGGCTTGCTGTGCGTGATGAAGTGGGTGCAGTGTTGGATGAACACCTTCCAGAAGAGAGCTATGACAAGAACCTATTTACACAGAAGCGTGACCGCGTTTTTGAATTGACTCTCGACCTGGCTATCAATCACCAAAGGTGGGCGGCATAGCGGTCAACATATCTGACAAACCTAGCCAATGAGAAGAAATGCCTGCGCTCTGCCTTGAGGTATGTGAAGCAGCAATAATAAGGAACGAAGTTAATGAACCGATTGACGATTGCACTAGCAGCGTTGGCTGTCGTGGGATGTGGGGTAGACGGCTTTTCCGGCGGCGACACAACGGCGGCCGAGAACTCCTGCTCGGCATTGACTGGGCTTGAAATGGCGAACACCGAAATCACCAACGCAGAGGAAAAACCGGCCGGTTCATTCAGCTTCGGCGCCGGTCCCGATAGCGCCGGGGTTGAGCTGCCCGACCATTGTTATGTCGAGGGCATTAGCAATGAGCGCACAGGGGCGGATGGCAAGACCTATGGCCTCGGTTTCGCGCTGGCCATGCCGGCGGATTGGAACGGGCGCTTCCTGTTTCAGGGTGGCGGCGGGCTGAATGGCACCGTGCACCCCCCGCTTGGCGCCAATGCCGCTGGTGACACGCCGGCGTTGGTGCGCGGTTTTGCGGTGATTTCCACCGATGGTGGACATAAGGGGCAGGGCGGTTTCGATGCGTCTTTTATGGCCGATCAGGAGGCTGCGCTCGATTTTGCCGGACAGTCGGTGGCCAAGGTGACCGAACTGGGCAAGGAGATTGTGCAGGCTTATTACAGGCAGGCGGCGCATCATACCTATATTTCCGGCTGCTCGACTGGGGGGCGCGAGAGTATGTTGGCCGCGCAGCGCTACCCCATGCTGTTCGACGGCGCTGTGGTCGGCGCGCCGGCCATGCGCACGGGGCATTCGAATTTCGCCCTGCGTAAGGCGGTCGTGGCCTTTAACGAGATAGCGCCCCGTGACGACGAGGGAAATCCGCAGATCGGCCGCGCTTTTTCTACTGCAGAACGCCGCGCGGCGCATGACGGGCTTCTGGCGCAATGCGACGGTCTGGATGGCCTTGAAGACGGAGTGGTCTCCAATGTCGGTGGCTGTGACTTCGACCCCAACCTGCTGGTCTGCGAGGAAGAGGGAGACGATTCGTGTATCTCACAGGCCCAGGCCGACGCGCTCGACAAGGCTTTCGCGCCACTGGTCAACAGCGCCGGCTACGAGATCTATCCCGCCTTTCCCGTCGATACCGGCATGATCCAGGGGAACATGACCTATATTCCGGGTGAGAATTTCTTCTCGCCCGGCGCCAGCGCCCAGCAAACCGAGATCGATATCGATGCCGAAGATGCACGGCTACGCGATGATCCGATGCAGGGGCGCACTGACAGCTATAACTGGACCAACTTTTCTACCTTCCTCGATCGCGGTGGAAAGGTCCTGTTCTATCACGGCGTCAGTGACGCCTGGTTCTCGGCCTTCGACACCCTCGGGTTTTATCAGCGGGCCGGCGAAGCCAATGAGGGCTGGAGTGATGCCAGTCGGTACTATCACGTACCCGGCATGGGCCATTGCGCCGGTGGGGCCAATACCTACGATTCCTTTGATCTGCTGAGCGCTGTCGTCGACTGGGTGGAAAACGGCGAAGCGCCGGGCGATGTCATCGCCTCGCGAGAAGAGCCGGAGCCCGCCAGCCGCAAGCTCTGCGCCTATCCGGAGTACCCGCACTATACCGGTGGGGACGAGGCATCGGCCGATAGTTATGAGTGCCGGTAGAGAGCCGCCCATTTGAGAGTACTTGTTCATCTATGCCATCAAAGTGTCGGGCAACTGGCGGTGTTCTTTGAGGTTCGGGGATGATGAGGTTCGCTTGCTCGCAGAGACCATTGAGAAGACCCTTGAGCGTACTCGTCCACTTCGTTTCGGCTGTGCGTCAACAGCTGTCGTGCTAAGGCACATAAAAATAATGCACCAGATGGAAAAACACCGGTGCCGCAAAACACACCGAATCCAGCCGATCCATTATGCCGCCGTGGCCGCTGATCATGCTGCCCCAGTCTTTGGCGCCCAGGCTGCGCTTGACGGCGGGCATGACCAGTCCGCCCAGGAAGCCCATGATGACAATCACCAGGGAAATGGCAGCGGCGTGCGCCGACCTGTTCTCCAGCTATACTGAATGCGTGGATCAGAAGAGGTGCGTCCTGTCCGGCCCACCGGCCATGGTGTGTTCACCTTTTAGCGACGTTTTAGTCACATGGGTGCTGTTAACCTCCCACCGTTACATTAATCAATGGCGGTCGATTCTCGGAGGGATAGCAATATGAGCAGGCTATTGAGCAGTATGGGGAGACATTTGAGACAGGTATTGTGGTTAACCCTGTCGATGCTCCTGGTTGGATTTTCACTGGTGGCTCACGCCGCCGAGGCGCCCGGGGCGCTGACGATCATTGTGAGGGATCAGACCGAGCGGCCACTTTCCGCCGCGGAAGTTACGATAACGCGACGGGAAACCGGCGCCACGCAGTCAGTGGAGACCGACGCACAAGGCCGTGTCGTCGTAGAACAGCTCGACCCCGGCCTCTACTCGGTAACCGTCGATAGCAGCGGGTTTGCTACGGCGTTTGAGCCCAGCATACGTGTGCTAACCCGCAAAAATGTCCAGGTTGGCTTCGCGCTCAGGCCGCAGACTATTGACGAAGTGCTGGTTCGGGCACGGCAGGTAAATAGGTCTGCCGCTCTATCAGCTTCCAGCACTTATATCGATAGAGAATCCTTGCGAAGTGCTGTTGGCGGTGGCGCAGACCCGCTCCTCTCGCTGGACGGTTTGCCCGGCCTGGCGTCCACCGGTGAATTCGCGAGCTTTAGCGTACGCGGCCGTGGGCCAAGAGATAACCTGTTATTTGTGGACGACTTTCCCTTTGATAAAGTGATGCACTTTGATGCATCGATAGGTGAAAACGAAGATGTCAGTGGTGGCGGTCGTTTCTCGATTTTCGCGCCGAACGTTATTAGTGGTGCCGAGTTCTCGCCGGGCGGGTGGGGCCCTGCCTATGGTGGTCGATCGGCATCGCTACTCAAGTTGGAAGTCGCCGGCGGTAACCCAAGCCCTTCAGCAAGCCTGCGCCTTGACCTTGCAGGCTATGAGATTGGCTACGACGGCCCCGCAGGTATCACTGAAGGCGCAACGATGCTCGTTTCTGCTCGACGATTGGACTTCGGTGCTTTATTTGAAACGATCGACGAACTGGATATTGGTGAGCCCATTTTAAGAGACATTATCGTAAAGTCGGTCATTCCCATTAATGAGAACCACACGCTCGAAGTTTTACTGATAGATACGCACGAAGACTATACTCGCGACGTGACTCATGTTTTTGAATCACCCAACTTTGAAGATACTTCACTTCAAGATTCTGAACAGGATAGTGACCTTTACGGGCTGACATTGCGATCACTGATCGGTGAATCATCGGTTTTGACCAATAAAATTTATTACCGGAATAGCGACAAGATAAGCTCTGAGGGCGAAGCGTTTCCTGATCTCGTGCCCGAGGGGGCGCCCGCGTCCAGTTTTCCTGTGCGCGAGAACATTATTACCATCAGTGAAAGTGAAACGGAAACCGGCTGGCGAAGTGATTTGGAGACAGTGAATCAATGGGGTGTCTTCAGTACCGGTGTCCGGTTAACCCAAATAGAGCTCGGTTATAGCACTGTCCTGGATGGCGATTGGAACCGATTTGTTTACGATAGCGGTGATTTTAGGCCGGACCCCGAACAGCGCTTTATTGTCCTGACGCCTGAGAATATCAACGCTTCAGTGAATCGGAAAGAAACCAGCTATGCTGGGTACGTAAACCAGGTTTTCGACCTTGATGCTTGGAGCTTTGGAGCCGGCTTGCGGGTCGAGCGGGACGGTTTCTCCGATGAAAGCTTCGCGTCACCCAGGTTCAGCGTTAACTGGCAGCCGAGCAGAAAGGTTCGATATTTTGCGACCGCCGGACTCTTTCATCAATCGCCACGGTTTTTAGAACTCGCCGCTAACGAGTCAAACAACCTCGGGGCCGAAAGAATTATGCATAAAAGTATCGGTTTAAAATATTTCCTGAACAACGATTGGTCGGTGTTGACGGAGGCCTATCACCAAGACCTCGATAACCTGGTAGTGGACCTTGATCGAACAAACCGTACTTTCGCTAACATTGGTGAAGGTACATCGTACGGTGTCGATTTTGTGGTGAACGGTGCGATTCGCGAAGGTCTTTACACGACCGCCACTTACTCCTACAACGATATCGTCATAGATCGGCAGGATGGTCGTGGCGCTCTGCCCGCCGACTTCAGCCGGAAGCATGTCGCGACCCTGGGCCTGACCTGGGAGGTTACTGACCGCTTGAAGGTTGCGGGGCGTTACAAATATCTCTCTGGCAGGCCAGACGAAGAATTTATTATTCACTCAGACGTGCTGGGGCCCGGACAGCCCATGCGATACTCAAAAGAGATCACAGCGAGCAATGTCGGTCGCAGAAGCGGTTACAGCTTGCTGAACGTGCGGGTTGACTATCGACGCGCATTCGGTCCCGTTGATGTTACAACCTTTCTCGATGTTATTAACGTAACCGCATCGTCCTCGAGTGACGATTCCGAATTTGACTACCGCCGAGGCGTTGTGGTGAAAGACGAAAGTGAAGCCGAGCCGCTGATTGGTCTGCGGCTGGACTATGCTTGGTAAGGGGGTAGGGGATGGTGCGAAAACTTGGTGAAGTTCCGATTAGAGCGTTGATTGTCGAAGACAATCGCGATATTTCCGGGAACATTGCTGCGTACCTTGAAAAACACAGTTATGTGCTTGATTTCTCCTATGACGGCATAAGGGCCATGCACCTGGCGTTATCGAATAGGTACGACGTTATTGTGCTGGACTTGATGCTTCCAGGGATGGATGGTCTGAGTTTCTGCCAAAAACTGCGCGCTGAAGGCGCGGTAGGAACGCCCGTGCTTATGCTGACGGCGAGAGACACGCTTGACGATAAGCTCAAGGGGTTTGAGGCCGGAGCCGATGACTATCTGATCAAGCCATTCGCATTGCAAGAGCTGCATGCGCGACTACAGGCGCTGTGCAAACGCAGCCACCGAAATTCGGACAACCTGTTAACGGTGGGTGACCTGACGATGAACCGGTCCACGCGGCAGGTGCATCGCGGGGGGCGGCGCGTCGATCTCACTCCTGCGGGAATGAGGCTACTAGAGCGACTGATGGAGGAGGCGCCGTCTGTCGTGACCCGCGATGATCTCGAAACCTTGTTGTGGGCTGACGAACGACCCGATGGTGATGCGCTTCGCTCGCACTTTTACCGGCTACGTCAGGCTATCGACGGCCCGTTCGACAGGCCGTTAATTCATACGGTGCATCGCATCGGGTACCGAATTGCAGAGGACGAGCAGTAATGTACCGGCGCAGTTTGCGTAAACGGGTTGCGGTTGCATTTGGGATATGCGTCGCAGTGCTCAGCGTGGTCTGGGGGTTCGCTTTTTTTGCTGCGATCAGATTGAGCGAAGACCGTGTGCTGGTGAATCAGCTACAGCGTGCTGTTGAGAGTTATCCTGCTCTGACGATGAACCCTCGTGGATATGCTGAGGCTAGTAGCCTGCCGGAATCAATCCGTGAGTGGGGGGAGGCTGCACCTGATGAGGGAGTGTACGAGTTTACGACCGAGGATCTGCATGTTGCGGTAATCGCTGTCGACAATGAACAGCAACGCGCATTTGTGGTTTTCGATGTTGCCGGGATTGAAGCAGAGTCTTCAGAAGATTGGTGGTGGCTGCTCCTTATCACCAGTGTCGTGGGTACGCTGGGGGCGCTTGGTTTCGGGCTGGGAATGATTGTGATGCGTAAGGCGGTCGCTCCTGTCGCACAGCTCGCGAAAATAGTCGAGGGCATTGACCTGGAAAATCTGTCGTCTGGCGATCATAAGCGTATTGAGTTAAGTCGGTTCGGGGATGATGAGGTTCGCATGCTCGCAGAGACCATTGAGAAGACCCTTGAGCGTATCGGTGCATTTATTGCCAGGGAGCGATACTTTACCGGCTCAGCCAGTCATGAATTGCGCACGCCGATTACAGTGATAACAGGCGCGCTTGAGTTGCTGGAGAAAAGCGATCTGTCGGCGGCTGATATGGCGGTGATCGATCGGGTGAGGCGTTCGACCAAAGACATGCGAACCACGATTGAGATGTTCTTGTGTCTTGCTCGCGAAACCGACGAAGGATTGTACCAGGAGCAATTTTTAGTGATGCCACTGGTCAGGCAGGCGATAGATCAGCAGCGTTACCTGTTGAACGACAAGTCTGTCGATGTCGATATCGACTTTATCAATGCCGACACCGATGATCGACCTAGCCCCATCGCGTGCGGACATGCGCAGGCTTTCACTATCGCGGTCAATAATCTCGTGCGTAATGCGTTCGAGCACACGCTCGATGGACAGGGTCCGATCACGATTTACCTCGAAGAGCACGCGTTAGTTATTACTAACAAAGTGCGCAGCGAAGCTGATAAGCAGCATCCACCGATCGAGACCTCACCGCCAAACGGGTATGGTCTGGGTCTGGGTATCGTTCAACGGCTGTGTGAGCGCAATGGTTGGTCGTTTTCGCTGCACGTAGACGGGACGCGTGTCAACGCCCGCTTTTCTTGGTGACCGGATAGGTACCTGTCCACGTCGTTTCGGTTGTGCGTCAACAGCTGTCGTGCTAAGGCACATAAAAATAATGCACCAGATGGAAAAACACCGGCGCTGCAAAACACACCGAATCCAGCCGATCCATCATGCCGCCGTGGCCGCTGATCATGCTGCCCCAGTCTTTGGCGCCCAGGCTGCGCTTGACGGCAGACATGACCAGTCCGCCGAGGAAGCCCATGATGACAATCACCAGGGAAATGGCGGCGGCGTAGGCGGGTGCGAAGGGGGTAATCCACCACATGGCGGTGCCCACGCCCACGGCCAGGGCGCCGCCAAACACCAGGCCCTCGACGGTTTTGGAGGGGCTGACCACCGGGGCGATTTTGTGTTTGCCCCAGAGTTTGCCGCAGACGTATTGCAGGACGTCGCTGATTTGGACCACCAGCAGCAGGTACAGCAGCAGCAGGGCGTTTTGCCCGGTAAAGCCGGGAATATCCAGAATCAACAGCGCCGGTACATGGCTGACGCAGTAAACCACCACCATGACACCCCATTGGATCTTGGCGGTCCGCTCCAGAAATTGGTCGGTGTTCTGGGCCAGGGCCGAGAGTGAGGGCAGCAACAAAAACGCGTACACCGGAATGAAGATGGTAAAGAAGCCGTACCAGGCGTCGTAAATCGACCAGAACTGCACAGGAATAATGACGAAGAAGGCCACGAACAGCGCCCGATGGTCATTGGGGCTGGTGGGCGTCAGGGTCAGAAATTCCCGCAGGGCCAGGTACGACATCAGCGCGAAGAGGACGATCGTGGTGGTGGGCCCGAGCAGAAACGCGATCGAGAAAATGCCGATCATGACCCACCAGGCATTGACCCGCTGCTGCAGATTGAGCACGGTTTCCAGTCCATTCTCACTGCGGACCCGGCGTTTCAGTACGAAGCCAATCAGTGACGCCAGGGTCAGTAGTGCGACGATGCCGCCGATTAACCAGACAAACTTTTCCATTGGGGTCATGCCAGCTCCTCCACAGCCTGTCGGGCGCGGGCCAGAAAGGCGTCTTTATGTTCTTCGGGTAAACGGCCCAGGGGCTCGCCAAAGCGTACGGTGCAAATCAGTGGCACCGGCAGCAGGGCACCCTTGGGCATGCAGCGGTGCAGGTTTTCCAGATACACCGGGATCAGTTCCGCGTCGGGAAACTGCTGGGCGAGACGAAACAGGCCGGACTTGAATTCGCCCGGCAGGCGTTGGGGGCGACGGGTTCCCTCCGGGAAAATGATCAGCGAGTCGCCTTGCTTCAGTGTGTCAATCAGGGGTGTCAGGGGGTTGCCGCCCTGACCGGGTTGGCGCTCCACCAGCACCGCGTTCAGGCCTTTGAGCGCAATCGAGCGGCGCAGCGCCGTCTTGCCCCAATAGTCGGCGGCGGCGACCGCGTGGGTGTGTTTACGCAGGGCCGGAGGCAGGGCGGACCAGATGGCCAGGGTGTCGATATGGCTGGTGTGATTGGCGAAATAGATACGCTGGCGGGGATGGGGTTCGCACCCCAACCAGCGCGGCGTAGCGCCCATCAGCAGACGCACCAGAAAGACGAGGCAGCGGGACAGAAACATCGCGCGTTACTCCCTGGCCTGCTGGTGTAATAACGCGGAAATCGCACTCAGGCGGGCGCCACAGGTCCAGGTCGAACCCGTGGTGATTACGATCAGTGCCACCGTCAAAGCGTGCAGTTCCCAGCCCCAGGGCGTCAGTATCGCCCCTATGAGGCAGGCGCCCGTCATCACCGCCATCCGGTGGGATTTGGCCTGAGGCCCGCGAAAGTCCTGAGACAAGCCCAGGGCGCCGCCCAGCACCCGGACATAGGCGGTCAGCACCGCCAGCAAGGCCGCCAGCCACCCCAGCCAGTCCAGGCCTGTGGCATAACCGAGCGCCACCAGCAGAGCCGCATCTGCGATCCGGTCGGGGACTTCGTTGTACAGGTCGCCCACTGGCGAACGTTTGCCGCCCTCAACCGCCACCAGACCGTCGATCAGGTTGCACAGCAGGCGCAGCTGAATGCCCAGCGCACACAGCACCAGCCCGGGCCAGCCGGGCACTACTAAGAGCCCGAGGATGCCCAGTGCGGCAAAGCCGATACTGGCCACAGAGATCTGGTTGGGTGTCACAAAGGTGCGTGAAAGCCACGCTGCAAGGCGCTGGAAAACCGCCAGCGAACGGGATTTGATGGGGCGTCGGTCAAGAGCGGCCATGGCGACGAAATCCTTGGTTATTGTTTGATCCTGATTAGAGCGCAAATAGTAAGGGCCGACCTTGGGCGGTGTCTACCGTATGGGTCACATTTTAGGGAGGTCAGCCCCCGACCTGGTCAGGGGCGCCTGTGTCGTTGGCAGCTAATCAGAGTATTCAGATAGAGTCCGCGCTGGTGGTGCCTGAACAACGCTCCAGAGCAAGCACATAATGCACATCGCCCGCCAAGGGTGAGTTGAACGGCAGTACCTGGTCGTGGCCGGCGGTGGCGTAGACATAGTCCACAAGATCCTGACCGGCGTCGAGGTGATGCTCCGAGCGCAGCGTGCGCGAGTGGGTGTTGTAGGTGGCTCCCAGATCGGGAATGTCGTTGCCGGACGTGGTGGAGAGATCCGTTTGCGTGCTATCAATCAGTGCACACAGGCCGTCGGAAAACCACAGGTGGCTACCTTCGGCGCGCAGGGACGCATCGGTGCGCACATCGCGCAACAGGTTGTTTTTCAGCTCACTCAAGGACGCCTCCACGGACGTTTTCTCTTGGTGAATCTGGTTGATCACGAAAGCGTTGTCTTCGAACAGAATGCGTGCACCCACGCGGGCACTGAACACGTCTTTGCGATAGTTGATAAACACGTTGTTGAACATGTGGCTGGTGCCGCGACGGATCAGCGGTACCCGTCGCCCGGTGTTGCCAAAAGTCATGTAGCGCTCGTCCCGGGTAATAAACGCGTTGTGATGGAAGGTGGTGGTGATGTGCTCGTTGATGGTGCGGCTGTCACTTGAGCCGTGCAACGCCGCCCGCACAACGTCGGTTACCCGGTTGAAGGACAGGGTAATGTTGCGCGCGCCGACCTTGACGTCAAAGGCGGAGTCACCGGTCAAATCGAAGGTGTTGCGGTGAATCCAGATATCGGCCGAGGCGCCCGTGGAACGGATCATATCCGGGTCCAGGCCGTGGTCTTCAGTGTGTCCCGCACCCTGAAAGTTGAGGTGGGTCAGGATCACATTGTTGGAGGTCTGGGTGGGGCTGCCGGAACTGTCACGGCCGATGGCAAAACCACTGAAGCGGAAATAGGCCTGGCTCATCCGGCCATCGATGGTGGTGTTGGAGCCGATGACCGGGTTGCGAATGGGCAGGCTGCCCAGGTTGAGGCGGTCGTTGAAAAAGCTCTCCATACAGGCGGCGCTGTCGCTTATGCCGCGGTTACTACACCAAAGGCGATAGTCCACGCATTCTTCTTGCGTGGCGTTCAGACGATTCAGCACGGTGCTGTTGTTGCAGTAGTTACGGTACAGGCCAATCTCGTGAGGTTCGGCAAAATCAAACTTGTCGAACACGATCCAGTTGTGGTCGTTGCCTGCAATGGCCTCGACGATTTGCTGCTCCACTGGGCGGCTGTCCTGGGTGGTGATAATGGTCAAGGCACTGCTACCGGCGGGGTCGTAACCGCCAGTGGCGTCTTCGCCGTAGCCCAGGGCGCGCCCCAAGGTGGCCGACAGGCATTCGACAATGTCCTGGTCGGATTGCAGTCCGGTGTCCCGCCAATTGACCGAGGGGTTGGTGGCCAGGTTGATACAGTCATTGCTCAGCCCACCGGTATTGGGCGGGCTCACCGAAGAGCTGGAGCTTGAGTCGGAGCTGGAGCTGGATGAGCTGCTGCTGTCCTGACTGGATTCTGAGCTCAAAGAGCTGGAGCTCTGGCTGCCTGGATCGTCATCGTTGGCATCGCTGCCGGAACTGCCGCAGCCTGCCAGGAGCGCAGCCAGAAAGGCAGCGCTCAAGAGTGTTTGGGTTTTCATGGTGGTCTCTCGTTTATTGATTATGTGGCCGATGCCGTCGCGGCAGTAGAGGGCTCTGGCAAGCGGTTGCGCCGAGTATAAGCCGCTTTCGCGGTGGGCGGGTGCATCTTTACACACGCTTCCCTCGCCCATGGGTTTGGGCCTATACTGGCATCGGACCTGAGAGAGACTGCGCCTTATAGAGCGCGGCACCCAACCAATAACAACGATTTACGGTGGATATCATGCTTTTTTCAACCCTGTCACGCCTGGGCGCGAGTGCGGCCTTGGTGGCTGTTGCGGCGTTGCCCGCCTATGGCCAAAGTTCTGGCCTTCCTGAAATTAAAGTCGACCTTAACCAGGCTGGCCGCCAGGAGGCCGAAGTCAATGAGCCCGGCTACCTGCCTTGGGCCGTGAGCGGCGGCACCAGTGCCAGCGAAACCTTTGAGGGTGTTACGGTTACCCTGAGCCAGCAGGGCAGTGGCTCCGGCCTGCGCACCGATTGGTACAAGGCCGGCATCGATAGTCACGTGCGCCTGGCCAGCGATGGCGTCACCGTCAATAACGGTGAAAACGGCGGTGCGATTGAGATGACCCTGTCCGGACTGCCGGCAGGCGAGCACAGCTTGCAACTGTATATCAGCACTGTTGCCAACCCGGCAAACAACACCTTTTCCCCGGTACATATCAGCGTGAATGGCGAGCGTGTCGTGAACGGACTGGTGCCGAGCAACCGTGTGTATGACAACGCCGATGCGACCTCGGCATTTCTGGCCTTCACCGTATCGAGCGAGGATGTGGTGGTGTTGGTAGAACCCGATATGGACAGCGACGCCAGCCAGAAGAACGTCATCATCAACGGTTTTGAGATCAATACCCCGGATGTAGCCAGGCAGGCGCGCACGCCGGTGCCGGCTGATCGCGATTATCATGTAACGACTGATGAGGGCGAGTTGGTCATCAGTTGGACGCCGGCGGACGGTGCTGTGGCACACGAGTTGTACTTCGGTACCGATGAAGCGGCGGTGCGTGCCGGAGACGCTCAGGTGTTTCAGGGGCGTCAAGCCTCCATCGGTTATCGACTGGAAAATACCTACAGCCGGGATCGTTACTATTGGCGGGTAGACCAGGTGGATGCCGACGGCCTGGTGACTCGCGGCGAGGTGTGGTCGTTTCAGCCCCGCCAGTTGGCATTCCCGGGCGCCGAAGGTTATGGCCGTTTTGCCATTGGCGGGCGTGGTGGTCAGGTTGTCAAAGTCACCAGCCTGGCAAACAGCGGCCCGGGCACTCTGCGCGAAGCGGTAGAGCAAACCACCGGCCCGCGCACGGTTATTTTTGATGTCGGTGGCACCATCTCGCTCGAGTCGCGCCTGGTCATTGGTGATGGCTTCGTCACTGTTGCGGGCCAGACGGCGCCGGGTAAGGGCATCCTGATCCGCGGCGCGCCTTTCGGCTTGAGCGGTGCCGAGGACGTGGTCTTGCAGCATGTGCGTGTGCGCCTGGGGGCGGGTGATACCGCGGATGGCATTGGCATGGCGGGCAGTAACCATTCCATTGTTGATCGCAGCTCCATCAGTTGGACGCTCGACGAGGCCTTCTCTTCCCGCAACGCGCGCAACATTAGCCTGCAGCGCACCCTGATCTCGGAAGCGCTCAACGCCGCCGGGCACAGCAACTACCCCGCAGGTACCATGCACGGTTTCGCCGCCAGTATCAGCGGTGACGTGGGCAGTTTCCATCACAACCTGTTGGCCCATAACGATGGCCGCAACTGGTCGCTGGCGGGGGGGCTGGATGCCAACGGCTTTTATGCCGGGCGCCTGGATATCTTTAACAACGTGGTTTACAACTGGCGCAACCGGACCACTGACGGTGGCGCGCACGAGGTCAATTTCGTCAACAATTATTACAAGCCTGGCCCGGCGACACAGCAGTATTTTGCGCTTAATGCCCAGTACGATCAATTCCCCGGCACCCAGCGTTACTATTGCTCCGGTAACTTTATCCCCGGTCGGGTGGAGGGCGAGGACCAGCGTCAGGCGTGCCGGGTATCGGCGGGGCGCCCGAATGGTTATGAAGCCTTTGTCAGCGAGCCGTTTTTCCCGTCTCATGCGACCATTCATACCGCAACCCACGCCTACAAAAACGTCTTGTCCGATGTCGGTGCCAGCCAGCCGGTACGCGATGACCATGACGCGCGCATGATTCGTGAAACTCAGGAAGGCAACTTCAATTATAGAGGCAGCGTCACTAACCTCCCGGGGCTGCCTGACCACGAGGACGATGTCGGCGGCTACGAAGATTTCCCGATCACCTACCGTCCGGATGACTGGGATACCGACAACGATGGCCTGCCGGATTGGTGGGAGCGGCTCCACGGCCTGAATACCAACTCGGCCATGGGTGACCTGAGCGACGCCCACGCCGATTTCTATGCCGATGGCTACAGCCAGCTCGATCACTACCTGCAGTGGATGGCCGAGCCCCATGCCTTTATCAACGAGGAAGAAACCCTGGCCATCGATGTTGCCGGAATGTTTCGCGGCTATACCGAAGCCCCGGAGTACAGCGTCGTTGAGGTGAGCGGTGGCACCACCGAGTGGGATGGCACGACGCTGGTATTTACCCCGGACAGCTGCGGCCTCGCGGCGCTCACGCTCAGGGTGGAAGATGCCGAAGGCGACAGCATGACCCAGCGCAAGGGTGTGTTTGTGGATACGGTACCCGAGGGTGCGTGTGTCGGCAGTGTAGAGACGGTCAGACGCCCGGAAGTATCTGGTGAGCCGGTAGCGGGGGATGCAGAACCGGAGCAACCGGTGCAGCCGGAAAGCCGTAGCAGTGGGGCCTGGTCGTTCCTGGGTTTGCTGTTGTTGGTGGGGCTGTTTGTTCGTCGGCAGGGAAGCCTGAAAAGATGGTACCAGAGGCCGGACTCGAACCGGCACACCCTCGCGGGCGGGGGATTTTGAATCCCCTGCGTCTACCAATTTCGCCACTCTGGCATTGCGCTGATACCCGAGGTAGGGTGGGGCAGGGCATCAGTGGGGCGTGATTATAACAGCGGTTCTTGAGGCGTCAATAGAGAACCGCGCCTGATTGTCGGATTACGCCCGCTGCGCGGACTAATCCGACAGTGAGGCACCCAACCCCATGGCGATTTTGGCCAAATTCCGCTACCCTTGCGCTCCCTGAAATGACTGATCCCAGACCTTCCCTATGCGCCGCCAGGATTTTTACTACTCGCTCCCCGACGAACTGATTGCCCGTGTGCCCGCCAGCGAGCGCCGCGGCAGCCGCTTGTTGCACCTCAACGGCCCGGACGGGCAGGTGGCGCACCGGCAATTCCCCGACATTCTGGCGCTGATTGAGCCGGGAGACCTGATGGTGTTCAACGATACCCGGGTGATCCCCGCGCGGGTGTTCGGTCGCAAGGACACTGGCGGTCAGGTCGAGGTACTGGTCGAACGGGTGCTCGATACCCAGCGGGTGTTGGCCCATACCCGGGCGAGCAAGTCGCCCAAGCCGGGCAGCCAGATTATTCTGGAGGATGGCACCGAGATTGCGGTGGTGGCTCGTCACGACGCTCTGTTCGAGCTGGAATTCCCCGCCGGCCAAAGCGCACTGGAAGTGCTTGAGGGCATTGGCCATATGCCGCTGCCGCCCTATATCGACCGGGAAGATGAAGCCCTGGATCGCGAGCGTTACCAGACGGTGTATGCGCGCAATAAAGGTGCGGTTGCCGCCCCTACCGCGGGTCTGCACTTTGACGATGAACTGCTGCAACAGTTGGCGGACAAGGGCGTACAGACGGCGTTTGTGACCTTGCATGTGGGTGCTGGCACCTTCCAGCCGGTGCGCGCCGACGATATTCGTGAGCACCGGATGCACAGTGAGGTGATGCACCTGAGCGAGGCCGTAGCCGAACAGGTGCGTACCACGCGCGCTGCGGGCAAGCGGGTGATCGCCGTGGGCACCACCAGTGTCCGTTGCCTGGAGACCGCGGCCAAGGGCGGCGAGATTGCGCCCTATGAGGGCGATACCGATATCTTTATTTACCCGGGTTACACCTTCAAGGTGGTGGACGCGCTGATTACCAACTTCCACCTGCCCGAGTCGACCCTGTTGATGCTGGTGTCCGCTTTTGCGGGGTATCGCCACACCCTGGCGGCTTACCGGGCGGCCGTGGCCGAGCGCTATCGGTTTTTCAGCTATGGGGATGCGATGTTTATCAGTCGCAACCCGCAGGCGGTGGATGAGCCTGTAGGCCGATAATCGTTGAGTTGGGTGCCTCATTGTCGGATTACGGCTTCGCCTAATCCGACCTACGCGAACAGTGGCGCGTTGTGTCCAGTAGGTCGGATTAGCCCGCAGGGCGTAATCCGACAATGAGGCACCCCATGTCCAACCCGAGAAACGACAATCAATAGGGATCAACCTGTGACCGACAATTGCTTTATGGACTTTGAGTTGGATACCACCGATGGCCGGGCGCGCCGGGGGCGGCTGCGCTTTCCGCGTGGCACCGTGGAAACCCCGGCCTTTATGCCGGTGGGCACCTACGGCACTGTCAAAGCCATGCTGCCGCGGGATATCGAGAGCATCGGCGCGCACATCATCCTCGGGAACACCTTTCACCTGATGCTGCGCCCGGGTACCGAGGTGGTCAAGGCCCACGGCGACCTGCACGACTTTATGCAGTGGCAGGGGCCGATTCTGACCGACTCCGGCGGCTTTCAGGTATTCAGCCTGGGCAAGCTGCGCAAAATCACCGAAGAGGGTGTCACTTTCAGTTCGCCCATCAACGGTGACAAGATCTTTATGGACCCGGAAGTCTCCATGCAGGTGCAGCGCGACCTGGGTGCCGATATTGTGATGATTTTCGATGAATGTACCCCTTATCCGGCTACCGAGCGCGAGGCGCGAGCGTCCATGGAGTTGTCCCTGCGTTGGGCCCAGCGCTCCAAAGACGCCCACGGCGACAGCCCGTCGGCGCTGTTCGGGATCGTCCAGGGGGGGATGTACGAGGATCTGCGCAGTGAATCCCTGAAAGGCCTGACCGAGATCGGTTTTGACGGCTACGCCATCGGCGGCCTGTCGGTGGGCGAGCCCAAAGAGGACATGATCCGTATTCTCGATAGCCTGCCCGCCCAGATGCCTGCGGACAAGCCCCGCTACCTGATGGGGGTGGGCAAGCCCGAGGATATCGTCGAGGCGGTGCGTCGGGGCGTGGATATGTTCGACTGTGTGATGCCCACTCGCAACGCCCGCAATGGTCATCTGTTTACCCGCGAGGGTGTCATTAAAATCCGCAACGCCAAACACAAGCACGATACCAGCCCCCTGGATGCCCACTGCGCCTGCTACAGCTGCGCCAACTTCAGTCGCGCCTACCTGCACCATCTGGATCGATGCGGGGAGATGCTTGGCGCCCAGCTCAATACCATTCACAACCTGCATTTCTATCAACAGTTGATGGAGGAGCTGCGCGCCGCTATCGCCGGGGGAGAGCTGGAAACTTACGTCAGTGAGTTTTACGGGCGCATGGGCAAACCCGTGCCGCCGGCGCCCTGAGGGGCCGCGTCGCCAGCGAAATTGGCGGCTTTCATTGTTGTGGACGCTGAAATCGGTATAATCCCAGCCTCTTAACGCTATTGATAACAGGTAGGGGTGGCCAAAGTGCTGCCTAATTGCCCAAATTGGTCACGGAACACACTATGTTAAACCGTTATCCGCTCTGGAAGTACCTCCTCATCTTGCTGGTGGTGGTGTTTGGCTTTGTTTATGCCTCCGCCAACCTCTACGCGCCGGACCCTGCGGTCCAGATCTCTGGTCAGTCCAGCGGTATGGACATTGACGAGCGTGTGCTGCGTCGGGTCGAGCGCGCCCTGGAGCAAGCGGGTATCGACTACTTTGGTGCCGAAGCGGACGGCTCACGGGCGCAGATCCGACTCAATACCGCCGACTCCCAAATGCGCGCCCAGCGCTATATCCAGGAGGAGCTGGGTGATGACTTTATCGTGGCCCTGAACCTGGCCGCGACCACACCGCGCTGGCTTGAACGCCTGGGGGCTTCACCCATGCGCCTGGGGCTGGATCTGGCGGGCGGGGTACACTTTTTGATGGAGGTGGACACCGCGGCCGCGATTCATCGGCGCCAGGAGATCAACTCCGATGCCATGCGCGCCCGCCTGCGCGATGAGCGCATTCGCTATTCCTCGGTCAGTGTCGGCGACGACAACGTGGTTATTGGTCGTTTTCGCAACGCCGACCTGCGCGATCAGGCCCTGCGCGAGCTGCGCCGGGAATACCAGAATCTGGAGTTCTCGACCGAAGATCCGCAGTCAGAGGGTGCCAGCTACCGTCTTAACGCCGTGCTCAGTGATACTGCCGTGCGCGAAATTGAAGATTACGCGCTGAGCCAAAACCTCGTGACCCTGCGCAATCGTGTGAACGAGCTGGGGGTGTCCGAGCCGGTGGTCCAGCGCCAAGGGCGCAGTCGCATCATTGTGCAGCTGCCGGGCGTACAGGATACCGCCGAAGCCAAACGCATTATCGGCAAAACCGCCAACCTGGAATTCCGCCTGGAGGCCTTGCCGGATTCGCTGGTGTCCATGAGGGACGAATTTGAGTTCCGCAGCGAGAGCGATGCCGGGCGCACCGCCGAGCTTGAGCGTCAGGTGATCCTGACCGGCGACCACGTCGCCAACGCTTCCAGCGGCTTTGATCACGAAACCAGCCAGCCCCAGGTGAATATCACCCTCGACAGCGCCGGTGGCGCCATGATGCACCGAGCCACGCGTGGCAATATCGGTCGGCGTATGGGGGTGTTGTTTATTGAGTATCGCACTACCTTTGAAACCCGTGAAAACGAGTTTGGCGAAGAGGTTCAGGTGCCGGTGCAAGAGGCCGACCGCCGAATCATCAGCCTCGCCACCGTGCAGGCTGCGCTCGGGGTGCAGTTCCGCATCACCGGCCTGGACTCCCCGGCGGAAGCTTCCGAGTTGGCGCTGCTGCTACGCGCCGGTGCCTTGGCGGCACCCATGTACTTTGTTGAAGAGCGTACCATTGGCCCGTCCCTGGGGGCCGAGAACATCCAGATGGGTGTCACCTCCGTGAAGTGGGGCCTGGCGCTGGTGCTGCTGTTTATGCTGCTGTATTACCGAGCTTTTGGCGTCATCGCCAACATTGCCCTCACGGTTAACCTGGTGCTGCTTATTGCGGTCATGTCGCTGCTCGGTGCCACTCTGACCCTGCCGGGCATCGCCGGCATCGTGCTTACCGTGGGTATGGCGGTAGATGCTAACGTGCTGATTTTCTCGCGTATACGCGAGGAGCTGAAGGCGGGCTCGCCGCCTCAGTCAGCCATCGCGGCCGGTTATGACCGAGCCTTCGTGACCATTATGGATGCCAACATCACCACCTTGATTGTGGCGATCATCCTCTACGCCATTGGCACCGGGCCGGTACAAGGCTTCGCTGTCACCCTGTCGATCGGTATCCTGACCTCCATGTTTACCGCGCTCCTCGTGACGCGCTCTATGGTGAACCTGGCTTACGGTGGTCGTCGCAACCTGCAGAAGATTTGGATTTAAGAGAGCAATCGCTATGGCACAGGAAGAACTGAAAAGTATCAACTTCATGGGTTGGCGCAAAACCATTGGCGCCATCTCCATATTGCTGTTGCTCGTCTCCATCGTTTCTTTGGCGGTCAACGGCCTGCGTTTGGGGCTGGACTTTACCGGCGGCACCCAGATCGAAGTGGGTTTTGCCGAGCCGGCCAATCTCGGTGAGATTCGCACCCTGCTGGTCGAGCAGGGCCTGGAGAATCCCACGGCCGTCTACTTTGGCTCCGAAACCGAAGTACTGATACGCACCCAGGGTGCCATGCAGGACGGCGCCTTGGTGCTGATTGGCAACCGCCTGGAAGCGCTTGAACCTGGCGCACAGATTGTGCGGGTCGAGCGCCCCGCGGCAGGACAGGCTGGGTTGTCACAAGTCATCGTTCTCGACGGTGTCAGCGCGGCTCAGGTGCGCGATACGGATATTTTTGATCGCACTTATTTCGGCAACGTAGAGTTCGCCCAGGTTGAGGACGGTCTTGCCGTTACCCTGGAAAATTCCCTCGACGTGGCGTACACCAACCGTCTGCTGACGGCACTGAGCGAGCACGCCAATACCGATGTTGAACTGCGTCGCAGTGAATTCGTGGGGCCGCAAATCGGGGAAGAGCTGCGTGATGAGGGTGGCCTGGGCATGTTGGTGGCGTTGTTTTTGGTGATGCTCTATATCGCCTTCCGCTTCCAGTACAAGTTTGCTTTGGGTGCGGTGGCCGCATTGATTCACGATGTGATTCTGGTGCTCGGTTTCTTTTCCCTGTTTCAACTCGATTTTGATCTCACGGTGCTGGCGGCCGTGCTTGCAGTTATCGGTTACTCCCTGAATGACACCATCGTGGTCTTCGACCGCATTCGGGAGAATTTCCGGCTCGTGCGCAGGGGAAGCCCCAAGGAAGTGGTCAACTTCTCCCTGACGCAAACTCTCGAGCGCACCTTGATTACGTCTTTGACAACCTTGTTGGTGTTGGTGATGTTGTTCCTGTTCGGCGGTGAGCTGATCAACAATTTCGCCACAGCGTTGATTGTGGGTGTTCTGGTCGGTACCTATTCGTCGATCTACGTATCGGCCAATACCTTGCTGGCACTGCACATCGATCGCGAAGACCTGATCCCGCCACCCAAAGAGGGCGAAGAGCAGGAAGAGCTGGTGCCCTAAGACTCGTCAGGAACCGCGATTATGGCCAACCGCATCTACGTTAGTGACGCAGAATTACAGCAAATGGATGTGGCCGAGCTCAGGGAATTGGCCGGGCGCTACCGGCGTATGTTCAACGGTAGTGGCTATGGCTTCTGGGAGTGGGACCTGGTCAATCAGACGCTGGACTGGTCTGGGGGCTTTTGGGAGTATCTGGGCTACGGGGAAGACGACTACAAACGGGTAAGTGATCCGGCCTTGCTGCCGAATTTTATTCACCCGGCCGACCGCGAAGCCATGCAAGAAGCGGTGCGCGAACATTTGCGCACCGGTATTCCACTCGATATTACCTACCGTGTTCTCGCCAAAGATGGCAGCTATATCTGGACCCAGGCCCGGGCCGACTCGATTCGCGATGCCGAAGGGCGGGCGATGTTCATTTCCGGGGTCAATTTCGATATCACTGAACTGAAAAACGTCGAAGCCGCGCTGCGCGAAAGTGAAGCGCGCCAGGCACGGATTATCCGCGCATCCAATGATGGTATCTGGGAGTGGTATTCTGGGCGCGAGGGCTTTCATTTTTCCAGTCGCTGCTGGGAGCACATCGGGTATAGCCAGGGCGATGACGCTGTTAACGAGGGTCAGGACCGGTTGCAGGTCTGGCGCTCGCACATCCACCCGGAAGATGTCTCCAAATTTGATCAGGCGCTCAGTGATCATATGCACGGTGGAGACATGTTTGACATCGAGTACCGAATTTACAGCAAGCAGGGCGAGCTGCGCTGGATTCGAGCTCGCGGTCGAGCCAGCTTTGACGACGAGGGGAAGCCTTCGCGGATGTCCGGCACCAATATGGATATCACCGACATCAAGCGTGCTGAAGAGCGGGTAGTGCAGGCCAAAGAAGCCGCCGAACGGGCCAACCAGGCCAAGTCCGAATTCCTTTCCAGCATGAGCCATGAGTTGCGCACGCCGCTCAACGCCATTCTCGGCTATGCCCAGTTGTTTGAGTACGATACCAATATCAACGAACAGCAGCTCGACAACCTGCACGAAATTCGCAAGGCTGGCCAACATCTGTTGCAGCTGATTAACGATGTGCTCGACCTGGCGAAAATCGAATCGGGCAAGATGACAGTCTCGCTTGAGCCGGTGCTGGTATCGCGAGTCATATCGGATTGTCTGACGCTGGTGCAGCCCCAGGCCGACGAAAAAAGTATCCGCATTACTACGGTGCTCAACCAACTGGAGAGCATTTACGTGGTGGCGGATCATATTCGCCTGAAGCAGGCGCTGATCAACCTGATGAACAACGCCGTCAAGTACAACCGGGTAGGTGGCGACGTTGAGGTTAAACTGAGCGCGCAGCCGGGGAATCAGTTGCGGATCTCAGTGCGCGATACCGGTAAAGGCATTGCGGCAGCGCGGCGCGGCGAAGTGTTCGAGCCTTTCAATCGTCTGAATGCCGAGTACAGCAAGGTCGAGGGCTCGGGTGTAGGTCTGGTCATCACCAAGCAATTGGTGGAGATGATGAATGGCCGACTGGACTTCACCAGTGTCGAGAGTATGGGCAGCGAGTTCTGGATTGATCTCCCTCTGGCGAGTGAGCAGTATCAGGATCTGGTCAGTGAGAAGACCCGAGTGTCTAACTCGCCGGTAGCGCTCGCCGTCAGTAGCACCAAACGCCTGCTGTATATTGAAGACAATCTTTCCAATATCCGTCTGCTGGAGCAGGTGTTCGACCGCTACCCGCAGTTGGAATTGCAGGTGGCGGAAGAGGCCTTTCTTGGGATTTTCAAAGCCCGCAGTGAGCTGCCCGACGCGATCATTCTCGATATCAACCTGCCGGGCATGGACGGCTATGAAGCCTTGTCGGTGCTCAAGCGCGACTCGGCAACCCAGAATATTCCGGTGATTGGCCTGTCGGCCAACGCGATGCCTTACGATATCGAACGGGGCAAAAAGGCAGGCTTTTATAACTATCTGACCAAGCCGGTGGAGATCAATGAGTTGATCTCCACCCTCAACGAAGTATTGGGCTAACTGCCAAATTGCGGAGTCGTTGGCGTCCGGTTACTGCAAGTCGAGGGCGCGTATACCTTTCCGAGACCGTCTGCCGCCCGGACGGCGGCAGTCGAGCCCCCATGGATGGGTTTACGGCGTGTCTCGGAAAGGTATACGCGCCCTCGACGCTTGAGTTCGAAGTCTGAAGCCCAGTCTATTTAATGTGGCCCATATGCTTCTGCACCACCTGCAGGGTGGGCTTGAACACCTTGGGTCCACCGCATACCACGTGGCCGGTTTCCAGATAGTTGGAGCCGCCATTAAAGTCGCTGACGAGTCCGCCGGCTTCTTTTACCAGCAGCAGTCCACCGGCGATATCCCACTCATTCAGGTTCATTTCCCAGAAGGCGTCAAAGCGGCCAGCGGCAACGTAGGCCAGGTCCAGCGCTGCTGAGCCGGCGCGACGGATACCGGCGGTCTGTCCGGCGATTTCTTTTACGCAGGCCAGGTAGGCGTCAATGTTGTCGAGCGCGTAGCCGTTGAAGGGAATGCCGGTGCCGATCAGGGCACCCTCGAAGCCGCGCCGGGAAGACACCCGGATCCGGCGGCCGTTCAGGGTCGCACCGCGGCCGCGGGTTGCGGTAAATTCTTCGCGCTTGACCGGGTCGATCACCACCGCGTGTTCCAATTGGCCGCGGTATTTGCAGGCAATGGAGACCGAGAAGTGGGGCATGCCGTGGATAAAGTTGGTGGTGCCGTCGAGCGGGTCAATAATCCATTCGTAGTCCGGGTTCTGGCCGGGCTGGCTGCCGCCTTCTTCACCCCGGATGCTGTGATCCGGATAGGCTTTACGCAGGTGGTAGATGATTTCTTTTTCGGCCGCTTTGTCGACTTCGGTTACGAAGTCGTTGGGGCTTTTGGTCTCGATTGTGAGGAGATCCACACGCTCGAAGGCGCGTTCGATCAGTTCAGCTGCCTTGCGGCCAGCGCGCAGGGCAATGTTTACCATGGGTTCCATCAGGGCACCAATATCAGGGAATTCAGTTAAGGAGCGAAAAACGGGAGCGCAGTATACCGCCTATGGCGCTCAGGCTCTAGTGCCGTGGGCGTTCGGGGCGTTAGCAGATGCCCGCCGGTGGTGGTAAACTGCGCGCCCTCAAATCCCGAGCCGAGCCAGCGGAGACTCCCTCATGAGCGTGCAACAATTTCAACAGATCCGGATTGTATTGGTGGGTACCTCCCACCCGGGCAACATCGGCGGTGCCGCCCGGGCCATGAAGAACATGGGCCTGTCCCGACTCTATCTGGTTGCACCCAAGGAGTATCCCTCGGAGAAGGCTCTGTGGCGGGCTGCCGGTGCACTCGATGTACTGGATAACGCGGTGGTGGTGGACTCTGTCGATGAAGCCATTGAGGGCTGCGGCCTGGTGGTGGGCACCAGCGCCCGGGAGCGACGCATTCCCTGGCCGCTGCTGGATCCCCGGGAGTGCGGCGAACGCGCCTGGAGTGAGTCGGCCGAGCATGAGGTGGCCATTCTGTTTGGGCGCGAGGATCGCGGCCTGACCAACGAGGAGCTGCACAAGTGCAATTACCATGTGCATATTCCGGCCAATCCCGAGTACACCTCCCTCAACCTGGCCACGGCGGTACAGGTGCTGTGTTACGAGCTGCGTATGGCGTATTTGCAGGCGGAGCGCTCGGAAGGTGGCAAGCTGATCGATTTCAACGAGTGGGATTTACCGCCGGCGAAGGCGGAGGCGCTGGAGCGCTATTACGACCATTTACAGGAAACGCTGATGGAGCTGGGCTTCCTGTCGCCCGACAACCCCCGTCAGACGATGACCCGCCTGCGGCGCCTGTATAACCGGGTACGGCTGGACGAGATGGAGCTGAGCATCCTCCGGGGGATGTTGACCGCGACCCAGAACTATATTTTCCACACCAACAAAAAGTTGGCCAATTCCGACACCGACCCCAAGCCCGAGTAGGTCGGATTAGCGCAAAGCGTGTAATCCGACATTGAGGCTCCGCTTAGGGTCTGGGAGCGTCGACGTCGGGCTGGAACACCCTCTTGGGACACGCTGCAAGTACATCCCTGTAAGCTCGACTCCAGCATCCCTGCTGGAGACGGTCCCAAGAGTGTGCTCCAGCCCGAAGCCGACTAGCCGCAGGGTGTGGCGCTCCGCCAGGGATTTGGTGTGGTCGCGGGTCGCCAATCCGCACCCATGTCCGAGTAGGTCGGATTAGCGTAGCGTAATCCGACACCTGAGGCACCCAAAGCTGCTGAGTGCGGTGCCCTAGATCCGTCACGGCGGGCGCCAAATTCAAGCGCCGCTTGAACAATAGGCGAATAGTTGAGTAAAATAGTCAGGTATACACAGCAACCCACGGCGCAAACCACAGGTTTACCCCATGCGACTGACCACCAAAGGCCGCTACGCAGTGACCGCAATGCTTGATCTGGCTCTGCACCAGGTGCAGGGACCCGTCAGTCTGGCGGATGTATCCGTGCGTCAGGGCATTTCCCTGTCCTACCTGGAGCAGCTGTTCTCGCGCCTGCGGCGCAGTCAGTTGGTCAACAGCGTGCGCGGCCCCGGCGGCGGCTATTCCCTCGCGGTGCCGGTGGATCAGATCTCCGTGGCGCAAGTCGTGGACGCGGTGAGTGAATCATTGGACGCGACCCGGTGCGAGGGCAAGGGCAATTGCCAGGATGGTGAGGTATGTCTTACCCATCATCTGTGGCAGGACCTGAGTCAACAGATCCACACGTTTCTCGACGATATCTCGTTGGCTGACCTGGTCGCCCGGCGCGATATTCAGGCAGTGCGCGAGCGTCAGGACCGTCATGCCGACGGTGATCGCATCGCTTGCAGCCAAGTTTCCTGAGGTTTGTACGGCCCATGACTGAACGTCAGCCATCCGCGCTGCAGACCCCTGTTTACCTGGACTACGCCGCTACCACGCCAGTTGACCCGGCGGTGGCGGAGGCCATGGCAAAACACCTGACCCGCGGCGGCGTGTTCGCCAATCCGGCATCGCGCTCGCACCTTTACGGCTGGCAGGCCGAGGAGGCCGTTGAAACGGCCCGGGGCCAGGTGGCGACTTTATTGAACGCTGATCCGCGCGAGATCGTCTGGACCAGCGGCGCCACGGAGGCCGATAACCTGGCGCTCAAGGGCGCGGCCCAGGCCTGGCGGGAAGATAATCCTACCGGTGGGCATATCGTCACCTCGGCGATCGAACACAAAGCGGTGCTCGATCCGGTGCAGTGGCTGGAAGGGCAGGGCTTCAGCGTGACCCGCCTGGCGCCCGACGCCAGCGGCCAGATTCAGCCCGAGCAGGTGCGCGCGGCGCTGCGCCCGGATACCTGCCTGGTGAGCGTCATGCACATCAACAACGAGCTGGGCACCGTGAGCGATGTGGCAGCCATGGGGGCGATTTGTCGGGCTCAAGGCGTCCCTTTTCATGTGGACGCGGCCCAGAGCGCCGGCAAGCTGGCGCTGGACGTGGCGGCGCAGCAGATTGATCTCTTGTCGCTTTCAGCGCACAAGATGTATGGACCCAAGGGCATTGGTGCGCTGTACGTGCGCCGCGATCCGTCGGTACGCATCGCGGCACAGATTCACGGTGGCGGCCACGAGCGCGGCATGCGCTCGGGGACCTTGCCCACCCACCAGTGTGTGGGGATGGGTGTCGCGGCGGCGCAGGCGAGCGCCCATCTGGAGACAGAGCCAGCGCGTATTACTGCCCTGCGCGATCGACTCTGGGGCGGCATCGCCGATCTGCCCGGGATTAGGCTGAACGGACACGCCACTGAGCGAGCCTGTGGCCACTTGAATATGGCCTTCGGCGATTGTGATGGTGAGCTGTTGCTGCTGTCACTGCGCGAGCTGGCAGTGTCGAGCGGTTCGGCGTGCAATTCGGCGAGTCTGTCGCCCAGTTATGTGCTCAAAGCCATTGGCTTGAGCGATGCCCAGGCTCAGGCGTCTTTACGCGTGAGTCTGGGTCGTTACACCACCGAGCAGGAAGTGGATTTTGCCGTAGAGCATATCCGTTCGGTGGTGAAGAAGTTGCTGCACTGATCAGTTGGCGCGGCAACGGAGTACAAAGAACACAACCGTAGATTTAGCGAAAGCGCGGTGGCAGACGCCCCGCGCCAGACATCGGACAGCGATCCGATTCGAGGTGAAGAGATGGCCGAGCAAGAAGTGGAACACCTGATCCGCAAAGAGTACGCCGCGGGTTTTCATACCGATATCGACTCCGACACCCTGCCGCCAGGGTTGAACGAAGACGTCGTGCGCTTTATTTCCGCCAAGAAAGGCGAACCCGAGTGGTTGCTGGAGTGGCGCTTGCAGGCCTTTCGTGCCTGGCAGGAGATGGTGGAGCCGGAGTGGGCGCACGTCAAATACCCGGACATTGACTTTCAGGCGCTGTCCTATTTTTCTGCGCCCAAGAGCATGGCCGATCGTCCCCAAAGTCTGGACGAGGTAGACCCTGAGTTGCTGCGCACCTATGAAAAACTCGGCATCCCCGTGCACGAGCAGGAAGTGCTCGCCGGGGTCGCTGTGGATATGGTGTTCGATTCCGTCTCTGTGGGCACCACCTTCCGGGCCAAGCTCAAGGAGGCCGGGGTCATCTTCTGCTCCATCAGCGAAGCAGTGCACGACTATCCGGAGCTGGTCAAAAAGTACCTGGGTTCCGTGGTGCCACAGAAAGACAATTACTACGCTGCTTTGAACTCGGCGGTGTTTTCCGACGGCTCCTTTGTGTACATCCCCAAGGGTGTACGCTGCCCCATGGAGTTGTCCACCTACTTCCGTATTAACGAACAGAACACCGGCCAGTTTGAACGCACGCTGATTGTGGCTGAAGAGGGCTCCCACGTGAGCTATCTCGAAGGTTGCACCGCGCCCATGCGCGACGAGAATCAGTTGCACGCGGCAGTGGTCGAGCTGGTGGCTCTGGATAATGCAGAGATCAAATACTCCACGGTCCAGAACTGGTATCCGGGTGACGAAAAAGGCAAAGGCGGTATTTACAACTTTGTGACCAAACGCGGTATTGCTTATACCAACGCCAAGATTTCATGGACTCAGGTGGAAACCGGTTCGGCGGTTACCTGGAAATATCCCAGCTGTATTCTGCGCGGCGATAACAGTGTTGGCGAGTTCTATTCGGTGGCGCTGACCAACAATTATCAGCAGGCCGATACCGGCACCAAGATGATCCACATCGGTAAAAACACCCGCTCGACCATCATCTCCAAGGGGATTTCGGCGGGCCGCAGCCAGAACGCCTATCGCGGTCTGGTGCGCATGAACCCGGGTGCTGAAGGTGCGCGCAACTACACCCAGTGTGATTCGCTGCTGATTGGCGATCGCTGTGGCGCGCACACCTTTCCGTACATTGAAAGTAAAAACCCCACCGCCGTGGTGGAGCATGAGGCGACCACCTCCAAGGTGAGTGAAGACCAGTTGTTTTTGTGCCAGCAGCGCGGCCTGGATGCGGAGAAAGCCGTCTCTATGATCGTCAACGGTTTCTGCCGGGAAGTGTTTAAAGAGTTGCCCATGGAGTTTGCGGTCGAAGCGGGCAAATTGCTGGAAGTCAGCCTCGAAGGTTCGGTGGGCTAAGAGCCCGGTGCCTCAGGTGTCGGATTACGCCCTGCGGGCTAATCCGACCTACTCGAAACAGAGTGCCAATGTTCAAGTAGGTCGGATTAGCGCAGCGTAATCCGACAAAACGGCACCCAAACAGAACAGGGCGCCAATGCACAAGTAGGTCGGATTAGCGCAGCGTAATCCGACGAAACGGCACCCAAACAGAACAGGGCGCCAATGCACAAGTAGGTCGGATTAGCGCAGCGTAATCCGACAAAACGGCACCCAAACAGAACAGGGCGCCAATGCGCAAGTAGGTCGGATTAGCGCAGCGTAATCCGACAAAACGGCACCGAGACAGAACAGAGCACCTACAAACGAACAAAATTTGTGACTATCAAACTGGAACAGAGATTATGTTGAGCATTAAAGACCTACACGCCAGCGTTGAAGAGACCAACATCCTCAAAGGCCTCAGCCTTGAGGTCAAGCCGGGCGAAGTGCACGCGATCATGGGCCCCAACGGCTCCGGTAAAAGCACCCTGGGCAACGTCCTCACGGGCCGTGAAGGTTACTCCGTTTCCCAGGGTGAGGTGACCTTCAACGGTAAAGACCTGCTTGATCTGGGCATCGAAGAGCGTGCCCACGAAGGTCTGTTCCTGGCGTTCCAGTACCCGGTGGAAATCCCCGGCGTCAGCAATATGGAATTCCTGAAAGCGGCAGTCGATGCCAAACGCCACCATCAGGGCCTGTCCGACCTGTCCGCAGTCGAGTTTATGAAAACCGCTCGTGACGTGATCAAACATGTCAGTCTGGATCAGAGCTTCCTTAAACGCGGCGTTAACGAAGGCTTTTCCGGCGGCGAGAAAAAGCGCAACGAAATTCTGCAGATGATGCTGCTCGAACCCAGTCTGTGCATTCTGGACGAAACCGATTCGGGTCTGGATATCGACGCTCTGCAGGTGGTCGCCAACGGCGTCAACGCCATGCGTAATGACGACCGCAGCTTTATTGTCGTGACTCACTACCAGCGCCTGCTCGACTACATCATTCCCGACTATGTGCACGTGCTTTCCGGCGGGCGCATCGTCAAATCCGGCGGCAAAGAGCTGGCCAAAGAACTCGAGGCCCGGGGCTACAGCTGGCTGGAAGGTGAGGTGGCGTAAGCTATGACGGATTTTCAGCAACACGCGTTACAACTGGCCGACGCCCAGTCCAGCCCGGACTGGTTGAATGACTTGCGCGCTCAGGGGGCTCAGCAGTGGCAGAGCGCCGCTTGGCCGACCCGGCGTACCGAACTGTGGAAGTACACGCCGTTGGTACCGCTGCAGAACGGCGACTTCAAGCGCTGGGCCGAGCCCGCCGGTGGCTGGCAGGATCATATCGAACAGATTGACCTGGATGCCACGCGCCTGGTTTTCGTCAATGGCGTTTTCGACCCTGAAGCCTCCAGTGAGCTGCCTCCTGAAGTGGTGCGCTTTGGCGATGCCAGCGCCGAGCAGAAGGCAGTCATCAGCGAGCACCTGGGCAAGGTGGTCGATACCGAACGCCACCTGTTTGCCGCGCTGAGCAACGCCTGGGTTGCCGAGGGGGTTCTGGTACACGTGCCCCGCGGGCAGCGCCTGCCGAAGCCGGTTTACGTGCTCCATGTCTCCACGCCCACGGCCGAGCCCGCCACTGCCAACAGTCGCGTGCTGGCGGTACTGGAAGACGGCGCCGAAGCTACCCTTATTGAGCACTACGCCTCCACGGCGGACGAGCAGAACGGGTTTGTGAACAGCCTGACCGAGGTGGTGCTGAAGGACAATGCCGGTATGCAGCATTACCGCATCAATATGGAAGAGGAAAACATCTTCCATCTGGGCGGTGTGCATGCCGATCTGTATCGCAGTGCCCGCCTGCGCGGTTTTACCATTGCCCAGGGTAGCCGCCTCAAGCGGGTCGACTATCAGGTCAATCACAAAGGGGAGGGCGCTGACCTCAACCTGCAGGGCATCTATCTGCCGCGCAACAGTCAGTATGTGGACTACCACACCAATATCGAGCATTGCGTACCCCACTGCACCACCAAGGAAGTGTTTCGGGGGATTCTCGCGGACAAGTCCCGGGCGGTGTTCAATGGCCGTATCCATATTCATCAGGATGCCCAGAAAACCCTGGCGGAGCTGAGCAATAAAAACCTGCTCACGTCCAATAAGGCGGAAGTGGATACCAAGCCCGAACTGGAAATCTACGCCGACGACGTCAAGTGTGCCCACGGGGCAACGGTCAGCCAGATCAACAAGGGCGCACTTTTTTATCTGCAGAGCCGGGGTGTTTCACGCAAGGAAGCGGAAATCATGCTGAGCTTTGGTTTTATCAACGAGTTGTTGCAGGAGGTTCAGGAGCCGGCGGTGCAGAATTATCTGGGTCCGCGTCTGGCGCGTCTGTTCAGCCGCGACAACGAACTGCTGCGACACATCAGTTATGAGTAATGCCGTGACCCGTCAAGCCAGTGCCGCGCCGACAGCTTTTGCTGTTGAAACGGTGCGCGCCGACTTCCCGATTCTGCATCAGCAGGTCAACGGGCAGCCGTTGGTGTATCTGGATAATGCCGCCACCACCCAAAAGCCCCGGGCGGTGATACAGGCGCTGGTGGATTACTACGAGCAGGACAACAGTAATGTCCATCGCGGCGCCCATGCTTTGGCAGATCGGGCAACGGAAAAGTTTGAACAGGCACGACTGGCGGTGGCGAGCTTTATTAACGCCCCGTCGTCGAGCCAGGTGCTCTGGAGCCGCGGCACTACCGAAAGTATCAACCTGGTCGCGGCCAGCTGGGGGCGCACGCAGTTAAAAGCAGGCGATCAGGTGCTGGTGTCGGCCATGGAGCATCACGCCAATATTGTGCCTTGGCAGATGGTCGCCAACGCGGTAGGTGCCGAGGTGGTGCCCATTCCCGTGGACGACACCGGCACGATTGATCTAGACGCCTACAAGGCACTGCTCAGCGACAAGGTGAAAATGGTGGCGGTCGGGCATGTGTCCAACGCGTTGGGCACCATCAACCCCATTGAAGCCATGATTCCGTTGGCGCACGCCGCAGGCGCCAAAGTGCTGATTGATGGCGCGCAGGCCGTGGGTCATTGGGCTGTGGATGTCCAGGCCCTCGATTGCGATTTTTACGTGTTCTCCGGCCACAAACTGTTTGGCCCCACGGGTATTGGCGTGCTTTACGGCAAGGCCGAATTGCTTGAAGCGATGCCGCCTTATCAGGGTGGCGGCGAGATGATCGAGACCGTCAGTTTCGATGGCACGACGTTTCAGGGCTTACCCTACAAGTTTGAAGCGGGGACGCCGGACATTGCGGGTGCCATTGGCCTGGCCGCCGCGATCAACTATTTGAACAAACTGGACCGCGCCGGTGCCGAAGCCCACGAGCAGGCGCTCTTGGCCTATGCCCTGCAAAAAGCGGAGGCGTTGGGTGGCATTCGTCTGGTGGGTACCGCGGCGCACAAAACCAGCGTGCTCAGTTTTCTGTTGGACGGCGCGCACCCCGCCGATGTCGGGACCCTGCTGGATCAGCAGGGCATCGCCGTGCGTGTGGGTGACCACTGCGCCCAACCGATCATGAAACAGTTTGGCATTCCCGGTACTGTGCGCGCGAGTTTCAGTTTTTACAATACCTTCGAGGACGTCGATCGTTTGTTCGCCGCCCTCGAAAAAGCCAAAGTGTTTTTGTTATAGCGGGGTAGGTGCCTCATTGTCGGATTACGCCCTGCGGGCTAATCCGACCTACTCAAACCTCGGCACATTGTTCCCAGTAGGTCGGATTAGGCGTAGCCGTAATCCGACAGTAAGGCACCGAACCAGGCACAGAGCACAGATGCCCAAGTAGGTCGGATTAGGCGCAGCCGTAATCCGACAGTAAGGCACCAAACCAGGCACAGAGCACAGATGCTCAAGTAGGTCGGATTAGGCGCAGCCGTAATCCGACAGTAAGGCACCGAACCAGGCACAGAGCACAGATGCCCAAGTAGGTCGGATTAGCCCGCAGGGCGTAATCCGACAGTAAGGCACCAAACCAGGCACAGAGCACAGATGCTCAAGTAGGTCGGATTAGGCGCAGCCGTAATCCGACAATGAGGCACCCAAGCCCGACAAGGTCAAGCCAGTCACCGTCGGGTGCCAGATTGAATCAGGAGTCAAACGTCATGGCAGTAGCATCATTCGACCCCAAGCTACAGGCGGTCTCGGTTACGCCGGCCGCCGTGGCGCATTTTCGCAGTCAGGTACGCAACCACGACAGCGCCAGCGCTGTGCGTCTGAGCGTGAAGGAAAGCGGCTGCACCGGCTTTATGTACGTGATCGACCTGGTCGACGAGCCCCAGGCGGACGACCTGCACCTGAAACTCGATGACGACCTGGAGCTGTTGATCGACAACAGCAGCCTCTCGGTGGTTAACGGTACAGAAATCGATTTTGTGACCGAGGGCGTCAACCGACAGATCAAATTTCTCAACCCCAACGCCAAGGATTACTGCGGCTGCGGCGAAAGCTTTAACGTCAGCGAGTCATAGCTATGGCAGTCGAACGACAGATGGTGGTTACCCAAAGTGACTGCCCGGCCCGGCGCGTACCCGACGGCACGCCCCTGACCATTCCCCAAGACACCTTTGTGACCATCACCCAGTCGCTTGGGGGCAATTACACCCTCACCTACCACGGTCAGATGGTGCGCGTGGACGGCAGCGATGCCGCCGCCCTGGGACTGGAGCCGCCAGAGCTGGATTTTGGCGAGGCCGAAGGGGAGGGTATCAGCGAGGCGCAGGTGTGGAAGGCCTTGGGTACTGTCTACGATCCCGAGATTCCGGTGGATCTGGTCAATTTGGGCCTGATCTACGAGGTCAAGGTCGACCAGGTCACGCGCACAGTGATGATTACCATGACCTTGACGGCGCCGGCCTGTGGTATGGGGCCGGTGCTGGTAGGCGACGTGGAATACCGCGTGGGCAAGGTGCCCAATGTTGAGCGGGTTGAGGTGGAGCTGGTGTTTGATCCGCCGTGGAACCGCGAGATGATGAGCGAAGAGGCGCAGCTCGAAACCGGGATGTTTTATTGAGTTTGGGTGCCTCAGTGTCGGATTACGCCCTGCGGGCTAATCCGACCTACTTGAACAATGGTAGACACCTGAGGCACCGATTTTGATCGTGCGGCACGCGTGCCCTTAACCTGAAAACTGGACTGACGATTCATGACCCAATTCGGTATCGATGTAACCACCGATGATATTCTCGACACCCTGAGCTTTTTTGACAGCTGGGAAGACCGCTACAAGTACATCATCGACCTGGGCAAGGAGCTGCCCCCACTGGACCCGGCCTACCGCACCGACGACAACCTGGTGCGCGGCTGCCAGAGCCAGGTCTGGCTGGTGGCCAATGAGACCGGTGGCCAATTGCACTTCGACGCCGACAGTGACGCCTTTATCGTCAAAGGTCTGCTGGCCGTGGTTTTGGCGGCCTACAACGGCAAATCTCCTCAGAAGGTGCTCGATTTCGATATCGAGGGCTACTTCGACAATCTCAACCTGCTCAACCACCTGAGCGCCACTCGTGGCAACGGCCTGCGGGCCATGGTGAAGCGGATTCAGGACACCGCTGCGGCCAAAGTGGCCTGAGCACCCTAAAAAGGGGCCGGCTGGCCCCGAATCTGTGCGTTTATCCATACAAAAGTCCCCCCGATCTGCGTATAATTCCCGCATTTATGCCTGTGGGAGAACTGAATGAGTCAGGAACGCACGCTGTCGATTATCAAGCCCGACGCGGTCGGCAAGCATCTGATCGGTGAAATCATTGGCCGCTTTGAGCGCGCAGGGCTGCGCGTAGAAGCGCTGAAGATGGTCCAGCTTACCCGGGATCAGGTGGCTGAGTTCTACGCCGAACACCAAGGCAAGCCCTTTTACGAGCTCCTGATGGAATTTATGGTCTCCGGACCGGTCTGCGTGCAGGTGCTCGCCGGCGAAAATGCCATCGCGCGCAATCGCGAGATCATGGGGGTCACAGACCCGGCCAAGGCCGATCCCGGCACCATCCGGGCGGATTTTGCCGAAAGTGTCTCGATTAACGCCGTGCACGGCTCAGACTCGCCGGAATCCGCCGCGCGCGAGATCAGCTTCTTTTTTAAAACCAACGAAATTTTTGCCCGCCAGTAAATGTCGGGAAGGAACAGGTCAACCATGAGTGCGCCCATCGCCAACCACGCCCAGACCGCCAAGGTCAATCTGCTCGGCTTGCCCGAGGAGAAGCTCGTGGCTTTTTTTGAGACCCTGGGCGAAAAGCGCTTCCGGGCCACTCAGGTCATGAAGTGGATTCACCAACTCGGCGCTGAAAGCTTCGACGAGATGACCAATGTCAGTAAGACCCTGCGCGCCAAACTGGTCGAGTGCGCCGAAATTCGCGCGCCCGAAGTGGTCGAGCAGATGGATTCCAGCGACGGCACCCGCAAGTTCCTGATCCGGGTCGAAGGCGGCAGCGTGGTGGAGACCGTGTTCATCCCGGACGGCGAGCGGGGCACCCTGTGTGTGTCCTCTCAGGTGGGCTGTTCCCTCGATTGCAGCTTCTGCGCCACCGGCAAGCAGGGCTTCAACCGCGATCTGACCGCCGCCGAGATCATTGGCCAGGTGTGGATTGCCGCCAAGTCTTTCGATCAGTTGCGCCCGGGTGGTCCGCGCAAGGTCACCAACGTGGTGATGATGGGCATGGGCGAGCCGCTGATGAACTTCGACAACGTGGTTGATTCCATGAACCTGATGATGGCGGACAACGCCTATGGCATCTCCAAGCGTCGGGTGACCCTGAGTACCTCAGGCGTGGTGCCAGCGCTGGACCGGCTCAATCAGTACACCGATGCCTGCCTGGCGATTTCGCTGCATGCGCCCAACGATGAACTGCGCAACGAGTTGGTACCGATCAACAAAAAGTACCCGATTGCCATGTTGCTCGATTCGGCCAAACGCTATATCGAGTCGCTGCCGGACAATCATCGCAAAATCACCATTGAGTACACGCTGATCGATCAGGTTAACGACCGTCCGCACCATGCCCGGGAACTGGCGGAACTGCTGCGCGATGTGCCGGTCAAGATCAACCTGATCCCATTCAACCCGTTCAATCTGTCCAACTACAAACGGGTCAGCAACAATGCCATGCGTCGGTTCCAGGAGATCCTCATGGAAGAGGGCTATATCACCACCGTGCGCACGACGCGCGGGGACGACATCGCGGCGGCGTGCGGGCAATTGGCGGGTACGGTCAACGATAAAACCAAGCGCAGCGAGCGCTACCGGGCGCAGTTTACCAAGGCTGAGCCTGTGCGAATTCTCGCCCCATAAAAATAGCCAAGTGCTGGTAATGAGGAGTTTAACCATGGTCAGTACAACCCGAGTTTGGTGGACGCTACTGTTGGCCCTGGTACTGGTCAGTGGCTGTGTGACCACCGATGGCAATTCGCGCACCCATGTCGACAAGGATCGCGCCCTCGAAAATCACATACAGCTGGCCTACGCCTATATTGAATCCGGCAATCGGGAATCCGCCCGCCACCACCTGCGCCGGGCTTTTGATATCGATCGGCGTTCTCCTGATGCCATGGGCGCTATGGCCATGCTCTATCAGCTCGAAGGCGAGCCCGAGCTGGCCGAAGAGTACTTTCGCAGAACCTTGCGCCGGGATCGCGATCACACGCGCACGCGCAACAACTTCGGGGTATTTCTGTTCGGGCAAGGGCGCTATCAGGATGCCTACGAAGAGCTCGAACGGGTGGTGCAGGATCTGGATTACGACAATCGCGCGCGGGCGCTGGTGAACCTGGGGCGCTCGGCTTTGCATTTGGGCAATACTGAGCGGGCCGAATCGGCCTTTCGTCACGCCCATGTACTCGATCGGAGCTTGCCGTCTGCGATGATTGAGCTGGCCGATCTCTATTTCCAGAAGGAGGACTACGCCGAATCCAAGCGTTTCCTCGACTTGTTTGCCGAGCGGGCGAACCATAGTCCGCGCAGCCTGTGGCTGGGTATTCGGATTGAGCAGATTTTTGGCAACGAAGATCAGGAGGCCAGCTACGCGCTCGCCCTGCGTAACCGTTACCCCTATTCCCGTGAGCACCTGGAATATATCCAGAGTAAAGAGCAGTAATAACCGAGGTTCCGATGACCGCCGAGCACTCCACGCCTGAAAATAACGACGCTGTTGCGATCGACGAAATGCCGGTCAGTGTCGGCGAAACCTTGCGCCAGTCACGCGAGCAGGCCGGCCTGACCCAAGAGGCTGTGGCGCAGCAACTGTGTATGCCGCTCGGCCGAATTCAGGCTTTGGAGGCCGATGATTTTGCACGCTTGAGTTCACGCACCTTCGTGCGCGGCTATCTGCGGGCCTACAGCAAGTTGCTTGAGGCCGACCCCGAAACCCTGCTGGCCATTTATCAGGCCCAAGTGGGTGACCAGGAGGAGCGAGCTGCCGTGCTGAGTGGCGCCGATAATGGCGCGGGCAACCGGCCGTTCTGGCGCCCTGCGGCGGTAGTTGTTGCCCTGATTGTCGCTGGTTGGCTGGTGTCCTCATGGTTCTTTGGCAATCGTGCCAGCACTGATGTCCCCGCCAGTAGCGTGGTGCCGCCGTCGGAATCTGTGGCCTACAGCGACAGCGTTGCCAATGCGCCGCTGTCGACAGAGCCTGAGATACTTGAGGGTGATGAGCGTGTCGGTGACGCGTCTCGGGAAGACGCCGAGAGCGAGAGTGCCGAAGTCGCGACGCCGAGCGCCGAAGTGCTGGCTGCGACCCGGGTGGTTGAGCAGGTGGAGACCCCGACGCTGGATCAACTCGGGCTGCGTTTCAGTGATGAGTGTTGGCTCGAAGTGACCGACGCTCAGGGCGATGTCCTGTTTACCGATCTGGTACAACCCGGGCGCGAACTGGCCCTGGAGGGCAGGGCGCCGTTCCAGGTAAAAATGGGCAATGCCCAAGCCGTCAGCGTCGAGCTTAACGGCGAGCCGGTAGAGTTGAACATCCCGGCGAACGTGCGTCTGCGCACGGTCACCGTCGGTGAGTCCTAGACCCCATTTTCCGTGATTTCAGGAATGAGCAGGTAACAATATGCAGTGTGCTTCCCCGATCAAACGGCGGAAAACGCGTCAAATAATGGTTGGCAATGTGCCGGTGGGTGGTGATGCGCCCATCGCCGTGCAGAGCATGACCAATACCGAAACCACCGATGTTGCCGCGACCGTGGGCCAGATTGAGCGCCTGCAGAACGCTGGCGCTGACATCGTTCGGGTGTCCGTTCCGAGTCTGGAGGCGGCCGAGGCCTTTGGCGAAATTCGCAAGCGGGTGACCTTGCCCCTGGTGGCGGATATCCATTTCGATTACCGCATCGCTTTGCGGGTGGCGGACCTCGGTGTCGACTGTTTGCGTATCAACCCGGGCAATATCGGCCGGGAAAAACGCATTCGCGCGGTGGTGGATAAAGCCCGTGACCTCAATATCCCGATTCGGATTGGTGTCAACGCCGGGTCCCTGGAAAAGGATCTGCAAAAGAAATACGGCGAACCCACCCCGGATGCCCTGGTGGAGTCAGCCTTGCGCCACGTGGAAATTCTCGATCAACTCAATTTCCACGACTTCAAAGTCAGCGTTAAAGCCTCCGACGTGTTTATGGCCGTGGGCGCTTATCGCAAACTCTCAGCACTCATAGAGCAGCCCTTGCATCTGGGCATCACCGAGGCCGGCGGTCTGCGCGCGGGCACGGTCAAGTCCGCTGTGGGCTTGGGCGCCTTGCTGATGGACGGAATTGGTGACACTATTCGCATCTCGCTCGCCGCCGACCCGGTGGAAGAGGTACGGGTGGGCTGGGATCTGCTCAAAAGCCTCAAGCTGCGCAGCAAGGGCGTTAACTTTATTGCCTGCCCGAGCTGCTCGCGCCAGAACTTTGATGTAATCAAAACCATGAACGAGCTGGAGCAGCGGGTCGAAGACATTACCGTTCCGCTTGATGTGGCGGTGATTGGCTGTGTGGTCAACGGTCCGGGTGAAGCCAAGGAGGCCGACTTGGGTCTGGCCGGGGGCACGCCCAACAATCTGATTTACGTCGACGGTCAGCCCAACCACAAGCTCGGGAATGAGAATCTGGTGGATGAGCTCGAGAAGTTGATCCGCCGCTCCGCTGAGGCCAAGGCGGCGCGCCTTGAAGAAGAACAAAAGTCGGTCATCGCCAGAGGCTGAGGCCGACCCGTCGCAAGTGATTAAGGAACTGTTTTGAAAAAGATTCAAGCCATCCGCGGAATGAACGACCTGTTGCCGGGCGAGTCCGTCTACTGGCAGTACGTCGAAGCTACCGTCGCCGATATTTTGCAGCGTTACGGCTACCAGGAGATCCGCTTTCCGATACTGGAAACCACCGAGTTGTTTAAACGCTCGATTGGTGAGGTCACCGACATTGTCGAGAAGGAAATGTATACCTTCGATGACCGCAACGGCGACAGCGTAACCCTGCGTCCCGAGGGTACCGCCAGCTGCGTACGGGCGTGCGAACAGCACGGGCTTCTGTATAACCAGGTGCAACGGCTGTGGTATCAGGGCCCGATGTTCCGCTACGAGCGCCCGCAGAAGGGTCGCTATCGCCAATTCCACCAAATCGGGGTGGAGACCTTTGGAATGCTCGGACCGGATATCGACGCCGAGATCCTGTTGCTCAGCGCGCGCATTCTGCGTGAGCTGGGTGTGAGCGATGCGGTCACCCTGCAGATCAATTCCCTGGGCAGCAGCGAGGCGCGCGCCGCCTACCGCGACGCGCTGGTGGCTTTTTTGGGCGAGCGCAAGGACCAACTGGACGCCGACAGCCAGCGGCGTCTGGACAGCAATCCGCTGCGCATCCTCGACAGCAAGGATCCCAACACCCAGGCCTTGCTTGACGGCGCACCGATGCTGCTGGACCACCTGGATGACGAATCCCGGGAGCACTTTGAGCAGCTGAAAGCGATGCTTGATGCCGCCGGGGTCCCCTATACGGTGAATCCGCGCCTGGTACGCGGACTCGATTACTACGGGAAAACCGCGTTTGAGTGGGTCACAGACAAGCTCGGAGCCCAGGGCACTGTCTGTGCCGGTGGCCGCTATGATACGCTGGTGGAACAATTGGGCGGCAAACCCACCCCGGCGATCGGCTTTGGTATGGGCCTGGAGCGCCTGGTACTGCTGCTTAAAGAGTTGGAGTGCCTGCCCGAAGGCCTGGATCAGCCCATTGACCTCTATCTGGTGGCGGTCGGCGACCTTCAGGGCCAGGCCCTGATCTTGGCCGAGCAGGTGCGTGAAGCCCTGCCGCACCTGCGGCTGCAGACACATTGCGGCGGAGGCAGCTTTAAAAGCCAGATGAAAAAGGCGGATAAAAGCCAGGCCGATGTTGCCCTGATTTTGGGCGAGGATGAAATCAAGAACAACCAGGTGATCGTCAAACCCTTGCGCTCGGGCGAAGCCCAGCAAAGCGTTGCGCGCGCGCAACTGATCGAGACCCTGAAAGAGCTTTAATACCCGATCGAAAAACCTTTAACCGACAGCTACACATAACAGCGTGAGTAAAACAGGAGCAGAACGTGAGCGATACTTTGACTGAAGAAGAACAACTAGAAGCGATCAAACGCTGGTGGAAAGAGAACGGCAAATTCCTGGTCTTGGCCGTGGTATTCGGCGTGGGTGGTTGGTTCACCTGGGGCGCCTGGCAAGATCAGCGTGAGGCCAAGGCCGAAGCCGCTTCAGCGCGCTTTGAGCAACTGCTGAATGTCATGGATGCCGCCGATGAGCGGGGCATGACCGAGGAGCGCCAGGCCGCGGCTGCGGAGCTGGTCGAGCAGATCAAAGCTGACAACAGCCGCAGCCTTTACGCCCAGAACGCCGCTATGCTGATGGCGCGGATTGCCGTCCAGAACGGTGAGCTGGAGCGCGCCCAGCGCGAGCTGGAGTGGGTGCTGGACAACAACCGTGACGAGGCTGTCGAGCAGCTTGCGCGGGTGCGTCTCGCGCGTGTGCTCTACGCCCAGGAAGAACACGATGCTGCTCTGGCCTTGATTGAGCGGGAACATACGTCCCAGTTTGCGGCCAAATACGCTGAACTGAAAGGCGACATCCTGCTCGCGCAGGGTGATGCAGAAGCGGCCCGTGCCGCCTATCAGTCGGCGCTCGATGCCCTGACCCCGGATCAGCAGCAGCGCAGCATGCTGCTGCAAATGAAGCTGGACGATGTTCAGGCCGCCTCGGGCGCCGGCGCCCATACGCCGGTGACAGCCGGCGAGGAGACTGTTTGATGAGATTTGTGCCACTGCTGGCCCTGGTGTTGTTGGCCTCAGGTTGTTCGCTGTTCGGTAAAAAAGACGGCACCGAGCCCATGGAGCTGGTCAGCTTTGACCAGACCCACCGTTTCTCGACCGAGTGGCGCCAGCGCGTGCGTAGCGGTCAGGACGTCGGGTACACCCAACTCGTGCCCGCCTTGGCGGACGGTACTCTGTATGTCGCGGCGGCCAATGGCCGAGTACGCGCACTGGACGCAGAAACCGGCCGTCGCCATTGGCAGGTGCGGGTAGACGATGACATCAGCGGTGGTGTCAGCGTGCGTGATGGTCGTCTCTATTACGGCACCTACAACGGTGACCTGGTGGCCCTGGACATTGAAAATGGCGCCGAGCAGTGGCGCACGCGCCTGAGCGGCGAGGTGCTCTCGGTGCCCCAGGCCAACGCCTCAGTGGTAGCGGTAATGACCGTGAACGACCGCCTGTACGCGCGCTCGGTCGCCGATGGCAGCGAATTGTGGAATTACGACAGCCCGCCGCCGGTGTTGACCTTGCGCGGCAACGCCTCGCCGTTGGTCACCGACTCCATGGTCTATGCTGGTTTCGCGAACGGGAAATTGATGGCATTCAATGCCCGCAACGGTATTATCCAGTGGGAGCAGCGGGTGGCTTTGCCTCAGGGGCGCTCGGAAATTGAACGCATGATCGATATCGATGCCTCTCCGTTACTGCGTGAAAACACCGTTTATGTGGCCGCTTTCCAGGGACAGATAGCCGCTTACAGCCGTAACTCCGGGCGCAACATCTGGGGCCAGGAGGCGTCGATTCACGAGAACATGAGCATCAGCGGTGATACGCTTTTTGCCAGCCACAGCGACGGTCGGGTGACGGCGCACAGCCTGAGCAGCGGCGAAATACGCTGGAGCAACGAGCAGATGCTGCGCCGCAACCTGGGGGCGGCGACGGCCTTCGGCGATTATGTCGCGGTGGTGGATTACAAAGGCTACCTGCACGTGATGAACCAGTCCGACGGTGAGTTTGTAGCTCGTACCCGCATCGATCGTCGCGGCGTACGCGCCCCGATGCTTGCCGATGGTGACACCCTCTTCGTCTATACTAACCGGGGGCGCCTACGTGCCCTGCAGGTCGAGCCGCGCTAAGGCGGCTTGAGCCCGGTTGTCCGAGCCGCCATAATGGCGGCTCTTCTCCATTCCAGAGTTAGCACGCAATATGATTCCTGTCATCGCCCTGGTGGGCCGCCCGAATGTGGGTAAATCCACGCTGTTTAATCGTCTGACCCGCAGCCGCGACGCGCTCGTGGCCGACTACGCCGGCCTGACCCGGGACCGTAAGTACGGCGAGGGCAACGTCGACGGCCGTCGTTTTATGTTGGTAGATACCGGTGGTATCAGCGGCGAGGAAGAGGGAATCGACAGCCTGATGGCGGGCCAGTCCCTGCAGGCCATCAAAGAAGCGGACGTCATTCTGTTTCTGGTCGACAGCCGCGCCGGCTTGACGGCTGCGGACTACGCCATCGCTCAGCATCTGAGGGTGCAGGGCAAACCGGTTTATTTGGTGGCCAACAAGATTGACGGTCTCGACCCGGACGTGGCGCTGGCACCTTTCTATGAGTTGGGTCTGGGTGAAATATACCCGACCACGGCCACTCACGGCCGGGGTGTCGCGTCCATGATGGAAGATGTGCTGGCGCAATTGCCAGAGGTCGAATCGGAGCCGGAGGATATCGCCAAGGGCATCAAGATTGCCGTGGTAGGGCGGCCCAACGTCGGCAAATCGACCTTGGTCAACCGCATGCTGGGCGAGGATCGGGTCGTCGTATTTGACCTGCCGGGCACCACCCGCGACAGTATTTACATCAACTACGAGCGCCACGATAAACCCTACACCCTGATTGACACCGCCGGGGTCCGACGACGCAAGAACGTGTCGCTAACGGTGGAGAAGTTCTCCATTGTAAAAACCCTCAAAGCGATCGAAGACGCCAATGTGGTGGTGCTGGTAATGGACGCCAGCGAAGGCGTGGTGGATCAGGATCTGCACCTGCTCGGTAACGTCATCGACGCCGGACGCGCCCTGGTGGTCGCGCTCAACAAGTGGGACGGTCTGGAAGATACTCACAAGGAGTATGTGCGCAATGAACTGGGCCGGCGCCTGCGCTTTGTGGATTTCGCCGATATTCACTACATCTCGGCGCTGCACGGCACCGGGGTGGGAAATCTTTATAAATCGGTGGAAAAGGCCTTCAGTGCCGCCACGGACAAGTTTTCCACCAACTTCCTGACCCGGATCCTCGAAGATGCGGTGCAGGAGCATCAGCCGCCCATGGTCCACGGTCGACGCATCAAACTGCGCTATGCTCATAGCGGCGGTCACAACCCACCGATCATCGTGATCCACGGCAATCAGGTTCACGCTATCCCGCAGCATTACGTGCGCTATCTGGAAAAAACTTTCCGCAAGGTGTTGGACCTGCACGGCACGCCTATTCGTCTGGAATTCAAGTCCAGTGAAAACCCCTTTGCCGGGCGCAACCCCAAAGTGGCAGGTAAGCACAACGATCGGCAGCAGGCGCGCGAGCGCAGTCTGGCAAAAAGTAAAGCCAGTAAGCCCGCTCGTGGCGGAAAGCCCGGCAAGCCGGGAAAGTCCGCAAAACCGGGCAAACCCGCAAGGCCCACCAAGGGCAAAGGCTAGTTGAGACTCGGTAGTGAGTAACTATACCGTCATTTTGCTGTGCATCGCCGTCGGGTTGATGCTCCAGCGGGTCAAACGCTTTCCCGAGGGCTCGGCGGTCACGCTCAATCTGTATGTGATTTATGTGGCGCTGCCGGCGCTGGTGCTGAGTGAAATTCCCAATCTGATGCTCAACCGCGAAGCGCTGCTGCCGGTGATTGCAGTCTGGCTGGTGATGGCTTTCAGCGCCGGACTCACGTGGCTCACGGCCCGGGCCCTGGACTGGTCAAAACCGGTCACCGGCTCACTGATGTTACTCGTGCCGTTGGGCAATACCGGCTTCGTCGGGCTGCCGCTGATCGACACCCTGGTGGGGCGCGAAGGTATTCCCTACGCGATTCTCTACGACAATCTGGGGACGTTTATCGCGCTTAACACCTACGGCATCCTGGTGGCCGCCTATTACAGCGGCCGCAGCGCCAGTGCTGGCGACCTGGTGCGCAATATTCTTACTTTTCCCTCGTTTCTCGCCCTGTGCCTCGCATTTGCGACTTACCCCCTGGACTACCCGGACTGGCTTGCCTCGGCCTTTGCCACTATTGCGGCGAGCCTGGTGCCAGTGGTAATGGTGGCGGTGGGGATGCAGTGGAAGCTGCGCCTGGAGCGTGAAACGGCAACCCCTTTTCTCATGGCCCTGGGCTTCAAATTATTGTTGATCCCGGCCGTGACTCTGGGTGCACTTCTGCTGTTTGGCTTCGAAGGCCTGGCGGCACGCGTCGTCGTACTGGAAGCCGCCATGCCCGCCATGATCTCCGCCGGTGCCCTGGCCACCATCTACGGTTTGGCGCCGCGCCTGTCCTCCGCCGTCGTCGGTTACGGACTGGCTATAGGCCTGGTGACCGTGCCCCTGTGGCACTGGGTTGTACCCCTCTAAATAACCCGCTTGCTCGACAGATCAGGCGCCTGCTGATCTAAACGCTGAGCCAGTGATGGCAGTTTGCAGGTGGGCACTGCGGGGAACAAGTGATGCTCCAAGTGAAAGAACATATTGTAGGTGACCAGCGCCTTGAACCTTCCTCGAACGGTGCGTGCCTGGCTGGGGTCGCAATCGTGATGAACGGTCCAGACGGCAAAAAACGCGGTGAGGCATTGTCCCAGGGCCATGGCTGCTACATGGTATTTCAGCCAGCTAACGTCAAAGACTGCAAATACCAGCCAGAACCAAAGCAGGTTGGCCTGGAGTTCACTGAGAATCCACCGCCGCTCAGTTAGGTTAGCCACTTGTAGCGCCTTGTGGTGTAGCCGTAGTGGAAACCAGGGACCGATCAGTATGGCCTTCCAGCCGGGCATCCGCGCACTCATGGCTTCGACGTCTTCTTCCTCCATGCAGTAACGGTGATGACGCAGGTGATTGACCTTGACCGCATGCATAGAGCCGAGCATTAGAATGCTCAGGATAAACATCACCCACTCCGTCATCGGGCGCGATAGCCCCAACGCATAGTGGTAGGCATTGTGAACCTGGCGCAGGCCGGTGAGGAAAAACATAAAGGAGCAGAGGAGGGCAATCGGATAGTACCCCCAAGCCGCCGCCAAGCAGGAGCTAAGGAGCCAAGGCAGTGAGAGCGACAACTCGACAATAATTTCCCGACGGTTGAGGTGCAGTAAATCTCGCCACTGAACGGCTTTGAAGTGACTTCTCCCTTGAATGTGCAACGCACGCCTCCATCAATCTTGTGCTTGCCGCCGGGCGCGCCGGCGGTACGTGATTACGGTGTGATCTCTTCTAACTCAATGGGATCAGCCGGGTGAATAATCGGGTCCTGGTAGTCCCGGTTGATGGTAAAACCTTTTTCTTCGAGAATGGCCTCTTTCGCCAGCCTTTCTCTTTTGAAACCACGGATTTTATCAGCCCATAGATCTTGCCAGTCGTCCCGTATTTCGGGACTGAAGTAACCTTTGGCTCTGCGTTCGGTTGTTGATAAATCGAAGCTGAAAAGATAGGCCCCCGCCTTATCGGGGTCCATCCGCGTTCTGTCGCGGTTAAAGCGGATGGTAAGGGTGATGTCGTCGGCGTACAGGTACCAATTGGCAAAGCGCCCGAGGGCCATCCATTGTTCAAGGGTCAGGTGATGATCAGCAGGCGTACCAAAGCTCCGGTTTTTTGCGAAGTACTGGTAGGCCTCCTCCCCGCCCAGTCGGGGTTGGTTGTAATCGATCAGGGGTCGCCAGCCTTTCTTACGTAAGGCGGAAAGAAATCTCATTAACGTGATGCGCGCTTCGTCGTGGGAAACATCTGAAGACTCAGTAATGCCTGCTCTGACGCTGAAAGAGCCGATACCGTTGTCAGGCCTTTCGGTGTTTTCGGCACCGGTAAAGCCCAAAACAAAAGGAATTCTGAATCCGTAATCACCATGATGGATTTGAACGATGCCTAAGTCGTCCTGCCTCCATCTGTGCTGATAGAAATTGATACCAGCCGGTTGCCGATCAACATTGTCTTCTGGGGATAAACCGTTTTTCTCCAGAAACAGCTCTCCTGTCATGCCTATTTCAACGGCAACAGTATTCGGTTCCATCTGTGTATCCTCGTGAACCTGCTCGCACGCTGATAGTGAGAGCAGTAAACCTATGGCAATAAGTGCGCGCACGTCTAGTAAACCCAGCGAAGCAGTAGCCAGCGCTGGCCTAAGGCAAGTCGTTGAAAGTTTCCCGTACCGTGTCTTCAAGGTCGTTGGCGTCGCGCTCGTGAATGCACGCCATGCCGTCGAAAAAGTGCTCGGCGTAGGAGGCGTTCAGCTGCCAGGTATCCAGTAAGCAGGCAACGGTTTTGCTGGCAAATGTTCCCAGTGCCATCCAGTAGCAGCGCCCGAGTTTGCTTGGGTCGCCGCCGTCTTCGGTTTCCAGATAAAAGCGTGCGTAAGTTGCGGCGATCCGACGCGCGCGCGGCATACAGGCCGATCAGTTCGTATTCGTTGTCGCCATTCTTATCCGAAAGCCGCAGATAGGGAAATTCCTGCACCTGCGACCAGAGCAGGCTACAGCCAACGGTAACTTCGTATTCTTGCGCGGGGGTGTCGTTGCAGATAGCGATAGGTTCATCAGTGGGCATGCGCGTGATCCTTCAATGACGCTTCCTTCAGTCTTCCACTTCAATAGGGTCATCCGGGTGAATAATTGGGTCCTGGTAGTCATGATTAATGGTAAAGCCTTTTTCTTCGAGAATGGCTTCTTTGGCGTAGCGCTGCCGCTTAAGGGATTTGATCATGTCTGGCCAGAGCGCCTTCCAGTCGTTTTGCTCGCTTTGCTCAAAGTGATTCTTTGCCAGCTTCTCCGTTGTAGAGAGGTTGAAGCTAATCAGGTAGCTGCCAGGCTGCTCGATATCCAATCTTTGGCTGTCGCGCTGGAAACGTATAGACAGTGTTGCGTCGCCTGCAAACAATCGCCAACGGATTGAGCGCCTCAGAGCCATCCATTCATCAAGGCACAACCTGTAGTCAGGAGGGATGCCGTAGGATGGATTTTTTTGATAGTACTTGAAAGCCTCTGCGCCGCTTAAGCGTGGATCGTCAAACCATAACAAAGGCTTCCACCCGACGTCTAATAAATTAGATATAAGCGAGCTGAGGGTTTTGAGTGCGTCGTCGTGACTGATTTCTCCGCTACTGTTTAAGCCTGCGGTGATGAGGAAGTCCTGAATGCCAAGCTCTGGTCGATCTGTATCTTCTGTTCCAGTGACGCTGGTTGCGTAGGGTATCGTAAGACTGTGGTTACCGTGATTAATATGGACCGTGCCCCGGTCGTTGGTGTTCCAGTTTATTTTATAGAAGTTTAATCCGGCTGGTTGTTTGTCAATTCGACTGTAACCTTTAGACGGATGTTTGTCGATGAGTTCTTGGGTGGGGGTTCCGAGCGCGATTGTGATCTCATTTGATGTCATGTTTTTATGCCCTTTTTCCTGCTGGCAGCCAAATAGCATTCCGAGTGTCAGAAATATAATAACTGCATTCCGAAGAAAGCTAATCAGCGCCACCATAGTTTACCCATTCGCTCATTGACGTCAGCTCTGAAGTCATGTAATCAGTTCTATTTTGCATAAGGTTGTGGAACATTTCTGCCACCTGTTCAATCCAGGTCATACGGCTTTCGAAGTCTTCTACCACCATGCCTTTCGGGGCTTCTGATCTCAGATCTTCATCTTTCTCTGTGCACTGATGCGTAAAGGTTAGCTCAAACTTGGGGGACGCCCACCTCAGGATGAAGTTCTCTCGCTGTCTTTTTGTCCAGCTGCTGAATATTTCGTCGTCATAAATCAGCGGCTGCAAAATTTCGCCCTGCTCGTGGTTGGCGATAGCCATGAGATGATCAAACTGTAACTCGAGGCGCTGCTGTCTTCCCCGAGTTTGCTCCAAATCAGCAACGTATTCAAAGCCTTTGATAAGGTCATCTGAAGCATTGAGTTGCTGAATTCGTTTGAGTGACTCACTTGCCCATGGAAGCTCGTAGAGCGTGCTCTGCACTGGCTCTTCCAAACTATCAGCGCTGCGCTCATGGATACACGCCATCCCGTCGAAAAAATGTTCAGGGTAGTGGTTGTAAAACCAGTGTGGAGGCGCGATGTCACTGAATAGCCAGAGATTGCCTTTGCCCAGCCCTTCTGCAATCTCGTGGGCTTCGAATGTGCCCATGGATCGTCTTCCGAGGGTGTTGGAGAGTCGGACTCGTCGAAGCTCCAGTAAGCAGGCAACGGTTTTGCTGGCAAATGCTCCCAGTGCCATCCAGTAGTAGCGCCCGAGTTTGCTTGGGTCGCCGCCGTCTTCGGTTTCCAGATAAAAGCGTGCGTAAGTTGCGGCGATCCGACGCGCGCGCACGGCATACAGGCCGATCAGTTCGTATTCGTTGTCGCCATTCTTATCCGAAAGCCGCAGATAGGAAAATTCCTGCGCCTGCGACCAGAGCAGGCTACAGCCAACGGTAACTTCGTATTCTTGCGCGGGGGTGTCGTTGCAGATAGCGATAGGTTCATCAGTGGGCATGCGCGTGATCCTTCAATGACGTTTCCTTGATGCTTTTTGTGCCACTTGCTCATTGCGAGCCACCGGTGTGGTTCACAGGCTGTCGAAGATAAGGGATATGCGCAGAAGAGGCAAATAAACACGCGTCGCAGTGCCGAAAGCGTGATCAGGGTCACGTTTCCGGCGCGAGTGCCGGCCGGCAGAGCCCGCCGCGAGGGGGGAGACCTTTCCGGTACACGCCGTAAACTCGGACGATGCGGGCCTCGGGAATGATGGCGATTAAGCAGGGAGCAGGGGAACCTGTCCTGGACCGTCTGTCGCCTGGACGGCGACAGTCGAGCCCCCAGGGATGGGTTTACGGCGTGTCCGGGACAGGTTCCCCTGCTCCCTGCTCAGCTACGAAGTCGTATGCCAGAACGGCTGGCCCAGCGTGGGTGTGCTCGGGCTGGCGGTCTGGCGGGTCTGCATCAGGCCGGCTTTGTAGGCTTTGCGCCCGGCGTCGATGGCGTCGGCAAAGGCTTCGGCCATCAGTGGTGGCTCGCTCGCCTTGGCTACGGCGGTGTTGAGCAGGATACCGTCGAAGCCCATTTCCATGGCTTCCGCCGCCTGCGACGGTGCGCCCAGGCCGGCATCGACAATCAGCGGCACTGTCGGCAGCCGTTCGCGCAGGGTGCGCAGATTGTAGCGATTGAGCAGTCCCTGGCCGGTGCCGATGGGTGAGCCCCAGGGCATCAGCACTTCGCAGCCCACATCCAGCAGCCGCTGCCCGAGGATCAGGTCGTCGGTGCAGTAGGGCAGTACCTTGAAGCCCTTTTTGATCAGGCCCGCCGCCGCCTCTACCAGGCCGAAGGGGTCGGGCTGCAGGTTGTAGTCGTCGCCGATCACTTCCAGTTTGACCCACGGCGTGTCGAACATCTCCCGGGACATTTCCGCCAGGGTGACCGCTTCTTTCACGCTTTTGCAGCCGGCGGTGTTGGGCAGCAGGCGACAGCCGCTGGCCTCGATATGGCGCCAGAAAGTATCGCCGTCGCGATTGGCAGGGTTCTGCCGACGCAGGCCCAGGGTCACGATATCGCAACGGGAGCGTTCGATGGCATCGCGCATGATATCCGGCGAGCTGTACAGCGCCGTGCCCAACAGGAAACGACTTTCGAAGGCTTCCCCGTACAGCACCAAGGGATCGTGTTGGATTTCGGTATTCATATCAGCCGCCCCCAATGGGTTTTACGATGTCAATTTTGTCGCCCTGAGTCAGCTCCTGCTCGGCGTAGCGGGAGCGGGGGACAAATTCGCCGTTGATGGCGATGGCAACCTTCTGGCCGCCGTAGCCCCAATCGTTCAGGGCGTCGCTCAGCAGGCGCTTTGGGGCGACTTGGGTGCGTTCATTGTTGAGGCTGACGTCTATCATAGCTCTCTCGGTCATGGGTTCTCCGGTGCCGGCGTCAGATCGTCGGCAAAAGGTAGCTCGGGTTCGCCGTCCAGGTAGGCGAGGATGTGATTGACCACCGCAGGGGCCAGCAGGTAACCGTGGCGGAACAGGCCGTTGGCGGTGATAAGGCCCTCGGACTTGGTGACATGCGGCATATTGTCCATAAATGCGGGCCGTAAATTAACCCCCTGATCGATAATTCGCGCCTCGGCAAACGCCGGCGCCAGGGTGTAGAGGGCGCTGCTCAGCTCCAGAGATGAGCGCAGGCTCACCGGCGACAGATCTTCACTTTCAATTTGCGTCGCACCAATGACAAAACAGTGATTGGGCTTGGGCACCACATACAGTTGGTAGCGCGGGTGCATCAGGCGCACCGGGCGCTGCAGGGTGACTTCCGTAGTCTGCACGCCCAGCACTTCACCGCGCACACCGCGCACCGCCGAATGCTGAGCCTTGGCACCGACGCCGCGACAATCGAGCACCAGGTCGTAGCGATGGGTTTCGCGCTCGGTGGTGACACACTGGGGTGCGAGACTGACAGGGGTATGCTCGTGCAATTCGGCGCCCAATGCCGTGAGTGCCGCGAGCAGCGCACGCAGCACATTGCGGTTGTCCAGATGGCCTTCATCTTCCAGTAACAGCCCCTGTTGAAACTGGGGGTTGAGATCCGGCTCCAGGTCCAGCAGTTCGCGCCCGTACAGGCGCCGGTAGCGGGCATCCTGCACCTGATGATGCAGTTCCTGTTCAAACTGGCGCAGCTCGCTCAGGTCCTGGCTGTGGGCCACCAGCAGGCTGCCATTGCGGCTAAACAGGGGGCTGCCGGTGTCGGGCGCGGGTAGGGAGGCCAGCCATTCGGGCCATTGGGCCAGGGCGTAGAGACCCATGGTATAGGCAGAGCGCTCAGAGACCACCACCTCGCTCAGCGGGGCGATCATGCCCGCGGCGGTCCAGGCCGCGGCTTTGGGTTCGCTCAGGCTGCCCGCTTCATACAGGCTGACGCTGTGGCCCCGGCGCAGCAGCTGCCAGGTCAACAGGCGACCCAGCAGGCCGCCGCCGGCCACGGCAATGCGGGCATGTGCTGTGAGTGTCATGGCACCTCGCAACAAAATCAGTCGAGTGATACAGGCGGATTCGGCAGGGAGGTAGCAAGGTCAGGGCGGGGGTGTCCACACGGCCTTGTTCCCTCCGCAGGTATCAACCTGTTCAGGTTCAACGGGTTCGGCCGTACCGATCTCAGCCTCCGAACAGCAAACGCTGCCAAGGCGCCCCGACAAGAACCCCTAATATACTCGTGAGCGAATGTAACTTCAATCGGTCGAGGGCAGGGGGTCTGCAGTTGGCACTAGCCTGAGTCGGGTATCCCTGTCCGGGACCGTCTGCCGCCTGGACGGCGGCAGTCGAGCCCCCAGGGATGGGTTCACGGCGTGTCCCGGACAGGGATACCCGACTCAGGCGTTGCTATCAGACTAGTAGGAGCAGGTGCCCGCTCCTGACCTCAGAGTTCGGTGCGATTCGGCTCGCTAGTCATGTTTTACGGAGGTGACTTTGCTGTAGATCTTCCCATGCGCCAGGTGGGTCACCAGATCCTGATTGGTCTTGACCTGGTCGTGGTGGGTCAGTACGGCGCCCTCCGGGGTGCGGGTGATGCTGTAGCCGCGCTCCAGGGTATTGAGCGGGCTGACGGTGTTGAGCAGGCGTGCGGCCTCGCTCAGGCGCTGTTGCTTGCGTTGCCGTTGTTGCTGTTCGGCGCGCGTCAGGCGGGAGTGCAGTTGCTGCAATTGCTCGCGCAGTTGCGCCAGGCGTCGGGCCGGGCGCAGGGGCTTTTGGCGGGCGACCAGGTTGTCCAGGCGGGTGCGCTGGCGCACCAGTTGCCGGGCCATGCTGCGGCTCAGGCGCAGTTCCAGTTGGTCCAGGTGCTGTTTTTGTTGTTGCAGGCGTTCACCCGGGTGGCGCAGGCGCTGGCGTAAGTGCAACACCCGCTGGCGCTCCAGGTGCAGGCGGCGCTGCAAGGTCGCGCCGAGTTGGTGTTGGAAGTGGGCAAAGCGGGCCTGCCACTCACTGGCGTCCGGGGCCAGGAGTTCGGCGGCGGCCGAGGGTGTCGGGGCGCGCATGTCGGCGACAAAATCGGCGATGGTGACGTCCACTTCGTGACCGACGGCACTCACCACCGGCAGTTCGCTGGCGGCGATGGCGCGCGCTACCATCTCCTCGTTGAAGGGCCAGAGATCTTCCAGGGAGCCGCCGCCGCGCGCCAGAATGATGGCGTCAAAGAGCCCGGCGGCATTGGCCAGGGTCAGGGCCTTGACGATCTGGGGTGCGGCCTCTTTGCCTTGTACAGCGACGGGAATGACGGTCAGAGGAATGCCGGGGAAGCGGCGTTTGAAGACCGTGAGCATATCCCGGATAACGGCCCCTGTGGGTGAGGTGATCAGGGCCACATGGCGGGGCAGGCTGGGCAGGGGACGTTTGCGCTCCGGGGCAAACAGGCCCTCCTCGGCAAGCGAGTGCTTGAGCGCTTCGAAGGCTCGCTGCAAGGCGCCGTAGCCCGCCTCCTCCATGTGCTCAACCACCAGCTGGTATTCGCCCCGACCTTCGTACAGGCCTGCCCGGGCGCGCACCAGCACCTGCTGGCCGTGGCCCGGACGAAAACGCACCTGCTGATTGCGGTTGCGGAACATGGCGCAACGCACCTGGGCCTGATCATCCTTGAGGGTGAAGTACCAGTGCCCGGAAGAGGGTTGCGCGAGGTTGGAGATTTCGCCTTCCACCCAGAGCAGGGGCAGGTGGGTTTCCAGCAGCTGGCGCACCTGGCGGTTGAGTTGGCTGACGGAGAAAATTCGACGCTCGGCGCCCGGATTTGGGGTGTTGTCTGTGATCATGGTGGCCATTGTAGCGGAAAGCGTGCCAATGTGGTCGGATGGTTGCCCTTCGGCGCCGATTCTGGTTTACCGGATAGCGCCAAAAGCGTATAATTTCGCGTTTATTTCTCTGTGGATAGAGGTTAGCAGGTCTATGTTGCGCATTGCTGAAGAAGCTCTCACCTTTGATGACGTTTTGCTGGTACCCGGGTACTCGGAGGTGACTCCCAAGGATGTTTCCCTGAAGACCCGGCTGACGCGCGCCATTCACCTGAACATTCCCCTGATGTCGGCGGCAATGGATACCGTCACCGAAGCGCGTCTGGCCATTGCCATGGCCCAGGAGGGCGGCATCGGCATCATCCACAAAAGCATGTCCATCGAGAAGCAGGCGCGGGAAGTGCGGGCGGTGAAAAAGTTCGAGTCCGGCGTGGTCAAAGATCCGATCACCATCGATGCGGACGCCACCATTCGCGAGTTGCTTGAACTGACGCGCAGAAACAATATTTCTGGTGTGCCGGTGCTGCACAAGGGTGACCTGGTAGGGATTGTCACCGGTCGTGACGTGCGCTTCGAAGCCAACCTGGATGCGTCCGTGTCCAGCATCATGACCCCGAAAGAAAAACTGGTGACCGTACTTGAAGGCGCTGATGCCGACGAAGTGCGCGCGCAGCTGCACAAGCACCGCATCGAAAAAGTGCTGGTGGTCAACGACAAATTTGAGTTGCGTGGCCTGATTACCGTCAAGGATATCAACAAAGCTGAGCGCTACCCCAACGCCAGCAAAGATCCGGAAGGGCGCCTGCGTGTGGGAGCCAGCGTCGGCACCAGCGGGGAAACTGACGAACGCGTTGCGGCATTGGTGGAAGCCGGTGTTGATGTGTTGGTCGTTGACACCGCGCACGGTCATTCACGCAATGTGATCGAGCGGGTGCGGCGCATCAAGCAGCAGTTCCCTGACGTTCAGGTCATCGGTGGCAACATCGCTACCGGTGAGGCGGCCAAAGCACTTGCCGACGCCGGTGCGGATGCGGTCAAAGTGGGCATCGGCCCAGGTTCCATCTGCACCACCCGCATTGTATCCGGTGTTGGCGTGCCGCAAATGAGTGCCATCGCTAACGTGGTTGACGGACTCAAGGGCACCGACGTCCCGGTGATTGCCGATGGCGGTATTCGCTTTTCCGGCGACCTGGCCAAAGCCATTGCCGCGGGTGCCGACTCGGTCATGATGGGTTCCATGTTTGCCGGTACCGAAGAGGCGCCGGGTGAAGTGGAGTTGTATCAAGGCCGGACCTACAAAGCCTACCGCGGTATGGGTTCACTCGGCGCGATGAGCCAGACACAAGGCTCCAGCGACCGTTACTTCCAGGATGCCAGTGAAGGTGCCGAGAAGCTCGTGCCCGAAGGCATCGAAGGCCGGGTACCCTACAAGGGCCCGATTGCCGCCATCGTGCATCAGTTGATGGGCGGTTTGCGCTCGGCCATGGGTTACACCGGTAGCACCTCTATGGAAGAGATGCGCACCCGGCCGCAATTTGTACGTGTGACCTCGGCGGGTATGGGCGAGAGCCACGTGCACGATGTACAGATCACCAAAGAAGCGCCCAACTATCCTGTGGGCAGCCGCTAACCGGGGTTTGATCAGTGCGCGGCGAGGGCGGCAGCAGTGCCGCCCTTGTCGTTAAAGCACGGCCTTTTCCGATAAACTTTTCGAACCACTTGCGACAGTGAAGTATTCATGACTCAGGACATTCACGCTCAGCGTATTCTCATTCTCGACTTCGGCTCCCAGTACACCCAATTGATCGCGCGCCGCGTGCGCGAGATTGGCGTTTACTCGGAGATTCGCGCTTTTGATATGAGCGACGAAGAAATTCGCGCGTTCGATCCGAGCGGTATCATCCTGGCCGGCGGTCCCGAGTCGGTGACGGCCGGTAAGTCGCCGCGAGCTCCGGAGCTGGTCTTCACCCTGGGTGTACCGGTGCTGGGGATCTGTTACGGCATGCAGACCATGGCCGAACAGCTCGGTGGTGCAGTGCAGGGTTCCAACATTCGCGAATTTGGTTATGCCCAGGTCAAAACTCACGGTCAGAGCGCGCTTCTGCACGAGATCAAAGATCACGTTGACCACGACGGCGGCGGCCTGCTCGACGTCTGGATGAGCCACGGCGACAAGGTCAGTGAAGTGCCCCCCGGCTTCGAAGTGATGGCGTCGACGCCTTCGTGCCCGATTGCCGGCATGTATTGTGACGAGAAAGATTTTTACGGGGTACAGTTCCACCCGGAAGTGACGCACACCTTACAAGGTAAGCGTATTTTTGAGCATTTTGTGCTCAAGCTGTGCGGCTGCGAGGCGCTGTGGACACCGGCCAATATTGTCGAAGACGCGATCCGCAAAGTGCAGGAACAGGTGGGCGGCGATAAGGTGCTTCTGGGCCTGTCCGGTGGCGTTGATTCCTCGGTGGTGGCGGCATTGTTGCACAAAGCCATTGGCGATCAGCTCACCTGCGTGTTTGTGGACAACGGTCTGCTGCGCAAGGAAGAGGGCGACCAGGTGATGGACATGTTCGCCAAGAACATGGGTGTCAAGGTCGTGCGCGTCGATGCCGAAGAGCAGTTTCTGGGCAAGCTCAAAGGTGAGAACGATCCCGAGCGCAAGCGCAAGATCATCGGCAACACCTTCATTGATATTTTCGACATCGAAGCGACCCGCATCAAAGACGTGAAGTGGCTCGCCCAGGGCACCATCTACCCGGACGTGATCGAATCGGCGGCCGCCAAAACCGGCAAAGCCCATGTGATCAAATCCCATCACAATGTCGGCGGCCTGCCGGACGATATGGCCCTGGAACTGGTGGAACCCCTGCGCGAACTGTTTAAAGACGAAGTCCGGGCCATCGGCCTGGAACTGGGTCTGCCCTACGATATGGTCTACCGCCACCCCTTCCCGGGGCCGGGCCTGGGCGTGCGTATTCTGGGTGAGGTGAAAAAGGAATACGCCGATATCCTGCGTGAGGCGGATGCGATTTTCCTCGAGGAGCTGCGCGCGGCGGACTGGTACCACAAAACCAGCCAGGCCTTTGCCGTGTTCCTGCCGGTCAAGTCCGTGGGTGTCGTGGGTGACGGCCGTCGCTACGAGTGGGTCATCGCTTTGCGTGCGGTAGAAACCGTCGACTTTATGACCGCCCGCTGGGCACACCTGCCTTACGAGTTGCTGGAGAAAGTCTCCAACCGCATCATCAACGAAATCGACGGCGTCTCCCGCGTCACCTACGACGTGTCGAGCAAACCACCCGCCACGATTGAGTGGGAGTAGGTGATGCCAGTAGGTCGTCGGCCGGTGAAGCCGGAGGCGCCTTTGGCAAACGCGGTGAATACATCCCTGTAGCTCCCACGCGTCATCCATGACGCGAGGGTTGCCAAAGGCGCCTCCGGCTTCACCGCCCTCTGTGCCCACTGAGATGTTGGAGGAGGTTGGGGCGGTGCTTCCGGGACCGTGCGCAGCAGGGATGCTGCGCTCGAGCCTACAGGGAGGTATTTACGGCGGGTGCCGGAAGCGCCGCCCCAACCTCCATCGCTGGCAGCAAAAGCACCTTAGCGTAGGCGATGAATCTCTTTCCATTCTTCCGGGGTCACCGGCTGTACCGACAGTCGCCCCTGTTTCAGCAGCACCATGTCCTCCAGCGCTGCCTGCTGCTTGATCCGCTTGAGCGGAATCACCGCATCAAACACTTCATCCAGCGCGATATCAATCGCAAACCAGCGGGGCTTGTCCTCGGTGGCCTTGGGGTCGTAGTAGGGGCTGTCCGGGTTAAACTGGGCCGGGTCCGGGTAGGCGGCCTTGACCACACGGGCGGTGCCCGCAATGCCTACGGTTTTGCACTGACTGTGGTAGATAAAGGCGCGGTCGCCTTCGTGTACCTGGTCGCGTAAAAAGTTGCGCGCCTGATAATTGCGAATGCCGTCCCAGCGCGCAGTCTGTTTGGGCTCCCCGGCCAGATGCTCAATACCGTAGACATCCGGCTCGCTTTTCAACAGCCAGTAGCCCCGGGCCATGATCAGGCATCCTTGGGCAGGTCGGCTTCCTGCCAGACCTTCAGGCGCTCGGCGGTGGCTTCATCCACCAGTTCCAGACTCACCCGACGGCTGGCGACATCGACCTCGGCAACCATGACGGCCACGGTTTCATCCAGGCGGAAGCGCTGCTCGGGTGTGCTCAGGGTCAGGCGACGGGCATCAAATTCGAGTTTTTTCGGTGTGGCATCCGGCGACTTCTCCCGCTTTTTCAGCATGACAAAGCCCTCGATACCGGAGTCGTCCAGGCGCACCCCGATGCCGCTGGCGTTGACCTGGGTAATGCGTCCCGTATGAACACTGCCGATATGATCGGCCAGATACTGACAGCACAGCCACTGTTCCAACTGGCGACAGGCCTGGCGTCCGCGCATTAATTGCGCCTGCAGTGCGGCAATAGCCTCGTCGTCCACACTAGGCCCGCTGTGCTTGCGCAAAATGGCTTTGATTGCCAGGTGGTTGTGGAAGTCGTTATAGCGACGAATCGGCGATGTCACGGTGGCGTAATAGCGGAAGCCCAGGCCAAAATGCGGTGCCGGTGTCAGGGATAGCTCGCCCGGTTGCAGTTTGCGCTGTAGCAGAGCCAGCAGGGCGGCGTGGGTTTCGCTGTCGGCCTTGTGTTCGCGCAGCTGGCGCATCAACTGCTGAAAGTGACTCAGCTCGCCAAAATCCTGGTTCTCAAACTGTTCCGGCAGGTCCTCGTCCAGCAGTGACTGGATCTCTTCCAGCTGCTCGCTGCGGAAGCCCGCGTGGGTCGAGAAAATGCCGTAGCCCGGGTACTGGGCGAGCAGCTCACCGGCGCAGATGTTGGTGGCCAGCATGGCCTCTTCGACAATGCGGTGGGCGAGGTTGCGCTCGCGCTTATCGATGCGCTCGATTTTGCGCTGGTCGTTGAGCTGGTGAAAATAATCGGCGCGGTCGTCCATCACCAGCGCATGTTCACGCCGGTACTCGGTGCGCAATAGGGCCAGCTCATGCAACTGGCGCAGCATCTCCTTGATGGCATCGGGCAGTACATCGTAGTCACTGGTGCCCTCGATCAGGTCGGTAACGCCCTGATAGCTCAGCTTGTAGTGAGAGCAGACAATGCCCTCGCGAAAGCGGCAATCGGTAATGCTGCCGTCACTGGCAATGTCCATATGACACAGGAGGGCCGGTCGACGCTGTTCCGGCACCAGAGAAAAGGTGTCGTGGGACAGCTCCGGTGGCAGCATGGTCAGGGTGTGGCCCAACAGATAGGCTGTGCTGGCCCGGGTGCGGGCAGTCTCCCCCAGGGGACTGTCCACGGGAATATAGCGCGTGGGATCGGCGATCGCCGTAATCAGGTGCCAGCCGTCGTCGCGGGGCTCTACATAAACGGCATCGTCCATATCCCGAGTGCTTTCGGCGTCAATGGTGACGAAGGTGTACGTGCTCAAGTCTTCGGGGGCTTCATCGCTGCTCGGCTCAATGGCCTGAATGTCATGGCTTTGAGCGCTGGCAGCGTCGCTCCAGGCATGGGGCAGCTGGTGTTTGGCGACAATGTAGCGGCCTTCGATACCCGGTTCATCGCTACGACCGATACGTTCCAGAATCTTGACCTGGGTTTTACCCTCGTTTTTGTAGGGGTGGCGCAGCAGTTGGCAGAGCACCAGGTCGCCCTCGGCGCACTGGGCGCGCTCGCGTGGAGGCACAAACATCCAGCGGTTAAAAAACGGCAGGTCCGGCTCGACAAAGTGGGCCTGACCCTTGGTCATATAGCGCCCGACAAAGGTATCCAGCTCGGTTTCCAGCAACCGTTCCAGCTCGGCTTCCAGCTGATCGCGGGCATTGGTTTTGAGTGCAACCTCGACCCGGTCGCCCGGCAGTACCCGCTGCATCTGCTCCGGGTTGAGAAACGCATCGCGGCCATCGTCAAGGCGTACAAAGCCGAAGCGTTTGGTGGTGCCACGTACCAGCCCCTGGGCCAGGTCGCGTTCGGAGCGGATATCGGTTTTGAGCTGGGAGAGCTGTTGCAGGGCATCGGAATTCAGCATGAAAACTACTTGTCGGCATCTAAAAAATTGAGCGGACATCATAGCAGGAAAAGCCGCCCGACGTTACTGACGGATGCCCTCATAGTGCTCACTGCGCGCGGAAATGTGTAGTAGTATTAGGGGCATGGACGTTCTCAATCAATTGATTTTACTGGCCGGGGTGCTCTTTTTAGTGAGTATTCTTGCCAGTACCTTGTCGCCGCGGGTGGGTATGCCCCTGCTGCTGGTGTTTCTTATTATCGGTATGCTGGCCGGGCAGGACGGTATTGGCGGCATCGAGTTTGACGATGTCGAGTCCGCGTATTTTCTGGCGGCGCTGGCACTGGCTGTGATCCTGTTCGACGGCGGCTTGCGCACCGATATCCACAATTTCAGGGTGGGCCTACGTCCGGCCTTGAGCTTGGCCACCGTTGGGGTGGTGGCCACCAGCGCCTTATGCGGTGCTTTTGCGGCCTGGGTTCTGGGCATCGGTTGGCTGGAGGGGTTGTTGATTGGGGCCATTGTGGGCTCCACCGATGCCGCCGCGGTGTTCTCGGTCCTCAATATGCAGGGGTTGGCCCTGAAGACCCGGGTTGGTGCAACCCTGGAAATCGAGTCGGGCCTGAACGACCCCATGGCCATCTTCCTTACGATTCTGTTGGTCGAGCTGATGGTATCCCAGGAGTCCGGTTTCAGCTGGATGATGTTGACCCAGTTCTTCTGGCAAATGGGTGCCGGTGCGGCCATAGGTATTTTCGGCGGGCGCCTGCTGGCCCTCGGGGTAGGGCGTCTGGCCCTCAGCCCGGGCCTTTATCCGTTGTTGGCGCTGTTTGGCGGTATTTCCATTTTTGGTGCGGCAGCCGTTCTTCAGGCGAGTGGCTTCCTCGCGGTTTATCTGGCGGGGCTGGTCGTGGGCAACCGGGTCTCCAAAGGCCTCTATAACATCCAGCGCTTCCACGACGGTATCGCCTGGCTGGCACAGATCAGCCTGTTCTTGATGCTCGGCTTGCTGGTGTCGCCGGTATCGCTGATTGGCTACGCCTCGGCGGCTCTGCTGGTGGCACTGTTCCTGATTTTTGTCGCACGCCCCCTGGCGGTGTGGTTGTGCTTGTTGCCGTTCCAGTTTTCTTGGCAGGAAAAGCTTTTTATCGGCTGGGTGGGGCTGCGCGGGGCAGTGCCCATCGTGCTGGCGATGTTCCCCTGGCTGGCAGGCTTTGAGAATTGGCCGTTCTTTTTCAATATCGCCTTTGTCATGGTGCTGGTGTCGTTGGTGCTGCAGGGCTGGACGGTATCGCCCCTGGCGCGCCGACTGAATCTGGATGTGCCTACCACGTCCAGTCGGGTCCAGCGGGTCGAGCTGGGCGTACCGGGACAGGATCATTACGAATTTGTGGGCTATAAGCTCGCGCACGACAGTCCGGCACTCAAGCTCACCAGTGCGACCTTACCGCTGCCAGGCCGGGCCAGCCTGCTGTGCGTGATGCGCGGCGGCCAGCCTGCTACACTCGAAGCCGGGGATACCTTTGCCGAGGGCGACCACGTCTACTTGCTGGCGACGCCGCTGGAGCTGGATTCTCTGGACAAAATCTTTGTCGGGGTGGCGGAGCCCGAACGTTTGAGCGCGCAGGCTTTCTTCGGTGAATTTGTGATCACGCCGCGCGCCAAATTGGCTGATTTGGCCTTGCTGTACAGTTTTGAGGTGCCCAGCGACAAGGCGAGCTGGAGTATTGCCCGCTATATTTACAGCCAATATCGCTACCCGGTGGTAGGTGACCGGGTGAAGCTTGGGCAAGTGGAATTCGTGGTGCTCGAAATGCGGGATAATCGCCTGCTCAAAGTCAGCCTGAAGCTGCACAAATAATCAGCGCCCGGCGCGATTGACCAAAGCCAGACCTGGAGACTCAGATGACAGATTTTAGCAACAGCCTGATCCTGATCGGTATGCCCGGCGCGGGCAAGAGCACCATTGGCCTGTTATTGGCCAAGATGTTGGTCAAGGATTTTGTTGACACCGACATTCTGATCCAGAATCGCGAAGGTAAAGCATTGCAGGAAATCATTTACGAGCACGATTACCTGAAGTTGCGGGAAATTGAGGAGCAGGTGCTGCTCGGTGCCGACTACCCCAACCATGTCATCGCTACCGGGGGCAGTGCTGTCTACAGCGATGCCGGAATGCGCCGCCTGAAGCGCTTTGGTCCGGCGGTGTTTCTGGATGTACCCGAGGCGGAACTTCAGGCGCGGATAAACAATTTTGGCAGTCGTGGGGTCGCCTGTAAGCCGGGTCAAAGCTTTAGCGAACTGCTCGCCGAGCGCCGTCCGCTCTATCAGCGCTATGCCGACATCACCATTAACTGTCGGGACAAACCTCCGGAACAGATTCTCGGTGAAATCATCGCCGCCGAGGCCGATACTTACGCCGACATGGATGCCTGATACAGGCTCAGCCCCGTAAAGGGGACGGCTAAATGGGAAGCTGTGTGGTGTACTTCACCTGTTTGAGTGCAAACGTTGAGTTGACCGAGGCCACATTGGGCAGGTGCACCAGCGAGCGCTTCAGCAGCTGTTCGTAGTGCTCCACGCTGTCCACCACAATGCGCAATACATAGTCCTTGTCGCCACTGGTGGAGTAGCACTCCACGATCTCCGCAATCGCGTGCACCGCCGATTCAAAGGCGTTGAGCGACTCTTCGTCATGGCTTTTAATGATGATGTAAGCATACACAGTGACCCCCAGACCGAGCTTGTGCGGGTCGAGCAGAGTCACCCGGCGGCGCACAATACCCTCGGCTTCCAGGCGTTTGACGCGGCGCCAGCAGGGGGTATGTGACAGACCCACCTTCTCGCCCAGCTCGGCCATGGAGCAATCGGCATTTTCTTGCAAGATGCGCAAAATGTTGCGGTCAAAATCGTCGAGTTCCAGGGCCATAAGCCTGAGGGTCTCCTCGGTAGGCGCCGCCGACGGTCATGTGAGCGGCCTGAATAGCCGCTATTCTAGGGAGCGCGTGCGCCCAGAGCAAATACTGTTAACCGTTGCGCTGGGCCTTTAGACGCTTGAGGTGTTTCTGGCTCAGGGCCAGAAAGCGGGGGGTGGAACCGGCGTCTTCATAAATGGGATCACCCATTTCGTCCTCGGCGATCACCTCATCGCCTTTAATGTAGGGCATACCGCCTTCGATCTCACTGAGCGCGGCTGACAGCAAATCGGTGATAAAGTCTTCGGCTGAGCGCTTGGGGTACATTTCGCACAGAGCGGCTATTCTGGCAGCGTCCTCCACCGGCAGGCGCACGGTGTAGTGGTTTTCTGCCAGTTCGCCGCTGGCGTTCCGGTCCCACATTTTCATCAGCTCATTGACCTTCATAGCGTTACCTCACAATGGCTAGCATTCATCCCTCGTGGGGGCATTCGGGGCGCGACGGCGCCCTACTTAAAGGTATAGCTGATCTGGGCCGACTTGCCAGCATCGCCCGCCCTTATTGTGATTGCTGGGCCGCCGGTGTAAGGTAACGCCTTTTTAATCGACATTATGGCGGCAACAGACCGAACCGGGTGCGCGAAAGCGGGCCCGCCGGCCGTTCAGCAGTCGTCTCTATTTAGGAGCAAAACCCCATGCGAATCATACTCTTGGGCGCGCCTGGCGCCGGCAAAGGCACACAGGCGCAACTGATTATGGAAACCTTTGGCATCCCCCAGATCAGCACCGGCGATATGCTCCGGGCTGCGGTAAAAGCGGGTACCGAGTTAGGTAAAAAAGCCAAAGATGTGATGGCGGCGGGTGGCCTGGTCTCCGACGATCTGATCATTGCACTGGTAAAAGAGCGGATCGCCCAACCCGATTGCGCCAAAGGTTTTTTGTTTGACGGCTTTCCGCGCACGATTCCCCAGGCGGAGGCGTTGCTCGAAGCCGGCATTCATATCGATCACGTTATTGAAATTGATGTCGCGGACGAAGAAATTGTCGCGCGCTTGAGTGGCCGGCGTGTGCATGAGCCCTCTGGCCGGGTGTACCACGTCGAACATAATCCGCCGAAAGAAGAAGGTCTCGATGATGCTACCGGTGAACCCCTGGTGCAGCGTTCTGATGACCAGGAAGAAACAGTGCGCAAGCGTTTGCAGGTCTATCACGAGCAAACCAAACCGCTGGTGGGTTTTTACCAGAAACTCGCTGAAGCGGGTGATGAGTCTGCGCCGAAATACACCTCAATTGCTGGTGTCGGCAGCGTTGACAGCATTCGTGAACAATTGCTCGCGGTTTTGCGTTGAGCGCACGCCGGTGAATGTCACCGCGCACTAGCGCACGAAAATCCCTCGACTGGAAACGGCTGAGGGATTTTTTTTGCCTATTCAGTACACTTTTTGAAAAAAAACGGCCAAAAAACGTGCAAAACGACGAATAATTAAATAGTATCTTGTTAGCACCCTTGGTGCTTAATAAAAGTGCATCCGAAACTAACGTTAACTAGGCACACCTTTTATTAGGAAAGCGAGGAGAATTTTTATGGCACGAGTTGCGAAAAAGAGAAAGGCACCGGCGAAAAAACGCGCTGCTGCCAAACGTTCTGTAGCAACGACCGTTGTCGAGCCCGCAGTTGCGAAGGCTGAGGCCACAGTCGAGAAACTGCAGCGGGCATTGGACGCGCAGGTGAAGAAAGTTGACGCCGCGCGCAAAAAAGCCTCATCCGCCAAAGCCAAGGCTCGCAAGAGCAAGCGCGTGACGGATACCCGCGTGGCGGAAAACGCCACCAAAGCGGTGATGACCCAATCCGACAAAATGCGCGATGCGCGCGTGAAGCTGGCTGAGGCCAAGCTGGATGTGCAAAAGGCCAAGGCCATCAGCACTATCAAGCAAGCCGAAGCAGCGGCGAACGCCAAACTCCAGGAAGTTGAAGCCCGTCTGGAGGCCAAATCCGAGGAGGATCTGGAGAAGGCGTTGGCGGCCTATAAGGTCAAATGGCGTAAACAGCGTGCCGCTGCCAATGCCAAAAAGGTGCGTGCCCAAGCCAAGAAGCTGGCTGTGAAGACCAAAGCAGCAGCTAAAAAAGCCAAAAGCAAGGTCATGGCCCTGGAGAAAAAAGCCGCCGCTAAAGCCAAAAAGGCCGCAACGCGCGGTAAGCGTAAGGCCAAACCGGCAGCGCGCAAAGCCAAGGCGACGGCCCGCAAGGTAACCGCCAAGGCCAAGAGCACGACGCGTCGGCGCACCCGCAAGAAGTAAGTGCCGCTGATTCAACGCCCCGTTAGTGGGGTATTGGCTCATAAACCCCCCGCGACCGGGTCGCGGGGGGTTTTTGTTTTTAGGTATAATGCCCCGCGCTGATAAGCGCCCATGTAAGTCGGATCAGGCGCAGCCGTCCTCCGACATCTGATCATCGACCAGGTTCTCCTTATGTCCCGGATTCTAGCCCTCGATACCTCCACCGATGCATGTTCCGTCGCCCTCTGGTGCGATGGGCGGGTCGAAGGACAATTTGAACTGGCCGCCAAAAGCCACACCCAACGTCTGTTGCCGATGGTCGATGAGGTACTTTCCGAAGCCGGTCTGAGCTTGAGCCAGCTCGACGCGATTGCCTATGGCCGAGGGCCGGGCTCGTTCACGGGCTTGCGCATCTGTCTTGGGGTCGTGCAGGGGCTCGCCTTTGGTGCTGATCTTCCGGTGGTGCCGGTGTCGACATTGCAGGGCATGGCTCAAGGTTGGCTGTCGGCTCGGCCAGAGCGCCAACAGTGGCCGGTTCTGCCAGCGTTGGACGCGCGCATGAGCGAAGTGTACTGGGGGCTTTATCAGTGGCATGACGGCGTGGCCGAGGCTATGGTTAAGGAGGCGGTCAGCGCTCCCGAGGCAGTCGTCGACGCCGTTCAAGGGCAGTCTCTGGATGCCTTCACGGGTTGCGGCGCCGGCTGGCATTATCCGCCATTGCAGTCACTCAAACCGCTCTCCTGTGAGCAACAGTGGTATCCTGACGCGCGGGCACTGGTGGTGTTGGCCGCTCGCGCACTGGCGCAAGGAGCGGTTCAGGCGGCAGATCAGGCTGAGCCGCTGTACTTGCGCGATACCGTGTCCTGGAAAAAGCGTGAACGTATTCGTCGTTAATAGGCATGACAAACTTTGATCGAGGCCGATTTATGGTTCAACCCAGTGCTACCGATTCCTTTAACGCGCGCCTGCTCGCGTTTATTCAGCGTTCGCCGTCACCCTTCCACGCGGTGGCGCAGATGGCTGAGCGACTGCGCGAAAACGGTTTTACCGCCCTGGCCGAGGGCGAGCACTGGTCACTCAAACCCGGGGGGCGATACTACGTCACCCGCAACGACTCCTCGATCATTGCGTTTGTCTACGGTCGGCAGTCCCTGGCGGAGCGGGGTATTCGCCTGGTGGGTGCGCACACCGACAGCCCTTGCCTGAAAGTGAAACCGTCACCGGAGCGTCATCAGCATGGTTGCTTTCAGCTTGGTGTGGAGGTCTATGGCGGCGCACTGCTGGCGCCCTGGTTTGATCGCGACCTTTCGCTCGCCGGGCGGGTGACCTGCCGCGACGGTGAGGGGCGCCTTTACAGTCGTCTGCTGGATTTTGAAGCGCCCATCGCCACCGTGCCCAGCCTGGCCATTCACCTGGACCGGGAGGCCAATCGCAGCCGCAGCATCAATCCCCAAAAAGAATTGCCGCCGCTCTTGGCGTTTCTCCCTGAAAGTGGCGACAAACCCAATTTTCGTGCACTACTGGCCAGCACCCTGGGGCTCGACACCGACAGTGCGGTGCTCGATTACGATCTGTGCTTTTACGATACCCAGGCCCCGGCGCAGATCGGTTTGCAGCGCGAACTGCTTGCCAGTGCGCGCCTGGACAATCTCCTCAGTTGTTTTGTGGGCCTGGAGGCGCTGATCAACGCCGACGGCGAGCAGTCCTGTCTGTTGGTGTGCAACGATCATGAAGAAGTGGGCAGCGCCTCGGCCTGCGGCGCGCGCGGGCCCATGCTCGGGCAGTTCCTGCAGCGCCTGGTACCCGACACCGAGGCCCGGCTGCGCATGCTCGATAAATCCCTGTTGATATCCGCGGACAATGCGCACGCGCTGCACCCCAACTTTGCCGACCGGCACGACGAAAACCACGGCCCACGCCTCAATGGCGGCCCGGTGATCAAGGTCAACGCCAACCAGCGCTACGCAACCACCAGTGAGACCAGTGGCTTCTTCCGTTGGTTGTGTGAGTCCCGGAGCGTGCCCGTGCAGGCCTTCGTTACGCGCACAGATATGGAATGCGGCAGCACCATCGGCCCGATTACCGCCTCCGAGGTCGGGGTTAAGACCCTGGATGTCGGGGTCCCCACCTATGCCATGCACTCCATTCGAGAGCTGGCGGGCGACAAGGATGCCTGGTACCTCAATCAGGTGCTTGATGCCTTTTATGACTACTCCGACGCGCTGACGTTTTAACGTGACCGTAAACGCCAACAACCCGAGTGAGGATTCCGGGCAATGAGTTATGAGAACCTAATTGCCGATCTGCATGTTGCCATGCAGAATGAAGACGCCGACGCCTTGCAGGCGCTGCTGGATGAACTCAAACCGGCGGACTTTGCAGACTATTTACAGATGCAGGCTCCGGAAGATGCCCTGGAGTCCTTGGCGCTCTTGCCGGCGCGCCACGGGGCTTTGGTATTGGGGCACCTGTCGATCACACAGCAGCTCTCTATTGCCGCCCTGATGCCCGATGATGATTTGGCGGCGTTGCTCGATAACATGGATGCGGATGAACGTGCGGATTTGTTCAATCTGCTGCCCGCTCCCCGGCGCGAGCCCGTCATGGGGTTTATGACCTACCAGTCCCGGGAAGAGCTGATCCACTTGTCGAGCTACCCGGAAGGAACGGCCGGGGCGGTCATGACCAGCGGTTATGTCACCATTCCCTCCCGTGTGGCGGCCTCCGATGCGCTGGCAATTCTGCGCTACACTGCGCCCCGAGCGGAAACCATCTATCAGTTGTATGTGATCGATGGTGTGGGCAAGTTGGTGGGTGTAGTCTCGCTGCGGGATATTATTCTCGCGCGCCCCAATACCCGCATCCACGACCTGATCAGTACCGAGATCATCAGCGCGCCTACCGACATGTCCCAGGAAGAGGTGGCCAAGCTGATCTCCCGCTACGACCTTCTGGCGCTGCCCGTGCTCGATGAACGCGAGCGCCTTGTGGGTATTGTGACCTACGATGATGCCATGGACGTGGCCGAAGCTGAGGCCACTGAAGACATCCACAAAAGTGCCACCGTCGGTAAGCTCGAGACCGGGGTCGGTGAGTCGGGCTTGTTTATGCTCTATCGCAAGCGCATCGGCTGGCTAGTACTGCTGGTGTTTGTGAACATTTTTTCCGGCGCAGGGATCGCCCACTTTGAAGAGACCATTTCGGCCTACATTGCACTGCTCTTTTTCCTGCCCCTGCTGATCGCCAGTGGCGGTAACGCCGGGGCCCAGGCGGCGACGTTGATGGTGCGCGGTCTCGCCACCGGTGATGTCGGTGGGCGCGACTGGGGTCGCTTACTCGGGCGTGAGCTGCTGGTTGCTACCGGTCTGGGGCTCAGCATGGCCTTGGCGGTATCAGTCATCGGGGTATTGCGCACGGAAGTGGATGTTGTGAAGGTGGTCGCATTTTCGATGGTTGCCATTGTGATTATCGGCAGTTTGGTTGGTATGATTCTACCTTTCATTTTGCACCGCCTGGGCTGGGACCCGGCGACGGCATCAGCGCCGCTGGTGACCTCCATCGCCGACGGCGTGGGTGTGATTATTTATTTCAGCATTGCCACCCTGGTCCTGTTTCCCTGAGGGGCAGGGCGGAGGGACGAGGAACCGCTATGTATAAACGTTTGATGGGGCCGCTGCTGTTGGCCCTGACGCCGCTCACCGCCAGTGCCAGCGGCGGCCACTTTCTGGTGGACGATGCCAGCATTGTGCCGCGAGGCACCTGCGAGCTTGAGCTGTGGGCGACCCGCTCCAGTCCGACGACCTGGGGCACCCTGAGTCCGGGGTGTAACTTCATGGGTGCCGAGTGGTCAATGCCGCTGGTATACAACTTCCAATCCGATGAATTTGATTCCGTGAGTATTGAGCGTAAAGCCATGCTTTACCGGCCACTGCGGGGTCCGGCTATCGCCTTCAGTCTGGGGGCCGAGTACAGCCTGAGCCGCGACGGGCTCGACGCGGTGTATGCCAATGTACCCGTGAGCTTTCATTTGAGTGAGAGCGTAGTGCTGCACCTCAATGGCGGCGTTGAACACAACCGCGTGCTCGAAGATACCTATCTGACCTATGGCGCCGCTCTGAATATTCGCCTGGCCGGCCCGCGTCTGATTGCCGAAGTCTATAATGAGGAAGAGGGCGACCCGATCGTTGCGGCGGGGCTGCGCTACCATATCGGCAGTACCAGTTGGACCCTGGACCTGGGCGTTGCCCATGACACGGGCCCCGGAGACAACCACTATACGCTGGGCTTGAACATTCCGAGCCTGTTCTAGCCCAAGCCACGGTCTACTGGATAGCGCCTGATCTGCTATACTCGGGGGCTATCCCGCGTTGTATTCGGAGAGACCCCCAGCCTATGAGCATCAGCCAAAGCGCCCTGCGCGCCCTGTCCCCCTTCGATAGCCTTAGCGACGAGTACCTCGCCAAAGTCGGGGACAAAGTGCAGCTGCGCGAGGTGCAAAAGGGCACCTTGATCTTCCAGCGCGGCAAAAGCCTGACTGAAGCCCTGTATCTGCTCGAGGGCCAGGTCGACCTGATTGATGCCAAGTTTTCCACAACCTCGGTCAACCATAAAGACGCTGACCTGCGCCGCCACCCGTTAACCGTCAGTGTGGGCAACCCCACGCAAATGTCCGCCGTTGCCAAATCCAACGTCAAACTGCTTTGTCTGGAAAACGACTTTCTTGACCTGGTCATGGCCTGGAGCGAAAGCGGTAACAAAGCGGAAGGCGACGAGGAAGAGCACGACTGGATGTCAAACCTGCTCGAAGCGCCGCTGTTCACTAAAATTCCGCCGGGCAATATTCAGCAGCTATTCGTGCGTTTTGAGTCGGTGGAGTTCAAGAAGGGCGAGTCGGTGGTGCGCGAGGGTGAGCCGGGCGATTATTTTTATGTGCTCGAAACCGGCCGGGCCAAGGTTGTGGACAAGGCTGGTGCTACCCTGGCGGAGCTGATTCCCGGTCAGTATTTTGGCGAGGAGGCCCTGGTGGGCGATACCACCCGCAATGCCACGGTGTTGATGACCCGTGCCGGGCGGCTGATGCGCCTGGGGAAAGAAGATTTCAAGAATCTGTTGCTAGCGCCGGTGGTGCGTGCCACCTCTCTGGAGGCGCTGCAGCAGCGCGATGAAGAGCAGCGTGGCTACGCGTTGATTGATGTCCGCCTGGCGGTAGAGCGGCGCTTCGGTAAGGTCGCCAATAGCCGCAATATCCCGCTCAGCAAATTGCGCAATGCGTTGCCCGACCTGGACCACAACACCTGTTATGTGGTCACCGATGATGCCGGCCGGCGCACCGACGTCGCCGCGCAGCTACTCGCCCAAGGTGGCTTTGAAACCCTGGTGTTGCAAAACGCCCGCGAGCATTACTAGCCAGGCGGGCGCGTGCGGGTCCTGCTGCTCTCTGCCTATGACGCCGATAGCCACCGCCGCTGGCGTCTGGATCTTGCCCGCCACCTGGACGACTGGCATTGGACCCAATTGGCTTTACCCCCACGTCACTTTCGTTGGCGGGTGCGGGGCAACAGCCTGAGTTGGTCTCAGGAAAACGCGCAGACCCTGAACGCTGGCTATGACCTGATTATCGCCACCTCCATGACTGACTTGTCGGCCCTGCGCGGCCTGGTACCAGCGCTGGCGAGTATTCCCACGGTGCTTTACTTCCACGAAAATCAGTTCGCCTACCCTGTGCGGCAGACGCAGTTGAGTCCGGTGGAGCCGCAAGTCATCTCCCTGTACAGCGCGCTTTGTGCCGACCGCGTGCTGTTTAACTCGCCCTACAACAGTCAGTCCTTTTTTGAGGGCTGTGAGGCACTGCTCAACCGCCTGCCAGACCAGGTGCCAGAGGGGGTTGTCGATCAGATCAAAGCCAAATCGGCGGTTATTCCCGTGCCCCTGGCGGATCACTGTTTTACGGATAAAACTTCGTCAGAAACCTGTTTTTCCCTGGTGTGGAACCACCGCTGGGAGTACGACAAGGGGCCCGAGCGGTTGCTGAGCTTACTGCGCACCTACTTTGCACGGCCCAATGCGCCTGCGCTCAACGTGCATGTGGTAGGTCAGCAATTCCGACAGCAACCGCCGGCATTCGCGGCCGTGGCCGAGTTGCTTGAGCAGCATAGGGCGCTCGGACGTTGGGGGTATGTCGAAGGGGCAGGGGAGTACCGGCAACTGTTGGCCCGGAGTCATGGGGTATTGTCCACAGCGGTGCATGACTTTCAGGGGCTATCGGTGCTCGAAGCCGTGGCGGCGGGCTGCATTCCGTTGGTGCCCGCTCGCCTGGCCTACCCGGACTGGTTTGCCGAACCCTGGTGCTATGCGAGTCATCTCGAACACCCGGAGCGTGAAGCTGAAGCTGCCGCCGAACAGCTGTACCGGCGAGCCTGTCAGTGGTATAGCGGCACCCTGCCCAGCGAACCCTCGGTGGCGGCGTTAAGCTGGGAGGCTCTCGAACCGGAGTACCGGCGTTGCCTGAGTGCTGTCGCCCAGGTGCAGTGAGCGGCGCGAGCCTGTATCATAGCCGCCTTTATCGCAAGCACCGGAATAAGTGACAGACCATGAGCACACAACGGATTCTCACCGGTATTACCACCACCGGTACCCCGCACCTGGGCAACTACGTAGGCGCCATCCGCCCGGCAATTGCCGAGAGTCAGCGTCAGGATGTGGAAACCTTTTATTTTCTTGCCGACTACCATGCGCTGATCAAGTGTCAGGAGCCCGACTTGGTTCACCAGTCAACCCGTGAGATTGCGGCCACCTGGCTGGCTCTGGGGTTGGACACCAACACCTCTGTGTTCTATCGCCAATCCGATGTGCCGGAAATTCCCCAGCTCTGCTGGTTGTTGACCTGTGTCGCTGCCAAAGGCCTGATGAATCGCGCCCATGCCTACAAGGCGGCAGTGGATGCCAACCGTGAGGCGGGTGAAGATCCGGACTACGGCGTCTCCATGGGCCTGTTCAGCTACCCGGTGCTGATGGCGACGGACATTCTGATGTTCAATGCGCACAAAGTGCCGGTCGGCCGCGATCAGATTCAGCATATTGAAATGGCGCGTGACATCGGCGCGCGCTTCAATCACATTTATGGCGACACCTTCGTGCTGCCCGAAGCCCAAGTGGACGACAAAGTAGCGGTGCTGCAGGGGCTCGACGGGCGCAAAATGAGCAAGAGTTACGGCAATACCATTCCGCTGTTTTTGCCCGAGAAAAAACTGAAGAAACACATCAATAAAATCAAAACCAACCTGCTGGAGCCGGGCGACCCGAAAGATCCGGATACCTCCACGGTGTTTCAGATCTGGCAAGCGTTTGCGACGGATGAACAGACCGCCGAGATGCGCCAGGCTTTTGCTGACGGTATCGCCTGGGGCGAGGCCAAGAAGCAGCTGTTTGAGTTGATCAACGAGCAGATTGCCCCCGCGCGCGAACGTTATGACGCTTTGCTCGCCGACGGCGAACAGATCGAAGCCGTGCTCCAGGCTGGTGCCGAGAAGGCCCGCGCCGTCAGCCGCCCGTTGTTGGCGAAAGCCCGTGCCGCCGTTGGCATTCGGCCGCTGCACGGGTAAAACCGAGCGCTTTTAGTGATGGCACATTGATTCGGATCGGTGCCACATTGTCGGATGCAACGCGCCATTGTTTGGGTGGGTGGCACATTGTCGGATTACGCCCTTCGGGCTAATCCGACCTACTGGATGCAACGTGCCGCTGTTTGCGTAGGTCGGATTAGGCGCAGCCGTAATCCGACACCTGAGGCAGCGATCTATATCTAACCATCCCGACCATCTGCACACCCGCACCCCAAACCCAAACCCCAAAGCCATTACACACGATTCCCCCCCCAAAAAAATCACAGCCTCCCTTTTCTGCAAATAAAAATAATTCTCATTACTGTTGATATTTCCCGCTAATGAGATGTATTATCATTCGCGTTAACGCGGTGCGGCCATCGTCGCACCCAAAAAAAGGGGGAAATATGCGTAAAAAACATTCATTGGGACTTATCGCCGCCGTCGTGACCAGCTTGGGGGCAGGGGCTTCGGCAGAGACCATCGACCTGGGCCGCACCGTTATCTCGGCCGCCGGTTTTGAACAGAAAATCGCCGATGCACCCGCGAGCGTCAGCGTGGTCAGCCGCGAAGAGCTGCAAAGCAAACCCTACACCAGTCTCGCGGACGCCTTGCGCGATGTTGAGGGTATTGATGTTGGCAGCAGTCTGGATAAGAACGGCAACATGTCCATTACCCTGCGCGGTCTGCCTGCGGATTACACCCTGGTACTGATTAACGGTCGGCGCCAGAACGACGTCGGCAACATCGGGCCGAACAATTTTGGCAACAGTCAGTTTATGTACATGCCGCCTCTGTCGGCCATTGAGCGGATCGAGGTGGTGCGAGGCCCCATGTCGACGCTGTATGGCTCGGATGCCATTGGCGGCGTCATCAACATCATCACCCGCACGGTGAGCGAGAGCTGGGCTGGCTCCATCACCACCAGCCTGAACCTGCAAGAAGATTCACAATTTGGCGATGACCGCAAAACCGAGTTTTATGCCAGTGGTCCGCTTATCGATGGCCATCTGGGTTTGACCGTGCGCGGTAGCCTCTACAACCGCGAAGAGAGTGACCCGGGATACAGTGACCGGTTGCCGCTGCCGGAAACCGATGTAGACGGCAATCCCAACCCGCCGTTCTGGGAAGACACGGGCAGCTTTGGCGATCGGAAGATTGTTGAAGCGCAAACCTGGAATCTGGGCACAACCCTGGCATGGGTCGTGAGCGAAGGGCAGGAGCTGCTGCTTGATTACGACGTCGCCAAACAGCGTTACGACAACACCCAGGGGCAGACCGGCACACTCGATGGTGTTGAAAGTCTGTGGCGTGTTTCCAACGCCGGTATCGTCCAGCCCCGGGTGGGTTACACAGAGTACCAACGGTTTGAGCGCGAACAATGGGCGTTAACCCACAGAGGGCGCTGGGATTTTGGCCGTACAGAGGCCTCGGTTTCCCGGCTCACCAGCAGCAACCTGGGTCGTTCGCTGCCGTTGACCATTGCCGAGCGCCAGGCGCTGCAACAGATCTGGAATGACAGCTGCCCGGCCCTTGATGATTGTCGGGTCTCCAACAGTCAGTTCATTATGCCGGAGGGCGTGGCCAATACGCTGGCGGAAGTGTTTTTGCCTCGGCCCCTGCGTACGCTGGAAAGCAGCAATACTACGGTTGATACACGTCTGGACACCCAGTTGGGAGCCCATACGCTCGCCTTTGGTGCCCAGTATATTGATGCCGAAATGAAAGACGGCACCTTTGGTATGGACGGTGCGGGTTTTCAGGAGGGCGTGGTTCAACCTCATCGCCAGTGGGCGCTGTTTGCCGAAGACCACTGGGGCCTCCGACACGACCTGACATTGACTCTGGGCGCGCGCTATGACGACCACAATATGTTCGGTGGCAATGTCAGTCCCCGGGGCTATATCAACTGGCAGGCCAGCAGCGACTGGTCATTAAAAGGCGGTGTGAGTACCGGTTATATTGCCCCGCGCCCGGATCAGTTGTACCCGGGTATCACTGGCTTTGGTGGTCAGGGCGTCAGTCCTTTTGTGGGGTCGCCGGATCTGCAGCCAGAAACCAGCCTCAATTACGAAGTCGCGGCTTACTTTGATAATCAGCGCGGCCTGAGCGCCAACGTCACTGTCTTCCACACCGAGTTTGAAGACAAAATTGCCCGTGCCGACGCCGTACCCAACTGCTTCGACGCCAGTGGTAATCGCGTCAATGACGCCGGCTGCGTAGATATCGGTCCGGGCTGGGCCGAGCTGGGTTTCACCAGCTTCGGTCAGAGCACCAACATCGACCGCGCGGTTTCTACCGGTGTCGAGGTGGGTACCCGCATCGCGTTCACCCCATCCGTCATGCTGCGCGCCAACTACACCTGGACCGACAGTGAGCAAAAAAGTGGCAACAACGCCGGTCGCCCCATCATGAATACACCCGAGCATATGGCGAACGCCACGCTCAGTTGGCAGGCACTGGAGCCTCTGACGCTGTCATTGGTGAGCGAAGTGCGCAGCAAACGCTTCCGCACCGTCACCAGCACCGGGCAGGAAATGGAGCAGTGGCATTACTACAAAGCTTACGAACTCTTCCACCTGTCCGCACGCTATCAGGCCAGCGATTCCCTGGCGATCAACGCGCGCATCAACAATGTGTTGAACGATGACCTGTCCGGGCGCAGTTGTAACCTCAACGATACCCAGAGTGGCTACAACTGCATTCCGGATTACAACACCACGGAGAAGGCGCGCAGCCTGTGGCTCTCGGCAGATATGAGTTTCTGACGCGAGCATGAGGAGCCTTGTTAGCGCCATAAGCCCGCTGAACTGGATAGGCAGTGTGCGCCAGTGGCATTGGATCAGTTCAGCGGTGTGCCTGGTGGGAATGCTGATGTTTGCCCTGACCGGGATCACCCTCAACCACGCTGGCCGTATCGAGGCGAGCCCGCAGGTGACGACCCTCGAGGCAGAGTTGCCGTCGGAGCGCCTGCTGTCCCTTGAGGCAGTTCACGCTGAACGCGCGCCGCTGCCCGATGACTTGCGGGCGTGGTTTGCCGATGAGTGGCAGCTGCGCTTGCCAGCGCGCGCCGCCGAATGGGATGGCTACGAAGTCTATCTCAGTCTGCCTCGCCCCGGCGGGGATGCCTGGTTGAGTATCGATCGGGTGACCGGTGACGTGTTGTACGAGCGCACCGATCGCGGTTGGATAGCGCTCTTCAATGACTTGCACAAGGGGCGCAATACCGGCACAGCCTGGTCCTGGTTTATCGATATCTTTGCGGTCGCCTGCGTGATCTTCTCGATCACTGGATTAGTGCTGCTCAAACGTCACGCGGCAAATCGGCCGACAACCTGGCCTCTTGTCGGATTGGGACTCGTTATTCCCTGGATACTAATTGTGTTTTTACTGCACTGAGGATTAATCATGAACACCGTAAGAAAATTAGCGGCCGTGTGCATCCTGTTGTTCGTGACCATGGGCACGCACGCAACAGAGATGACCATTACCCTCGACATTCCGCGACTGCAAGTCGCCGAGTATCACCGTCCCTATGTGGCCGTGTGGATCGCGCGGGAAAACCATCAGGTGGTGCGCGACCTGGCCGTTTGGTACGACCTTGAGCTGCGTAACAACGAAGGGGAAAAATGGCTCAAGGATATGCGCCAATGGTGGCGCCGCAGCGGTCGCAGCCAAACCATGCCCATCGATGGCGTGACCGGCGCAACCCGCGCTCCGGGCACACATCAGTTGACCTTTGTCAGTGGCGAGCCGCCCCTGGGTGATCTCGCTGAAGGCGACTATGTGCTCTGGGTCGAGGCCGCCCGGGAAGTGGGCGGCCGCGAGCTGTTGTCCATTCCCTTCACCTGGCCCGCGTCCGGTGATTATGCCGACAGCGGCAGCGAGGAGCTGGGAAACATTCGGTTGGTTATCAACGCCGATTGAGTTCGCTGCCTCAGTATCGGATTACACCCTTCGGGCTAATCCAAGCTACGGGAAACAACGTGCCATTGTCGGCGTAGGTCGGATTAGGCGTAGCCGTAATCCGACACTGAGGCACCCAACCGAAGAATCACCACCAACAAAATATTCATCCACCAAAAACGGGTAAACGCTATGACTCTCAAAAAATCCATTCCACTTTTCCTGGTCGTCGCCTTTATGGGCGCCCTGGCCACGACGGCTCACGCCCACCGCGCCTGGATTCAACCGGGGGCAACGGTACATTCCGCGGAAGACGCCTGGGTCACTTTTGACGCGGCCATCTCCAATGACATCTTCTACACCGACTATCACGCGATGCGCGGTAACTTCCAGGTCATTGCGCCTGGCGGTGAAACGGTCGATGTCCAGAATCTGCACACCGGGCGTTTCCGCACCACTTTCGATCTCAACCTGACGGCGACGGGTACTTACAGAATCGCCAACGCCAGCAACGGCTTGCGCGCCCGCTGGGAAGAAAACGGCGAGCGCCGCGGCTATCCCGGCCGTGGCCAGGCCTACACGCCTGAAGGCTATGCCCAGGCGGTACCCGAAAATGCCGCTAATCTCGAAGTGACCCAGTTCTCTCGTCGTATAGAAACCTTTGTCACCGCCGGCGCGCCCACCAAGGAGACGCTCAAGCCCAGCGGCGAAGGAATCGAGCTGCTAGCCATCACACACCCCAACGATCTCTTTGCCGGCGAAGCCGCGCAGTTTCAAATCCTGATCGACGGTGAACCGGCCGTAGGCGCCAGCGTGACCGTGATCCCCGATGCCATGCGTTATCGCAACGCTCAGGACGCCATTGAGCTGACGACCGATGCCCAGGGCAAAGTCACCATCGACTGGCCGCGTGCGGGCATGTACTACTTCAACGCCAGCTACCGCGATGAACAGGCCAAGGCGCCCGCCACGGTCCGTACCGGCGATTACACGGCCGTGTTTGAAGTGCTGCCGCTGTAAGTCAGCATTGAGGAGCCGTCATGACCTCACCGTTATTGCAGACCCTCGGTATTTTGTTGGGCTATGCGATTTTCTGTGCACATATCTGGCGGCGTCATCGTGCCGGCGTTTCGGAGACGGAAGGTGTTGCGACGTCCGGGCGCGGGCCGGATTGTCTGGTTTGCTATGCCAGCCAGAACGGTGCTGCTGAGCGCCATGCCAGGGGAACGGCCGACACGTTGCGAGCCAATGGCCACAGCGTCAGGCTGCTGACGGCCAACGGCTTGCGCGAACGCCAGTTGCAGCGGGCGCAGCGCGTGATTTTTGTGGTCAGTACCTATGGCCAAGGCGAGCCCCCGGACAATGGCGCGGTGTTTGCCCGGCGCAGTCTGCACCGGGCGGAAGACCTGCCCGGGCTGCGCTTTGCGGTACTGGCGTTGGGGGACAAACGTTATAGCGCCTACTGCGCTTTTGGCCATGCGCTCTACGACGGTCTCAAGGCCCGAAAAGCCGTACCTGAGTTCGCGTTGGTCTGTGTAGATCGTGAAGATCCGGACGCACTGGCCGGATGGGAAGACCTTCTCACGTGCTTGTGATAGAAGTGAGTGCCACATTGTCGGATTACGCCCTGCGGGCTAATCCGACCTACTGGATGCAGCGTGCCGTTGTTTGGGGTGTCGGATTACGCCCTGCGGGCTAATCCGACCTACTGGATGCGGCGTGCCGTTGTTTGGGGTGGGTGCCACATTGTCGGATTACGCCCTGCGGGCTAATCCGACCTACTGGATGCGGCGTGCCGTTGTTTGGGGTGGGTGCCACACTGTCGGATTACGCCCTGCGGGCTAACCCGACCTACTGGGTGCAGCGTGCCGTTGTTTGGGGTGGGTGCCACATTGTCGGATTACGCCTTGCGGGCTAATCCGACCTGCTGGATGCAGCGTGCCACTGTTTGCGTAGGTCGGATTAGGCGAAGCCGTAATCCGACACCTGAGGCACCCAAACCTAAACCGTGCCTCGAATCACCACGGAATCGCGGGCGGATTCATCCGTGCCAACGCATTATCATGCACCGCACCAAACCGCCCATCATCGAGCTCCCACTGCCGCTGCGCTTCACTCACCTCATCCTTGCTGTAACCGACAAAATTCCACCAGATCACCGGGGCTTTCTCCAGCGGGGTGCCGCCAATCAACAGCGCCCGGCCTCGGTCTTTCACGGTCAGTGTCACGGACTCCCGGTTGATTCCGAGATAGGCTAACTCATCCGTTGCAAGCGCATGCCCGTCGAGTTCGAGATCCCCCTCCAGTGCCACCACGCCATATTCAAAATCTGGCCGAAGCTCAAGGATTTGTGAGCCCGCCTGCTGCCATTGGAGGTCCATCCCGACCAGCGGTGAGTAAGCCAGAGTGGGTGCCTGCCGTTCGTTGTACTCACCCATCAGCAGCGTCGCCTCAAGTTCGCCCAAGGCAAAGCGCGGCAGCTCCGGGTAATGATCAAAACGCGGCTCACAGTGGCGTTCGGCATAGGGCAGGGCGATCCACAACTGCGCGGCGTGCAGACCCAGCTCGGGATTGAGGGATTGCTCGGTGTGGGTGATACCTTTGCCTGCGGTCATCAAATTGACCTGGCCCGGGCGAATGACCTGCTCCGAGCCCAGGCTGTCCTTGTGCAGAGCTTCGCCGGTAATCATCCAGGTAAACGTCTGCAGGCTGGTGTGCGGGTGTGGACCCACCTGTAACCCCTGCTCACCGGGGGCAAAACGCACCGGCCCTGCGTGGTCGAGAAAACACCAGGCGCCGATGGTCCTGCGATGACGGGAGGGCAGCATCCGGGCTACAGGAATACCGCCCACATCGGAGCTGCGGGCGGTCAGTTTCTGGATTTCGCGGCGGCCATCGATCAGGGGGCATTCGCGGTCGGCGCTATCGGCGTTAGCTTGGGTGGTGCTCATTGTGACTCCAGACGGGGCAATTGTGGGTAAAGTATGGCACGGTAGGGGGCATCTGCACATTTTCTGCATGATCCGGGGGTTGTGTAAAGCCCTGTAAAAAGGGCTGAAAGTGACGGATGAGCTTGCAAGAATGGGGTGATAGTCTGATGTTGTCTTGGGTGCCTCAGGTGTCGGATTACGCCTGCGGCTAATCCGACCTACATGAGCGGTGGTGCAATTTTGGGTTGGGTGCCGTTTTGTCGGATTACGCCCTACACGATGGAGCGTGCCATTGTTCGAGTAGGTCGGATTAGCGAAGCGTAATCCGACAGTGAGGCACCGCACTAAACTAAACAACACCGAAAATCCAAACTACAAAAGGAATTCAATCTTGCTCACCCAGAAACGCGTCAAAAACGCCCTGTTATCGGGCCTGACCCTGCTCGCCCTTGTGGCCGCCGTCTTCTGGCTGACGCGCACCGATGACGAGGCGCAAGGCGTAAACGCCATCACCGTCGAGCGCGGCGATATCCGGGTACTGGTGACGGCCACCGGGGTGCTTCAGCCGCGTAACTTTGTGGATGTGGGCGCACAGGTTTCCGGGCAACTGGATCGCATTCATGTCGAGGTGGGCGATGGGGTGAGCCGGGGTGACCTGCTGGCAGAGATTGATGCGACTGTCTACGCCGCCCGCGTGGATGCCACCCGCGCCCAGCTGCGCAACCAGCGCGCGCAACTGCGCGATCGTGAAGCCCAGATGGAACTGGCAGAAATCCAGGTGCGCCGTCAGCGCAACCTGTTCGACGAGGACGCCACCACCCGCGAATCCCTGCAAACCGCCGAATCGAGCTTGCGCTCCGCCAGCGCGCAACGGGATGCCCTGGCAGCACAGATAGAACAAACCGAATCGACCTTGCGCGCCGAGGAAGCCAACCTCGATTACGCCCGCATCTACGCACCCATGGACGGCACCGTGGTATCCATTGACGCCCGCCAGGGCCAAACCCTCAACGCCTCCCAGCAAACACCGATTCTGATGCGTATTGCCGACCTGGACACCATGACCGTGCAGGCGCAGGTCTCGGAGGCGGATATTGGTAAACTCGACACCGGCATGCCCGTTTACTTTATGACCATGGGCAATCAGGCGCAACGCTGGCACGGTGAGTTGACCCGGATCGAGCCGACGCCGACGATCGAAAACAACGTTGTGCTCTACAACGCCCTGTTTGATGTGCCCAATCGCGGTGGCCAGCTGTTGCCGCAAATGACGGCACAAGTATTTTTCATTACGGCTCAAGCTGAAGATGCGTTGGTAGTGCCGGTGTCGGCATTGCGGTTCGAGCAACGCGGCCGACCGGCTCGTTCAGAGGAAGCGCCCACTGAACGGCCCGCTCAGGTCCAGGTGATTGGCAGCAACGGTCAACTCGAAACCCGCCAAGTGACTGTCGGTGTCACTGACCGGGTACAGGCAGAAATTCTCGACGGCTTGCGCGAGGGTGAACGGATTGCCATCACCCTGCGCGCAACCGGGCAAAGCTCAGGCGGCGACGAGCGTATTCCCCGGAGGCTGCGCTGATGACCGCTGCCCAACCGGCGAGCGACACCCGCACACCGCTGCTGGATCTGCGCGGAGTGACCAAAAGTTACCGCAACGGTGAACTGGAAACCCGGGTGTTGCACGGCATTGATCTGCAGGTCTACCCGGGGGAATTCGTCGCGATCATGGGGGCATCGGGCTCCGGCAAATCCACCCTGATGAATATCATCGGGTGTCTGGATAAGCCAACAGGTGGCGAATACTGCTTCAACGGCCAAAGCGTATCCGAACTCGACCGTGACGGTTTAGCCCAACTGCGCCGGGAAGCCTTCGGGTTCGTCTTTCAAAGCTACAATCTGTTGCCCGGCGTAACCGCGCGCGAAAACGTCGAGATGCCGGCAACCTACTCAGCCTTTAGCGCCCGTGAGCGCCGCACACGGGCGGAGTCGTTGCTCACGACCCTGGGGTTGCAGGATCGAATGAGCCACAAGCCCAACCAGTTGTCCGGGGGCCAGCAGCAGCGGGTGTCTATCGCCCGGGCGCTGATGAACGGCGGCCAGATCATTCTCGCCGACGAGCCCACGGGCGCACTCGACAGCCACAGCGGTGCCGAAGTCATGAAGCTGCTTAAGCAGCTCTCGGCAGATGGCCATACCATTGTCCTTATTACCCACGATCCGGAAGTGGCCGCCCATGCCGATCGTCTGATTGAAGTCAGCGATGGCAAGGTCGTGGGCGATTCTGGCCCCCAGACCACGCCGCCTCGTGCGGCTAAAAATCTGGCAGACGCGCAGGCGCTGCACGGCGAGCCCCCGTTTCGCAACGAAATTTTCGAAGGCACAAAAACCGCTTTTCGATCACTGAGCAGCAATATTTTCCGCACGGTTCTGACGCTGCTGGGGATTGTCATTGGCGTTGCTTCCGTGATCACCATGCTCGCCATTGGCGATGGTGCCCGCCAGGAAGTGGTGGACCGTATCAGCGCCATGGGTAGCAACCTGTTGCTGGTGCGTCCAGGCGGGCCGGGGCAGCGGGGCGGTCGTTGGAATGTGACCACGCTGGTGCCTGAAGACGTCGATGCGATCAACACCAGTGTGCCCAATTTAATTGCGGCAATTCCCGAGCTGACCGGCGGTAACACGCTCCGCTATGGCAACCTTGACCATCGCGCCGAAGTGAATGCCACCTCCTTTCAGTTTCCGCAGGCGCGTCAGTGGCCGATCGCACGCGGGACGTTCTTCAGCGAAGAGGATCAGGTCAACTACTCTTCGGTCGCGGTGCTTGGGCAAACCGTCGTCGACTCTCTGTTTGGGCGCGAGGACCCCTTGGGCGAGTACATCATGGTCGACAGTATCCTGTTTCAGGTCGTGGGTGTCATGAGTGCACGGGGCGCCTCGCCCATGGGGCAGGATCAGGACGACGTGGTGTTTGTACCCTATACCACAGGGAGTTTGCGGATTTTTGGTCAGCGTCATTTGCGCAACGTTACGGTTGCGGTCGACGACACGCGGCTGATGGATGCGACCCAGGATGCGGTACATCAGGTGTTACTGGACCGTCACGGCATTGAGGATTTTCAGATCCGCAATATGGCGTCTCTGATCGATACCATTTCTGAAACCCAGGACACGCTGACCTGGCTGCTCGGGTCGATCGCCGCGATATCCCTGTTGGTCGGTGGTATTGGCGTAATGAACATTATGCTGGTGAGTGTCACCGAGCGTACGCGCGAAATAGGTGTGCGTATGGCGACCGGTGCACGCACCCGTCATATTCTGCAACAGTTTCTGATTGAAGCCCTGGTGGTGTCATCGCTCGGGGGTGTGATCGGTGTCGCGATCGGCCTGGGCGCTGCGGCGGTGGTCGGCACGTTCGGTACGCCCATTTTCTATTCTTTGATGCCGGTGCTGTTGGCCTTTGGTTGTGCCTTTGCCGCCGGTCTGGTTTTCGGGTACTTGCCCGCCCGCAAAGCCGCGCGGCTCGATCCCGTCGCGGCGCTGGCAACGGAGTAACACATGCGCAAAATGTTTACCGCTCGTTATCTGACGTTGGCTGCGGCAATGCTTGCAATCAGCGCAGGCTGTGCGCGCATTGACCCGATTGAGCGCCCGGTAGTGGATACCCCCGCGTCCTGGCAATCGGCTGTGGCTTTAACGGACGCTGGCGAGCATCATATCGACCCTCAGTGGTGGACGGATTTTGGTTCGTCTCAGCTCAATGCGTTGATCGAGGAAGCCCAGGCGCAAAGCCCGGAACTGGATGTGGCTTATGAGCGACTGCGCCAGGCGCAGCTGCGCGCGCGCAGTGCTGGCAGCAGTCTGTTCCCCAGTCTTAACCTTGGTGCCGGCACCAGCTACCGTCGGGATCAGGATCCATTGCAGGGTGGCTGGTTCAGCAATGAAACCACGTCCGCCAATCTCGGTGTGAGTTATGAACTGGATTTGTGGGGCGGCGTGGCAGCGAGTCGACGCGCGGCCGAAGCCTCGTTTATGGCGAGCGAGTACGACTACGTCGCGGCCAACCTGAGTCTGACCGGTGCGGTTGCCAGCGCCTGGTTTGAGTGGTTGGCGCTGGCCGAACGCGTCGCGGTTGCCCGGGAAAACCTGGCGTTGAGTGAGCGGGTGTTGCAAGTGGTCGATGCGCGTTACCGCAACGGCGCTGCCAGTGCCGCAGACCTCGCGCGCCAACAGACCAATGTGTTGTCGCAACGCGCCAATTTGCCACCGCTGGAATTCCAGGCCAAGCAGACCCGGCGTGCGCTCGCGGTACTGCTTGGACGGGTGCCGCAGGACAACGACTGGCAGGCCGAGCCCCTGGCTGATTTACAGGTGCCCACGATTGATCCCATTGCCCCGGCCGAGCTGCTATTGCGCCGTCCGGATCTGGCGCGCGCCGAAGCGCAATTACAGAGTGCAGACGCCAATGTCGCCGTTGCGCGCACGGCCTTTCTGCCGAGCGTAAGCCTGAGTGCCATGGCGGGGCTAGGGGCTTCGGGGCTGTTCACGCTGAGTGACGCCAACCAGTCGCGCAATGTCAGTCTGTCGTTGAGCCAGGCGATTTTTGACGGTGGTCAGCGTCGGGCGCAGCGAGGCATCAGTGAATCCCAGCAGCGGGAGTTGGTGGCGCAATATCGCGGTGCGATTCTCGATGCCCTGCGGGAAACCGACGATGCGTTGGGCCGGGTGCAGCTGAATGAAACCCAGGAGCAAAGCCAGGCGGATATTCTCGAACAGGCCGAGCGCACGCTGCACCTGACCGAAGTGCGTTACCGCGAGGGCAGCGACGAACTGCTGACCCTCATCGATGCCCAACGCAGCGTGTTTCAGGCACGGGAGCAGCTAATCCAGGCGCGCCTGAGTCGCCTGATCGCCGCTGTTGACCTCTACAAAGCCCTCGGCGGCGGCTGGCATCCGGTAGAGTAGTTTGGGAGCCTCAGGTGTCGGATTACGGCTGCGCCTAATCCGACCTACGTAAACGATGGCACGTTGTAGTGGGTTGGTGCCCCATTGTCGGATTACGGCTGTGCCTAATCCGACCTACGTAAACGATGACACGTTGTACTGGGTTGGGTGCCTCATTGTCGGATTACGGCTGCGCCTAATCCGACCTACGTAAACGATGGCACGTTGTACTGGGTTGGGTGCCTTATTGTCGGATTACGGCTGTGCCTAATCCGACCTACGTAAACGATGGCACGGTGTATCCAGTAGGTCGGATTAGCCCGGAGGGCGTAATCCGACACCTGAGACGCCCAACCCGCGAGACCCGCCATCTTCAAAACCCGTATTGATAATTATTATCATTTAATATAAAGTCTCATTCTCTCGAAAAAGGTTCACCTTTACACGAAGGAATGCGACATGAGCACCTCCCTATTTGCGGCCTCGGCCGCCACCTCCCTTGCGGCCGGGCACGATCTGTCGCCTTGGGGCATGTTTATGATGGCCGACTGGGTCGTCAAATCCGTCATGATCGGTCTGGTTTTCGCCTCCGTGCTCACCTGGACCATCTGGCTGGTCAAAACCCTGGAGCTGGCCAGGGCCCGGCGCGACTGCCGCGAGCCCTTGGCCCGTTTACAGCGGGCCGGCTCGTTGCACGAAGCCGTCCGCCTCAATACCGGCAGTACCGGCCCCATCAAACAGCTGCTCTGGGTAACAGACCTGGAGCGCAAACAATCCCGCCAGCTACCCACTGAAGGCATCAAGGAGCGTCTGACCGGACGCTTTGCGCGCATTGAAGCCAGCGAAGCCCGGCGCGCCAAAGCACACACCGGGATTCTCGCCAGTGTCGGCTCCACCGCGCCGTTTATCGGGCTGTTCGGCACGGTTTGGGGCATTATGAACAGCTTTATTGGCATAGCAGACGCCCAGACCACCAACCTGGCCGTGGTCGCCCCGGGTATCGCCGAGGCGTTGCTGGCCACCGCCCTGGGTCTGGTTGCCGCCATTCCGGCGGTGATGATGTACAACCAGTTTGCCCGCAAAGTCAGCGACTATCGCGCAGTGATCAGCACCATGGCGGGAGAATTGTTGCGTCTGGTATCGCTGGATCTGGATCGACAATCGGTTTTTGGCGATAGCCATCAGGACGAGGAGGCCGCCTGATGGCTGCGCAACTTCCCAATCCCGATAGCGATGACATGGCGGAGAGCCACGACATCAACGTCACGCCCTTTATTGATGTGGTCCTCGTGCTATTGATTATCTTTATGGTGGCGGCGCCTCTGTCTACGGTCGATGTTGCCGTCGACCTGCCATCGACACAGGCTCAGCCCCAGGAGCGTCCGGACGAACCGCTTTACCTGACCCTGACCGAAACCCTGGATTTGCGTCTGGGCAATGAACAGGTCGAACGCGGCCAGCTGACCGACACCCTCAACACCGCCAGTGGCGGCGACAAGGGGCAGCGTATCTATCTGCGCGCCGATCGCAGCGTGGACTACGGTGAGCTCATGGATCTGATGAACCTGCTGCGCAGCGCCGGTTACCTGAAAATTGCGTTGGTGGGACAGGAGACCAGCGGATGAGTCATCGGCGTCGATGGAGCAGCAGTTTTGCCCTGGTCGCCGCTGTGCATTTGGCGTTGGGCGTCGGATTGCTCAAGGCGGGGAGTGGGCCCGAACCGAGGGTGGGCGAGGGCGCGCCCATGGTGGTGGAACTGGCGGCGTTTGTCGGTGCGCCGCCATCGGGGGGACCCGTCAGCGAGCCAATTCCTGAGCCGGCGACCGAGCCTGAACCCGAACCGGTTCCCGCTATTGCCGAGGTTGAACCCGAGCCAGAGCCAGAACCCCAGCCCGAGCCAGCGGTCGCGGAACCCGAACCTGTACCTGAGCGAACCCCGGACCCGAAACAACCGCCAACAGTCGCCGACAACCCGGGGGTAGAACAGGACAGCAGCGCACCGGTACAGGAGAATTTACAGGCACCGATTCAGGGCTTGGAACAGGCTGTGCGTGTGGCCAGTGCGCGCACTAGCTGGCAGGGGCGCGTCAATGCCCATCTCGAACGTCACAAGCGTTACCCGCACGCCGCCCGTTCGCGGCGCGAGCAGGGAGAGGCGCGGGTGCGTTTCAGTATGGACAGGCGAGGGCGGGTGATTGAGGCCGATCTGGATCAAAGCTCCGGCTACTTTCTGTTGGATCGGGAGGTGCAGGCCGTCGTGCGTCGCGCCCAGCCCCTCCCGGAACCGCCCGACGATGTACCGGGCGAGGTATTGGAAATGGTGTGGCGGGTGCAGTTCGAGATTCGGTGAGGTGTTTACCCCAACAACTCCTCGTAATGCGCCTGCCAATAGCCACTGAAAGCGGTCTCGGCATAGGTCGATTTGGTGTGCGCGCGAATTTTTTCGGCCGGAAAAGCGGTCGGATCCGCTTTGATCTCCAACACCGCCTCGGCGATGGCCGCCGGGTCCCTGGGCGCGACAACGCGCCCCAACCACGGCTCGCTGATCAGCGTTTCCGGGCCACCACTGACGGTGGTGACCACCGGCTTACCCGCCGCCATGGCCTCCAGCGCGGGCATCCCGAAGGTCTCGTGATCACTGGGCAGAATGCAGCAGTCGGTCATATAGGCCAGGGCGTGAATTTGGGCGCGATCGAGCGATCCGGTCATCAAAACCCGGTCCTGCAAACCGAGTTCTTCGAGCAACCGGCGAGCACTTTTCAGCGTCGGCCCGGCAATGACCGCACAAACATCCTCAGGCAGTTTTGCGATCGCGCGCAAGAAAATGTCCGCCCGTTTGATGTCACGCCAGTTGGTCCAGCCAGCGCACAAGTACCGGCCGCGCCGAAAGGTTTCGATCTCCGGCAGGGCTGTGGTCGGTGGTTCAAAAAATCCATCGAGAATCGGATTGGGCAGCACCCGACCCTGGGGCAGCGGCAACGACATGCACCGGCGAATGTTCTCCAGCAGCGGCTGTGAAACGGTAAACAACCGATCGCTGGCCGCCTGCGCGCGACGCACGCGGCGCTTGGTGGTAAACCCCAGTTGCGGGCGCTGGTAATGGGTTAAATGCTCCCAGATGGTGAAGGGCACACCCAGTGATTGCGAGAGCATAAAGGCGGGCACCCCGGTGTACTTGGTGCTCATCAGCCCGGTGATCACATCGGGTAGTCCATCGCGCGCGAAATAGGTCGTTACTGCGTGCATCAAACGCTGAAACATCCGGTTCGGTTTGATGTACAGCGGATCGCGTACAAGTGTCAACAAGCTCGGGCGGGGTGCGGGCTCATCGCCATCGGGCACCAGAGTGGCGCCCATGGCGGCGAGAAAGTCCGCGGTATCCTGACGCCAGGGCGCCCGTGATTGCACCACAAACGTCTCGTAACCCAGTGCTACATGAGCCTTGATCGCGGCCAGGTAGATATCGCGCAGACGCTCGGTCGCAGCGACGGGCAGGGTGTCAACGACCAGAAGAACTTTCAATCCCATCAACCCCGGGCTTTCAACGCATCTTTGATCTTGTCACGCATACTGCGCAGCGCGGTTTCGGTGGTTTCCCAATCGATACAGGCATCGGTCACCGACACGCCGTACTTCAGATCCGCCAGGTTTTCCGGAATCTTCTGATTGCCGGCATTGATGTGGCTTTCCACCATCAAACCGATAATGGACTGATTGCCTTCCATAATCTGGTTGGCGACGTTATCCATCACCAGCGCCTGCAACTCGTGATTTTTGTTCGAGTTGGCGTGGCTGCAATCAACCATGATATTGCCCGGGACCTTGGCCTTGGTCAGCTCTTCCTCGCACATGGCAACGCTCACCGAATCGTAATTGGGCTTGCCATTGCCGCCGCGCAGCACCACGTGTCCGTAAGGGTTGCCGCGGGTGTGGATGATCGAGACCTGACCCTGGGTGTTGATACCCAGAAAACGGTGCGGTTTGGACGTCGACTGCAGCGCGTTGATGGCCACGGTCATGCCGCCATCGGTACCGTTTTTGAATCCGACGGCCGACGACAGGCCACTGGCCATTTCCCGGTGAGTCTGGGACTCGGTGGTGCGCGCGCCAATGGCTGACCAGCTGATCAGATCCTGCAGGTACTGGGGCGAAATCGGGTCCAGTGCCTCAGTGGCGGTGGGCAGGCCCAATTCGGAAATATCCAGCAACAGTTTGCGACCGGTATGCAAACCCTCTTCAATCTTGAAGGAGTCGTCCAGATGCGGGTCGTTGATCAGGCCTTTCCAGCCGGTGGTTGTGCGAGGTTTCTCAAAATAGACGCGCATCACCACATAGATGGAATCGCTCACTTCATCTGCCAGCTTTTTCAGGCGCTGGGCATAGTCCATGGCGGCATCCACGTCGTGAATGGAGCAGGGGCCAATGACCACAAAAATCCGATGATCTTTACGATCGAGGATATTGCGGATGGTCTGGCGGCCTTCAGTTACCACTTTCCGGGCCTTGTCGCTCAGGGGCAGTGCGCCTTTGAGCTCCGCCGGGGAAATCAGCAGCTCCTGGGAGACCACATTAAGATCGTCTACTTGAGTCTCAGTCATTACTTCCTATCCAATAGTTAGGGCGAGTTCGTGCCTATTCTACTCAAAAACGCCGCACTTTTGGGATGATTTTGACTATAGTTTTGATAGGCCGGCATTATTTGGATGGCGTCTTCGATAGTTAAAGCATATTTTTAAAGGGACCATAAAGCAGAGTTAAAAATCGTTAACTCTCTATCGCGGGAGCCCCGCGCGCGGTAGGCTGGTGCCAATAACAACCAATAGTCCGAGAGAGAGACCAATAATGATAAACCGTTACTACCGCCGTTTTGTCGGTGCGTTGCTCCTGTACCCGCTGCTGAGTGCCTGTGTCAGCGCCCAACCCGATCCCCAGAGCGTAGAAGCGACCATGCGCCAGGCCACCGAGTTTATGGTGGAGAAGGTCAGCAATCGCGGGGGATATTTATACACGTATAAGTCTGATTTCTCCCGTATGTGGGGCGAAATGGAAGCCTACCCAAGCCAGTTCTGGATTGAGCCCAACGGCGGTACCCCGCACATGGGGCACCTGTTTCTGGATGCCTACAAGGCGACCGGGGACGAATACTACTACCAGGCCGCCGAGCAGGTCGCCGGTGCCCTGATCTGGGCTCAACACCCCAGCGGTGGCTGGCACTATATGGCGGATTGGGGCGGCGAGGCATCGCTCAAGCAGTGGTACAGCACCATCGCCAAGCACGGTTGGCGCCTGGAGGAATACCACCATTACTATGGCAACGCCACCTTCGACGACCATGTCACCAGCATCTCTGCCAAGTTTCTGCTGCGCCTGTATATGGAAAAGCTCGACGCGCGCTACCGAGCGCCGTTGATGCAGGCCGTACAATTCGTGCTCGACAGCCAGTACCCGGTGGGCGGTTGGCCTCAGCGCTACCCCCTGCGCAACGAGTTCAGCAAAGGCGGTCAGCCGGACTACACCTCCTTTATCACGCTCAACGACGACGTCTCGCGGGAAAATATCGACTTCCTGTTGATGACCTATCAGGTCTTGGGCGAGCAGCGCGTGCTGGAGCCGATCAACCGTGCCATGCACACCATTTTGTTGCTTCAACAGGGTTCTCCCCAGCCGGGCTGGGCCATGCAGTACACCCCGGACGACCTCAAGCCGGCCGGGGCGCGTACCTACGAGCCCAAAAGCCTCTCACCCCATTACACCGCCGACCAGGTTGAGGTGCTGTTGCATTTTTACTACCTGACTGGCGACACCAAGTTCCTGGCGCGCATCCCCGAGGCCCTGGACTGGCTTGACCGTGTGCGCCTGCCGGAGGACCGGATCCGCGCCGAGGGCGGACGGACCCACGCCACCTTCTACGAAGTGGGCACCGACAGGCCCTTGTACGTGCATCGACGCGGTTCCAACGTCGTTGCGGGCGAGTACTATGTTGACTACGACCCGGAAAACACCCTGTCGCATTATCGGGCCGCGCGTTATGTCGACGTCGATGCCCTGCGTGAAGCGTATGAGCAGGCCCGTGCCACCCCGCCGGAAGAAGCGGTCAAAGGGTCGCCTCTGCGTAACCCCGACGCCGTGGGCTTGCCCCCGTACTTCACTCTGCGAGGGGATGTGAGCGCACTCAACCCGGAGAGCCGTGCCTTGCCCGAGCGCGACCCGCGCGAACTGCGTCGGCGCGTGCAGGCGCTCCAGGGCGAGCTCAATGACGAAGGCTACTGGCCGACGCCGCTGACCCATACCTCCAACCCCTACATCGGCGCGCCGCCGAGCGACGAGCCGACCCCCGGTGATTTCGCCAGCCGCGATGTGGGTGATCAGTGGGATACCTCGCCTTACCGGGTTGAAGAGCCGGAGATGGGGATCAGTACCCGCGCGTATATCGAGAACATGGCCACGTTGATTCACTATTTGGTCGCCGAATAGCCGGTCAGATTCAATTTAGGTGCCTCAGGTGTCGGGTTGGGTGCCGTTTTGTCGGATTACGCGCTGCGCGCTAATCCGACCTACAGGATACAGCGTGCCATTGTTCACGTAGGTCGGATTAGGCCAAGGGCCGTAATCCGACACCTGAGGCACCCATCCCGACCGAACCCGCCAACCACACCCATCCCGCAACACCCATCCGCGACATGTTCCCAAACCCCGCCCCAACATCCCTGCGAACCCCGCTAATCCCTGCTATTATGATGCCCACAAATATTTAACCGGCAAATGCTTTCCTTTTCCCCGGAAATGTGGAACATTGCGCGCTTTTAATCCACCCCGAGCAGGCAAACGCCTGTGCACAGACAGAACAGGTGGCATCATTGACTGACTCCTCCAACACCTCCCCGTGGTCTCCCCGAAAATCGGCCGAACTGTACGGCATCGATGAGTGGGGCGGTGGTTATTTTGGTATCGATGACGACGGCGATGTCGTCGTCAAAGCACCCCATAACGGCCATCACACCGCCGTATCCATCCCCCAGGTTATCCAGGGCCTGCAACAACGCGGGCTGGACATGCCGGTATTGCTGCGGGTCGAAAACCTGATCGACGGACGCATCAGCGCCCTCAACGACTCCTTCGCGGAAGCCATCGGTGCCTGTGGCTATCAGGGCGAGTACCGCGGTGCTTTTCCCATCAAAGTGAATCAGCAAAGCCATGTGGTGGCGGAAATTGCCCGCTTTGGCGAGCGCTACAACCACGGTCTGGAAGCCGGCAGTAAAGCCGAGCTGATGATCGCCATGTCGAGCTTGAGCAATCGCGAAAGCCTGATCATCTGCAACGGCTATAAAGACGCCGAGTTTATCGATCTGGGGCTGCAGGCGCGGCGGCTCGGTTTCAAATGCTTTTTTGTGGTGGAAACTCTGGCCGAAGTGCCCATCATCATCGAGCGCAGCCGCGAGCTGGGTGTAGACCCGCTGATCGGCGTGCGCCTCAAACTGTCCACCAAAGTCGAAGGCCACTGGGCTGAAGACAGCGGCGATCGCAGTCTCTTCGGTCTGTCCACGATCCAGTTGGTCAGTGTTATCGACACCCTGCGCGATGCCGGTCTGCTGCACTGCCTACAGCTGCTGCACTTTCATTTGGGCTCACAGATTCCCAACATCCGCAGCATCCGCGCCGGTGTGCTCGAAGCCTGCCGCTATTACATCGATCTGGTGGAAGAGGGCGCGCCCCTGGGCTATATCGATCTGGGCGGCGGTCTTGCGATTGATTACGACGGTACGGGCAGCACCGTGAGCGGCTACAGCCGCAACTACGGCATCAAGGAGTACTGTGTCGACGTGGTGGAAGCCATTCAGGAGTCCCTGGATGCCCACGACATTGCGCACCCCACCATCGTGACCGAGTCCGGTCGGGCGACCGTCGCACACACCGCCGTACTGCTGTTCAACGTACTCGACGTCAGCAACTTCGACCCCGCGCCGACGCCAAGTGAACTGTCGGAAGAGTGGCACGAGCAGGTCACCAACCTGTGGCACATCGTCAACAAAATTACGCTGGAAGGCCTGCACGAAAGTTACAACGACGTGCTCTACTACCGCGACCAGGTGCGTGAGGCGTTTCACCGGGGCGATGTCAGCCTGCGCATGCGTGCGCTGGCCGAAAACCTGTGTCTGGCCGGCCTGCAAAAAATCATCAGCCTGCTGCCGCAGATGAAGCGTATCCCGCAGGAGCTGGAAGTGCTGCCGCAGCAACTGGCGGACATCTATTACGGCAACTTCAGTGTGTTTCAGTCGCTGCCGGATGCTTGGGCCATTTCTCAGGTATTCCCGGTGATGCCCATACACCGGCTGGATGAAGAGCCCACACGGCAGGCGATCATTGCCGATCTGACCTGTGACTGCGATGGCAAGCTCAGCAAGTTTGCCGGCCCGGAAGGGGAGAGCAGCACCGTCAGCCTGCACCCGCTCAAAGAGGGTGAAGAATATTATCTGGGTGTGTTCCTGGTCGGTGCCTATCAGGAAACCCTCGGCGATCTGCACAACCTGTTTGGTGACACCAACGTGGCGAGCGTGCGCATCAATGCCGACGGCACCCTGGACTTTGTCCATGAACTTCACGGCGACAGCGTTGCCGATGTACTAAGCTATGTGGAATACGATCCGCAGGCGATGTTCAAAGAGTTTCGTAAAACCGCCGAGCAGGCGGTGCGCGACGGCCGTATCAGCGTGAGCGAACGCCAGCAGATGTTGAGTGCATTTACCGAGAGCCTGCGCGGCTACACCTATTTCGAGCGTTAACAGGAGAGACGCATGTCTAAAGTATTGATTATCGGTGCCGGCGGTGTCGGCGGTGTTGTCACCCATAAATGTGCGCAGGTGCCGGAGGTTTTTTCCGAAATCGTGCTCGCCAGCCGTACCCAGTCCAAGTGCGATGCGATTGCCGCGCAACTGGATCGCCCGATTAAAACGGCCAAAGTCGACGCGGATAACGTCCCCGAGCTGGTGGCACTGATCGAAGCAGAGAAGCCCTCGCTGGTCATTAACGTGGCGCTGCCGTACCAGGATCTGACCATCATGGATGCCTGCCTGGAAGCGGGCGTGCATTACATGGACACGGCCAACTACGAACCGCCGAATGAAGCCAAGTTCGAGTACAAATGGCAGTGGGCCTACCAGGAAAAATTTGAAAAGGCGGGCCTGATGGCGCTGCTGGGCTCAGGTTTTGACCCGGGTGTGACCAACGTTTACACCGCCTACGTCAAAAAGCACTATCTGGATGAAATCCACACCCTGGACATCATCGACTGTAACGCGGGCGATCACGGCTATCCGTTTGCCACCAACTTCAACCCGGAGATCAATATCCGTGAAGTCACCGCCAACGGTCGCTTCTGGAAAGACGGCGACTGGGTCGAGACGCCGCCCCTGAGCGAATGCCGCGAGTTCGACTTCCCGGGCGGTATTGGCCCCAAGAAAATGTACCTGATGTACCACGAAGAGCTGGAGTCCATCACCAAGCACTTCCCGGAAATCAAACAGGCGCGTTTCTGGATGACCTTTGGTGACAGCTACCTCAAGCACCTTGAGGTGCTGGAAAATGTCGGCATGACCGGCATTGAGCCGGTCGAGTTTGAAGGTCACAAAATCATTCCGCTGCAGTTCCTCAAGGCGCTGCTGCCCGATCCCGCCAGCCTCGGCCCGCGCACCAAGGGCAAGACCTGTATCGGTATCGTGGCCCACGGCCTTAAAGACGGCAAGAAAGAGTCTGTGTACATCTACAACATCTGCGACCACGAAGAGTGCTACCGGGAAGTGAAATCCCAGGCGATTTCCTACACCACCGGCGTCCCGGCCATGATCGGCGCCAAGATGATGCTGCAAGGCAAATGGATGCAGAAGGGCGTGTGGAACATGGAACAACTCGACCCGGATCCGTTTATGGAAGCGCTCAACAAGCACGGCCTCCCGTGGGAAGTAGAGCTGTCGCGCGAACGTCCCGAGTAGTATAGGCACCTCACCATCGACAACGTGCCGTTTTGTCGGATTACGCCCTTCGCGCTAATCCGACCTACTTGAACAACGGCACGGGACACAGAAAATTGGCACGGTGTATCGCGTAGGTCGGATTAGCGAAGCGTAATCCGACACCTGAGGCACCTCACCATCGACAACGTACCGCTTTGTCGGATTACGCCCTTCGCGCTAATCCGACCTACTTGAACAACGGTAAATCGTATTAACTTAATCTAATTATGGTCCCCGAAACAACCATGCAAAAACGCCGCTATTTCGATCGCTTTGACCCCATCCGCGTGCCATCTCCCTGTTACGTGATCGACCGGGCGGCGGTCGAGGACAACCTCAAAATCCTCAACCGCGTCCAGCGCGAAAGCGGCGCCAAGGTTCTGGCCGCCCTCAAAGCCTTCTCCGCCTGGAACCTGGCACCATTGTTCCAGCAATACCTGAGCGGTGTCTGCGCCAGCGGCTTGCATGAAGCTCAACTGGGGCGCGAATACTTCGGCGGCGAAGTCCACACCTATTCTGCGGCCTTCAAGGAAGAAGACCTGGTTGAAATTCTGAAAATTTCCGACCACGTCGTTTTCAACTCCTTCAGCCAATGGCAGCGCTTTAAAGGGCTCGCCCTTGAGGCCCAAAAGCAGCGCCCCGAGTTGCATTTCGGCATGCGCATCAACCCGGAACACTCGGAAGGCGACGTGCCCCTGTACGATCCCTGCGCGCCTTGCTCGCGCATGGGTACGCCGATCTCCCAGTTTGATCCCGACGCCCTCGACGGTATCACCGGCTTGCACTTTCACACCCTGTGCGAGCAAGACCTGCCGCCGCTCCAGCGTACCCTCAAAGCGGTGGAAGAAAAGTTCGGCCCCTACCTGCACAAAATGGAGTGGATCAATTTTGGTGGCGGACACCATGTCAGCCGAGAAGACTATCAAGTCGATGACTTGATTCAGACCATCAAAGACTTTGCCCAACGCTACGACGTGCAAGTGTATATCGAACCGGGCGAGGCGGTCGCCATTCGCAGCGGCGTGCTGGTGGCCGAAGTGCTGGATCTGATCTGGAACGGGTTGGATCAGGCGATTCTCGATACCTCCGCCACCTGCCATATGCCCGACACCCTGGAAATGCCTTACCGCGCCGATATTTTCGGGGCAGGGGAGCCGCAGGAAAAACCGCACACCTACCGCCTGGGCGGCATGACCTGCCTGGCGGGTGACGTCATCGGCGATTACAGCTTCGCCCAGCCGTTGCAGGTTGGCCAGCGTTTGGTGTTCGATGACATGGCCCACTACACCATGGTCAAAACCACCACCTTCAACGGCATCCGCCTGCCTAGCATCGCGATTTGGGACTCCCGTACCGATGAGTTGCAGGTTGTGCGCGAGTTTGGGTACGAGGATTTCAAAACCCGGTTAGGTGGATAAAGCAAGATGCCATTATATGCGGGTACAACGTGCCGTTCTGTCGGATTACGGCCTTTGGCCTAATCCGACCTACATAAGCGTCGGCACGGTGTTTCGGGTTGGGCACAACGTGCCACTGTTTGAGTAGGTCGGATTAGCGCAGCGTAATCCGACAATGAGGCACGCAAATATCGACAAGGTGCCGTTCTGTCGGATTACGGCCTTTGGCCTAATCCGGCGCTGTTGCCGAAGACACAATATGTGACGTGAGTCACTAATCGCGATTTTAAGTTTTTCCCGAGCTTGGCCTAATTGCCGTCGCTTGCTAGCATTACCGTCTACTCATCACCTACTGCAGGCTCCAAGTTTTTAGGGAACTGAGCTGCGCAAGATCAAGGAGGATCAAAATGCTTTACGGCAATTCCCATTACTATTCCTACCACGCACAACGCCAGCACCAAGCCGCCAAAGAGGTTGATATCTACATCCTGAATCAGAAGGAGTTTCTCACGATGTGGATATACACGCAAAAAGACCTCGGGAAGTCCCCCGCCCAGATCGAAGAAAAGCTCAGCCGCCTTACCGGCGTTGAGTTGATCAGCTCAACGTTGGATGTTGCCAAGGACCATGCGGCCTTAACGAGAGATATCGCATTGCTGTCTGTACTTGCCAGAGACCTGATGCGGTCAGGTGGGCTGTTGACGGAATACTACACAACAGTAAGAAACGGACAAGAGTATATCGTTTTCAAAGGTAATCACCGACTGCGAAGAATCATCAGAGGTACCCGATATCTGGCGTCCAATACCCAAATGTTAAAGCTTGGCATCGGCGGAAAGGGTATCCGTGCGGCAGCAAAAACCAGTTTCGTGATAACGGCGGTCATGTCCTTGACCCTGAGAACCTATGAATGGTTTTTTAAAGAAGAATATCGCTGGGCGCATTGGGTTTCTAACTTGAGCGCCGACCTGATTAAATTAGCGATTGCCGGCTTTTCGGGATATTTGGCTGCAACGGGAGTTATTGCTCTTGGGGCTGCAACTGCCGTAGCAGTTCCTGTCGTCATTCCTATTGTGGCAGGTATTAGTTCGCTTTTTTTGTTGGGCTTTCTTTGAGCCTAGTCGACTCTGACGATAGGCTAAGTAAGTACATATTGTCTTTAATGGATGATGTAGAGGAGAGCGTCGCGAAAAAAGGGAATGAGATTACAGGTGAGATTTACGGCTTGGCGGGTCGTGTTATTCGAACGTTGAGCTCTGAGGGTAAAAGGCTGATTTTTTCACGACTCAAAATCTATCGCCAAAAGTATTTGAGGAGATCTATGTGAGAAAAATAAAAGCTTTTTTGGGTTTTTCAGCCTTTGGGGTGCCTCTTATGGCGGCTGGTCTGTGGGCGATTCATTACCAGCTGGTTCCGCTCTTAAAAACTCTCGCTGTTTCACCGCCGGTCGTTGTTGTTCACTACCTTCATACAATTGCACCGGGAGTGTTTCTTACTGGTCTAGGGTTGATGGTTCTGACAGCTAGCATTCCCTTCTATAGTAAAGAGCGACTTTCGAGTTCTAGACCTTATAAACTGTCGATCTACATTTGCTATGTTGCGTTGTTTGTAGTTTTAGCAGGCAGACCAATCGGCGCTCTTTACTGGAGCGCCCATATGAGCTCCAAAGGCTACGAACGCTGCTCATCCTACCAGCTGCTGGGGCGTAGCCAATGGCATCAGTCGATGTGGACCCAAACGCGGGAAATCTGTGAAGATCCCAGAGTGTCTGAGTTGCTTAGGCACTATGGGCTAGAAGGTGGGATGGACGCGGTCCGCCGGCATGTTGAACGTCAGCATTAATCGCCAGGTGTGAATCTGGTTTGGTGCCTCAAGTGTCGGATTACGCCTGCGGCTAATCCGACCTACTCGAACAATCGCAAATTGTAATACGACAAAAACATCCAACCCCGAACGATTGGCGCGTTGTATCCAGTAGGTCGGATTAGCGCAGCGTAATCCGACAATGAAGCACGCAAATATCGACAAGGTGCCGTTTTGTCGGATTACGGCCTTTGGCCTAATCCGACCTACATAAGCGTCGGCACGGTGTTTCGGGTTGGGCACAGCGTGCCATTGTTTAAGTAGGTCATAAAAAAACGGCGCCCTGAGGGCGCCGTTTTTCGTTGTAAACAACCGGGGCGGTTATTGTGCGCCGGTGTTCTCATCCAACTTTACTGCACGGTAACCACCGCGCTTGCGATCTTGCAGGAACATGATGGCGAAGAACGCGGCAACAATCAGGGCTACCGGTGCGACCCAGCGGAATGCCATACGGCCGCCGTAGTTGTCAGCAGGGCGCAGCACAGCGCCAGCTTCTTCAATCAGCTCACCTTCTTCTGCCAGGCCACTGTCGAGCAGTGAGCGCAGGGCATTACCGGTCAGCTGGCCGTCCAGCTCGTTGTTGCTGCGGTAGTAGCTCAGAGCGCGCTCGTTGTGTCCGATAACGTTCTCCAGGTCTTCGGGGAGGAAGCCCAGTCTCGCCAGCTCATCGAGATCATCGCCTGCGGCGCGGGCCTGATCCACATAGGCCGGGAAGCGCTCTTGCACTTGCTCCATTACGCGCACAGTGCGTTGTTCATCCAACGCATCCGGCATGTAACGGTCGGCAATCACACCCATCTGACCTTGCAGCGTACCGGAGGCGGCCATACCGGCACCGATCATCAGTACGATGCCCACAGAACCGGCTTTCGGGAAGCGCTCGCTCATCAAGCCCACCATGGTGGGGAAGAAGAAGGCCACACCAAAGGCGAAGACGGTGGCGGCAAACAGCAGTTTGACGATACCGGTCTCAAAGCTGGCGAACATGATCAGACCCAGGCCGGTCAATACCGCTGAACAAAACAGCATGCCGGTCGGCGCCAGGCGCTCAACAACCGGGCCGGCAAACAGACGCAGCACAGCCATCAAACCGGTGATCCAGGCAAATACCAACAGTCCGTGCATGCCGGCGTTTTCCAACACGTCCGGAATCCAACGCATGGGGCCCAGCTCCAGTGACAGTGTGATCATTTTGATCAAGATCAGCAGCAACACAATGGGGTGGGTCAGGGTATAGCGCAGGATTTCACCCACCGGTACGCCCGCTTCGGCGGTTTCGGTTTTGGGGAACTTGAGCGGCAGAATCATCGCACCGTAAACAATAATCGGGATGTACATGACCGCAATATGCACAGTCCAGTGACCCAGGTTGAGTGCACCGATAGAACCGATCTGGAACATCAACCAGCCGAGCAGGGCACCGACCACCATGCCGCCCGGGAAGAAGGCGTGGAAGTGGTTGAGCTTGACGGTCTTCCGCTCCGGATAGAGTGCAGCGGTCATCGGGTTACCGGCGGCTTCAATCAGGCCGTTACCGATACCCAGACAGATGGCGCCGAGGAACAGGATCCAAAAGCCTGACGGTGAACCGGCCGAGAAGTAGGCCAGCAACAACAGCGAGACACCGACCAGGTGGCCGACAAAGGCGCCGGCAGCGGCGACCCGTAGGCCGATTTTTTCCAGCACCGGTGCTACCGCAATCAGTGACAGGGCCATGCCCCAAAGTACCGCGCCGCCGATAAAGCCGACGTCGGCGTTGGTCAAAATGAACTCGGTTTTCAGTTGGCCCAGAATCCCGCCCACCAGGGCAAACGAGAAGGCCGTGGGGAACAGTGCAAGGCACACCCCGGCAAACAAACGTGAACGATGGATACCGTTGGCATCCAGTTTAGCTGTATTCATAGCAGGTAATCCTCTGGGTTATTGTTTGTTGTTTTTCATGGTTGTCCAGCGTCCGTCGTCGTCTGACGAACGCAGCACGGCGTCGATAAAGCGCATACCCATCACCCCGGTGTTGATGCCGGGAATCCAGGCCTCAATCGGGTGTTTTTCACCTTTGCGCTTGGCCACCAGCACGTCAGCGACGTCAGTATACAGGTTCGCAAACGCTTCCAGATAACCCTCGGGATGACCAAAGGGAATACGGATGCCGCGGGCGGCAATATCACTGTCGATATTGTCGTCCCGGCGGGTGATGCGCTGATGGTGTCCGGCCAGCGGCGTCAGCCACAGCTCGTTGGGTTTCTCTTGCGCCCATTCGAGCCCGGCCTTATCGCCAAAGATCCGAATGCGCAGGCCGTTCTCACAACCCGGGGCCACCTGGCTTGACCAGAGCATGCCCTTGGCACCGCCTTTAAAGCGCAGCATCGCGTGGACGTTATCGTCCACTGCGCGGCCCTCGACAAACGCGGTCAGATCCGCGCTCACCGCATCCAGCTCCAGCTGCGAGATAAAAGTCGCCAACTGGAAGGCGTGGGTGCCGATATCGCCCAGGCAACCGGCTTTACCGGAACGCTTGGGGTCGGTGCGCCAGTCGGCTTGCTTGTTGCCCGGCTCGGACGCCTGAGTCAACCATTCCTGCGGGTATTCAACCTGCACCAGGCGCACATTGCCCAGCTTGCCTTGCTCCACCAGCTCGCGCGCATAGCGCACCAGCGGGTAGGCGCTGTAGTTGTGGGTCAGGGCAAAGAAGGCATCACTTTTCGCACAAATCTGTGCCAGTTCTTCCGCTTCCTCGAGCGTGCGGGTGACCGGCTTATCGCAGATCACATTGATGCCCGCCTCAAGCGCGGCCTTGGCTACCGGGAAGTGCATATGGTTGGGGGTCACAATGGCGACCGCCTCAATGCCGTCTTCGCGCGCCGCCTCGGCTTTGAACATGGCCTCGTAAGAATCATAGGAGCGGTCGAGGGCAATGTGCAGCTCCTCAGCCGAGGCTTTGGCGACCTCAGGCTTGGAGGAGAGGGCACCGGCCACCAGCTCGTAGCGGTCATCAATACGCGCGGCAATGCGGTGGACGCCGCCAATAAAGGCGCCCTGGCCGCCGCCGACCATCCCCAGTCGTACGCGTGCGTCTGCCATTACTTGCCTCCCAAGCCGAGAATACGGCGATTGCGCTGGGCATCCGTCTGACCACCGGCAAAGTCGTCAAAGGCTTTCTCGGTCACGCGGATGATGTGCTCGTTAACAAACTTCACACCTTCCTCGGCACCGGCTTCCGGGTGTTTCAGGCAGCATTCCCACTCGATCACGGCCCAGCCGTCAAAATCGTTGGCGGTCAGGATGGAGAAAATGCGTTTAAAGTCGATCTGGCCATCGCCCAGGGAGCGGAAGCGACCGGCGCGCTCGACCCAGCCCTCGTAGCCGCCGTAAACGCCCTGCTCGGCGGTGGCGTTGAACTCGGCATCTTTGACGTGGAACAACTTGATGCGATCCTTGTACTTCTCCAGGAAGGCAATGTAATCCAGCTGTTGCAGAATCAGGTGGCTGGGATCGTAGAGGATGTGGCAGCGCGGGTGGTTGTCCACTGCGGCCAGGAAACGCTCAAAGGTGGCGCCGTCGTGCAGGTCTTCACCCGGGTGGATCTCGTAGCAGACGTCCACGCCGGCCTTGTCGAAGGCGTCCAGAATCGGCTTCCAGCGGTTGGCCAGCTCTTTAAAGGCTTCTTCTACCAGGCCCGCCGGGCGCTGGGGCCAAGGATAGACAAAGGGCCATGCCAGGGCGCCAGAGAAGGTGGCGTGAGCGGTCAGGCCCAGGTTTTTACTGGCCTTGGCGGCAAACATCATCTGCTCGACCGCCCATTTTTGGCGCGCGTCCGGGTTGTTGTGTACCTCGGGCGGGGCAAAGGCGTCGAACATCTCGTCGTACACCGGGTGCACGGCGACCAGCTGGCCCTGCAGGTGGGTACTCAATTCGGTGATTTGCAGGCCGTTTTTGGCCAGAGTGTCTTGTACCTGTTTGCAGTAGTCCAGGTCGTTGGCGGCGCGCTCCAGATCGAAGATACGCTTGTCCCAGGACGGAATCTGAACCCCTTTGTAACCCAGATCCCCAGCCCATTTGGCAATGTTTTCCAGGGTATTGAACGGTGCTTCGTCACCGCAGAACTGCGCTAGAAAGAGTGCGGGCCCTTTGATTGTCTTCATTAGTCGCTCCCAATTAATCGGTCAGGGGAATCCGGGAAGTCAGCGCTGTCTTTTCGTGTGGGTAAAAAGCCAGCTTTCCGGTATTCCCAACTTATTAGTGATGCAGAACTTCTTTATGGTGGTGCTTATTTTTGGCTGCCTACTGCAGGTCTCCTGATCCGGTTCTGATTATAAAGATAAATATTATTTATTCTACCCCCGAGATCACCGGGCAAAACAGTGTCAACACTAAGCCGACCGGCGGTTCAAGTAAACCCCATGCCCCCCTCAAAAAGTGTTAAGAACCGTTGGCGCACAAGCCCGCCCCCAAAGTGACACTCCCGCGTTATACTACCGCCTCGCTTATCAACGGAAGGATGATTTATGCCGGATTATGCATTGTGGATACTGATTGGCTTGGTGCTGTTGATCTCCGAGCTGTTTGCCCCGGGGCTGATCGCCATCTTCTTCGGCATCGGCGCGCTGATCGTGGGCCTCCTGGTGGCCGTCGGTGTACTGGACTCCCTGGCGTCGCAGCTGGTGGTGTTTTCCCTGCTGAGCCTTGCCGCGCTCTTCGGCCTGCGCCGCCAGTGCAAGCGCTGGATGCATGGCGGAGTATTTGGCCGTTCCAGTAAGAACCTGGACGACACCGGCTTTGTGGGCACCCGGGTCAAGGTGCTGTCGGACTTTGTTCAGGGGACGGGCACCGTCCAACTGCACGGCGCCAAGTGGGACGCCGAGTCCGACGAGCCGCTCAAGGCCGGCGATGCGGCCTGGGTACTGCGCAACAAGGGCATCCAGCTCACCGTCAGCGGCCAGGCGCCTCAAAACAACGAACCACAGTAACACCCTTAATAAACTGAACTTTTGGAGCTAATGCATGGAAATTGCAACAATTATTGCTTTTGTCTTTCTTTTTCTGGTCGTCCTCACCCTCGTCAAGACCATCCAGATCGTGCCCCAGCGCTCGGCCTTTGTGGTGGAGCGGTTGGGTAAGTACGCCAAGACCCTGGAAGCGGGCTTTCACATCCTGATCCCGTTCGTGGACAAAATCACCTACCGCCACACCCTGAAAGAAGAAGCCATCGACGTGCCACGTCAGGCCTGTGTCACCAAAGACAACATTCAGGTGGTGGTCAACGGCATCATCTATCTGCAAGTGGTTGACCCCAAAGCGGCCAGCTACGGCATCAACGACTACCGCTACGCCGGTATGCAGCTGGCCCAGACCACCCTGCGTTCGGTGGTGGGTAAGATCGACCTGGACAAGACCTTTGAAGAGCGCGAGACCATAAACGAACAGGTCGTGCTGGCGCTGGACGAAGCGGCCAAGCCCTGGGGCGTGAAAGTGCTGCGTTACGAGATCGCCGACATCGAGCTGCCCGCCACCATCCTGGACGCGCTCGAGAAGCAGATGCGCGCCGAGCGTGAGCGTCGCGCCGTGGTTGCTCAGTCTGAGGGTGAGCGTCAGTCCAAAATCAACGTGTCAGAAGGCCAGAAGCAGGAAACCATCAACCTGTCCGAAGCCGAGAAGCAGCGCCAGATCAACGAAGCGGAAGGTAAAGCCCGCGAGATCCAGCTGATCGCCGAAGCCACCGCCGACGGTATCCGTCGCGTTGCCGAAGCCATTAACAACGAGGGTGGTCAGGAAGCCGTGTCCCTGCGCGTCGCCGAGCAGTACGTGCGCGAGTTCGGCAAGCTGGCGAAAGAGACCAACACCATGATTCTGCCCGCCGAGTTGTCCAACATCGGCGGCGCCGTAGCGGCGTTGACCAAAACCTTCGACGTCGCCAAGATGTCCAAGTAGGTCGGATTAGGCGAAGCCGTAATCCGACAAAGCCGCACCCATGTGCAGTGCCTCATCGTCGGATTACGCCCTGCGGGCTAATCCGACCTACTGGATACAACGTGCCAATGTAAGAGTAGGTCGGATTAGGGAAGCCGTAATCCGACAAAGCGGCACCCAACCCGGCCCAGCGTGCCAATGTTCGAGTAGGTCGGATTAGGCGAAGCCGTAATCCGACACCTGAGGCACCCAATTCTTTTCTGAACATCCAACCACAAAAAACACTTGAGCAATCCCAAAGACCTTGGTAAAGTGCGCGCCACATCGGGACAGGACCATAGCTCAGTTGGTTAGAGCGCTACCTTGACATGGTAGAGGTCGGCGGTTCGAATCCGCCTGGTCCTACCATTCCCCGATGCCTGTTATCCCAGAAAACCCCAAAACCTGCTCACCTAAAGATCGTTCAGTGCTTGATGGCATATTTCTTGTATCAATTTGTCATAAGTTTGTTAAAACCCATCAAAAGCTTGTTAAATCGGTGCACAATGAGCACAACCTTGCTTTATACTGGCGCACATTGAACGGTACATCAGCCAGGGCGGACGGAATCATCGCCTGTTGCTGACCCCAAGGAGACACCCGGTAATGCTGGAAGCCCTCTTCGAGTCGTCGAGAACCACCAAGCGCGTTATCTCGATCGTTTACGACACGGCCGCTATTGCTCTAGCGTTCTACGCTGCCATGACCCTGCGGCTGGGCACCGTCGCCATTCCCTTTACCACCAAAGAAGCCACCACCTTACTGATCACCCTCACGGTGACCCTGCTGCTGTTTATTCGCATGGGTATGTACCGGGCGATCCTGCGCTACATGGGCACCCGCGCCATGCTCACCATTGTGGGCTGCATTTGCGTCTCGGGCCTGGTGCTCGCCTTCGCCGCCTTTCTGACCTACGCCTTTATTCCCCGCTCAGTGCCCTTTATCTATGTTGCCCTGGCGCTGATCATTATGGGCGGGCCGCGTCTGCTGGTGCGCAACATCATTCTGATGCTCAACCGGCGCACCGGGGGCAACAAGCAGCCCGTGGTGGTCTACGGGGCAGGGTACACCGCCCACCAGCTCACCCAGGCGCTGCAGAACTCCCCCTTTAAAGTGGTCGCGTTTGTGGATGACAACCCGACCCTGCACGGTACCGTCCTCGCCAACATCAAGGTCCACCCGCCCTACATGATTGAGCCGCTGCTGCGCGCCCACAACAGCAACCGGGTGCTGCTGGCCCTGGGTGGCAGTCCCAACTCGGCGCGGGCGCGGGTGATCAAGCGCCTGGAGCCGCTGCAAGTGGAAGTGATGACCGTGCCCGCCATTCCGGACATCGTCAGTGGCAAGGCGCGTATCGAACACATCCGCGACGTCGACATCGAAGACCTGCTCGGGCGCGACCCGGTGCGGGCCAACCCGACCCTTCTGAACGCCTGTATTACCGGCAAGGTGGTGATGGTGACCGGAGCCGGGGGCTCAATCGGCTCTGAGCTCTGCCGTCAGATCCTGCGTCAGGAGCCCAAGTGCCTGATTTTGTTCGAGTTGAACGAATCCCGCCTGTACGAACTCGACCAGGAGCTGCGCGACGAAATCGCTGCCATGCCCGATGTCGAGATCAAGCTGGTGCCTCTGATTGGCTCGGTACAAAAAGAAAATCGCCTGGAAACCATCATGCGCACCTTTGGCGTGCAGACGGTCTACCACGCCGCCGCCTATAAACACGTGCCGCTGGTCGAGCATAACGTGGTCGAAGGCGTGCGCAACAACGTCTACGGTACCTGGTATTGCGCCGAGGCCGCCATTCGCGCCGAGGTCGAATCCTTTGTGCTGATCTCTACCGACAAGGCCGTGCGCCCCACCAACGTCATGGGCGCCTCCAAGCGTATGGCCGAGCTGGTGCTTCAGGGCCTTGCCCAGCGCCAGCGCGCCACGCGCTTCAGTATGGTACGTTTTGGCAATGTGTTGGGCTCGTCCGGGTCGGTGGTGCCGCTGTTTCGTCAGCAAATCAAAAACGGCGGCCCGGTCACGGTTACGCACCCGGAAATCATCCGCTACTTTATGACCATTCCCGAGGCGGCCGAGCTGGTCATTCAGGCCGGCGCCATGAGTCAGGGCGGGGACGTGTTCGTACTGGATATGGGCGAGCCAGTCAAAATCGTCGACCTGGCCCGGCGCATGATCCACCTCTCGGGCCTGGAAGTGAAAGACGACGTTCACACCAACGGCGATATCGCTATCGAGTACACGGGCCTGCGCCCGGGTGAAAAACTCTACGAAGAGCTGCTCATTGGAGACAATGTCACCGGCACCGACCACCTGCGCATCATGCGCGCGGAAGAGCAGAGCATGAGCTGGGAGTCCACCAAGGCCCTGCTCGACGAGCTGGACAAAGCCTGCCATACCTACAAATGCGACCAGGTGCGCGAACTGCTGATGAACGCCCCCACCGGGTACAACACCCACGAGGAACTGGGCGACGCCGTTTGGCTCCAGCGCCAGTCCAACACCAACAGCAAGTTGCGCCTGATCAGCTGAGCCAGCGCCTGCCTTGAACCCCCAGTACAAAGCCCGTATGATTGTGTTCAATCAATGAACACATGTGCGGGCTACCATGCTTACGGACGAATGCCGCTACAAAGTCCTTAAACTTCTGGACGAAGACCCTCGCTTAAGCCAACGCGAGCTGGCCCGGAAAATGGGAATCAGCGTCGGCAAGGTCAACTACTGCCTTAAAGCCCTGGCACAAAAGGGCATCATCAAGGCCAGCAACTTCAAAAACAGCGCCAACAAGCAAGCCTACGCCTATCTGCTGACGCCCAAGGGCATCGAGGACAAAGCGCGCGTTACCGCCCGGTTTCTCAAAGTGAAACTGGCCGAGCATGCCGCCTTACAACAGGAAATTGAACAGCTGCGGCGCGAGGTGCACACCTGCGCCGCCGAGGAGGTAGAGCCTTGAGCGCCTGGTATCTGGTGCAATGCAAGCCGCGCGAAGCCGAGCGTGCCCAGGAGCACCTGCAAAATCAGAACTTCGACTGTTTCCTGCCCATGCACCCGATGATGCGCAAGCGCAGCGGTAAATTTTGCCGGGTGGTGGAGCCGCTGTTCCCTTACTATCTGTTTATCAACCTCGATGAATTCAGCAACTGGCGAGTGATTCGCTCCACCCGGGGTGTCGCGCGCGTGGTCAGCTTTAATGGCCAGCCGCAGATCGTCTCTGATGAAATCATCGAAGGCTTAAAACGGCAGTGCGCCCAACTCGATGGCAGCGCGCCCGAACCGATCTTTACCAGCGGCGAGCGCGTAATGATCACCGAAGGCTGCTTCAAGGACCTTGAAGCCATCGTACAAACTGCGCGCGGTGACGAGCGTGTGGTGTTGCTGCTTAACCTGTTAAACCGCACCCAGCCGATCACACTGCCGGTGCATGCCATCAGTAAAATGCGATGATTGACTCAACTCTCCCTTACGCTCAAATAATCCGTCTGGCCGAAGAAGCCGGGCAGGCCATCATGACCGTCTACCGCGACGGCTTCAACATCACCCAAAAAGCCGACGACTCGCCCGTGACCGAGGCCGATATGGCCGCTCACCACTGTATCGAAGCGGGTCTGCGCGCTTTGACGCCGGGTATCCCGCAACTGTCAGAAGAGAGTGCCCACGTGCCCTGGGATGAGCGTCGGCAGTGGCAGCGCTACTGGCTGATCGACCCGCTCGACGGCACCAAGGAATTTATCAAACGCAACGACGAATTTACCGTCAACATTGCCCTGATCGACGGGGCGGAAGCCATCTGGGGCGTGGTGCACGCGCCGGCGCTCGGGTTGACCTTCGCCGGCGGGCCGGCAGAGCAGGGGGCCTATCGAGTGCACGCGCAAGGCGAGAATGACACCCTCTCCGTGGAGGGCTTACCCGGTGGCCGGGAAGGGTGGCACGTCATGGGCAGTCGGGCGCATCACAGCACGGCGTTCAAGGAATTTGTCGAGCAGTTCAACGAGCCGGACATCACCAACATGGGCAGCTCGCTCAAAATCTGCCACATCGCCGAAGGCAAAGCCCACGTCTACCCGCGCCTCGGCCCCACCAGCGAGTGGGACACCGCCGCCGGCCACGCCATCCTGCGCAGCGCCGGCGGCGAGATCATCAACGCCCACACCGGCGAACCGTTGACTTACAATCAAAAACCCTCATTGCTCAACCCCGCATTCCTCGCCCTGGGCGGCACCGCCAGCCCTGATGATTACGCCGAGTTGTTGTCCCCCCACCGCGCGTAAGGCGCCGATCCGGCTCGGGTGCCGTTGGCGGGCTCGGAGCCACATTGTCGGATTACGCCCTGCGGGCTAATCCGACCTACTCGAACACCGTGCGATTGATCGGTTTTGTTGATGCGGGGTGCCACATTGTCGGATTACGCCCTGCGGGCTAATCCGACCTACTGGAAACAGCGTGCCGATGTCTGCGTAGGTCGGATTAGCGCAGCGTAATCCGACAATCCGGCACCGAGCCCGAATCAGCGCGCCAATGGCGGGCATGGTGGTGTTCTTGTCGGATTACGCCCTGCGGGCTAATCCGACCTACTGGAAACAGCGTGCCGATGTCTGCGTAGGTCGGATTAGCGAAGCGTAATCCGACACCTGAGGCACCCAACCCAAAAAAAAGCTACAATACTGCATCTCATTCAAACTGCTTTCACGAAAGGACGCAACCATGCCCCAAAGCATCCTCGTCACCGGCGGCGCCGGCTACATCGGCAGCCACGTCTGCGTCGAACTGATCAACGCCGGCTATCAGCCCGTCATCATCGACAATCTCTGCAACAGCAAACTCGAAGTGCTCAACCGTATCGAGCGCATCGCTGGCCAGCGCCCCGCCTTCTACCAGGCCGACATCGCCGACCGCGCCGCCCTCGACCGCATCTTCACCGAACACACCATCACCGCCGTTATGCATTTCGCTGGCCTCAAGGCCGTGGGCGAATCCACACAAATCCCGCTCACCTACTACCGGGAAAACGTCAGCGGCACCATCACCCTCATGGAAGCGATGCAGGCCCACAGCGTCTGGCAGCTGATCTTCAGCAGCTCCGCTACCGTCTACGGTGACCCGGTGAGCGTCCCCATCGACGAAAGCTTTGCCACCAGTGCCACCAACGCCTACGGTCGCAGCAAACTCATGATCGAAGAAATCATGCAAGACTGCGCTGCCGTACCGAACGACCGCTGGAACATCAGCCTGCTGCGCTACTTCAACCCGGTGGGTGCCCACGAGAGCGGCCTGATCGGCGAAGACCCCAGCGGTATCCCCAACAACCTGCTGCCCTACGTCTCCCAAGTGGCCATCGGTAAGCTCGAAGCACTCAGCGTTTTTGGTGATGACTACGACACCGTCGACGGCACCGGCGTGCGCGACTACATCCACGTCGTCGATCTCGCCCGCGGCCACCTCGCGGCCCTGCAAGCGCTGCCCAAAACCGACGCCGGTTGCCGCGCCTATAACCTCGGCACCGGCACCGGCTACTCGGTGCTGCAAATGGTCAACGCCTTCGAAGCCGCGAGCGGCAAACCCGTGCCCTACAAAATCGTCGCCCGCCGCCCCGGTGATATCGCCAGCTGCTACGCCAACGCCGAAAAAGCCAAACGCGACCTCAACTGGCACGCCCAACACGACCTCGCCCAAATGATGACCGACGCCTGGCGCTGGCAATCCCAAAACCCGAATGGTTACGAGTAGGTCGGATTAGCCAAAGGCGTAATCCGACACCCGAGGCACCCAACCAGAACAGGGTGCCATTAGGTGTATTGGTGGTGTTTTTGTCGGATTACGGCTACGCCTAATCCGACCTACTGGATGCAGGGTGCCATTGGTGGAGTAGGTCGGATTAGCCCGAAGGGCGTAATCCGACACCTGAGGCACCCAACCCAAAATTGAGGCCTCGTTCACATTGCCGTACAATGCGTGTTGGCACCAAATGCCACAACAACTCTACAATGCCATCCTACCAGGGCAGGGCGGTAGCGTGTCTGGCCGGTAGCCTGTAAAATCAGAGGCACGCCGCACCCAGGCCCGAAATGATATGCCATCACATTAAGGACAACCCTATGAAAATCGCCGTTGCCGGCACTGGATACGTCGGCCTCTCCAACGCCATGCTCCTGGCGCAACACAACCAGGTCGTGGCCGTCGACATCATCGAAGAGAAGGTCAACCGCCTCAACAACAAACAATCCCCCATCGTTGACGTCGAGATCGAAGATTTTCTGCAAAACAAGGAGCTCAACTTCAAGGCCACCCTCGACAAGCAGGAAGCCTACCAAGACGCCGAGTTCGTCATCATTGCCACCCCGACCGACTACGACCCGGAAACCAACTACTTCAACACCAGCAGCGTGGAAGCCGTCATCAAAGACGTGATGGCCGTCAACCCCCACGCAACCATGGTCATCAAATCCACCATCCCTGTGGGCTACACCCGCGAAGTGCGCGCGCTCATGGGCTCGGACAACATCATCTTCTCGCCGGAATTCTTACGCGAAGGCAAAGCCCTGCACGACAACCTTTACCCGAGCCGCATCATCGTGGGCGAGCAGAGCCCGCGCGCGAAAAAATTTGCCGAACTGCTCAAGCAGGGCGCCGTCAAAAAAGACATCGACATCCTGTTCACCGACAGCACCGAAGCCGAAGCCATCAAGCTGTTCAGCAACACCTTTCTGGCCATGCGCGTCGCCTACTTTAACGAGCTGGATACCTACGCTGAAACGCGGGGTCTAAACACCAAACAGATCATCGAAGGGGTAGGGCTCGACCCGCGCATCGGCAAGCACTACAACAACCCCAGCTTCGGCTACGGCGGCTACTGCCTGCCCAAAGACACCCGCCAGCTGCTGGCCAACTACGACGACGTGCCCAACAACCTCATTCAGGCTGTCGTCGACGCCAACTCCACGCGGAAGGACTTTATCGCCAACAGTGTGATCAAACGCCAGCCCAAAACCGTCGGCATCTACCGCCTGATCATGAAAACCGGCTCCGACAACTTCCGCGCCAGCGCCATGCAGGGCGTGATGAAGCGCATCAAAGCCAAAGGCATCAACGTCGTCGTGTACGAGCCGGTGCTGGAAGAAGACACCTTTTACAACTCCAAAGTCTTCAAGGATCTGGAACCATTCAAGCAGGAATGCGACGTGATTCTTGCGAACCGTTTGAGCGATGACCTGAAAGATGTGCAAGACAAGGTTTACACCCGGGATTTGTTTGGTAGCGATTGATAGGGTGGGCGCTCTGGATTGGGTGGGGTGCCTCATTGTCGGATTACGCGCTTTGCGCTAATCCGACCTACTTGAACAATGGCGCATTGATTGGGGTGGGTGCCGGATTGTCGGATTACGCCCTTTGGGCTAATCCGACCTACATGAACAATGGCACGCTGCATCGCGTAGGTCGGATTAGCGCAGCGTAATCCGACAATGTGGCACCCAACCGGCACAAAGCACCAATGTTCGAGTAGGTCGGATTAGGCGCAGCCGTAATCCGACACCTGAGGCACCGAACCCAAAAAAACAACGGAACACCAAAATAACCAACAAAAAACCGAACGTCTTAGCACAAGGAACCTCCGCCGTGGCCAAACCCATAACGATCGTGCTCGCCCTGACCCTCCTCGCCGCCTGCGGAAGCGGAGGCACAGGTCCCGCACAACCCGATCCTGACCCCGATCCCGGTCTTGATCCCGATCCCGATGAATCGGTGGAGCCAATCACGATTGACGACCTTGACGTCGTCCGCGACTTCCAGCCTATCGCCCCCGCGCCGCAATACATCGGGCCGCAGACCGCGGCGACCATTACCCAGGGTAACTCGCTGGACCTGCTGGATGCGTTTTACACGCTCCTCGAGTCGGGGGTTGAATCCGCGCTGGCCGTCGGTGAGCGGTTCTACCCCGACCTCTTGCGCTACGAAGTGCCATCCCTCTCTGATGACGATGGTCCGGACTGCGTCAGCGGCCGCTACCAACACACCGTCTACGAAGAAGATCAGCGCCGCATCATTATCGGCAGCTACGACGACTGCGAGCTCGCCAGTGGCGAAATTCTTCACGGTCAGAAAATCATCGATTTCCGTTTCAGTCTCGGGGGCACAGCGATTGTTGGGGCGGATTTCACCTTCCGCCATCTGATGCTACGCGACGACGGCTTAGAAGCTGTGATACATGGTCAACTTCATGAAGACTTTGGTGTAGTAAAGTTTACCGATTTCACCTACAAAAACGTCACCCAAGACTTTACCGCATACGCTGATGACCTGACCATCGACGTCGATAACCAACACTATTCCGGCTATTTCTACCACAGCGACTGGGGCCAAGTGCGGGTGCAGGAAAGCGTCTCCATTGGCGGTGTCCACCTGTTCGGGATGAACAGCAGCGAGCTCTCTGCCAGGCGCCGCCCAACAATGCAGGGCAGTGTGCTTGAGCTGACACTGACGACCGCCCAGGGCATCGAGAAAAAATCCGAGCTCCCCATCCTGGAATTGTTCGCCTGGCCCAATGCCAGTGACCGGGAGCCCGTCGCCGCGGTCGAACTGCCGGACGTTATCGAGCACTACCAAACCGTCAACTTTAAAGCCGACTACGCGGGCACGTCGTCGCGCGGATTTATAAGCTATCACTGGGAGCACCTGTCGGGGCCCTCAGGGTGTGCCGTGGAACTGACTGCCGGCGGCTTCAACGAGCAGGCTTTCGAGGCAGACTGCCGGGGCACCCACGAACTGCAACTGGTCGCCGACAACGGCGTCGAGCAGTACATCCATCCGTTCAGTGTGCAAACGGTCGGCTCTCTGGCTCAGGTCACCGATATTAGTCAGCAGCCCACCGACACGGACGAGGCCCTGTCAATGCAACTTATCGTCGACAACGCCGATCGCGACGGGCCATTCACCTACCGGCTAGTCAACGAGCCCCCGGGGCTCCAGATTGACGACACCGGCCAAATCAGCGGCACCCCCCAGGGGCTGATCCGCTCCGGGCTTAACACCTTTCATTTTGATGTTGAAATCAGCAACGAACGCGCCATGGTTCAGAGCGTAACTGCCGACGCCATCTCAAACGCGAGCACTGTTAACGCCTATGACCAGGGTCAGTTCAACTCCCCCGAGGAGGAGGTCTGGGTTGATTACCACAATGACGGCCACCTTCAGAGCGTTATTGACTATGGCCAGACGTTTGCCGTGCTTCAGGCGAAGGATGGCGAGGTCGCTTATCGCTATATCGAGGCCAGAGGTTTCTCCAAAGGCAATCGGCTCACGCGACGAGTAGTGGACTACGACGGCGACGGCCAGCAGGATATCGTGCTGGTCTACCCGGACCGGTACCTTGTCATTGCTCTGGACGACTTTCGTGTAAAGCACAACATCGCCTTTCCCGATGTGCTGGTCGAGACCGGTGCCATACAGGCTCTGGTGATCGGTGGGAATACGCCGGCAATCCTTCTGGGCTACTACCGCAGAGGCGGCAGCGGATACTCGGCTATGCGCTACGATATCCCGTCGGGCAGCTATACGGCCGCTCCCTATGTCTGGTACGGCGCGACGACATTCTCGCGTATCTATTATGTCGCGGATTTTACCGGCGATGGTAACGAGTCCATCTTTCACCACGCTGGAAACCGTTCGGCCCTGAACAAGAGTGAATTCATACAAGCGGCGGGGGAGGCCGTAGAGTTTCCGGGTAACGTCTATGTTTTGGACCTGGCGGGTGACGGCATTCCCGATCTCGTTCGCCCCCAGCTGCCCCGCAGCGCCGACGCCGAACGCACCCTGGAAGTATTCGATCCGCTCACCGGCGATGTCCGCGATACGCTCCCCATTGTGGGTGCTCCCGCGCTCAGCCTCTCGTCGTCGGGCGTGATGACACTCGATCGGGGCGATTCCGGTCAGCCATACCTCGTCATCGTCGAGCACCGTGCGCTCCACTTCCTGGAAAGGCAGGGTGACGGCTACCAATGGCTGCGCCAAGAGGACATCGTCACCAGCGATAACGGCAACCCGGCCACCGTGATGCCCTTTGGTGAAGGCAAGCTTGCACTCCACACCACCGGCTGGAACAACGGCGGGCTTATCACGATTGACAGCGAAGGTAACCGGGAGGCGATGGCGCTGGAATTTGAGCACCACGATCAACTCATGCCCTTTTATGTCGATACCGACAGTGGCGAGCTGGAGCTGATTGGCTTCAACGCGACCGCGAGTGAAACGCAAAACGTTATTACCAACCGGATCACCCTGGGGGAGAACGCCCAGCGCGTCGCACTGGAAAGCCACTTACCCTTTCAGGGCCGGCCGTGGGCCGGGCGACCGGCGTTGCTCGCCCACGAGGGGGGCAACAGACCGCGACTGATGTATGAAGGTCTTACCCACATCACGCTGGTCGACTTTGAAACAGGCGAGGTCGTGGCTGAACGCAGTCGCGACGACATCAGCCACTTTTATACCGGTGACCTCAATGGCGATGGGCAAGAGTCGCTGTTCGGTTTGGCGCGCCAGCGGTTTGTGCAAATCGACACCACGGATCTGTCGTTCACCCCATTGGGCGAGCGCGTGTGGCCCGAGTCCGCGTACCAGCGCGAGGATGCACTGCTGCTCGATGATGTCGGAAGTGCAGCGCCAAGCCTCCTGGTGCCGCGAGAGGGAGCAATTGGTGAGGCAAGGCTACACGTGGAGCGTTACCAGGACCAGGGTGGTCAGGGCCTCAGAGCCACAGAGCTGGTGCTCACGGGGCTTACTCGTCCTGTGAGCTATTCCCGGCAGGATATCACCGGCGATGGCGTAGCAGAGGTCATTGTGTGGAGTCGCTCAAGCGGCGGGGATGTCATAGTATTGAATGCAAATTTTGACGTCATTGACCGCTTTGCACTCGGGTCTAACGTCGACCAGGTACTCAACATGCCCAACCACCGCTCCAACCGCCTGATCTTCACCCACCGCTGGAGTGTGTCCGCAGCCTCCATCCGCATCGCCGAATACGATCCCGTCGCCGGCAAAATCGTCAGCGAATCCCAGATATTCCCGGGCAAGCTCCAGCGCGACGGCCTCATCTGCATGGGCGACGACCTCTACACCTGCGACAAATTCCTGGTGTTCGACCGCGCCGTATACCACGTCCAGGGCTTCGAGTAGGTCGGATTAGGCGCAGCCGTAATCCGACACCAGAGGCACCGAACCCAAAAAAACAACGGAACACCAAAATAACCAACAAAAAACCGAACGTCTTAGCACAAGGAACCTCCGCCGTGGCCAAACCCATAACGATCGTGCTTGCCCTGACCCTCCTCGCCGCCTGCGGCAGCAGAAGCGGAGGGCCCCCGGAAGATTACATCACCGATGACCCGGCAGATGACCGAATCGCCGTTGACGACCTCGACGTCGTGCGCGATTTCGTGCCCATCTCCCCCGCGCCGCAATACACCGGGCTGCAAAACCGGGCAATCATCACCCAGGGCAACTCGCTCGACTTGCTGAACGCGTTTTACATACTGCTCGAGACGGCGGCCGATTCCGTTCTGACACTCTATAACGTGCCGTACCCCGATCTGCTGCTATACCAGGCGCCCCCCAGTCCAGATGAGGAGCCGCTGTGTCTTTCTGGCGATTACCGACACTCGCTCCACGAAGAGGAGCAGCGTGTTGTTATTATCGGCAGCTACCACAATTGTGAACTCGCCAGTGGTGGACGCATTCACGGCCAGCAGACCATCGATTTACGCTTCAATACCGCCGGCACTGAAATTGTCCGGTCGGAATTCAGACTCCGTAACATCACCCTCCGGGACGGCGATATAGAAATCCTGATCCATGGCGAGCTTCAGGGTGGCTACGGCCTCATGCGATTTACCGACTTCGTCTACGAAAATGTCACCTTGGGCTATTCCGTTTACACCGATGACATGGTCATCAACGTCCTGGATCAAGAGTATACCGGCACCTTTTTTCACAGCGATTGGGGTTCCGTAGAGCTGTTTGAAGGCGCAGCTCCAGGCGGCGTCCGCCTGCTCGGAGCGCGCACCACCGAGCTCACCGCTGTGCGCCGCTCGAGAGCGGGAAGCAGTTTTCTTGAGCTGGTGCAAACGGGCACCCAAGGGGTCCGGAATAGAGCCGAACTCGCCATTCTGGAATTGTTTGCATGGCCCTATACCACTGACCGGACACCCGTGGCTGTTCTGAAGGCGCCCGATGTCTTCAAGCGCTCAGAAACCGTGAGCTTCTCAGCCGACTACGCGGGCACGGCGCCACGGGGCTTTCTGACCTACGACTGGGAATACCTGTCGGGCCCATCGGGCTGCAACGTGGACTTGATGGTTGTCAGCGTCAACGAGAGAACTTTCACGGCGGACTGCAGAGGCACCCACGAGCTGCGGCTGGTGGCTGACAACGGCGTCCAGCAGTACTATCAAACATTCAGCGTGCAAACGATCGGAGAGCTACCCGACGTGGCCGGCATCAGTCACCGGCCCGCCGACCTGGACGAGCCGGAGTCATGGCAAGTCGTCGTCGACAACACCGAACTCGATGGGCCTTTCACCTACAATCTCATCAATGCGCCCGAGGGGTTAGAGATCGACGACACCGGCCGCATCCGTGGCACCACGTCGCGGCTCATTCCCGGCGGTCTGGGCACCCTGCACCTAGATGTGGAGGTCAGTAACGAGCGCTCCGTTGTTCAAAGCGTCGCCATCGACATCAGTTCCGATGCCGCCAGCGTGCACGTCTATGATGAGAGCCCCCTCAGCGCTGCCATTAAGCAGCCCTGGGTCGACTACAATGGCGACGGTCATCTGCAGAACGTCATCGATTATGGCCAGACCTATGCCGTCATAGAAGCCAAAGAAGGGCGTGTCGACTACACCTACATCGAGGCGAGAGGCTTCTCGACCGGCGAACTGCTCACGCGGCGGATCATGGACTATGATGGCGACGGCCAGTCGGACCTTGTCCTGGTGTATCCGGACCGCTATATCGTCATTGCCCTGGACGACTTCCGGGTAAAACACGACACCACCTTCCCCGATGAGCTCGTGAAAACCCGCGCCAATCAAGCCAAGGTGATTGGCGGTGTCGAGCCTGCCATCCTGCTGGGTTACCATCAGCGCGAGGGCATGCCGACCCGATCGGCGCTGCGCTACGACATCCCGTCGCGGACCTATGAGGTTAGCCGCTATGTCTGGCACACCCCGTCCAGCGATTCGCGCATCTACCATGTTGCCGATTTCAGTGGTGATGGCTACGAATCCGTCTATCAACGTGCCGACGGCCAACAGCACCAAATGCAGGGGCGGCTGGTGAATCTGCCGGGCCGCGCCGTTGAGTTTCCCTATGGTGTTTACGCCCTCGACCTTACCGGCAACGGCATTACCGATCTCGTTCGCCCCCAGCTACCGCAGGAGGCTGATGCCGAGCGCACCCTTGAGATTTTTGATCACCGGATTGGCAGTGTTCGCGACACGCTCCCCATCCTGGGTGCGCCCGCGTTCAGCACCGACAATACCGAAATATTGACGTTTGATCGGGGTGATGGCAGCGAGCGAGGCCTCGTCATTGTCGAGCGTGGCACGTCTCAATGGCTCCACATTCTTGAAAAGCAAGGCGACAGCTACCAATGGCTGCGCCGGGAACAGATCGCCTCCCGCGGCCAGAGTAATCCGCGCACAGTCGTGCCCTTTGGTGAGGGTAAACTTGCGGTCCACGCGGGCAGTAGCATCGACGGAGGGCTCTTCACGCTCGACAGCGAAGGAAACAGAGGTGTGCTCACCCAGGCGTTTGGACGCCACGAGCAGCTCATCCCCTTCCACGCCGATCCCGACAGCGGCGAATTGGAGGTGATTGGTTTTAACGCAGTCACCAATGAAACCCGAAGCGCCAGTGCCAACCGGATCACACTGGGTAAAAACGCCGAGCGCGTCGCACTGGAAAACCACCCGAGCTTTCGGGGGCGGGCGTCCTGGGATGGTCGGCCAGCGCTGCTCGCGCACGAGGGTGGAACCCGGCCCCGGTTGGTGTACGAGAGCCTAACGCGCCATAAAATAGTCGACTTTGAAACCGGCGAGATCGTGATCGATCGCCTCCGCGACGATATCAACCACTTTTATGCCGTCGACCTCAGCGGCGACGGGCGAGAAGAGCTGTTTGGCTTAACGTACGACCGCTTTGTGCAAATTGACATTGCAGACCTATCCCGCAGCGTCCTGGGAGAGCGCCCGGTAAATCAGCTACCCTACCGGCCGCGGGATATCACGCTGGTTGATGCCGGCGGTAGTGTACCGCCGAGACTCCTGGTGCCAAGAAGGCCTTCGTCCCCTAATCATGAGCAGGTCCTGGAGGTATACCAGCATCAGGGCGGGCAGGGCATCACGAGCATTGAATTGCCCTTGAATAATTCCGTCAATAACGCACAGCTCGCCCAGCAAGACATCACCGGCGATGGCGTGCCGGAAGTCATTGTCTGGGGCTCACGCTACCCGGGGGAAATCATCGTCATGAATGCGAATTTCGGCGTCATTGACCGGTTTACAATTGGGCACGAAATCGAAAAAGTGCTCAACATGCCAGACCATCGCTCCAACCGCCTGATTTTCACCCACAGCCGAGGCGTCCCCGCAGGCCACATCCGCATTGCGGAATACGACTCACAGCGAGGCAAAATCGTCAGCGAATCCCAGGTATTCCCGGGCCAGCTTCAGCGCGACGGCCTCATCTGCCTGGGCGACGACCTCTACACCTGCGACAAATTCCTGGTGTTCGATCGCGCCGTATACCACGTCCAAGGCCCCGAGTAGACAAAACGATGCTCCCAGTAGGTCGGATTAGCCCGCAGGGCGTAATCCGACACCTGAGGCACCCAAGCCAAATAAACCACCGCACCCGCCAACCCGCAAATGCCGGTAGCATCCCCGCCCCTCAGTCTGTAAAATCCCTTTACAAATTTGGCGCCCCCCTCCTGGTTATACCACCGACAAGGTAGGCGGTAGCGTGCGCAACCAGGCAACATAAGCCCGGAAAAACACCAAACTTCGAAGAAAATGCCGCCATCTCCACTATTCATGACGGCACAAGGTCCCAGTAGGTCGGATTAGGCCAAAGGCCGTAATCCGACACCCAAGGCACCCAAACCAGGAACAAAGGCACAATGCCCCCAGTAGGTCGGATTAGCCCAAAGGGCGTAATCCGACACCTGTGGCAACCAAACCAGACATCATTAAACAACCACAAAACAACGAATCGAAGTCGAGGAATAGCAGTGATCTATCCCGTAATCCTGGCCGGGGGCAGCGGAACCCGCCTTTGGCCCATGTCCCGTGAGCTCTACCCAAAACAATTCCTGAAACTCAACGGCACCAGCACTTTACTCCAACAAACCGTAGAGCGCCTTGAAGGACTGGAACTTGAAGAGCCGCTTTTGATCTGCAACGAAGAGCATCGCTTTATCGCAGCCGAGCAAATGCGGCAATCCGGCCATTTAGGGCACAACATCATTCTGGAGCCTGTGGGCAGAAATACCGCGCCGGCTATTGCCTTGGCAGCGATGACCGCCGCAAAGAAAAATCCGGATGCGATTATCCTGGTGCTTGCAGCTGATCATGTCGTCAAATCTACCCCGGCATTCCAGCAGGCTGTACGCAATGCCCTCCCGTTAGCAGAGCAAGGTGCTCTTGTGACCTTTGGTATTGTGCCCCAGGGTCCGGAAACCGGCTACGGGTACATACAGCGCGGGGATAAAAAGGGTGAAAAGGCCTTTCAAGTGGCGCAGTTTGTAGAAAAGCCCAACCTCGAACTGGCCAAACAGTATGTCGCTGATGGCGGATACTACTGGAATAGCGGGATGTTTGTCTTCAAGGCGGCCCGCTACCTGGACGAGTTGAAGCGGCTGCGGCCGGACATTCACGCAGCTTGTGAGCGTGCCATGGCCGAGGTGGGTGCTGACCTCGATTTTATTCGAGTGAATGAGCAAGAGTTCAGTGCGTGCCCTGCAGAGTCAGTCGACTATGCGGTCATGGAGCTCACAGATTCTGCCGTTGTCGTACCCATGGATGCTGGGTGGAGCGATGTTGGCTCATGGACGGCCCTGTGGGAGGTTGCTGATAAAGATGAAGCGGGTAATGCCAATCAGGGCGATGTGATCAGTCACAACAGCCAGGACAACCTGATTTTTGCCGAAAACGCTTTGGTTACCACAGTAGGTGTCAAAGACCTTGTTATTGTTCAAACCAAAGATGCCGTACTTGTAGCGGACAAGAACGATGTGCAGTCGGTCAAAGATATCGTTCAGCTAATCAGGGGTAATGCGCGCAGCGAGCATAAGCTCCATCGTGAAGTATACCGTCCCTGGGGGAAATACGACTCCATCGATAACGGTCAGCGCTACCAAGTAAAGCGTATTACCGTAAAACCTGGTGAAAAACTCTCCGTACAAATGCATCACCACCGTGCAGAGCATTGGATTGTTGTGTCCGGCACAGCCAAAGTGACCATTGGTGAAACGACCCAACTGCTTACGGAGGACCAATCCGTCTATATCCCCCTTGGCCATATTCATGCACTTGAAAACCCCGGGAAAATCCCGCTTGAGCTTATCGAGGTCCAGAGTGGCTCATACCTGGGCGAGGACGACATTGTTCGATTCAAAGACGTGTATGGCCGCGTGTAATCATTAACTGCGTATTTTGGAGCAAGCCGGAATGGCCTTAATCATCGGAGCAACCCCTTACACCCCCTGGCAAGAGCTCTCGACTGTCTTGGCCCCGCTGGGGTTGTCCGCAAAGGACGATGACATAGAGACCTGGTATCGGAAGTCAGATATCGAGAAAGTGGTTGAGGGAAACGCAATCTATATACTGCTACACATCAGGCCGGAGCGCGCCTTGGCCGCAGCACTGGAGGAGGGCGCCAGTATTGAAAGTGCTCTTTCTGAGTGGTGCGATTCAGTCCAGCATATGCTCACTTTTCAGAAAGATAATCGAGCCAATACGTTGCTCGTCGATGCGTTTGCTTTGGCGCAGGAGCCGGCCGGGTTGGAGCAGTGGCTTTCCGGCGTCGGCTACAAGGGGGGGGCGGCCTATCAAGCTGAGCAAGTTGATCTTCCTCGTGCCTCTCCGTTGATGTTAATGGCAGGGTCTTTTTATGCACAGCAGCAGGAAGGTGTTGAGCGTCTATGCTCTTTGCTCGAAGCAGTGAGTATACCTTTGAATGACGAAGGGTATTGTGCGCCCGTTGTAGATGTGTCGGATGCGCTGACTGATATCAAGCGGCGCACGGAGGCCCAAGCGAAGAGGAGTCAGGATGCGCTTAAGGCCGAAGCGGAGTCGCTTGAAATACAGCTTCATAAAGTACAGGAGGAGCTGGAGATTGAGGCTAAGCAGCGTGAAGACGCTATTCAAAAAATCAGTGCTTTAGAGCAGAAAGTTGACCTGCTTCATGGGGCCTTTGAAGAAAAAGAACTTGCCTTGAGTAGAGAAATTGAAAGCCAAAAGCGGGAGTTTGAAGAGAGGCGCGACGAGCGTGATACCTTGAAATCTGAAAACGACTTGCTTTTACTTCAGCTTCATCAAACGCAGGAAGATCTTGAAGATCTTTTTCAAAATGAAAAGAAGCTGAAAGCTGAACTCATTGCTGTAAAAAAATCGCAGAATGACGCACAAAAAGAGCTAGGAACGCTAGAGCTGGAAAACAAAGAGGCTGCAGTCAGGTATGACGAGCAGGCGAAACGCCTCCAAAACACGCAAGAATTACTGGAAGCATCAGCCATAAAACTCGAAGAGCGAGATGCACACCTTCGTACTAAAGAAGACGAGCTAAAATTGGTCAAAAATCACCTCGCGAAGGTTCAGGAAGATCTGAAAGCTTACAGTGCCAAGTCAGCCCAGTTGGAAGTTAGCCGTAGCCGCACGGAAAAAATGCTGGAAGAGGCGCAGGGTAGTATTGCGGGAAAAAACAGAAAACTGAAAATTCTGAGCAACGCAAAACGCACGGCCACACTGCGTGCTGAACAGCTGGAGCGAGAACTAAAAGCGTCAAAGCATGCTGAGTGGGTCCTGAGTATCGAAATTGAAAAGTTAAAGGACAGTAAATCCTGGCGTATTGTTGCGCCGGTACGCAGCGTAACCGCCCTAGCGACTGGTTCCTATAAGCGGGCTCGACAAAAGCACGATGTTGACGATCAGGTGCGGGCGATCAAAAATTCGAAAATGTTTGATGCCGGTTGGTACCTGGAGCAATATCCCGATGTGGCGGCGGAGCCCATTATGCCGATTGAGCACTATATTGTTTGCGGTGCCTCAGAAGGACGTGACCCCAGTGCGAATTTCTCGACCCAATGGTATCTGTCGCAGAACCCTGACGTCGCTGAATCAGGAATGAATCCGCTGGTACACTATATACTCCATGGAAAACAAGAAGGCCGTCAAACCAAGTCAGAGCTTAATGAGAGTAGGGCGATTAAGGTATGACAAATACACTCATTGTAATCGGTGCGGGTAGCGATCCAGAGCCCTATTTTGACGAAAATTACTCGCGTATAGTGCTTATCGAGCCTCTACCTTCGGCAGCTGAAGCGCTACGTAGGAAATCAGTTGGTCGAAAAAATGTACAAATCGAAGAGCTCGCGGTGGTTACCGATCCCTCCTTAAACCAGCTTTTCGAGTTCAGCTTACCGGAGTACTCAAGTGTCCGTCAGCCTAGTGGGCTGAAGAGTATTATGGTTGGTTTGCGCCAGAAGTATGAGCACGTGATTAAAACACTAGCTGTAGATGAATTGGTCGATCGATATCAGCTTGGAAGCGAAGGAAAAAATAAGTTGGTCATCCAAGCAAATGGTGAAGAGGTAAACATCTTTCGTCAGTTGTGCGAAATTAAGCATCAGAATAGGTTTAGTGAAATTGTTCTGGTTGGAAGAGCTGACTACTCTCTATACCAAAACGAGCGCTTGTTTGTAGAGGGCGCTGGAGAGGTAAGTATAAGTGATTATGATGTGGAGATTTCTGAGGGTTCTGCTCCAGGCTCGAAAATTTGGGTGTTTTTACTAAACCCGTATAAAAGGCTCGTTGGTGATCTTAAGAATCGTGTTTCTGATCTAGAAAACGAGAAGAAAATAGTTGAAACTGATTTTGAACAGTACAAAAAATCGAGTTGTGCAGATATCTATGCGTTAGAAAAAGAGGTTTCTGAGTATTCAGATAAAGTTGAGCGTGCGGAGGCCGAGAGAGAAGAGTTGGTGGCAGAGGTTGAGTGTCTGGAAGAAAAGCTTTCTCTTCAATCTGATACGAACAAGCTGCTCCAGTCTGATATCGAAAAATTTAAAGAAGTCCAAGTAGATCTTGTTGAGAAACATAGACATGAAATAAATGATCTGGCTATGAGGGCCGAAACTGCAGAAAGGGCTTGTGTTGATCTTGAATCAAAAGTTCTGAGCTTGATCGATCAGAAAACTAAAGGTGAAGAAGCTTTTCAACACGCCGAAAGATCCTTGAAAGATTGCGAAGAGAAATTGAGAAGTTTAAGTGAGTATTCTGAGACTTTGAAAGATCGCCTTTCGAACTCGGAGAGAACTAACGGTGTTCAGGCTAAGCTGCTTACCAAGATGCGGGCGGATCATAGTGAGCTAAGTCAGCGGTACTCCGCCCTTCAAACTAGAGAGAGGGAGCTGACTGAATTAATTATGGAGTTGCATCAAAAGCTTACGCAAGCCTCTGGTTTTCTGAAGCGTCTCCAGAAGGATCACCCCAATCTATTGAGTGAGTACTGAGCTGTATGAATCTCAATGGTCGTGTAGATCTACTTTCGTTGCAGGATGAACTGGTTCGTGCGCTCGAGTTGCTGGAGGGGCATTCGGGTGTGGGGGAGCAGAATAAGAACGTGCATTTTGAAGTAAGATCGCTGATTGATGCGAGTAGTCTCTTGCATCGTTGCGAGACAGTAGCTCTGCGCTCGAAATCTATTGGTAAGCCAAAGCTCAGGGTTATTAGGCACTTGGCTTGCAGTGGGGGAACCTTAGTTTCAAAATGTCTATCGGCGATGCCGAATGTATATTTGCTAAGTGAGCTAAACCCTAGAACACTTCTGCATATGAGTGGTGATACCCCCAAATTTACACCTTCAGATGTTGTTACTCAAGCAAGGTACTCAGGTGTTCCAGAGGTTGAGAGTCTTTCTGGAAAAATATTTCTCGAAAGTGTCAAGCTGGCAAGTCACCATGTTGATCAAATTGGAGGTTATCTCGTCGTCCGTTCGCATAGTCATTCGGACTATTGCGTCGATGATGTAAAAGGTTGTTCCGTCTCTGAAGTGCTAAGAGACGATTTTGATTTGAGTGTTGTAACTACCGTCAGGAACCCCATAGATTCCTTTATGGGGCTAAGGAAAAACAACTGGTTGCATTTTTGTCCGAAAACTTTTGATGAATATTGCAAAAGATACGAGAAATTTATAGATGATCAGGATGATTCATCTATTTTTTCATATGAAAAGTTTATACATAGTCCTCAAGAGGTGATGTTAGGGGTGTGTGAAGCGCTGTCTTTACCCTTTGATGACTCTTTTGAGGATACATTTGGAGCTTTTCGCGTGTCGGGTGACAGCGGCAGAAAGGGAGATTTGATATCAGAGAGGAAGAGGGAAGTTGTCTCTGATGAGTTGGAAAAGGAGCTATGTCGTTCAGAGGGTTATCGGCGCTTGATGAAGAAAATGGCTAACTTAGAGATTTGAAGAAAGGTGTGTTAATCTGAAAGTCTTCTAGATTTATGAAAGTCGTAATGAGCTGTGGGGTCGAACTTAAAGGCCTCCGCTATGCGGGAAAAGTGTTTACTTGTTGAGAAATATTATGCGCTTGGGTGACGGAGAAAAACTGTGTGGTCCGGTCTTGGTTGTTGGTAATGGACCGTCTGCAAAACTGCTTGATTTTAGTTCGCCGTGGTTGAGAGGTATTACCACGGTAGGAATGAACTCCGCATTCAGGTTTTGGGACAAGGTGGGATTTAGGCCAACATACTACATATGCATGGATGATGTGGTTATAAAAAATATCGCTCATGATATTGTTAGGCTTGTGGATGAGGGTCTTATACGGCAGTTTTTCCTGAAAGATTCTTTAAGGGAGGTGTATCCTGAACTGGAGCTCCATAAGAATATTGTATGGTATTCTCAGGCAAGAAGAGAGCACTCTATTTTTCAAAATTGCCCAGTTAGTACTGGGGGGTGGGCAATAAGGTGGATGTTAAGTAAAGGGTCAGAATACATCGCAACTATTGGCATCGACGGAATTAGTACTGAGATTATTTCTGAGTCAGAAAAAGATGAAAGTCTCGGAAAGTTAGGGTTAAGGGTATCTGAAACGCCAAAATTCAATCCAAACTACTTTTTTTCTGACTACCAGCAAAAGGGGGATGAGTATCAGATACCTAACAATCCTGGTTATGCAAAAGCTAAAGGTCGGCAGTTTCACGAAGACGCGTTGCTGTCGGTGCATCGGTATTGCCAAAGTCATTCGTTGAGAGCTGAAGTTATCGACTTGAGTCCGCTTAGTAGTCACGGAATTTTCCCAAAAGGAAGTTTGCATTCGTTTAAGAGTAAAACGGAAGCTGTTGTGCTCATTGATGTTATGCGATTTGGCTACAGTGAGACGAAGCGGTTTATTGCTAGTAAGAATAATCGATCGCTGTTTGGCGATGTTTATCTGATACTTCCAAAGTCCGGCGAGTACAGGATTTGTGAGTTTACAGGAGCAGCTGGCTGCCGAGTAACAGCTATCGGGAGCGATGAAACCTTTGGTGACTTATTGGACTCCCTAGAAAATGCGAGTTGTGCTAAGAATGTTCTTGCGTTAGCAAATCCATTGAATGACGCGAAGGCATTTAATAAGGAATTTCAGCTTTTGAGTGTTCTATACCCAAGAACTTCGCTTGTGGCGCTCTCCAGTTCAGGGGTGGATGGGAGTGGCGCGGAGGTTGTTGGTGCAGGGTTTAACTTAGAGAAGTTGTCAGCGACTTTCCGTGATATCCCGATATCTGAGGCTTTGAGTCAAAGCATTGTCGCTTTGTTGCGAGTTTCTGGATCGAATGTGGTGGGTTCCGATTTTTCGATGACTTGCAGTCGCGCTGGGGGTATTGCCTCTGCTGTGGATAGTAAATTTGTTTGGAGGTTGTTGTCTGAACTTTCTGAGAGTTTTCCTCAGATCTCTGTTTCTCAAGAAACTATTAGACGTTTTTCTCAAGGAAAAGTTTGGATAGGAAGCTCGGGAATCGATGATCCAGTCAGGTCGTTTGAGGAGGCCATTGCTTTCTGTTTGCCAAGGGGTTGTGTGAGGAGATACTCGTTTGATGTGCTTACTGTAAAGGTCTCTGGACCTGAATTTGGGGTTGGAAAGGAAGTTGTTTCAAGAGTCCGCTCTCATGCTGAAAGCGGGGGAATGATAGAGTGGGAAGTTTCAGGTTTCGGTGATGACTTTAACTATGAAAATTTTCTATCAAACCTGAATGCGGCCTATTCGCTTAAAGATTTTTGTTCCTCATACCCAATGCAATCTTTTGTGAATGTTGATGGTGCAGATGTTGAAGAGAGAATTGCTCACTCTGATGCTCTTCTTATTTTTAAATACATTATGAGTGAAGGCAATTCTAACGTTTTAGAATTGCCTTCCATGAAGTCAGAAACCATTGTCCTTGATAATGGTTTGATTTCTTGTGATGAGTTTAGTGGCGTATTTAACCCCATAGGTGTGAAGCAAGCTCCTTCCGACTTGGATTTAATCCTTAGGTGCCGTTTTGATATATCGGCCATATCTTCTATTTCGTTTCATTTGAGTCTTGTGTCTCGATATGACGACAGGCTTAGGTTTAGAATTTGTCGAGACGGGGGAACAAGGTTTGAGTCAAAAAATTTTTCCGTCCCGGTAAGCAAAGGCGAGAACTGTATATCGTTATCGTTTGATTTTTCTGAGATTCATACCGGATGTAGATTGGAGTTCTTAGGTGGTGATAGTGAAGATAACAAAATTCTTATAGAGGGTGTTAGGTCTGTAGGAACGGAACTTCTTTCGAAACAAAAGGTGGTCGAGCATGGAGACTTACTAGCTCACAAGGCTTTGGATGCCAAAACGGATCATAATGAAGAATTTTTGAGGGAAAGCGGTAGTGTCGTTGCCATTCTTGACCCGGATGGCGTTGATTATAGGGGGCATTATTTGGCTTATGATGCAAAGTTGTCAGAAAGTTTTAATGCCAAAGGAATTCTAACAAAGATACTTTGCCGGAATGACATTAAAGTTGGAGGTGATGACGGCGGGGGTGAGGGATATATTAAGTGCTTTGATAAGAATTCTTGGACTATCGCTACAAATATGGAGGTTTTTCGTCGGGAGGTGGAGGAGGGTCTTAGAAAGCTCGTAGAGTGTACACGTGGGTCTAAAATTATTCTGTATTTTTATACTGCAAGTGTTCATCATTTGTCAGTTCTTTGCGATCTCGCTAGAGACCATGGATCAGTATATGTGCACTTGAACCTATTTTGGGAAATGATTAAAGACACTGGGAGTGTTGAGTATTCAGCGGCCATAAGGGAGGCCTTTGATAAAGCGGAGAAGCTAAAGGGAAGAGTAGTTGTTTCAGCTCCGACGGCGGGTGTCCAACGCTTAGTCGAGAGTGCTTGTGGGGCTTTGGTGCCAGTAGCCCCGCATCCTTGTACCGCGCTGTCGGATTCAGAGTTTTCATCTCTCTCAAGTATTATTCTGGAGATCGACAATCAGCGAGAGCTGATCAAGCGAGGCGGAGGTAATAAAGAAGTGATCTTTCCTGGCGCGTCTACCATTCACAAAGGGTATGAAATAGGTTTAGAGGCGGCGACTCAGCTTTCATCTCTCGGATACTCTTGCTGGGTCAGAGACGAGCCTGGCTATGAAATTGATGAAGGTATAGGTTTGATCCCAAAGGAGCTATCTAGCGAAGAGTTCAAGAATTTTCTGGCGAGTGCTGGAGTTATAGTGCTGCCATATCAGCCAGAAGGCTTCGGGTATCGAACGTCAGGGCTAGTGATTGATGCCCTCTACTTGGGCATCCCTGTTATTGCTATTGACGGAACGTGGTTGTCAGAGGTTGTCTCTCACTATAAGTCTGGTCTTTGTGTTGATAGCGATCCTGCTTCTGTTGTTGATGCTGTCAGTAAGATTATTGGCTCTACTGAATTCAGTCAGAAGGATCTTGTTAAGCGAGCTTTAGCGTATCACGCGAACAATTCATGGCTTATGTTGAGCGAGTTTATAATAAATGAATTTTCTTTCGATTCAATCAACTATAGATATGCAAACTACTTGTTTAGACAAGGTCTTTACAAAGAAGCTAAGCGCATATATAAGTTGTTACATTTTATGGAAAACTATTCGCTTTACGAGCGGAGTATCGCGTTATGTGATGCGAAACTTGTAGAGCTAAACTGATTAGGAGTTTATTGATGAGTCTTACCTATGGGCGTGTGGCCGCGTTTGTTCCGCTGAAGCTAAACTCCAGAAGGCTTCCGAATAAAAATTTTCTTAAGTTGGGTGGAAAGCCCTTGGCGTCACACATATTTGAGACGTTAACGAATGTACAGGCTCTTTCGTCGGTCTATTGTTATACGAGCCAGCCGCAAGTCCTTGGTCTTCTGCCTCAAGGAGTCGAGCTTCTTATGAGGCCAAAATCCTTAGATGGAGATGCTGTTAAGGCCAATGAGTTGTTTGAGTTTGCGGTAGAGAAGATTGATGCTGAAGTAATTGTGCTTTGCCATGCAACTGGGCCCTACATTTCTCCAGACTCTATTTCTCGAGGACTTTCGGCAGTTATGTCAGGGGAGTATGATTGTGCGTTCTCTGTGCAGTCTCACAAGACCTATTCTTGGTTCAAGGGAAAGCCGTTAAATTACGACCCTTCTGATATGATTCAGACGCAATTGCTTGATCCGGTTTTCTGCGAAACGAGCGGCTTTTACATCTTTAGGAAGAGTGACTATTTGGAGCGAGGCACTCGGATCGGTGAAAAGCCGTTTTTGGTTGATGTAGGCTTTAAGGAGGCTATTGATATCGATGAGCCTAAAGATTTTAAGCTTGCGATGCATATGTTCGGATACAACCCTGAGGAAGAAGCTGACTTTTCGGGAGACCGATTTTATGTTGATATGGCAAGCATGGGCTCAATTGAGGGAATAATTGAGCATGTTGCCTTTGATCTTGATGGTGTGTTAATTGATTCTCTTCCTTTAATGGAGAAATCCTGGATGCACGCTATGAATAAATTGTCTCTTGGTTATAAATTTGATGAGTACAAAAAGGGTATAGGGAAGCCTTTTGGCGATATCTTAAGTGATATGGGTATTCCGGAAAAGCAGCATGACGATATCCGGATGTTTTATAACGAGTTTTCAATGGAAAATAGAGACTTGATTCAGATCAATCCGGCTATTATTGAGTTGCTCGGAAGGCTGAAGCGGTCGGGTGTAAAATTGTCCGTTGTTACTTCGAAGGAAAGGGCCAGGGCAGTTGAGATAATTCGGTCTTTCTTTGGTGATGAGATTTTTGACTGTCATGTTTCTCCCGAAGATGTGTCCTCTGGGAGAGGTAAGCCCAGTCCTGATCCTCTGTTGCTATCTTGCGCCGCTGTGGGCGTGGATCCTTACAAGACTATTTATGTCGGTGATATGGAGGTTGATAAGGAATCAGCTCATAGGGCCGGGGTTCACTTCGTTTATGCAAACTGGGGCTATGGAGACCTGTCAACTAAAGAGGATGTTTGGTTTGATGAGCTTCAAGATTTGGTGGATTATCTGGAGTCTATTATTTCACAGCAACGCGAGCCAGAGGGTTCGGCCTAAAGTAGGTTTTCACGGCTTGTGTTTTATGGGCCTCAGAATCTTCCTGGTAAAGTGTCAATGCCTATGTCCGGGTTACTATAGATCTTTGGTTGGCCAAGATATTTCCTTTCAAGGTAATAAATTTTAGTTGTTCGCGAATCTTGTACTAGAAGCGGTTTATGCGGACTTTCTAAGTTAACAATACCAAGCATCGAAAAATTCATTGGGTGGCACTGACACGAGTATTGACTCTTTTAAGCTATATAATCAGTTGAGTTTAATTTTTTGATTGCGGGGGTTATGGTATAGATGAAAAGAGCGCTTATCACTGGAGTAACCGGTCAAGATGGTTCGTATTTGGCCGAGTTTCTATTAGAGAAAGGGTACCAAGTTCATGGTATCAAACGTCGTGGCTCGCTTTTTAACACACAGCGTGTCGATCATATTTACGAGGACCCTCACGTCGATAACCAGCATTTCGTGCTCCATTATGGCGATTTGTCTGATTCGACTAACCTTATTCGTATTATTCAGGAAGTGCAGCCAGACGAGATTTACAACCTTGGCGCTCAGTCTCATGTGGCAGTATCATTTGAGGCGCCCGAGTATACCGCCGATGTTGATGGACTGGGTGCATTACGAATTCTAGAGGCGATTCGTATCTGTGGCTTGGAGAAAAAGACCAAGTTCTACCAGGCATCTACTTCAGAGTTGTATGGTCTGGTGCAAGAAACACCCCAGAAAGAAACAACACCTTTTTATCCACGGTCGCCTTATGCCGTAGCCAAGCTCTACGCGTATTGGATCACCGTAAACTATCGTGAAGCTTATGGTATGTATGCTTGCAATGGTGTTCTCTTTAACCACGAATCGCCACGTCGTGGTGAGACCTTCGTAACCCGTAAGATTACACGAGGTCTGGCCAATATTGCGCAAGGCCTCGAGGACAGGCTCTACATGGGTAACCTGGATGCGCTGCGGGATTGGGGGCATGCCAAGGACTATGTCCGTATGCAGTGGATGATGCTGCAGCAGGATAAGCCCGAAGATTTCGTCATTGCTACGGGCGTGCAATATTCGGTGCGTCAGTTTATTGAGTGGTCGGCAGCGGAGCTGGGTATTACTTTGCGCTTTGAAGGTGTGGGTGCCGACGAAAAGGGTATCGTAGAGCGGGTGGAGGGAGATGCTGCACCATTCGTTAAGGCTGGAGACGTCATTGTCCAGGTAGATCCACGGTACTTCCGGCCGGCTGAGGTTGAAACCTTGCTGGGCGATCCGACAAAAGCGAAAGAGGTTTTGGGGTGGGAGCCGGAGATCACTGTGCAGGAAATGTGCGCGGAGATGGTTTCGGAAGATTTGAAAGTCTCTAAGCGGCATGCTTTCTTGAAGGCCCACGGGCATCATGTAACGGTTTCTGTGGAGAATTGAAATGGCGGACAATAAAGAAGCCAATATTTTCGTCGCTGGGCATCGTGGAATGGTGGGCTCAGCGATCGTTCGTCATTTAGAGGGCTTGGGTTACACGAATATTATCACGCAAGGCCGAGACGAACTCGATTTGTTGGATCAGACCGCTGTATCTCAGTTCTTTGCGACCCGCGATATTGATCAGGTTTACTTGGCGGCTGCAAAGGTGGGTGGCATTCATGCCAACAATGAGTATCCCGCGGATTTTATTTACCAGAACCTTATGATTCAGGCGAATATTATTCACGCGGCCCACCAGGCGGGTGTTCAGAAGTTGCTGTTTCTGGGGTCTTCTTGTATCTATCCGAAACTTGCAGAACAACCAATGAGGGAAGATGCGCTGCTGACAGGGACTTTGGAGCCGACCAATGAGCCCTATGCGATTGCCAAGATTGCGGGTATTAAACTATGTGAGAGTTATAATCGGCAGTACGGAAGGGACTATAGGAGTGTGATGCCGACCAACCTTTATGGGCCGAATGATAACTTTCACCCCGATAATAGTCATGTAATCCCCGCGTTATTGCGCCGGTTTCACGAAGCCAAACTGGCTGATGCGCCAACAGTGTCGGCTTGGGGTACAGGCACGCCGATGCGGGAGTTCTTGCACGTCGACGATATGGCGGCAGCGAGCGTATTTGTTATGTGCCTGGACGATGAAGCCTACAATGCGAACACTCAGCCTATGCTGAGTCATATTAATGTCGGCACAGGCGTGGACTGTACGATTCGGGAACTCACGGAAACCGTTGCGCGCGTCGTCGGTTACGAAGGTACGATTGAATGGGATGCATCCAAGCCGGACGGAGCTCCTCGTAAGTTAATGGATGTTTCGCGTCTTGCTGCTCTAGGGTGGAAGGCGTCGATTACTCTCGAAGAGGGCTTGAAGGACGCATACGCGTGGTTCTTGGGTCATCAGGATCGCTTTCGTCGGTAAAGTAGCCATTTATGTTTGTAGTTTATGATGCGGAGTGGCAGTTCCCGGCCATCACCGAGCAGCACGCGTATCACCAGGCGGTTAAATACCTGCCCACCTCAGATAATGCGGTTTACGTTGCGTTTCCTTGGGCGACGTTGTTTGATGCTGAGGCTCGAGGTGCAGTACATTTAGCGCACCTCAAAGATGAACTCTTGGCCTTGAAATCGCAGATTCCAGTTGGGAAACGGGTTGTAACAGTCTGCCAGCATATCGATTTGCTCAAGTTTTTACACATTCTGTCTGACTTTGGCATAACTGATGTTTTTTGGAGTCATGCGGTTGGTAAAGGTACTTTTTTGCCTGGGTCGTCGATCCGTTCATGGCCGTTTCCGCTCTATCCCGTGCAGAAGGTTCCAGCTTTACCCGTGCAGGACAGGGACCTGCTCTTTTCTTTTGTTGGAGCTGCGTCCAATCAATGGTACTTGACACACTGTCGTGCATGGATCGGGGAGTGCCTGTCACAAAGCCCTGAGGGTTACATATGTTTGCGGGAGAAGTGGCATTTTAACAAAGTTGTTTATGATCACCAGATACACGCACGCATAGATGACGCAAAAGAACCACTAACCAGTGAGGCGGCCTCACGCGAGTACGCGGATGTCCTCAGTCGTTCTCAGTTCGCACTCTGTCCCTCCGGTACAGGTCCGAATTCGATTAGGCTTTGGGAGTGCGTGCATGCAGGAATAATTCCCGTTATTCTGTCCGATACCTATCTCCCTCCAGGGTTACCATCACTCTGGCAGCAAGCGGCCGTTTTCTGTGGTGAGTCTCGGGAGGCCATTACTGAGTTGCCGGATCGTCTCAAGGAGATAGCCGCCAACTCGTGTGATATGGAGCGTCGCCTGGACGCACTGCGTCAGATTCGTTTCTGCTATGGTATTAATACCTTTGTCTATGATTTGGTTGCCTTTTTTTCCAATCCCGATGTTTGGCTGGCACCCAACGAAATCCTGCCAGAAAAACAGTGTTTCTATTCCCCCTCGGATCGCAATATTCCTGGTTTTACTGTAGCGGAGAAAACTCAGCGGTCGTTGTATATGCAGTCGATGGTGACCGCGCTATTGCTAGAGCCTGAGAAAACCCGTTGCCACATCAAAAGCATCGCTGGTGCGGAGTTGAGTGATAATATCGCGGCTTACCTCAGTGGTTTAGATGAGCGCGACCGGGAGTTATATCGAGAGTTGTTGTCATCTCTTGAGGGAGATCGTTGATGCCTGTTAAATACTGTCTAACGGGAAAGCACGCCCATAGAACACCCCTGTCCTACACGCCCTATCAAAATATGCTTCCTCAAGGGATGCTTCCTGTTGCTCTGGAGGACGGCCCGGATCTTTTGGTTTTTGGCTATGTACAAGACTTTCATGAGAGCCTGCCAGCGATACAGGCCGCCCGGCGCATAAACCCAGCAGTAAAAATCGTGGTGCTTTCTGAGGAACCCTTTTGGGACACGCTTTGGAGCGGAGACTACCGTAAGAAGAAGCTGTCTCGAGATGTGAGTGGTGAGGAGATTGACTATTACGCTATTAATCATGTCAATAGCTGTGTTTACAAGTATGAAACGCTTCCTTACTTTATTACAACAGATGACCGTTTCTTTGCGCGCTACAGTCTATGTTTTAGGCGGAACAGTAATTTAACATCGTCGGAACTGGCCCGTATATGGGAGGCAGCACCAATTTGGGCGGCTTTTTACGCTGAGAAGCGATTGTCTGACAAATTCTCGTATTCTCATAAAGATACCGGTGTCGAAGGATTGTGCCAGTTTCGATCGCGTTTGGCGCAAGAATCTTCTTATCGTGTTGAAAATGGGGTTCGGTTGGTTGGGAAAGGATGGGTTCCCGGAGCTGTACGTCAGAAACTGCCTGATTGGCATCTTGAAAAGCTCGCTGCCCTGGATCAGGGATGTCGTTATATTTCCGCGATCGAGAATACACATCAGGGGCTGTACGTTACCGAGAAGCTCTTCGATGCGTTCGCATGTGTGGGTATTCCGCTGTATGTGGCTCAACCTGATCATAGTTTACACAGCTGGCTCCCTGGAGAGTCGTATATCAACCTTTCTGGGTTGAGTGTAGATGACGCCTTGGAGAAGATGGTGACCTTTAACGTGACTCCCAGGTTTCTTGAGTACTATCAGTACGCTCAGAGCCAACTGGCAAATCGGTTTTCTTCTGCTGCGTTGCTTGCCAGCGAGCGTCAGCGGGTAATTGATGAAATTGAGAACGAGTTTCGGGAAATTTGTGACGATGAGAGTATAGTTCGCGATGTATCTGTCTAAAGAAGCATTCATGGCTGTGGTGAGAAGTGCGCCGTTAGTATCCATTGATTTTGTGGCGCGCAACAATGCCGGAGATGTTCTTTTAGGGAAGCGCACCAATAAGCCCGCAAAGGGTTATTGGTTTGTCCCAGGGGGGCGCATTCTGAAAGGTGAACGGTTGAGTGAGGCATTCAAACGCCTGAGCGTTGCAGAGTTTGGAAATGTAATCAAGTTGGAAGACGCTAAGCCCCTTGGCGTTTTTGAGCACTTGTACGACGATTCGTCTTTTGATGACAGCGTTGGTACTCACTACGTTGTGATTGCTTATGAGGTCTTTATTGATCCGGATTTGTCGCAGCTTCCGGATAGCCAGCATGCAGATTACAGGTGGTTTTGTGTTGATGAACTACTGTCCTCGGAAAATGTCCACGACAACACCAAGGCATACTTTGATCAGGACGACGTCTAGTGGCCTACGTTTATTCTCATGAGCCGTCTATAGATAGATCTCAACGTTCATTGCTTAAAAATCAGCGATCTTCGTTGGTCTGGTTGACAGGGCTTTCCGGATCCGGAAAGTCAACAATAGCCTCAGCCCTCGAAAAATCGCTATATGATAGAGGGTTTCATACGTATTCGCTCGATGGAGATAACCTCCGGCAAGGACTTTGCTCGGACTTGGGGTTTGATGAAATTGACAGAATAGAGAATATCCGTCGGGTGGGAGAAGTTGCGGCCCTTATGGTGGATGCAGGCCTGATAGTCATCGCTTCGTTCATTTCTCCATTTGAGCGTGAAAGGCAACTGGTCAGAAGATTGTTTGAGAACGGGGAGTTTGTCGAGGTTTATGTCAGCACATCGCTTGCCGTATGTGAGCAACGGGACCCTAAAGGCCTTTATCGAAAAGCCAGGGCGGGTGTGATTGATCAGTTTACGGGCATCAGTTCGCCCTACGAGGAACCGAAAGATCCTGATTTGACGATAGATGGAGAGAAAATAGACCCATCAACAAGCGCTTCTATGATAATCGAGGTTTTGACTCGACGGGGAGTGCTTGCTCGTTAGCTGAGTGTTTTTTTGATTGATCGTTTTACTAAGGATCTTACGAATGTTTTTTTGTAAAGCTAAGGCCCGATTCGCACGAGCCAGGAACGAGTTTATAAAACGGCGGATTGTTCGTTGTAGAAGTGTCAAGGCTTATGAGAGGGCCGTTAGATTTTTGAGATGGTACATCTCTCGAAACCCTAATAGGATTTACTTTGATTTCGGGTTGGCGGAAGCCTTGGCGCATGCGGGTGTCAGGCCGAGTACAGTGTTTGAAAGGCTTCAATTGCGTATGCAGATATGGTATCGCGAGGGTGATAAGCGCTTTACTCGAGTGGCTGGTTTGGTGAATAAGCTGACAATGAGGGGAAAGGTTGAGGCATTGGGTGTGCCTCTTCCTGAGCTCTACTATTGTGATAGAAATATAGACGATCTTGACGTCCTGAGTCTTCCTCGAAATTTCGTCGCGAAGCCCCACAATGGTGCTGATTCCAAGGGTGTTCTGGTTGTGAATGGCGATATTGACAAGCTGAGCGGAAGTCGAATCGACCGGAATGAGCCTGGATTTAAAATGTATCTTCGCGACTTTGTTCTCAATGCAACGGGCACCAGCCCCAGCACCAAAGTCATGATTGAGGAGTTTATTGTCGATGCGCTATACCCGGATATGGTGCCTTTGGACTACAAGGCTCATTGCTATGGCGGGCGTGTAATATTTTTTCAGGTGATTAATAGAAACAAGGATCAGCGTTCTCAGTCATTCTATTCCAGGCAGTGGGATCGTTTACCTCACGTTATTGCAGACTATCCGGAGGGGAAGAATATTCCAGTGCCCGAATGTCTAAACGATCTGGTTAGGTATGCAGACAGAATAGCCTCGGATGCTCAGCAGATGTTGAGGTTGGATTTCTACGTCACAACCAAAGGCCCGATGTTTGGGGAGTACACCACCTATCCTGCTGCGGGGCGTAATTTTACTGACTACGGCAATGCAATTTCGATACAGAGTTGGGAGCTGTTTCCGGACGCCCCTTCGCTCTATTAATGTAAATGCTGCTCTCGTAGGGTTCGAGTAATCAAGCTATTGAATTTGTTTGGGGTGAATTGGGCGCGTCATGAGCAGTGGCGGGAAGAATCTATATCGATATGGCATTTATCGGCCTCAGTGATGCGGATCGATAATCCGGATCGTCTTGTTGCTATTGTTACGGCATTTGACTCTGATTGTCCTCAGGCGGGATTACCGCGGCTCCTCCCGTATTTTTAAAATTCTGATACTTATCCCAACGGAGGTGTCGGTAAGCTTTGTGAGCTTGTTCATGAGGGCGAGATAGGTTGCTGCCCTTAAAAGTTAATGAAAAATGGTTACGTTAAGAAATTTTCGCTTTCGGATTAGATAAGCTATGACAATACGGAATATTGAGAGAAAGGGGCTTTTGGGAATAGGGGTTGATAAAGGCGTCATGCCTCCTGTTACTATTGCATTTGCTTTTGATAGGGGTTACCTGGAATGTTTTAAGGTAATGTTGGTGAGCCTGCTGCGTAGTAAGACGTTGCTTGATTGTCCTATCGCCATCTATTCAGACGATCCGGAGGTTTTTAAAGACTCTGTTGTCAGGTTGGTTGCCGATAAGAAAGTCCTTCTGGATGGTCGACGCCGCGATGTGATTTATGATCTCGCGAAGAATAATGTGAAACGTCAGGAGCGTGCGGCATGGAATAAGGGAACGTTTCTGAAGTGGTCGGTGTTTGAGGAGCAGGATACGGATCTCCTGCTTTTTCTCGATGTGGACATGTTGGCGCTCAGTAAATTGGAGCCTTTGGTCAAGCTCGGGAGTGGGTCTTCTATGGTGGCATGCCCACAGTTTCAGAACTATCTACGTAAAGACAGGACTGAAATGGAAGTCGACACCAATTTGAGTGCTATGTTGGATGGTGAGTTTGATGAACGCCATGGTTGGAGAATCAATAGCGGTATGATGCTGATTGGTAAGGAGTTCTTGTCAGGCAATTTTTTTAACGAGGTGACGGACTTTGCCAAGCAGAAAGTGGATCTGCACGAGCAGGCGCACTTGAGCAACTATTTTAAGCAGCAGACGAGTAGGCTCAAGATGGTGTCGTCGCGCTACAACTTTCAGGAAGAGTACCTTTGGAAGGCGTCTATCAGTAAGCAGCGAGAACTTCTCCAGGACATCTCCGTTCTCCACTATGCCGGTTCGCGTAAGCCGTGGCGAGCCAATCCTCGCCCAACAGATCGGGCGTCTACGCTTCTTTGGCACGGATACAGAAGTTATGCTGAGCCGGTATTACGCTTTTCCGAGTCCAGGCCCCGTGCCGTCGTAAGATGGGTCAGAGGTAAGCTGGCATGACGGATGTGAAACGGCCTGAGACTCTGGATGAGGCGATCGCGATCGTCGAGCGCCAGGCACTGAGAATTGCCGAGCTTGAGGCCCGTCTCGATCAACAATCGCACCGCCCGGGTTGGTCTCGTGGTTTCGGGTTGGCGCGGCTGCTTAAGTTAGGAGGGAGGGCGGCCCAGTCGGAGGTGGTTGATGCCGAGAGCCAGTCCATTTTGGCGAGTGGGCTGTTTGATAAGACCTTTTATTTAAAGCAGGTTTCAGGTCGCTCTGATCTTTCGATCGCAAAGTCTGATCCTTTGAAACACTACCTGGAAATCGGTGGCTTTCAAGGCCTGGATCCGAGTGCGGGTTTCGATTCCGATTGGTATCTGGGGGTCAATCCTGATGTGCAGAATGTGGGCGTCAACCCGCTTGTGCACTATGTCCACCATGGGATGGCTGAGGGACGCTTACCCTATAGGGGCGCAAAGCCCGCGTCGCGCTCAGGTCTGCCCACGACCAGTGCCGCGCTCAATAAAAAGCTCTGGACCGGGTTTTATCATTTGGCGGCGCCGGAACTGGAGGCACGCAGCGATGAATGGTTCGATAGCCAGGCGGCCTGGTATCTTGCCGCCTGGGACTACGCCCATGGCTATCCTGAGAAGGCCCTGGAGCGGGTGGAACAGTCGATTGCCAACGGGAACGGCAGCATCAACAAGCGTGCCTTAATCGGCTTGGTCAAGTGCTATACATTGTTGCAGGACTATCGGGCGCTCGCGGACCTTTTGACGGATGATGAGAACGTCCGTATTCTGGGGAATGAATATCCCTATGTCAGTGCCAATGCGGTGTATGCCGATGACGCCCAGCGCTTGTCTGCGTTGAATGCGTTGTTTTATCGCTCGGGGCTTGTCGGTGTTGCGCGCAGAGACTCAAAAAACTCTTTGGCGCTCGACAACCTTGCGCCGGAGTCAGCGCCTCCCGCCGCCTTGTTTTCCGAAGATCTTCCTCTGGTCAGCGTTATTGTTCCGGCTTACAACGCGAGCAAAACACTGGGTATTGCACTTGATAGCCTTTTGGTGCAAAGCTGGCCACGCCTCGAAATCCTTGTTGTCGATGATGCGAGTAGCGATGATACTGAGCAGGTTGCGCAAGCCTATTGCGAGCGGGATTCCCGTGTTCGTTATGTGCGTAATTCCCGGAATCTAGGCGCTTACCCGACACGCAATAATGGCATGCGGGCCTCTACTGGGGCCTTTGTGACGGTACATGACAGTGATGATTGGTCGCACCCGCAGAAGATTGAGCGGCAGTTGCAACCTTTGTTGAATGATACCAGTGCGATTGCCTCCTGTAGTAACTGGGTGCGAGTCACCCACGATTTGAAGTTTGTCGGCCCCTGGTTACTGAGTGACCAGTTTGTAGAAGCGAATCATTCCTCCTGCCTGATCAGGCGCCATGCGCTTGAGGCAACGGGGTTGTGGGACAGCGTGAATGTGGCAGCGGATACGGAGTTTTTGTGGCGGCTGGAGTGCCATTTTGGCCACACGGCGGTGGTGAATGTGCTGCCGGGGACGCCTTTATCATTTGCGTTGTCCGATGATTCGACACTCACCCGCACCAAGGCGACACATGTAAAGACCATTCACTATGGTTTGCGGCGCCTTTATCGGGAGGCGGCACGCTGGTGGCATAAGAACGCAGGCGAAAAGCCCGTGCTCTCTGAGGTGGCGCGAGCGTTTCCGGCGCCTTTGGGCATCACCCGCGGCAGCCCCTCAGCCTTCGATCGGATGGTGGTGGCAGACTTTACCCAAGAGTCCGAACGGTTGGTGCCGGTACTGGATTATCTGCGGCAGCAGGTCGCGGCGGGCGAACAACTGTGCCTCTACCATTGGCCAAACTATCAGGGCTGGCACGGAGCGCATATTGCGGATGAGGTGTTTGAGTTTTGTCAGGCGTCCGGTGTGCGATTTGCCCATGTCGGCCTGCTTTTGTCGGTCCCGGTAGTGACACTGGCCAGCGAGGAGCTGTGGCATTACCCGCCGACGCAGTGTGTGCAGTTGAGTGGTCTTAAGCAGGTAGAGAGTCTTGAGACCCTTGAGCTTGAGAGCGCCGGCGCAATAATGGATTACTTTTTAAACGGTGGGGTAGGTGAGCTGGATTAAGCGCGCCTACTGGGCCATGCGGGGTCGACGCGTGCCGTCAGGCTTCGATAAACAGTGGTATAGCCAATACTATAAGGATGTGGGACATGCTGGCGCTGACCCGGCGCTGCATTACTTGGCGCACGGTATGGATGAGGGGCGTTTGCCGTTTTGCCCTGCGGAGTTTGATGCGTGTTGGTACCGGGAGCAGTATCCGGACATCCGCTCCGTAGAAGATCCACTGGGGCACTATTGGCACAGCGGTGCTGTTGAAGGGCGTGATCCTGGCCCTGGCTTCAGCAGCTCCGGGTACCGCTTGCGCTATGGCCTTCGAGCCGATGAACAACCCTTGCGACATTATTTGACCGTAGGAAAGGCGCGAGGCTATTTGCCGCTGCCCGAGCTGGATGGCGCGCAATCCTCCAAGCCGGGTGCGCCGACGTTATTGATTTGTGGCCATCAGGCGGGCCTCCAGCTCTACGGTGCCGAACGTAGCCTGTTGGATATTCTGAGTCTATTGGCGGCGTTGCCGCTCAACCTTGTGGTGACGCTGCCGAGTGCTGTCAACACTGAATACGTTTCTCAGGTGTTAGAGCGCGCTCATAAGGTGGCCGTTCTGCCTTACAGCTGGTGGTTGTCAGGGCGGGCGTCGAATCCCGTTGTGTTGAATAATTTCAAAGATTTGGTGGAGCGTTACCGGGTATCCGCAGTCTACGTAAACACCTTGGTGCTGGATGAACCTCTGGCGGTCGCGGAAGCCTGCAGTATTCCGTGCGTGGTGCACGTGCGTGAGTTGCCGGCGCACGATGGGGCTTTATGCGAAGCCCTCGGGGCAACGCCTGCCGAGATTATCGAAAGAGTTGATCGCCAGGCCGATCTTATACTCGCGAACTCATCCTTCACGGCCAAGCAGCTGGGTGCTCCAGATGCTTTTGTGGTCCCCAACCCTTTGCCTGATGTTGATTTTGGTGACATTCCAGCGCCTTCTCCAGGGAAAGCACCGCTGACTGTTGCGATGATCAGTAGTAATTTGCCCAAGAAAGGCATTGGAGATTTTGTGGCTCTAGCGGTCAGCTTGTCGGAAAGTGGCTCGGAGGCTCGGTGTATGTTGATTGGGCCTGAGAACGAGCATACTTCTGAGTTTGTCCGGCAGAAGGCGCAAGGTCAGTTGCCCGATAACCTGGTTGTAGCGAGCTATATCCCTGATACTCGCGATGCTCTGGCCATGGCCGATATTGTGGTGAACCTGTCGAGTTTTCAGGAGTCTTTCGGGCGGACGGTGTTGGAGGCGATGGCGGCGCAGCGTCCGGTGATTGCGTATGACTGGGGAGCTTTGCCGGAGTTGATTGACGATGGCAAGACGGGCTATCTGGTGCCGCTAGGGGATGTGGCTGCTGTCGCGGAGAGGGTAGAGTGGCTGACAGATGAGAAGCATCGTATGAGTATGGGGCGGGCCGCTAAAGTCAAAAGCGGTGATTATGGCCGGGAGGCTGTTCAGAAGCGTTTGGTCGAAGCGCTACAAAAAGTTAACATTTTAGCGCCACACAATACCCCCTAGTATATGGCAGTATTGGGCTGCGCAAAATGCCGCCCACTGCCACCGACGGAAGTGTAGTATGAAATTCATTGAAGTAGTCAAGTTAGAGGCTAGTGATGACCGCAGCCGCTTCTTGTATTCGGTAAACAGCCCAAGACCTGACGATCGAGCGGATAGTGAAGGCTTTCGTTTGGCGGGATGGGTGTATATAACACCAGCCATGACGGATTTTTTTGATGGCAATGTGTATTTTGATGCGAAGTCAGAGAATCCCAGGCAGGCTGTGCGCAATGTGGAGCGCGCCGATGTCAACAAACACCTCTCAGAGCTGGGTATCAAAGACTCTGGTGCCTATGGCTTTGAATTCAAAGGTAGACAACAGCAGCCTGGAACCCTTTATGTGGAGGGCCGAAAAGGACGCCGTGACCTGGCAAAAATTGTTTTTCGCCGTGAGCAGCAAGTGCAGCCGGAGCAAGTGCCGATAGTGGCTTTGGTGGGGCACTCGGCGTCAGGAAAATCCGCGGTATTGGAACAATTGGGCCTCGATCGGGCTGTTCATGATATGGATTACTACTTTCTCAAGAAGAAGAGAAAGGTGAGTGCATCGGCGGTCCTGGATTGGATGCGTTCAGCCAGTGCGCCTGGCCCAGTTGTTTTGTCCAACGATACCGATGTGTTGCGAGAGCTCGCGGCTCTGAAAAATCGAGAAGATGCCTCGGTAAAAGGAATTCGTTTTGTATTCTTGAATCGCTCACTTGTACGGTTCTTGGAGAACTTGAAAAAAAAGAACACCGATGGCTGCTTTCACCCAAAGAAACCGGATGCGGAGTACAGGGCTATCTATTTTCACTTCCTCTCGTTGTACGGGCAGTTGGCCGACGATGAAATTTGTTATGAGGGTGAAGATTTGACTGAGCTGACTCGGCGTGTTGAGAGCTATCTGGTTTCGGTGTCAGGAAGTGAGAGCGTTTAATGCTGATGTATTTAGCGTGGCCAGCTTTTAGGCCTAATGAGTCGGTTGATTCTCTCGGTTCCGCGGGCCAGTATCGATCTTTATCGATTTCACCTGCATTTGTTGCTCAGCGGCCCAGGCTGTTAAAGGGCTGGTATCTGCTTGAGCTGGCTGTCGACTATGCCGTTGATATTGCGCCAGCGCGGATCGAGGTTGATTATGGCTATGGGTTTGAGCAGGGTGCAAGCTTTACCGTAGCGCTGCCCAGCGGTCAGAGAATTCGTCGGATATGCTATTTTGAGTCAACGCCTAAAGCTATTCGCTTTTCACCGATGGATGATGAGGGAGAATTCAGCGTCCGTCGGTTTCGTTTGATAAGAGTACCTTATTTTTTGGTGGAATCTCCGGCCTATCGTTGGCTGGCGGATGCCCAGATGGAGTATATGAACAAGTCAATTGATGAGATCAAAGAGGCGATTAAGGCGAAGGCTCGCCAGATGGGCATCCGCCGGCCCGCGTTGATGAGGCGTTATTTTTCAGGCAGTTTGGGAGCGTCAAAGAAGTCAGCACAGTATAAGCAGTGGATGGGCGAGCGCAGCAAGTCTGTCGGGACCTACGTTGCTGAGTACCGCACGTTGGCGAAGCATGTGGAAACGCTCCCGGTCATTTCCATTGTGCTTCCTGTGTACAATACGCCGCTAGTGTATCTGCGGGCATGTCTTGATTCTGTACTTGCTCAGGTGTATCCGCATTGGCAGCTTTGTATTGCAGACGATGCATCTTCAAACTCGGACGTGCGCGCGTGCCTGGCGTCTTATGCGGAAAACGATAAACGCATAAACGTGGTCTTTCGTGAAGACAACGGCCATATTGTCAATGCCAGTAATTCAGCGCTTGAGTTGGCGGCGGGTGATTATGTGGCGCTCCTTGATCATGATGACCTTCTCGCGCCTCACGCGTTGCTGAGAGTGGCCGAACGACTGGTAGAAGATCCTTCATTAAAACTGGTTTATTCTGACGAAGATAAAGTGGATGGGAAGGGGCAGCGTTCGGATCCCCATTTCAAGCCAGACTGGAATCCGGATTTGCTCTTGGGGCAAAACTATATCTGCCACCTGACAGTGTTGGCTGCAGATCTTGTTCGTGAGGTGGGAGGATTTCGCCCGGGTACCGAAGGCAGTCAGGATCATGATTTACTGCTCCGTTGCCTGCCATATTTGACGGCTGAGACCGTGGTGCATATTCCGGATGTCCTCTACCATTGGCGTATGATTGAAGGCTCTACAGCGGCTGCCGCTTCAGGAAAGACGTATACAGCCAGTGCCGGCCTGCGTGCGGTGACGGATTATCTCGAAGGTCAGGGTTTGGGCGCTCGCGCGGTAGAGGGGCGTGTTCCCAATAGCTATCGGGTCATCTGGCCCCTGAGCAACCCGCTGCCCAAGGTGTCGTTGTTGATTCCCACCCGGGACGGTGTCGATATTCTGAAGCCTTGTGTTGATTCGATCCTAAAGAAAACTGATTACTCGGCACTTGAGGTGCTGATATTGGATAACCAGACTTCCTGCCCCAGAACCCTGGCCTATTTTGATGAGCTTCGTGGTGATAGCCGGGTTTCGATACACCGGTGGGATCATCCGTTTAACTTTTCCGCGATCAATAATTTTGGCGCAAAGTTGGCCACTGGGGACATCCTCGGGTTGGTGAACAATGATATTGAACCCATAAACGGTGATTGGTTGCGCGAGATGGTCAGCCATGCGATCAGGCCTGAGATTGGCTGTGTGGGTGCCAAGCTTTATTATCCTGACGGGAAGCTTCAGCACGGCGGGGTGATTTTGGGGATCGGTGGTGTTGCTGGCCATTCGCACAAGTACTTCCCTCAGTCCAGCTATGGTTACTTTTCACGCCTCACACTCGTGCAGAACCTTTCAGCGGTTACCGCGGCCTGCCTGCTGGTGCGAAAGTCGGTGTTTGAGGCGGTTGGCGGTTTGGATGAGGCGCATCTGTCTATAGCGTTTAATGATGTCGATTTTTGCTTGAAAGTACGTGAGGCGGGTTATCGAAACTTATGGACGCCTTACGCCGAGCTCTATCACCATGAATCAGTGTCTCGCGGGGCGGAGGATACCCGAGAGAAGCGGGATCGCTTCTTGCGCGAAACCCGCACGATGCGCGAGCGATGGGGCAGTGCGCTTGATCAGGATCCCGCTTATAACCCAAATCTTAGCCGTAAAAGGGAAGATTTCTCCCTGGATGTCTGAGGTTTACATGTGTCTATAAAGGATATAGCATGCGTTCAGTCAATGAACGCGTGCACTATCCCTTTCGTTTAAGGTTAAAAATTAACCAATGACCCCTTTTCAGTTTATCAGCCTACTTGACCTGAAAGCGCGAATGTCGCTTAAGTCCGAGGCTTCCAAGCTCTACCTGAGTTATTTGTGGTGGGTGATTGAGCCACTATTGTGGGCGTTGTCCTTCTATTTTGTATTTGAGATTCTGCTGAGTTTTGGGCGAGATCTTTTCTTTATTCTGAGTGGTAAAGTCGTCTTTTTGTGGTTCAGTAAAGCCGTTACGTCTGGGTCGGATAGCATTGCCAACAGCCGTGGGCTTATCAACCAAACCAACATGCCGAAGGCATTTTTTCCCTACCACAAGCTTCAGGTGGTTCTCTACAAGCAGTGGCTGGTGTTCCTGGTCCTGTTTTGTTTGGCTGCCTTCTGGGGGCATTTCCCTGATTGGCAATGGTTTTGGTTGTTACCGCTGTTTGTTGTTCAGTACTTTTTGATCGCGCTCTGCACACTGATTGCTGCCTTGGCGGTAAGCTATGTTGGCGATATGCGGATTCTCATCAATATGGCCATGATGTCCCTGATGTTCATGTCGGGCATTTTTTGGGATATCAGCCAGATTGAGGACCCGGCTAGGCGGGATATGTTGCTGACCTTTAATCCGTTGGCGTATCTGATTGACGCCTACCGGGCCATCATCATCCGAAATGAGCTTTATGATTTGGGGCACTTGGCCGTGCTGGGTGTGGTTTGCCTTGCTGGAATTGTCTTTATGCACTGGGTCTATCATGTCAAAAGTCAGGACATCGCGGCACGGGTGATTAACGCATGAATTCAGAGATTTTACTATCGGCTCGGAGCATGGAGTTCAGCTACCGCAGCAGGATATGGGGCTTCAGGCGTTTTGAGTACAAGGTGCTCAAGGGACTGACATTCGATATTCGTCGAGGCGAAACGTTGGGAATTATGGGGAGAAATGGCTGTGGAAAAAGCTCCTTATTGAGAATACTCAACGGTGTTGTAGCTCCTACCGGTGGCGAATTGGTGACCAGCGAGCGTATTTCCCGGATTCTGTTGACACTGGGTATGGGATTTGACCAGAGCTTGAGCGGTCGCGACAATGCGATGCTGAGCGCAATGCTCCAGGGCTACGATCGGCAGGCTGCCAGAGAGGCACTGGAGAGTATTAAGGAGTTTTCCGAACTGGGCGATTTTTTTGAGCGTCCAGTCAAAACCTATTCTTCAGGCATGCGCAGTCGTTTGGGTTTTGCGACGGCAATGAAGACAGATGTGGATCTTCTGCTGATTGATGAGACGCTGAGCGTTGGTGATCAGCACTTCAAGCGCAAGGCCGAGAAGGCCATGATGGAGAAGGTAAGCAGCAATCAGACCGTGGTTTTTGTAAGCCATAGCGGAAAACAGGTTGAAAAGGTTTGCAGTAGAGCGCTGTGGCTCGAAGATGGATTAATTATGGCAGAAGGTGATACGCGGGAAGTGTCTCGCGAGTACCGGCGTTTTATGGATAAGCTTGATGAGTCGGGAGGCGATGTTGCATGGGCGCAAAGCAAATGACGCGTAAAGGAATAATATTGGCAGGGGGCTCGGGCACGCGGCTTTATCCCTTGACGCTGGGCGCCAGTAAGCAGCTTATGCCTGTTTATGACAAACCGATGATTTATTACCCATTGGCGACACTGATTGAGGCCGGGATTCGCGATATTCTCATTATTACGACCCCTCACGATCAGGAGGCTTTTCAGCGTCTGCTGGGGGATGGCAGCCAGTGGGGTATTCGCCTGGAATACGTGGTGCAGGTGAGCCCTGATGGTTTGGCGCAGGCATTTATCTTGGGTGAGGAGTTCTTGGCGGGACACCCAAGCACTCTGATCCTTGGGGACAATATATTCTACGGTCATGGTCTGAATGAGTTGATGCAGCGCGCGTCTGTACGTACCGATGGTGCGACTATCTTTGGTTATCATGTAGATAATCCTAAGGCGTACGGTGTGGCCGAGTTTGATGGCGAAGGCAGGGTGATCAGCCTTGAAGAGAAGCCCGAGGTGCCCAAGTCCAACTACGCTGTCACAGGGCTGTATTTTTACGACGCCGATGTTTGTGCGCTGGCGAAGGATCTGAAGCCTTCGCACCGGGGTGAGTTGGAAATCACTGATTTGAATATGGCCTACCTACGTGCCAATAAGTTGAATGTTGAGATCATGGGGCGTGGGTTCACGTGGCTGGATACGGGCACTCACGACAACCTGTTGAGTGCGGCACACTATGTTCAAACCATTGAGCATCGCCAGGGGTTGAAAGTATGCTGCCCGGAGGAAGCTGCCTACGAGCAGGGGTTTATTTCCGCTGAGCAGTTAGAAGCATTGGCCCACGAGCATTTGAAAAGTGGTTACGGCCAGTACCTCTTAAAAATCCTATCCAGTAGGTCGGATTAGCGCACCGCGCGTACTCAGTGCCACAGGTGTCGGATTACGCCCTTCGGGCTAATCTGACCTACTGGATGTGGAGCGAAATTGTTCAAGTAGGTCGGATTAGCGCAGCGTAATCCGACACCTGAGGCATCAAACTCAAATTAACGAACAATATAGCAATGGAAATAATCGACACAAAAATCCCGGACGTGAAAGTCCTTAAGCCCCGCGTTTTCGGCGATGAACGGGGGTTCTTTATGGAAACCTTTCGTGATCAATGGTTCAGAGAGTACGTTGCTGATGTGGCGTTCGTGCAGGATAACCATTCACTCTCGGCCCGAGGGACTCTGCGTGGCCTGCATATTCAGACTCAGCAGACACAAGGCAAGCTGGTGCGTGTTACTGCGGGTGAGGTGTTCGATGTGGCCGTGGATGTTCGTCCGGGTTCTCCTACCTTCGGTCAATGGGTGGGTGACTATTTGAGCGCGGACAACAAGCATCAGCTGTGGGTGCCGGCGGGTTTCGCACATGGGTTTCTCGTGCTGTCTGAGACTGCAGAGTTTGTTTACAAGTGCACAGACTATTACCACCCTGAGTCAGAAGTGACTATTGCATGGAATGACCCGATGTTGGGTATTGCGTGGCCGTCGGAGGGTATCGCGGAAGTTAAATTGTCAGAGAAAGACAGACAGGGAATGAGCTTGTCAGGTTTTTCAGCTTTAGGTGGATGATTGTCGGGTTAACGCGTAGGGCGTAACCCGACACCTGAAGCACCCAAGCTGCTGTAAGCTGCCGCTTCAAAAATTGAATCAATACTGAACCAAAAAAATGACCAAACCCATGAAATTTCTGATCACCGGCGGTGCCGGCTTTATCGGCTCGGCGGTTGTCCGCCAATTGATGGACGAAAACGTCCACGACGTAATGATCCTCGATGCGCTGACCTATGCGGGCAATCTTGAATCTATTCCCGGTTATGAAGCCCATCCGAAGGTGAATTTCGCTCATGTCGATCTGCGCGATGCAGAGGCTGTGCGCGCTACGGTAGTAGGGTTCGGGCCGGATATCGTCATGCATTTAGCCGCAGAGTCACATGTGGATCGCTCTATCGAGGGGCCGAAGGCGTTTCTGGACACGAATATAACGGGTACCTTCAACTTGTTGCAGGCCGCCAGGGAGTGGTGGGCGATTCTGCCGGCCGCCAGGAAGATGAGCTTTCGTTTTCATCATGTTTCTACAGACGAAGTTTATGGCGATCTCGATTCGGATGAGGCGCTGTTTACCGAAGTCACACCTTATGCTCCCAGTTCGCCATACTCTGCATCGAAGGCCGCATCTGACCATTTGGTGAGGGCGTGGGGCCGCACTTACGGATTACCCGTTATTGTAACGAATTGCTCAAATAACTATGGCCCGTATCACTTTCCCGAGAAGCTCATTCCCCATATGATTTTGAATGCCTTGGCCGGCAAGCCTCTGCCCGTGTATGGCGATGGAAGCCAGGTGAGAGACTGGCTTTTTGTTGAGGATCATGCCAGGGCGTTGCTGAGGGTGGCGTCTGCAGGGCAGGTAGGCAGTACCTATAATATCGGTGGTCATAATGAGCTGAAAAACCTGGATGTCGTTTTGTCGATTTGCGAGTTGCTTGAGGAACTTTCGCCTCGCAAGCCAGTCGATGTAGCCCGATACGCAGATTTGATCACTTATGTGAACGATCGCCCCGGCCATGACCGACGCTATGCGATTGATGCAAGCAAGATTGAGCAGGAGCTTGGATGGAAGCCTGAGGAGACTTTTGAGTCTGGCTTAAGAAAGACGGTGCTGTGGTATCTGGAGAACGAGAGTTGGTGGCAGAATGTGCTTTCGGGCGATTACAAACTTCAACGCTTAGGCGATAGCTAGAGAGGCAATTTATGAGCGGTTCGTTATTTGGACAACGGGGATTCATGGATAAGACGACAGCGCTGATACTGGTGCTAGTGGTTTTGGTTTGTGGTGCCCTGTATGTGTATCTGACGATGGAGTTTGGGGAAGAGTCGGGCCCACCCAACCCGGCGATCCATCCGCTGCGCTTTGAAAGCTTGGCAGATAATGAGGCGTTTGAGCGCTGGGAAGGCGTTCTGGCCTGTGGCCCTTCCGGTCAATGGCAGCCATTCGAACGTGCTCGGGAGGTGTATGTGGGGCATGACCTTATTGGTGTGGAGCGGCGGGAAAGTGATCGCCTGCTATCCATTATTTCTGAAACTGGCGGTATTCCGGCCAAACTGGATTTCGTGTTTGAGTATTGGCGTGGTGCGGTTCGCAATGGTCATGTTGTTCTGGAGGGATGGTATACCGAAGGCTCGAACGACGTTAAAGTCATATCGATGGAAGGCGAGCTTGGTGATGGTCGCCTGTCGCTGGAGGGCCGCAGAGGGCCTAGAACGTGTACGTTTGTTGCTGAGCGTTAATCCTGTTTCTGTTTGTACGTGCGAGTGATGTGGTTTCTGATAAGGGTTGACGGGTAATGGGTTCGACTTGTCAGAAACCGCTCTATCGATCTATGTGAGACCCTTTCAGGGTTTCTTTTAAAGAGCTCGGCTTTTATAAAAGGGCTGCCCAGTTCTACGGTTGTTTGCCACAGTAGCTGGGTAGGGTTTATAGGCTTGTTGAGCAGTGCATAGCGTAACGTTTTGATGACCGCTTTTGCGCGAGTGCTTCTTAGCTTTAGTGCGGAAGCTATGCGTTGTTTTAGTGAGAAACTGTTCGGGTCAATGTAAGTGCCTACAGTTAAGCCTTGTCTCAGGGCCTCTTGCGTCAACTGTATTTCGCACTGGGTTATAGACGCATCTCTATCAGAGTTGGGTTTAATGGCGCCCCAAACTTTGTTGAACTTTCCATTTTTGAAAGCGCTAATGCGGATGCCAAAACAGTACGACTGGATGTGGTGTTGCCTTTCGGCGCTTGATGTTACCCCCCATAAATCATAATCGTGTTTTTCTGCCCATGAAAAGAGGTTTTCCAAAGGGCTGATTGGCCCGTAAACGCTATCATTGATAAAAACCACTTCCTCGTAGCCTTCAACTCTTTCTTCCTTAAGTAGGGTGCTTAGCCCTTCCTTCCAGCTTCCAAAATCATACCCGCTGTTCTCGCGAACGAGTAAATGGCTGCATAGCCCGGAAATTTCATTCTCGTTGTGCAAGCTTCCGCTGGCGCTCACCAGAATAAGTGTTCTGCAGTATGGCCTAAGGTTCTCCAGCAAAGCAATAACGTAAGGGTCAACGATTCCTTCCGGATCATAATGCGCAAAGATGATGGCTCTTTCTTTCATTTGGTGAGATATCCTGCCCAAAGCATCAGTGTTTTTGGAAGGGTTTTGTGTTTTATTTTGTGCTTGGATATGAAGGACATTCTGGATATGCCTCCTTTCTTTACGCTTTTGTGAAAATCGGTGAAAAAATCACGCTTATCATCGCTAAGCTTGTCGAGATAGTGGCTTCGGAACGCTTCCAGCTGTCTGGCTGATCGTGAAATATTATTCTTTGCCGCCATTAGTTTCTTGAGCCTGGGTTTGCTAGAGCCCACCAGATTACTGCGGTGTTGCCTGTAAAGCATCGTCGGTTCATCTATATGCGTAATACTGCCAAAAGAAGCAGCTATCAGGGCCATCCACCAGTCGTGCATAATGATGGCGTCATGATCCTTGATGCAATCAATCATCGCGCGATTAACGCATGATGAGGCGCCCTGAACGCTGTTATAGAATGCGGTATGAGAGAGCATGTTCGCATTGCTGGGGTTGATGTTATTGGCCATCCAGAACGACTTTCGCTTCTCACTCTGGGGATGCCAGACCCACGCATCAGAAAATATAAGGTGAGGAAACTTTGTGCGCTCGTCTTCTGCGCTGTACATCTCCTCTGAAAATATTGCCACTTTGTTTTCTAGCCATATGTCATCCTGGTCGGCCAGGAAAACGTAATCAGCTACTGTTTTTCGCAGTGCTGAAAATACGTTTTTCACGATGCCTTGGCCCGGCCCCCGGACCCAGTGAATGGGGACGGTTGATTGGCGACCAGTGCTGGTCACTATTTGTTCTGTCTTGTCGGTTGAACCATCATCACTTACCCAGATGGCGATTGGTGGAGGGCTCTGCTGGAGTATGCTGCAGAGCTGCGCCTCAATGTACGCTTCGCCGTTGTAGGTGCAGATTATAGTTTCGTACTTTACGTGCATTTCAGGTCAACTGTCGCTGTATTTGCGTCGATTTTAGCATGTATAAGCTAATTTTGTAGGTCTCTTTAGGTTCTTGGAGTACAGCGATCCAATCTCGTAGCATTAGAATTGTGACGTGCGTCACGACCGTTATTATCACTCGCTGGTAATTTTTCCCATTCGATGGCGCTCATACAGCCGTTATAGGCCTCATTTATTTATAAAAGGAAGTGGTTATGAATACTATTTAGAAAATTGGGATTGCTTTGACCCTGATTATTTTGAGCAGTCAAGCATCGGCTAATTGGACCGCTTATAGCAAGATTGAGAACATTAAGATGCTTAATGGAGGAAGCATCGAAGTGAGGTTGGAAGGTTCTTCTAATAATCGGTCAGGCTGTAATAGCGATATCTTTGTAATCCGGACGGGCAGCGCATATGAAGCGAGAATGGCCGTGATTATGGCTGTCCATATGGGGGATGTGCCAGTCCGATACTAGCTAGTATGGCTGTAGTGGCGACAGTATCAGTATCCGCTCCATACAGATTCGGCAGTAGTGTGACGCCGATACAAAAAGCAAGCTCGGGTCTACTGCCACCTGGTAATGGAGTAGGCTTTGAATGTATAAGGTGGCCTTTTGGCTGATGTTATACCTTTATCTCTTTAGCCAAGGAATGATCTATGAATTTGATAAAGTATGGCGTGTAGTGATAGAAGTGCTCGACGCTGGAAAGTAGGCAGCTAGAGAGAGTCAGGCGGGCGCGCTCATTCTGGCGTTGGAGCGTGGAGAGAGCAGCATGTTTCTCGAACGGATGTGGTTGGCCTGGCACATCTCTATCAGTGTTGTCATGTGCGCGCTTTTCCGTAGGCGGTCGAGGGGGGGATAAACCTCCAGGAAGCTAAGCCCCCTGGAGATATCGGGCACTATCCGCAGTTAAGCTTGAAGCTTTGGCGAGCGTTTGGGAGGTCGTCTCTCATTTTTTCGATTCTTTCACCTTTCAATCTCATGAAGAAGTGAGAGGGTCCACTAAAGTATGAAGATGTTGTTACATTTTCAAGCTCCTCAATTGAGCCGACTCTTGTGGCGTTGTCGATCGAGCATTTTCCCGAACTGATTAGAACAATTACGGGCGATATATCTGACGCGCTATCAGCTGAATAGTTAATGCTCAAGTTACTAAGATTTCCCTGGTTTAAGTTTCGGACGTGATACTCATAGCCTTCATCCATGATCATTGAAAACTTATTGTAAAATTCAGTCTTCGTCTCGTCTATTTCGTGCTCATGTCGAACGTCGCCTTCATTGGGAGAAATTCTATTTACTCTGAACGGGATAGTGTTCTCTGTGCCCAGTACAAAGCGTGCGTGACTAATTCTGTAGTCACACTTGAGGGTCGAGACCTCTCCATAGCCGCTTGCGAGGTTGCAGCGGTTGTCAACTCTATTTATACGGTGGTCTGGTCTTAAGAGTCTGTTGGGTGTGCCAAGAAGGCTACCATCTTTGTCAAGTATTGCAGCCGTATAGGAGTCTTTCCAGTTTTGTGTAGTCGAAGTTAGATCAACTTTCCTTGCAATTAGACTAGGAGAAAATGTTAGATTCTCTGTTTGGTTAACATATCTTGCTGCTCCGCCCATCAGTAGAAATGCTGTTGGTGTGATATCTCTGCCATTCGCCCTTTTTTCAGTTTCTGGAAAATCGGCAAAGTGAACGCCGTTCAAATAAAATGGTCCGTCGTAAACGCGAACACCTGACATCGGCTCTCGACGGTCCCAGTTTGTATTGCGTACGTAATAGTCGCCCCCTAATTCTCGCAGGTTGTCGCTGTAGCCAACAATCAAACTGTCAATCAACTCCTGATCAAATGCAAAGAATGCAGAGGCCCCATTGTCTGCCAAAATAGCGTTTTCATAAACTGCTCGTGATCCTCGGTAATATATTCCTGTATTCAGATTCATATAGGCTACGAGGTTTTTGAAGATGGGATAGTCAGACGGCTCGTAAACAACTCCATCAAGACGTCGGTTGTGGTCGCTCCCCCTGATTGGCGCGCCTTCATGGGCGCCATCGTGAGTGATGCCAACTTTACTACTATGAGCGATATTGTTATCAAATCGAAAAGTGTTAGTGTAGGCGGGAAACGTATTTCCTCCGCTAGCTCTGTGTAGACAGTCGCTAGCGTTGCACTGCATCCTTTTCTTGAATGACATCCAGAATCCAGTGCCTTCTGACCCTGCTGCCACATTGTCATAGATATAGTTGGCAGGATTTGTTACCCAGAAAGTGGCGGGTGCGGCGTATCTAAAGTTGTCACCTCGGTGCTCACTAATCAGTAGGGCGTCATCCTCTTCTGGAATGCGTTTAGACAGTATTCCAATGTTCCCGCGAATTATGTTGTGTGTTTCATTTCCGAGCTCCATGAAATATCCGTGCCCATAGTGGTCATAACATGTGTTTCCTTCTACTCGGGCATGGTGAGTTCCATGAATTGTTAAGCAGCGATGATAGGAGTCGTGAATACTTGAGTTTCTTATGAATTGACCTGATACATCTCCCATTAGATGCCAGTGAAAAGGGTACTTTCCGATTTTCCCCATTTGGCCGACACGATTGAACTCTACATTATCGATGAAGGCTTTACTGTTGTTCCCAGCGATCATCATGTGGGCACCGAAATTATTCTGAACGTGACTATCGTTTGCTGATGAGATTGATATGTTGCGAGATAAGTTCGCTACTTTTGCTCGCTGGTCAAGCGTCCAGCTGTTCCCTCTGTCGTTGTGGTAATACTTTGTCTCCCCCCAGTGCAAGTGCTCGACCGTTTCTTCAAGATCAATACGCCGTCCTCCATTTGAAATTGCCTTGATGGTAAAGGTTGTCGCGTCTTTTGGATCAAAGCTTGATGATGTCACGACTATCGTATCGCCGGGTTTCCACGAGACGGCGCGATCTAGGTAGATGCTTTTGTCTCCGGGGCGTGCGGTTTGGTCCAAGTGAGTAAAACCTTCGTTTCCCGGTGCGCCGTGAAGTCTGATGGTGCCACCATTGTGAGCCACAAAAGCTTTACTGCCCATGTGGTGTCCGCTTGACGAAAGATTGTCTATCGATTTCTTGCCTTTGAAGATGAAATCTAGATTTCCTGTGAACGGAGAGGATTCTGTACCGCATTGGAGTCTCGCACTGGCTCCCTCGACAAGAATGCCTTCTGTTTTTATTTCGTATTCTCCATTGTTTCGGCAGAGGAGTTTTCCTTCTACCTTAAGCAGAGAAATATCCACTGACTGATCAATTATGACAGTTAGCTCTCGCGGTATGATTATATTTCCACTTCCCTTGTGATCAACCAGGTCGCTAAGGTTCACTTCGGAGGGGAAGCGCTCATTTCCGGAGCGTGTTAGCAGATTGTTGGGTGTTCCGTTTTGGGATATTCCGTGGACATAGATTCTTTCGTTGTGGTGGTCGACTATATCGCTTCCCCTGACAGGTATTCGAAATCTATAGTTCCGCGAGTTTGTGTAACAGGCATTAGCAATAGCTTGGTTAGAGCTGCGATTAGCTTTTGAGCTTCGAAGGACGGTACCGCTTCCGACTGGTCCGCCCGCAAATAGGTGGACATCAATGGGGTCTGGATTGCCTACTTGGCAGGCCCACCCTTGCACAGAATATTGACCATTGGAGCTATAAATTCCTTCAATGTGCCCAATTACATTAGGAGCGGGCGGGTTGGGCACTCGGTAGTCACCTGAGCCAATAAGTAGAGGGTTTGGCTGCCCGGGCCTTGATATCCCGTGAGCATATATTCGTTTCCCTTTGTGTGCCAGCGCTTGTTGATAGCTCATGGGAACTCTGTAGCGGTAAGCTGTGCCGTTGGATTGACACGCATTTGCAACTGCCGGCTCAGAGGAGCGATCTGCCTTCACGACTTTAAATAGTTGCCCGCTTCCTGCCGCTCCTCCTAGGTATATATGCACGTCGATAGATTGATTTGAGCCTATTTCGCAGGCCCAGCCGCTGATGGCGTAACTTCTACTATAAGAATCAGGCGCTCTAACATGGCCGGTAACTGTCGCGTTAGCCGAGGCCGCTAGGACAGCGCTCGTCAAAATCAGGGTGATAACCCAGTTTGCGTATTTCATTTCTAAGCCTTTCGCTATACGGTTTAAAGATATGTCCTTCTACCTTGCTTTTCGCATAGGAATCATCTCGGGTGATGAGGATAAATTTGAGGGGCATGGAAGGGCGTGCTTAGAAATAGATGTTTTTCAGGCTGAGCTCTTCCTTGATAACTGCTTACCCGTCGTACGAATCATCCCTGGATGAATGCTATCAGATTGCAAGAGCGATAAGGCTATATCAATATAAGGTAGTTCTCAAGCTTAGATAATATTCTATTAGAAAGTTAAAGACTATAGATTTTGACGACTTAATAGAAAAGCCATGTTGACAATTGTCGGTTAATAGGTGGGTGCATCGTGGCATTGTTCGTAGCGGGCGTTGTTCTTGTCGGGCTCAGCGTGCCAATGTTTGAGTAGGTCGGATTAGGCAAAGCCGTAATCCGACAAAGCGGCACGATGTTTCCATCGGCGACACCGGTAAACGACCCATGTCGCCACCGGCTGTATTGATTTAAAACACCAACGCTTCCAACGTAAACGTCGTTCCGCCGCCTTTGATGACCATCGGTGTACCATTGTCGATGATGTGTTTCGGGTTAACCACCGATTCAACCTTTCCGGTTTCTTCCCAACTGCCCACCGATAGCTGATAGATCTTGTTATCACTTCCCAGCACCACCATGCTTTCCCCGTTCGGCGCAAATACCACCTGCTCGATGTCCTGATCGAACAACGGAGTCGCGAGGGTGAGGTCGTTGTACAGGACATCGCCACCGCCGGTGATCAGGTAGGCGCCGTCAGGCGTCGCCCAGAGTCGCCTGCCGAAGCGGATGTCCGGCGTGTAGTGGTAGAAGTGCTCGACACTGGAGAGCAGGCCGCCAGAGAGGGTCAGGCGGGCGCGCTCATTCCACCGGTCGCTCAGGGCGTAGCCAAAGTTGCCGTCTGGCATCAGGGTAATCCGGAAGCCCCATTCGTTTCGGAAGCTGTTCAGCCTGGCGCCGGTGTTGATGTCGTAGGTATTCAAACCGTTGACCCCGCGATTGGCTGAGGTGGCAACGAAGGTGTCCGGGCCGGTGACAGCCAGGTCATGGGGGTTGATATCGATCAGCAGAGTTTTGACTTGGGCACCGCTGTCCAGATCGAGGGCGACGATGTAGCCGTGCTCGTTCTCAAAGCCCGAGTAACTGTAGTTGTTGACGCTGGTTGTGGTCAGCGCCAGGTAGAGGGTGTCGCCGTCAGGGGCTAGCACCAGTCGGTGCGGTGTATACGGGAAGTCGTAGTAACGGTCGACCTGGCCGTCGTCCAGGTTCATCCGGTACAGGCGCTGTTGTTGCCGGTCGATGGCAAAGAGCTGGTTGCGGGTGCTGTCGACCAGGGTTTCATCGACGCTGAACCCCAATTGATAGGAGGTGGCATCGGTAACGCTGACGCCCTCGTAGGCTCCCTCGGTAATGTCCAGGGTGTGCACGATCTCGTCGATGGCGCCGCCACTGTCTTTGACCCGCAAACGGACGTCGTAGGTGCCGGGTAAGAAGAAGCGGTGCTCAAGTTCAGCGTTGGTGGTGTAGGCACCGAGCCATTCGCCGTTGTTGCCGATGTCCCAGCGGTACTGGAGATCGCTGCCGTCTTCGGCGTCGGTGCTGCCCGAAGCGTCGAAGTGTACAGCCTCGGCGGTGGTGCCGGGGCCGGCGTCAACGCTGAGTGATGCCTGGGGCGGTGTGTTGCTGCCGCAGTCGGCGCACGGGTGAGGCAGTGCGAGGATGTCGGTATAGCCGTCACTCGGCAGGATGTAGTAGACCTGGTCCTGATAGGGCAGTGCCGCACGGATGGCTGCGGGGTAGGCTTCGCTTTCAATCAGCTCCAGGGTTTCACTGTTGTAAATCGCTATGCGCCAGTCATGGTAAGTGGCAAAGAAAACTCCTTGTGCCGGGTCGATGCTCAGGTGCTCAATCCGCTGCGGGTTCGGGGTCTCCTGTAAGTGCCGCACCAGTGTCAGCTGTTCGCTGTCGAAGATGTTTCCCGAGCGGGTAATGAGGCGGTCACCTGCGCCGGCGAACCAGCTGACGCCGTCGGTGGAGACGTAAGGCGTCGCGGCGTTGAGGCGGGTCAAGCCGTTGCTCTCGAGTCGAAAGCGCTCGAGGCTGGTGATGTAACTGCTGTTGTGGCTGACATACAGGGTGTCGTCACTCGGATGCCGGCGCACGTGTCCAAGGCCCAGGACTGTGTCGGCGGTTTGTCGATCGCCGGTGGCCAGGTCGAGTACCACGAGCTTGCTCTGGTATTGCATCTGTTGGGTCATTGCCAGGCGGCCATCGTGGGTCGCCTCAATGCTGAAGACCGGAAAGTCGATGCTCACCGTATCGACGTGGGCTTGTGTCAGCAGATCGATGACCGCGATGTAGTAGCGGGCGTCGTCGTTGTAGCCGCCGGCCGCTTGGTCACTGAGCAGTGCATACAGCGTTGCGCCATCGGCCGAGCGGGCAAGCCTTATGGGCGCCACGGTGAACTCGTAGTAGTGGCTGGCCGTGCGCGTGGGCAGATCGATGGCGTACACCCGCTGGCGATTGCGGTCGGCGGCGTAGAGTATGCCGTTGTCGAGATCGGCGGTGAACGCGGCGAATTCAAAATCGAGAACGCCTTCGGTTCCATCGAGGACGGGTGTGGCATCGACCGTGCCGGTCGTGAGGGTGAGGGTTTTCTGGTCAACGCCGATCAGGCCACCGCTGTCTTTGACCTGGACGCTGACCTGGTAATTGCCGGCGACGGTGAAGCGATGGGTGAACAGGGTGTTGTCGGTGAATCCGGTGTACCACTGGCCGTCGATGGCCCAGCGGTACAGCAGGCTATCGCCGTCCTCGGCATCGGTGCTCGCGCTGGCATCAAAGTGGAGCGTGTCAGCGGTGGTTCCGGGTGCGGGTGTGTAGGTAAAACTCGCCTGAGGCGCGGTATTACTGGCGCAGGTGGGGCAGGGGTGGCTGCCCTGAACCAGAGTCGGCCCTTCGGTGGTGTCGATGTAATAGTAGAGCGCGCCGTTGTGGTAGTAGCCACTCATCAGGCCGGTGAATTCTGTGCGGGCGATTTCCTGCAGAGAGATTTCATTGTAGGTAATGGCGGTATTGTCGAGCACGATGGTGAATACACCTTGCTCGGAGTCGATCATGACCGCGTCCAGGTAGTGCCAGTTGTGGCCCACGAACCCGGCCTGGCTGAGGGTGTTGCTGTCGATAAAATGCCCGCCTTCGGTGATCAGGTGACGGCCGTCGGCGGTAAACCAGAGTCGGTCACCGATGCTGATATCGAGGTCTGTGATGCGGTTCGAGCTTTGCAGGGTAATGCCGGTACCGCCCACGTTGTAGATGTTGATGCGGTCGTGACCATTACGGGGTATGGCGTAGACGCGATCGAGCGTCGGGTGCAGCGCAAATCGGCTGCGGCCCTGCGCGTTGACCGCGCCCAGGCGAACGCCGCTGGTGGCGTTGTAGGCAATGAGTTGCCCGTCGTAGCTGAGGCTGGTGGATACGATCAGCTTGTTGTTGCGGGTAACGACCAGATCGTACGGGCTGACCTCGGTGTTGATGGTCTGGTTGTACACCCGTTGCTCCAGGTCGAACACGGCCACGTGTCCGGGGTGGTTGTCGTATTGATACGACGTTTGCGGTTCCCGGTTGAGTGCCAGATAGAGTTTGTTGCCCTCGGGATTGAGCGCCATGCGCCCGGGGTAGCGGTTGAAGCTGAAATAGTGGACGGGCTGCCCGCTCTCGGTGCTGACGAAGTACAGGCGCTGGTTGCTCTCGTCGACCTGGTAGAGCAGGCCGCGGTCGGGGTCGGCCAGGGTGTGGTCGATGCTGGCGAGCAGGCTTGCATCGGCGTCGTCGATAGGCGTGCCGCTGTCACTGCCCTGGGCGACGTCAATGATGCGGGGGTGGGCGTGGCGCAGTCCCTGCGGGTCGCGCACTTGAACGCGTACCAGGTATTGGCCGGGAATGTCGTAGCGGTGCTGGTGTTGGGGGTCGCTGCTGAAGGCCGTGTCCCACTGACCGTCGCCGTTGAGATCCCAGCGGTATTGTAGCTGCTCAGGGGTTTCGTCATCGGTACTGGTGCTGGCATCGAGGACTACCGTGGTCCCGGTATCGGGTGCGTCCGGACTGATGCTGAAGTTGGCGCGCGGGGCGGTGTTGTTGCGGCAGTCCGGGCAGGGGTGACCTTCGCGAATCAGGGTCAGGTCTTCGCCGATGTTGGTCAGATAAAAGGCGTAGGGTCCGGCCAGGTAGGCGCTTTCGATGTCGCCCATCAACTCGATGGTGCTGATGGGGTGCAGGGTAGTGCCGTTGAGGGCAATAATTTTATTGTCCGAGGTAACGGTAATCATGACCCGCTGGTAGTCATCATTAAACACATGCTCGATACGCTGGTTGGAATCCGTGAGGCTGTGATTGACCTGCAAGTCGCTGTCATTAAAGACGTCGCCGCCGCGGGTGAGCGCAAAGCTGCCGTTGGTGGACGGCCAGGCTCGGCCTTGGACGCGCGAGGGGCCGCCGTGGGGCGAGCTGCGGTTCTCAGACAAATGGCTGCCACCGAGGTTGGTGCGATAGAACTTGGAGGGCGACAGTCCGTTGGTGGCGACGTAGACCGCTTGCTGACTCGGGTGCAGGCTCAGACTGGAGCGTTGGTAGACACTGCCTTCGGTACGCGTGGTGCCATTGCGGTTGTAGTGTTTGATGCGGGTCCACTGGCCGGAGCCGGAGGTGACCACATAGCTGCCATCGTCGAGCGCGACCATATCGAAAGGGTCCAGATCGACTTCGCGGGGGTCGCCTGCTTCCAGGGTGCTGAGGTCAATTGGCGTGATGTAGCCTTGCTGGTCTTCCTCCCAGCGGTAGGAACTGTGGTCATCGGTGATATGGGCAACGTAAAAATGCTCGCCGTTGGGGCTGATGGCCATCCGCTCCGGGGTGTCCTCGAAGCTGAGTTGGGCGATGTCATCACCGGTCATCATGTCGATGATGTCGAGCTGCTTGTGGTGTGCCGAGAGTACAAACAACCAGCGCCGATGCGGGTCCGCCAGGGTCTGGGTCAGGTCCGCCGGGTTGAGGTTGAGCGTGGTGATGACCTGACGCGAGGGGTCGACGTCTTCGGGTTCCGGCTCCGGCTCAGGTTCCGGTTCGGGCTCAGGCTCTTCTTCCGGGGGCGTGGTTTCCGGGTCGGTGTCGCCGGGATCGGTGTCATTGTCTTCGCTATTGCCGTTGGTTGGCGCTGTGGTCGGTGGGGGCGTGTTGGGCGGGGTATCGTCGCCTCCGCCACCGCAGGCGGTTAACAGTGAGACACACAGGATCAGGCCGGCGAGGCCAAGCCAACGGGCAGAGGTTGAGATCATCATCGGTCGTTACGCCAAAAAATTAGTGTGATTGTTCTTAATGGCGGGCTATGCGTCCTGACAGCGAGAGGTGGCATGCGTCCCTAGGCATCGAAATTATCATATAGATTAGACAGAAACAAGACGGTTTTGGTCGTGCTAGTCGGTATGGTTGGGTGCCTCAGGTGTCGGATTACGCCCTGTGGGCTAATCCGACCTACGCGATACAACGTGCCATTGGTCGAGTAGGTCGGATTAGGCGCAGCCGTAATCCGACAAAGCGGCACCCCCTCGATTCAGCATGCCGTTGTTCGAGTAGGTCGGATTAGGCGCAGCCGTAATCCGGCAAAGCGGCACCCCCCTCCGATACAGCGTGCCATTGCTCAAGTAGGTCGGATTAGACGCAGCCGTAATCCGACAAAGCGGCACCCCCCTCCGATGCAGCGTGCCATTGCTCAAGTAGGTCGGATTAGGCGCAGCCGTAATCCGACAAAGCGGCACCCCCTCGATACAGCGTGCCATTGCTCAAGTAGGTCGGATTAGGCGCAGCCGTAATCCGACAAAGCGGCACCCCCCTCGATTCAGCATGCCGTTGTTCGAGTAGGTCGGATTAGCGCAGCGTAATCCGACACATGAGGCACGCAACCAGCTGAAGTGGGCTATCAATCCTTCCGAAGCACTCCAAAACTGTGACCTCTGTCACTTTTTTCAGCCGGTTATGGTCGACCGGAATATTGGCGCTCCAGCGCCGCGGTGATACCATTGCGCCCTTAAAACAAACCGTTGGCATGAGGCCAACATGGATGCAAGAGGACTGTTGCGATGGAAGCGTTAAAGCTCGAAGAATCTCCCTCCATTTTCCGCGCCGGTTGCCGCGCGATTCTTACCGGAAAACCCGGCAAGGCCATTCCCTGCTTTATTGCGTCGGCCGAAGAACTCGGCGGCCTTTATCACCAATTTGAATTCAACCTCGCACTGGCGCGTGGACGCTGGCAGCGCAGCCGGGTAGGGCAACCGCCGAGTGTTGGTGTGTGCGGTCCGCACCTCGAGCCTGTGTTGAAGCTGTTGTCGTCTGATAAACCATCGAAGCAAGATCGCGCGAAGTTTGTACGCGCCGCGCTGACGTTTGTGGTTGAAAATCCGTACGACCTTATCCACTTCTCGCGCGCCGGAGCGGCGTCCGAAATTCTGACCGGGTTGTATCAACTGGTATGGGGCGCGCGCGTCATTAAAGATGACAGCAAAGCCGCCCGACCGAGCCGCGTGTCTGCCAACACCGATATGCCGTCGTGGTCGGGTAAGTTGGAGCCCTTGTTGTTAGGCGAATGGCCGTAACAGCACAATGGACTTTTCGCCCACCTTCACCCACCACGGCGGCGCTGACGGCGTCACCGGTAGTTGCCACCGTCTGACCTGGCAGCCGGACTCATCCCTGTTGATCGACTGCGGTCTGTTCCAGGGCGAGGATGCGGGCACGGATGAACTGGCTCAACATCAAGTGAGTTTTCCGCTTGAGGATGTCCTCGCATTGGTGGTTACGCATGTGCATATCGACCACATCGGGCGCTTGCCGTATTTGATGGCGGCTGGTTTTAATGGCCCGATTATCTGTTCTGAGCCGAGCGCGCGCCTGTTACCTTTGGTGATCGAAGATGCGCTGAAGATCGGCTTTACCCGCGATCGCCGGTTGATCGAACAGTTTCAGGATCGCGTTCATGATCTGTTGGTGCCGGTACCCTATAAACAGTGGTACACGCTGGTTGATGATGCCGATTGGCGGGTGCGGATCAAGTTGAAGCGGGCGGGGCATATTCTGGGCTCGGCCTATGTCGAAGTCGATCTGTTGCGTAAGGCGGATAAGGCCACTCACCGTGCCGTGTTTTCCGGTGACCTGGGTGCGCCTTATGCGCCGCTGTTGCCCGCACCGGTGGCGCCTTATCAAGCCGATACCCTGGTGATCGAAAGCACCTACGGCGATCGTGATCACGAGAGTCGGCGCGATCGGCGCTTGCGGTTAAAAGCCGCCATCGAGTCCGCATTGGCCAACGGGGGTACGGTGGTAATCCCGGCGTTCAGTATTGGGCGCACGCAAGAACTGTTGTATGAACTGGAAGGGCTGATCCATTCGGGTGGTTCGCGCTGGCAGGATCTGGAAGTCGTCGTCGATTCGCCGCTGGCGTCACGCTTCACGCAAGTGTATCGGGACCTTAAGCCCTTTTGGGATGCGGAAGCTCAGCGCCGGGTGCGCGCGGGGCGGCACCCCTTGAGTTTTGAAAACCTTTATACCGTGGACAGTCATGAAGAGCATGAGCGTGCGGTGGAGTACCTGGCGCGTACCCAGCGCCCGGCGGTGGTGATTGCCGCGAGCGGCATGGCGGCGGGCGGTCGCGTGGTGAACTACCTGAAGGCGATGCTGGAAGATGAGCATCACCATGTGCTGTTTGTCGGCTACCAGGCCCAGGGAACACCCGGCCGCGCGATTCAGACCTATGGTCCCCGCGGCGGTTGGGTTGAGCTGGATGGCCAGCGCTATACCATTCGTGCGGGTGTGACGACTATTGGCGGGTATTCAGCCCACGCCGGGCGTCAGGATTTGTTGAATTTTATCCGGCGCATGCGCCATTGGCCCAAGCAGGTGCGCGTCGTACACGGCGACCGCCGGGCTCGCGCAGGTTTTAAAGCCGCTGTTGAGGCAATGGCAGCGGAGCAGGGAAAATCGGTTGAGGTGGTGTTGCCAGGGAATGGGTAGATGGCTTTGTGCCTCAGGTGTCGGATTACGCCCTTCGGGCTAATCCGACCTACTGGGTGTATCGTGCGCTTGGTTGGGGTGGGTGCGTTTTGTCGGATTACGCCCTTCGGGCTAATCCGACCTACTGGGTGTATCGTGCGGTTGGTTGGGGTGGGTGCGTTTTGTCGGATTACGCCCTTCGGGCTAATCCGACCTACTGGGTGTATCGTGCGGTTGGTTGGGGTGGGTGCGTTTTGTCGGATTACGCCCTGCGGGCTAATCCGACCTACTGGAAACATCGTGCCATTGCTCGTGTAGGTCGGATTAGGCGAAGCCGTAATCCGACAAAACGGTACCCCATCCAATCCAGCGTGCCATTTCACAACCGTACCATAAACGTTTCGTCTGCCACCAACTGATCGTCAATCTCCAACGTAATCCGCCACGGTCCCTGCTTGTTTTCTACCGGCGCCCAAATGGTGTCGCCAATAAAAAAATCCCAATCGTTTTGACGAATGTATTCCTCGCCGCAAAAGGGTGGCCGGGGCGTGCCCTCTTCATCGGGAATATCCGGGTGGTAGATGCAGTAGCGAACTTTTTTGTTTTTGGCCTTCTTGATGTTGGCGACATATCCGAATTCGATGTCCAGCTCGCAGGGCACTTCCCGGGTGACCTTAACGATCTCCGGCAGAGCCTTTGAGCTTGGGTCCCACTGGGTGTAGATGCCCCAGCTTTTGATTCTGACTTCGGGTTTCTTTTTCGCCATTCGTTTGCCTGTGGATTGTGTGCATTGATGCCCGAATTTTAGCAGATGTGGCGGATTTGGGCACGTTGACCGGTTGGATTGTTGGGGGTATTATTTTTTGGCTAGGTGCTTTCAGGCTGGATTTGTCGCGTTTTTGTCGGATTACGCCCTTCGGGCTAATCCGACCTACTTGGGCGTTGGCGCGCTGGACTGGGTTGGGTGCCGTTTTGTCGGATTACGCCCTTCGGACTAATCCGACCTACTTGGGCGTTGGCACGTTGGACTGGGTTGGGTGCCGCTTTGTCGGATTACGCCCTTCGGGCTAATCCGACCTACTTGGGCGTTGGCGCGCTGGACTGGGTTGGGTGCCGCTTTGTCGGATTACGCTGCGCTAATCCGACCTACATGAACAGGGGTTCGATGCATCCAGTAGGTCGGATTAGCGTAGCGTAATCCGACACCTGAGGCACCCCTGTTCGGCGAATACTGCCATTGAGGTACCGGCTCGACGAATACTGACATTGAGGCACCGGCTCAACAAATACTGCCATTGATGCACTCGCCTCAACGAATACCGCACTTGTTGTTTATCCAAACCACGGAGGGTTTATGGAATACCGGCGCTATCGCCACCCCGGTGCATCCTATTTCTTCACTCTGGTTACCCGAGATCGTCAACCGGTGCTGACAACTGAACCGGTTCGCACCCTGCTGCGCGAGGCTCTCGCATCGGTACGAGTGGATCGCCCATTTCACATCGATGCGATGGTGTTGCTGCCGGACCATCTGCATACGATCTGGACCTTGCCGGAAGGTGATTCGAATTTCGCGACACGCTGGCGGTTGATCAAGTCGCATGTTGTAAAGGCTTACGGCCAGGCCTTGTGGCAGAAAAGGTATTGGGAGCATTTCCTGCGCGATGACCTCGACTATCGTCGACATGTGGATTATGTGCATTTCAATCCGGTGAAGCATGGAATGGTGAAGGCGGTGGCCGATTGGCCATTTTCCAGTTTTCATCGGTGGGTGGGGGAGGGGGTGTATCCGGTGGATTGGGGTGGTCGGGTGCCGGATTTGGTTGGGGTTGGGAGGGAGTGATCGGTGGGGCAGTTCGATATGTGGTACGCAAATTTTGGGTTTGGTGCCTCAGGTGTCGGATTACGCCCTTCGGGCTAATCCGACCTACATGAACAATGGCACGCTGCATCCAGTAGGTCGGATTAGCGAAGCGTAATCCGACAAAAACGGTACCCAGCCTTCAAGAGGCCGTGTAATCCGACAAAGCGGCACCCATCCAACCAATACCTCTATTGCAACTGCTCCAAGCCGATCGGGGCACTGTGCTCGTCACCGGACACCCAGACCTCGCCATCACTCACACTGAACTGCAACTGCATATTTCGGCTTACCAACAACGCCAGGGCATCGAGCGGTTCTTCCGGTAACTGCCACACTTCCAGGTTCTTCAGGCGCGACAATAATTCGCGATTCTGTTGCCACCACACCGGCACTGAGTTCTGGCCATAGGTATACAGCTTCACCTGTCCCGCCCGTCGACTGGCCTTACGCAGCCACTTTTCGTCCGGCGTCCCAAACGCCACCCATAGGCGAATGGCGCCGGTCAGGTCCTTGTCTGCCAGCTCCGGCTCCTCATCGTCTCCGCTCAAACCGCTGGTAAATGCGAGATCTTCCGAGGCGTTAAGCGCAAACGCCAATAGACGGACCATTACCCGCCGGTCGTTCTCCGAGGGATGTTGCGCCAGGGTGAGGTCATGGGTCTGGTAGTAGCCGCGATCCATATCGGCGATATCGAGCCGGGCTTTGAGGATGGTTGATTTCAGGGCCATGGGGGTCCTTTGGGGTTGGGTATGAAAAGTCGTTGGGGGATTTTAGCGGGTTTTGTGCCTCAGGTGTCGGATTACGCTTCGCTAATCCGACCTACATGAACATTGGCTCGTTGGATTGGGTTTGGTGCGGTATTGTCGGATTACGGCTGCGCCTAATCCGACCTACTTGGGCATTGGTGCGTTGGGTTGGGTTTGGTGTGGTTTTGTCGGATTACGGCTGCGCCTAATCCGACCTACTTGAGCAATGGTGCGCTGTATCGTGTAGGTCGGATTAGCCCGTAGGGCGTAATCCGACAGTGAGGCACCCAATCCCCTTCAAAGGGCCTCGCTTACAAATCAGCGACCGCCACTTCCACCAACCGCTCATCCCCCTCCAGCAACGGGAAATACAGGGCGGTTTTGATCGGTAGGGCTTCCAGCGCCTGAAACACTTTGGCGTAGCGTGATAGCTGGGGCTGATACTCGGCGATTTCCTGGGCGAGGAATTGTGCGCGGTCTTGGCCTTCTTCCGGGCGGCTGCTTTTGTAATCAATAATCCAGCGAACGCCATCGGCGATGAAGGTCCGGTCGATGATCGACTCGCGCACGTCCTTGCCTATTCTGTGGTGAATCACCAGCTCGCACTGACTGTCCTGGTGGTTGCCATCCAGTAGCCAGCGGCCCTGTTCATCGGCGAGGGTGAGTTCCAGGCCGGCCGCGATTTTGTCCAGCCCTTTGTTCAGTTCTTCTCCTTCCCAGCCGTGCTGGCGCAACTGAAGCGCCCAAAAATCGCGCTGCTTTTCAGCCCAGTCCGGTTGCCATTCTGTGATTCCCTTTTCGGTAAACAGCTGCAGTTGCCCGTGCAACACCGTGCCGGTATGACGCGCCAGGCGGTTGGCTCGGGGTTCCGGCTCGGGAATATTCTCTTCATCGTCGTCGTGCTCTTTGCCGCGATAGTCGGCGAGGGTGTCAACGCTTTCCGGTGAGGGTGCACGCCAGTGGGGCGGTAGGCGCAGCAGGTGCTGCAAGCCCGGACGTTGATCGTCGTCTACGGACTCGATGACGGGCGTCGGATTTTCGGCGGGTGGTGGGAGTATCCGGTCTTCAATCTGATCCCAGATGGTGCGCATCAGCGATGCCGGTACCGGCGCTTTGATCGTGCCTTTTTTGGCGTCCACGCCCAGGCATCCGATCAGGTGCAGGCGTTTGACGGCGCGGGTACAGCCCACATACAAAAGCCGTGTGGCTTCGTAGGCATTGCGCAGCTTGGCTTCGTTACGCATAAAGCCGTAGAGCGCGTCCTTGTCCTGGCCGGTGGGCGCGAGCGGCCCCAACAACAGTTGCCGTTCGCCGCCGGCGCTGACGCGCTGTTGCCAGAGCAGAAGTTCGCTGTCGTCACTCATGCCGACGCGATCCAGACCGGGAATGATGACGGTATCAAATTCCAGGCCTTTGGATTTGTGCAGGGTCATTACTTGCAAGCGCGGGTCCGCGTCGGAGCGCGGGGCTGCAAACAGGCTCTCCACTGCGCGTTGAAAGTTGTCCCAATCGCGCAGGCCGCCGCCCAGTTGGTGGCGCTCAAGCAGATTGAAATAACTGGGCATATTGGCGCGGTCACTGGCGTCGGTGAGCAATGCCGGGCCGCCCAGGGCCAGCCAGACGCCCTCGAGCCATTGCCGCAAGGGTTTGCGCGCACGTTCACCCCAGGCCTGGGTGAGCACGGCCATCAACCGCTGCAGACAGGCTTGCCCGGCGTCGCTCAACCCCTCGATGGCTTGCCAGTGCTGTAGCTGTTGCCAAATCACGGGCCAGCCCCGTTGACAGCGCGGGCTGACGTCCCCCAGGTCGAAGGTCACCAGCGTGTGTAAATCGTGAAGGTCCAGGCCGCACCAGGGCGCCCGTAAAATGGACAGCCAGGCGATGCGGTCGTCCGGGTTGAGCAGGGCGCGAGTCAGGGACATGGCATCGACGATGGCCATGCGGCTGCTGAGCGGGTCGATGTCGGTGGCCTGCCAGAACAGTTGGCGCCGGGCGAGGGCGGGCAGGACGTGGGCGAGGTGATTGCGCCCGCGCACCAGAATGGCGACACTGCCGTTTGGGTCTTCTTCTAAAGCTTGTTCTGCCAACTGCGCGACGCTTTCCGCTTCGCGCAGTTGCGCCAGAGTTCTGTCGGGGCTGGCATCCGGGTGCGCGGCGTCCTCTTCGGCGTCTTCACTTTGATGCAGGCAGGCGTAACAGCGCACCGCATCGTCGTCGAGCGGTTGGTTGAAGGCCACCGAGGGCGAGTAGCGCACTGCGCCGCGACCGATATCATCGCGCGAGGGAAACGCCCCGTGAAAAACGTCGTTGACCCAACGCACCACATTGGCCTGGGAGCGGAAGTTCACGGTCAGGTCGAGCGCTTCGAGCGCCACTTCGCCAATACCGTGCTGGCGCGCATCTAGAAACAGGCCGACGTTGGCATCGCGAAAACCGTAACAGGATTGCATTCCGTCGCCGACAATAAACAGGGTGCGACCATCGCCCGGTTGCCAGCCAGCGGTGAGCAATTCCAGCAGTCGCAACTGCGGCGCGGCGGTGTCCTGAAATTCGTCCACGAGAATGTGTTGAATGCGGTAATCCAGTTTAAGCGCAATGTCACTGGGGTTGTCTTCATCGCCCAGGGCGGCGGTGGCGGCCTGGGCGATGGCGCTGTAGTCAGTCGCGCCCAGTTGTTTGAACACCAGCGTCAGTTGCGCGGCCAAGTGCGGCAGGATGCGGGTTAGACAATCGAGCAGTTGCCACTGATCGTCGGTGTAGGTCGGTGGAGGCAGTTGGCGCACGGCGTGCAGCTGTTGCGTCAAATCTTCGGGGCCGTCTTCCTGTAGTATCGCGACCAGATGGGCGTAAGCCTCCTTGAGCGGCGCATGGGCCTTGCCGGCGGGGAAACCTTCGTTCTTGGTGAGCCGCTTGCGCCAGTCGCCACCGGCGGTGAGCATCAGATTTGCCAGTGCGCACCAGAGCGGCAATCCGTCGGGGCCTGGCTCGGGTAAGTCGGTGATGCCGTGAAGGCCGCGGATATCGCTCTCGGGATTTTCTTCCAGGACATTGGCGGCGGCCTTATCGGCGAGCAGGCACAGATCGCTGGCGTGGTGGCCGATGCTCTCGGCCAGGGTGTCCAGATGCTCGTGAATCACCTGTTCTAGCACCGCTTCCAGGTACTCGCGCGCGTGCTGTTGACCGGCCTCCAACATGACGCCCAACCACTGATCACGTTTGGCGAGCAAGCTGACCAGCAGTTTTTCGGCGGCGGACATATTGGTGTCGAGGTGGCGCAGCAGGTGTTGCAGGTCGCGGCTGATCTGACCGTCGCTTTCGAGCAGGGCAAACAGGTTGTGTACCGCCTGGCGGTAAGCCAGGGACGGGTTGTCGAGGGTATCCGGCTGGGCGCCGAGCTGGCTTTCCAGCGGCAGTTGTTTGGTGATGGCGCGGCACAGACTGTCGATGGTCTGAATGCGCAATCGCTGCGGGCTCATCAACAGTTGCCAGTGACATTCGGCATCACGCTTGAGCACAGCGCTCGCGAGCCGCCAGGTGCGCCGCTTGTGCGGATCACTCGGCTCCGGTGTTTCGCTGGCCTCGCGCAGGGCCTCCATGATGCGCTCCTGCATCTCACCCGCTGCCTTGCGGGTAAAGGTGATCGCCAGCACCTCCTCCGGCTGCTCGCAGCCGGCCAACAGCGTCAGCACCCGCTGGGTCAGCAGCCCGGTTTTGCCCGAACCCGCCGGCGCCGCCACCGCAAACGACCTCGCCGGATCAAGCGCCCGCTGCCGCGCCGCTGCATCGGGCGGATTGTCGGCCGGGAACTGTCCGTGGGGGAGGTCGTGGAGCGCTTCTTCGGGGGCGATGGTCATGACTGAGAGGAGCGGCCTTGCTGGTTGACTATGGCTTGAATCATAGCAGAAAGGTCCTCAACTAGTCACTTTCGTTTCCCTGTAGTGTGACTTGAGCTGAATAAGCGCCCGCTTTGCCTGTCTCTGGTGCCACAGGTTGCTAAGACCTTTGGTGGCAGTTGCCGGAATAACGAACGCCGAGATCAGGAGCATGATATCCCTAAAGCCCAGCGGCCATAAGCCTTGGGGCCGAATCATGAGCCAGGCTACAGACGCCGCCAGTCCAATAATTGCTGCTACTGTAGCGGCTTCACACCCGCACGCAGTGAGGTGGTGGTTGATTTTTGATTCCAGACCGGCAAGGTCACCTTCGCTATCTTGCGGGGAATGGGCGGCTATCCGTATGAGTCTGTCCGGCCTGGATGCCAAAAAATCATCCACATCTTTTGGGGTCTCGATTCTATGGTGTGTACTATGCTCGGGCATTGCTGTTCCCGCTACTGCTGAGCGAAAAAATAGAGGTTATCCAGCAAAGCCCGGATATTCCACCATTACCGATTCTGCATCCATAATCGAGAATCCTGTGAATGCCATTGATCAGTGAGGCGGTTACGCGCCTTAGGATTGTGCAGCCTGCGAAGAATATCACCGCGCCAGCGGCAACCAGTGTTCCTATTGCCCCTCGAACTATACCGCGGCCGATATTGACAAACGCGCGACCGACATTACCAAGTGCGCAGCCAATATTTGACGATAGTGAGGCAATGCCTGCGCCGATACCTACTATCACTTGCGCCGCGCCGGCGAATGTATTTCCAATAGCCGCCCCAATACGGCTTACAGTGCAAACCGTATTGTTTAGTGCAACAGCGCCTTTGCAGACAGCACTTTTAGCATGTGCTGCGGCTTTACATGCCTCCCTGAGTGTCGCCGACCCGGCCCTGCACGTGACTCTGGCCGTTGCCGCCAGGGCTACGCAGCCCGCGCGGGCGGTTCTGCAAGCAGCTCGGCGAATAAAACCGTAGTCTGAGCAGTTGGTAAAACTATTGCATTGAATGTTGCACTCATTATCCAACCGATTCTGGTGGTTTGCCTCACACTGAGCGATTTCACCGGCACGTTGGTCGTCGCAAGCTTGCATGTCTAGCGCGGTTTGATCCCAGCATTCCACGGCTTCGCCCAGGTTGTCGGCGACATTACTGAATCTGTTCGAGGCATTCGCAAAAAATTGCTGGGACGCTGATGCCATGGAGCCGGCAGCGCCGTCGAAGCATGCAGCTGCATCTTGGAGATTAGACGCTACCGTCGTCGCATGATCGATAGCCGCATTCCAGTGAGACGTGGCTGCGCCAAAAATAGCTTGAGTTCCAGAGCTGCAGGCCCGCCCCATATTTGCCTCTATTTCGACGCGCCTAAGGCCGAGGCGGCTCGCGAAGTTTCGGCAGCTTCTGCGTCTCCGGCGATGACCTAACGTGCATCGATGGTGATCCGAGCTTATGGCGCCAAACATTTCCAGTGTTTCGATGATCGAGTTGGCATATCCTTGGGCGCCGCCCCTGTTGGGGTGTCCGAGTGAAGCGAGTCGGCATATTATTCTATCTGCAAAGCTGTCATCGAGTTGGTTGATACACTGAGCTCTTCTCTCCTGGATGACTTCATCTTCCGGCAAAAGATTCGGCGCGATATGGAAAAGATCCTCAAGAAGCAGGTTAAAAGGTCGTGGGTTTCGTATGACATCAATGATTTCAAGTACTTGGCTTGGTCTTCGAGCGAAACCCCAAAGCCATGACCTCGGCGCAAACAGGCACCGATGCTTTTCGATATTTGAGTAGGCAAATAGTATTCTAGGCTGCTGTGCTTCTGATTCGCTGGCTGATACTTCTTGGTTGACCTTTTCTACAGCATTCTGAATATGAATGTCGCTTGCCCAGCGAAAAGCATTGGACACCTCAATAAGCATTGGCTTTGTGATCGGATTAGTTGCCAGTCGTTCTGTCCATTGAGCCCCCCAATTATCAGCATGGCCGAGGGTCACAGAGTACCAGTCGAGTTTGTGCCCGAGGGAGAACGCGGAGAATATTGGAAAATAACCGTTGACGACAATTGTCGCATTGGGGAAAAGAGTGGCGGCCTCTCTTAAGGTTGCCTCCATCTTTGGACCGAGCTTGGCGGCCTCTTCTTCGATGAAGGCGATCCAGCCTGCGAGGATGTCATTGTGCCAGGCATCACCGATGAACACCGGGGCCAGGAGGTTGTTAAAGTTAAAGTCGTTTATGCCACCGTTTAGCAACATCCAACGAATATTATTGGGAGTCTCACTTTCTGATAGTGCGGGAATTGAATTTTCGCCGGTTTCTGAATTTGTTCCTCCGAGCAGTGCGTAGGCAGTGCGGAGCTGTTCGATAGTTGACAGTGACTGGTGGGGTATTTCCCGGGCAAAGGCTTCGGGTGAGTATTTTGGTAAAATCGTTCCGTTTTCGAAGGAGCCCACAATCTGACTGTCACTTCCTGCCAGGTTGTGGTCGTCGGTATCAGGGGGGAGTGCCGGGTGCATTTTGGCGCCGGATCTCGCCATAGAAAGCTCCCTGACAGTTTGTCCCTCCTGAGATAGCCTTTGCCGGACAAGCTCTCTAAAACGATTCTCGGGGCTGAGTCCTTGCCCCCACATCAGAGAGTCGCCTACTGTCAACATGTTCGGAAGCTCGGTTTCACTTATCTGATTGTCGTCGGCTGAAGCTTGTCCTAGCTGGGATAGTGTAATGGTCATGGTAACCCCTCCTTGAGTATTTATTAGATTTTTAGGTTGTCGTCTGAAAATTTATTGTGGAATAGGATAGTCAAGTGATAGCAGACTAATACGCAAGAAGAAAGGTCAGGCGATCGATTTTTTGTGGCAAGGGGAAAAGTGTGAACAGGTTCACGCGCTGTTGACGTTCAATTCGACGGGGTCCCGCTGAATGTGATCGAGCGGGACAATAGCCGAGAAGATTTTTTACTGTTACGACGGCTTGAAAAGGCTGAGCTTAATGTTCCATACGGGAGTGCACCGCACCGAGAATATCCATGGCGGTAATCACACCGGTAATTTTATTGTCGTCAGTGACAAACACCCGGTGAATATGGTGTGTCACCAAAGTGTCGGTCACTTTGGTGAGGGGGGTATTCACATCCACGGTAATGACCTCGGGGATCATGATCTGATGCACGGTGCAGTTGCGGTCGGCGACTTTGACCCAGTTGCGCAGATCCGATTCGTTGATGTCCTGGCCGCAGCTGTCGCGGTACAGATTGCGCAGGGCGTCACTGCGCTGATCGTCATCCATGGTATTGAAGCGCACCACGTCGCTGACGCTGACCACGCCGACCAGCTCGTGATCCGACGCGATGACCGGTGCGGCTGAAATCTGCCGATTGATAAAAAATTCCGCCAGGCGGTGAATGGTCCAGCCTTCGTAGGCGGTCAGCAAATCGCCTTGCATGATATCTTTTGCGGTTAACTGGGACAGGATATCGGTGCTCATAGAATCAGTTTCCATTGGTTGATCATTCGGGCGCGCAGCAACTCGGCGCCCCTGGTCTGCACAGCCAAAGTATCCTGCAATCCCGGTGCCAGCTATTGCGCCAAGTTAGTGCGGCCTGCGGGTGTGAAAACGCACCAAGAAGCACCCAATACGTGCTCGTCGGTCGATTTGTGCACGATTTCAGTGCGTTTTGGGGATTCTCAGTTGACGGGCAGCCCCAGCTGTTTCAAGGCCGTCAGCCGAACCAGGTAGCTGATTTTGAAGATCGCGGGCAGAACGATCAGCATCATATGCGCCGTGACCTGTGCCACCAGGCTCAGTCCGACCGGGGGCATCAGGGGTTTTTGCGTATTGCCTGAACACTGGCCTTCAATCCGGCAATCTGGATATCTAACAGTTGTTCAATGATCTCGGCTTGGCGGCTTTGAGGGTGTTGGTCGGAGAAGTCTTCCGGCCAGCTTTCACAGAAAATGGCGGCGTCCACACAGCCATTGCGCAGCAGGGTACTCACCCCGTGCACCAGCGCCCAGGCGCTGAATGCAGCCACTGCCGCCTGGGCATCGCTCAGGCGGGCGCCCTGGGATTCTTCCAGCATCTCGATCAGTGTGTCCCGCAACAACCGCTCGCTGCCCACGCCTTCTTCGATCTTCTCTTTGGTGACCTGGGAGAGGTCCGGTGGGCGGAAGAACATGGCGTCGAACAGGTGTGGCTGCGTCTGGGCAAAGTGCATGTAGGACAGCCCCAACGCACGGACTTTGTCTTCCCCTCGCGCCGCCTTGGGCAAAGCGGTCAATGACTGTTCCATGGCTTCCCGTAGTTGCTTGAAACCGACAGTATGGACGGCAATCAACAGGTCGTTCTTGTCCTTGAAGTGACTGTATACCGCCGTGGGTGTAACCCCCACAGACTTTGCCAGCCCGCGCAGGCTGAGCTTGTCGAGCCCACCGCTTTCCACTGCCAGCAGGGCGCTGTCCAGCAGTGCTTCACGCAGGTTGCCGTGATGGTAGGCGGTTTTTTGTGTCGAGTCGGTCATGGACGACACTATACCAGATCCGCCTACGCTGGCGTTCGCTTACAGATTCCACTGAACCGACAGCAACAGGGTGTCATTGTGTCGATAGGGGTAGAGCTGATCGCTCGCCGCACGGGCCGAGTAGTCGACCAAGGACGCCCCCAGGCTGAGCCGGTCCGACAGGGTCCAGTCCGCCGACAGGCGCAACACCTCGCCTTCGCCCCCGGGCAGGCGCACGGCCTGGCCGGTCAGGGCCAGGCGTTCGTTGAGCAGGGTGTAGTGCACCCGCGCGCTGGCGCCGGTCTGCCACTGATCCTGGGCGAGTTCGGCGCTGTGATCCCGGGTGTAGCTTTCGCTCAGTTCCAGGGTCAGGGTCAGGTCGCGGATGCCCGCGTACTCGGCGGAGACCATGGCGCGCCACTGGTCGTGCTCGGGCCAGCGCCCGGTCGGGTCCTCGGGCATCAGCGGCAGCTTGCGGTGCAGGGCCTGCTCCGTGCGCAGTACCCAGGCGCCCCGGGTGGTCTGCAGGGCCAGTCCGGCCACCTGTTGGCGCCAGGGCGCCAGCTCAATCACCGTTTCGTCTCCCTCCTGGCGCTGAACATGGGGGTAGCGGTCGACGCTGTTCACCTCCGCCAGTAGCCACTGCATGTCCCACCCGGGCCTTTGGGTCTGCCAGCGCAGGGCCCAGCCGACGTCGTGGCGCCGGCGCATGTGGAGCGTGGGTGTGTCGGCATCGCGCCAAGCCAGGTAGGGATCAAATTCATCGCCAGCCGCGGGCAGGCGGTCCGGGGGCGTTTCCGGCAATAGCACCAGGTCCAGGCGTCCACCCCAGGTGGCGCGCACTGCCGGCACCGGTTGGCGCAGGTCGTCCAGCTCCTCCTGGCCGGGCCAGCGCTGATCCCGGCGGGACAGGACATCGGTGACCCGCAGGCTTTCCGCCTCACCCCAGGCGAGGGTCTGGTAACCCCCCAGCAGCCACCAGTCACCGGATTCCCAGGACAGGTAGCTGTCCGAGATTTCCGCGCGCCAGCGGCGCTGACTGGATTGTTCATCGGTAAAGTCGTACCCGGACCAGAGGCCGGCGCTGTTCATGTCCGGCAGCCAGTCCTGGGTAAGGGTACCGGACAGACGCGCACGCCAGGGGCCGCGACGCCAGTCCCATTGACTGTAGACTTCGGTCTCCACCCGGGTCAGGTCGGCGCCGTCCCGGGCTACCGGTGCGGCGGGCGCCCGGTAGCCGTAGCCGATGCGTTGGTTCAACCAACCCCGGTGACGCCAGGGGGAATCGTCCGATGCCGGTTCGGCCGAGGCCCGGGTTTCCACCGTGCCGAAAAAATCATCGGCGCGCGCGGGCAGGGCGACGAGAATCAACAAACCAAGGAGCCATGCACGTGCCATTTACAATCCCCGCTGCATTGCCTGAGTGGTAAACAGACTTTCGTCGGTGTCCTCGTTGTAAACCACCTCGCTGAACTCAAAGACGCTGGCGTGCTCCCGTTCGCCGTTGCGGGTGGTGATCATCTGCAGGCGCATGGCTGTCCAGATGCCATCGATTTCTTTCAGCTCTGTGGCGCTGAAAAATTTGATGCGGTTGCCCCGCGTGACCCAGATTTTTCCCTGCACCTGCACAAAGTTATCCTTGCGAATCCAGAGGTGAGATTTCTCATACCCGGTTTCCTCCTGCACCCTGTCGGCGAATGCCGGTTTGGGTGTGGACTGGATCAGCCAGGCCGGTTCGCCGCCGACTTCGGCGTCGGCATCAAGCAGTTCGTAGTCGTACCAGTCGATGGTCACGCCGTTGATGTCCGAGTAGCTGAAGTCACTGCCCATAAATGAGCCGGATCGATCGCCGGAGGCTACCCGCCGCACTTGCCTGAGCGCGGGCAGGTAGAGCCAGGAGTCGTCACTGCGGTCGTCGTCGTAGTCGTAGTTCATGTAGCTGGTGCCGGCAACGTCGGACGGCGATCGGAAAAACACAATGGATTTTTCCATATCGTCTTGCTCGAGCGAGTACAGGCGCAGATCCCGCACTCGTTCCCGATCCCGGCGATCAATCAGGATCAGTTTGGCATCGGCGCGCGATGACTCGCCGGTGTAGCGTTGGTCCATTTTCCTGACGATGTCATAGGCGCTGAGCTCATCGGCTACAGCGGCGGTCAGGGGAGTCGACAGCAGTACAAGGGTGAATGCCAAACGTTGCAAAGTGTTCATACGCGTTGTGCCTCCAGCGTTGTGAGTTCCGATTCGGTGAGGTTCCTGTCGGCTTTCCGGCCATCGATCCAGTAGAGCAGGGCGGGCAGAAAAATCAGATCGCCCAGCAGGGCCAGGGCCATGATGGTGGCGGCAAACAGGCCGGTGTAGATGTAGGGGATAAAGGAGCCCAGTAACATGACACTGAAGCCGCTCACCAACACCAGGGAAGTGAACACCACGGCGCGACCGGATTCGGTCATGGCCCGGGTGATGGCGGCGTGGGTGTTGGCCCCGAGGCGGCGTGCCAACAGGTAGCGGTTCATCACGTGAATGGCATCGTCCACGGCAATGCCCATGGTCATGGCGCCCACGATCAGGGTGCCCAGGTTGAGGTTGATGCCGAGCACCACCAGGAGCGCACCGGTCATCAGGATGGGCACAACGCTGGGAATCAGCGCAATCAATCCGTATTTGATCGAGCGGAACAGCACCATAAAGCTGGCGCCGATGATGATCAGTGCGATCAGAAAGGAGCGCACCATGCCGGCATTGATATAGGCATCCTGAGCGTTGTACATGACCAGGCTGCCGGTCTTGTCCACCGCCAGATCCGGGTGGTGTTGCGCCAGGTGTGTGTCTATCCGGGCTAGCAGTGCGTGGGTCTCACTCGCCGACATATTGCGAATGGGAACTGCTACCCGCAGGTAGCGTTCGTAGAAATCTTTGGCGTCGGTCAGGTCTTCCTCCGGCCCGGTGTTGTCGTACAGCAACAGAAATTGCGCGGCCATTTCCGGTGAGTCCGGCAGTTGATACCACTGGGGGTCGTCGTTCTGCAGGGCCTGATGGATTTCTTTGTGAACGTCTATCAACGAGTTGATGGCACCGGCTTCCGGCTGTTGTGCGAGCCAGGCTTGCAGCCTGTCCACGTCTTCAAGAAAGTCGGGGTTGTGAATGCCGCCCTCCTCGCCGCTGTCGATGACAAAGTCGATATTATCAATACCGTTGTAGTGTCGGTCGAAGTACGCCAAGTCGGCGCGGGTGGGGTTGTCCTGCTTGAAATAGGTAATGAAGTTGGAGTCCACGTTCAACCGGGGAATCAGCGCCAGGCTGATGGCCAGGAGTGCGCCGCCCAGGAGCGTCAGCGGCCGGGACCAGCGTCGGGTGAATGCCGGCAGGCGTAGCGTCAGGCGGGCGATCAGACCGCTGTCCACGGCCCGGGCGGTACGCGCCGAAAAGGCCGAGACAAAGGAGAGCAGGGCGGGAAGTAGCGTCATGGCCAGGACGAACAGCGTCAGCGCACCGATGGCGCCCAGCCAGGCAAAGTGCCGAACCGGCACCAGTTCGGTGATGCCCAGCGCGAGAAAGCCGGCGGCGGTGGTCAGGGCCGTGTAGAAGGCCGGTGTCCACAGGTGCTCAACAGCGCTGGTGGCGGCGGCCTTGGGATCCTGGCCGGCGTGGCGGAAGTGGTAGAACTCCACCAGCACATGCACGGAAATGCCGACGCCGATAATGATCAGCGCCGGCACCAGAGCTGATTCCACCACCGTGTGGGGCCATCCCAGAAGGCCCTGTAGGCCACTGACCCAGAGGATGCCGGTGCCGATCACTGCCCAGGGCAGAAGCATGCCGCTGAACGAACGGAAGCTGGCGAAGAGGATGGCGAGCATGATCAGCGCCATGGTGGGATTGATCCAGCGTTGATCCCGCTTGGTCAGTACTTCGAACTGCTCGGTGAATACCGGCTGCCCACTCAGGCGCAGGGGGTAGCCCCGGGCGTCAAAATCCTGCGCGGCGATATGTTCGCGCACGGCGCTCATCAGGCTCATTTTGATGTCGCTGGCGCCCACCTCATAGCGGACCCGTGCCACCACCTGGGTGTGGAGCAGGTCCTCGGTGATCAGCGAGCCCATGGCCATGGCCTCGTGGGGAATCTGCTCCCGGGCGCTGGCCAGGCTGTGCGGATCACCGGGATCTTCAATCAGTGGATCGGTGGCGAGCATGCCGTCGCCGGAATGGGTGTATTCGTACTTGGAGAGCGAGCGTACCTGGGTAACTTCCGGCCGGTTTTCCAGAAACCGGGTCAGGTTGTCGACCACGGCCAGTGTCTCGGGGGTGAACACATCCGGCTGCCCGCGCGGGGCTTCTATGCCGATGGAGAGGTATTCGACGTCACCAAACAGATCCAGCAACTGGTCAAAGGCCGCCAGATTGGGGTCGCCTTTAACAAAATAGCTCTCGTTGGAATTGTCGTAACCGATATTCTGCGCTGGCAGCAACGCCAGTCCGGCGAGCAGGGCGGACTGGCCGAGTACCAGCCAGCGGCCCCGAATAACGCTCCGTGCCCAAAAGTGAATGAACTGCTTCATAGGAGTCTCCTTTCATCAAGCGAAGCAATATTAACCCTGTTAAGTTTACAGTGTAAAGTTTTTGTGTGATTGTCGAGCGTCATCCACGCTAAAGCTTTCCTCCGCGGGAAGGTCAAGAGTGTTTGTCGGCGGGCAGGGGGGCCAGCGAAGCGGTCGCGAGTCGGTTGGCGAGGTATTTCAGGGGCGCTTTGGCAGTGCCAGGACCACCAGCAGGTAGCTAACGCAAAACCACCGGGGCATGTGCGTCATTGGGAGCCGAGTCATTTGATACCCAGTGGCTCTGACCCCTTGGGTTTTTCCAGCGCGCGGTTCAGGGGTAAGAGCTCTTCGCTGTAACGCTGGGCGGTGGCATCCTTGAAGTCGACGCGGGCGTCGCCGTCGATGAAATCCCGGGCAAGTTTTTCCAGGACGCTTTGCCATTCGCCCAGCTGTTCATCCCAGTCGGTGCTTGGCGGGTGGAGGCCGGGCAGGGGACTCTGGAGGTCGCCCAGGCCGATCCATTGCAGGGCCTTGGGGTTGAGTTGTGCGAAGGCGATGGCGTGCACGTCGGTGCCCTGGGTGACGGCGTAGAGTGGCAGTTGCGGCTCGTCCGGGCGTTCGCTGTGCCATTGTTTGGCGGACAGTGAAGCGCCGGTTTTGTAGTCGATCAGCAGCAGTTCGCCGTTGGGCAGGCGGTCGATGCGGTCGATGATGAGCTTGAGTTTGAGGCCCGCAAATTCCACGACGTCGATCTTCTCTGTTGCGATCACTTCAAACGCCGGACGTTCCCGCTCCAGTGCCATCCAGCGGCCAATAATACGTTGCAGCCGTTCCTGCTCCAACGCGCAATACACCGGCCCCAGCTCGCGCGGGCGGCGCTGTTGTACGGTTTGAACGCTGGCCGCCGTGGCGGTGCGAATCATGTCTGCAAGCGTGTCGTCGTCGGTGCCCGCCAGGGTGTCGGAGTTGCGCAGTTGCGTCCACAGGGTGGCGAGCACTTCGTGCAGAATGCTACCGCGTTCGGCGGGCGAGAGCCCAGCGACCGGTGGGTCCGGTTGGCGCGCGCCGAGGCGCAATTGGGCGAAGGCGTTGAAGGGGCAGGCGGCCTGTTGTTTGAACAGGCTGCTGCCGCCCGGCGCTTTATCGCTGCTGATAAAGCGCGGCCCGTTGGCGGTGGGGACAGCTTCGAGCTCTTGGGCCTCGGCCAAGGCCTGTTGGTAGCGCTCAAAGGCGCTGCTGTGTTCGCCCAGTAGCTCGACCATGGGTGTTTCCGGCAGTGCGCGAATCAGTGGGCTGGGCGTGGCGTCGCCCTGATCGTCGCCGTGGGGGGAGCTCACAATCACGTCGGTTGCACACCGGCGGTAGTTGTCGGTCAGGCTGCGGGCGAAGGTGAGTTCGCGCTCGGCGGTGGCGTGGGGCATCTGCTCCCGGCGTTGCAGATCGAGCGGCAACAGCGGGTTGGGCGCCGGCACCGGCGGCCATTGGCGATGGTGCAGACCGAGCACCCAGCAGTGGCTGAAGCGCAGGCCAGCGCCTTCGAGTACACCGAGAATCTGGATCGGTGAGTCGGGCGTCTGCGCCTGAAAAGGCGTCTGACCGGCCAGCTGTGCGAGCTGGCGCAGTGCCTGACTGAGGGTCAGATCGCTGCCGGTGGCATCGAGTCCGGCAAAGGTCTCCAGCAGTTCGTACCAGAGCCCCAGTTGTTGGTATTCCTGACTGTCCGGGCGGCGGCTGCCGGGCCAGCCGAGCAACGTCAGGTGGTGCGTGAATGCGCTGGCCCAGTAACGGGCGCTGGCACTGCGGGGCAGGCGGTGGCGTTGTTCGTCGATGTGTTGTAGGCGGCGCGCCAGATCCGTAGCCATCGGCGCTGCATCCTCGGGGGAGAGCGCTTCGGACAGCCGTTGCGCGTGATAGCGCAGGTCGCTGCCGCTGATCTCAAATTTGCCCAGATCGCGCAGGCGACTGGTGAGCGCGGTGCGCAGGGTCAGCTCGGCGTCGGCGTCGCTCCAGAAGAGCGAGTGCATCAGGCTGCATATGTGCGCCAGGGGCCAGTGGTCTTTGAGCAAGCCGAGCAGACCGAGGGCGCTGTGAATCAGCGCGGTGTTGCCGAGCGGGACACCGGCGGAAAAGTTGAACGGCAAGGTATAGCGGGGCACATCCGGGAGCGCGGCGGCGGGCTCGAAGACCTCGCAAAAAATGCGTTCGATCTGATCGCGCCGTTGACCCAGGTCGGGCACGATGATGCCGATGCTGGCCTCTGGTTGGCGTTGCAGTTGTTCCAGGGCCCAGAGGGCGGCGGCGCGGACTTCGCTGTCGCTGTCCGGGGCGCTGGTGCGCCGACACTGGTTGTCCGGTGCGCCGGCATCGCGATGTTCGATCTGTTGTGCGCTGGCCTGTTCAAGGATTGCCTGGTGCAGCGGCGGTAAGTCGTCAAAGCCCACCAGGTGCAGGATCGGGTAAGTGGGCAGGGTGCCGTCGGCAAAGGCGTCACCGACGATGGCTTGGGCCGTTTGCGGGGTGATCATGCCGCGCAGCTGCAGACGCTTTTCGAAGGCGTCGAGCCAGTTGAGGAAGCACTGGGTATTGCTGTTGATAAAGCTGTCGTCGCGCAGGCTCTTGGGGTCGATACGCCAGAGTTGCAGGCTGGTCAGGGCGGCGTCCGCCTGCTGCGCGAGCGGCTCCGGTTGCAGTAAGCCCTGGGTGTCCGGGCTGTCGGCGATGATCTGTTCCCAGATGAGTTGGCGTTGGTGACGGGTGGCAATGATGCCGGTGCAGCCCGGGTAGCCCCGTTCGAGCAGTTGTTGCCAGTGGTTTTCCAGCCAGCGGTTGAGGGGCGCAAGGCGCGGCGCACGCCAGGCGGACAGGCCCCGCGCTTGTTGGTGCTGGTTCCAACTGGCGAGGATGTGCCGACGCAGGCGGTCGTTCGCGGTCACGATCTCGGCGCCCTGTTCGAGGGCCGGTTGCAGGTCGGTGATGTCGAAAAGCGCCGTGGGCATGGTTGTGTGTGTCCGGTGTTGAGTTTTTGGTTGGGTGCCGCGGGTTTTGAATTCTCTGCCTCAGGTGTCGGATTACGCCCTGCGGGCTAATCCGACCTACTGGAGACGCCGTGCCAGTGTTCGGCGCTTGGTGCACTTCTGTCGGATTACGGCTTCGCCTAATCCGACCTACTGGAAGCAGCGTGCCAATGTACGAGTAGGTCGGATTAGCGCAGCGTAATCCGACACCTGAGGCACCCAAACCGGAACAATACAATCCGACAATAAGGCACCCAACCTGATCAATGCCATCCTACCTCGACGTAATCCACATGCTCAAACCCAAACGCTGCCAGGGCCGGCTTAAGGGGCTCGATACCGGCATCCTCCCGGGTAAACAGCGCCACCTGCTGCACCGGTGTGCTGCCCGGATTCAGCCCCAGCTGCTCCACCCAATAACCGGTGCGCCGGGCGATGGCTTCGCCCGAGTCGATCAGGGTCACACCCCCGGGGAGGTTAGCGGCAATCTGCTCGCGCAACAGCGGAAAATGGGTGCAGGCGAGCACCAGGGTGTCCATCAGGGGGCCTCGAGGGTGCTCCCGGAACGGCGCCAGAATTGTCTGAATCGCGGCGTGACCGGGTATCTGCCCGCGCAATTGCTGTTCGGCCAGGGTCACCAACTCGCTACTGCCTACGGAAATCACGGTGCACTCACTGGCGAAGCTCTCGATCAGCTCACGGGTGTAGGCCCGGCTGACGGTGCCCGGCGTTGCCAGCAGCCCGATCACCCGGCTTTGACTGCGCTCGGCGGCGGGCTTGATGGCGGGCACCACGCCCACAATGGGTTGGCTGAAGTGTGCCCGAATGTGGGGCAGGGCCAGGGTGCTGGCGCTGTTGCAGGCGACCACGACGATATCGGCGGGGTAGTGTGCCAAAAGCGCCTTGAGCACGGCGTCCACGCGGCTGACCAGCTCATCTTCGGTTTTGGTGCCGTAGGGGAAGGCGGCGTTGTCCGAGGCATAGATCAGATCGCAACCCGGCAGGCGTGCGCGCACTTCGCGCGCGATACTGAGGCCGCCGACACCGGAGTCAAAAATGAGGATGCGCGGGTTGCGCGGCTCGCTGGTCATGCCCGGGTCCTGCTGGCTCCTTTTATTTGATGCTAGAATGAGCGGCATTGTAGCAGCCGCGCCTGAGCGGTGTGAATTTTCCGGTAATAGGGATCGACGTTTGTTGACTGAATGGCTTTATCTTCTGGTGTTTGCGGGCGGTTTGCTCGCGGGGGGCGGTGCGCTGGCGCTGATCAACCGGCGGCGGGTCGAGGACGCGGTGCTCAAGCGCACCCGTGAACTGGAGGCGGCGAACCAACAGGCGGTCAACGATTGGGCGCTGGAGCGCTCGCGCCTGGAGCACGAACAGCGCTCGGCCGAGAGTCAGGCAGCGCGTTTGCGTGAGGAGCTGACCCAGGCTCAGGGCGAGTATCGCGCGCTTCAGGGCCAGCACAGCGACAGTCGCCAGGAAGTGGCGACCTACAAGACCCGCCTGGAAGAGCAAGGCCAGCGCTTTCAGGAACAGTTGGCGACTCTGCGCGATGCGCGCGCGGAGTTGACCAAGGACTTTGAGAATGTCGCCAACAAGATTTTTGAACACAAACAGCAACAGTTTTCCCAGAGCAGCAAGAGCCTGCTGGAAACCACCCTCGACCCGCTCAAAACCCAGTTGACGGACTTTCGGCGCAAGGTGGAGGAGGTCTACGAAAAGGAAAACGCCGAGCGCAACCGGCTGTCCGGGCAGGTGCAAGAGCTGCAGAAGCAGGCGCAGAAAATTGGCGAGGATGCGGTCAATCTCGCCCAGGCGCTCAAGGGCAATACCAAGAGCCAGGGTAACTGGGGCGAGGTGGTGCTGGAACGGCTGCTGGAGCAGTCGGGCCTGCAGAAGGGGCGCGAGTACGACACCCAGGTGAGCCTGTCGGACGAAGCGGGGCGCAGGCGCATGCCCGATGTGATTGTGCGCCTGCCCGAGGAAAAGGACATCATCATCGACGCCAAGGTGTCGTTGGTGGATTACGAGAAGTTCTGTTCGAGCGATGACGCGGCCGAACGCGAGCAGTATCTGAACCAGCACGTGCAGTCCATGCGCGCCCATATCAAGGGCTTGAATATCAAGGGTTACGAGAAGCTTGAGGGCGTGCGCACCCTCGATTTCGTATTTATCTTTGTGCCCATTGAAGCGGCTTTTATGCTGGCATTGCAGCATGATCCGGAGTTGTACCGGGAGGCTTACGACCGGCATATTATTCTGGCGAGCCCGACCACGCTGTTGGCAATTTTGCGTACGGTGGAGAATATCTGGCGTTACGAGAAGCAGAACCGCAACGCTGAAAAAATTGCCCGGACGGCGGGCGGTTTGCACGACCAGTTTGTGTTGGTGTTGGAGTCGTTGGAAACGGTAGGGACCCAGATTGACAAGGCGCGGGATGCTTATGATCTGGCCCACAAACGTTTGCGCACCGGCAAGGGCAACGTATTCAAACGCGTGGATGATTTGCGCAAGTTGGGCGCCAAGACCAAAAAGTCGTTGGGTCGGGAGCGGCTGGATGTGGCCGACGATATCGACGATGAGGTGTTGTTGATTGACGGGCAGGATGACGACGATGGCGAGGGTTCATCGGCCTGAAGGGGTTGGGTGCCTCATTGTCGGATTACGCTGCGCTAATCCGACCTACTCGAACAATGGCACGGTTTATCCGGCATGAACAATGGCACGGTGTTTCCAGTAGGTCGGATTAGCCCGCAGGGCGTAATCCGACAGAAATGCACCAAACCCCAAACAACGGCACGGAGTCTCCAGTAGGTCGGATTAGCCGAAGGCGTAATCCGACACCTGAGGCACCGAACCGGCCCTATGCCGGGTGTAATCCGACACCTGCGGCACCGCGTATCTAATTGTATTCACAAAGAGAGGTAACATGACCTTAACCACCACACTGATCATTCTGGCTGTCATCATTATCCTGGCGCTTGCGGGCGTTGCCGGGTGGCTGCATTACAAATTGCACCGGCAAAACCAGCAGCATCAAGCGGTTCAGGAACAGCAGGCGAAGGCGGGGCGCGAGCAGCGGGCGCGGGTGAATCAGAGTATCCAGATTCTCGCTCGGGCGGTCGGTAACGATGAGGAGCTGACGCTCACCGAGGCGAGCATTCGCATCAGTGTGTTGCTCGACAGTCTGGGTGTGGAAGATCCGGTGCGCGAGGAGTTTTCGGCGTTTTATCAGTTGACCGAAGCCACCAGCCACATTCCGTTTCTGGAGGGTTGGAAGCAGTTGAGCCGGCAGGAACAGGTTCAATATGACCGCGAGCGTGAAACCCAGGAAACCCAGTACCGCGAGTTTGTGTTGGAAGCGGCAGAGCGGATTCAGGGACGGGATTTTTAGCGGGATAGATGCCGTTGTTTTGGGATTGGTGCATTTCTGTCGGATTACGCCCTGCGGGCTAATCCGACCTACTGGAGACTCCGTGCCATTGTTCGAGTAGGTCGGACTAGCGCAGCGTAATCCGACAATGGCGCACCGATGTCGATCAGTGAGGCGCCCAAACCGATCAACGTGTCATTGTTTTCCCTCAATATAACTCGACGACGACCCGAAAACCGATATTGGAACGTGCGTTGTCGACGCTCTCGCCTCGGCGCACGTGGGACATCAACGCATCGGTGCCGCTGTTGAGTCCACCGCCGCGCACTACCCGGTGCGAACAGGCCTCTTCATTCACCGCGCTGCCATCGCGCGGCGCGTTCAGGAAGTGATCCCGGTAACAATCCTGTACCCACTCCCCGAGGTTGCCCGCGGTGTCGTAGACGCCAAACGGGTTGGGCGGGTAGCTGCCCACCGGTGCGCTGCGGCTGGCGAAAAAGCCGGCGTGATCGCTGTCGCAGCCGCGCCGGCAGTTGGCGCGTCCGCGCGCATCTTCGGCGTCATCACCCCACCAGAACAGCGTTTGTGTGCCTGCGCGTGCCGCGTACTCCCACTCAGCCTCGGTGGCCAGGCGGTATCGGCGCCCGGTACGCTCGGCGAGCCAGGCGGCGTAGGCGCTGGCATCGCTCCAGCTGACATTGATGACCGGTCGGCTGCCGTGACCCCAGCGGTTGTCACTCGGCAAGCCGCGCTCTGTGTCTTCGGCAAAGCGGGCGTAGTCTGCAAAAGTGATTTCATATTGGCTGATGGCAAAGGGCTCCTCGAAACGCACCTCGCGCTCTGGACTGGTGTGGGTGGTGCGGGCACTGCCCATGGTGAATTGCCCGGCGGGGATGATCACCATCTCCGGTCCCTGGCCGCCGCTGTCCAGGGCATTAAAAAAGGTGGTGCCCGGGCGCGGTGTGCGCCGCAGGTCCACGCTTAACTCGAGCGGTTCGCGTGTCAGCTCGACCCAGCGGGTGTGGGTGTCGTAACCCGCGTGACTCACTTCAATATGGTAGCGCCCGGGGAGCAATTCGATGCCCGGGTAATAGGGCGGACGAATATTCAGAATCCGGATGCGGGCGTTTTCCGGTTGCGGGTTGACCGTCAACGGAAAGCGCGGGGGTAGCGGGACCGATTCCTCGTCTGGTTCGGCGGCTGTCTCGGCCTGTGCGGTAACGTCAAAGGTCTCCACCGACACGTCGAGGTCATCTTCGGGCGCCGTCAATTCGACAATGGGCGCCTGGGGCACCCAAGGCGCCTCGGATTCGGTGGGCGTCCGCCGGGTGAGACGCTGTATCAGGGCGCCGGTACTGTTTCCTGCCTGAATCAGTGTTGTAGGCAATTCGCCTTGCCCGGGTAGCCTGTCCTGAAAAATCGCCAAGCTTAGGGCGCTCCAGACTGCTCCCAGAATCAGCACTGACACCAACAGTCGAGCCGGCAGGCGCAGGCTGCGAGGTCGCATGGGGCGGAAGTGTGCGGCGGTCTGAACACGGGTGGCCACGAGGGTAGGCCACTGCTCGCCGGTCACGGCCCGGCCGGTGATTTCGGTGACGTTCACCAGTGGACGGCGGTAGATGCCGCGCTGAGGTGTCCAGCGCCAGGCACTGAGCCACTGCCATACCGCCTGGCTCGCCTTGCCCAGCTGAATTCGGATCGCGATGTAGCTGGCGGATAGTAGGGCCTTGAACAGCGAGAGTATCTGGACCTGGGTTGGATCGCCGGTGGGCGTGGCCATTCCGGGCAGGCTTTTGCCCAACAGGTCGTCGATGGCCGCCACCACCTGCCGGCCGCGCTGAAAGCGCTTGTGCGGATCTTTGGCGAGCAGCTGGTTGAGCAGTTTCTGGTAACGGCCGTAATGGGGCGGCAGCTTGGGAATAGGCGCGGTCAGGTGTTTGATCGCAATGGCCACGGCATCGTCGGCGTGAAAGGGCACGCTGCCGGTGAGCATTTCGTAGAACACTACGCCCAGGCTGTAGATGTCGGCGCGCCCGTCCAGGGTTTTGCCCCGGGTCTGTTCCGGGCTCATGTAGTGGGGCGTGCCGACAACACTGCCGGCATTGGTCATGCGCGAGGCGCTGCTGATGGCCTTGGCGACACCAAAGTCGGTGACCACGGCGGAGCCGTCTTCGCGGAACAGGATGTTTTCCGGTTTGATATCCCGGTGGATATAGCCTTTGTCGTGGGCATGATCGAGCGCCGCCGCCACTTCCCGGATGATGCGCAGCACGTCCGGCGGACTCAGACCCTCGACCATTTTGTCGTGTGCCGAGCCACCGGGCAGGTAATCCATGGCGATGTAGTTGAGGTTTTCGTGGCAGCCGATATCGTAGATGGACACGATATTGGGGTGCGAGAGCTGGCCGACGATATTGGCCTCGCGCTGAAAGCGCTCGCTGAACACCGGGTCGCGGTTGAGCACCGGCGACATGACTTTGAGTGCAACCTCGCGCCCGACGCTGAGCTGAATGGCCAGGTAAACGGTGGACATGCCGCCCTGGGCGACTTTGCGAATGATGCGATAACCGGGAATCTGCATGGCGTCAGCTCCCGATCCAGTAAAGGGCCAGCCCGAGGCACAACAAGGCCAGGGCACTCAGGCCCAGGTCCAGATAGCGCTGCCCGGTGATGGGAGGCAGCCACTGCCAGAGGCTGCTCGCCAGGCTGCGCCGGTAGCGCGGGGACTGGACGATCTGCAGGGTGATGTTGTCCCGCCCACCCTTGGCCAGGGCGGCGCCCATGAGTTTGTCGACCGCGGCTTTCGGGCTGCGACTGGCGCACAGGATTTCGGCCATTTCCCGGTCGTCGAGTTCGTCGGTCAGGCCATCACTGCACAGGAGAATCCATTGGTTCTCCCGCCATTCGCCCGCGACCTGATCGACATCGATGGGTTGGAGGGCAAACCCCAGGCACTGGGTGATGATGTTTTTTTGCGGGTGGTGTTGGGCTTCGTCGCTGTCGATCGCGCCCGAGTCGACCAGCTTCTGGACGTGGGAGTGGTCGTGGGTGAGGCGTTCAAGTTGACCGCCGTCTTCCCCCCGGCTCCACAGATAAGCCCGGCTATCGCCGACCCAGAAGACCCGGTAGTCAGTGCGCGTGCTGGTCAGGAGGACCAGGGTGGAACCCATGCCCGGCGCGCCTTCACCGGCGTCGACGGCTGTGAGAATGGCGCGGTGTGCGGCGTGGATACGGGCTTCGAGTTGGTTGCTGCCGATGGCGCCGGCGCGCTCGCGAAAGCTGTCACGGACGATGGCGCTGGCCACTTCACCGGCTTCGTGGCCACCCATGCCGTCGGCCACCAGCCACAGGCCGTGGTCGGGCTCACTCAGGTAGGTGTCCTCGTTGTTATCGCGCGCCAGTCCCGAGTTGGTGGCGGCGCTGTAGGTGTATAGCCGTTTTGCCATTTTTATGGGCAGAGTCCGTTTTTTAAGTGAGTCGGATGGCGTCCGGTGCCGGATTTTGGGTTCGGTGCCTCATCGTCGGATTACGCCCTTCGGGCTAATCCGACCTACTGTAGACACCGTGCCATCGTTTTGGGTTGGGTGCCGCTTTGTCGGATTACGCCCTGCGGGCTAATCCGACCTACTGTAGACACCGTGCCATTGTTTTGGGTTGGGTGCCGCTTTGTCGGATTACGCCTGAGGCTAATCCGACCTACTGTAAACACCGTGCCATTGTCCGAGTAGGTCGGATTAGCCGAAGGCGTAATCCGACACCTGAGGCACCGCCATCGCCTAACAGGGTGTTCTTGTCCGCCCGGAATCTTACCCGATTATTCCGCAAAAGAACCACGATTCAGCGCAGATTCTGACGTCATAAACTGCGAATATCCAACCCCAACCCGGTCAGGGCCGCTTTCTGGCCGCTGTGCGTCACCACCGCAATACTGGCCTGTTCGGGCTTCAGGTAGGTCTCTGCTACCCGGCGCAGATCGGCCTGGGTCACGCGCAACACGCCTTCGCGGAAGCGCTCACGCCGCGCGCGGGTGCGCTGGAACAACTCAGCATGGAAGGTCTTTTTGGCTTCGCCGGCCGGGGAGGCGGGTTTATCGATGCTGCTGATCACCCCCAGGATGGCCTCTTCCACGGCCTGCCAGTCCAGGGACTCCCCCAGCAGCCAGTCGATGGCCCGGTCGAAGTCGTCCAGCGTTTCGCTCAGGCGCGGGTCACGGTAGGAGAAGAAACGGAAGGCTGCGATATTGCTGTCCTGACTGGCACCGCCGCCGTAGGCACCGCCCTGTTCGCGAATCGCCCGATGGAGGAAGCCGTTGCGCAGCACGCCGCCGAGCACGCTCAGGGCGGGCGCGTCCGGGAGGTCGCCGGGGACGGTGGGGTAGGCCTTGGCGCAGAAGTTGACCTGGGTGTTGGTCAACCAGCCTTCGCGCACCTGTTCATGGACCGGGTCCAGGGCAAAGCGGTCGAAGCCGTTGGCGGGGCTTTGTGCCTGCCAGCGAGCGGCGAGGCTCTGGCTGTGGGCCTCCAGCGTGGCGGCTTCGCCCACCAGCAGGAACTGCTTGGGCGCGGCCTGTACCCGCCGGTGAATTTCGGCAAAGCCCTCCGCCAGCTGGGCCAGGGCGCTGCGCTCGCTCAGGTTGTCGTCGAGTTTTTTCAGCGCGGCAATGCCCGCCAGACCGCCCAGCTCGTGACTCAGACGTGCGGCCGGGGCCAAACCGGCACTGGCGGCACCCATGGCCAGGCCGTGCCCGCCGCCGGTGATGCTCTGCTCGCGCCGGGCCCGGGTCTGGGCCATGAGTTCGCGGATGCGGTCGAGTTCGTCAAAGCGGACGTCGTGTAGGGTGGCGTGAATCAGGTCGTCCATGGCGTCCTGTTGGCGGCTCAGGGCTTTTGATGACAGGGTCATATAGGCATCGATCGCCTGAACGTCGTCCGGCGCCCCGCGCACGGCAGTGGCGGCGCTGAGCGCGCCCACGGTGCTGGCTTGCCAGCGTTGGGTGGCGAGGTAGTCCTTGGCGCCAATCCCCAGCTCGGTCAGGCAATGGTTGTAGAACGGCAGCAGGGCGCGCAACTCGGGCTCCAGCGCAGGCAGCTTGCAGATCACCTGTTGATAGGCCAGGCCGTTGGTGCCGGCGGTATAGCGGCTGGTGGGATAGCCGTTGATCGCGGTCTGTTCGCCGGGGGTGTAGTGCAGTTGCGCCGGGATATCCTCAAGGCCCACTTTGGGCAGAATGCTGTCGTCGTCCTTGCGGTTCTGGCGCGCATCCAGCGCCTCGGCGCGCTCGATGATGCGCTGCTTGTCGGCATCGCTCAGGGTCGCCTTGATGGCGGCCAGACGGTCCTGTTCGGCCTGGTCGCGGTGGGCGTTGAAGTGGGTATCCGGGCGCAGGGTCAGCCGTATCCGGTGGGGGTTGTCGAGCAGCAGCTCGCGGGTGAGACGCTGGATGTAGTCCGGATCCTCGACCTTGGCGCGCAGGCTTGCCAGGGCGCTGTCCAGGTCCAGGATGGCCAGGGTATCGCCCCGATGGGTGGCAGCGGTAAGGCCGGTCATGATCAGGTGCAGGCCATAGGGGAAGCCGTCGCCGGTGATTTCCCGCTGTTGCAGTTCGAGCTGGTGCAGGGCAGCTTCCACCAGATCGGCGGGTACCCCTTCGTCGGCGACCTTCTGCAGCGTGCCCAGGATCAGCTGTTCGATCGCATCGGCGTCCTCTTTCCGGCAGCCTTCCAGGCCGCAGACAAAAGCCATCTCATACTGGGAGTCGTCCATGCCGCACAGGGGCGAGGGCGCCTGGCCCAGATCGCTGGTTTCCAGGACCTGCAGCAGCGGTGAGGCGCTGTTGTCGAGGAGCACGTTGGCCAGCAGCTGGGCGGCCAGGTTGCCTTCCAGATCCGTGGACTTGCCCAGCAGCCAGCCCATGACCAGATGGCTTTTGCGCGCCGGGTCTTCGCCCTCGTCCAGCGGGTACGCTTCTTCGACGTAGACCGGGGCGTGGTAGCGCTTCTCTTCGGTAACGCCGATCTGGTGATCGAGGGCGTCGAAGCGGTGCAGGGCGTGAGCTTCGAACTTGGCCTGATGCTCGGCGGCGGGAATGTCGCCGTAGGTCATGAAGATGGCGTTGCTCGGGTGGTAGTGGGTTTTGTAAAAAGCCACCAGTTGGTCGTAGGTGAGGTCCGGGATGTGCTCCGGCTCGCCGCCACTGTTGTAGTGGTAGGTGCTGTTGGGGTAGAGGTATTTGCTCAGGACCTGCCACAGTTGTGAGCTCACGGAACTCATGGCGCCTTTCATTTCGTTGTAGACCACGCCTTTGAACACCAGTGGGCTGTCCGGGTTGCCGGGCTCGGCAAAGTCGACCCGATGGCCTTCCTGGGCGAAGTCCAGTTCGTCCAGTTTGGAAAAGAAGACCGCGTCCAGGTAGACGTCGAGCAGGTTGTCGAAGTCTTTGCGGTTCTGGCTGGCAAAGGGGTAGGCGGTCCAGTCAGAGCTGGTAAAGGCGTTCATAAAGGTGTTGAGCGAGCGGCGGATCATCATGAAGAAGGGATCGCGCACTGGGTATTTTTCGCTCCCGCACAGGGCAGTGTGTTCGAGGATGTGAGCCACGCCGGTGTGGTCGTGGGGCACGGTGCGCAGCGCCACCAGAAAGACGTTTTCATCGTTGTCCGCCGCCAGGTGAATGTGCTGGGCGCCGGTTTTTTTGTGGCGGTATTCTTCGACGGTGAGGTTGAGGGCGTCGAGGCGTTGGCTGCGGAGGTGTTCGAAGGCGTTGTGGGTCATAGTGTCTCTTGGTTGTCTGCGTTGTTGGTGTCGTTTCGTGTGTTCGTCGCGATCGGTCATGGCGATCACCGGGGCCAGGGCGGCGGACACGGTGAACCCCTCCCTGGGGCTCTGCACGCCCATCCCGGGCGTGACGGTCCGCCACCCTGGCCCCGGTGATCGCCTTCGCGATGGTTGGGTGCCATATTGTCGGATTACGCGCTGCGCGCTAATCCGACCTACTCGCACACTGGCACCCTGTTTCCAGTAGGTCGGATTAGCGGAGCGTAATCCGACAAAGCGCACCCAATGCCCGTTAGGGGGACATCGTCCCCAGTAGGTCGGATTAGCCCAGAGGGCGTAATCCGACAATGAGGCACCCTAGGTTTCCGAGGCGCCACCAAACCCGAATCCCGCCAAGCGGGCCATGTAATCCTCAAACCGGTCCAGCAAAGGCGTGTAATCCACCGCGCCTTGTTCCAAAAGAGAGAGAGCGTAACAACTTGCCTCCAAAGTGGAAAGCTGATTCGGCTGGTGCGCCTTGCGGATGCGGTAGCGCGAGGGCGGGGTGTGCTCGAGGCTGAGCCGGGGCAGTCGTCCTAGCGCCGGGTTGAGGTGCAAGAGTTTGCGGCTTTTGCGCCAGGTGGCATCGAGCACCACCAGGCGGAGATGGGCGGCGTCTTGTCGGATTACGCCCTCTGGGCTAATCCGACCTACGGGGGACGGGGTGCCAGTGTTGGGGTTGGATGCGGGTTGTCGGATTACGCCCTGCGGGCTAATCCGACCTACTGGAAACAGGGTGCCAGTGTGCGAGTAGGTCGGATTAGCCGAAGGCGTAATCCGACAGGGTGCGCCGATGTTTGAGTAGGTCGGATTAGCGCGCAGCGCGTAATCCGACACTGAGGCACCCAAACCATCCAATCCTTCCGGTTCGCCCGGATAAAGGAGCACGCTGGTTTTCCCGTCGCGCTCAAGGTGCCCGGCGAGCGCGTCCGGGTCGAAGGCTTCTCCCACCAGTACTTCACTGTGCGCCAGACTCAGGTGCAGCAGGGCGGCGGTGTTTTTCGCCTGGCGAGTCTCCAGCGGGTGCTGGATGATCAGCAACTCCACCTTATTGGCCGCTGAGGTAATCCAGTCGCACAGGCAGGTTTTGGCGGGGCGCTCGCAGCGCGGGCAGAGGGCGCGACTCACCCGGCCACGGCCTCGGCGGTGGGCATGTCGGCCGTCCCGGGTTGGGTCGGGCGCGGACGGCTGGCAATCAGGGTGTTTTTCTGTGCGCGGCTCAGTTTCTTGATGGCGGCTTCCCGCTGGCTGGCGCTGCTCCGGTCGTGGCCGGTTTCCAGGTAGCACAGCTGCGCTGGCGTCCGCCCGCGAAAATAGCGTGCGCCGGCCTTACCCCGGGTGTGCTCGCGCCAGCGCCGCTCGATGTCGGTGGTGATACCGGTGTAGAGCTGATTGTCGCTGCTGAGAATGATGTAAACCTGCCACTCGTGACTCATGGCCGAAGCTTACCATAGCTTGTGTGGGTGCGGACCTTTGGGGATAATCCGGGCCACGTTTTCTCGCGGGTTGTTGCCATGGCTGTTGTTCCTCCAGAGTCTCCCCAGGATCGCAATTTTGACGATCTGGCCGAGCGCTTTGAACGCAAAATTTACGGCGGGCTCAAGGGCCGGATTCGCCTGGCGGTGCTGGAGCGGGATTTTGCCCGACAGGTGCCGGTGACGCCCTTTGCGGACTCGGTACCTGCGCGCCCCTGGCGGGTGCTGGACGCTGGGGGTGGTTCGGGCGCATTTTCTTTGGCTCTGGCGCGGGCCGGACACTCGGTGGTGATCTGCGATATCTCCCGCAAGATGCTCGACCTGGCCGCCGACAAGGTGGCTCAGGAAGGACTGGAAGATCGGGTCCAGTTGGTACACGGTTCGGTGCAATCGTTGGGGACGCTTCTGCCCGACGCGCAGCCCTTTGACCTGGTGCTGGCACACGCGCTGATGGAGTGGCTGGCGGAGCCTGAGACCCTGTTGCCGACATTGATGCCCCACCTGTGCCCCGGCGGCTATCTGTCGTTGACCTTCTATAACCGCCATTCGCTGGTGTACCGCAATTTGTTGCGGGGCAATTTTCGCAAGGTGGCGAGCAAGACTTACCGGGGTGATCCACGCAGCCTGACGCCTTTGCATCCGCTCGACCCGGTTGAGGTTCAGGGCTGGCTGGCGATACAGCCGCTTGAGGTGTTGAGTGTCAGCGGCGTGCGGGTGTTCCACGACTACATCGCCGGGCGCGAGATTCTGGAGCGCAGCCCGGAGGATTTACTGGCGCTGGAGGTGGAGTATTCGGATCAGGAGCCCTACCGGTCGTTGGGGCGCTATCAGCATGTGGTGGCGAGGCGGGTTTAGCCCTCAACGGCCTTCAATAACGTCTCTTTGGCATCGTTGATCTTTGCCGCCAGGTAGTCGTTGCCGCCGCGATCGGGGTGCAGCTTCTGCATCAACCGGCGGTGGGCGTCGATGATCATCTCGCGGGTGATTTCGCCGTTCTTGATATTGCCTTTCAATCCCAACACATCCATGGCCTCCTGGGTACTGCTGGAGACGACGGCATTGCCGCCCGCACCGGATTGCTGTTTTTTCTGGCGCCGGGCCTGCCACAGCGGGTAAAGCTGCATCAGCAGGCCCGCGCTACTTTTCACAAACAGGAGCAGGCCGCCGATGGCCGCGCCGATCCAGTGGATGCGTCCGGTGGCGGTCAGCAAGACCAGTACCAGGAAGATGACAATCAGCCCGTATTGCACCAGATACGCCCGCCGTTCCTTGGGCGGCAGGCTGTAATAGCGACGGCGCGCCATAAAGAAGGCGAATATCAGTAGGGCGATACCAATCAGCTGAATCATAGAAGCTCTGTTCGGGGCGGTGGGTGTGCGGCCATTATAACGGTCTTACTGTGTCTGAGAAGTCACAACGAGGTATTTGTCCCCAACCCGAATCGATGCGCTGAACATTGCGAGGTATCTGCCTGTATAATGCCGCCTTTTATCCGCACGAGGTTGTATTGATGGTGACTCCACCGGCTACCGCCGAAACCCCGGCTCAGCGCCTGCCCGCCGAGTGGGAGCCCCAGGATGCGGTTTTGCTGACCTGGCCCCATGCTGGCACCGATTGGGACTGGCTGCTCGACGACGTGCTGCCCCTGTACGAGGCACTGGTGACGGTGATTGTCGACTATGCGGATGTGATCCTCGCCGTGCCCGAGGGCGAGGAGGATGCCATTCGCGCACGCCTGGAGGCCATGACCGTGCCCATGGAGTCGGTGCACCTGTATCCGGTACCGAGCAACGACACCTGGGCGCGCGATCACGGGCCGCTGACGGTGCTCACGCCGGACGGTCCACGTTTGCTGGATTTTGGTTTCAATGGCTGGGGGGGCAAGTTTGCCGCTGAGCTGGACAATCGCATCACCGGCGAATTGTCCGATCGGGGCGCCTTCCCGGGCGCCGAGCGGGCCGAGCAGGACTGGGTCCTTGAAGGTGGGTCCATCGAGGTGGACGGGCAGGGGACCCTGCTTACCACCGAGGTCTGCCTGCTCAACCCCAATCGCAACCCCGGACTTAGCCGCGAAGCCATCGAAGCGCGGCTGAAGGCGGCTTTTGGCGTCCGCAAAGTCAACTGGCTGCGCCACGGGCACCTGGAAGGGGACGATACTGACAGTCATATCGATACCCTGGCGCGCCTGTGTCCGGGCAATGTCATCGCCTACGTGCAGTGCGATGACCCGGACGACAGCCACTATGCCGAGCTGAGCGCCATGGAAGAGGAGCTCAAGGCCATGACCAACGCTGACGGCGAGCCCTATACCCTGGTGCCGCTGCCCTGGCCCGGCGTTCACCTGAGTGAACGGGAGGACGGGGGACGGCTGCCCGCCACTTACGCCAATTTTCTGATTATCAACGGTGCGGTGTTGGTACCGCTGTACGACTGCCCGAGCGACGATGATGCCTTGGAACAGGTCTCGCAAGCTTTCCCGGGCTACGAGATCCTGGGTATTCCCTGTGCTACGCTCATTGAGCAGGGCGGCAGCCTGCACTGTTCTACCATGCAAATTCCTGAAGGAGTTCTCTACGCGCCATGACTGAATTGACTGTGGGCCTGGTTCAGCACGCCTGTACGGCGGATACCCGAGCCAATCTGGATAAATCCATCGCCGGTATTCGCGCCGCCGCGGCCGACGGCGCTGACCTGGTGGTGTTGCAGGAGCTGCACCGGGGCCTGTACTTTTGCCAGCACGAGTCCACCGATGAATTTGATCTGGCCGAGACCATTCCCGGCCCCAGCACCGATGAGCTGGGCGCGCTGGCGAAGGAGCTGGGGGTGGTGATCGTCACCTCCCTGTTCGAGAAGCGTGCCGCCGGGCTCTACCACAACACCGCGGTGGTGCTGGAAAAAACCGGTGAGATTGCGGGCAAGTACCGCAAAATGCATATTCCGGACGATCCGGGGTTTTATGAAAAGTTCTACTTCACGCCCGGCGACCTGGGTTTTGAACCGATCCAGACCTCCGTGGGCAAGTTGGGAGTGCTGGTGTGTTGGGATCAGTGGTTTCCGGAAGGTGCACGCCTGATGGCCATGGCCGGCGCCGAGCTGCTGATTTACCCGACGGCGATCGGTTGGGATCCCAACGATACCGCCGAGGAGCAGGCGCGCCAGCGCGATGCCTGGGTGACCATCCAGCGTGCCCATGCCGTTGCCAACGGCGTACCCGTGGTCAGCGTCAACCGGGTCGGGCACGAGGCCGATCCCAACGGCGGCGCGGGTATCCAGTTTTGGGGCACGAGCTTTGTGGCCGGGCCCCAGGGTGAGTTCCTGTTCCAGTCCGGCACTGAGTCTGAGGTGACCGAGGTGGTCAGCATCGACCTGGCGCGGAGCGAGCAAGTCCGGCGCATATGGCCCTATTTGCGGGATCGGCGCGTGGATCACTACGGCGATCTGCTTAAAATCTATCGCGATTGATCTGTCGTGGGTGCTTGCGGCGTATAAATCAACACATTCAAGGAGTTATCTGATTATGGCATTTCCGAAAGTGGGTAATCTGGCACCGGCCTTCACCCTCAACGATCAGCAGGGCGACAAGGTGAGCCTGAAGGACTTCCGGGGCAAGAACGTGGTGGTCTACTTCTACCCCAAGGCCTCTACCCCCGGCTGCACGGTGCAGGCCTGCGGTATTCGCGACACCAAAGCTGAGTTCGAGGCCCTGAATACGGTGGTTCTCGGGATCAGCCCGGACGAGCCCGCCAAGCTGCAGAAGTTTACGGACAAGCAGGACCTGAATTTCACCCTGCTGTCCGACCCGGATCTTGCGGTGGCCGAAAAGTACGGGGTCTGGGGCCTGAAGAAGTTTATGGGGCGTGAGTTCATGGGGATTTTGCGCACCAGCTTTATCATCGACAAGGAAGGGCGGTTGCAGCATGTGATGGATAAGGTTAAGACCAAAACCCATGACCAGGACGTGCTTGCTTATATCAAAGAGAACCTTTAGCCCTGCCGAGAAGCGGCGTATAGTGGTTTTTTGTTCAAAATGTGATGTTCGTCGTAACGTGGGACACTTTTTTACAAAATCGCCCCTGTATCCTGGCGCATATTACCCTATACTTGGCGTTATATGTTAACGGGCTCTTGGGCGCGCTGGCATTGCGAGGGACTGAGCGGGTGTTGAGGTATGGGTTATCGCCCACTCAGATGAAGAGTCGCCGGAGGCGGCGTTAGTTCTTTAACCGAGTCAAAACCATGCCCTATTTTGGCATAAGGAGAGGCCTGTATGATTCAATTACAGCGTATTCAGGATATGGATCCTGGATTTTCAGAAAACAGCTTTGCAACGCCGGGAATTCGTTCCTACCACGAGTACGTGGAGTTGGCAGAGATACCGCGCACCGACGGTGTGGGTACTGACGTGCTTGAAGCCCTGCAAAAGCGCATTGGCACCCAGTCCCTGGCGATCGACGTGATTGCCCAGGATATGGACATGTCCAAACGCACCCTGCAACGCCGCTTGCAGCAACAGGGTGAGAACTTTGCCCAGTTGCGCGACTCGTTGCGCTTTCATTATGCGATCAAGTTTCTGATTGACCAGCATATGAGTGTCGATGCGGTGTCCAAGGCCCTGGATTTTTCCGATCGCACCAGTTTCACCAATGCGTTCAAGCGCTGGACCGGCCTATCGCCGAGTGTGTTTCGCAAGCTGTTTCGCGACTACGCCTGATCCTTTCCCACTGACGGCCCTGATGGGCCGTCAGCGTTTTTAGCTCTGCATTCAATGTCTTGCGGAACTCTCCTGCCTGTCTTTCGATTGCCTGCCCGGACCAAACAGGGTAGAGTAAACGCGTTTGCAATTCCCCCTGTAACAAGCGACTTAACGACAAGAGGTTAGATTGATGGAGTTTTTGATTCCTGCTGCAATGGCACAAGACGGGGCCGCCCCCCAAGGCAACCCGATGATCACCGTGATCATGTTTGTGGGTCTGTTTGTCTTTATGTGGTTCTTTATTATCCGTCCGCAGCGCAAGCGTCAAAAAGAGCACCAGGCGCTGGTCGGCTCCCTGAACAAGGGCGACGAAATCGTAATGAGCAGTGGTATGCTGGGTAAAATCACCAAGGTGGACGAGGACTACATCATTCTGGACGTGGGCAACAATGTTGAGCTCAAGTTCCAGAAGGTCGCCGTACACGCGGTACTGCCCAAAGGCACCATCAAGTCTGTATAAGGCGCCAGCTTTGGCTGGCCGAGAGCACCGCCTGCGGGCGGTGCGATAACTTTTCCGGTGTGTGATCATGGTCGAATCCAGTGCATCGCCAACGCCCTTTGAAATGCCTCCCCGGCGCGCCTTCGCGCAATTGCCGACCCCCTTGCAACCCCTTGAACGTCTGTCGAGCCAACTCGGTGGTCCCCGACTTTGGGTTAAACGCGATGACCTGACCGGTTCGCTCTTGTCCGGCAACAAAGTCCGTAAACTTGAATTCGTACTGGCTCAGGCGCTGGCTGAGGGCTGCGATACCCTGATTACCTGCGGTGGTCTGCAATCCAACCATTGCCGAGCGACGGCGCTGCTCGGCGCTCAGCTCGGGCTCAAGGTACACCTGGTGTTACGGGGCTTGCGTCGGAGCGGCGTGGTGGACGGCAACCTGCTGCTCAGTCAGCTCGCAGGGGCACAGGTCCATTGTCTGGCCCCGGCACGCTATGCCCTGGAGCGCGATGAGCGTATGGCCGCCATTGCCAGGGAGACCGAGGCGAAAGGCGGTAAAGCCTGGGTGATTCCGACGGGCGCCAGTGACGCCTGGGGCCTGTGGGGCTATATCAACGCTAGTGCCGAGCTGGCCGAGGACTACCGGGCGGCGGGCTTTAGGCCTGACGCCGTCATCTGCGCCACAGGCTCAGGGGGCACCCACGCGGGTCTGACGCTGGGGCACCAGGTCTATTGTCCCGATGTGCCGGTGCTGGGTATGGCGGTGTGTGATGACCGTAAATACTTCCAGCGCCGCTACCGGGAAGATGTGGAGGCCTGGGAGGCCCGTTTTACACCGGCCACCCCCGACGGCGGTTGGCGGGACCCTGAGATCAATGACGCTTACATTGGCCCGGGATACGGGCTCGCCGAGCCCGAGGTCTTTGACACTATCGCGTTATTGGCGCGCACCGAAGGCCTGGTGCTCGATCCGGTATACACCGGTAAGGCCTTTCATGGGTTGCTCCAGGAGTTGAAGGCCGGACGCTTTGGCGGTGCTGAACATCTGGTGTTTGTGCACACCGGCGGCGTCTTCGGGTTGTTTCCGCAGCGCGAACAACTGGCCGACGCATTGGGTTGGTGGCGTCGCTAAGGTTTACCTCTAAACGACAAAGGATGATAAATGGCCTGGCTGAATAACGCGGTGTCGACCCTCAATGGTTGGGTCTGGGGCCCACCCATGTTGATTATGATTCTGGGGACGGGGCTGTTTCTGACCCTGGCACTGCGCTTTTTATCGCTACGGCGCCTGTGGCTGGCGCTGAGCCTGGTCTGGCAGGATCGCAAAGCGGACGATGACAAACTGGGTGCGATCAGTCCCTTTCAGGCGCTGATGACATCGCTCGCGGCAACGGTGGGCACGGGTAATATCGCGGGTGTGGCGACGGCGATCACCTGGGGTGGCCCGGGGGCGATTTTCTGGATGTGGTGCACCGCTCTGGTGGGTATGGCCACCAAGTATGCCGAGGTGGTTTTGGCGGTGCACTACCGGGAGAAGAACGCCGAGGGCGATCCGGTGGGTGGACCCATGTACGCCATCAAGAATGGTTTGGGGCGGCGCTGGCTATGGCTCGGTGGTCTGTTTGCGGTGTTCGGCGGTTTGGCCGGGTTCGGGATCGGCAATATGGTGCAGGTCAACAGCATGGCCGACGCGCTGGCGTCGACCTTTGCTATTCCACCGTGGCTGACCGGTGTAGTGGTAACGGTGTTGGTGGGCCTGGTCATCCTGGGCGGCATTCGCCGGATCGGTCAGGTGGCGGCCTGGCTGGTGCCGTTTATGTGCCTCGCCTATATGGCAGCGACCCTCGTGGTGTTGGGCATTTTTGTGCAGAATATTCCGTCGGCCCTGGCGTTGATTGTGACCCATGCCTTTACGCCCGCAGCCGCCACCGGCGGTTTTGCCGGTGCTGCGGTGATTGTGGCGATCCAGTTTGGGGTCGCCCGGGGGATCTTTTCCAATGAAGCCGGTCTCGGTACGGCAGGTATTGCGCAGGCTGCAGGAACTACGAATAGCCCGGTGCGCTCGGGTCTGATCGGCATGACCGGTACCTTTATCGATACCATTGTTGTTTGCACGATGACTGCACTTGCAATTATTGCATCCGGTGTCTGGGATTCTGGAGCCAGTGGCGCCGAGTTGACGGCCATGGCATTCCGCGCGGCGCTGCCCTCGGTGGGCGCGGAAATTATGACGGTGGCACTGGTGGTGTTTGCGTTCAGTACGCTGTTGGGGTGGAGTTATTTTGGCGAGCGCTGCTGGGAATATCTGGTGGGTCGTAAGGCGATTACACCGTTCCGGGTGTTGTGGGTGGTGGCGATTATGGGCGGGGCTTTGGCGACGCTGGAGTTTGTCTGGTTGCTGGCGGATACGCTTAATGGTTTGATGGCCTTGCCCAACCTGATCGCGTTGTTGTTATTGAGTCCGGTGGTGATGCGTTTGAGTCGCGGGTATTTTTCCGCCCGGAAATAAGAAGGTTTAGGTTGGGTGAAGCGGGCGCGCGTTTGGGCGTGTGGTGCCGCATTGTCGGATTACGCCTTCGGCTAATCCGACCTACTCGAACAATGGCACAATGCACCCAGTAGGTCGGATTAGCGCAGCGTAATCCGACAGAAAATGCCATCAGGCCAGACCAATGGCACAATGCATCCAGTAGGTCGGATTAGCCCGCAGGGCGTAATCCGACAGAAGCAGCACGCCGCCATACCAATGGCACAATGCATCCAGTAGGTCGGATTAGCGCAGCGTAATCCGACACCTGAGGCAGCGGCCTCATCACCATGGACTCCTGTCGCGCCGACCCTGCAAAACCAACGGTTCTACAAACAATTCGCCGGGCGCGGCAACCCGGCAATTTTACTGGCAATACGCGCGGGGCTGGGGGGAAACAGCTGCTGTAAATAAATACTGTTGCCTTTGTCGTCCCCCAAGACCTGCCGGGTGCGCTTTACCAGCGGACGCATGGCCGGGGCGATTTCAAACTCCCGGTAAAAATCCTGTAGCAGCGTAATCACTTCCCAATGGGCAGGACTGAGGGTAATGCCCTCCGCGCGTGCCAACTGCTCCGCAACTTCGGGATCCCAGTCCTCCAGTCGCTTCAAATAGCCATCCTTGTCGGTGGCAATCTCGCGCGCATCCACAATCAACACCACGCTCAATACCAACTCTGCAAGGTTTTGTGCTCAAGGCTGAGGCGTACGAAGCCGCGCTCGTCGGTAACCTGAATGCCGGGCAGCAAGCGAGCCTCCAGGCCGCGAGCCCTGAGGTCACACTCCAGGGCGAACAGGGCGACGCCGCGGGCCAATAGGCTCGCCAGGTCGGTGGCGCACGGGGAGCTGGTGAGGGCACCGTAGACACCGTCTTCGAGCAGTACAATGGCATCCTGATCGTGGCACAGGCGTGCGCACTGACTCAGGGTCGCGTGGTTGAACGGCGACTTGTTGACCGTGTGTAAAGTGCTCATTTCAAAAACTCAGAATGTGGTCCTGACGCGCCCTCAGCGCCTGTACGGCGGCGTCGTCAAGCAGGGTCACGGACTCGAGAATCAGGTCCTCGGGCGACAGGCCACGGGCTTGAAGAGACCCCAAGTGTACATAAATATCCTCAACCTCGTATAGGGGGAGGGCTGGTAGGCTCGCTCCCAGGCTCTTTTGGGCGATACTTCCGGGCGCCTGTCCGACGAGCAGTTGGAAGACCCCGTCGTCCAAAAACAGCAGGCTGATGTGCTGGTCGTAGGCGGCGGCGGTCATTACCGCGTCGAGGGCGTCGCGCGCGACACTCTCCCCGTAGGGCGAATGACGATTGATAAACAGGAGTTGACGGCGCATGGCTCAGGCTCCAAAGGTGATCAGGCGATCGACGTGCACGGCGGCGTCCACCAGTTGCCCCAGGCCGCCGAGTTCAAAGCCCTGAGCGAGGTTCGCGGCCGGTTTGGCATAGCGCTCGGCTTCATCGGCATTGAGTATGCCCCGGCGCAGGGCGGCGGCGATACAGACCAGCAAGTCGACGTTGTGGGTGCGCGCCAGTGTCTGCCAGTCTGCGGTCAGGTCCTGTTCGTCCTGGGGTGGTGCGGCCAGAGCACTGCCGTTGTGTACGCCATCGCGGTAAAAGAATACCCGGTAGAGTTCGTGGCCTTCGTCAAGAAGGGCGCGGGCGAACCGGTAGGCGCTGGCACTGGCCTGGCTGGTATGGGGGGCGCCGTGAACGGCGATGGCAAATTTCATGGGCTGGTCCACAAAAAAGCCCCGACGATGCGGGGCTTGTCTTTCAGGTCTGTCTGAAGCGCTGCCCGGGCTCAGTCGCGCGAGAAACTCATGATCAGGTGCAACAGACTGGAGAAGATGTTGTACAGCATGACGAACAGAGTCACGGTGGCGGAGATGTAGTTGCGCTCACCGCCGTGAATGATCGCGCTGGTCTGCCAGGCGATGATGGCTGAACCGAGCAGCAGGAACATGCTGCTGATGGCCAGTGACATGCCCTGAATCTGGAAAAAGTAGTTGGCGATAGCGGCGATAAAGGCCACCAGAATACCAATGGTCAGGAAGCCGCCCATAAAGGACAAGTCCTTGCGGGTGGTCAGCACATAGCCGGACATGGCGAAGAAAATCAGGGCGGTACCGCCCAGTGCCATGATAATGGGTTCATAGCCGGCGTTGGCAGCGACGTAGTTGATCATCGGGCCGATGCTGAAACCGAGCCAACCGGTGAGGGCAAAGACCCAGAAGAGGCCAGCGGTGCTGTTTTTGGTTTTCTCGACCATAAACAGACAAACGAAGTAGGGCAGTAACATCCACAGGCCGAGGAAGCCGACGTTCATAGCCATGGCGGCACCAGCGGTGACGGCGCTGAATGCCAGGGTCATGGCCAACAGCATGTAGGTGTTGCGCAGCACCCGACTGACCGCGAGTTGTTGCTCGCTGGTGGCCGACTGTGTGTTGTAGAGTTCTTGCATGGCAAATCTCCGTTTTGAGTATCAATGTCTGGGCTAATCATACCTAAGCTGGCCGGGAAAAGCCAAGGTCGTCAGGGGCTTAGACAGGCATTGTGGCAAGAGTTCGCGCATAAAAAAACCGCCGCACTCGCGTGCGGCGGTTTTCTGTATGGCGGAAGGGCAGGGATTCGAACCCTGGGTAGGCTATTAACCTACGGCGGTTTTCAAGACCGCTGCATTCAACCGCTCTGCCACCCTTCCGAACGGGGCAAATTATACATGCCTCAGGCTGTTGCACAAGAGAAAAGGTGAATAAAATCGCGATCTTATTCACCTTTTTCGGTCTGCTCGTGCGTTACCTGAGCATCTTGATCAACGGGTAATCAAGCCTCTTCGTTCTTCTTGCGCGGATCGTTGGTAGGCCGGGCGACGGGGCGCGGCTGATACTCAACGGCGGGCGGCTGGCTGGTGTCCAGTGCCTGCGCCTGAGGGCGTTCGAGGGTCTCGGTGACAATCTCGACCTTGCTCAGCGGTTTCGGGGCCAGGCGTGGATCATTGCTGGCGCGTGGCGCCTTGCCATCAACCTTGGCTTGAGGTGCTGTCGGGGCCGCCTTCGGAGTCGGCGTGACCACGTCTGCCTCAGGCTCGGCCACGGGCTCTGCCTCGACGTCGGCTTCAACAGCACTATCCGCTTGCGCGTCAGCCTGAGCTTTCGGTTGTGCATCCGCTTCGGGCTCGGCTTCGACTTCAGGCTGCACTTCGGCCTGATCTTCAGCTTCCGGGCGCGATGCCAGTCGCGCGGCACGGGCGACAGCGGACTCCGCTTGAACCTCGGCAGCGCTATCGGCAGCGGGGACTACCGGGGCTTCTTCCGCCTCGGGGTCTCCCATGGTTTCGCGCTGAGCGTTGATCGCCTGGTTCACCTGCTCGGCCAATGCGCGCAACTCCTGGGCATTGGCTTCGCGGATTTTGTCGTCATCGGCGTCGGCTACCGGCGCGTCCTTGTTCACTTCCGGCGCGCTGGTTTCCGGTTGCGCCGGAGCAGGTTCTGTCGCCTTGGGCTGCTCAGGTGCTGCATCGCTGGTCTTCGCTTCGGCCTCGCGGCGCGGCTCATTGACCTGACGTTGACTGACCCGAGGCAGAGCCTGACGAGCTTCTGAAGCCTGCTCGGTTTTCGGCTTGGACTCCGGTTTGGAATCCGCCTTGGACTCGGCCTGCTTGGCGCTTTCGGCGGTCTCGCTCCGGGGCGTTTGTGCGGTCTCAGCCTTGGGCTGCTCAGCTTTGGTTGCTTCTTCCTGTGCCTGCGCTTCAATCTCCGCTTCGGCTGCTTTGTTGCCTACCTTTTCCAGATCACGGCCATCGCTTTGATCGCGACGACGACGGCGTTGGCGAGGCTTACGACCTGACGGGCGTTTTGGCGGTTGGTTGTCTCCACCTTGCTCTTGTTCATTGCTTTCAGGCGTACTTTGCGCGGCAGGCTCGTCGGCTTGAGCGACCTGCTTCTGCTTGTCCTTTTCCTGCTCGTCGCGCTGATCCGTGCGATTGTTGTCGCGCGGCTCGTTGCGGTTGGCCTCATTGCCGTCACGACGTCCACCGCGGCGGCGATTGCGTCCGCCACGGCGATTGCCGCCTTCACGGTTTTCGGATGGTTTGTCGCCCTTGTTCTCGGCATTGCCCTTGTTGTCTGCGTTGCCTTTGTTCTCAGTGTTGGCCTTGTTGTCGGCTGTGTTCTGGTCGTCGCGCTTATTGCTGCGGTTGTCGTTGCGGCCTTCGCTGTTGTTGCGACGGCCGCCACGGCGACGGCTATTGTTGTTGCCGCTGTTGCGACCGCCACGTTCGTTGCGACGGCTTTGGTTGCGTTTTTTGGGCGCTTCCTCTTCTTCGCTTTTGAACAACGCCTTGATTGCCGCTATAAGACGCGAGAACAGGCCGGGCTCCGGTTTCGGTGGTGTCGGCTCGGGCGCGGGCTGAGTCGGTGCCGTAGGCTGAACCAGCGGCTGAGCGACCGGCAGCGGTTTGCTGTCGTTAACCACTTCTTCACCGGTGTGCTCGTCCAGACTCACGACAATTTTGTAGCTGGTTTCCAGGGTGCCTTCGTCGTCGTCACGCAAGCGCTGGACTTCAAAGTGCGGGGTCATCATTTCGGCATTGGGCACGATCACAACACGGGTCTTGTTGCGCTGCTCGATGTTGGAAATGGTTTTGCGTTTTTCATTCAGCAGGTAGGTGGCCACAGTCACCGGCGCAATGGCGCGGATCTCGGCGCTGCGCTCTTTCTGCGCTTCCTCTTCCACCAGACGCAGGATGGACAGGGCGAGTGAACGGGTACCGCGAATGGTGCCTTGGCCGTTACAGCGCGGGCAGACCTTGGAGTGTACTTCGCCGAGGGACGGGCGCAGGCGCTGACGGGACATCTCCAGCAGACCAAAACGGGAGATGCGACCAATCTGGACCCGGGCACGATCCATGGCCAGGGCGTCGCGCATGCGGGTTTCCACTTCGCGCTGGTTGCGCACCGGCTGCATGTCGATAAAGTCGATGACTACCAAGCCGCCCATATCGCGCAGGCGCAGCTGGCGGGCGATTTCGTCGGCCGCTTCCACGTTGGTCTGCAGCGCGGTTTCTTCGATGTCGCTGCCCTTGGTGGCGCGCGAGGAGTTAATGTCGATAGACACCAGAGCCTCGGTGACGTCGATCACAATGGAGCCGCCCGAGGGCAGTTTGACTTCGCGCTGGAAGGCGGTCTCGATCTGGCTCTCGATCTGGTAACGATTGAACAGGGGGATGTCGTCTTCGTACAGCTTGACCTTGCTGCGGAAGTTGGGCATGACCTGCTCAACAAAGGTGGAGGCCAGGTCGTAGGCCTCTTTGTTGTCCACGATCACTTCGCCTACGTCCTGGCGCAGGTAGTCGCGGATGGCGCGGATGATGACGTTGCTTTCCTGGAACAGGAAGGCGGGCGCTTTGGCGTCCTTGGCGGCGTCGTCGATGGAGCTCCACAGGTGCAGCAGGTAGTTGAGGTCCCACTGCAGTTCTTCGGCGCTGCGACCGACACCGGCGGTGCGAATGATCACGCCCATGCCCTGGGGCATCTCAATGGCGGACAGGGCGTCGCGCAGCTCGGCGCGGTCTTCGCCCTCAATACGGCGGGAAATACCGCCGGCACGGGGGTTGTTGGGCATCAGGACCAGGTAGCGTCCGGCGAGGCTGACGAAGGTGGTGAGGGCGGCACCTTTATTGCCGCGCTCTTCCTTGTCGACCTGGACAATGACCTCGGTGCCTTCCTTGACCACGTCCTTGATTTTCAGGCGGCCGTCGAGTTCACCGGGGTTCTTGTAGAAGTATTCGCGGGCGATTTCCTTGAGCGGCAAAAAGCCGTGGCGCTCGGCGCCGTAGTCGACGAAGGCGGCTTCGAGGCTGGGCTCGACGCGGGTGATGCGACCTTTATAGATGTTGGATTTTTTGGTTTGGCGATTGCGGTTTTCGATGTCGAGGTCGTACAGCCATTGGCCATCGACCAGCGCAACGCGCAACTCTTCGGGCTGAGTTGCATTGATAAGCATTCTTTTCATGTGTTACCTAGTTGTTGGTTAAGGTGCCCAACAGCCGGGTAATCAATCGGCAGGTACTGCGGTGTTTTGTGCAACCGTATGGACTGGCGCGCTACGATCATCCGCTCGCGCCAGCGGTTGGCGGGGCAGTGTTATCGGCTCAGGCGCTGCCCGGTAGGCACAGTCGCCCCCGGTGGCAGGTGGTCTTGTCGGCTCTGATTAGACAATGCTGTTCCCATTTTTCACTTTAGTCTCGCCCTGAGGCGCCTTGCGCTGCCGCGTGTGGGGCAGGGCGTTGGTGGTTGATCTTGCGGGCGCGTCGGTTGACGACTTCACAGGCGGGGCGGCGTCGGGCTTGAATCAGCGCCGTGCGCGGCCTTTCGTCCTGGCCTAGTGGGCACCGTGCGGGCACCGCAAGCTCCTAAAAGCGATTCTACAAAACACGTACAGAGTACTGGCGATTGGCTACTGGCTTGTGGGCACAATCGTCAAAAGGGGTATTAGCGCTTCATTGCGATAACACCGTTTGTCAGTTCTGGGTAGGTGCCCGGCTTGGATAACTCATCGGTGCAACCTCGGTGCTGTCAGCGGTATTTCCTAGCGACACGCCTCTTACTTTCACGCGTTGTCCGGAAACCTGCCTGTCCCAGCACGCTGGAATATAGCAGTTAAGCCAAGAATCTTCAATGTTTTCGGCTATTTATCGCTCACTGCCGGAGTTTTTTGCGGGGCGTCGGGAGCGGGTATACCTTTCCGGGACACGCCGTGAACCCGGTCCCTGTGGGTCGTCCAGCCGGCAGACGGTCCTGGAAGAGCCTACCCGCTCCCCGACACCGGACTCACCGGCACTGAGTATTTTGCGGTATCATGCCGGGCTATGACATCCCGACCGCATTCATCCAAGTCCCGTGCTGCCCCCAAGCCTCCCGCCAGCTCTGGCGCCATCAGTCAGGTGCAATGGCTGGAGATAGACGCCGATCAGGCGGGGCAGCGCCTGGACAACTTTCTGATGGCCCGTCTCAAGGGGCTGCCCAAGGCGCGCGTCTATAATATGGTGCGCAAGGGCGAGGTGCGGGTGAATAAAGGTCGCATCAAGCCCGACTACCGGCTTCAGGCTGGCGATGTGGTGCGCGTGCCGCCGGCGCGTCTGCCTGAGCGGGCGCCGCCGGCCAAGCCCAGCGACCAGCTGACCCGGCAGTTGCAGGACGCCATTGTGTTTGAGAATGACGGTCTGCTGATCGTCAACAAGCCTCCGGGGCTGGCGGTGCACGGCGGCAGTGGCGTGAGCCTGGGGTTGATTGAGGTGTTGCGACAGATGCGCCCGGAGGCGCGGTTTCTGGAGTTGGTGCACCGGCTCGATCGGGATACCTCGGGCTGCATCATGGTGGCCAAGAAGCGCAGTATGCTGCGCCATTTGCAGGCGGCGTTCCGGAATAAGGATGCCAGTGGCATTCGCAAGCATTACCAGGCCCTGGTGATCGGGGACTGGCCTGCGCGTAAGACCCAGGTCAAGGCGCCGCTCAAGCGCATGGAAACGGCCGCCGGCGATCGTATCGTCAAGGTGCATCCGGAGGGCAAGCCGAGTCTGACACGCTTTAAGGTGTTGCAGGCCTATCCGGGCTTTACCCTGGTGGAGGCTCAACCGATCACCGGGCGCACCCATCAGATTCGGGTGCATGCGCAGTACGTGGGGCACAGTCTGGCCGGGGATGAGAAGTACGGTGATGACGCGGTCAATCGGGCCCTCAAGTCCCAGGGGGTCAAGCGTTTGTTTCTGCATGCGGCGGCGCTGGGCTTTTATCTGCCGGGCGAGGAGCAGCTGACCTGGGTGGAGGCGCCTTTGGCAGAGGATCTGGCAGCGGCGTTGGCGAAGTTTTTGAGGTGAGATGTGTTATTGATTTTTGATTGGGATGGCACCCTGAGCGATTCCACCGGCAAGATCACCCAGGTGATGCAGCAGTCGGCCCGGGATCTGGGGTGGCGGGTGCCCGAGGACCATCAGGTCCACAACATTATCGGTCTGGGACTGCCCGAGGCGCTCACCGAGCTGTTTCCCGAGCATGGCCCGGAGGCCTGGGGTGCACTGCGCGAGCGCTACGCGCACAATTTTGTCACCGAGGACACCGCCCGGCCTTCGGCCTTCTTCCCCGGCGTCATGGAAACCCTGACCCGCCTGCGTGATGACGGCTACACCCTGGCGGTGGCTACCGGCAAGAGCCGGCGCGGCCTGGACCGGATTCTGACGCAGCTGGATCTGGACGGCTTTTTCCACGAGACCCGCTGCGCGGACGAAACCGCTTCCAAGCCTCAGCCCCAGATGCTGGAGGAGTTGTTAGCGCACTTTGGTCGGCCCGCGGGCGAGGCGGTGATGGTGGGTGATACGGAATACGATATGGATATGGCGCGCCGGGTGGCGATGCCCCGGATTGCGGTCAGCTACGGGGCCCACCATATCGACCGGCTCAGACCCTATGAGCCCGCCCTGTGTATGGATGTCTTTGCTGAGTTGGCGGCCTGGGAGCGGCTAGCCGGCTCAGGGAGCTAGAAGCGGGTCGATACCCGCCTGGCGCAACAGCTCGACCAGCGCGATCAGCGGCAATCCGATCAGGGTGCTGGGGTCGCGCCCTTCCATGCGCTCAAACAGCGCAATTCCCAGACCTTCTGCTTTAAAACTGCCGGCACAGTCCAGGGGCTGCTCGCGCGCAATATAGGCGTCGATTTGAGCGTCAGTCAGGGGCAGAAATTTGACCTTGAAGGTCTCGCACAGGGTGTGTGCAGTGTCCCTGCCGGTGTCCAGCAGGCACAGACCGGTGTAAAACGTCTGCCAGCGGCCGCGGGCGGCGCGCAGTTGCGACCGGGCCCGCTCAGGTGAGCCGGGTTTGCCCAGCGGTCGTCCGTCATCCAGGGCGGCGACCTGGTCGGAGCCGATAATCAGGCTGTCGGGGTAAAGCGGTGCGAGAGCCCGCGCCTTGCGCTCGGCCAGGCGGCGGGCGAGGGCGTCCGGCGCTTCGCTGGCTTGGGGGCGCTCATCGACGTCCGGAGAGTGGCACTCGAAGGCCAGTCCCAGACGCTCCAGCAGCTGGCGGCGGTAAGGGGAGCCGGAGGCGAGAATCAGCGGCACAAGCAAAACTCCTATGGCAAATGGGGCGCGAGTCGACCAAATGCCGGTATTTTAGCGGAAAAGCCCATTTGAGCGGCGTTTGTGCGTTTTTTCTTTTGACAGATGCAGGGCAGATCCCTATTATTGCGCGCTTATGTTGAAGACCCCCTCTGACAAGCTGTTACCGCGCCAGGCTGACCCGCGCAAATTTGCGCAGCAGGGCATCACCTTGACCGGTGTTATTCCGGTGGAGAAGCTGCCCCGGATTGCCGATGTGGTAGACGGCGCCCAGAGCCCGGTGCGTGTCACCCTGGCGTTCGGGTTCAGTGAAGAGGGCAAGCGCGTGATGACCAGCCATGTTGCGGCCGAGCTCAATCTCGAGTGCCAGCGTTGCCTGGAGTCGGTAACGGTCCCTATCGAGGCCGAGACCACACTGGCGATCGTCTGGACCGAAGAGCAGGCCAAGGCGTTGCCCAAATACCTGGAGCCCTGGCAAGTGGGCGAAGGGCAGACGGATCTTTACGTGGTGGTCGAAGAAGAATTGTTATTGGCGATGCCTGTCGTGGCTTATCATGAGGAGCCGTGTATCGACGATGCACTGTTCAGTAGTGGCGAGCCAGTGGTAGAGCAAGCGTCGGAAAAGAACCCGTTTCACATTCTGGAGCAACTTAAGGGCTCGCCGAAATCCTGAGGCGCCCCGGCTTCAGTCTTACTTTGTATAGGAGCACATCATGGCCGTTCAGAAAAGCAAGAAAACCCGTTCCAGACGCGGTATGCGTCGTTCACACGACGCGCTGACTGGACCGACTCTGTCCGTCGATTCCACCACCGGTGAGAAGCACCTGCGTCACCACGTGACTGCCGATGGCTTTTACCGTGGCCGCAAGGTCGTGGATACTGGCAACGACGAGTAACATTCCTGCCGCTGGCAGGTCAGGATGCTGACCTCTTGACTGCAGCAATTCGCATAGCGATCGATGCTATGAGCGGGGACTTCGGTCCCCGCAGTACTATTCCGGCAGCGCTGCGGGCGGTTGACGCCTGTCCGCTGCTTGAAATCTCCCTGGTAGGCGATAAAGCCCTGCTTGAGCGAGAGCTTCAGCCCCATTGCGCTGTTCTCCCTTCCCGTTTGCGAATCGTCCATGCACCCGATGTGGTCGCGATGGATGCCGATCCCCTTTACGCCCTGCGTCATCAGCACAGCTCGTCCATGTGGCGCTCCCTGGAGCTGGTCCGTGATGGTGAGGCCGATGGCTGTGTCAGTGCCGGTAACACCGGCGCGCTGGCGGCCATGAGCCGCTATCTGCTGAAAACCTTTGACGGCGTCGACCGGCCGGCGATCTGCAAGTCCATGCCAGTCGAGGTGGGCGATTGCTATATGCTTGATCTGGGCGCCAATCTGGTGTGCACCTGCGAGCAGTTGCATCAGTTCGCCTTGATGGGTAGTGTGCTTGCTGCGGCGTCAGGTGTGACATCGCCCAAGGTGGCCCTGCTCAATATCGGGGTTGAGAACGGCAAGGGTACACCGTTGGTGCAGGCCGCAGACAGAGCGTTGCGCGCTGATGCGCGATTGAATTATACGGGCTATATTGAAGCTAATAGCCTTTATAGTGGCGCCGTGGATGTGGTGGTGTGCGATGGACTCTCGGGCAATATCGCGCTCAAGGCAAGCGAAGGTGTGGCGCGGCTGATTGCCAGGAAGGTGGAGCACCATCTTTCCCGCCGCTGGATCTACCGTATGCTGGCGCTGGCCCTGCGCCCGGCATTGCGCCGATTGCGCGCAGAGCTGAACCCGGGCAGTTACAACGGCGCGAGTTTTTTGGGTTTGCGCCGCACCGTGGTGAAAAGTCACGGCAGTGCGGACCCGGACAGTTTTTTCCAGGCGCTGCAAGTGGCCCGTGAGCAAGTCGCGCGCGATCTGCCCGGGCTGATTCGGCAACGTTTGCACAGCGCGTAACGGACGACCTATTTTCGATACGTTAGTTGATAAACCAAAAGAAGAGCACATATGACACAAGACAATCTTGCTTTTGTTTTTCCGGGGCAGGGCTCCCAAAAAATTGGCATGCTCGCAGATCTTGCGGCGAACTATCCGGTGGTCACCGAGACCTTTGCCGAGGCCTCCGAGGTGCTGGGTTACGATTTGTGGGATCTGGTACAGAATGGCGACCAGGATGCGATCAATTTGACCGAGCGTACCCAGCCCCTGTTGTTGACTGCCAGCGTTGCAGTATGGCGCGTCTGGCAAGTTCAGGGTGGTGCGCAACCGGCGCTGATGGCGGGGCACAGCCTGGGCGAGTGGTCCGCGTTGGTGTGCGCCGGTGTGGTCGCGTTCAAAGATGCCGTGAAACTGGTGCAGCAGCGCGGCAAATTTATGCAGGAGGCTGTGCCCGCTGGCAAGGGCGCTATGGCAGCTATTATCGGTTTGAGCGACGAGCAGATTGTCTCGGCCTGTGAGCAGGCGGCGGAAGGTGAAGTGGTCTCTGCGGTCAACTTCAACTCTCCCGGCCAAGTGGTGATTGCCGGGGCGGCGGCGGCAGTTGATCGCGCCATTGCGCTGTGCAAAGAAGCGGGTGCCAAGCGCGCTCTGGCTTTGCCTGTGAGTGCGCCCTTCCATACGGCACTGATGCGTCCGGCGGCGGATAACCTGGCGGCACAAATTGAAGCGACCGAATTTTCGGCGCCGCAAACGCCGGTGGTGCACAATGTGACTGCCCAAACGGAGCAGGATCCAGCGGCCATCAAGGCGCTGATGATTGAACAGATTTACAGCCCGGTGCGTTGGGTCGAGTGCGTGCAAACTTTGCAGGCTAAAGGCGTGACGACTACCGTAGAGTGTGGCCCTGGAAAAGTATTGTCCGGTTTGGCCAAGCGCATCGATAAAAGTCTTAATGCTCTGTCCATGGAAACAGCGGACGAGGTGCAAGCGGTTTTGGAAAACGCCTAAATCCTTTGAGGAAAAGTCATGTTTAAATTGGACAACAAAGTGGCTGTTGTGACCGGTGCCAGTCGTGGTATCGGCGCCGCCATTGCGGATCAATTGGGTGCAGCCGGTGCTGTGGTCATTGGAACGGCCACCAGTGAAAATGGTGCACAAAAAATTTCTGAGCGCCTGAAAGAAAACGGCATTACCGGTGTCGGTATGGTGCTCAACGTCACCGACGCTGACTCGGTCGCGGCACTGCTGAAAGAGGTTCAGGCGCAGTTCGGAACGCCCGAGATTCTGGTTAACAATGCCGGGATCACCAAAGACAATATTTTGATGCGCATGAGCGAAGATGAGTGGTTTGATGTGATCAATACCAATCTCAGCTCGATTTACCGCTTGAGCAAAGCGGTGCTGCGGGGCATGATGAAAAACCGCTGGGGCCGCATCATCAATATCAGCTCGGTGGTGGGTTCCATGGGCAATCCGGGCCAATCCAATTACGCCGCCACCAAAGCCGGTGTGTCCGGGTTTGCGCGCTCCCTTGCGGCTGAAGTGGGTTCGCGTAATATCACCGTTAACACCGTTGCACCGGGTTTTATCGATACCGATATGACCAAGGGGCTGCCGGACGAGCAAAAAGCGCAGTTATTGGCTAAGATTCCCTTAGGGCGTCTGGGTAAACCGGAGGAAATTGCGTCTGTGGTGGTCTTTCTGGCCAGCGATGCCGGCGGTTACATCAGCGGTGAAACTATTCAGGTCAATGGCGGCATGTATATGTCGTGATGGCCGAGATGCCCCGGCAGGCGCTGTCGGGGTGTTGGAAAGGGCTTGCTGAACAATCGCAAGTGCCTGTTTTTGCTGGTTTTTTGCGAAACTTTCCAAGTTTTTTGGTTGGACGCATTACAACCGGGTTAAATTCGATGTAAAATGCGCGTCGATTTTGGCCGTAGCAAGTTCAGGAGCCTTACCCGGCTCGGATCGGGGAACGGCTCGTCGATACTACCTACTAGGAGTTTATATAAGTCATGAGCAGCATTGAAGAACGCGTTAAAAAAATCGTTGCTGAGCAACTGGGTGTAAAAGAAGACGAAGTTAAGAACGAAGCTTCTTTTGTTGAAGACCTTGGTGCCGATTCTCTGGATACCGTAGAGCTGGTAATGGCTCTGGAAGAAGAGTTTGAAACCGAGATTCCGGACGAAGAAGCCGAGAAGATCACCACCGTTCAGTTGGCCATCGATTACATCAATGCCAATCTGGCGTAAGTTGCTGGCAAGCTGATTGCCAAACTTCCCGAAGCCGTATTATTGAGAAATAGTACGGCTTTTTCTTTTGGGCCGGGTGCTACTCAGCCCAGCTATTGGTTGATATTGGCCCATAGTGGCAGCCAATAGTCGCTATTTATAGTTGCGGAGTAACAGACGTGTCGCGTAGAAGAGTTGTGGTAACCGGTTTGGGGATGGTGAGTGCACTGGGTAATACCGTTGCCGATACCTGGGACGGTATTGTTAACGGTAAGAGCGGTATGGCACCGATCACGCAGTTTGATGCCTCGGCCTTTACCACCCAGTTCAGTGCCTCGGTGAAGGATTTTTCCGTAGAGGGCTACTACCCGGTCAAGGATGCGCGCAAGATGGACCCCTTCATCCAGTTCGGGATGGTGGCCGGTATCCAGGCCATTCGCGATGCCGGCCTGGAAGTGACCGAGGAAGACGCCCCACGCATGGGTCTGTCCATCGGTTCAGGTATTGGCGGTATCGGCTCCATCGAAGACGGAACCCATACGATTGATACCAAGGGGCCGCGACGGATTTCGCCCTTTTTTGTGCCCGGTGCCATTATCAACATGATTGCCGGTAACCTGTCGATCATGTATGGGATGCAGGGTCCGAACATCGCCATTACCACGGCCTGTACTACCGGTACCCACAGCATTGGTTTCGCCGCACGTATGATCATGCATGGCGAAGCCGATGTCATGGTCGCGGGCGGTGCCGAAATGGCGACCACCCCGGTGGGCCTGGGCGGCTTTGCCGCGGCACGGGCACTGTCCACACGCAACGACGACCCGAAGGCCGCGAGCCGCCCCTGGGACAAGGACCGGGACGGCTTTGTGCTGGGCGACGGCGCGGGTGTGCTGGTACTTGAAGAATACGAGCGCGCCAAGGCGCGCGGCGCCAAGATCTACGCCGAATTGGTGGGCTTTGGCATGAGCGGCGACGCCTACCACATGACCTCGCCGCCGGAAAACGGCGCCGGCGCTGCGGCCTCCATGCGCAATGCGGTCAAGGATGCGGGCATTCCGGTGGACGCGATCAACTACATCAATGCCCACGGTACCTCGACCCAGGCGGGTGACCGCGCCGAGTGTCAGGCGGTGAAATCGATTATGGGCAGCGCCGTGGATCAAGTGGCGGTGAGCTCTACCAAGTCCATGATTGGCCACCTGCTGGGCGCCGCCGGTGCGGTGGAGGCGATCTTCAGTGTGCTCGCGATCCGCGACCAGGTCGCGCCGCCGACCATCAACCTGGACAACGTCGATGAGGACTGCCGGGGCGTCAACCTGGTGCCCCATACGGCCCAGGAGATGGCCATCGACGCGGTCTTGTCCAACTCCTTCGGCTTTGGCGGTACCAACGGCTCACTGCTGTTCCGCAAGGTGACCTGATCCGCACGCTGTCGACGCTAACGCCGACCTGAGGTATCAGGTCGGCGTTTTTGGTTACAATGGGGCTTATGACGATTCAACCACTGGTGTCCATTAACGGCCGTATCGACGGCGCACTCTCGCCCTTTGAGCGCGGCCTGGCCTATGGTGACGGTCTCTTTGAGACCTGTCGCCTGCGCGCCGGACAGGTGCCTCTCTGGCCGCTGCACCGGTCGCGTCTGGCGCGTGCCTGCGAACGGCTGAAAATCCCCTGTGATACTGTCTGGGTACAGGCTTGCGTCGATGCGCTCCTGGTGCAGGCCGCAACCAGTGGTGTGAGCGACGGGACGGTCAAAATCATTCTTACCCGGGGGCCGGGCGGGCGCGGTTATCGGTTGCCGGAGCAGGTCGAGCCCACACTGTGTATATTGGTCTACCCGACAACCCCCGGAGCGGAGTCGGCGGAACCGGAGGCCATCACCACCTACCTGTGTCATCAGCGTCTGTCGGTCTCACCGGCATTGGCGGGCCTGAAGCACCTCAATCGCCTCGAGCACGTGTTGGCACGCGCCGAGTGGGAGGGTAACGCCTACGGTGAGGGGTTGCTGCTGGACCTGGATGAGCGACTGGTGGAGGCGACCGTGAGCAACGTGTTTGCGGTGCGCGCCGGTCGTCTGGTTACGCCGGTGTTGGATCGCAATGGTGTGGCCGGAGTCATGCGGGAGTTGATCCTTACCCGCTTGGCGCCCGAGCTGCAGTTGCCGGTCAGCGAGGCGCCCTTACGGCTGGAAGCGCTGGCCCAGGCCGATGAGGTACTGGTCTGCAACAGTAGTTACGGGATCAAGGCCGTGGTGGCGCTCGACGCTGACGATCAGGGACTGGGCCGTTATCACTGGCCGGTTGGCCCGGTGACTCGAGCCTTGGCGCAAGCACTGGTGCCTCTGTGGGCGCAAGGCGTGCCCGAGGCGGATTATTTGGCGCCATCCGCGCTGTAGCCGCGGGTTACCGTGTTATAAAACGAGTTGTAGAGGTAAGTAATCATCATGGTAAGACATGTTGTCAACGGCGTTGTGGCGCTGACCCTGTGCGCGATCATCGTCGCGCTGGCGGGGGTCGCCTATGTCTGGCGCTGGGTCGACCGCCCCCTCAACCTCCCGGCTGAGGGGATGACCTACGAGTTGGCGCAGGGGCGTAGCCTGCACCATTTGGCGAGGGACCTCGGGGGCGAAGGCGTGCTCGATCATCCGCGCTTATTGATTGAATACGCGCGTTTGATGGGAGTAGAGCGGGTGCAGGCCGGGGAGTACCGATTCGGCGCCGATACCAGTCCGCGCCAGCTGCTCGACAAGCTGGCGCAGGGGGACGTGGTGCTGCACACCGTGACCCTGGTTGAAGGTTGGACCTTTCAGCAGGCCCTGACGGCAATGCATGCGCTGCCGAGCATCAGACCCTTGCTGGCGGGGCTTGATGAGGACGAGCAGTTGGCACTGCTCGATCTGGATATCGAGCATCCGGAAGGCTGGTTTTTTCCGGACACTTACCGGTTTGCCCGCGGTACCACTGATGTCGATATTCTGCGTCGGGCACACCGCCAAATGCGTGGTTTTGTGGACGAGTTCTGGGATGAGCGGGCAGGGGGGCTACCTTACGACAACGCCTATGAAGCGCTGATCATGGCCTCGATTATCGAGCGCGAAACCGGCGCCCCCTGGGAGCGCCAGGACATTGCCGGGGTATTTGTGCGGCGTCTGGAGCAGGGAATGCGCCTGCAAACCGACCCTACGGTCATCTATGGCATGGGCGAAGACTACCAGGGGCGCATCACCCGTGCGGACCTGCGTCGCCCGACACCCTATAACACCTATACCATCCGGGGCTTGCCGCCCACGCCGATCGCGCTGCCCGGACGCGATGCGCTCTGGGCGGCACTCAACCCCTCCGAGGGCACAGCCCTGTACTTTGTCGCGCGCGGGGATGGTACCCACGTGTTCTCGGATACCCTGGAAGACCACAACCGGGCGGTCAATCGCTACCAGCGGCAGCGTCGCGAAGGCTATCGTTCGACCCTGGATCCGGATGCCGCGCCGCCGGAAGCCGAGGCCGGCGACGAGCCTGAGGGATAGGCGACTGGGAAAAGCGTCGGCGACTGGTTACAATAGCGGGCTTTTACGCGGGGCGCTGAGCACAGCGCCCTCGTCACCTCTCTGAATTCGGGATAGCATCGCCCCATGAGTGAACATCAGTCCGCCAAGGTGGCCGATAAGCCGGCCAGCAAACCAGACCATTTTATTCAGCAAATCATTCGCAAGGACCTGCAAGCCGGTCGTGCCGATAACATCGTCACCCGCTTTCCGCCCGAGCCCAACGGTTACCTGCATATTGGTCACGCCAAGTCCATCTGTCTGAACTTCGGTATGGCCGAAGAGTTTGGCGGTGACTGCCATCTGCGCTTTGATGATACCAATCCGGAAAAAGAGAGCGAAGAGTACGTCAATGCGATCAAGGAAGATGTCAGCTGGCTGGGCTTTCAGTGGGCGGGCAATGTGCGCTACACCTCGGATTACTTCGAGCAACTTCACGCTTGGGCGGTACACCTCATTGAAGCGGGTAAAGCCTATGTGTGTGAGTTGAGCGCCGAGCAGGCGCGCGAGCACCGGGGCACTCTCACCGAGCCGGGCAAGAACAGTCCGTATCGCGAACGCAGCGTCGAGGAAAACCTGGACCTGTTCGCGCGTATGCGCGCCGGTGAGTTCGCCGATGGTGCCTGTGTGTTGCGCGCCAAAATTGATATGGCGGCGCCCAATATCAACCTGCGTGACCCGATCATCTACCGCATTCGCAAAGCCCGCCACCACCAGACCGGTGATACCTGGTGTATCTACCCGTCATACGATTTTGCCCACGGGCAGAGCGATGCGATTGAGGGTATCAGTCACTCGATCTGCACACTGGAGTTCGAGGATCATCGGCCGTTATACGACTGGTTTATCGAAAACCTGCCGGTGCCGGCCAAGCCGCGCCAGTACGAATTCGCCCGGTTGAATCTCAACTACACGGTGACCAGCAAACGCAAGCTGAAGCAGCTGGTGGATGAAGCTTATGTGGACGGCTGGAACGACCCGCGTATGCCCACAATCTCGGGGCTGCGTCGGCGCGGCTTTACGGCGAGCGCGATCCGTCAGTTTTGCGATATGATCGGCGTGACCCGCTCCGACAGTGTGGTGGATATGGGAATGCTCGAGTACGCCATTCGCGATGATCTCGATAAAAATGCGCCCCGGGCCATGTGTGTATTGCGGCCGTTGAAAGTGGTGCTGACCAACTACCCGCAGGAGCAGGTGGAAGAGATGCGTGCCCCGGGCCATCCAAACCGCGAAGAGTTTACCGAACGCGTATTACCTTTCACGCGCGAGCTGTATATTGATGTAGAGGATTTTCGCGAAGAAGCCAACAAGAAATACAAACGCCTGGTGATTGGCAAGCGCGTACGTTTGCGCAACGCTTACGTCATTGAAGCCGACGAGGCGATCAAGAACGAGCTGGGCGAAATCGTTGAGGTGCGCGCGCGGGTGATCGAAAACACCGTGGGCAACGATCCGGAAGATGGCATCAAACCTAAAGGTGTTATTCACTGGGTGTCGGCGGTGCACAACCTGGATTGCGAAGTGCGCCTCTACGACCGCTTGTTTGAACACGAGGCGCCGGACGCCGGTGGCCGCAATTTCCTTGAGCATATCAATCCCAACAGTCTCGAAATTCTGAGCAACTGTAAGGCGGAAATCAGTTTGGCGGCGGCCAGCAGCGAGCAGCGCTTCCAGTTTGAGCGGGAAGGTTACTTCTGCCTCGACAGCAAGCACGCCTCACCCACGCGTTGGGTGTTCAACCGCACCATCGGCCTGCGTGACAGCTGGGCCAAAATGGATCAAGGATAAGAGCTGAATCAGTTATGGCATTACAGATTTACAATACGCTGACGCGCAAGAAAGAAACCTTTAAGCCGCTGCAACCCGGCAAGATCGCGCTGTATGTGTGTGGCATTACTGTTTACGATTATTGCCACGTGGGGCACGGTCGCGTGTTGGTGGCGTTTGATGTGATCACCCGGTTTTTGCGCAGTCAGGGCTGGGCGGTAGACTACGTCCGCAATATTACTGACATCGATGACAAAATCCTCAAGCGTGCCGATGAGCGCAAGGTGCCCTACGAAGAGCTGACCGAGTACTTTATCGACGCCATGCGCGAAGACGAGGCTCGTCTGGGTATTGCTCGTCCGGATCAGGAGCCGCGTGCGACGGCTCATATCGACGATATTCTTGCGTTGGTGAACACCCTGATCGAGAAAGGCTACGCTTACGCTGCGAGCAACGGCGATGTCTACTACCGGGTCAAACGCTTTGCCCACTACGGTCAGCTTTCCGGTATGAACCCGGAGGAGCTGCTGGCGGGTGCGCGCATCGGTGTTGACGAAGCGAAGGAAGACCCCCGTGACTTCGCCCTCTGGAAGGGCGCGAAACCGGGTGAAGTGGCCTGGGATTCGCCATGGGGCGCAGGGCGCCCGGGTTGGCATATCGAGTGCTCGGCCATGAGCAAGTGCTGCCTGGGCAATACCTTCGATATTCACGGTGGCGGCCCGGACTTGCCCTTTCCCCACCACGAAAACGAAATTGCCCAGAGCGAAGCGGCCAACGGCTGCACTTACGTGAACTACTGGATGCATGCCGGTGCCGTGCGCGTGGACGGTGAAAAGATGTCCAAGTCCCTGGGCAACTTTTTTACCATTCGCGATGTGCTGGAAAAGTATCACCCGGAGGTGGTGCGCTTTTTATTGGTGGGCAGCCACTATCGCAGCCCGATCAATTACGCCGAAGACAGCCTGATTGAGGCGCGCACCGGGCTTGAGCGTTTTTACGGGGCGCTGCGCGACTACGCGGACGTCGAACCGGCACCGCTTGAGGCGTTAGCAAGTAATCCGCACTACCAGCAGTTCGTCGCGGCCATGAACGATGACTTCAATACCCGGGTTGCGCTGGCAGCCATGTACGATCTGGTGCGCGAGCTCAACGCGGGTAAAGGCGATCCCGCAAAGAGTCGTGCTGATGCGGCGGCGCTCAAGGCCATGGGGAATATCCTCGGTATTCTGCAAGCGGACCCGGTGGCGTTTTTACAGGCGGGTGAGCAGGGCGCGATCAGTGCGGATGCGATTGAACAGCTGCTGGCCGAGCGTGTCCAAGCCAAAGCGGACAAAAATTACGCCCGCGCGGATGAGATTCGCGCGTATTTGATTGAGCAGGGGGTCGAGCTGGAAGATTCTCGCGGCGGAACCACTTGGCGCCGAGCGTAACCGGGTAACGAGCGGAGTATTATGTCTTTCAGCCGATGGTATCGTAAGCACCGAGCCGCGAATGTCAGTTTGATGGCTTGCGCAGGTTTTCTGGCCTTGGCCCTCTGGGGCTGGGGTGTGTCCTGGCAGGATATGGGGCTGTACTTACTGATCACTGTGGTGCTCTTGGGTACCATCGTCGGCGCCGCTGCTTTGGCCGGTTGGTTGCTGCACAAGGTGCGCCAGCGGAGCCGCGATTCGTCGGATAAGCTTTAACCGTCTTCTTCGTTGTCGGGGTCGTGTTCACGCTCGGTGACGGAGACCCTCAACCAGCTGATCATCTTGTCAGAAATTTCCGTGGTTTCGATATAGTAGCCCGCCACGATAAAGCCGATATTGCCGTCGGGAATATTTTCCAGAATTTCCATGGCCAGCCCGTTAAGGGTTTTTGGACCGTCCGTGGGCAGCTCCCAGTTGAGGGCGCGATTGATGTCGCGGATGAAGGTCCCGCCGTCAATCAGGTAGCTGCCGTCGTCCTGGGGCAGAATGTCTTCGGCATCCTCCTCGGCACTGTTAGTGGTAAAGTCGCCGACAATCTCTTCGAGCAAATCTTCCAGGGTGACGATGCCCTGCACCTCACCGTATTCATCCACCACCAGCGCCATGCGCGACTTCTGTTGCTGGAAGTTGAACAGCTGGGTGTGCAGTTTGGTCGACTCGGGTACAAAGTAGGGCTCGCTGATTTCCTCGCGAATGGCCTGGTGAGTCACCGTGTCATCCTCGCCGCGAATAATCCGCGCCGCCTTACGTAGGTGCAGTAGACCCACCACATTGTTGAGGTCGCCTTCGTACACCGGCAGGCGGGTGTACTCACTGGTGCGAATCTGCTCAAGTAACTCGCTGACGCTGTCTTCCAGGTTCAGCCCGACGACTTCGCTGCGCGGGATCATGATGTCTTCGACCGTGGATTTTTCCAGGTCGAGCACGTTCAGCAGCATGCCCTGGTGTTGGTCGGGTATCAGGTCGCCGGCTTCGTCGACAACCGTGCGCAGTTCATCCGGGTCCAGGTGTTCCACATGTTTGTGGGCCTTGGCATCGATGCCTACCAATTTGGTGATGCCATTGGAAATGCCATTGACCAGCAGTACGAAGGGGTGCAACACGTATGACAGTGGCCGGAGCACCCAGCTGGCGGCAAAGGCGACCCGTTCCGGGTGCAGGGCAGCGACGGTTTTGGGGGTCACTTCAGCGAACACCAGCATGGCGAGGGTCAGTAAGATGCCTGCCAAGGCCACCCCCGCATCACCGAAGAGGCGCATGCCGATAATGGTGGCCACCGAGGCGGCGAAGACGTTGACCAGGTTGTTGCCGATCAGGATCAGACCGAGCAGGCGATCCGGGCGGCGCAGAAGGGCAGCAACCCGCAGTGCATTGCGGTCGCCCTTATTGGTCAGGTGTTTGAGCCGGTAGCGGTTGAGCGACATCATGCCGGTTTCTGAGCCGGAAAAAAACGCGGACACAAATAGCAGGCCGAGCACGATGGCGAAGAGTAGTTCTAGCGGTGCCTCGTTCAAGACGGGAGATACCCTGTTGCGATCGGGCCGCTTATCTTGAAGCAGAAAGCGGGGTTAATCAATAGCGGCCCGGTGAATTTAGCGCCGGTCAGGCGCGTTCGAGAATCAGTTCCAGAACCAGTTTGCTGCCGAAGTAGGCGAGCATCAGGAGGGAGAAACCCACCAGGGTCCAGCGGATTGCGGTGTAACCGCGCCAGCCCAGCCGATGACGGCCCCAGAGGAGGACCGCGTAGATCGTCCAGGCGGCAATCGAAAACACGCTTTTGTGGGCCAGGTGCTGACCGAAGAGGTTGTCCAGAAACCAGAAACCGGAAAGGATCGAGAGTGTCAGCAGGATCTGACCGGCCCAGAGCAATTCGAATAGCAGTGCTTCCATGGTCTGCAGCGGCGGCAGCAGGCGGACTTTACCGGTGGCGTGCTTGTGCTTGAGTTGGTAGTGCTGCCACGCCAGCATCAAGGCCTGCAGGGTCGCGATGGTGAGCAGGCTGTAGGCGGTAATCGATAGCAGAATATGGCTGTACAGGCCCAGATCGAAGGGCAGTAGGCGCCCGCTCTCGCGCCCGAGCAGAGCGGCACTGACGGCCAGTGCCGAGAATGCGAACAGCGGGATAAACAGGTTGTGCAGGGGCTTTTTCAGGCTGCTGAGTAGTACCACACAGTTGATGACCCAGAAGATCAGCGAGGCCGACTGGAAAAAGCCGAGGCGCAAACCCTCCGCATCGACACTCAGGCCGTAGATCGAAGCGCCGTGCACGATCAGTGCGAGCGCGGCGATGACGCGCGAGAGCGGCGGTTGCGCCGGATGCTGGCGATAGAACCTCACGGCCAGATAGGCGCTGGCAGAGGCGTACAAGAGGATGGCGATCAAACTGCCAATCAGGGTAAGAGTCATGGCTTCCTTGTGGGCGTAGCGCTGGTAATCATGGTCGGAAGTGTGTCACAAGGCGCGGAAAATGAGAAGAGTTCCTGTTGCCACAGGCGGAATAACCTGTGCGGCGGGGGTTTAGAGCCCCCGCCGTTCAAGGTATAATCCCGGCCACTATTTGCTTCATCAACCCCAATTTAGCCTCGAGAGTCCTCATGTTTGATAATTTAACGGATCGCCTGTCCCAGACGTTGCGCAAGGTCACGGGCAAAGCACGGCTGACCGACGACAATATCAAGGATACCTTGCGCGAGGTACGCAAAGCGCTGCTGGAGGCCGACGTGGCACTGCCGGTGGTCAAGGCCTTTGTCGATCAGGTACGCAGCAAGGCCTTGGGTCAGCAGATCAGCAAAGCGCTCAATCCGGGCCAGCAGTTTATCAAGTTGGTCGAGCAGGAGCTGGTGTCCGTGATGGGGGAGGCCAACGAGGGCCTGAACCTGGCGGCCAAGCCGCCTGCGGTCATTTTGATGGCCGGCCTTCAAGGGGCGGGTAAAACCACATCGGTAGCGAAGCTGGCGCGCTTTCTGAAGGAGCGGGAAAAGAAAAAGGTGCTGGTGGTCAGTGCCGATATTTACCGCCCGGCGGCGATTCAGCAGTTGGAAACCCTGGCGAGCGAGGTGGGCGTCGAGTTTTTCCCGTCCAGTGCCGATCAGAAGCCTGAGGTCATTGCCAAGGGTGCGATTGATCAGGCCAAGCGCCAATTTGCCGATGTGGTGATCGTCGATACCGCCGGCCGGCTGCATATTGACGACGCACTTATGGATGAAATCCAGGGGCTGCACAAGGCGATTAACCCCGTGGAAACCCTGTTCGTGATCGACGCCATGATCGGTCAGGATGCGGTCAATACCGCCAAGGCGTTCAACGATGCACTGCCGCTCACCGGGGTGATACTGACCAAGGCCGACGGCGATGCCCGCGGTGGTGCGGCGCTGTCAGTACGCCACATTACCGGCAAGCCGATCAAATTTATGGGTATGGGCGAGAAGACCGATGCCCTTGAGGCTTTCCACCCGGACCGGATTGCCTCCCGCATTCTGGGCATGGGCGACGTGCTCTCGCTGATTGAGGATGCCGAGCGCAAAATCGACAAGGTCAAGGCCGATCGACTGGTCAAAAAGGTCAAGAAAGGACAGCGCTTTGATCTGGAGGATCTGCGCGACCAGCTCCAGCAGATGCAAAGCATGGGCGGCATGACGGAGATGCTCGACAAGTTGCCCGGCATGGGCAATGTGGCCCAGCTCGCTCAGCAGTCCAATATGACCAACCAGTTCAAGTCCATGGAAGCCTTGATCAACTCCATGACCCCGGATGAGCGGCGCAACCCGGACAACCTTAACGGTTCGCGCAAGCGCCGGATTACTCAGGGGTCGGGCACCCAGATTCAGGATCTCAACCGTTTGCTCAAGCAGTATAAGCAAATGGCCAAGATGATGAAAAAGATGAAAGGCGGTGGTATGAACAAGATGATGCGCGGTCTGGGCGGCATGATGCCCGGCGGTGGCATGGGCGGTGCGGGCGGGTTGCCCCCTGGTGGCCCCCCGCGCCGTTAAACAATTTTATCGGCCCCGGGGAATTTTTTCCCACCTCGGGGCTCTGAATCCGTAGCAACTCCCAATAATAAGCACGGATTCGGGCCTTATGAAACTTCTCAACGCGTTATTGATCTGCCTTTGGGCACTGCTCGCAGCAGGTTGTCAGGCCGAAGCGCAGCGTGCCACCAGTTTGCCCCCCATTCTCTCCGAGCCCGCCAGCAGCGCTGAGTTGCAGGCTGTGGTGTGGCGCGTGACCCGCATCGGTGATTCGCCTGTGGTTCAGAACAGTCCTGCGCGGATTCAGTTTTCCGACAATGGCAAGGTCAACGGCAATGCCAGCTGCAACCGGTTTTTTGGTGAGTATGAGCACGCCCAGGGCAAGCTGCGCCTGCTCGGGCCGCCAGGCGCCACCAAAATGATGTGCTTGCCGCATCTGATGACACAGGAAACCCAGGTCCTTGAAAGTCTGATTCAGGTTGACCGCGCCGAGGTCAAGGCGGGCCAACTGCTGTTGCTTGATGAAGCCGATCGGGTTCTGCTGCGCGCGGTACCCGATCAGTCGTCCTGAGCGGCTGTCAGGTCTCCGGGGTTCCCAGGTCGTCCGGGCATTCATCGTCCACATGACCGACCACCTCGTCCAACCCGCAGGCTGAGCAGCTGTTGCCCAGCGTTCGATATTGGAAGGGGCTGCAGGGTGGCTCCAGACACGCCTTGTCATCTTCTACCAGGCCGCATACCGGCTGGTAAATCATTGTGCACATTTCTGGCCGCGGACTCTCGCAGCGGGTAAAGCCGTTCTCGGTCCGGGTTTCCAGGTGTGCTACCCAAGCCTCGGTGTCGGGCTCATTGCCGGGGCTTTGGCAGGCACCGAGCAGAGCGATCACCGGCAGGAGTAAACAGGTGCGCCAAAAGGGGTTTGAAATCCGGATCATAGCGGGCTCGTGTGTCAACTGGCTGGTGCCGCGGCCGCGGCGTCAGGTCTAAACTTAGCAGGTGGCCCCGCGGTCGTCTATGTTAGTATGTAGCGTTTATTGTCATCAGTTTGTAAAAAGCGAATGGAATTACTGTGAAAAAAAGACCGATTTATATCCCTTTTGCGGGGCCAGCGCTCCTTGAAGCGCCGCTCCTGAATAAAGGCAGCGCTTTCAGCCGCGCCGAACGTCAACAGTTCAATCTCGAAGGCTTGTTGCCCTATGCGATTGAGACTATCGATGAGCAGGAGGCGCGCGCTTACGAGCAGTTCCTGTCGTTCAAAACCGACATCGACAAGCACATATACCTGCGCAATATTCAGGACACCAATGAGACGCTGTATTTTCGGTTGGTGACCAAACACCTGCAGGAAGTGATGCCGCTGATTTACACCCCGACAGTGGGTCAGGCCTGTCAGCAGTTCTCGAAGATCTATCGGCGCAAACGCGGTTTGTTCATTACTCACCCGGATCGTGATCGCATCGACGATATGCTGCAGAACGCGACTAAGCAGAACGTCAAAGTGATCGTGGTGACCGACGGCGAGCGCATTCTGGGCTTGGGCGACCAGGGTATCGGCGGTATGGGGATTCCCATCGGCAAGCTGGCTCTGTACACCGCGTGTGGCGGCATCAGCCCGGCTTACACCTTGCCGGTGGTATTGGATGTGGGGACCAACAACCCGGACCTGATCGACGACCCCATGTATATGGGCTGGCGCCACGAGCGTATCAGTGGTGATGAGTACTACGATTTTGTCGATCAGTTTATTCAGGCGGTCAAGGTGCGCTGGCCGGACGCGCTGCTGCAGTTTGAGGACTTTGCTCAGGGTAATGCAACACCGCTGTTGGATCGTTACCGCGATCAGCTCTGCTGCTTTAACGATGATATTCAGGGCACCGCAGCGGTTACCGTGGGCACGCTCCTGGCCGCGTGTCACGCCAAAGGCGAGCGCCTGGGTGATCAGCGCCTGGTGTTTGCCGGGGCGGGTTCCGCCGGCTGCGGTATCGCCGAGCAGGTGATCATGCATATGGTGGCTGAGGGCTTGAGCGATGCCGAGGCGCGTTCGCGCATTTATTTGCTTAACAGCCGTGGCCTGCTGACCACGAGCACCGACGGGGTGCGCAGTTTTCAGAAGCCGCTGTGTCGCACCGATGCCGAGGTGAAGAGCTGGACCTTGAGCAAGGCCGATGGCGGCATCGGTTTGCAGGACGTGGTGGCCAATGCCAAGCCCACGGTGCTGGTCGGTGTCTCTGGTCAGCCGGGTATGTTCAGTAAATCCGTTGTCGAAACCATGCAGCTGCATTGCGAGCGGCCGATCATTCTGCCTTTGTCTAACCCGACATCGCAGGTGGAGGCACAACCGGTCAACATTTTGCGTTGGACCAGCGGCAAAGCGATCGTGGCGACCGGTAGTCCCTTTGATCCGGTGGATATGGCCGGACAGCGGCACGAGATTGCCCAGTGCAACAACAGCTATATCTTCCCCGGCGTAGGTCTGGGTGTTGTAGCGGCGAAGGCCAAGCGTATCACCGACAAGATGATGATGGCCGCGAGTGAGGCGCTGGCGGCGCAGTCCCCCATGGTGCAAACCGGGGAGGGCGCGCTGTTGCCGCCGCTTAATGACATTCGTTCGGTGAGTAAAGCCATTGCCCGAGCGGTGTTTATTCAGGCCATGGAGGAGGGTGTGGCCCTGCCGGTGCCGGAGTCAGTCATCGATGAAGCCATCGAGCGCAACTTCTGGGAGCCTGAATACCGCGACTACCGCCGGACGTCGTTTTAACCGGCGCGCGCATGGAGTATTCATCGACCCCAGCCGCGCCTGCGGACGGATCGCCCGAGCTGGGCGAGCGCTTGCGCAAGGTGCGCGAGCGCGCCGGCCTTTCTCAGCGTGAGCTGGCCCGGCGCGCGGGTGTCCCCAACAGCAGTGTGTCCAACATCGAGCAGGGTCGCGTCAGTCCCAGTGTCGATATGCTCAGCCGACTGTTGGCAGCGCTGCCCATGAGTCTGGCGCATTTTTTTTCTGATTCCCTGAGCGGTCCCGACTTTTTTGACCTGTCCGAGGCCAACCCCGACACGCTGTGCGGACCCGGTATCGAGCTGCGGCAGTTTGCGCCGGGCCAGGACTCGGGCGAATGCGTGGCGCGCTGGATGCCATCGGTGCTGGTCCTGGTGCTCGAGGGTGAGTTGCGCCTGAGCCTTGGGCAAACGGTGCGCACGCTCTCGGCTGGGCAGGGTGCACGTCTGTGGCCGGGTACCGCTTACCGCTGTCTCAATGCGTCCGCCGAGCCTGCGCGGTTGCTGCTGATTCACCCTGGATAATTTCCCTTCGTGCGCAAATTGCGGCTATGCTGTTAGGCAGAGCAACACTCTGTCTAACAGGCATTAACGCAGTTACTTAAAGAGGCGCGCAATGATCTATCAAGGAAACGCTTTTAAGCTGGCGCTGCATGACGACGGCATCGCCGAGTTGATCGTTGATCTCAAGAACGAGTCGGTTAATAAATTCAATAAGCGGGCGGTTAAGGAGTTGGGCGAAGCGCTTGATGCACTCGGCGGCGCCTCGGGGGTTAAAGGGCTTTTGGTGACCAGTGCCAAGGCGGCCTTTATCGTCGGTGCCGATATCACCGAATTTTCCAGTGTTTTTGCCGGCGGCCGCCAAGCGGTCATTGATTATCTCAAGCTCAATAACACCAATCTCAATCGCCTCGAAGATCTGCCAGTGCCCACGGTCGTGGCCATTAACGGCCACGCGCTTGGGGGCGGCATGGAGTTTTGTCTGGCCTGCGATTTTCGGGTGGCGGACACTAACGCCAATGTCGGATTACCCGAAACCAAACTCGGTATTCTCCCAGGCTGGGGGGGGACCGTGCGCCTGCCGCGCCTGGCAGGGCTGGATACCGCCGTGGAATGGATCGCCTCGGGTCAGGACAATAAGGCGCAGGCGGCGCTCACTGCCGGGGTCGTGGATGCTGTGGTCGAGCCCGATGTGCTGCGCCAGGCGGCGCTCAAAACCTTGCACCATTGTATTGAGGGCAAGCTGGATTATCGGGCTCGGCGTCAGGCGAAAACGTCCCCCTTGCGTCATAACGCCATTGAGGCGGGCTTGGCGTTCGAGTCGTCCATCGGTTTTGTCGCGGCCAAGGCTGGACCGAACTACCCGTCACCGGTGGCGGCGATCAAGGTGATGCGTGCGGCGGCGGATAAGGGCCGGGATGACGCCCTGGCACTGGAAGCGGAAACCTTTGCCGATATGGCAGTGACCGGCACCGCGCATGCGTTGGTGGGTATATTCGTCAATGATCAGGCCATGATGAAAAAAGCCAAAGGCTTGGCCGGTAAAGCCGATGCCAAGGTCGAGCGTGCGGCGGTGTTGGGCGCGGGCATTATGGGTGGCGGCATCGCCTACCAGTCGGCCCTGCGCGGGGTTCCGGTAACCATGAAGGACATTGCTCAGGAGGGCCTGGATCTGGGCCTGAAGGAAGCGCGCAAGCTGTTCGGTAAACGGGTCGAGCGGGGCAAGATGTCTGCCGCCGAGCAAGCTGAGGGTTTGACCCGCATCAAGCCGGCGCTGAGTTACGATGCTTTTGATCAGGTGGATCTGGTGGTCGAGGCGGTGGTTGAAAATGCCAAGGTTAAACGCTCGGTATTGGCGGAAACGGAAAAGCAGGTGACGGGCGATACCGTACTCACCAGTAACACCTCAACCATTTCCATCGACCACCTGGCAGGCGCGCTCAATCGTCCGGAAAATTTTTGCGGTATGCACTTTTTTAACCCGGTGCCGGTAATGCCGTTGGTGGAGGTGATCCGCGGCCGCAAGACCAGCGATGCCGCAGTGGCGCGCACGGTGGCTTATGCCCTGGCACTCGGTAAAAAACCCGTGGTGGTCAAGGATTGCCCGGGATTTCTGGTGAACCGGGTGCTTTTTCCCTATTTCGAAGGTTTTTCGCTCCTGGTGCGCGACGGTGTGGATTTTGAGCGAATTGACAAGGTGATGGAGCGCTGGGGCTGGCCCATGGGGCCCGCCTATCTGCTCGATGTGGTGGGTATCGACACGGCCGTGCACGCCCATGAGGTCATGGCTGAGGGCTACCCGGAGCGCATGCGCCAGGGCTACACGTCGGCGATTGCGGCGCTGTTCAAAGCCGAGCGTTATGGCCAGAAAAACGGGGCGGGCTTTTACGATTACGAAGAGGACAAAAAGGGCAAGCCGCGCAAAACCCCGAGTGCACGTGCTCACGAGCTGATCAAGCCTCACGTCACCCGCGCCCCGGAGACCAGCGACGAAGAGATAGTCCTGCGGATGTTGCTGCCTATGCTGACCGAGTTGGTGCGCTGCCTGGAGGAGGGCATCGTTGCCAGTGCCGCCGAGGCGGATATGGCCTTGGTGTACGGCGTGGGCTTTCCGCCTTTCAGGGGCGGCCTGCTGCACTGGGCCGATACCGAGGGGGCGCAGGCACTGTGTGACAGCGCCGCAACCCTGGCAGGGCTCGGGCCGCTCTACGAGCCGCCGGCTATGCTTAAAAGCCTGGCCCGCGAAGGCGACCGTTTTCACGCCCTGTCACACACCGGACAAGAAGGAGAGCAGTTGTGAGTCTAGACCCGAGAGATGCTGTCATTGTTGACTTTGGCCGCACTGCCATGGGGCGAGCCAAGCAGGGGATGTACCGCCACACCCGGGGCGACGACTTTGCCGCAGCACTGATCCAGGGGTTGCTGGCGCGCAACGAGGCGCTCGACCCGAACGAGATTGACGACCTGATCTGGGGTTGTGTGATGCAGCGGGGCGAGCAGGCCTTTAACGTCGCGCGCAACATTCTGTTGCGTGCCGGCCTGCCTCACAGCGTGCCGGCCCAGACCATCAATCGTCTGTGTGGTTCGTCCATGTCGGCGCTGCATATCGCCACGGCCAATATCCGCGCGGGCCTGGGTGATGTCTACCTGATTGGCGGATCCGAACACATGGGACACCTGCCCATGTACGACAATATCGACCCCAATCCGCGTCTGGGTCTGAGCCTGGCCAAGGCCGCCGGTAATATGGGCATTACCGCCGAGTATCTGGCGCGCCTGCACGGCATAGAGCGCGAGCAGATGGATGCCTTCAGCGTCCGCTCACACCAGCTGGCGGCCAAGGCGCGTGAGCGGGGTGAATTCAAAGGGGAGATCATTCCGGTGCTGGGGCACGATGCCGACGGGGTGCCGGGGTTGATGGCGGACGACGAAACCATCCGTCCGGAGACCACCCTGGAGGGACTCGCGGCCCTGAAGCCGGTATTCGATCCCAAAAACGGCAAAGTGACTGCGGGAACCTCTTCTCAGGTCACCGACGGTGCCTCGGCGATGCTGGTGATGTCGGCTGAGCGGGCACAGGCCCTGGGCCTGACACCGGTGGCGCGGGTGGTGGGTCTGGCGGTCGCCGGGGTCGACCCCTCAATCATGGGCTATGGCCCGGTGCCGTCCACCGAGCGGGTTCTCAAGGCACACAAACTGAGTATCAACGATATTGACTGTGTCGAACTTAACGAGGCTTTTGCCGCCCAGGCTCTGCCGGTGCTCAAGGATCTTAAACTGCTGGACGCCATGGATGACAAGGTCAATCTTCACGGTGGGGCGATCGCCCTGGGCCACCCCTTCGGCTGTTCGGGTACCCGGATTACCGGGTCACTGTTGACCGTGATGGGCCAGCGGGATATGACGCTGGGCGTCGCCACCATGTGCATTGGCTACGGGCAGGGGATCAGTACCCTGCTGGAACGCCTTAACTGACGCTGAAACCCTCGCCAGGCCAGTGAAGCCGCCGCCTCGCCTGGGGTGGCGGTCACCGGCTTTTGTTGAACACCTCTCCTGACTGTGGCACAATCTCCAGCCTCCAAACGCAGCTGACGCCACGATTTTGCAGAAAAATTCTGTAAAAACAGTAGCTTAGCCAGGTTTTATAACGGCAAATGCCGGCGCAAAACGGTTTGATAAGAGCGGTCGTGGTGGAATTGGTAGACACGCCAGATTTAGGTTCTGGTGCCGTAAGGTGTGAGAGTTCGAGTCTCTCCGACCGCACCATATTTATTCAGGTCTCGGCCCGAGCCGAGGCGGTAGATGCAACGACATCATTCGCATCATTCGAATAGTCACGAGGAAAATATGCAGGTTTCAATCGAAACAACGTCTGGTCTGGAGCGTCGCCTGACCGTAGGAGTTCCCGCGGACCAGGTTGAGGGCGAGGTGCAGAAGCGCCTTCAGCAAGCGGCTAAAAACATCCGCATCAACGGCTTCCGCAAGGGCAAAGTGCCCATGAAAGTCGTCAAGCAGCGTTACGGCGCCAGCGTCCGCCAGGAAGTGGTGGGCGAAGTGATCAGCCGGTCCTTCTACGAAGCCGTGCAGAAAGAGTCAGTCAAGCCGGCCGGCCAGCCCTCGATCGAACCCAAGCAGGTAGAAGAAGGCAAGGACCTGGAATACATCGCGACCTTTGAGGTGTACCCGAGCGTTGAGCTGGGCGACTTCTCTGGCTACGAACTGACCCGGAAAACCGCCAAGGTGACCGAGGACGATATCGAAACCATGATCGACGAGTTGCGCAGACACCAGGCGACCTGGAAAGCAGTTGAGCGCGCAGCGGCCGACGGCGATCAGGTCACCATCGACTTTGTCGGCCGTAAAGACGGCGAGGAGTTTGAGGGTGGTAAGGGCGAAGACCACAAGTTGGTTCTGGGCTCTGGCAGCATGATTCCCGGCTTCGAAGACGGCATTGTGGGCATGAAGGCCGGTGACGAGAAAGTGATCGAAGTGACCTTCCCCGAGGATTATCAGGCTGAGGAGCTGAAAGGCGCCAAAGCCGAGTTCACCATCAAGGTGAGCGAAGTGGCCGAGCAGGAGTTGCCGGAGCTGAACAAAGAGTTCTACGCCAAGTTCGGTATCGAAAAGGGCGGTAAGACCGCTTTCCGTAAAGAAGTGAAAGCCAATATGGAGCGCGAGCTGAAAAACGCCCTGCGCGCTCAGGTCAAGACCCAGGTGATGGACAAACTGGTCGAGTCTCACGAGACCGATATCCCCAAGGCGTTGGTCGGTTCCGAGATCGAGAACCTGCGCAACCAGATGATGCAGCGTTTTGGCGGTCAGCAGCAGAACTTTGACGTCAAGTCCCTGCTGCCGGATACCATGTTTGAAGAAGAGGCCAAGCGTCGTGTAGCCTTGGGTCTGATCGTGGGCGAGATCATCAAGACCGCCGAGATCAAGCCGGATGCCGAGCGCGTGCGCGAGATGGTCGAAGAAATGGCTTCAACCTATCAGGATCCGCAAGAGGTGATCGACTATTACTACAGCAATCGCCAGATGCTGGGTAATATTGAGTCCGCCGCCCTGGAAGATCAGGTGGTGGAGTATATCGTCGAGAAAGCGAAAGTCACCGACGAAGAAAGCACCTACGAGGACGTGGTCAAGTCCAAGGCCCAGCAGGGTTAAATCTGACCGTTTTGGTCAAAAATGCCGCGAAACGTCTGTTTCGCGGCCATTTCCCGCCCCTGATCTTCCGTGAAACTGGCATAACGCTGATTCTCAGGTTAAGCTCTCCCCTAAAGCGATCCCAAACGAGGAGAACCACGTATCTGGTTACTCCTGATGACGAATTTGCACAAGGATAATTGATCAGTATGGCGTATGATTCATCTAATCAAGCTCCCGAGGTTTTCAATAGCGGCCTGATCCCGATGGTGGTTGAGCAGACTGCCCGCGGTGAGCGCTCCTACGATATCTATTCTCGCTTGCTCAAAGAGCGGGTGATCTTTCTGACCGGGCCGGTCGAAGATTACATGGCTAATGTGGTGGTGGCTCAGCTCCTGTTTCTGGAAGCTGAAAATCCGGACAAGGATATCCACCTGTACATCAATTCGCCGGGTGGTTCCGTGACCGCAGGAATGTCGATTTACGACACCATGCAGTTTATCAAGCCCGATGTCAGCACCATGTGTATCGGTCAGGCTTGCAGCATGGGGGCGTTTTTGCTGACCGCAGGCGCCAGCGGGAAGCGTTTTGCGCTGCCCAACTCCCGGGTGATGATTCATCAGCCCAGTGGTGGCGCTCAGGGCCAGGCATCGGATATTCATATTCATGCCCAGGAAATCCTGAAGATTCGCTCCCATCTCAATGAGCTGATGGCCTTCCACACGGGTCAGAGTCTCGAGAAGATCACTCTGGATACTGAGCGCGACAACTTCATGAGTGCGCAACAGGCCAGAGACTATGGTTTGGTGGACACCGTCGTAGAGAGCCGGGCAGCGGCGGCGAAATAGCCCGCTCAAAGGTGAATGCGGGGGTGTCGGTGGCCGGTAAATCCGGATAAAATGGACACCAGTGCTTGAAAATACGGGTATAGGACACCATCTTGTACCCTGAATGTTTATGTTTGGAGTGGTTTAATGACCGATCACACCAGTGATAGCGGCGATAAAAACGGCAAACTGCTGTATTGCTCCTTCTGTGGCAAGAGCCAGCATGAAGTGCGCAAGCTGATTGCCGGGCCGTCGGTGTTTATTTGTGACGAATGTGTCGACCTGTGTAATGACATTATTCGCGAAGAAATCCAGGAAAGCGCCAGTGAAGGTGGGCCCGATCGTCTGCCCAAACCTCACGAAATTGCCGCGATTCTGGATCAGTATGTTATTGGTCAGCGGCGCGCCAAAAAAGTCCTGGCGGTAGCGGTATACAACCACTACAAGCGCCTGCGCGGTATGGACAAAGCGAAGGGTAAAGATAAAGAGCCGGTGGAACTGGGCAAAAGCAACATTCTGCTGGTCGGTCCCACCGGTAGCGGTAAAACCCTGCTTGCCGAGACCTTGGCGCGCCTGCTGGACGTGCCCTTTACCATTGCCGATGCCACCACCCTGACCGAAGCCGGTTATGTGGGTGAAGACGTTGAAAACATCATTCAGAAGCTTCTGCAGAAGTGTGATTACGACGTCGAAAAGGCCCAGCAAGGCATTGTTTATATTGATGAAATCGACAAAATTTCGCGCAAGTCTGACAACCCGTCAATCACGCGTGATGTGTCCGGGGAGGGCGTGCAGCAGGCACTGCTCAAACTGATCGAAGGCACCGTGGCTTCCGTACCCCCTCAGGGCGGGCGCAAGCATCCCCAGCAGGAATTCCTGCAGGTGGATACCGGGAGCATCCTGTTCATTTGTGGCGGGGCTTTTGCCGGACTGGATAAGGTCATTCGTGAGCGCTCAGAAAAGGGTGGCATCGGTTTTGGCGCAGAAGTCAAAAGCAAGGATGAGAACCGTAATTTGGGCGACACCCTGCACGATCTGGAAGCCGAGGATTTGGTCCGGTATGGTCTGATCCCCGAGTTTGTGGGTCGCCTGCCGGTGATTGCCACGTTGGATGAGCTGGATCAGGAAGCGCTGATCGAGATTTTGACGCAGCCCAAGAACGCGCTGACCAAGCAGTACGGTCGGTTGTTCGAGATGGAAGGCGTTGAAATCGACTTCCGGCCGGACGCGCTGCAGGCTGTGGCGCAAAAGGCGATGGATCGGAAAACCGGTGCTCGGGGTCTGCGCTCCATCCTGGAGGGCGTACTGCTTGAAACCATGTACCGCATCCCGTCCGAGGAAGGTGTCAACAAGGTGGTGATCGACGAGTCGGTGATCAAGGGTGAGTCGGAGCCGTTATTGGTCTACGCCAGCAACGATAAGCCGGCCAAGGTCGCGAAAGAAGACTGAGCGATCAAACCCTGAGCCTTTTGGCCAGCGTGTGACCAAAGAGCGCCCCGCGGGGCGCTCTTTGCGTTTTTTTGGGCCTTTCAGCTTGTAATTCCCGCCTACTGCCCCCAATCTTATAGACATAGCGAAACGAGGGTTTATCAATGGATCACACAGACGTATCAGTATCCGCCACCAATGAGCTGCCTTTGCTGCCACTGCGCGATGTCGTGGTGTATCCGCATATGGTCATTCCGTTGTTTGTCGGCCGGGACAAGTCGATAGCGGCGTTGGAAAATGCCATGGCGACTGACAAGCAGGTATTACTGGTGGCCCAAAAGAATCCATCGGTAGATGACCCTGGTGCCAAAGACCTGTTTTCGGTGGGCACTGTAGCGACTGTTCTGCAATTGTTGAAGCTGCCCGACGGCACGGTAAAAGTGTTGGTCGAGGGTGGTGAGCGTGCGCGTATTGAAAAAATCACGGAAGACCAGGGCTATTTTCGCGCACAAACCAGCGCCATGCCCGACGAGGCACTTGAAGGTAAGGAGTCAGAGGTTCTGGTTCAGTCTGCCATGAATCAGTTCGAAGAGTATGTGGGCCTGAGTAAAAAAGTGCCCGGCGAGGTTATGAATTCGCTTACCGGAATCGATGAGCCGAGTCGTTTGGCGGATACCATGGCCGCGCACATGGCATTGGAGCTACAGCAGAAACAGGCCGTGTTGGAAATGACCGATGTGCGTGCGCGCATCGAGCACTTGCTGGGCTTGATTGAGGCGGAAATTGATTTGTTCCAGGTCGAGAAGAAAATTCGCGGCCGGGTCAAAAAGCAGATGGAGAAAAGCCAGCGCGAGTACTATCTGAACGAGCAAATGAAAGCGATTCAGAAAGAGCTTGGCGAGATGGGAGACGAGCATAACGAAGCCGAAGATCTCGAGCATAAAATTGCCGATGCCGGTATGCCCAAGGATGCCGAAGAGAAAACGCTGGCAGAGCTGAACAAGCTTAAAATGATGTCGCCCATGTCGGCCGAGGCGTCGGTACTGCGGGCCTACATCGACTGGATGCTCAAGGTGCCCTGGAAAAAACGCAGTAAGGTGCGCCACGACCTGGTGCGCGCCGAGAGCGTCCTGGAAAAAGACCATTACGGTCTGGACGAAGTCAAAGAACGCATTCTTGAATACTTGGCCGTGCAGAAACGGGTCAAGAAAATCAAGGGCCCGATCCTGTGTCTGGTAGGCCCCCCGGGGGTCGGTAAAACGTCCTTGGGTGAGTCGATCGCACGCGCAACCAATCGTCAATTTGTGCGCATGGCCCTCGGCGGTGTGCGCGACGAAGCTGAGATTCGCGGGCATCGCCGCACCTACATTGGCTCCCTGCCGGGCAAGCTGGTGCAAAAAATGGCCAAGGTCGGGGTTAAAAACCCGTTGTTCCTGCTCGACGAGATTGACAAAATGGGCATGGACAATCGTGGCGACCCTGCGTCGGCACTGCTCGAAGTGCTCGATCCGGAGCAGAACAATCACTTCAATGATCACTACCTGGAAGTGGATTACGACCTGTCGGATGTGATGTTTGTGTGCACCTCCAACTCCATGAATATTCCGGCACCGCTGCTCGATCGAATGGAGGTGATTCGTATCCCGGGTTATACCGAGGACGAGAAGCTCAATATCGCCAAACGCTACTTGGTTCCGAAACAGATGCGGCTCAATGGCTTGAAGGAAAACGAGCTCAAAGTGGATGATCAGGCGGTGCTCGACATCGTCCGTTATTACACCCGTGAAGCGGGCGTGCGCGGGCTGGAGCGGGAAATTGCCAAGCTGTGCCGCAAGGTGGTTACCCGCCATGTGCGCGACAAGCGCGTGACCAAGGATCAGATCACCAGCGAGCTGATTGAAGATTTTCTGGGCGTGCGTAAGTTCGATTTCGGGCGCGCGGAGGTCAACAACCAGGTAGGGCAGGTGACCGGCCTGGCCTGGACCCAGGTAGGTGGCGAGTTGCTGACCATTGAAACCTCGGCGGTAAAAGGTAAAGGCCGGGTGATCAAAACCGGTTCGCTGGGCGATGTAATGCAGGAGTCAATTCAAGCGGCTTTGACTGTGGTGCGTTCGCGCGCCCAGGTGCTCGGTATCGCGCCGGATTATCACGAAAAAACCGATTTGCACATTCATGTGCCTGAGGGCGCCACACCCAAAGACGGCCCGAGCGCGGGTGTTGGTATGTGTACCGCGTTGGTGTCTGTGCTCACCCGAATTCCAGTGCGGGCCGATGTTGCCATGACCGGCGAGATCACCCTGCGGGGCGAGGTGTTGCGCATTGGTGGGCTGAAAGAGAAGCTTCTCGCGGCACACCGTGGCGGCATCAAAACGGTGATTATTCCAGCCGACAACGAGCGCGACCTGAAAGAGATCCCCGACAATATCAAACAGGATCTGGTCATCAAGCCGGTCAAATGGATTGATGATGTTCTGCAGGTCGCCTTGCAGGATATGCCCAAACCGCTCTCTGATGAGGAGTATCAGGCGTTGGAGCAGGAAGCACAAAGACGGGCGGATGACAAACGCATTAACACCCATTAAAGGGCGTTTCAGGGGTGTCGGTGATTGGCCCCTGTTTTGCAGTGATTCCGAGCCGTCGGCGAGCGGATTGTGAACCGGTGGGCATTTTATGGTCAAAAAGTGCCCAAAACGGGCGCCAGGCGGCATAAACCCTCAGTGGTTGCTTGACCCGCCCATGCACAGTTGGTATAAATCGCAATTCGTCAGCCTTGCTGGGGCGCCGGAGAATTAGCGCACCCGGAGAAATTACCGATAGGTCGGATCGCATTACTGCGTTGAGGCCAATTTAACAACTGACAGAATAAACTACGTCGATTTCTGAACTGAAAATCAAAAGGGGTAAAGTGTGAATAAATCCGAGCTTATCGAAGCCATCGCCGCTTCTGCAGACATTCCGAAAGCGGCAGCTGGCCGTGCCTTGGACGCCATGGTAGACAACATCACCGGCGCCCTGAAAAGTGGTGACCAGGTTGTACTGGTTGGTTTTGGTACCTTTGCTGTTAAAGAGCGTGCCGCGCGTACCGGTCGCAACCCGCAAACCGGCGCAGAGATCAAAATCCCTGCGGCTAAAGTACCTGGCTTCAAAGCAGGTAAAGCGCTGAAAGACGCCGTAAACAGCTAAGCAGCGTATTGACGCGGCAAACCTGACGCAGGCTCTGCGCGAGACTGTCGGCAAGCAAGCGGTGTTAATGAAGGCGCATCTTGATGGTGCGCCTTTTTTCGTTAGATTGTAAGAATCATAAAATCCCCGGGCGCAGGTCCGGTACAAGACTCTCAGTAGATGGTAGGAGCGCAGCATGTTGCAGAATCTCCGGGAAAACAGTAAAGGGCTGGTGGCCGGCCTTTTGATCGGTTTTCTCGTTATTATTTTCGCGTTATCCGGCTCGGAAGCCCTTTTCATGGGCGGTAGCAGTGGCGAGGGCGTGGAGGTCAGCGTCGACGGTGAACGCATCAGCGAGATTGATATCAATCGCGCCGTAAATATGCAGCGCCAGCAGCTGCGCAACATGTACGGCGACTCTGTGCCGTCCGAGTTTCTCTCTGATGAGCGCCTGCGGGAGCCGGTTGTCGAAAGCCTGATCCAGCGCAAGGCGATGGCCGTGGCGGCGCGCAGTGCGGGAATGTCGGTGAGCGATGATCAGGTCAACCAGATTATTCTGGCTGAGCCGATGTTTCGGGGTGAGGATGACAGCTTTGACAGCCAGCGCTTCCAGCAAATCCTGCGAGCCCAGGGCTTTACCCCGTCGACTTATCGCGCAGCACTGCGTGAGGATCTTCTGATTGAGCAATTGGTGGCCGGTATCGCCGGCTCGAGCTTTATCACTGAGGCCGAGTTGGCAAGGGCTGTTGCCCTGAACTACCAGACCCGCGATTTCAGCTACGTGACCATTGCGGGAGATGAGGTTCGTGCCAGCCTGGAGATTTCCGACGCTGAGCTGGAAGCATTCTACCAGGGCAGCCCTGAGGTTTTTACCCAGCCCGAGCGGGTGGCCGTTGATTATATCGACCTGAGCGTTGAGAACATTGCCGCGACCATGGATGTTCCCGAGCGCCAGATCCGCGAGCAGTATGAGCAAGAAGCCGCGAACTACGCCGGTGCTGCCGAGCGCAACGCTGCGCACATCCTGCTGGATGACGGCGATCGCGCGCTGGCCGACGAGCTTTACCAGCGGCTGGCGCAAGGTGAGGATTTTGCCGCCTTGGCGGCTGAGTACTCAGTGGATTCCGGCAGCCGCAACCAGGGCGGCGAGTTGGGCTATACCGCGGGCGACATGTTCCCGGATGCCTTTGAATCTGCGCTGGCGGACTTGAGTGTTGGCGACGTATCCGAGCCCGTGAGCACGGAAGCGGGCATCCACCTGATCAAGCTGCTCGACGAGCGCGGTGGCGAAGCCCCCAGTTTTGAAGAGCAGCGCGAGCGTATCGCCCGCCAGCTGCGTCGCGCTCGTGCCGAAGGTGAGTTCGCTGTGCTTCTGGAGCGCCTTCGCGATCTGGCCTACGTGGCCGAGGATCTGGCTGAGGTGGCGGATGAATTGGGACTTGAGGTTGGCAATACCGGTCTTTTCCCGCGCTCAGGTGGTCAAGGCGTGGCTGCGCAGCGTCAGGTGATCGACGCCGCGTTCTCGGACGTGGTTCTGGAGTACGGTGAGGCGAGCGACGCCATCGAGCTTGGCCCGGACCGCGTTGTTGTGGTTAAAAAGACGGACTTCCAGGACTCCTATGTGCAATCGCTGGACGACGTGCGTGAACAGGCCCTGGAGATGCTTCGGGACGAGCGTGTACGCGAGCAGGTGGCGAGCCGGGGCGAAGCCCTCAAACAGGCTCTGGCGTCCGGTCAGAGCCTTGCACAGGCCGCTGAAGAGGCGGGCCTGGAGGTGCGCACTGTTTCCGGTGTGACCCGTGATGCCGGCGAGCCGGGACGTGCACTCTTGCGCCATGCTTTCGCTTTGCCACGGCCGAGTGCAACGCCCTCGGTCGCCGGTCAGCACCTGAACGGCGGCAACTACGCGGTGATCGAGTTGACCGCTGTGGAAGACGGCCGGATGGAGGAGCGTGAGCCTGAGGAGATCGAGTCACTGCGTGCTCGCTTGAGCAGTCAGGTCGGTTCTTCCGATTACAGCAGCTTCCAGACGGCGCTGCGTGAACGGGTTGAAATCAGCCGCTAAGGGTTGGCCCAAGTGATCGCCCAAAAGCCCCGCCAGCAACATGCTGGCGGGGCTTTTTTGTGAGTGCTTGTGTTAGTTTAACCAGTGTGCATAGAATAGCTTTTTACCGGATCGAACTGTCACATATTTGCTTTGAGGGGATAACAACAATGTTTGCCAATAGCGGGAAGGGGCCAATGGCCAGGTTGCTGGTTTTGACAGGGATGCTGGCATTGGCTGCGGGCTGTGCACAACAGCCCAGGGGTGAGTCATCGCCTGAGGCGCTTTCGTGGCCAGACCTTGAGAACGCTGAGGCACAGGAGTTTGTCGCCCGGTGTGAGGCAGACCTGGTGTTGGCGCGCGGGCAGCTTGCTGCACTGGAAGACCCGCAAACGCCGCTCAGTGATTTAGGCTTGCTGGAGGCCATTAACGATTTGGATATCGTGGTCAACCGCATCTCGGGGCGCTCCAGCCTGATGCGCAACGTCCACCCCGATGAGCAAGTGCGTTCCGCTGCCGATGCCTGCCAACAAAATCTCGTGCCCCTGGGCAGTGATATCAGTTTATCGCGCCCCCTCTATCAGCGCCTGAGCCAGGTTGACCTTGAGCCGCTGTCGACGCTGGATCGCCGGTTTGTCGAGAAAATGCTCCAAGGCTATCAGCGTTCCGGTGTTGATCGGGACGAGACTACCCGCCAGAGAATCAGGGCGCTCAACGAGCGTATCAACCAGCTGGGCCAAGATTTCAATCGCAACATCCGCGAGGATACCCGACAGCTGCTGATTGAGCCGGAGCGCCTGAGCGGTGTGCCCGAGGACTTCATCGAGTCGCGCCTCAACGACGATGGCAAAGTTGTGGTCAGTACCGATTACCCCGACTACTTTCCCGTGATGCGTTATGCCGAGGAGGATGAGCTGCGCCGTGAACTGTACCTGCTGTTCCGCCAGCGGGCTTACCCGGAAAACGATGAGGTGCTAAGTGAACTGTTCGCGGCCCGTCACGAGTTGGCCACGCTGTTGGGCTATGACAGCTATGCGCACTATGTTACCGAAGACAAGATGATCGAAACGCCTGAGAATGCCCAGGCGTTTATTGACCGTATCAGCGGAATCGCTGAGCCCCGCGCTCAACGGGATTACCAGGTGCTGCTCGAGCGTCTGCGCGAGATCGATCCACAGGCAGAACGAGTCGAGGACTGGCAGAAAACCTATCTCGAAGAACTGATCAAGCAGGAAAGGTTCGATATCGACTCGCGCGAGCTGCGTGGCTACTTCCATTACGATAAGGTCAAGCAGGGCATTTTTGACCTGACCGAAACACTCTTTGGGGTGACGATTCATCCCTGGGAGACGGACACCTGGCACGAGTCAGTCAGTGCCTATGAGATTCGCGACGGCGATCAGGTACTGGGGCAGTTTTACCTGGATATGCACCCGCGCTCGGGCAAGTTCAACCATGCGGCGGCGTTTACCAAACGCAGTGGCGTAGAAGGTCGTCAGTTGCCGCTTGTGGCGCTGGTGTGCAACTTCCCGGGGGGGGAGGGCAGTTCCGGCTATATGGAACACTCGGATGTGAAGACCTTCCTACACGAATTTGGTCACCTGTTGCACGCCATTTTTGGCGGTCACCAGCCCAGGCTGAGTATGTCGGGTATTCGTACGGAATGGGATTTTGTCGAGGCTCCGTCCCAGATGCTGGAGGAATGGGTCTGGGACAGCGAAACCTTGAGCAACTTCGCACGCAATGAACAGGGAGAGGTGATTCCGGCAGACCTGGTTGAGCGTATGAATGCTGGGCGTGACTTTGGTCGCGGACTCTGGGTGCAGCACCAGATGTTCTACGCCGCCCTGTCATTAAATTACTATAATCGCGATCCCGAGGGGATGGATCTGACAGCCATGTCGCGCGATCTGCAGGCGGAGTATTCACCGTTCCGCTATGTGGATGACACTTATTTTCACGCCACCTTTGGGCACCTTTACGGCTACTCCGCCATCTACTACACCTATATGTGGTCACTGGTGATGGCCATGGATAAGTTCAGCGAGTTCAAGACTCACGGTATGCTCAATACCGAGGTGGCACAACGTTACCGGGATAAGGTACTGGCACCTGGCGGCAGCCGCGACGCGGCTGATCTGGTCGAGGATTTTCTGGGCCGCCCCTACAGTTTTGATGCGTTTGCCGAGATGTTGGAGGATGGTCCGAGCCATGATTAAGCGTTACTTTTTTTGCGTATTGAGTACTTTGGTAGTGCTGGGGCTGGCGGCCTGTTCCGATGACCAGAAAACGCCGGTGGAGCTGGGCAATGAGCAGCAGATCCTGCATATGGGTAACGGCGACGAGCCCTCGGATGTGGATCCGCATACCACTACCGGTATTCCCGAGCGCAATATCCAGGTGGCGCTGTTTGAGGGCTTGGTGGGCAAGGACCCGGAAACCCTGGACATCGTTCCGGCAGCGGCGGAATCCTGGGAGGTGTCCGAGGACGGTCTGACCTACCGTTTCCAGTTGCGCGAGAATGCGCGCTGGTCCAATGGCGATCCTCTCACCGCCGAGGATTTCGTGTGGTCCTGGCGCCGCGCATTGTTGCCCGCCCTGGGTAATCAGTACGCTTATTCACTCTACAGTGTACGCAATGCGGAAGCGTTTAATCGCGGTGAGCTGGATGATTTCAGCGAGGTTGGTGTCAGCGCGCTGGGTGAGCGTGAGTTGAAAGTCGAGTTGACCCGGCCAGTACCCTATTTTCTGGAGCTGCTTGATCATCACAGTATGTATCCGGTACATCGGGCCACCATTGAAGCTCACGGCCGTGAAGATCAGCGCGGCAGTCGTTGGAGCCGACCAGAGAATTTTGTGGGCAACGGCCCCTTTGTGCTCAAACGCTGGGTGCCTAATCAGGTGGTCGTAGTCGCGCGCAATCCCGGCTACTGGGATGCCGAGTCGGTACACCTGAACGAAATCCATTTTCACCCAGTGCAGCAGCCGTCTACTGAGGAGCGCATGTATCGGGCAGGGCAGTTGCATATCACCAACACCTTGCCCGAGGAACTGATTCCGCGCTACCGGGGACAGGATCACCCGGCGCTGCGCAGTTTTCCTTTCTATGCCACCTATTACTACGAGTTCAACACTCAAAAGCCGCCACTCGATGATGTGCGGGTGCGTCAGGCTCTGGCCTACTCCCTCAACCGCGAGCAGATTACCGATCAATTGTTGCAGGGCGGGCAGACGCCGGCCTTTCATATGACCCCGCCTGGCGCGGCGGGATACGAAGCTGAGGCGAGAGTGCCTTATGACCCGGGGCGCGCGCGCGCGTTGTTGGCTGAGGCCGGTTACCCCGGCGGGCAGAACTTTCCGTCGTTGACACTGCTCTACAACACCATGGAAAGCCACCAACGTATCGCGGTGGTGATTCAGCAAATGTGGAAGCGCGAACTCGGCATCGACATCAACTTGCGCAATCAGGACTGGCGAGTGTTTCTGGCCAGCAAACGCTCCGGTGAGCACGATATTGCCCGAGCCGGCTGGGTAGGGGATTACTATGACCCGAATACCTTTCTCGATTTGTTTGTTGCCGACGGCGGCAACAATGATACTGGCTGGTCTCATGCCCGCTACGATGAGCTGATCGCACGCGCAGCCAATGCGGATGATGAGCAGCAGCGCCTGAACTATTTTCAGGAAGCCGAGGCGATTCTGATGGAGGAGGTGCCCATCATTCCGATTTATTTTTATTATCGCAACCACCTGGTTGCGCCGTCGGTGCAGGGCTGGCACAGCAACGCCATGGATCATTACTCCTACAAGGGTGTACGTCTCGAGGCACAGCCGTAAGTCATGGGGCGCTATCTGCTCAAGCGCCTGGCGTTGGCGATCCCCGTGTTGCTGGCGGTGGTGACCATCACCTTTTTTATGGTGCGGTTGGCCCCGGGTGGGCCTTTCGATATGGAGCGCAATGTGCCCGCCGAGGTCACAGCCAACCTCAACGCGCAATACAATCTGGACGCTCCCCTGTGGCGCCAGTACGTGGACTACCTCGGTGATCTGGCCCGCGGTGATTTTGGGCCCTCGTTTCGCTACGCCAGCCGTTCGGTCAACGAAATGATCGGCGCGGGCTTTCCGATCACCCTGGAGTTGGGCCTGTACGCGATTCTGTTTGCACTGCTGGTCGGTATGCCCGCCGGCATACTGGCTTCGCTCAGACCCAATAGTGCCCAGGATTATGTCCCCATGTCGGCTGCGATGATTGGCATTTGCCTGCCTTCGTTTGTATTGGGGCCCATGCTGATTCTGGTGTTCGGGATCTGGTTGGGTTGGCTGCCGGTGTCGGGGTGGGGCATTAACCCCGGAGACAAGGTCCTGCCAGCGATTACCCTGGGTTCCACCTATGCCGCCTACATCGCCCGTATCACCCGCGGGGGGATGCTCGATATCCTGTCACAGGATTTTATTCGTACGGCCCGTGCCAAAGGTTTGTCCACCTGGCGTATCGTGCGCGTACACGCGCTGCGCGGAGGCGTGGCGCCCGTGGTGTCTTTTCTCGGGCCGGCGCTGGCGGGCTTGCTGGCGGGTTCTTTCGTTGTGGAAACCATTTTCCAGATTCCCGGTCTTGGGCGTTTTTATATTCAGGCGGCCTTTAATCGCGACTACACCATGATTTTGGGTACTACCGTGTTTCTGTCCGCCTTGATCATTTTATTTAACCTTCTCGCAGATGTTGTGTTGGTATGGCTGAATCCGCAGTTGCGCAAGAATCTCTGACGCCCGAGCCCGGCAGTTCGTTGATGCGTGACGCCTGGCGGCGGTTGCGCAAAAATCACCTGGCTATGGTAAGTCTTGTGTTTCTGTTGTGCCTGGTACTTCTGGCACTCTTGACGCCCTGGATTGCGCCCTATGAATACCAGGAGCAGAACTTGCTGTTGGGGGCATCGCCGCCATCCAGTGACCACTGGCTGGGCACTGATACCCTCGGACGCGATCAGTTCACTCGCATTCTTTACGGCAGCCGCATTTCCTTGATGGTGGGCTTTATTGCCACGGCGGTCGCCCTGCTAATCGGTGTGCTCTGGGGCGCGACGGCGGGTTACCTCGGTGGGCGAGTCGATAACGCGATGATGCGTTTTGTCGATGTCCTCTACGGTTTGCCGTTCGCTGTGTTCATTATTTTGTTGACAGTGATCTTCGGCAGTAGCCTGTTGTTACTGTTTCTAGTGATTGGTGCCGTCGAGTGGTTGACCATGGCGCGCATTGTGCGGGGCCAGGTGCTCACTGTACGCCGACAGGAGTATATTGAGGCCGCGGTGGCTATGGGGCTGTCCAGTTGGCGAATTATTCGGCGCCATGTGATTCCCAATGCGGTGGGGCCCATTATTGTGTACACGACGTTGACGATTCCCAGCGTGATTTTATTGGAGTCCTTTTTGAGTTTTCTTGGCCTGGGGATTCAGCCACCGCAAAGTTCCTGGGGCTCGTTGATTTCCGCCGGGGTCGAAAATATGGAGCTTTATCCCTGGCTGCTGATCTATCCGGCACTGACCCTGTCGGTTACCTTGTTCGCGTTAAACTTTCTCGGCGACGGGTTGCGCGATGCGCTAGACCCGCGCGCCTCCAAGGATTGAGTGATGACTGAGCAACAGCCCCTACTGCAGGTTGAAAATCTCCGGGTGGCTTTCCACAGCCGCGACGGGGTCACCACAGCGGTGGACGATATGAGTTTCACGCTTATGCCCGGTCAGGTGCTGGGCATTGTGGGTGAGTCAGGTTCGGGTAAATCCGTGTCCTGCTACAGCCTTCTGGGTTTGATTCCTTGCCCGCCCGGGCGTATCGAACGCGGAAGGGCGCTGCTTGAAGGGCGCGACCTCTTGAGCCTGAGTGAGCATGCTCTGCGCTCGGTGCGCGGGCGACGGATCGGCATGATTTTTCAGGACCCCATGACCTCGCTCAATCCTTATATGCGGATCGGTGAGCAGTTGATCGAGCCGCTGCGCGAGCACCGGGGGCTGTCTCGCAAGGCGGCCCGGGTCAAAGCACTGGCCATGCTGGAAGAGGTAGGTATTCAGGATGCCGCCGAGCGTATTGATGCCTATCCGCACGAATTCTCTGGCGGGATGCGCCAACGGGTCATGATTGCCATGGCACTGGTGAACGAACCGGACATCCTGATTGCCGATGAGCCGACGACGGCGCTGGATGTGACGGTACAGGCGCAGATTCTGACACTGATCAAGAGCCTGCAGGCCAGCTATGGTCTGGCGGTCATTTTTATTACCCACGATCTGGCTGTGGCCTCGCAAATGGCTGATGAGTTGCTGATCATGGAGAAGGGCGTGGTGGTGGAGCGGGGCACGCCAAAGAGTGTGTTTGCGGCTCAGGCCCACCCTTATACGCGCAAGCTGATTGGTGCCATTCCCGCCGGGGCCAAGCCGGTACCTTCGGAGATGGATCCCACCGACAACTTCGTCAAGGTCAATCACCTGCGCACCTGGTTCTACCCGCAGCAGGGCCTGTTGTCTCCGCGCGGGGAACCGCTCAAGGCAGTGGATGATGTCTCCTTGGAGATAGCGCGAGGAGAAATTCTGGGTCTGGTGGGGGAGTCGGGCTCGGGCAAGTCTACTCTGGGGCGGAGTATGATTCGCCTGGTGGACAGTCAGTCCGGCGAGGTGATTATCGATGGGGTGGATTACCGCGCGCTGCCTCGGGGAGCGTTGAAAAAGCAGCGGCGACAGGTTCAGATGATTTTCCAGGATCCCTACGCGTCCCTCAACCCGCGCATGACGGTGTTCGACACGCTGGCGGAGCCGTTGCGCGTGCACGGTCTGGCGAGCCGGAAAAACCTGGCGCAGCAGGTCAATCAGTTGATGGATGACGTGGGCCTGGATCGGCGGTTTGTGCGTAAGTATCCCCATGAGTTTTCAGGGGGCCAGCGCCAGCGCATTGCCATTGCCCGGGCACTTGCGTTACAGCCGAGGCTGATTGTTGCGGATGAGCCTGTGTCGGCGTTGGATGTCACCATTCAGGCGCAGATTCTGGATCTGCTGCTATCGCTCAGTCGCAAACACCACCTGACCATGTTGTTTATTTCCCACGATCTGGCGGTGGTTCGTTACATTTGCGACCGGGTGGCGGTCATGCATCGCGGGCAACTGGTGGAGGTTGCCGACACCGAGGCTCTGTTTGCGGCACCCGAGCACCCCTATACCCAGTCGCTGCTTGCCTCTATACCCTTGGCCCAGTGGGGCTGAAGGGGCGCGCACGATCCTCAGTTCGATTGAGTCACATCCACATACAGTGTCAATGACTGCCCAGGGTGAATCAGGCCGTCAGCGCTGACCGAGTTCCAATCTGCGATTTGCCGGACACTGACATTGAAACGACTGGCTATCCGCGCCAGGGAATCGCCCCGCCGGACCCGATAATTGACCCGACGCACAATGCCCTCGCGGTTGGTGGCCTGAGTGCCGCTGGCTTCGGTGTTGCGGGTCCAGACCACCAGTTCCTGGCCGGGGCGAATAGTGTCGTTGGGCGCCATGCCGTTCCAGTTGGTGAGGGCGCCAATGGTCACGCCATACTGGTTGGCAATGCGCCAGAAACTGTCTCCGGAGCGCACAGTGTGGGTCACACGGCGACTGCCGTCCCGACCCTGGGAACGCTCCTGGGTGCGCTGGCGGCGTTGGTCGGCACTCAAGCTGTAGTGGCTGGAGGGTTGGCTGGCGGTGGGGATCAATAACGTCTGGCCTTCGCGGATGATATGCGAATTCAGATTGTTGGTGCTCTGTAGGGCGGAAACGCTGGTGCGGTGGCGGCGTGCGATAGCGCCCAGGGTGTCACCCGCGCGCACCCGATAGCGGTCCCAGCCAACGCGACCGTCTTTGGGGAGTTCGTCAAGTTTTGCGCTGAACGTCTCGGCCTGTGCCAGGGGGATCAGCAGCTCATGGGGGCCCTCGGGATCTGTGGCCCAGCGATTGAACGCCGGGTTGAGGCGGTACAGGTCTTCCAGCTCAATCTCGGCCAGCTCGGCAGCTTGAGCCAGATCAATCTGGGAGTTGATGCCCACTCGGGCGAAAAACGGTTGGTTGGGGATCGGATTGAGGGTCACACCGAAGGCTTCGGGATCGCCCACCACTTGGGCCAGGGCCAGCAGTTGTGGTACATAGTTACGGGTTTCGCGGGGCAGGGGCAGGTTCCAGTAGTCGGTCGGGCGTCCCTCGCGGCGGTTGCGATTGATGGCCCGTTGCAGGTTGCCCTGGCCGGTATTGTAGGCCGCCAGGGCCAGCAGCCAATCGTTGTCAAACCGTTGGTGCAGGTACTTCAGGTAGCGGATGGCCGCGTCGGTCGAGGCGACAATATCCCGGCGCCCGTCATACCACCAGTTTTGCTTGAGCCCAAATTGGCGCCCGGTGGCGGGCACGAACTGCCAGATGCCGGAGGCCCGGCCATGGGAATAGGCGAAGGGATCAAAGGCACTTTCAATGATGGGCAGCAGGGCCAGCTCGGTGGGCATGTCGTTGGCTTCGAGCTCGCTGATGATGTAATACATGTAGCGCCCCGCGCGCTCGGTGACCCGATCCAGGTACAGCTGATTGCGGGAATACCAGCTCAGGTAGGTATCGATCCGGTCGTTGTCGTAGTCGTCGAAGCCATACCCGGCGCGCAGGCGCCACCAGAGGTTGTTTTCACCCGCGAGCTCGTAGTTGGCCCGCTCCTCGTCGTCCAGAGGGCAGTATGCCTGTTCGATCAGCAGGTGGGCATCGAGGGCGTCGGGATTGATCTGTGGGTCGCGCTGCAGGCTGCTGCAGCCGCTGATCAGGGCGATCCCGAGGGCGAGGGTGGCATACTTTGGCGATGTCATTGGCTTGCGGGTGTCCTGCTGCGATTAATGTGCGTAAAGGCGTATGAATTCTAGGGATTGCGCGGGTAGCGGTCAAGGAATCCTGTGCCAGTCTTATGCCCGTCCTTCCAGCGCCGCAGGCTGGCGAACACGGCGGCGGCATCCGGCAGCGCCTGGCCGCTGTAGTCTGCTGCAGCCCGTTGCACGGCCGGCTCCCGGCAACGCAGAAACGGGTTGGTGCGACGTTCAAGACCTACGCGAGTCGGTATGGTTGCCTGACCCTCCCGTCGGCGTGCCATTTCTGTGACGCAGCGCTCATTGATGGCGTCGTTGCCAGGTTCGACAGTACGGGCGAAGTCCAGGTTGGCGAGGGTGTATTCGTGGGCGCAGTACACCAGCGTGTCGTCAGGTAATTGGGCCAGCTTGTCGAGGGAGTTCAACATCTGAGCGGGCTCGCCCTCGAACATCCGTCCACAGCCGGCCGCAAACAAGGCGTCGCCGCAGAACAGCTGAGCGGCCCCGTGCGCGGGTTGGTGCAGGTAGGCAATGTGATCAAGGGTGTGTCCGGGCACCGCCAGCACCGTCAAAGGCATCCCCGGCAGCGCCACCCGGTCGCCCTCGGCGAGGGGGCGGGTCACCTGGGGGATGCGTTCGGACGCTGGCCCCCAGACCGGCACGGGGTGGCGGGCCAGCAGGGCCGGCAAGCCGTCGGTGTGATCCCAGTGGTGATGAGTGATCAGTATGCCTTTGAGTTTCAGGTCTCTTTGCGTCAAGGCGGTCAGCACCGGTTCGGCATCACCCGGATCGATAATATAGGCGTCGGGGGAGCCCGGGTCGGGCTGCAGGAGCCAAAAGTAATTGCTGTCCAGGGCGGGCAGGGCGTAGATCCGGGGTCTGGTAGACACTCGGGACTCCTCTGGTTGAGGGATTGCATAGGCGAATGATGTAGACTAGAGCCATGATAGCAAAAAGGTACCTGTCACGGCGCGGCCGTGCTGGCATGGGAGGGTAGTGCGGATGGCTGCACCGCGTTCATTGACCTACTGGCAACGCAAATGGCAACGACGGTTTGGCGTGTTGTCCCCGGCGCGAACCGTCGCTGAGCTCGATGCCTGGCTGCAAACGCCCTTGGGGCAGGCGCTGCTCAAGGCGGAGCAGGCACTGCTGGCGCCAGCGCTGCGAGACCTGTTCGGCTACCACCTGTTGCAACTGAGTATCAGCCCGTCCCTGGATCTGAGCGAAAGTAGCCGTATTGGACACCGTTTTGCTTTGGGCCCCCGCGGACTTAACGGCCAGAGTCGGCTTGCCGGGCAGGCGGACTTCCACGCCTTGCCGCTGCCGTCCGAATCTGTCGATCTGGTTATTCTGCACCATGTACTCGACTACAGCCCGACCCCGCACCAGTTGTTGCGCGAGGCGGAGCGGGTGCTGATTCCCCACGGCTATCTCGTGATCATTGGCTGCAACCCCTACAGCAGTCTGGGGCTGGGCGGGCGTATCGCTCAGTTGTTCAGTCGCAGCGCCCAGTGGCGGCGCCAATCCCTGGGGCCGCGGCGCATGCAAGACTGGCTGACCCTGCTGGATCTGGATCTCGTCAGCCTTGAGCGGGGCTTTTACCGACCGCCGGTTAACAATGAAAAATTCCTCAACCATTTGCAATGGTTGGATCGCTGGGGTAAAAGGCTGCATCTGCCTGGCGGCGGCTTCTACCAGGTGGTCGCGCGCAAAGATGTCTGCGCCATGACGCCGCTGCGGCCCGCGTGGCGCGATACCCGCGTCGCCAACGGCCTCGGGGCGGCGGGCCCATTGCGGTCTCCCAAGGCGTCGGCGGCCAATGATCGCTACAAGAGGAAAGGCTTTGAAGAAAGTTGAAATATTTACCGATGGCGCCTGCCGGGGTAACCCGGGACCGGGTGGCTGGGGTGCATTGCTGCGCTACAATGGCGAAGAGAAATCGCTCTACGGTGGCGAACCCGGGACGACCAACAACCGCATGGAGTTACAGGCGGCCATTGAGGGACTGAGTGCCTTGCGAGAGCCCTGCGAGGTGGTGCTGACCACGGACTCCCAGTATGTGCGTAAAGGCATTACCGAGTGGCTCGTTAACTGGAAGCGTAACAATTGGCGCACAGCGGCGAAAAAACCGGTCAAAAACGCCGAATTGTGGCAGCGCCTGGATGCCGAGAACGCCCGCCATCAGGTACAGTGGCGGTGGGTGAAGGGACACAGCGGCCACCGCGAGAACGAGCTGGCGGATCAACTTGCCAACCGCGGTATTGATGAATTGCGAGGATAGTGACTAATGCGACAAGTGGTGCTGGATACCGAAACCACAGGCCTGGATCCCCAGCAGGGCCACAGAATTATTGAAATCGGCTGTGTCGAGCTGGTCAATCGCAAGTTGACCGGGCGGCATTACCACCAGTACATCAACCCGCAGCGTGATATCGAGGCCGAGGCCATCGAGGTGCACGGTATCACCAATGAGCGCTTGGTGAACGAGCCGGTATTTGCGCGCATTGTCGACGAATTTCTGGCTTTTATTGACGGTGCCCAGCTGGTGATCCACAACGCGCCTTTCGATGTGGGCTTTATGGATAACGAGCTGAGTCTGCTCGGCGGCCGTCATGGCCGTATTGCCGACCGCTGCTCGGTGGTGGACAGCCTGGTGATGGCCCGGGAGAAACACCCGGGACAGAAGAACAACCTCGACAGCCTGTGTAAACGCTACGGCGTCGATAACTCGCACCGGGACCTGCACGGGGCCTTGCTTGATGCCGAAATTCTGGCGGATGTCTATCTGCTGATGACCGGCGGCCAGACCGCGCTTTCGCTCGGTGGCCAGCAGGAGCGTGACAGTGGTGACGAAACGGGTGGGGGCAACCGGATTCGCCGTTTGACCCAGGATCGGGCGCCGCTGCCAGTGGTACGCGCCAGCGCCGAGGAGCTGGCGCGGCACCAAAGTAAACTTGATGCCCTGGACAAGGCCGCTGGTGGAGAGTGTGTCTGGCGCCAGTGGCAATAGGGTATGAATGAGAAGCACTTGGCAGCGCAGGGCCGCGCAACCGGTTAAACTGGGCGCCAGAGCGGGATATAACACAAAGAGAGTCTCAGAGTGACTATGGCAGAACCCCTGAACCTGGCCTCCCTGCAATTGGTGCAGGACGAGCTGGTAGCAACCATCGAGCAGGCAGCGAACCGCCTTGAGCAGTTCTCACGCGATCGGAACAATGCGGAGCTGCTCCAGGCTTGTATCGACTACATCAAGCAGATCAAGGGCACCCTCAGCTTGCTGCAAATGCGTGGTGTCGATGTGCTTGCGGATGAATTGGTCGCGCACACCACAGAATTTACCCTGGGTGATGACTCCATTGACTCAGAGTTGGAGCTGATCAGCACCGCTTTTTTCATTCTGCCCCGCTATTTTGAGTACTGCCTGCAGAGCGCGCGCAGCATGCCGGTTGTACTTTTGCCCCACATCAACCAGTTGCGCCAGGCGCGCCGGGCGCCGCCGCTGCCAGAGAGTTACTATTTTGACTACCAGTTGCCGTCGGTGGGACCGCGCAAGGGCCAGAGCAGTGCCGTGTTGGGCGAGGATTTTGGCGCGTTGACGCGCCGCCTGCGACATATGTATCAGGTGGGTCTGGTCCAGGTTCTGCGTGGCGCACAGCTGCGGCCAGCGTTGGGCATGATGGAGCGGGCGCTGGAACGCTTGGCCTCGGTCACCGGTGGGCGCCCGGCGGGCAATCTCTGGTGGGTCGCGAGTGTCGCGCTGAGTGTGATCCGCGCGGAGCAGATGGACCTGAACGATAGCCGTAAGCGTCTGATTGGTCGACTCGACCGCAAAATCAAACAGCTGCAGCAGGACGGTCAGGCACAACTGGATACGGAGCCGGATCCGGATCTGCTTAAAGAGCTGCTCTATATCATTGCTTTGTCGCGGTCAGAGTCCCCGACGGCGGGAGCGGTCATCAGTGCTTACGAATTGCCGGCACTGCCTTTTACTGAGGGTGAGTTGGCGCGCGAACTGGGCCACCTTAATGGCCCGAGTGCCAATACCTTTGCCTCAATGAGTGAAGAGCTGCGCGGTGAACTGCGCAATGCCAAACTGATTCTCGAACGGGCCGTGCAGGGCGGCAGCGAGATGTTGCGAGAAAGTCCGGAGCTTGTGGATACCCTGAAGAAAGTGGCAGGGATTCTCTCGGTTGTAGGGCTGTCCGCACCCAGTCAGTGCCTGAATGAAGAGGTGACCAAGATTCTCGCCTGGCATCAGCGCGATGAGCCGGTCGCGCCGGAGGAGCTGCTCGAAGTCGCCGACAGTCTGCTCTATGTCGAAAGCACCATCGGCGGTTTGCACCGGAGCAAGCCGAGCGACGATCAGATTCGCGCGCTCAATGCAATTTCCCGCGATGAGGTGGTCAGCAGTAGCCAGCTGGCCGAGGCCCAGCGCGTCGTGTTCGAAGAGGCGCAGAACGGTCTGGTGCTGGTCAAGCGAGCACTGAATGCGTTTGTCGAGAGCCAGTTCGACAAGGGTCACATCCGGAATGTCAATGCGACGCTTAACAGCGTAAGGGGTGGCCTGGTGGTGATGAACTACGCCCGCGCTGCCCATATCGTCGATCAGAGTATTCAGTTTATCGATCAGGCCCTGCTCAAAAACGAACAGCCCGCCACCGAAAAGCACCGGCTGGAGACTTTTGCCGATGCGGTCATCAGTCTTGAGCACTACCTGGACAGTCTGCGCAACGGCGTTTCGAACAGCGACAAAGCCCTTCAGATCGCCGAGGAAAGTCTCGAAGCCCTGGGCTTCAAGGCCTACCAGGCTGGTTAAATGAGTCGTTTTATCGCCGCCAGCCTGCCGCCTTCGTCTCGGGTCGACGCCCGCTACCTGTTGGTTGCGGAAGGGTTGCTATGCTGCCCGGAGCAGGGCCTCTGGGCGCCGGTGCCCGAAGCGCAGCTGACAGTGCCGCCTGCGGCGGTCACCGACGAGCATTTTGTCGGTTACCTCGATGGCGCTCCCTGTTGGGTGTGGGTACTCAATGAAGCGCTGGCGCTGAGCGGCTACCAGTGGTTGGGCTTGCGCACCCAGCTCGGCGTACTCGACGATCCCTGTTTCAGTCTGGCCGGACGCGCGTTACAGTTGGCGCAATGGCAGCGCGATCATCGCTATTGCGGGCGCTGTGGCCGGCCGACCCGGTCTCTTGCCGACGAGCGCGCCAAAGTCTGCGATGCTTGCGAGCAGCGCTACTATCCACGTCTATCACCCTGCATGATTACCTTGGTGACCCGTGGCGATGAGTGCCTTTTGGCGCTTCACGCGCGGGCGCGCCAGCGGCCGATGTACACCGCGCTGGCGGGATTTATCGAAGCGGGGGAGGCGGTGGAAGATACGGTGCGCCGGGAGGTCATGGAAGAGGTCGGGCTTAAGGTGCACCGGTTGCGTTATTTTGGCAGCCAGTCCTGGCCTTTCCCCGGGCAGCTGATGCTCGGGTTTCACGCCGACTACCGCAGTGGTGAAATTTGCGTAGACGGTGAGGAAATTGTCGATGCCCGTTGGTGGCGTTTTGACCAGCTGCCCGATGTGCCGCCTGTGACCACGCTTTCGGGGCAGTTGATTCGGGATTTTGTCGAACGGTGCAATGCCGCCGTTTGAGGCTTTGAATCACAGGGGGAAGTGTTCATGATCTATTCCGTGTTGTTAATCGTTATCCTGCTTGTGTGCGCTGTTATTGCATTTGCGGGTGTTCGGGTCCTTTTGCGCCAGCCCTGGGTCAGGGGCTGGGTGCGAGGCACCGCGGGCTTGGGTCTGCTCGCGGGCGCGCTCCTGGTAGCGCTGGTAGCGCTGGCGTTATTTGGTTATCGTCAGCCCTCACCCGGGGCTGCGATTGCCACCCTGGGCTTTGAGCGAGTGGATGAGCAGCATTTTCGTGTGACCCTGGTGGATACTCGCGCCGGAGAGGAGCACCGGTTTGAGTTGCACGGCGATCAATGGGAGCTGGACGCACGTCTGGTGCAATGGGTCGGCAGCCTCGAACGCCTCGGCGCCAATCCGGGCTACCAGCTTAATCAGGTCAGCGGTCGGTATTACGCCCTGGCACAGGACCGTACCGAACAAAGAACGCTTTACGGGTTTGATCAAGCGGGGTACGGTATCGATGTTTGGGCATGGCTCGAGCGCTACCCCTGGCTTTTGCCGGTTCTGCAGGCGCGTACCGCCAGCGTCAGTTTTGTGCCCATGGCCGATGGTGCGCTGTACGAAGTGCGGGTGGATACGTCCGGGCTCGAGGCGCGCGGTTTAAACGAGCGAGCCCGAACACTGCTCGCCGATTGATACCTGTCGGCTGGTACCCAACGATAGCGATATTTAGGAGACAGTACTTTGGAATTTATCAGTGAATACGGCCTCTTTCTGGCCAAAACGGCGACCTTTCTGGTGGCCGTGTTTGTCGTGGTCAGCCTGATGGTGTCGCTGGGTCAGCGAGGCAAGAAAGGGGAGCGCGGGCATATCGAGGTAACCAAACTCAATGATCGCTACGAACATATGAGCGACACCCTCAAACACGCGACTCTGGATGACGAGGCCCGCAAGCTGGCAGACAAAGCCCGGAAAAAGCACGAGAAGAAAGAGGCGGCTGAGCGCAAGAAAAAAGCCAAGGAAGCCGCTCGGGAGATGGCCAAAGAGGATGCTGAAGCACCCCCAAAGCCCGGCCGCAAGCGGGTTTTTGTGTTGAACTTTGAGGGTGATATCAAGGCTTCGGCCACCGACCAATTGCGAGAGGAAGTCACGGCGGTGCTCACGCTCGCGACGTCTGATGACGAAGTCGTCGTGCGTCTCGAAAGTGGTGGCGGTATGGTGCACAGCTACGGTTTGGCGTCCAGTCAATTGGCGCGCATTGCTGACCGAAAAGTGCCGCTTACGGCTTGTGTTGATAAAGTGGCGGCGAGCGGTGGCTACATGATGGCGTGTGTTGCGGACAAAGTCCTGGCGGCGCCTTTTGCCGTGATGGGTTCTATTGGCGTTGTGGCACAGTTACCCAATTTTCACCGGTTGCTGAAAAAGAATGACATCGATTTCGAGTTGTTCACCGCGGGTGAATACAAGCGCACCGTCACCATGTTTGGTGAGAATACCCGCAAAGCGCGGGAAAAATTTACCCAAGACCTCGAAGATACCCATGTCCTGTTTAAAGAGTTTGTGCGTGAGCACCGTCCGTCGGTCGACATCGACAAGGTGGCAACCGGTGAGGTCTGGTACGGGCGTCGAGCGCAAGACGTCAATCTGGTTGACGGTTTGCAGACCAGTGATGAATACTTATTGAATCAAAGCAAAGACGCAGACATTTACGAGATCGAGTACGTGGTGAAAAAATCCCTGCCGGAAAAACTGGGTGTTGCGGCTCAGGCGGCGGCAGACAGGTTGCTGCTGACCTGGTGGGCACGGCTTAACAACAGCCGTTGGTTCTGATGTTATTGGGAGGTTGTCCATGGTTTTTGGTCTGGGACGCAAAACAGTGATGCCTTCGCCCGAGGAGGCGCTGCCTGGACGGGCTGCGCCACTCACCGTCCACAACGAGCACGCGCTGCTGGGGCATCCGATCCAGCCACCCTTTCCCGAACAGATGCGCGAGGTGATCGTGGGGCTCGGCTGCTTTTGGGGGGCGGAGCGTTGTTTCTGGACCTTGCCCGGCGTCTACACAACAGCCGTGGGCTACAGTGGTGGCTATACCCCAAATCCGACCTACGAAGAAGTCTGCTCCGGCCTGACCGGGCATAATGAGGTGGTGCGCGTGGTGTACGATCCTGCGAAGGTGAGCTTTGAAACGATCCTCGCCACCTTCTGGACAGCACACAATCCTACGCAGGGCATGCGCCAGGGCAACGACACAGGAACCCAGTATCGCTCGGGCATTTATGTGGATAATGACGCGTCCCTGGCACTCGCGCAGGCCAGTCGCGACCGCTATCAGGCGGCGCTTACAGCCGCCGGTCTGGGGGAGATCACCACAGAGATTGTGCGTGCCGGCCCGTTTTACTATGCCGAAAATTACCATCAGCAGTATTTACACAAAAATCCGGGCGGTTATTGCGGGCTGGGCGGCACGGGCGTGAATTACCCGGAGTGATTGCGGTAGGGGACACCTGACAAACGGGGGTGCGGGTTGTCGGATTACGCCTTCGGCTAATCCGACCTACTGGGAGCATTGTGCCGGTGTTTTGGTTTGGGTGCGGGTTGTCGGATTACGCCTTCGGCTAATCCGACCTACTGGGGGCATTGTGCCGGTGTTTTTGGTTTGGGTGCGGGTTGTCGGATTACGCTTTCGGCTAATCCGACCTACTGGGTACATGGTGGCATTGTTTGAGTAGGTCGGATTAGCGCAGCGTAATCCGACACCTGAGGCAGCCAAGCCAGAAAAAACGCCTGTCTCTGAACTTATAAAAAGTCCAGATCCGGATTGTCCCGCAAAATCTCCTTCGAGGCCTCGGACTCGTCCTCTTCCTGCTCCAACACGTCTTTGACAAACTTGAAATACACCGTATAAATCTCTGGTGCCTGGCCGTCACGTTCCACCACAAAAAAGGGTGCGCGATCGACGCTGTGTTCAGCGGCGATCTTCAAGCCCGGACTCTCGGGGTCGCGCTCGTCGGCTACCAGCACCTCATCAATGCGCGCCATCTGCCCTGAGCTTTCCAGTTTGTCCAGAACATCGGCACATTTCTTACAGGGTGATCCGTCAGACAGAATTTTTTTGACCAGCGTGATTTTCATAACAGTTCCCGTCAGTTGTTCAGAGCGACTCAGGCTTTCGCGTTCAGGTTTTGAGCGTGCAGCCCGCACTCCTTTTTTGTGGCTTCTTCCCACCACCAGCGACCCTCGCGCTCATGTTGGCCTGGGCCGATGGGGCGGGTGCAAGGTTCGCAGCCGATGGACACAAAGCCGCGGTCGTGCAGTTCATTATAAGGCACATTCATCGCGCGGATATACTCCCACACCTGGGCCGAGGTCCAGTTGGCCAGCGGGTTGAACTTGGTCAGGCTTCCGCCCTGGCGAGCGAACAGCTTGTCTTCCTGGATGACCGGAATGGCGCTGCGGGTACCCGGGTTCTGATCCCGGCGTTGGCCCGTCACCCAGGCGTCGAGGGTGACCAGTTTCTTGCGCAGCGGGGTAATCTTGCGGATGCTGCAGCATTCCTGATGGTTGTCACGGTAAAAACTGAACAGACCTTTTTCGGTGGTCAGTTTGCGTACCGCCTCGGCATCGGGGAACAGAATATCGATTTCAATGCCGTAGTGCTCCCGTACCCGTTCGATAAAACGGTAGGTTTCCGCATGCAGGCGTCCGGTATCGAGACAGAAGGCCTTCACATCGGGGCGAATCCGGTGTGCCATATCGATCAGTACGACATCTTCGGCGCCGCTGAATGACAGGGCGAGGTTGTCAAAATTGTCCAACGCGAATTGAAGAATGGCTTGTGGCGTTTCTTGTTGGAGTTTGGCATCCAGATCGACAGTGTTCAGCAGTTCGCTCATGGCAGACAGTCTCGCCTTTGGGGGTTCATTGGAGGGTGCGAAGAATACCAGAATCGGACATTCGCTGCCTAATAGTGTCCTGTTATATGGTTATAGCCGATGGCGGTTGTTCGTTGTCAGGAGGATGGGGTGCCACAGGTGTCGGATTACGCTGCGCTAATCCGACCTACTCAAACAACGGCACAATGCTCCCAGCAGCTCGGATCAGGCCAAAGGGCGTAATCCGACAAAACGCACCACCCCCAAAATAACGGCAACGCCCCCAGTAGGTCGGATTAGCGCAGCGTAATCCGACAAAGCGCCACCCAACCCCAAAACAACGGCACAATGCTCCCAGTAGGTCGGATTAGTCGAAAGCGTAATCCGACAGAAGCGCCATCCCTCCCGCGTGGAACATTGAATAAAAATCCATCGGCTTGGCGGCAATTTGCACAACCTGTGGTGTTTTACTCTTCGCTGGGACACAAGATGTGCCAAAAAACTAAGAAAAATCAGCAATTTGCGGCCCTCTTTTAATATAGCGCTAATGAATAAAAAATAGCCAATGTGCCTTAGGTACTTATATGTTCCACGTGAAAACCCGGTGTGCAAGCGGTTTGCTTTCGCTTTGGGAAAGCGGTAGATTGCTCAACAATTTTACGGTGTTCGATTTTTCACATTCTGACGATATAAGGGGTTTACAGTGGAGCTAGCCTGTCTTGACCTGGAAGGGGTTCTGGTACCGGAAATCTGGATTGAGTTTGCGAAGAAAACCGGCATTGAAGAGCTCAAAGCCACCACCCGGGATATTCCGGACTACGATGTGCTGATGAAGCAGCGCCTGCGCATTCTGGAGGAGCACAACCTGGGCCTGAACGAGATTCAGGAGGTGATTGCTACGCTGGAGCCGCTCGACGGCGCACGGGAGTTTGTGGACTGGCTGCGGGAGCGTTTCCAGGTCATCATCCTGTCGGACACTTTTTATGAATTCTCCCAGCCGCTGATGCGTCAGCTGGGTTTCCCGACGCTGTTCTGCCACCGTCTGGAGATCGGGGAGGGCGGCAAGGTCACCGATTACACCCTGCGCCAGCGCGATCCCAAGCGCCAGTCGGTGCTGGCTCTGAAAACCCTGTACTACCGCATTATCGCGGCGGGCGACTCCTATAATGACACCACCATGTTGGGTGAGGCGGATGCCGGTATTCTGTTTCATGCCCCGCAGAACGTCATCGACGAGTTCCCCCAATTTCCCGCCGTCCATAACTTCCAGGACCTGAAAAAGGCGTTTATCGCCGCCAGTAATCGGGAATTGAGTCTTTAAGTTTTTGGTTCGGAGTGGGCGAATCGACAAGGCCGGGGGTCTACATCCGGGACACGCCGTGAATACGTCCCTGTAGGCTCGACTGCCGCATCCCTCGGCTTTGGCATCCTGCGTCGCTCTACCTCCTGCGTCCATGCAGTCGTGCGGCAAACGGTCCCGGATGTAGACCCCCGGCCTTGTCGATTCGCTGGGCACCTCCGCTATTACCTGCAAGCCTTCCCTTGATGGCATACTGTGGCGACCCGATATTGTCGAGGAGCTGGGTGTGTCGTTTGTGTTCTGGACCCGCTGGTCACTGAAAGATCTTTCATTTCTGTTGGTCACCCTGGCGTTGATTGCGTTTTTGGGGTTGGCCGCTCGTCTGCTCCCGGATGTGTCCAATGCTGGGGTTCTTATGCTCTGGTTGTTGGTGGCGGCAGCGCTCACAGTGCCCTTGCTTTGGAAGGCCCGGCGCAAGCGTCGGGGCGTGCTCAAGGCCTTTGTTCGCCCTCGGAGCCCTCTGTATCGCTGGTTGCGGGGTGGGGTGTTGATGTTGTTGCTGCGATTCTCGCTGGCGTTGGTGTTGAGCGCGGTCTTGCTGACCGGACTGGCACGCATGGAAGCGGTGGCGTTGTTTTGGTTGGCGCTGCTATTGGCGCCGCTTTGGGTGAAGTTGCATGGACTGGTGCGCGGGCGTCTGGTACACCATGTGCAGCGCTATTTTCTGGTTTATATCACGGCCCAATGGCTGTTTTGGGGCACGGGGATGGGTGTCCTGGTCGCTATCGGTATTCTGGGTTTTTACACGCCGGTGCCGGATCTGCAGGAGGTTGAGTTGGCCTCGGCGCTGGCTTGGTCGACCCGTCAGGTGAGTGTGTATAGCCCGTGGCTTGGGGAACTTCTGGCATTACTCACGGTATTGGAAACCACGCTCTACTGGCTGGCGCAAAATCTTGCGCGCGATACTATCTGGTTACTCAAATTGCTTATTTGGGGCATACTGATCCTCAGAGATTGGCTCTTTATCTGGCCCCTGCTGTTGCTCCTGCAGTTGGGCTACATTGGGGTATATGACCGTGACCGACACCGCCATGAACACCGAGACTGACTCAGCGGACCCGCGCCGTGGCTACCGGGCGCGGCGTCGCCTGTTGGTAGGGCTGCTGCTCCTGCTTGGGGGCCTATTGTTCTGGGAGGGCCTGGGGCGGGGGCCCGTCAGCTGGCTGTTTCCGCCGATGATTCAGGTCACCCTGGACGGTCAGAACTATCGCGTGCCGGAAGCCGAACTGCAGCGCATTCTGCAGGATAACCCCGCGAATCACCCCGACTTTATCGAGCAGCAACTCGCCGCCCTGGACGAGGAGCTGGCGGGCTCTATCAATGCCCTCTACGACGCCGCGCAAGCGCGAATTCCCGATTACCTGGACTGGCATTATTCGGTGCGCGGCAATGTGACCCGGGCGACGCTCTGGGGCGTTTCCCGTCTCGGTATTGGCGAGCGGGATTACCCCGACGCGGTGTATCGGGAGCGTTTGCTGGGCGGTGACGACCATTGGGAGCAGCAGGTTGCGGGGCTTGTGGATCAGGTGGAGGAGGGCTACCGGGCTGTCGCACGGGACTATGCCTCCGAATCCCGGCACTGGATCGAGACACAACTGGCGCCGTTTCGTCAGGATGCACCTGATACGGACGCGAGCGTCACGCTGGACCTGAATCGGGCGCTGTTGTTCGAGGGTGATATGTTTGAGTTTCAGGCAGCGGCCCATCGGGCATTCGTCTCAGGTGGTGCCAGTTTTCTGGTGTCGGCAGGTGTGGCCCAGCGTTTGATGGCCGCCCGAGCGACCCGGGCTGCGGCGGTCAGGGTAGGGGCTGCGGGGGCTTCCCGTACCGCCGCCCGCGCGGGTAGTCGGGGTATTGGGGCTGCCGCTGCGACGCCTTGTCTGGCAACGGGCCCGGCTGCCGCGGTGTGTGTTGGTACCGTGTTTGTGGCTACGATCGCTATTACCGAGGTGGCATTGATTTACGCCGATGAGGTGCTCAATCGCGATGAGTACGAGCAGGCATTGCTCGCGGAGCTTCAGCGCCTGCGGAAGCAGACTCTGGCGCAGGCCGCCGAGGCCAGTGCCGCCGTGCGTGTGGCGCACGCACAGGTGCCCGAGGAATTTGAGCGTCGTATTCGGCCAGTGGATTTGCTGTAGGCAGGGGGGAGCCGATCCGGCGTCGGATCGGCGGGGTGACTCAGAGATCGCCGACCATATGATCGATGGCGGCTTTGAGTTCGGCATCGCTGCAGTTGCCGCAAGCTCCGCGCGGGGGCATGGCTTGCAGTCCGCTGATGGTGTTGGCGAGCAGGGTGTCCTTACCTGCTGACAGGCGATCCTGCCAATCGGCGGCGTCGTTGGGTTTGGGGGCGTTGAGAATGCCGGGGTTGTGGCAAGCGGCACAGAATTGTTGATAAACCTCGCTGCCACTGCGTTCGGCAAGTGCGGCTGAGGCGCTAAAAAGGGTGACCAGGCCGGCCAAGGCCGCGGCTTTCCATTGAGTCTGCAACATGGGGGCTCCTGTTGTCGTAAAGGGCTTATTATCCATTGTATCGGTCACTCGCGTTCGCGAGCGGCGTCAAATTAGCAGATATTCACTGTCTGTGGCAGTGGGCTTTGCAAAAACTTGCGTTTGTAAGCATCCATCCGCGCTATCGGTGCCGCTATACTGCCGTTTTAACTTTCAAGGAGCTGTATTGTATATGAACGTTCTTTCACGCGCGCTGGCGTGTTTGCTGTTATCGACGGCTGGTCCCCTGGCCACGGCGGACCCGGTACCCCTGAGTCTTGCGCCCGGCGTTTTTGATCCGGAGCAACCGGACACTCTGGGGCTCAGCGCTGCGCCTGGCGCGCGCACGTTCACCGTTTACCGCCCGGGAGAGTCCGATTACCGCTATAACCACGGCGCGGTGCTCACCGCTTTTCGGGGCAGGCTGTACGTGCAGTGGCAGAGTTCACGCACTGATGAGGACGCGCCGGAAACCGAGGTGCGCTATGCGATCAGCGATGACGGCGGCGAAACCTGGAGTGAGCCACGTTTGTTGGCGGGCCCCCGAGCCGATACGGTAATCACCAATGGCGGCTGGTGGAGCGACGGTGAAACCCTGGTGGCCTACCTCAACATCTGGCCCGCCGATCAATCCCCCCGGGGCGGGCACGCCGAGTATCTGCTCAGTGAGAATGGCCTCGACTGGGGCGAGCCGCGCCCGCTGTTGAGCGCTGACGCCGAGCCCGTCTTGGGCGTTATTGAGCAGGACATGCGAGCACTGGCCTGTGGCCGTATTCTCACGGCGGTGCACACCCAGCCCGGTCTGATTCTCAAACCCTACTACACCAATGACCCGCTGGGGATTGGGGGTTGGCGTGCAGGTGCGCTTGAGAACCTGGCCCACAACGGTGAAATAAGTCGGGAGCTGGAGCCCAGTTGGTATCAGCGCGAAGATGAGTCGATAGTAATGGTGTTTCGCGATCAGGGCAGCAGCCACCGGATTCTTGCGGCGGAAAGCCGCGATTTGGGCGCTACCTGGAGCCAGCCGGTGGAAACCAACTTCCCGGACTCACGCTCCAAGCAAAGCGCCGGCAACCTGCCCGATGGGCGGGTGTTTCTGGTCAATAATCCCCGCGATAGCCGCGACCGACTGCCCCTGGTGATCAGCCTCAGTGATGACGGTCATACCTTTGATCGCGCCTACTGGGTACGCGCTGGCGGTGAAGACATGCAAGCCTGGCGCTACCCGGGACGCTACAAGCGCGAGGGTTACAGTTACCCCAAAAGCTACGTGCATCAGGGCGTCATCTACGTGGCGTACACCACGAACAAAGAAGATGTGGAGGTTACCCGGATACCGGCTGAAGGCTTGTAAGGGTGTCCATCAGGAGGGAGACCTTGTCCAGGCTCTCCTGATACTCCTGCTCGGCGACGGAATCGGCGACGATGCCGCCGCCGCCCCAACAGTGGATTCGCTCGCGGTCACACACCAGGGTGCGGATGGTGATGCTGGTGTCCATCTGTCCGTCGGCGCTCAGATACCCCAGGCTACCGCAGTAGGCATGGCGCCGCGTCGGCTCCAGCTCCTCGATGATTTCCATGGCGCGGATCTTGGGTGCCCCAGTGATGGAGCCGCCAGGAAAAGCGCCGCGCAACAGGTCCAGCGGTTGCGCGCCCGGGTTGAGCACGCCGGTGACGGTGCTCACCAGGTGGTGGACGTTGGCAAAGCTTTGCAGCTCAAACAGCCTGGGTGTGCGTACCGTGTGGCAGTGTTTGCTCAGGTCGTTGCGCAGCAGGTCCACGATCATCAGGTTCTCCGCCCGGTCCTTGAGGCTCGCCTGCAGAGACTCGGCATTGGCCTGATCGCTGGCGCTGGTTTTACCTCGGGGCAGGGTGCCCTTGATGGGCTGGGTTTCCACTTGTCCGGCGCGGCACTGGATAAAGCGTTCAGGTGATAGGCTGATCACAGCGCCCTGATCGAGGGGCATAAAACCCGAAAAAGGCGAGGGTAAGGCGGCGCGCAAGGCCAGGAAAGCCGTCAGTGGGTCGCCGTCAAAGCGGGCGCTAAAGCGCTGGGCGTAGTTGACTTGGTAGCAGTCTCCGGCGTGAATGTAGGCGCGGATACGGTCGATATTTTTCATGTAATATTCGACATTAATATTATTTTTAAAGTCACTGATATTAAAAGGATTTATGGTATCAGTTAAGAGGGGTTTTAAGTCGTGGAACCGTCGGATTTCTGACGCATCCGTGCCTGGCAATGCCACCAGCCAGGCAACTTTTTCCCGGTGATCCTGAACGATTGCCCAAGGGTAAATGCCTACCTGCATATCCGGCTGATCAATATCCTGAACAGCCTTATCAGGCAGTCGCTCCAAGTGCCGCCCGAGGTCGTACCCGAAGAGCCCGATGGCTCCGCCGCAGAAGGGCAGTTCGGTCAGCCCGGCACAGGGGGGCGGCAGCTGGGCCTGCAGTAGCGCAAAAGGGTCACCGGTCAGCGTCTGGCTCGTCGCGCGCCCACGTGTGCGCAATTCGGTACACGGGCCACGGGTAATCAGGAGGCGCTCCGGATCGGCCGCCAGAATGTCGTAACGGCCATAGCTACTGCCCGGTCGACCGCTGTCCAGCCATACCGGGTGGGGCAGATGGCGCAGGGCGGCATACCAGTCCCGGGAGTCGGGTCGATAGGGCAGCGTAATGGCATTAGCCTGGGATTGCATGGGCAGCCTTGATTGACAGGAAAAAAACAACGGTGGGCATTTTACCTGAAAGCGCGGGCTCCCGGCAGCGCTGTTGCAGTTTTGTCGGGCTGCGCCTAGGATGATGCACTTCTTTGGTGCAGTGCGTGAGGAACAGGATCCATGCTCCACTGGTTAATGCGGCTGCGCAGCGTGCTCGGTTTGGAGTCGAGCACCACGGGTCACGGCGAGAAACTGATTTCGGCCCTGGGGGCGGCTCTTGGGATTCTCGCCGTTTACTGGCTGTCGCGCTGGTATCTCGACAGTACGGGCAGTTTGCTGATGGTCGCGTCTATGGGGGCCACTGCGGTGCTGGTATTTGCGGTGCCGCACGGTCAGCTGTCTCAGCCGTGGTCGGTTGCTATGGGCCATCTGTTGTCGGCGGCGGTCGGGATCAGCTGTCAGAAGCTTTTCCCCGATGTGCCGTGGAGTCCGGCTCTGGCTGTGGGCCTGGCGGTCGCCGCGATGCACTATGGGCGTTGCATTCACCCGCCCGGCGGGGCGACGGCGTTGACGGTAGTGATTGGCGGGCCAGATGTGCACGCGCTCGGCTATCAGTTTCTGGCGACACCTTTGGCACTCAATATCCTGGCAATTTTGCTGGTCGCCGCGGCTTTCAACAGCTTGTTCCCCTGGCGCCGCTATCCCGCCTATTTTGCCCGTCGCGCGAGCGTGCACCCTGCGCCAGAACAATCGCTCTCGGGAGAGCAGATTACCCACGAAGACTTCGCAGCGGCGATGGCGGAGGTCAACTCCTATCTCGATATCACCGCGGAGGATCTGGTCGAGCTGTTTCACGCTGCGCAAGCACACGCCCGCGTCAGCGGCGAGCACCCGCAGGGGATTGTACCCGGTGCCAGTTACAGCAACGGTCGGGTTGGACGGTACTGGAGCATTCGACAAGTGATTGATGTGCCGGCCGCCGTGACCGATGACCCTGAGCAGGAGCAGCTGATCTACAAGGTGCTGGCAGGCGATGGGGCTTATGCGACCGGTATCTGCTCGCGTGCGGAGTTTCAGCGCTGGGCGCGGTTTGAGGTTGTCGAGAGCCAGGGGCGCTGGCTGCGGGCTAACCGCGGCTAGTCGCTCGCGCTTTCCAGGTCCGGATCGAGACGCCGATAGACCCACGCCAGGCTGTGGTCACGCAAACTGACAGGCTCGCGGCTGTAGCGGATACCCAGGCGTTCGTACCGGTCCAGACGCAGCAGCTCCCGGCTGCTGACCCGCAGGATATAGCCTTCGACTTTGGCGCCCGGCTCGGGTGTCAGATCCAGCCCATCGCGGCGATAGTTGTCGAGTACCGCCGGTTCAGCGCTGCCGGCGCGCCCGGTCACGAGCCAGCGCACCGGGGCCCAGGTCAGGGTGCCGTAGACAAACACCTTGTGTGGCTCGTCGCTTTGTACGGGAATAAAATCCTCAGGATGGTCAAAGCCCCAGGGGCTCATAAAGACCCGCCACCAGTTACCCGCTAAAATCAATGCTAGGCTTAGAATGACGAGACTGACCGTCAGGCGTTTCGAGAGTCGCACACGGGGCTCCTTGAAACCGTGGTGTATGATAGTTAATCCGCAAAAACGTACAGGACTGAGTATGGCAGCAGGTTTGCAGGAACTCCAAATGCCCCCGATGCGCCGGACCGAAGAGGGCGCCGAACGCCGGGTCGGGATTGAATTGGAGATGAGTGGGTTATCATTGGATGAACTCACCCGCGTCGTGGCACGCCAGTTGGGGTTGGACGCAAGTAAAAAAGGTCGCTATGAGCGGGTACTGAGTGGTGACCCGGCCGGTGATTGGGTCATTGAGCTGGATTTTGATTTACTGAAAAAAATGGGCCGCGAGGAGCGCGACCCGGAAGACTTTATCAGTGATCTGGAAGAGGCGGCTGAAAGTCTGTTGCACTGGGGGGCGGAACAGCTGGTGCCGGTCGAGGTGGTGAGTCCGCCGCTGCCGCTCAGTCGTCTGGGCGAGGTTGAGGGGCTTATTGTGCGCCTGCGCGAAAAGGGTGCCCTGGGGACGGCGGGCAATATGCTCTATGCGTTTGGAATGCAGTTCAACCCCGAGGTGCCCTCACTCAAGGCGGAGGCGATTAGGGATTACCTGAAAGCCTTTCTGTGCCTCTACGACTGGCTGCACAAGCGTGCCAAGGTCAACTTGACCCGGCGCCTGACCACCTATGTCGATCCTTTTCCTGCGGATTATGTGCGTCAGGTGGTCGACCCCGATTACAGCCCGACCCTTGAACGACTTATCGACGATTATCTGGCGGACAACCCGACCCGAAACCGGGCCCTGGATATGCTGCCGCTGTTCAGTCATCTGGATGATAAGCGGGTCCGGCGCCAGGCCGCTGACCCGCTTATCAAGGCCCGGCCAACGTTCCACTACCGCTTGCCCAACTGCGAGATTGAAAAACCCGGATGGGGGCTCTACGAAGCGTGGAACGACTGGGTCGAGGTAGAGCGTTTGGCGGAAGACAAGACGCGCCTTCAAGGCTGTTGCGCCGCCTACAGCAAGCACCTGGATCAAACCCTGCATTTTTCTGCCCAATGGATCAAAACCCTGGAGCAACAATGGCTGAAGTAACGCCCGTCATTGGTATCACCGGGCCGCGCAAGCGCGCTCTGATGCCCCGGTTGTTGGTAGCGCTGGTCACCCGCTGGTATGGGGCCAAGGCCGTGCAGTTGCGCCCCGGCGATCCGGTGGACTTCAGTGAGTTTGACGGCATCGTAGTGACCGGAGGTCACGATGTCGACCCGGTGCTCTACGCGGCGGAGCCGGAAGTGCATCCGCGCTATGATCAGGAGCGTGACGCTTTCGAAAGCGAGGCCATCGATTGGGCGGTAAAGCATCACTTGCCGCTGCTGGGTATTTGCCGGGGCGCACAGCTGCTCAATGTGCGTCTGGGGGGAAGCCTGTTTCAGGAACTGCGCTCGCGTCGCCAGAAGACCTCGAATCGCTGGACCATCCTGCCGCTGAAAACCCTCAAGGTTTGCGGGCCGTCGAAGCTAGCGCGTTTGCTGCACTGTGAGCGCTGCAAAATTAACAGTCTACACAACCAGGGCATCGATCAGTTGGGCGAAGGGTTGATGGTCACTGGTCGGGATCTCGACGGTATCGTCCAGTCGGTGGAGCAACCGGATTACCCCTTTCTGCTTGGGGTGCAGTGGCACCCGGAATTTCTGATTCTCAATCGCCGTCAGCGGCGCCTGTTTGGCGCCTTGGTGGAGGTGGCCCGAAAGCGTACCGAGGCCGCGATTAGCGCGGCGGAACGCTGACAAATGCGTACAATTACTTACAGCTTTGAGGGAGGGGATTTGTTAGCCTGCGCAACACTGGATCAACGTTTTTTTTTAAGGGCTAACCCATGAAGAAGATCACAACCCGTTTGGCAGGTGCCTGCGTGCTGTCACTGGTGGCGATGACCGCCAATGCCACCATTGTTCAGTTCCAAACCGTACTTGGAGACTTTGAGGTCAACCTGTTTGACGAAATCACCCCGGAAACCGTGGGCAACTTTCTCGAATACGTGGAGGAGGGGGCCTACACCGAAAGTTTCTTCCATCGCTCCGTCTCCGGATTTATTGTTCAGGGCGGAGGCTATCTGTACGATCAGGATACCGAGGAATCGCTCAAGGTGTCTGAGATAGACGCTCGCCCAGCGGTCGTCAACGAGCCCTTACTGTCGAATCAGAAAGGCACCATCGCCATGGCCAAGCGGGGCAATAATCCCAACAGTGCCACCTCGCAGTGGTTTTTTAATCTCGGTAACAACAGCGCCAACCTGGACCGACAGAACGAAGGTTTTACCGTGTTTGGTCAGGTGAGCGAAGAGGGGTTGGAAATTCTCGAGGCTATTAACGAACTTTATCTGGTCAACGCCGGTGTACCGTTCGACAGTTTGCCCTTGCGAGATTACGGTGATGACGAGCTGGAGGAAGGGGTCACCATTACCCACGAGCATCTGGTCATGGTCAACGCCATTGTCGTGCTCGACGGCGCATCGGATACCGCCGCTGATCTGGACCCCATGCCCACCACCTATGAACCCTCTTCATCCTCGTCTGGCAGCACCAACGTGCTGTTTCTCGCCCTGTTGGCGCTGCTCGCCACCGGCCGGTTTATTCCTGGATACCGCCGCGGGTAAGTCGAGCCGGGTCGAGCAGGCGCTCCAGCTCGTCCCGGCTCAAGTCGGTCTCTTCTTCCGCCACTTCGACAATCGCACGCCCTTCGTTGTAGGCTTTTTTGGCGATGGCGGCCGCTTTGGCATAGCCGATAACCGGGTTGAGTGCGGTGACCAAAATCGGGTTCTTCGCCAGCGGCGCGTTGAGGTTGTCGGTGCGGACCTCAAAGCCGGCGATGGCGCTGTCGGCCAGGGCCCGGCTGCCGTTGCTCAGCAGGGTGACGCTCTGGAGCAGGTTGTGGGCCACCAGCGGTAGCATCACATTCAGCTGGAAGTTGCCGGACTGACCGGCGACGGTAATCGCCGTGTCGTTGCCCATGACCTGGGCGGCGGTCATGGCGACCGCCTCGGGAATAACCGGGTTGACCTTGCCAGGCATGATTGACGAGCCCGGCTGCAGAGCGGGTAGGGCAATCTCGCCGAGCCCGGCGAGCGGGCCGGAATTCATCCAGCGCAGATCATTACTGATTTTCATCAGGCTTACCGCCAGGGTTTTCAGGTGGCCGGATAAGGCCACAGCGGTATCCTGGCTGGCGATAGCGGCAAACAGGTTATCGTTGGGCGCGAGGGCCAGCTTGCAGTTTTCGCTCAGTTGCCGGGCAAAGCGCTCTGCAAAGGCCGGGTGGGCATTGATACCTGTGCCCACGGCGGTGCCCCCTTGGGCGAGGCACAGCAGTTGCGGCAAGAGGGCGCTCAGGCGCGTACGGTTGTCGGCGATTTGCGCCGCCCAGCCACCCAGCTCCTGAGCCAGGGTTACGGGCATGGCATCCATCAGATGAGTGCGTCCGGTTTTGACCTGATGGCCAACAGATTCTGCTTTATTTTCAATGGTTTCCTGAAGGTACTTCAACGCCGGCTGAAGTTCATTTTCGAGCGCCAGGGCCGCGCTCAGGTGAATCGCCGTAGGGATGGTGTCGTTGCTGCTCTGGCTCATATTGACCTGGTCATTGGCGCTCACCGGTTGCCCGGCGTGGCCGCTGGCCAGGTGCGCGAGCACCTCATTGACGTTCATGTTGGTGCTGGTGCCGGAACCGGTCTGGAACACGTCCACGGGGAACTGGTCATCGTGGCGCCCGGCCAGCACCGAGTCGGCAGCCCAGACAATGGCTTCGGCGATGCGCGGCTCCAGCAGTTCCAGGCCGGCGTTCACCTGGGCGGCGGCTTTTTTGATCTGCACAACCGCCGCAATAAAGCCCGGGGGCATACGCTGGCCGCTGAGCTTGAAGTTGTCGACGGCCCGTTGGGTTTGGGCCCCGTATTGGGCGTCTCGGGGGACCTGGACATCGCCCATGCTGTCGGTTTCGGTGCGGTACTGGGTCATGAACGCTCCTGGTGTGTAGGTGGCTGGACTCTAGACCTGAGTGTAGCGGTTTAACACGCTGACGATCTGCGGGTGGTAGCTACTGCCGAACAGGTTGAGATGATTGAGCAGGTGGTAGAGGTTGTAGAGCGGAACACGGGACTCCCAATCCGGCGCCAAGGGGCGATGAGCCAGATAGGCCTGGTAGAAGCGGGGGTGGAAGCCGCCGAACAGCCGGGTCATGGCGAGTTCTGCTTCGGCCCAGCCCCAGTGGGCCGCCGGGTCTATCAGCACCGGGTTGCCATCCGGGTCGCTGTGAATATTGCCCACCCAGAGGTCACCGTGGATCAGCGATGGGGGCTGCACAGGGATCAATGACGGCAGGCGTTCGCACAGTCGTTCGATGGCCTCGACCTCCGCCTCGCTCAGTCGACCGTACTCCAGTGCCATGCCGGCCTGGTAGCGCAGCCGGTAATCGGCAAAAAAACGGTAGCCATCCTGAGTGTGCGGGTTGGGCTGAGGCGTGCGCCCGCAAAAATTGTCTCCCGTGAACCCGAAGCCTGGTACCGGCTGAGCGTGAAGGGCCGCCAGTTGTTCGCCCAGCCGCTCCCAGTAATGACCGCCGGTGCCACTGGGCTCGATATATTCCAGCGCGATAAAACTGTGAGTGACGGTGTAAACCTGCGGTACTCGAATGCAGTCCGTGGCGGCAATCGCGCGCAGGCCTGTGGCCTCAGCCTCAAAGAAGTGGTCGGGGGCCGAGGGTTCCTGTTTGATGCAGAGGTCTTCGCCCGTACTGGTGCGAATCAGCTCGGTCTGGCAGATGTCGCCCCCCGACAGCGGGTGGCGCTCGACGATATCCCCGTGGCCGGTTTCGGCCAGCCACTGGGTCAGTTCTCGGCTCACAGGCAGGCTCCTTTAGCCAGTCAGTCGCAGGTTTATGGTATGGTTAGGGGCTTAGCGCCGTTCAGGTATTTGGGGAGTTTTGCCGTATGTCCAAGCCGTTTACCGTTGCCAGCCCATTTGACCCTGCCGGGGATCAGCCCAAGGCCATCGCCGGGTTGATCCAGGGCGTCGAAGCCGGACTGGCGCACCAGACCCTGCTGGGGGTCACCGGCTCAGGCAAAACCTTCACCATTGCCAACGTGATCGAGGCGGTTCAGCGTCCCACTTTGATTATGGCACACAATAAAACCCTTGCGGCTCAGCTCTATGGAGAGTTCAAGGAGTTCTTCCCGCACAATGCGGTCGAGTATTTTGTCTCCTACTACGATTACTATCAGCCCGAGGCCTACGTGCCCTCGTCGGATACCTTTATCGAGAAAGACGCCTCGGTGAACGAACATATCGAGCAGATGCGCCTGTCTGCCACCAAGGCACTGATGGAGCGCAAGGATGCGATTGTGGTGGCGACGGTATCGTCCATCTACGGTCTGGGCGACCCGGAAGCCTACCTGAAGATGGTGCTGCACCTGGTGCGCGGGGAACGGGTCGATCAGCGCACCTTGTTGCGCCGCCTGGCCGAGCTGCAGTACACCCGCAACGACATGGATTTTCACCGGGCCACCTATCGGGTGCGCGGCGATGTGATCGATATCTTTCCGGCCGACTCTGATGAAGAGGCGGTGCGGGTCGAGCTGTTTGACGACGAAATCGAGCAGATCAGTGTCTTCGATCCGCTTACCGGCGAGGTAAGGCACAAGCTGCCGCGCTTCACTGTATACCCCAAATCCCACTATGTGACCCCGCGCGAGCAGATTCTCGACGCCATTGAACACATCAAGGTGGAGCTGCAGGAGCGGCTGAAGCAGCTGCGTGACAACGACAAGCTGGTGGAAGCCCAGCGCCTGGAGCAGCGCACCCGCTATGACCTGGAAATGATGCAGGAGCTGGGTTACTGCAACGGTATTGAAAACTACTCCCGCTACCTGTCCGGGCGCGACCCGGGTATGGCGCCGCCGACCCTGTTCGATTATTTGCCGCCGGAGTCGCTCTTGGTCATCGACGAGTCGCACGTCACGATTCCGCAGATTGGGGCCATGTACAAAGGCGACCGCTCGCGCAAGGAAACCCTGGTGGAATACGGTTTCCGTTTGCCCTCGGCGCTCGACAACCGGCCCATGCGCTTCGATGAGTGGGAACGGATTGCACCCCAGATGATCTTTGTCTCGGCCACGCCGGGCGTGTACGAGGGGGAGCATGCCGGTCAGGTGGTGGAACAGGTCGTGCGTCCGACGGGTCTGGTCGATCCGGAAATCGAGGTGCGCCCGGCGGGCACCCAGGTGGATGACGTGCTCTCGGAAATCCGGCTGCGCGCTTCCGCCGACGAGCGCATTCTGGTGACGGTGCTCACCAAACGTATGGCAGAGGACCTGACCGACTATCTGAGCGAGCACGGGGTCCGGGTGCGCTATCTGCACTCGGATATCGACACCGTGGAGCGGGTGGAGATCATCCGCGACCTGCGTATGGGGGAGTTCGATGTGTTGGTGGGTATCAACCTGTTGCGCGAGGGGCTGGATATGCCGGAAGTGTCTCTGGTGGCAATCCTCGATGCCGATAAAGAGGGCTTTTTGCGCTCCGAGCGATCGTTGATTCAGACCATTGGTCGGGCGGCACGCAACCTCAAAGGCAAGGCCATTCTCTACGCCGACCGCATTACCGGCTCTATGCAGCGGGCTATCGATGAAACCGATCGGCGCCGGCAAAAGCAGCTGGCGCACAACGAAGAGCACAATGTGACCCCCATCGGAATCAAAAAGCGGGTCGCGGATATTATGGAAGGTGCCCATATTCCGGGGGCTGGCGGTGGTCGCCATGGAAGGGGGCGGGCGGCCGTGGCCGAAAGAAAGGGGCGCTACGCTGTACAGCCTGAAGACGGTGGCGATGTCTGGCAGCAGCTTGAAAAGCTTGAGCAGGCCATGTTCCAGGCGGCCAAGGATTTGGAGTTCGAGGAAGCCGCTCGTCTGCGTGATGAGATTCACCGGTTGAAGGGCAGGGCACTGGCGGTTTAATCTGCTGGCATCGACAGCCGGAAGTCACTAGAATGTTAAGAAAAGTTAATTCTATAATAGCGTAGCAAGTATTTGGGGGCTGCCGTGACCAAGATTCTCGTAGTAGATGACCACGACCTGGTGCGTATGGGTATCGTGCGTATGCTTGCCGATGTGCCGGGCTATGCCGTGGTAGGCAGTGCCAAGAGTGGTGAGCAGGCGGTGAGCCTGGCCCGTGAGCTGCTGCCCGATGTGGTGCTGATGGATGTCAAAATGCCGGGTATGGGGGGGCTTGAAGCCACGCGCAAGTTGCTGGCGATTCAGCCGGCCATGAAAATTGTGGCTGTGACCGCCTGCGACGACAATATGTATCCCACCCGTCTGATGCAGGCCGGTGCCGTCGGTTACGTCACCAAGGGCGCAGAATTTACGGAGATCACCCAGGCCATCGACAAAGTGGTGGCGGGTGAGCTGTATATGAGCAGCAGCATTGCCCAGCAGTTGGCACTCAAAAATTTCGGCGGGGGTGGTTCCGATGCATCGCCCTTTGAAAAGCTCTCCCAGCGCGAACTGCAAACGGCACTGATGATTGCCAACGGTAAACGCGCTCAGGACATTGCCGATACCTTCTGCGTCAGCCCGAAAACCGTCAACAGCTATCGCTACCGGATATTCGACAAGCTGGGTATCAACAGTGATGTTGAACTGACTCTCCTGGCGGTCAAACACAACGTACTCGACCCCGAAGCGGTGGTTTAATCCGTTTCCCCGCGCATGACCTTCACCCCGCCAAAGGTGGCTATTAACCCGTAGACGGCCAGCGCTACCAGCATCGCGGGCATCAGCTCATAAACGTACGCCTGGATTACCGTGTAGTGGCTGATCAGGTAGGCAATCACCCCCGCCAGCATGATGGTGATGCATTGACCTTCAGTGGGCAGACGGTTGAATCGGTAGATCAACAGCAGAGGTGCAAAGGCCGAGGCCAGCAGTCCCCAAGCCAATATCACCAACTCGAAGACGCTGTCCTCCCCGTAAAGCGCAATCAGCAGCGCCACCGCCACCACGGTGAAGGTGGCAAACTTAGTGAACAGAAAATTGAGCGGGTTATCGGGGCGGACGTCTCGTGAAAGGGTCGCGGAACAGCTGATGACCAGCGAATCTGCGGTTGACATGGTGGCGGCGAACAGGCCCGCCAGCACCAGCCCCGCCAACAGCTCGGGCATCAATTCAACCGCCATGGTGGGCAGGGCAAGCTCACTGTCGAATTGATCCGTGTCGGTGATGATCAGTCGGGCCAGGAGGCCGACGACAATGGTTGCGCCATAGAAAAAAATAAACCAGCTGTAGTAGTAGGCCCGGACCTGATTGATCAACCTGGCATCGGTCAGGCTCATATAGCGGACCATCACCTGGGGCTGACCGACCACCCCGAAACCGGCAAACACCCACCCCAGAACGAAGAGTGCGCCGGAGTACCAGGTACTCCCCGGGGGAAACCAGTTCATGTAGCCGTTTTCCACCTCGTGGAGCGATGTCATCATCGGACTCCAGCCGCCCATGTGTTCCAGGGCCATCCACATCATCAGCGGCATGGCAACGACCATGACCATCGACTGTGCGGCATCGGTCCAGATGGAGGCGCGGATACCGCCGGCGAAGCTGTAGATCAATACGACCACGGCCCCGAGGATGGCCCCGGTGGAAAGCTCCCAATCCAGCAGCACGTGCAGGGCCTTGCTGCCGGCATTGAGCTGGGCGCCGGCGTAGGCGCCGAGAAAAATGAGGATCAGCAACCCGCTGAGGGTGCGCAAACGTTTGTAGTTCTGACCCCACCAGCGGCTGATCAGACCGCTGAACGAGTCCAGGTTCCGCTTGCCGGTGGTTTCGCGAATCGAGCGCCAGAGGGTGAGGGAGCCGATGTAATCCCCGAAGATCCAGCCTATCATCAGCCAGATGGAGGACAGGCCGTTAACGTAGGTAAACCCGATCATGCCGGTGAACATATAGCCGCTGTTATTGGTGGCCACGGCGGACAGTGCAACCAACCACGGTTTAATGCTCTGGCCCGCAGTCAGATAGTCGGCGGTGGTGCGCTTACTGGCCAGGACAGACAGGGCTCCGATCAGTACGAACACCAGAAGAAAAAAGAGAAAACTGGTGATCAACATACCCTAACAATAGTGGCAATTCTGGCAATGCGCAAAGACTGGCGGCCTGTCTTCACTTCCCTTGCGGTTTCCGTCACAATGCGGGACTGTTCTGCCTGCGACCTTTTTCTATGCGTAACTCCGCTGACCCAGACGCTTTTGACCCGACGCGCTTTCTCGCCAACGTAACCCAGCAGCCGGGGATCTATCAGATGCTCGGCGCCGATGGCAATATTCTCTATATCGGCAAAGCCAAAAACCTGAAGAAGCGCCTGGCGAGCTACTTCCGCAAAACCGGCCTGGCTCCCAAAACGGTGGCCCTGGTCAGTCGCATCGCCGATGTTGAAGTGACGGTTACCGCGAGCGAAACCGAGGCCCTGATTCTCGAACAGAATCTGATCAAGGCCAACCGGCCGCCCTACAATATCCTGCTGCGCGACGACAAATCCTACCCCTATATTTTCATGTCCTCGGGCGAGCCTTATCCGCGCCTGTCGTTTCATCGGGGGGCGAAGAAAAAGCGGGGCGAATTTTTCGGGCCGTTCCCCAATGTGGGTGCGGTGCGCGAGAGCCTCAATTTTCTGCAGAAAACCTTCAAGGTGCGCCAGTGCGAAGACAGCGTGTTCCGCAACCGCTCCCGTCCCTGCCTGCAATACCAGATCGACCGCTGCACGGCGCCTTGTGTTGAGTTCATATCACCGGAAGATTACGCCGATGACGTGCGCCATACGCGCATGTTTCTCACCGGGCAGAGCGATGCCCTGATGAGCGAGCTGGCCAATGAGATGGAGGCTGCCTCCGCCAATCTGGCCTTTGAGCGCGCGGCGCAGCTGCGCGATCAGATTACCGCGTTACGCACCATTCAGTCGCAACAGGTGATGGAAGAGGGCACCGGTGACCTGGATGTGGTTGCCGCCGTGGTTCAGGCGGGCATCGCCTGCGTGCATATGTTGTTTGTGCGCCAGGGGCGGATATTGGGCAGCCGCAGTTTTTACCCGAAAGTGTCGCTGGCGGAATCCGAGGCGGAAGTGCTCGATGCCTTCTTACCCCAATTCTATCTGGGGGGTGCCGGGCGCGATATCCCCCGCAGTATCATTACCAGTCATCCGCTCGGCGATGCCCAGGTGATAGCCGATGCCTTGCACCAGGCCCAGGGACGCCAGGTGCATGTGACCCACAGTGTGCGCACCCATCGGGCCAGTTGGCTGGAGATGGCACGCACCGCCGCCCAGCAGAATCTGACCGGGTATCTCAGCAGCCGCAAGAGCAGTCTCGACCGGTTTGTGGCGCTCCAGGAGGCCCTGGGGCTGGACGAAGTGCCCCAACGCCTGGAGTGTTTTGATATCAGTCACAGCAGCGGCGAACTGACGGTGGCCTCTTGTGTGGTGTTTGATACCCAGGGGCCGCTCAAGTCCGATTACCGGCGCTTTAATATCGACGGCATTACCCCCGGCGATGACTATGCCGCCATGGAGCAGGCTCTGCAGCGGCGCTATACCCGGCTGCAGAAAGGTGAGGGCAAGCTGCCGGACATTCTCCTGATCGATGGTGGCAAGGGGCAATTGGGCAAGGCCGAGGCTGTGTTGGCAGAGCTCGGGGTCAACGGTGTTCTGCTCATCGGGGTGGCGAAGGGGCCGACCCGTAAGGCGGGTCTGGAAACCCTGTATAATGCTGACACCGGCGCCGAAATCAACCTCAAGGCGGACGCTTCGGCCCTGCATCTGATTCAACACATTCGCGATGAGGCGCACCGGTTTGCCATTACCGGCCACAAACAGCGCCGGGACAAAAAACGCCGCACCTCGACGCTTGAGGATGTGCCCGGCGTGGGCGCCGCCCGGCGGCGTGAGCTGCTGCGCCACTTCGGCGGACTGCAGGAGATCCAGCGCGCCAGCGTCACTGATCTGGCCAAGGTCAAGGGCATCAGCCGGCACCTGGCGGAGGAAATCCATGGGTTTTTCCACAACGACTGAGTCCTGTAGTATCATCCCCGCAATCTGACTTGACGTTCACAGCCACAACAACCGGGACCGCTGTACATGACTCTGACCCTGGCCAACCAGCTAACACTGATCCGTATCGTGTTGATCCCTCTGTTCGTGGTGGTCTTCTACCTTCCGGTGAGCTGGGCCTACCTGGCAGCCGCAGCAATATTTAGCATTGCCGCGATCACTGACTGGCTGGATGGCTATGTGGCGCGCAAATATAATCAGAGCACGGCGTTTGGCGCCTTCCTGGATCCGGTTGCCGACAAGTTGATGGTGGTTATTGCCCTGTTGCTGCTGGTGGGACTGCACCACGACAAACCCTGGTTTGCCGGGGCGGCGGCGGTGATTGTCGGGCGCGAGATTGTCATTTCCGCGCTGCGCGAGTGGATGGCGGCGCTGGGTAAAAGCGCCAGTGTCGCGGTGTCCTATATCGGCAAAGTCAAAACCACTCTGCAGATGACCGCGATTATCGTACTGCTCACCAATCTGGCGATACTCCAGCTGTTGGGCTTTGTAGCCCTCGCGGGCGCGGCGGCACTGACCCTGTGGTCGATGATTTTGTACCTGAAAGCGGCCTGGCCACACCTGAAAGCCGGCAGCAAACTGGACGGCGAATAGCCAGGCTGACGGCTTTTTGAGCGCGCCCTACGATTTATCACGGGTTTTTAGCGTCACCGCTAGGATTTCCAAAAGTTTTTCGTTAGAATGCGCGCTCTCAAATAAGGCGCGATAGCAAAGTGGTTATGCTCTGGATTGCAAATCCAGCTAGGCCGGTTCGATTCCGGCTCGCGCCTCCACCTATTCCTCCCCGGCCCGGATGGTGAAATTGGTAGACACAAGGGATTTAAAATCCCTCGAACGAAAGTTCGTGCCGGTTCAAGTCCGGCTCCGGGCACCAAATTTCAGCATTTCCGAATGAACCCCGGCACTGCGTAGCTCCCTTGGCTCCGTCCTTGAACCGGTTCCCGGTTCAGGTGACTCGCGCTTCCCGCGCTCGGCCCTGCGGGCCAACTGCGTTGTCAATCGGCGCTCCCGGCGCCGCTTTCCGG
>NZ_QGMQ01000010.1 GCF_003259155.1 Marinimicrobium alkaliphilum
ATCTATATAGTGCGCATGCGCAACAACACCCTGAACCAATTTATAAAAACCCTTCATAAAACATTGATTTAAAAAAGGATTCAACAGATTCAGATAAACCAAAGGAGGGATAAATATAAGCATGCTCATTTTCCCGCTGGCGCGTGCGCATTTACATCCCTGCCTCCATTGCTAAGTCCTTGACTATAAACCACCCTTTCCAAAATGCAAATGGGGATCTGCGCAATTTTAGGGGTAAAAATGCGCACCCAGCCTCGTCAATTTCCCGTCACGAACTACAGGACAACATCGAACACCCGGCCTTATGCCTTGCCCATTCCGGGCGTTTCGCAAAGTAATCTTCCTTGCCCGGTTGTTCGTCGTAGGGGTGGCGCAGCAGTTCGAGCAGGTTGTGTATCTCGGTGAAATCGCCCTGCTCGGCGCGGTCGATGGCTTGTTGGGCGAGGTAGTTGCGCAGGACGTATTTGGGGTTGGTGGCGTTCATGCGGGCGCGCCGGGTGCTGTCGTCGGTCCCGTGCAGTATCCGGTCCCGCTGCAGGCGTTCGCGGTAGTCGCGCAGCCATTGGGCGGTGCGTTTTTGCTGGTCGGGTTTCAGGGGTTGGTAGTAGGCCGGCTGGAGGGGTTCGATCAGTTCGGCATCACTACGTTCGTCGGTGTCCGTGTCCAGGCGTGGATCGAAGTCGGCGAGCAGGCGGTAGAAAATGGTCATGTCGGTTTCGGTGAGTTGCAGCACTTTGTGCAACTCCTCCACCCAGAGGTCGTCGTTCTGCAGTTGGGTCAGGCCCAGTTTGGCGGCGGTGTCGCGCTGGCGGCAGGTCTGGTATTCCTCGCGGTAGCTGTCCAGGGCGGCCTGCAGGGGCTCAACCTCGTCGATGAGTGGGTAGAGGGCGTTGCCCAGCTGGGCCAGATTCCACAGGGCGATTTGCGGTTGGTTGCCGTAGCGGTAGCGGCGGCCCTGGGCGTCGGTGGTGTTGGGGGTCCAGTTGGGGTCGAAGTCTTCGAGCCAGCCGTAGGGGCCGTAGTCGATGGTTTGCCCGAGGATGGACAGGTTGTCGGTGTTCATCACGCCGTGGACAAAGCCCACGCGCATCCAGTGGGCGATCATTTGGGCGGTGCTGCGGCAGACGTCTTCAAACATCGCCAGGTAGGCCGCCTTGCCCGGTTCGCCCAGGTGGGGGAAGTCGGCGCGCAGGGTGTAGTCGGTAAAACGTTTAAGCAACTCGTGTTCGCCCCGGGCGGCGTAGATCTCAAAGCTCCCGAAGCGGGTAAAGCTCTGGGCGACCCGGCACACCACGGCGCCCGGCTCAGGCTGGGGGTTGCCGTCGTAGAACATGTCGCGCACCACCTGCTCACCGGTGAGGGTCAGGCTGAGGGCGCGGGTGGTGGGCACCCCCAGGTGGTGCATGGCTTCGCTGCACAGAAACTCGCGCACCGAGGAGCGCAGTACCGCCAGGCCGTCGGCGCTGCGCGAATAGGGTGTGGGGCCGGCGCCTTTGAGTTGCAGGGTCCAGTGTTCGCCGCGCCGGTTGAGCACCTGCCCCAGGTTGATGGCCCGGCCGTCGCCCAGTTGTCCGGCCCAGTGGCCGAACTGGTGGCCGCCGTAGCAATTGGCGTGGGGATCCATGCCCGGCAGCAGGCGGTTACCGGTAAAGACCTGGGTAAAGGTGTCGGTCTCGCAGGCTTCCGGGGCCAGGTCGAGCAGCTCGGCCACCTCGCGGGCATAGGCCACGAGTTGGGGCGCTTTCACCGGTGTGGGTTTGACGCGGGAGTAACAGGCGCCGTACACCTGACGGCGGCTGTTGCTGTCGTCCGGGTCGGCGGGCAGCGCTTCGACAAACCGGTTGTCGAAGCGCAGTTGTGCGAGGTCGCTAATAAGGTCAGAAGTCATGGGCCCAGTCTAGCACCCTTTGACGGGCAATTGCCCTGGCCGTCAGGCTGCGGGATCGGCCAGTGCAGCGGAGCTGGCGTTGACCCGGAACCAGCCAGCGATACTGTAGCGCTCGCGCTGGGCGGCGAGCACTTCGTGGGGAAATTCCTCACTCAGAAAAATCACCAGCTTGCCGTATTCCGGCAGCACTTTTTCAAGTACCTGATCGGTGTTCGGGTCGTAAATCACCAGCTCGCCCCCATCGCCGGGCTGCCACACCGGGTTGAGGTAAAACACCGTCGACAGGACCCGGTTGGAGCGGCCTTTGAAAGCGTCCACGTGTTTTTTATAGAAGGCCCCCACGGGGTAGCTGGCGTAGTGGCATTCGTAGTCGAACAAGCCCAGAAACAGGCGCCGGTTGAGCGCCAGCTTGAGCGCTTCCATCCAGTCCAGAAATACCCGCGCCGACGGGGTTTCGCCGTCGAGCCAGCGCACCCGATCCGAGCGCACAAAGGGGTTGACCTGGAAGTCGCTCTGGCGGCCGATACCCGCGCGCTTGAACTCTTCCTCGTCGACGCTTTTCAGGTCCAGGAACAGGCCATCCACGGCGGCCAGGTCGAGCGCGTGGGGCAACACGATATAGCCATCGCGCTCCAGCGCCACGGCGATCTGCTCGTACAGGTCGCCATCGCCGGGGCCGCGGTCAAAAACAGGCTGTGTACTCATGGCGTTGCTCCAGGGAAATCGCGCCGACGGAAAGTTCTCGGGCGTATATACTACAAACACGCCTGCAAACCCAGCTTTTTCTGATTCGGAGCCGTCAGTGACTGACACCCCGCTGCACCTGTTGTTTGAACCTGAAGACCACGAGTTTGTTCACCAGTCTGTAGTGCCCCTGTTCGGGGCGCGAACGCCGATACTGATTCCCTACGGCGACGATGAAGCCCCCGTGCTGCCCGAGGGCGCCCGGGTGGTCACCTGGCTGAACGATCACCTGCTCAAACAGTTACTGCCCCTGTGCCTGACGCACCACTGGCAACTGGCGCTGCTGCCCCATCCGGACATGACCCACGCGCGCCTCGGTTTTGGCGTGGCCAATCGTCTGGAGCACGCGGTGGCGGATGTTCTCGCCAACGAGAGCGCGGTCGCCGTTGACCTGCTCTACTGCAACGATGAGCCGGTGCTGAACTCGGTGGTGATTGGCGATACCTACAGCCTGAAGCCGGCCCGGGTGGCGAGCGATTCGCTCTGGACCCGGCTCGGGCGCCTGGCCAAACTGCTGCCCAGCCTGACTCACCTGACCCTCAGTCCCTTTCGCCTGATTACCCAGAAGGACAAGGTAGTGGACACCGCCGCTCTGGGCATTGTCGCGGTCGAGCACGGGCGCAGCTCACCCCTGTCGCGACGTCTGCTGGACGACAGCAGCGCCAGCGACGGCATGCTCCACACCCTGGTTCTGGCTCCGCGCAGCGTCTTTGAGCTGATCCGGTTTTTGCTCACCTCGGCCGTCCTGCCCGCACGCAGCAGCCATAAACTGCCGCCCTTTGTCGGGCACATCAAAAGCCAGCGCCTGAGCATTACCAGCCCCAAACCGGTGCCCTACACCCTTGATGGCGTCAACCATGAGGAGAGCCAACTGTTGCTGCGAGTGGAGCAGAAACAGCTGCAACTGGTGCCCGGGCGCCATATCACCACCGAGAACGGCAACCAGGGCGATACCAAGGAGATCTTCAAGACCCAGGCGCTGCCCACCGGGGAGGCGCGCAACCAGTTGATCGCCCACCCCATGCCCTGGATTCACCACGCCGCCACCGAGGAGTTCCGCGAGCTGTTTTTGCTCCTGCGCGACAACGCCCGCACCTCCGAAGCCTATGTGATGTTGATGATCCTTTCGACGCTGCTGGCAACGGTGGGGCTGTTTGCCAATTCGGCCCCGGTGATTATCGGCGCAATGATTCTGGCGCCGTTGATGGCACCGATCATCTCCATGGCCATGGGCCTGCTGCGCCAGGACGAGCGGCTGATTTTCGACAGCGGTAAGGCCCTCGCGACAGGCATCGGCCTGGCCATCGCCTGCGCCATGCTCCTGGCGATCATCACGCCCCTGGAACATATCAACAGCGAAATCGGCGCGCGCCTGCGCCCGACCCTGCTCGATCTGGGTGTCGCGGTCATTTCCGGGGTCGCCGGTGCCTACGCCCACGCCCGCTCGGAGGTCGCCCGCAGCCTCGCGGGGGTGGCCATTGCGGTGGCGCTGGTGCCGCCGTTGGCGGTGACCGGGATCGGTTTGGGCTGGTTCAACTGGACGGTGTTTTCCGGTGCGCTGCTGTTGTTCCTCACCAACCTGGCGGGCATCATTCTGGCAGCGGCACTGACCTTTCTGTGGCTGGGCTACAGCCCTTTCAAGCGCGCCCGCCGGGGATTGCTGGTGTCGCTGGCGTTGGTGGTGTTGGTAAGCCTGCCGCTGGGGCTGGGCTTTCACCGGATGGTACAGGAGCACCGCATCATCAGCACCCTGACCGACTGGCAGACTCAGGGGGTGCGCCTGCGGGATATTCAGGTGCAGCTGGGCGACCCGCTCTATATTCAGGCCACGGTGGTCACCGAGGAGCCTCTGGCCGCCGGCCAGTTGAGCGCCATCAAGGCGTCGCTGGAAGCGCGGCTCAAGCGCCCGGTGCGCCTGGAAGCCATTACCGCTGTTGTGCGTTAGCCGCCTTGGGTACACTGGGATCATGATTGACTGGCAGCGCTGGCGCAGCGCGTTCAAACACCACTATACCGCCCCCCTGCACGCGAGCTTCAAACAGTTTCGCCTGGGTGTGGCGCTGTTTTTTCTCGGGTTGGTGATTCTCTACGGGGGCACGCAGATGCTCGAGCCCTCACTGACCCAGGAGTTGGTGGTCGCCCTGGCGGTGCTGGTGATCGCCTGTGGCTTTACCGTGTCCATGATGGCCCATGTGCGCATGGTGATCAGTCGGGTGTTGCGCTTCTGGTTTCGGCGTTGAGCCCGGCGGGCAGCGCTTTGAGTGGATAGATATCGTAACGGCTGGTCTTGCCCGCAAGCTGATAGCCCGGCTCTACCCCGGCCAGAAACGGCGCCTTGCGCGGGCGTTTGACCACCACCCGGTAGTGCGCCAGTGCCAGTGCCGGGGCCAGCAGGTCACCGGCGTCGTCATCGCGCCCCACCAGATCGTGAAACAGCGCCATTTCTTTTTTCACTTGCGCGCTTTTCTGGCGTTCGGGAAACATCGGGTCCAGGTACACCACATCCGGGCGCCAGGGCTGCGTCCAGTCCGCCAACGCCGAACGGGCATCCTGTGCATGCAAGGTCATACGCGCAACGATTCCGCGCAGCTCGCTGTCGCCCTCGGCGTACGCCCGTGCCAGGCCATCCGCCAGCAAGGTGGCGACCACCGGGGAGCGCTCAAACAGTTCCACCTGACACCCGAGGCTGGCCAACACAAAGGCATCGCGCCCAAGCCCGGCGGTGGCATCCAGCACCCGGGGGTAAACGCCGGCCTTGAGCCCCACGGCCTTGGCGATCATCTGCCCCTTGCCGCCGCCGAAGCGGCGCCGGTGATCCACGGCGCCCCCGGCAAAATCCACCCGCACGGCCCCCGGCGCCTTGCACCCGGTGGGTTGCAGAGCCCAGCCCTGGGCATCGCAGAGCAACGCCAGCGCGACCTCCCCCGGCAACTCGGTGGCGGCCGAGGGGTAAAAATCCAGACCGAGCTGTGTCGCCAGCGCCTGCGCTTCACTGTGGTGGGCGGTTGTCGGGCAGCACACCGCTACCGGTTTACTCTCTGTCACAAATAGGCTTCCACGGTTGACGTCGCCCGCTATCGGGCGGGCATTCCGTTGTGCATTGTCGTGCTATCCTGAAAGGCAATCAATACAAGGAGTCGGAGAGATCATGGCCAACTGGCTGAGCGCAACACTGACCGGAAAAACTGTGTGGAACGAGCGCCTCTGCTCAGTCCGATTTACGGCGGAGTTACCCCCCTTCGAAGCCGGGCAGTTCGTCAATCTGGCCTACACCATGGGGGACAAACAGATTGTGCGCCCCTACTCCCTGGTAAACCCGCCGGGCACCAAAGAACACGAGATTCTGTTCAACCTGGTACCCGAAGGCCAGTTGTCGAGCTGGCTCTGGACCATGACCCAGGGCGAGCAGTTTCTGTGCGGCCCGCGCGCGCAGGGTTTTTTTACGCTGGGGCATGTGCAACCCACTGAGGACCTGTGGCTGATGGCCACCGGCTCGGGCCTGGGACCCTACCTGAGTATGCTCGGCACCGATGCCCCCTGGGAGAAATTCCGCCAGGTAATTCTCGTGCATTCGGTGCGCGACCACCACGAGCGCGCCTATCTGGATGAGCTCAAGGCCCTGCAGCACCGCCACGCCGGACGCCTGCGGATTTTACACACACTGACGCGCGAACCCACCTGGCCGCTGCGCCAACGGATCCCGGCATTGATTGAATCGGGGTTACTGGAGATGGCGGCCAATACGCCCATCAGTGCCGAGCGTAGCCATGTGATGCTGTGTGGGAATCCGGGGATGGTAAAAGGCGCTCAGGCCCTGTTGGAGGTTCGGGGGCTGCGCCGTCACCAGCGCTTTGCCCCCGGGCAGATCAGCACGGAAATCTACTGATCTGCATCCTGTCGGCGATCAGTCACCGACGGGGATCAGTTCCAGCTCGACCCGACGGTTGGCTTCGCGGCCTTCGGCGGTGGCGTTGCTGGCGATCGGGTAGCGTGAACCGTAACCGACCGTATGGATACGGTCGCGCGATACGCGCTGACTGATCAGGTAATCGCCCACACTGCTGGCACGACGCTCACTGAGCGGATTGTTGATGGCATCGCTGCCGGTGGAATCGGTGTGACCACTCACTTCAATCACGGTTTTGTCGAACTCTTGAACCACCAGCGCCACAGAGTTGAGCACTTCAAAGAACTCGGAGCGCACGTGGTGACTGTTGACATCAAAGGTGATGTTGCCCGGCATAATCAGGTAGATGATGTCTCCTTCACGCTGAACCTGCACACCCGTGCCCTGCAGCTGCTCGCGCAATTTACGTTCCTGACGGTCCATGTAGGCGCCCACACCGCCACCAATGGCGCCACCGGCAATGGCACCGGTCACGGCACCGCGACGACGGTCGCTGCGGCTGGCTGAGGCCGCGCCAATCACGGCACCGGCCACGGCGCCGATGCCCGCACCGGCGGCGGTGCGGCTGGTCCGCTGCTCACCCGTGTAGGGGTCGGTGGTGGTACAAGCCACCAGGCCCAGGGCCGCTAAAATCACAATCCACGCTTTCATAGTCATTCCTCTTAACTCAAAAACACGTACGCTATTGTTAGACACTCATCGCTCAAAGTACGTACACAGGTTATACTTGGAGACGCCGCAACGCCATTTACCAAGACCCCTAGTTATAGCAGATTTCCCTATGTTGAGCGATAACCCACTTCGCACTTTGGCCCGCTGGCTCACCGCCCTGGCGCTGACAGCCACACTGACCGGGTGCGGCAACTATGCCCTGACCCTGAACGAGCAGGTGGTCTATATGCCGCCCTCGCTGCTGCGTGATATCGACGTCGCCGACGAGCGCCTGCGCGTGTGCATCGAGCAGACCATTCAGGACCAACGCATCACCGAGGCACGTCAACTCAAACACCTCAATTGCAGCAGCGCCGGCATTGAGACTCTGGCCGGGCTGGAACGTTTCAACGCCCTCGAGGAGCTGAACCTGGCCAGTAACGCCCTGGCGGAAGCGCCCGAGTTGGCCAAGCTCTCACGCTTGCGTATTCTGGTACTGCGCGACAACCCGCTGACCGACGCCGCGCCGCTGCTCAGTCTGTTGCGCCTGGAACAGCTCGATGTCAGCGACAATCCGGCATTGCCGTGCGGCGATCTGGCACAGCTCGCGGACGTCATGAACGGCGAATTGACCCTGCCCGAGCAGTGCGAATCCTGACCTTTCTTGAACTTGAGCGCGCCCCACAATCGTGAGCGCGTGCTCTACCGCGCACCAACCTCATGCACAAAGCCTTTGCATTTGCGTGCACCTTATCCCGCCTGAACAACCACTTTTCTCGTAAAAGCAACGACTTAACGTTGTTGGCACGAACTCTGCAAAATCCATTGTGACTCATCGTGAGTAGCCAACGTCGGCTTCTCCATAGCAGGTAATGATGCCCGCAGACCCCCGCCCTCAACGAGCGCGGTGATCTAGCGGGCTTTTTTTATGCGAGGAACAAACATGACTGACCGCACAAACAACAACGGACTGACCCGTCGGGGCGTACTCAAGGGCATGGCTCTGGCTGCCGGGGGCACGGCCCTCTCTGGTCTCACCGGACCCGGCTTCAATTCACTCGCCTGGGCCAGTAATGGCAAGCCCGAAACCCGCTCTGCGCGTTTGGGTTTTATTGCGCTGACCGATGCGGCGCCGCTGTTTGTCGCGGCGGAAAAAGGTCTGTTTGCCAAACACGGCATGGATGATGTGCAGGTACTCAAGCAATCATCCTGGGGCACGACCCGCGATAATCTGGTGCTCGGCTCCCGTCGCGGCGGTATCGACGGGGCGCATATTCTGACCCCCATGCCTTACCTGATGACTGCCGGCGCCATGAGCGATCAGGTGGACATGCGTATCGTTGCGCGTTTGAACCTGGCCGGACAATGCATCTCCGTGGGCAATGAATACAAGGACCTGAACGTCGGCCTCGACACCACCGAGTTTGCCAAAGCGCTGGCGGCGAAGCGCAGCGGTGGCGATGCCGTGCGCGCGGCCATGACTTTTCCCGGCGGCACCCACGATTTGTGGATTCGCTACTGGTTGGCCGCGGGCGGGATCGACTCCTATCGCAACATTGACACCATCGTGGTGCCCCCGGCGCAAATGGTCGCCAATATGCGGGTCGGCAGCATGGATACCTTTTGCGTATGCGAGCCCTGGAACCAGCAACTGGTGAACCAGAATATCGGCTACACCGCCAACACCACCGGCGAGCTGTGGCACAACCATCCGGAAAAAGCCCTCGGCCTGCGCGCCGATTATGTCGACAACAATCCCAACGCCACCCGGGCGCTGGTGATGGCGGTGATGGAAGCGCAGATTTTTTGCGAGCAAGCGGAAAACAAGGAAGAAGTCGCGCAGATCTGTTCGCGTCGTCGCTGGATTCACGCGCCTTACGCCGACATTATCGACCGCATGCAGGGCAACTTCGATTACGGCACCGGGCGCGTAGTGGAAAACCACCCGGATCAGATGCGTTACTGGAACGATCACGCCTCCTACCCGTTCAAGAGCCACGACCTCTGGTTCCTGACCGAGAACCAACGCTGGGGCAACCTGCCACTGGATCTGGATACCCAAAGCCTGGTGAACCGGGTCAACCGCGAAGATATCTGGCGCGATGCCGCCGCCCGTTTGGGGATCGACAAAGCGGATATTCCCGAGTCCACCTCGCGCGGTAAAGAAACCTTTTTCGACGGCAAGGTATTCGACCCGGAAAACCCCAAAGCCTATCTCGAAAGTCTGGCCATCACCCGCATGGGTTAAGCCGATTTACGTCAAGAGGAAGTCATTATGTCTGAATCAAAAACCCTTGCAGTGAGCTCGCCGGTGGCGCGCCTGCAACTGCCCAGTGCTGAAACTCTGGCCCAACACGGTCGGCGCGTCGGGCGGTTTTTCCTGCGTCAAATAGTGCCGCCGGTGGTGGTCATCGGTGCTCTGCTATTGCTCTGGGAAGTGCTCTGCTCACGCCCCGGCGCCATGCTGCCCGCGCCGTCGCAAATGCTGGACGACACCTGGGAGTTGATCGTCAATCCCTTTTACGATTACGGCGGCAACGACGTGGGCATGGGCTGGCAGGTATTGGCGAGCCTGGAACGGGTTGCCTACGGTTATTCACTGGCCGTGATTGTCGGCGTCGCCCTGGGCGTGTTGGTGGGCAAATCCACCTGGGCCATGCGCGGGCTGGACCCGCTCTTTCAGGTCCTGCGCACGGTGCCGCCACTGGCGTGGTTGCCCATTTCCCTGGCGGCCTTTCAGGCCAGTAATCCCTCGGCCATCTTTGTGATTTTTATCACCGCGATCTGGCCGATCATCATCAATACCTCGGTGGGTGTGCGCAATATTCCGGAAGACTATCGCAACGTTGCGCGAGTGTTACGCCTCAACGGTTTTGAAAACTTTACCAAGATCATGTTGCCCGCCGCCGCGCCCTATGTGTTCTCCGGTTTACGCATCGGCATCGGTCTGTCCTGGCTTGCGATTGTCGCCGCCGAGATGTTGATTGGCGGTGTCGGTATCGGCTTCTTTATCTGGGATGCCTGGAACGCCTCGCAAATCAGCGACATCGTGTTGGCACTGATTTACGTCGGACTGGTGGGTTATGCCCTGGATGCTCTGGTCGGTTTGGTCGGCAAGCGCGTCACCCGTGGCACCGCCTCTTAACCGCCACTGACTACTCGATTCCGCACAGGAGAAGATCATGAACAATCGTTACTTGAGTGTCGACAGCGTCGACAAGGTATTCGGCACCGAGCCCAACACCACCCGCGTTCTGGACAAGGTCAACCTGACGGTTGAGAAAGGCGAGTACATTTCCATCATCGGCCACTCGGGCTGCGGCAAGTCCACCTTGCTCAATATCATCGCCGGATTGCACACCGCCAGCAGCGGCTATGTGATTCTCGATGGCAAGGAAGTGAATGCGCCCGGGCCGGATCGCAGCCTGGTGTTTCAGAACCACTCGCTGCTGCCCTGGCTGACGGTGTACGAGAACGTGACGCTCGCCGTCAACAAGGTCTTCAAGAACAAAAAAAACGCCACCGAACGCAAAGCCTGGGCTCTGAAAAATCTGGAGATGGTGGGCATGTCGCACGCGCTCAACCGCTTGCCGTCGGAAATTTCCGGGGGCATGAAACAGCGAGTCGGTATTGCCCGGGCGCTCGCCATGGAGCCCAAGCTATTGCTGCTGGACGAGCCCTTTGGCGCGCTCGATGCACTGACCCGCGCCCACCTGCAAGACGAGGTGATGCGCATCCAGGCCGAACTGAACAATACCGTGTTGATGATCACTCACGATGTTGACGAGGCGGTGTTGCTATCTGACCGGATTGTGATGATGACCAACGGCCCGGAGGCCACCATCGGGGAAATTCTCGATATTCGCCTGCCGCGCCCGCGCGACCGCATCGCCCTGGCAGACAACCCCGAGTACAACCACTACCGGCGCGAGGTGCTGCGCTTCCTGCACGAGAAGCAACGCAAAGTCGCCCCGCTGCCCAAGGCCGATAAGGCCAACCCTGTCCCTCAGGCGAGCGCCAAGCGCGCCTGATACCCGGGAAACGGCCCCGATTACAGGCGTGTATCGGGGTCGGTTCTTTGGCTCAGCTTTTCGCGGTAAACAGATCTTCCATCGCCAGGGTGTCTTTGGCGACATCGGCCAGGCGGCGATTCTGCGCCATGGCGACCTTGCGTAAAAAGCGGTAGGCCTCGTCTTCGCTCAGGTCGCGACAGCGCATCAGCATGCCCTTGGCCTTCTCCACGCACTTGCGCTCTTCCAGTGCTGCCCTCGCCTGCTGTAATTCTTCGCTCATCGCCTGTAACTTGAGCGCCTGGCTCTGTACCAACTCAAACAGCGAGCGTCCGAGCTGGGTACCGGTGCATCCGGTGTCGTAGGTGTGGGGGGCACTTTCATTCAGGCCCGCCACCGAGTCGCGACTGAAGAACACCGCCATGGCGCCGGTGTCGCGGGCTTTCGCCAGCTGATCAATCTGTACTTTGTGGCAGGTAAGGTCCGAGCGCGCCGCCTTGATTTTGCATTGGCACAAAGCGGTGAGTGACAGCTCCAGAGTGTCCTCCAGAGCCTTCATGGCGTTGATCCGTTTTGAAGTGCAGGCGAACCAGGCATCGCTCAGATCCCGGTCGGCGACGCCATCGGCCACCGCGGCAAACGCAATTCGCCGAAAACGTTCCAGCTCGACCTGATGCACCGAGACGGTTTGCTGCCACTGCGCCAGAGCTTCGGATTCGGCAAAATCAAAAAAGATCTGAAAACAGCGTTCCTGATTGTCGATCAAGTGCCGCAATCGGCGCGAGAACTGTTGATCAAAGTTGCCCTGGGCAAACCCGGCCGAGCCCACAGCGCGCTCCTGCCCGGCGAACTCCTTGCCCTGCATCAGGTGAAACATGGCCACCAGACTGCGGGAGATGTCCGGATCCGAGGCCGAGTCCGCGGTTTCAAAAACAATCGCCAACAGGCTCTGTATCAACTGGCCGTAGCCATCGATGATACTACTGGGTTGGGGTTTGAGCTGATCAATGTCGATGCGTACCTGACCCAGTTCATCCAGCCCGTGCAGAGCACCGGCTATGCGGTTGAACAAACGGCTCGCGCCAGCGTTGCAGTGCGACTCGATATCGACTCCGGCAAGGCTTGCCCGAAACACCTGCTCGGCCACCCGGGCCTTGTCGATCTGGGTTTGCCGCACCTCGGCGCAACGCTGCCCGCCTGAGCCCAGGTACATGTTGGAGGCCCCGCGCTCCAGCTGCAGTGCATGTACCAGGTTGCTGATGGCCGCCACCAACTGGCCCGTCCCCAGAAGCAACTCCAGCCCGAGCAGGTCACAACGTTTGGAAGCCAGCAGGTATTCGGCCACGCCCGCTGAGGCGGGGGTGGCGACATTTGACGGCGTATCGCGCCGGGATTGATTCATGGCTCTGCCTCGCACAGGTAAGCGCACCCGCAACCGGGTACCACTGCCTATGACAAAGCAAATTTAAGACCAAAAGCGAAGAAGTGCCGACTTTTGGACAAAAGCGGCGGGTTTTGCACGCGTCCGATGCGCATTCAGGTCAACGCGCACCACTAGCGAACAAACGAGAGACCGATAGCGTTACGGTTTTGGTGCATAACGCGCATCCTGACCGGGTCCAGATTGATCGGACCCACGCTCTTTCGAAAGCGCACCTGTAGCTCGGTACCCACTGGCGGGCAAGGCTGGTTTTCGATTTCAACCCGGGCACCACCGTCGGATATGTCTTTGGTAAAGCCGACAATCAGGCCGATACTGGGATGCTGCATCTCCACCCGAATAGCGGCGGAGGTGCGCTTATATTGACGACGCTCTGGCATACAGGGCTCCTTGTTATAATGGCCGGGCAGCTCGTTGGCAGCCCGGCTTTTTCCTATGGAGTCTGGGGGGCCTGCGGGGTTAAAACGTCAATCCCAAACGTTGACCCACCAGCTCATAGGATTCAACCACATTGCCGAGGTTCTGGCGGAAGCGGTCTTTATCCAGCTTCTCGCGCGTGTCCTTGTCCCACAGGCGGCAGCCATCGGGAGAGAACTCATCGCCCAGAACGATTTCGCCGTTGAACAGGCCAAATTCGATCTTGAAGTCCACCAACAGCATGTTGCCACCGGCAAACAACTCCACCAACACATCGTTGACCTTGAACGTCAGCTCTTTCATTTTAGTCAATTGTTCAGGTTTCGCCCAGCCAAACGACTCGATGTGGTACTCGTTCACCATGGGATCGCCCAGAGCATCGTTTTTGAGAAAGAATTCAAAGGTTGGCGGCGTCAGGGCGATGCCTTCTTCAACACCGTAGCGGCGACAGATCGAGCCCGCCGCAAAGTTGCGCACTACACACTCCACCGGAATCATGTCGAGTTTTTTTACAAGACACTCGGTATCCGACAGCAGTTTTTCAAAGTGCGTGGGGATACCGGCAGCGGCCAGTTTTTCCATGATAAAGGCATTGAACTTGTTGTTGACCATGCCTTTGCGTTCGAGCTGCTCAATTCTTTTGCCGTCAAACGCCGAGGTGTCGTTGCGGAACAACAGCACCAGATAATCGGGGTTATCGGTGGTGTAAACGGATTTGGCCTTGCCGGCGTAAAGCTCGTCGCGCTTTTCCATGGGTGTACCTTTCAGTATCAATCGCTGTTAAGTCAGTGCCAGCCAGTCGAAGCCCTGGTCCTGGCACGCATAAATGGTTTGCTGGATGTCTGCCGTTACCCCGGCTAACGTCTGTTGCGCTACGGCCAGGCTATTGTTCTGCTGGCTGATATGGGCCACGACCAGATGTTGCAGTCGCTCGCGCTCCAGACGCTCAAGAAGGCCTGCAGCCTGCTGGTTACTCAGGTGCCCCCACTGTCCGCCTACGCGGCGCTTGAGTGACACCGGGTAAGGGCCGGAGGCAAGCATGCCCGGGTCGTGATTGGCCTCCAGCACCAGCGCGTCACAGCCCTGATAGCTGGCCTCTACGTGGGGCGTAATACTACCCAAATCGGTGAGGATTCCCAAGCGTTTGCCCGCCCGTTCGAGCACAAATTGTGTCGGTTCGCGGGCATCGTGGGGCACTGCGACAGGCTGAACCGCCAAACCGGCCAGCGAAAAGCGGCCGTAGCCTTCGATCAGGCGCAGATCGGGCAGACGCCCGTAGTCGCGGCTCTGGTAGGTGCCTGGGGTCATATAGACCGGCAGTTGATGGCGCCGGGCCAAGGCCGCGACGCCTTTGATGTGGTCCCCGTGTTCGTGGGTGACCAGTATCGCGAGCAGCTCATCGGCGCGACGGCCCAGGCGCTGGAGGCGGAGCTCCGCCTCTTTGGCGCTGAAGCCGCAATCAATCAGCAGCGCGCCCTCATCCCACTCCACCAGCGTGGCATTGCCACTGCTGCCGCTGCCCAGTGACGCAAAGCGCACTCGGCAGCGCCTTAAAGCAGGTTATTGCGCAGGATGGTCAGCAGCTCACGCGCCTGACGCGAGGGCAAGCGCTGGCCATAGGGGTCGCGCAAGTAGGCATCGACGCTGCCCGCTTCACCGCGCACCACCAGCAGGTAGCCGGGCGCATCCGGGGAAGCGCGTTCAGCACTGCCATCACCGGGTGCTTCGAGTACGTTCTCCGGCAGGTTGGCCAGCAGAGCATCCAAAGTATAGGGTGAGCTGGGTTCAGGCTGGGCCCGCCCCGCACGGGTAAAGGTACGCCGGAACCAGCCCGGCTCGGAATCCGGCGGACGGCGATAATGCAGATAATACACACCGGCACTGGAGTCACGATCAAGCTGGGTAAAGCCTTCCCGGTTGGTGGCATGGGTCAGGGTCGCGATGGCGCGCTCCATATCCAGCTCCAGGTTGAGCACCGGCTCGGCGCCGCGCATCTGCACGCCCGCCTTGGTGCGCCCGCCAATATCCTGAGCCAACAGCGAGGTGCCCACGGTATCGGCATCTGCCGCCAGGGTCGCGGCCAGCTCGTCGAGCAGCCAGCTTTCACGCTCGCCGCTGGAAGAGCGGCTCGGCCAGTCGGGAATATCGCCGGCCTGGACCTGCTCCTGCGGTGCGCTCATGTGCAGGATATGGATTTCCGTAGTATCCGCGTGAACGCCACGGTCAATCTGGATCCGGTAGCGATCGTAATTGGTCGGGTCGGTACGGAATTCCACCCAGCTGGTTTCCAGAAGCCCCAGACTGGTATCGGCGCGCTCCACACCCAGATCGTTCTGGTTCAGGAAGTGGCGCACCCGGGGCCATACTTCGCCGGGAGAAACATTCATCAGGATCCAGCGCTGCTCTTGCAGACGCTGAATACGCACCCGCTCTTCGAGCATGTTGGTGGACAGCGGTTGCGGCCGGGGTACGGCGTAGCGGTTGGCCTCCGGACGGAAGGCATCGTCGACCTCGGTAATGGGCGGAATCTCGTAGAGCTCGCCGATGCGGCCACTGTCGAGATCACTCGGAATGACCAGCGGCTGGATGTTATCCGCCTTCAGGTAGTCATCTTCGCGGTTGCGAAAGTAACCGTCGTCGCCCCAAAGGATACAGCCGTTGAGTGATGCCGCAGCAAAACCCAACAGCGCGAGGCGCCACAGGCGCGCCTTTTTAACACACATTATTGTCATGAAACGTCTCTTATAGCACTCCGGCGTTAACGAGGGCCGCACGGACCGGCTCGTGAAATTGTTCCGACAGGGGCGTCATCGGCAGGCGGATACCGCCCTGAATGAGGCCCATTTGCTGTACTGCCCATTTGGCCGGAATCGGGTTGGACTCCACAAACATGGCCTTATGCAGGGGCATCAACTCATCGTTGAGCGCCCGGGCGTCGTCGGCTTTGCCGTCGATCGCCAGCTGGCACAGGCGGGCAATGGCCTTGGGTACGACATTGGCGGTGACAGAAATATCCCCATCGCCGCCCAAAAGCATCAATTCCACGGCCGTAGCGTCGTCACCGGAGATGACCACGAAGTCCTTGCCGGTGTTCTCAATCAGGGTACGGGCGCGCACCATATCGCCGGTGGCTTCCTTGATACCCACGATATTGGGCACCTGGGCCAGGCGCAGGACGGTCTCAGGCAACATATCCACACCGGTACGGCCCGGCACGTTGTACAGCAATTGCGGCAACGCCACGGCCTTGGCGATATAGTCGTGGTGCAGAAACAGGCCTTCCTGGGTCGGCTTGTTGTAATAAGGGGTGACTGATAGACAGGCGTCTGCGCCCGAGTCCTTGGCGGACTGGGTCAGCTCCACGGCCTCGGCGGTGGAGTTGGCACCGGTACCGGCAATCACCGGGATGCGACCCTTGACCTGCTCGACCACGCGTTTGATGACCTGTTTGTGCTCTTTAAAGTCCAGGGTGGCCGATTCGCCGGTGGTGCCTACCGCCACCAGGGCGTTGGTACCTTGCTCGATATGCCACTCCACCAGACGCTCCAGACTGTCCCAGTCCAGGGCGTTGTCGGGGGTCATGGGGGTAACCAGGGCAACAATGCTGCCTCTAATCATCGCGGACTCCAGTGTCAGGGGTTGGCCCTTGGTGGGGCTGAGGTATCAAAACAAAGGCGCCATGGTACTGGCGCTACTTTTTGAAGTCCAGCATGCGTTGCAAGGGCACCATGGCCTGCTCCGCCAGGGCCGGGTCGACATGGATCTCGTTGTCGTCGCGCTCGAACACATCTGCCAGGTTTTCCAGGGCGTTCATGGCCATCCACGGGCAGCTGGCGCAGCTGCGGCAGGTGGCGCCGTTGCCGGCGGTGGGGGCGACATGAAAGGTCTTGTCCGGACACAGCTGCTGCATCTTATAGAAGATGCCCTGATCAGTCGCGACGATAAAGGTCTGGTTCGGCAGGGTCTGCGCCGCCTTGATCAGCTGCGAGGTAGAGCCCACCACATCCGCCAACGCCACCACCGAGTCCGGCGATTCCGGGTGCACCAGCACCGCCGCGTCCGGGTACAGGGTTTTCAGGTCTTCCACACCTTTGGATTTGAACTCTTCGTGCACGATGCAGGCGCCATCCCACAGGAGTACGTCGGCGCCGGTCTGCTTTTTGACGTAGTTGCCCAGGTGTTTGTCCGGTGCCCAGAGGATTTTTTCGCCGCGCTTGTCCAGGTAGTCCACCACGTCCAGCGCAATGCTGGAGGTGACCACCCAGTCGGCCCGGGCTTTGACTGCAGCCGAAGTATTGGCATAGACCACTACGGTGCGATCCGGGTGTTGGTCGCAGAAATCCGAGAAGGCCTCGACCGGGCAGCCCAGATCCAGGGAACAGGTGGCCTCCAGAGTCGGCATCAGCACGCGCTTTTCCGGTGTGAGGATCTTGGCGGTCTCGCCCATAAATTTGACCCCGGCGACAACCAGCGTGTCTGCCGGATGGTCCTTGCCGAAGCGGGCCATTTCCAGAGAGTCAGCCACGCAGCCACCGGTCTCTTCGGCCAAGGCCTGAATCAGAGGGTCGGTGTAATAATGAGCCACAAGCACGGCGTTATGCTGCTGTAACAGCACTTTAATCCGTTCGCGGTAAGCTTGTTCCTGCTCGGGTGTGTACTGGGGGGCGTGCCAGGCGCGCGCCAGATGCGCTTGAACCAATTCGCGCGCGGCCTCGCTGGCCACCTGCGCCTCCCGGCTCACCAGGGGTTGTTCAGCTGACATAACGTTCAATCCAGGTTGCAATAGCGGGCCATATTACCATAGACCGGGCGGGCCGCCCAAAGATCCAATTGCGCACAATTCAACGGCCAGAAACACAACAGGCGCCCGATTGGGCGCCTGTCACAAGATGGTGGGTCGTGATGGATTCGAACCATCGACCAATTGGTTAAAAGCCAACTGCTCTACCACTGAGCTAACGACCCGCAAAGCGGTGCTTTTTGAAAGACTCCGGCGGTGCCGAATGTCCGGGAATTGGGTGGTGGGTCGTGATGGATTCGAACCATCGACCAATTGGTTAAAAGCCAACTGCTCTACCACTGAGCTAACGACCCAACTCAAGGAGGCGCGTATATTAAAGATTTTGGCGAGAAATACAAGGGCTCAATCGCAGAAATTCGCTGATTTTTCCGCGCCTTACCCGCCAATCAAACCCGATAGCGGGTGGGGTCTGCGACCCCAGCCTGAACAAAGCCCTGGCGGCGCAAACGACAGGAGTCACAGCGGCCACAGGCGCGTCCATCCTCATCCGCCTGGTAACAGGACACGGTGAGCGCGTAGTCCACCCCCAGCGCCAGCCCCTGGCGAATGGTCTCGCCCTTGGTCAAGTCAATCAGCGGCGTACGGATGCTCAGGTGACCGCCTTCAGTGCCGACGCGGGTGGCCAGGTTGGCCATGGTTTCAAAGGCGGCAATATACTCCGGACGGCAGTCCGGGTAGCCGGAGAAGTCCACGGCGTTAACGCCGATAAAGATATCCTCGGCCCCCAGGACCTCGGCCCAGCCCAGTGCAATAGACAGGAAAACCGTGTTGCGCGCCGGCACATAGGTGACCGGCACGCCCTCGCTCTCTTCTTCGGGCACATCGATGCGGTCGTCGGTCAGGGCTGAGCCACCGATGCTGCGCAAGTCGAGCTTGACCACCTTGTGCTCCAGGCTGCCGTGGGCAGCGGCGGTGCGCTCAGCGGCGAGCAACTCGGCCCGGTGGCGCTGGCCGTAGTCGAAACTGATGGTGTAACAGTCATAGCCTTCGCTGCGGGCGATGGCGAGCACGGTGGTGGAATCCAGTCCGCCGGAGACCAGGACAACGGCTTTTTTACTCACGTCAGTATTCCTCGTTCGGTCAGTGGCCGGGCTTGTCGCCCCAGAGCAGTTTGTGCAACTGCATCTGGAAGCGCACCGGCAGGCGGTCCGCCAGGATCCAGTCCGCCAGGGTCGCGGGTTCGACCTCGCCGTGGCACGGGGAAAACAGCACCTCCCCGACCCGTTCAAGCAATTGGTGCTCATCGAGCTTAAGGCGCGCCCACTGGTAATCCTCGCGGCTACAGATCACAAACTTGACCTGATCCTGCGCCTGCAACAGGGGGATATTCTCCCAACGGTTGCGCGCCACCTCGCCGGAGCCGGGGGTTTTCAGATCCATGACTTTGCTCACCCGCTCATCGATGCCTTCCAGGGACAGGGCACCACTGGTTTCCAGAGACACCGCATAGCCGGCGTCGCACAGGGCATTGAGCAGGGGCAAACAGTCGGGCTGGGCCAGGGGCTCGCCACCGGTGACGCACACGTGCCGGGCACCATAACTGGCCACTTGGGCGAGAATTTCGTCCAGACTCAGGCGCTCGCCGCCGTAAAAGGCGTACTCGGAGTCACAATAGCCGCAGCGCAGCGGACAGCCGGTCAGGCGCACAAAGACCGTGGGCAGGCCCACAGTGCGCGCCTCGCCCTGGAGCGAGTAAAAAATTTCGGTGATCTTGAGGCTGGCCTGGCGAGTCATGGTCGGGCTACTGGGTGCGCGGAAAAATGAGAGCGCGCAGTTTACCCAAAAGCCACGCCGGATGCGAGGCTGGGGCGTTGCCGCCACCGGGCGCGACTGGTATTCTGGCCCGATGCCTCAAATTTTGCGCCCGGCGGGCCGCTAACGCCATGAAACCCACCAAAACCAAACACCAACTGCGCCAGGAGTTGAACCAGCAGCTGGACGCGTTTTTGCGTTCCGGCGGGAGTATCAATGAGGTTCAGCGGGGTTTGAGTGGCCGGGTAGATAACCAGCCCCTGAAGGAAGTCTTCCCTCCGCGCAGCGAGCCTGAGCCGCGCACCCTGGTCAACGAGATCGTGGCGGCCATCGAAGCCAGACGCAAACCCAAGCCACCCCTGACCGCCAAAGGTCAAGGGCATGGGCAGCGCCGGCGCGAACCGCGCAAAAAACTGATTATGGATGACTTTGGCCAGCCCCTGCGCTGGGAGTGGCGGGACGACTGAACCCTACCAGGGTAAATCGGTGCCGTCCCAGTGCACGAACCGGCCGTTGTCCTCGGCGCTGAGTTCTTCGATTACCCCGCACAGACGCTCTGCAGTCAGCTCGGCGCTGAACAGTTTTTCGGGTGGCAGGCTCTTGGAGAACGGCGCCGACAGCGGCGTTGCCGTCGTACCGGGATGGAGCGCGATGAGACAGGCCTTGCGGTGACTGCGGGCCAACTCGATGGACGCTGTTTTAATCAGCATATTGAGCGCCGCCTTGGACGCCCGATACCCGTACCAGCCACCCAACCGATTGTCGCTGATCCCCGCCACCTTGGCACTCAGAAAGACCACCCGGGCCGATGCCGCCCTATCCAGGCAAGGCACAAAATACTTGAGCACCATCGCCGGAATCACTGCATTGATTTCAAAATAATGACTCAGGGTCTCACGCTCAAGATCCGCGAGTTTTTTCTCCGGCATTTGGGTATCGCTGTGCAGGTGCCCGACGGCACAGAACACCAGTGTCGGGGCGCGCGGTGCGACTGCCAGCGCCACTCGGGCAAGACTGACTTCACTGTAATCACTCTGCCAGTACTCGTTCAAAGCACCGGGACCCGAAGGCCCCCGGCCAATACCGATCAATTCATAGTGGTCGCGCCAGCGCTCGATCATGGCTTTGGCGATTTGACTGTTGGCACCGACAATGACTGCCAGGGGCTTCATAGAACCTCCGCGGTTCAGGGTTAATCAACAGTCAGAGAATACGCATCGAACCTCTGCGCGGATAACTATGGCCCTACTTTCGTTTGCGCGGCGGGTACAGGGAAGGCTCGCCTTCCGGACGGGTTTTGAAGCGGCGGTGTACCCATAGGTACTGCTCGGGGCAACGGCGGATATTGGCTTCTACCACGCGATTGATTTGCGCGGCATCATCAACATCATCACCGCTGGGAAAGTTCTCCAGCGGCGCACCCAGCTCGATATGGTAGTGATTGTTGTCATCGCGGTAGTGGAACAGGGGAATCACAACGGCTTTGCCCATGGTCGCCAGGCGCGTCGCGCCGGTAATGGTCGAGGCCTGAATCCCGAAAAAGGGTGCAAACACGCTGTGGCTCGGACCGTAATCCTGATCCGGCGCGTACCAGACCGCATAGCCCTGACGCAGACGGCGGATCATGGTGCGGGTATCCTTGCGGTCGATGGAAATACCGGCAAAGCGCTCGCGTCGCTCGAGCACTCGCTGAAAAAATAATTTGTTGGGCTGGTCGCGGTAGATCATGTCGAACTTGACGTGCTGAGCAAGCATGCGCCCGGCGACATCCAGGGTGGTGTAGTGCCCGCCCACCAGTAAAATCCCCCGGCCTTCAGCCTGGGCGCGCTCGACATGTTCTGTGCCGGTGATGGTGTAGTGCGGCAAGCTTCTATTGGCACCACGCCACAAACTGATGGCCGTTTCCATAAAGCTCATACCAATATTTTCCATCAAGCGTTTGACCAGGCGCTCGCGCTCTTCCGGCGACTTCTCCGGAAAACACAAAGCAAAATTCACCTGGGCAATACGCCGACGAGAGCCCGCAACGCGGTAAAGCAATTTCCCCAACGCACGGCCCAGCGCCAACGAAACCGGCACCGGCAGGCGCCCCAAGACGTTAAACAGGCCGATCAACAACCAAGTGCCCCAATATTTGGGAGCCAGGTAAGCAAAGCGGAATTGCGCGTAGGGGTATTTAGTCAAGGCAGGCAAACTCTGTCGATGATCAAAAGCGGGATTATAGCAGGCGGATAAAAGCTACGCAGGGGCAAAGCGATCTGGTAGGGTTACCTTGACGCTGGGGACACAACTTCCGGAAGCTTTGGCCGGGTAGACCTTTCCGGGACCGTCTGCCGCCCGGACGACCCACAGGGAAGTGGGAAGTGTCCCGAAGCGCCTGGAGCGCGTAGGGACCGGCGGCAGTCGAGCCCCCAAGGATGGGTTTACGGCGTGTCCCGGAAAGGTCTACCCGGCCAAAGCTTCTAACCACCAAAAGTCACAAACTTCCCAGGTAAACAGATCTGGCCAACGAAAAAATAAACCGCCATGCAGATAGATGACCTCACCCAACGGGTAAACGACAAAATCAGTGAGCTGGACGAGACGCTGGAAGCGCGCCGCAAGGCGTTGCTGGCGAGTGAGGACAGTGACGAGCGTCAACAGTTGGCGGCGGATCTGGATGCGCTGATCGCCACCCGCCACAAGCTGCTCAAATCCCGGGATCTGGCCCGGCGCGCCCACGAACTGGCGCAGGCTTTGCCGGAAAGCCCCAGCCTGCGTCGTCGGCGACGCCTGGGACTGGGGTTATGCATCTTCAGCGCCGTCGCGCTGGTAGTACTGGCGGTGATCGCCGTGGCGATCAACCGCTAAGCGCGATTACTCGCTGGGCTCGTCGGCTGAGGCCTCGTCCAGTACCTTCTTCAGTTCACCGCTTTGGCTCATTTCCATAATGATGTCGCAACCGCCGATCAGCTCGCCCTTGACCCACAATTGCGGGAAGGTGGGCCAGTTGCCGTATTTGGGCAGGTTGGCGCGGATATCCGGGTTGGACAGCACATCGACATAGGCAAAGCGCTGACCGCAGGCCATGACCGCCTGGGAGGCTTGCTGGGAAAAACCACACTGAGGCGCGTTGGGGGCACCCTTCATGTAAAGAATGACCGTGTTGTCGGTAATCTGCTGCTTGATGGTTTCCATTATGTCCATAGGACGCGTTGTACCTCTTGGGTTCATCGAAAATTGGTGAGCTATTCTACCTTACTGACTGCCCGGCCACCAATGGGGTTACTCCTCTTGTCCCAACCGGCGCTTGGTCAGGGCCGTGGGCGCATGACCCAGCGGATCCTCGGGCCACGGATGCTTGGGGTAGCGCCCACGCATATCCTTGCGCACCTGGGGATAGGCCTGACGCCAGAAGGAGGCCAGGTCCGCCGTAATCGCCAGAGGGCTGCCATTGGGCGAGGCCAGGTGAATCCGCAGCGCCACCCGCCCTTCCGCCAGCCTCAGGGCTTCGCAGCCAAAAAACTCCTGCAATTTGGCGGAAATCTCCGGCAAACCCGCCTCCGGGTAACTGACCCGAACCGAACGGCCGCTGGGCAGGATCACCTGCTCGGGTAGCCAGCGATCGAGGGCCTCCTTGACCTCATAGCCCAGATAAAAGCTCAGCGCTTCGTGCCAGGGGAGCGAGTCGGGCCGGGTGTCGGCGCTGATAAACGGCAGCAGCCAGGTGTCCAGCGTGGCCAGCAGACGAGCGTCGTCAAGGGCCGGGATGTCGGCCAGCCCCTCGCGCTCGGCCAGCCGGGCGCGAGCGAGCAGTCGCTGGGCGGCTTCGCTCCACGGAAAGTGCGTCACGCCCTCGCGGACAATACGTGCGCACAGGGCGGGGCCGACCGCTTCCGGCGCCAGAGGCTCGAGCGCTTCGGTCACCACCTGCCCGCCCATCAACCACTGACAGCGGGCCTGCCAGCGCCCGCCCTTGTGAATCAGCTCGGTCACGGGTTCGCTCAAGGCCTTCTGCGTCGCCAGATCGAGGGTCAGCGCCAAACCGGCGCCCACATGCCCCTTACCCTGCGAGCGCACCTGGGGAATCAGGGCCCAGTCGCTATCGAGTTTACCGGCGCTGACACTGATGCCGCTGTTCAAGCGGTAGCGGCCAGAGCTTTGACGATAGCCGATGCGGTCGCTCATCACCTGCGCCAGGCGCACCGGATCGAGGTCACTGGCCGCGAGCTCGGCTTGCAGTACCCGCAGCCAGCGCTGGCGCTGCTGACGCCAGTGGGGATGACGCCCGGCTTCCTGCTTGGCCTGGGCCAGCCAACCCTCCACATCGTCGCCGGCGGGCAGGTCAAAGTGTAATGCCAAGGCGAGGGATAACACGTGTTCAGGCAGGCGACCCTTCTCAAGCTGACTCTGCAAGAGCGCGGCGATGCGCGGATGGGTGCCCAGGGCGCTGACCTGCGCGCCGGCCTCCGTCACCAACCCTTCAGCGTCCATCAGCCCCCAGCGTTGCAGGCGTTCCCGGGCCTGGGTCAGCGCAGTGGGGTTGGGCGCCTCAATCCAGGGCAAGTCCTCGGCGGCGCTGCCGGTGGCCGCCCAATGGCCCAGACGCAGCGTCAGGGGCAAATAATCGGTGACCCGAATTTCCGGCAAGTCGGCCGCCGCCAGGGCCTGATCCTGGGGCCAGAGGCGCAGGCAGTGCCCGGCCTGAACCCGCCCGGCCCGGCCCCGACGCTGCTCGGCACTGGCGCGGCTTACCCGCCCGGTGCTCAAGCGGCTGATGCCGGTACGCTGCTCAAAACTCGGGCGCCGTACCAGACCCGAGTCCACCACCAGGGTCACATCGGCGATGGTCAGGGACGTTTCGGCGATATTGGTGGCCAGAATCAGGCGCGGCCCTTGGGCGGGGTCGAGGGCCTGGCGCTGTTCAGCCGGCGGCACTCGACTGTGCAGGCGCAGCACCCGATGGCCCGGGTAACGCCGCGCCAACTCACCAGCGGCGGCTTCGATCTCGCGCCAGCCGGGCAGAAACACCAATACGGTTTCTTCCTTCCAGCGCGGGTAAATCGCCAGCGCCCGCAAGAGATGTTCGGACAAGGCCTCGGTGCGCCCGGCACTGATCTTCGCGGGCACATAGTCCACCGCCACCGGGAAGCAGCGCCCCGGCGCAAACAAGCGGGTATCCGCCTGCTGCTGGAGGGTCGGGTCGGGAGTCGCGGACATGAGTACCAGCGCCAGATCCTCACGCAGGATTGCGGCTTCCTGCAACCAGGCCCAGGCGGTGTCCTGATTGACCGAGCGCTCGTGAATCTCGTCGAGCATGACCGTGGCCACACCATCGAGCAGCGGGTCTGCCAACAGGTGCTGAAGCAGCACACCGGGCGTCATCACCAACAACCGGGTGGCGTCGCTGCACCGGCTGTCGTAGGGCACCTGATAGCCCACGCTCTGCCCCAAAGGCTCGCCCCGCAAGTCAGCCAAACGCGCGGCCACCGCTTGCGCGGCAAGTACCCGCGGCTGGACCAGCCAAACGGCCTGACCGACGGGTGCCATCGCCAGGGCCCACAAGGGCGTGAGTGTGGACTTACCCGCCCCCGGTTCCGCTTCCAGCAAGACGCTGCCCTGCCCGAGCGCCGCTTCGAACTCGGCCCGGTAGGCACTGATAGGCAATTCGGGCAGAGCCGGCAACCGGTTTAGCGTATCGGGCATCAGGCGTTACCAGACGTAGGTCAGATCGATACCGGCGCTGACATTGCGTTCCGGCGCCGGTTCAAAGGAGCGGCCATTGCCCTGATTGACGATCACCGAGCCCACATAGACCTCATCGGTGACATTGGCGAGCCGGGCCCAGCTGCGAATCTCAATGTCCTGCCAGCGGTGTTCCGCCGTCAGCGCCAGATCCACCGTGGTGGCTGAAGGCGCGAAATCGGTGTTGTCATCGCCGGTCGCCACGTCACCCCGGTGGCGCACCACCCCGGTAAGGGTCAGCACCGGAACCGGCTGCCAGTCGAGCTGGACATAGGCCTGGGTGCGAGCGATGCCCGGCAGACGATTGCCGCTGTACTCGCCTTCGGTGTATTCGGCATCGAGCCAGCTGGCGCTGTAACGGGCGCTGACACCGGGCGCCAGAAGTAAGCGCCCGCTGACCTCAAGGCCCTCGCGCTCGGTGGCTGCGGCATTGCGAAAGGTAGTGCGTCCGCCCACGGACTGGTCCACCACCAGTTCGTCGCGGCTGTCGATACGAAAGGCCGAGAGCACCAGCGCCTGGGCGCCCTGATAACGCAGGTTCAGCTCCTGCTGTCGGTTGCGGGACGGGTCCAGGTCGGTGTTGAGCCCGGTGCCGTCGCTGCGATAGGCCATCTCGGTCAGAGTCGGGGTCTCAAAACCCCAGCCGGCACTGACGCTGGCCTGCCACAGGGGCGCCAACTGATAGCTGAGAGAGAGCGCACCGGCGGCTTCGCGGTAATCGCGCGCGCCGCTGTCATCCGGGTTGCCGGGACTGTCGCCCTCGGGCGGCACAATAAAATAGTCGTCCACCTCAAACTCGAGCCAACTCTGGCGAGCCCCGCCCAGCAGCTCCCAGCGCTCAGCCGGTTGCCATTGCAAAATGCCATAGATATCCCGGCTGTCGACCCGCCCCAGTTCATCCCGGCGCAGGTCGCCGCTTTCGCCCTGATCGTTGACATAGCCCCGGCGACGATCCTTCTGCTGGGACCACTCGGCCCCGAAAGTGCCGCTGGCGGGGGTGTCGAGCAGACCAAAATCCCAGGTATGGCTGGCGTTGACCCCGGCAAAATCCCGGGTCAAATCTATCACCGCGCCGGAGCTGGTGATGGCGCCGCCCGGAAAAGCCAGCCACTGGTTGACCTCGCGCTGACCGCGCCAGGCGGCGGCCTGCCAGCGCTGATCGCCTTCGCGCTGGCGCACAGTGATCGAGCCCTGGCGGTGGGCTACAGTTTTGCGGGTATTGAAGGTTTGGGTGGCCGGGTTGCCCTGGCGGGGGTCCTCTCGCCAGTCCTCCGGGCTCAGGCCGAGCGGATCCTGCAGCAGCGGGTCACGGCTGGTGTCCAGGCGCACAACGGTTTCCAGACCGTTGGTCGACGTGTGATAGAAACTGCCCCCCAGGTGCTCGCGTTCAGCGCTGTTGTGAGGCCGATCGCCATCGGTGCTGAAGCGCGAAGCCTGGACGCGCGCGCCCAGATTATTTTCCCGCCACTGCCCGCGCAGTCCGGTGCGGGTGGCTCCGTTTTCGCCCGCCGAGGCACTCACCCGGGCATCGGTGCGCGTAGGCGCCTCGGTTTGAAGGGCGATAACGCCCCCGGCGCTGTTGCCATAGAGGGCCGATACCGGCCCTGTGAGCAGCTCGACCCGGCTGACTTCGTCGAGCAACACGCTCGAGAGCTGGCCCTGGCCATCGGGCGTCGACTGGGGAATGCCGTCGAGCTGTAAATCCACCCCGCGCACACCAAAGGCGGAGCGGGCACCGAAGCCGCGCACGGTGATCCGGGTATCCTGAGCATAGTTGGAGCGGCTGTCCGCCTGCAGGCCCGGCAGCCCCTGGAGCAGTTCAGCGCTGTCGATGCGGATACCGGGAATCTGTTCGTCGGCGCTGACGCTCACCGCACCCGCCCCCTGAAAGCTGTCGCTCGTCTGCTCGCCGCGCACCACCAGGGTGTCGATAATATCCGCCTGTGCAACGGGCGCCAGTGACCATGCAGCTACCAGAACCGGTAGTAATCGTCGTGTCGTTGTCATCAAAATTCCTGTGCAGTTAGCTGTCGGTACAGGCCTATACGCGCGTAAACGCCGACCCGATGAAGCACTCACTGTTCTCCGGGCAGCTATGGTACTCTTTTGCCGGAAGTCGTGAAAACAAACAGGATATACAACCGTCTCTATTGAGGAAGAACAGATATGACACGCACCCTTTTTTTGCTGGCAGGCCTGTGCTTGGCTCTGGTTGCCGGCTGCGCTACCCAGCCCTCCGCCGTCACCCCCAATACCCCCGCGCACCTGACCCTGGCCGATGAAACCCTGACCCTCGACATCGTCATTGAGCGCCCGGGTGCCTACGTGATCGAGACCCAGAGTGACCTGGATACCGTATGCCGCCTGCTCGATGCCAGCGGTGAGCAACTGGCCAGCGATGACGACAGTGGCGCCAACTACAATTGCCTGATGTTTGCCGCGCTTGAGCCCGGCCACTATAGCGCCCAGGTGTGGGGCTACGACAGCGACACGGATCGCGGCCCGGTGACCCTGCGGGTATTTGAGCCGCGCACCCCGGATTTGACGCTCGATACACCGACCTCGGTCGACCTGATGGACACCCAGACCCGGTTTTTCCGCTTGCACGTTGATACCGCCGGGCACTATCAAGTAAGCACTCGAGGCGAGCTGGATACCTTCTGTTATCTGTACGATGCCGAAGGCGGCTGGATCGCTTACAACGACGATATCGGGGAAGACCTCAACTGTACCGTGGCTGCCAACCTGGCGCCGGGGGACTACCTGGCACGAGTTTCCGCCTTTGATCCCGGCCGTTCGCGGGTGATCTTCGAGCCCCAGCAAGCCGAACAGCGCAGCATTCGCGTCGGCCGCACTATGCCCCTGCACTTCCCACTGCCGTTCGGGCTGGTGGACTTGACCGTGGATATCTGGGAAGACGGTGAGCACCGGTTTTACACCAGCGGCAGCACCGATACCGTGTGTGAGGTCTACAGCGAAGATGGCGAGCGACTGGCGGAAAATGACGACGACTTCGACCTTAACTGCGGTATGACCCTGGACCTGGAAGCCGGCCGTTACCGCTTCCGCATCTGGAGTTACGAAGGCGCCACCGGCCAGTTCAGCGCCCATGTGAGAGAGGTCCAGTGATTGCCGGGGTTACAAGCCATCTTGGGTGCCTCATTGTCGGATTACGCCCCTTCGGGGCTAATCCGACCTACTGGCGGATTGGCTCCAATGGGGTTGGAGGGTGTTTTTGTCGGATTACGCCCTTTGGGCTAATCCGACCTACGCAAACACTGGCACACCGTCTCAAGTAGGTCGGATTAGCGCAGCGTAATCCGACACCTGAGGCACCACCCCCGAACAATGCTCGCTCCGTGGGGCTTAACCTTTCCTGTAACCGCCGCCGCCCGGCGTCGCCACACTCAGGCGGTCGCCGGGTGCGACATTCAGGCTGACTTTGGGCGCCAAGCGCTCGCCGTTGAGCCGATTCTCCCCCATCGCGCCCGGCTCCCCTCCCGCCAGCCCCCAGGGGGCATGCCGGCGGCGCTCAGTGAGCAGAGTCACCTGGGTCGGGGCCAGAAATTCAAATTCCCGCACCAAACCCAAGCCGCCCGGAAATTGCCCGGCGCCGCCGGAACCGGGGCGCAATTCATAGCGCGTGATACGCAAGGGATAATGGGTTTCCAGGCTTTCAATCGGGGTATTGAGGGTGTTGGTCATATGGGTCTGCACCCCGGACCAACCCGGGCACTCGTGACCCGCGCCCATGCCGCCGCCATTGGTTTCGTAGTAATCCCAGGCGGGGCGTCCATCGACCGCCCGACTGCCCATGGCGACATTGTTCATGGAGCCGTTGCTGGCGGCTGGAATCCGCGCCGGGATCGCCTGGGCCAGCGCACCCAATACCGCATCCACCGTGCGGGTAGAGGTTTCCACATTGCCCGCCGCCACCGCCGCCGGGTAGCGGGCATTGAGCAGGCAGCCCTCGGGAGCATGCAGGCGGATAGGCCGGAAGCTGCCGGCACAGGCGGGGGTGTTGTCCGGCATCAGGCAGCGAAAGGCATAGAACACCGCCGCGGCAGCCACTGACAGGGGGCAATTGGTGTTGCCCGGCACCTGCCCGGCGGTACCGGTAAAGTCCACCTCGGCCCGATCGCCCGTCAGGCTGATGGTCACCGCAATGGCGATGTCGGTGTGGCCCAGTCCGTCGTCGTCCATCACATCGGTGAAGCGATAGACCCCGTCGGGAATTTCCGCCAAGGCCGAGCGCGCAAGACGTTCGGCATAATCGTTGAGCGCCACCAGGGCCTTGCCGTATTGTTCAACGCCCATGGCGTCAATCAGGGTCCCCAGGCGCTCGGCGCCCACCCGGCTGGCACTCACCTGCGCGGTAAAATCTCCCCGCGCCTGGGTGCTGTCACCGGCCAAGCGATCCATCACCTCTGGCACTGGTGCGCCAGCCCGGACGATCAGGGTCGGCGCAATCACCACGCCCTCCTCTTCCAGACTGCGGGAAATGGGCATGGAGCCGGGGCTGGTGGCCCCAATATTGGCGTGATGGGCGCGGTTGGCGGTAAAACCGAGCAGCACGCCGGCCACAAACACCGGGGCAATCACGGTGACGTCCGGCAGGTGCGTGCCGCCCATGTAAGGGTCGTTGACCACCGCCATATCCCCCGGCGCCCAATCGATACACCGAACCACATCGGCCATGGCATAGGCCATGCTGCCCAGGTGTACGGGGATGTGCGCCGCCTGGGCGCACAGCTGGCCCTCCGCATCGAATACCGCGCAGGAAAAATCGAGCCGGTCTTTGATGTTGGGCGAGAAGGCAGCGCGCTTGAGCACCGCGCCCATCTCGTCGCACACCGCCTCAATGCGGCTTGCGAAAACGCTCAACTGAATCGGATCCATCACTGGCTAGTCTCCGGGCTGCTGCTCATTCACGTAGCGCATGATGTTACGGTAGGTGTCGGTCCAGTAGATATCATCCGTGACCGACAGATACTGGAGTAACTGGTCGTGGGCATCCGTGCTCACCGACAGGTGATCACCGCCAATGCCGTGGAAGATGATATTGACCAGCGCATACTCGTCCGCCGCACGCTCCACAAAGGTGATCAGCTCTTCCCCGGTGATGTTCTCGGGTACCAGATAGGTGGCGAAGTTGGCGCGCGGGTAGCTCGCCGGGAAGGACTTGATGCCGATAAACAGATCCTGCACCGCTTCCACATAATTGCCGTCGGCAGCCTGCTGGTCGGTGCACGGGGGCGTAAACGTGCGCTCGGTTTCGCCGTCGATGGCGTACAGGAAGGCACTCGCCACTTCCACTTCCTTACGCATCTGCTGCACGCTGCGCTGGTCCAGGTCGTTGTCCGGGTCAACCCAGTCCCGACCCGGCTCGGAGCGCGAACAAGGGTGGAAGAGCGTGTGATTGCCCAGCTCGTGGCCATTGGCCGCCGCCGCACGCCACTCATCGAGCCGCTCGGTCAGCACCGGGGTATCCATAATAAGGTAGAAAGAGCCTTTCAAGCCGTAACGATCCAGCGCCGGAATCGCGTTATCCAGCTGGCTGTCGAGGGTATCGTCGTAAGACAGGCTCACCGCCGCCTCGACATTGTTAGGCCAACGGAAGTCGCTGGCGTTTGCGCCGGCAACCAGTAACAGCGACAGGGTCAGGCTGGCAGATACAGAGGAAACCAGAGCTTTCATCAGGGATATCTCCACATTCGGATAAGCTGCAAAACGATAATCATGCCACGAGCCTCCCCTTGGCGCCAACTGCCACAAACGCCAGCATTTGCCAAGAACCCGGTTTACTTATACTATTGAGGGCTTAATCTCCAGGCAGCCTTTTCGCTGCCTGTTTTGTTTTGCGTTCTGGACTACCCCCGCCCCTTATTGAATACAGCCCGGCCACGCACCGGGCGGTTGGCGGTTTTTCTGTTGGAGACCACAGACGGATGGGCACATTGATGAACACCTACGGCGCGCGCGCCGTGACCATTGCCAAGGGCGAAGGCAGCCGGGTGTGGGATACTGAGGGCAACAGCTACATCGACGCCATCAGCGGCATTGCCGTGTGTGGCCTGGGCCACTGCCACCCGGCGGTCACCCGCGCCATCAGTGAGCAGGCGGCAACCCTGCTGCACGTGTCCAACCTCTACAATATCCCCCAGCAGCAGCGCCTGGCCGACGCCCTGTGTGCCATTTCAGGCATGGACAAGGTGTTTTTCTCCAACTCCGGTGCCGAGGCCAACGAGGCCGCGATCAAGATCGCGCGTAAGTACGGCAACGAGAAAGGTGTGGCCAACCCCACCATCGTGGTAATGAACAACAGTTTCCACGGGCGCACCATGGCGACCTTGAGCGCCACCGGCAACACCAAGGTGCAGATCGGCTTTGAGCCGCTGGTGGAAGGTTTTGTGCGTGCTCCCTTTGATGACATCGCCGCCGTCGAGGCGCTGGCCGAGGCTCACGACAATATCGTCGCGGTACTGGTCGAGCCGGTACAGGGCGAGGGCGGCGTGCATGTGCCCGCAAGCGACTACCTGAACCGGCTGCGGGCGCTGTGTGACCGGCACGACTGGCTCTTGATGACCGACGAAATCCAGACCGGCAACGGCCGCACCGGGCGCTATTTCGCCTACCAGCACAACGACATCCTGCCGGACGTGGTCACCACCGCCAAAGGCCTGGGCAACGGTATGCCCATCGGTGCCTGCCTGGCGCGCGGCAAAGCCGCCGAGGTACTGCAACCGGGCAACCACGGCACTACCTTTGGCGGCAACCCCCTGGCCTGCAGCGCCGCACTGGCGGTGGTTGAGACCCTGCAACAGGATCAACTGATCGAGCGTGCCCGCGACCTGGGCGCGCAGCTGCTGACGCGTTTTAAGGCGGCCCTGAAAGACGAATCCGGTGTGACCGATATCCGCGGCAAGGGGCTGATGCTCGGCATTCAGCTCGACCGCCCCTGTGCGGAACTGGTGAGCCTGGCGCGAGACAAGGGCGTACTGCTCAACGTCACGGCAGGTAATACCGTGCGTCTGCTGCCGCCCTTTGTGCTCACCGAAGCTGAAGCCGACGAACTGGTCAACACCGTGAGCGCACTGGTGCGCACCTTTATTCACGCAACTTTTACTCATCAGTAATTGCAAAAAAGAGACGCCACCATGGCACAGATGAAGAAACCGAGACATTTTTTGACCCTGCTCGACCTGACCAAGGACGAGCTGAAGGCCGTGATCGACCGTGCTATTGAGCTTAAGGCTCTGCTGCGCGAGGGCAAGCCTCACGAGCATTTCAACAACCGCGTGCTGGGCATGATTTTCGAAAAGTCCTCCACTCGTACCCGCGTGTCCTTCGAGGCAGGCATGGCGCAAATGGGCGGCCACGCACTGTTCCTGTCGCCGCGCGACACCCAGTTGGGCCGGGGCGAGCCGATCGAGGACTCCGCCCGGGTGCTGTCGCGCATGGTGGATCTGGTCATGATCCGCACCTTTGCGCACGAAACCGTTGAGCGTTTTGCGGCTTACTCCAACGTACCGGTGATCAATGCACTCACCGACGCTCACCACCCTTGCCAGTTATTGGCCGACATTCAAACCTATGTCGAGCATCGCGGCAGCCTGAGTGGCAAAACCGTAGCCTGGGTAGGCGATGGCAACAACATGTGTCAGAGCTACATTCACGCCGCGGAGCAGTGCGACTTTGAATTGCGCATGGCGTGCCCGGATGGTTTTGCACCGGACGCCAATCTGCTGGAAAACTTCAAGCACCGGGTGGTGGTGTGCAGTACGCCGGAAGAAGCTGTGCGCGATACCGACCTGGTGGTCACCGACACCTGGGCCTCCATGGGCCAGGAAGACGAAAAACAGGCGCGCGAAAAAGCCTTTGCCGGTTATCAGGTGGACCACGAGTTGATGAGCTTTGCCAAGCCTGATGCACTCTTTATGCACTGCCTGCCCGCCTACCGGGGCAAGGAAGTCAGCAATGAGCTGCTTGAAGATCCGGAATCCGTGGTCTGGGACGAGGCGGAAAACCGCCTGCACGCCCAAAAAGCCCTGATGGAATTCCTCGACAAGCACAGCCGGTAACACGCACTAATGGCCCTGCTGGAACTGGACAAGATCGCCTGCCGCTACGACAACGATGAACCGGTCGTGGAGGAGTTTTCGTTTTCCCTGAACGAGGGCGATATCGCCTGCCTGCTGGGCCCGAGCGGTTGCGGGAAAACCACTGTGCTGCGTGCGATCGCAGGCTTTGTTCAGCCCAGTGCTGGCAGCATCAACCTGGCGGATGAGCAAATCGCCTCCGCCAAACGCTCCCTGCCCCCGGAAAAGCGCCGGGTGGGCATGGTGTTTCAGGACTATGCGCTCTTCCCGCACCTGAACGTATTCGACAACATCACCTTTGGCCTGCCCGAACTGAGCCGCCGGGAAAAGCACCGCACCTGCGAGGAGCTGCTGGCACTGGTCAAACTCGAAGGTTACGAAAAGCGCTACCCTCACGAACTCTCCGGCGGCCAGCAGCAGCGCGTGGCGCTGGCACGGGCGCTGGCACCCGACCCGATACTGTTGCTGCTCGACGAGCCTTTCTCCAGTCTTGATGTGGAGCTGCGTCGGGGCCTGTCTCTGGAAGTACGGGATATCCTTAAATCGCGTAACATCAGCGCCGTCATGGTGACCCACGATCAGGAAGAGGCCTTCGCCGTGGCCGACCGCATCGGCGTGGTCAACGAGGGTCTCATTCAACAGTGGGACACCCCCTATAACCTGTACCACGAGCCGGCCACCCGCTTCGTCGCTAACTTTATCGGCCAGGGTGTGTTTCTGGCGGGCTACGCCCAGGGCGAAAACGGTGTGCTCACCGAGCTGGGGCCGATCAAAGGCAACCGCTGCTATAACTGGGTGGAAAATACCCCGGTAGAAGTGCTACTGCGCCCGGATGACGTGGTCCACGATGACAGCAGCGATAAAAAGGCCGAGGTGGTGGCCAAAATTTTTGCCGGTACCGCCACCCTATATACCTTGCGCCTGCCCACGGGCAGCCTGATACAATCGGCTTTTCCGAGTCATCACGACTATGCAATTGGCGACTCGGTGGGCATCCGTATCGAAGCCGATCACCTGATCATCTTCCGCCGGGAGGACAAACCGGTGATGCACCCCAGTGCCGACAGCGAGTTGAACCATGAGCCGCCCGGCTTGTCCGAAGCCGACAGACCGGACTGACACCCTACATTCACGGTATAACAGTAATATTCAGGAAAGCCTGCATGAAAATAACCCCGATTCTGGCCTTGGCCGCCGTGTTCACCCTGACTGCCTGCGGCGGCAGCAGCGACCGAGACACCCGCCCCGAGCTACCCGTTCCGCCAGAAGTCAACACCGCCAGTTACTGCGAGCCCACCGACGACATGAGTCCGGGGGACTGGCCCGGTTTGATCGCGGCAGGCAGCAACGCGCCACGCAGCGTGGCTTTTGAATGGATGGCCGCCGACGGCGCCAGCCACTACCGCGTGCTGGAAAACCCTGACGGCGCCAGCGGCTTTGAAGCCGTGAGCGAAGACCTGGACAGCCCCGGGTTCAACCACCCGGTGAGCGTGCACCTGCATGACTGGCACAACGCCAGCTACATGGTCGACGCCCTGGATGAGGACGGCGAGGTACTGGGCAGCTCCGAGGAAGTCACCGCCGAGCGCGCCATGCTTGACGCCATTGGCTACCTCAAGCCCGATGACACCGATGACTTTTTCCGCTTCGGCAGCGCCGTGGCTGTTTCCGCCGACGGCACCACCATGGCGATCGGCGCCCCCGGTCGACCAACGTTCCGCCCCGCCGAGGACGTCGATGATGACCCCGAGCCCGAGGATGACAACGGCGATGGTGAAGAGCCCCCGGAGGAAGATCCCAACCTGGATGATCTGGACGAGGCCAACGGGGAAGACGAGGGCGAACTGGTAAGAGTCCCCAACGTTGGTGCAGTCTACGTGTTCCGCATGACGGACAACGGCTGGGTACAGCAGGCGCTCCTCGAAGCGGACAATGCCAATGCCCAGCATCGCTTTGGCAGCTCAATCAGCCTCTCGGAAGATGGCAACACCATCGCCGTGGGCGCCTGGCGCGAAACCAGTGCCAGCCTGGGTATCAACAGTGAGAGCACCCACAGTGTCTACGCTGCAGGTGCCGCTTACGTATTTGAGTTTGAAGAAGACGAATGGCACCAGGACGCCTACATCAAGCCCGCATTTTCCCACGGCAGCATGCGTTTTGGGTATCGCGTAGCGCTGAGCCAGGACGGCACCCGGTTGGCGGTAAGTGCCCCCGGCGACGCCAATCAGGCCACCGGCGTTGACCCCGAAGAGGAGCCTTCCGGCAACCAGCCGAACGTTGGCGGGATATTCGTGTTTGACAAAAGCGACGACTGGGAGCAGGCCGCGTATCTCAAGGCCTCCAATGCCCAGCCTGGCGATCAGTTTGGCTTTGGCTTGGCACTCTCGGCCGACGGCCGCACATTGGTGGCCGGCGCCAATCTGGAAGCCAGCAACGCCACCAGCATCAACGGCGACCAGGACAACAACAGTGCCCCCAACGCCGGTGCAGCCTACGTGTTTGTGGACAACGATGGCTGGGCACAGCAAGCCTACTTGAAGCCATCCAACGGCCGGCCGTTCTTCTTCTTTGGCAGCAGCACCGCCCTGTCTGCCGACGGCGATACCCTGGTGGTCTCTGCCACCGGCGATCGCAACAGCGGCTCGGGCATCAACGACGCCACCCCGGAAGACCAGTCCGCACCCAATGCGGGTGCCGCCTACGTCTTTACCCGCAGCAGCGGTGAGTGGAGCCAACAGACCTACATCAAGTCCTCGAACACGGCGGAAGGTCAGGAGTTTGGTTCGCGCATTTCCATGAGCGCAGACGGCCAGTGGCTTGCCGTGTCCGCCGTGCGCGAGCGCGGCATCGGCTGTGGTGTGGATGCCGATCAGGACGCTCTCGAAGGCACCAACACCGGCGCCGTCTATCTGTTCAGCCGTGCTGATGACAGCTGGGAGCAGTACCGGTACATCAAGTCCCCCACCACCCGCAACGGCCAGCGCTTCGGCCACGCCGTGGCCTTCTCCGCCGATGGCAGTTTGATGGCCGTGGGTGTGGAGCGCGAAGGCAGCAGTGCGACGGGGATTAACGGGGATCGTTTTGACAGCTCCCTGCGCCAGTCGTCAGGGGCGGTGTTCTTGTATTGATGGGATCGGCATCCCAGGGATGGGTGCCGTGGGTGTTGGGCCATTTTATGGTTTGGGTGCCTCAGGTGTCGGATTACGCTTCGCTAATCCGACCTACTCAGACAATGGCACACTGTTTCCAGTAGGTCGGATTAGCCCGAAGGGCGTAATCCGACAATCGCTTCAACCCTCCACCCGAAACGTCGGTACGCCAACCCTTATCGACGGGTTTGGCGCAAACTGCCTATCACTGACTCCAACGCGCGATCGAACAACATCCCGTCATCCAACACCTGCATCCGGCGCTGTTTGAGCGCCAATGCCAATGATTCGCGGGTTTCCTCGGCCACCTTCATGCCCGAGCGGTTCACAAATATATATTTACCGGTGGCGCGGATGATGGCCGCCAAACGACAGCGGTAATGCTGCCCCTCGGCATCGTGCATCTCAAACCAGCTCCCCTGGGTCATATTGGCCACCAGCGACCAATGGGGATCATTCTCAGGCAGCACATCCTCGGCAGACTCAGCCTCTTGAACCACTTCAGGCTCCACCTCGGGCAGTGCCTCCAGCTCCTGGGCGATCACCGCTTCAACCTGCTCCACCTCAACCGGCGCCTCGGCGACGGCTTCAGTTTCAATTTCCGGCTCAGGCTCAGCCACTTTTTTCACGTCGCGCCAATGGCTGTGCAGTTCAGCATTGATCGCCTTCAACTGCTCCGCCATGGCGTGGGGGTTCATACCCACTGACTGCAAACCTTCACGCAACGCCTTATTCAGGCCCGGCAACAACTTGCGCACCCGGTCCCGATTCTCGGCATCGGCCTCGGCCGTCAGCGACCAGGCCAGCTTGTAGGCCGTCTGTTGCTGCTCACGCCAGCTTTCGCTGTCGCTACCCTGGCTCAGACACGTCAGGTACAGAACCCGGCTCCAGTGCTCACTCAACAGGGTGTGGGTTGCTGGCGGCAATACCTTGTCGCGGGTAATCCGCGCCAGCGCCCGCTCGGACTCAGCCTGAGCGCGCTCGGCCTTGGCCTTGCCCTGCTCCGCATCCACCAGGCGCTGTTCCATGATGCGCGCGCGGTGGGCGTCTTTGTTCATGTAGCGGCGCAAGTCTGCCAGCAGATCGTCAAACAGACTGACATCGTCCTCAAACTCGCCCAGCACCCGTTGCACCAGCTCAGAAATCAACTGATAGAGGTTGTCTTTGTTGATGTCCTCTGGCTCCTGCCAGCCAATAGCCGCGCGGGCCATCTCGTTCAACAGCTGGCGCGCGGGGTGCAGACTCTTGGCGAGAAAGCTCTTGTCGGCGATAGCCACCTTGATCATCGGGATCTGCAGGCGGCTGAGCATCGCCTTCATGGGGGCCGCGAGGTTGCGATCGTCGAGAATAAATTCAAACAACATACTCACCAGGTTGATGACATTGTCATCCACCGAGCTGAGCGATTGCTGTTGACGGGATTGCACCTGATGACGCACCAGCGCGCCCACCTGAGCCGGCGCCAAGGGCTGCTCGGCCAACTGCTGGGCCTGCTGGACATCCGCCAACAGCGGCAAAATTTGATCGCTGGCCAACACACCGCCGGCAACACTGCCTGCGGCGGGACGACCAGAAGGGGCACTGTTGAGCCAGTTTTTGAGCAGGTTGAGCACCTCTTCCGGGGCCTGCTCAGCGGACTCCTCCAGTTCGTTCATGCCGCCAGAGGTGATTCCCGGCGCCCGGTGTCCGGTATCGGCAACCGGGCGGTATACCGGCCGGTTGCGCCGCTGAAGTTTCAGGTCTGGCATAATGCCGGCATCGATCAACAGCTGATTGGCCTCGCGGTAGCAGGTTTCCATCTGCCCCAGAAAGCATTGATCAAAGAGCTTGAACAGCACCAGGCGAGCGCCGATACTGAGCTTGATATCCGCCGTGGCTTTAGCAAAACTCTGGCTCAGGAAATCCGGGCCCAGGGGGTTGCTGGCGACGCCGACTTTGGACGCCGATAAATGGTCCATGCGGATACTGAGCAGCTGAATCGCCTCGGAATAGCGGTCGGCAGCTTTACGCGCCATAGTCTCGATGGCCACCTGCTCTTCCAGGGTATCGGTGTCCATCAGGGACAGTTCATCAATACCGGGCAAATCGCTATCGAAATCGTCTTTTGGATGGGTTTTAAGGCCGCCAAAACCCTGTAGCAGCTCCTGGGTAAAGCGTTGGCTGAGCACCTTTCGGCGCAAGCGCACTTCGCGCATGGCGTCAAAATAGATTTGCTGGTCCTGATTACTGCCCGCCGCTTCGGCGCGCTCGAAGAAGGCGTCGTCGGCACGATCCAGCACCAGGCGCAACAGCGGCTCAAGCCAACCCTCGGCGCGCTCGTGCAGGCGCCGAATGGGCTCGGGCAGGTCGGCTAGCACCTGAGGGTTACTCAGCTGCCGGTGAGCGTTTAGGCTGACGACCTTGTCACCTGGGTTGGCGGCGTGTTCGGCCATTTGACACCTCGGGAGCAACAAGTGAAGAAGGTTTTCGGGAAGTTGGTATGGATAAGCCTATAATGCGGAGTGTCAAAGTCCCAGCGCCAATATTTGAATTCGCGACAACTATCACACTTTGTGATAAAAAACTGGTTAGCTTAGAATATTTGGTTACCCGGGGTGTCGATTATCCTTACATAACGCTATAAAGTGACGCTGAAATGAACATAGAGAATTCGCCGCCCCCGCCGGGCCAGGGTATGGGCAAAGGCATGATTGTTCTGGTCTGGCTGGGTGTGCTGGCAGCGCTCACGTGGGCTTTTGGCCTGTGGGATCAGCGTCAGGACAACCCCAATACTCGCCCGGTCAGCTTCAGCAGCGAGACCCTGCGCGAGGTACAGTTGGAGCAGAATCGTCAGGGTCACTACCTCGCAAGCGGCGAAATCAACGGCACTCGGGCGATTTTCATCCTCGATACCGGCGCTACCGATGTGGTCATCAGTCAGGACCTGGCTGATAGTATCGGTCTGCCCCGGGGCCAGCCCCATATCGCCCAGACCGCCAACGGCCGGGTGCGGGTTTACGCCACCCGCCTGGACAGCCTGAGCCTGGGCAGCATCGACCTGCGCGACGTGCGCGCCAGCATTAATCCGGCCATGACCGGCGAACATGTGCTGTTAGGCATGAGCGCCCTCAAACAGGTAGAATTCACCCAGCGCGGCACCACCCTGACCTTGCGCCAACACCTCGATGACTGACGGACACCCCGTATGAGCAGACTACCTGAAGCGCTGGCCAGGGACTTGGCCCAGAGCGTTGCATTCACGTTGGCCGAAGATATCGGCAGTGGCGATATTACCGCCCAGCTGATTCCGGCCGAGCAGACTGCCCGCGCCACCATCATCACCCGCGAAGGCGGTGTGTTTTGTGGCCGCCCCTGGGTCGAAGAGGTTTTTCGTCAGCTGGATCCCAGCGTCAGTATCGAATGGCAGGTAGACGATGGCGATACCCTGGTGGCGGACCAGGTGCTGTTCAAACTCGAAGGCGCCGCCCGCAGCCTGCTCACCGGGGAGCGCGCCGCACTCAACTACGTACAGACCCTCTCTGCCACCGCCAGCGTGAGTGCTCACTACGCCCGCCGGGTAGCGCACACGCCAGTACACCTGCTGGATACCCGGAAGACCCTGCCGGGTCTGCGTCTGGCACAAAAATATGCCGTGACCTGCGGCGGCTGTCACAACCACCGCCTGGGCTTGTGGGACGCGTTTCTGATCAAGGAAAACCACATTATGGCCTGTGGCGGCATCGGTGAAGCCGTCGCGCAAGCACGCCGCATCGCCCCCGACAAACCCGTCGAGGTCGAGGTCGAAAACCGCAAAGAAATGGAGCAGGCCCTGGAAGCGGGCGCCGACATTGTGATGCTCGACAACTTCAACCTGGCGGAGCTGATGAAGTCCGTCAAACTCGCCGCCGGGCGTGCCAAGCTGGAAGCCTCCGGCAATATCACCGATGAAACGCTGGTGGCCGTCGCGGAAACCGGCGTGGACTATATTTCCATTGGTGCGCTAACCAAGCACTGCCGGGCGATGGATTTGTCGATGCGATTGGATTAGCACCAGAAACCGGCACCCAGAAATAAGGACGGGGCCACGCTTTCGCGTGGCCCCGAAAGACCCGTCACCACCTTGCCTATCACGTCCTATGACCCTCCCTGGATCCTCCTTGAACGGCTTTCATCCTGTCGCTACCTGCGTAAAGTGGGGCGCATCCATTGACCTTTCTTGGCCGACAACACTTCCTGTGTACCTCCCTGTTGATGAATATTCTCTCGAAAACCGGGCGATGCGAATAGTGGCAAAGGGCGGAATGTTTTGTGCGATATGTCGCACAAGGGGGGGCAGCCTAATGATCCATGTAATGGCAAACGTCACCCTGTCGAAAAGGAGTAAGGCCCCCAACGATCAGCAATCACGAGCGCGGCACCTGTGATGGTAAACATCATGCTACCTGCGAAAAACAGGGTCCCCAACACCCTATCGATAACCCGGGCATGCCGCTTGACATCGTCCGTGTTAACAATACGGTCATCTATCTCTTTGAAAAAACAACGCGGTAACGCGATGGGCCATGAATACAGGAATGCCCTATAGCCCATAGGGTCCCAGCGGTGGGCGATCAGCCGCCCCTCGGCAGATAGCGCTTTCTCTATCCTGCGAACCGAACAAAAATGGAATGTTGGCCACATGACGAGTGCCAGCAACAATGAAAATGCAGATACAGCCCGCCCAAACTCAAACCAATCCACGTCACCTCCTCAACGAAAGGCTATCCCAAACGAAATGACCTGCATCTTGACCCGCTTTATCCATTTGATAGGCAGCGATTGCACCAACAGCTATTGTAGACCCGACAAGCACGACCCAACCAACAGGTGTACTCGCAAGTGCAATACGCCCCAATAGAAACGCCGCACGACCTGTGGCGAAACCCGTGACACCCGCCCCCCCAAACCCACCACCCTGAGCCATCAGCTCACGCAGCCATTGTTCGTCATTATGGTAGGCACTCCGGACCTTTTGCCCTCGCACACCAATATCCACCGCAATAACACCCCGGCCCACATAACGCAAAGAGTCCGCAAACCGGCTCACCTTGCGTCCCTCGTGCATGTCCGCGATGTGTATACCTCGACCCCGGTTCCGCTCAGACAGGGTAATACCACGCTCAGCATTACTCAGGGCGTTACCGCGATTGCGGCTTCGCGAGGTGTCGGGGACGATGCGGCGCATTTCCTGGGCGTAGTGGCGATTCAGGTCTTCATAGGCCGACACCACCGCCCGCCGCAGTTCCGCGCGCCGCGATGCGGCCACACGCCCTACCCGGGTGTATTGATTCAGCTCCACCAAAGCGCTCTGGTAACGGCCCAAAGCGCCGTGAAAGCTCTGTACGCGGCCGGTAAATACCGCATTACCGACACTGGCGGTTCCCACAGAGGCCTGCCCCACATCCGCCAGGGTCACGTCCGCCAGGTGCCGATCATAGAACTCTGCGAGCAGTCGGGTATCATCACCATAGTCAGCAACACAGCTCGCGAGATTCCGACGTGACGCGGGAGAGAGATTGTTAAACGTGTCGGTAACCAGCCGCGACTGCACACTCGGTCGCCGAGAGACTGTATACGAGAAAGATTGAGGCAGTGTTGTATCAGCGCCCGGAACACGCGGATTGCACCGGAGAAACTCTTCCAGGGACTCTGGCGCATTATTGCAGATTTCAGAAGGGCGGGATGGTCTATCCAGAAAGTATACTTCGCTCATTTTATGGGCCTCAGCAAGATCCTTTGTACTGAGGAGGCGCGACCTCCTCCATGAGAGGTCACGACATTAGCGAGCGTTTATCAGTTCGTCAACGACTCGCCATTTTACGTCTCAAATCTGTGAGGGGAATCACAGATTCGCAAAGAGTTGACACAAGAGCAGAGTCGCCTGGTGGCCTTCTAGTCTTACTCACGGGAGTATCTTAGCCACATAAAGGACGGGGCCACGCTTTCGCGTGGCCCCGAGAGACCCGTCACCACCTTGCCTTGCACTCCTGTGCCCAATCCCTGGATCTTCCTTGAACGGCATTCATCCTGTCGCTACGTGCGTAAAGTGAGGCGCATCCATTGACCTTTCCTGGTCCACAAAACTTCCTGTGTACCTCCCTGTTGATGAGTATTCTCTCGAAAACCGGGCGGTGCGAATAGTGGCAAACGGCGGAATGTTTTGTGCGATATATCGCACACGCGGGTGACTACAAGTGATCCGTGCCGGACACGTCACCGAGCACCCGAAACCAACGCTCAAGCTGATAGCCATCGCCGTCGATAAGGCGAAGCCGGTGCCAACCGGGCTCAAGGTTAACGGCCTGCTCGTGATACACGCGGGTACGGCCCAGGTAGTGCCCATTGACGTGCCAGTGAAGTTCGCCTTCGGGGTTCCGATGTACGGCCTGCAGTATCGCCCGCCCCCGCCTACCGCTCAACTCCACAGGGATATAAACCTGACTGCCCTGACGCGGATAGAGCAGGTCCATCGGTTGATCGTCGGCGTAGCGATGCAACTGTCCCAGGCAATCCGGTCGCCAGGGCGGCATAGGGCGATAATCACTGTGATGCTGGCGCCAGAAATGCGCCTGGAGCGGCGGCAGGATAAACCAATCGGCAATCACCATTGCGCTTACCCGCTCACACCCGGCGTGAACCCGGTAGTGCTCGCTGGCATCGAGTTGAATACGCCGATGGTGTGGCGTTACTTGCTGGAAGTGGCTGATGCGGGGAACATCAATGTCACGCGCCTGACACTGGCCCCCGGCCAGATAACCGTCCGCCGTGCACACTGACGCCGTTCTTAATGCACCGGCCGGTCGTTCAAACCAGCGCTGGCGGCCCAGTTGTTCAAATACTTCAAACATGACCGGCGCGGCACTTTGCTGGCCACTGAGCGCTGACGCTGGCGCACCATCGGCGTTACCCGCCCACACCCCCACGGTGTAACGACCATTGCTGCCAATGGCCCAGGCATCGCGCAGACCGTAACTGGTGCCGGTTTTCCAGGCCACGGCCTGACTGCCACTGAAATCCCGCCACAGGGCATCGGTGCCCGGACGCACCACATTCAGAAACGCCTGAAGTGTCAGCCAGGCAGCCCCCTGCCCCAACCCGGGGTTACCCACGGGCGCATCCGATTCGTCGTGCAGCCGCCGAGCCTCGCCCGGCCAACGACCGTCGCGAGCAGCACTGGTCAGTCGGGCGTAAAGGTTGGCCTGTTCCCACAGCGTAGTTTCCGCTCCGCCCAGAATCAGACTGAGCCCATAGTCCTCTGCCGGACGGTGCAGCGTCGTCATGCCCAGCTCCTGGAGGCGATGGTGCAGGCGCTCGATACCGTAGTCCCTGAGCATGTGCACGGCCGGGATGTTGAGTGAGCGCGCCAGCGCCTGATGCGCCGGCACCGCACCGCGATACTGGCGATCAAAATTCTCCGGGCGATAACCACCAAAATAAGCGGGCACATCGGGCACCAGAGTGGTGGGCAGCAACTCGCCCTCTTCGAGCATCAGGCCGTACAGCAAAGGCTTCAATAAACTGCCAGAGGATCGGGGCCGCTGCACGATATCCACGTCCGGCGCATGATCATCACCCGCCGCCCAATTGCCCACATAGGCCCGGGTAACCATGCGCTGATGATCGATGACCACCAGCGACAGATTGCTGATCCCTTCGCGCATCAGACGCTCGCCATGCTGCTGGGCAATATCCAACGCCCGACGCTGCAACTGGGCATCGAGCGTGGTGGCAAACACGGCGCGTTCGGGCTGGGCCAAGGCCAATGTGGTCAAAAGGTGCGGCGCTAAACGCGGCAAGGGGCGGGGCCTTTCCGGCAGCGGTTCACGCAACGCCAGGGAGAGATCCAGTTCTTCGATAATGCCCGCCGCCGCCAGGTCGCGTAGCAGTTGATCCCGTTTAACCCTCAACCTGTCCCGGCTGCGTCCGGGATGAATCAGTGCCGGGCTGTTGGGCAGCACCGCCAGGGTTGCGGCTTCGGCCCAGGATAATGCCTCGGGCTCACGGCCAAAATAACGCCAAGCGGCCGCCCGCAAGCCCACCACATTACCGCCGAAAGGTGCATGACTGGCGTACAGGGTAAGCAGCTCATCCTTGCTGAAATGCCACTCCAGTTGCAGTGCCCTCAATGCCTCGCGGGATTTATGCCCAAGCGTGCGCGGCGGGTTTCCGTGGAGCATCCGGGCCAACTGCATGGTGAGCGTACTGCCTCCACTCACCACCCGACCTGCCCGTCGATTGTCGCGCGCGGCCCGGACGATGGCCAGGGGATCAATACCCGGGTGACGAGTAAAGCGCCGGTCTTCAAAGTGCAGCAGCGCCTGACGGTACTTGTCCGGGACTTCAGCCACCGGCTCAAACCACCACTGCTGATTGCCACCCACCCGCGCGCCCAACAGTTCACCGTCGTCCGCGAGTAACACTCGAGCATACGCCTGGTGCGCCAGATTTTGGGGCAGCGGCCAGAACTGCAGTAAAAGCACCGCTATTGCCGATGCCGCCAAAAACAGTCCAAGCAATACCTGGACAGAGCGGCGGGTCAATCGCAGGATACTCACAGCGTCAGCCCCCTAGTCGCCTTGGACGACCCGCACCCACTGACCCGCCGTGCCGGCATTGATACGCTCATCGTACATGGCTTCGGCGCGCCAGCCGGGCAGGTAAAACTCTCCGGCGTAAGAGGCGTTGAGCAGCACCCGCAGGGTGACCCGTTCCTGGCGCTCATCGTCGTAGCGCCACTGCCAAACGTGGTCACGCCACAGACTGAAATAACCCAGCACCCGGTCGTCGCGGATATCCAGATAGTCAAAACCTTCCGGCGCATCGCCACCCTCCAGACGCTCGTTGCGAATTTGCCAACCGCTGGGCATCACCAGACTGAGGGCAATATCCTCCAACCGGGCGCGACCGATGGCTGCAAAGTCGGCGGACACACTCACCTCGGCGACAAAGTCAGTGCCCTGAGGCAGCTCATTCACACTGAGAGGATCACCCGCTAACGACGCAAAACGCACCTGTAGATCAAGCCCTTCTGCCTCGGCCTGCTCCTGCGCCGCAGCGGGCGTCCCACGATTGCTGAGCAGAACGCGTAAATTCTGCTCACTGTCATTCCGTACGGCCACCTGTGTGCTGATCAAACGCTGACGATACCAATGATTGAGGCTCTCGACGTCCTGCCAATCACCATCGGTGTCGAGCGCAAAACGCATCGGTTGGTCCGCATCCAGCTCACCGGCAAAGGTCGAGAGTGCGACCAGGGACCAAGCCACAGACTGGGTGCTCAACCAATCGTTATCCGACAGCGCCCGAGCAACCCGCTCGGCCTGATCCCAGGCTTTTTCCGTGTTACCTGCCTGGACCTGGACCAGCAGGTCAATCGCCCGGTCACGCAGGGCCGAACCATAGGTGTACCCCGGATCATCATACATCGGCACCTGACCATCAGCGGGCATCAATGCCCGTCCGGCGTCCGACAGCCCCAGGTGAAAGTAAGCGCTCGCGAGGAGTCGCCGGGCGGTACTCGAGCGCTCATCATCGTCCTGCCGCAACTGCTCACGCAGGCGGTTCATGGCCGGCGTTTCCGCCTCACCCGCCAGGGCCAGTACATAAAGCCGGTAAGCCTGGACCTGCTGGCGATATCCCTCACCGCCAAATTGGCGCGCCAGTTGACGCTCGTGGCTGAGCCACCGGCTCAGCACCTCCGGCGAAACCCCATGGCCACTGCGACGCGCTTCGGTCAGAAAATGCCCCGCATACAGGGACGCCCACTCGTTGGCATAACGTTCTCCGGGCCAGTAGCTGAAAGCACCACTGCTCAACTGCAAGCGGCTCAAACGCTCTATCGCCGCTTGAAGGTTGACGTCGCGCTCTTGCATTTGAGCATCAGAAAGCGTCACCAGCCGATCGAGATACAACTGTGGAAAGGCGCCCGACGTCACCTGCTCCAGACACCCGTGCGGGTAGTTGAGCAGGTAACCCAAGCGCTGCTCCAGGTTGAGCGACGGCAGCCGACTCACTTCCACACTGGCGTCATTGGTGCCCGCCAACCCGTGAGCCTCAAGGCTGGACTGCCATTGTTCCCCAGGCGCCAGGAGCACCTGCTCCCGACGGACCGACGGCGGGTTGGGCGCGCGCGATTCGATGGTGAGGGTCTGGCTGGCGGTTTCATCGCCACTGCGGGCCGTTACCGTAACCTCGCCGAAACCCACCTGATCCTTGACCCGCAAACGCAGTTGCGCGATCGCCTCCTGCCGCCCGTCCATAGCGAGCTCTGCCTCCCCTTGCTCAAGGACAAACAAATCACTGGTACGGGTATCGAGGGTGACACTGTCGATGGTCTCATCCGTCGCAAAAACCTGAACCGGCAATGCAATGGTTTCGCCCGGGCCGACTACTCGGGGCAAAGTCGCGAGCAGACTGAGTGGCTGCGTTACCGTGACTGGGCGCTCGGCCTTGCCGTAAGCACCCTGATCCCCGGCCACCAGCATCAGGCGGACCTCGCCCAGATAGGGCGGCAGTTCAAGCGTATGCGTCTGAGTTTGCCCCGCGTCAAGCGTAAATGGCCCGAGAAATTTAACCACCGGCGGGAAACGGCGCTCGCGAGGGTTGGCGTCCGCCTCGTCGTCGGCGTCACTGCCACCGATGGCAAGCACACGCTGCAAGGAAGCACCGTAGGCTCCCACCACCTGATCAAACAAATCCCAGGTGTGCACGCCCAGGGCCTCACGTCGATAAAAATGGCCGTGTGGGTCGGGCGTCCGATAGCCGGTAATGCCCAGCAAACCTTCGTCCACCAGTGCCAATGTGTAAGTCATGGGTCGACCCGACGCTTCGTTCACGTGAACGTCGAAGCGCGATTCCGGACGAACCTCTTCCGGGGCATCCAACTCTGGCGTGAGACGAGTCGCAGGATCTTCCACTCGCAGAGGCACAACGCCGTACAGCCGCATGGGGGCATCACTGGTGCGTTGCTGGTGAGGCAACAGCAACGCAACGTGGACATAGACATTGGGCGTCATCGCCGTCGTGACGGGAATCGATAGCTCCGTTTGTCCGGGCGCCAGGTCGACCCAGCGCCGCTCAAGTACCCGCCGTCCGTTCTCCAGGCTGAGCAGCACACGACCGCTCGCCAGCTCCGGCAGCCGGACGCTCGCCGTGTCTCCAACGGCATAGCGTTCTTTGTCGGTCGACAACATCAACTGCGTGGCGCTTGCCGGGTTAACCGACTCGCGCGAACTCCAACCCAAGTACACCAACTCCCCGGCGCAATGGCCGCCCTCCGCATCGCACACCCGCAGAAGATAGCGGCCCCACTCGTACTGATCTTTGGCCAACAGCCATTGGGCGCGCCCCTGAGCATCCGTCTGCACGCGCTGATCGGCTACCGGTGCGCGACTTTCAGTGGCGACAAAGCTGGCGAGGTTATCGCGACCCCGATCCCACCACCAACGCCAATCGACTTTGTAGAGCGTGACATCCAGCTCGCGATCGGCCAGCGGTGTGCCACCACTGGACAGGCTCTGAAAGGTCACCTGATGATCCTGGTCGCGGGCAATCGCCCCGTGATAACCGCGTCCCTCTGGGACATGGACGCCGACCCACTGCTCAAAAGGCAAATAATCAAACCGGCGAAGGCCGGTGCTGAAGGCGCCACCCGGTTCGAAAACCCGATTGATAAAAACCGCCGACAACTGACCCGGCGGCGGCGAAGCCAGGGGTAAATTCACCGGAAACGTTACTTTGCCATCGGCGTCCAGACTGCCCTCAAACAGCGGCTGTGTCGCGCTGGCAAACTCCCGCGCCGGATCGTCAAAGGTGAACTGGCTGTAACCCTCAAACCGAGTGGCTTTGGGTTGCAGGCGCACCTCAGTGTCCGCCCGCAGGTGCGCCGCAGTCGCACCGTGCAACCACTGGGCGGACAGCTCGGCCTGAGCGGGCATCGCATCAAGCCGCAAGGGGGTTTCCTCGAAGGCCAAGTCCAACCGCAACCGATTGGGCATGATAGTTTCGATTTTAAGCAGTTTATCGAAGTACCGGTTACCAAGGTGTACCACCGCCCGCCAATTCCCGGTCGGCGCCGTGTCTTCAGTTCGCAGGGTGAAACGGTAAAAACCATTGACCGATTCCCGGGCCAACTGACTGTCGACTTTTCGACCCTGGGGGTCAAACAGATCCAGCGACACCGGGTGGTCTTCCGGCCACAGGCCGTCCTGGTCCTCAAGAATGAAGGTCAGGTGAATATCATCTCCCGGCCGCCAAACATCCCGCTCACCGTAAATAAAGCCCTTCAGGCCATCGCGTACCGGCTCACCCTGCACGTCAAATTGATTGGTGGGCAAAGCCTCATTGCGCGCCAGGCGCAAATACCCGCGACTGTCATCGTGCTCGGCCACCAGATAAAACGGCTGGCCGTCGGCGCGGATCGAAGCCATGCCGTAAGCATCGGTGCGTCCTTCACCAATGCGTTGCTGCTGAAAGTTGTATACCCGAATCCGCGTGTCGGGCATGGGCTCGGTATCGAGCAGACGGGTGACGACCACCTCTACCTGCCGGTCACCGCCAAGCTTGGCCAGCAGGCCCAGGTTGGATACCTGAAACGAGCGCCGGGCGCTGACTTGGTTACTGTACCGATAATAGCTTTCATGGCAGGGGTTGTTGCGCTCGCTGTACACCCAGTAACCCCGCGATTCGTAATACGCCCGGTACCAGCTCGGGTGGGCTGCGCCCTGATGCGACCAGTCGCCCTCGTGGCTCTCGGGCGCCGGGTCTTCTGGCCGGTCGGGCCGCGGGCCATCGCAGGGATAGAGTGAATTGCTGCGATCGACACGCAATACCAGTTGTACCAGTCCTTCCGGGTGCGCCGCCATCAGTTCGGTAAGGTCCAGGTTGAAGCGCTCCCAACCATCGGTGGCAGGCTCGGGCAAGGTGTAGGTCTTGCGCCACAGGTAGCGCCCGGTGCGGTCGTCCAACCGGGCATCGGTGAGGCTATTGTGCTGTAGGTGCTGCCCGATGTTACCTTCAAAGACTTTGAAAGCCGTGACCTGGACAGAATCGACACTGGCCGCCTCAAAGGGCACCGAGATCTGACGAGCCGGCGGCAGAATGCTGCTGCTACTCAAAAAACGTACGCCGGGGGAAATCAGCGTCAGCCTCAGCTCTTGCTCATGGCTCTCGCTCAAACGTCGCCCCCGGCTGCTGCGCAGCAGGTCGCTGACCTGCAAAAGTACCTGGCCGTCCAATTGCTCGCGTGGGAACAGGCGCAGGCGACTGCCGTCGACCCGGGTGCGCACCTCAGCGCCGCCGAGCTGCACCAGTCCGCCCAGGTTTTGATTCGGATCGAGCGGTTGGGAAAAGCTGACCTCCACATACATCTGACCCTCGCGCACCACGCGAGCACCGGTAACGGTGAATGTATCCCGCGCCGGGAGCGTCACATTGCGCTGACCGACCTGATCTGATCCGATTGCCGTGCCATCCCAGGAAATCCGCAGTTCCTGAGGCTGGTCGGTTTGCGTCATAGCCGAAAGAATAAACCCGAACCGCACCGAATCAGCCGTCTCGCGCCAGGTAATCGATACCGCCTCGTCCTCCAGCTCTGCACTCAGGATTTTTTTGATCGCTTCCAGGTCCGCCCCATCTGGGGTAAAGACCTCGCCGGAAAGCCGCAGCGAGTCACCGCTTGTGGTCGGCGCAAGACCTTCGATGGTCAGCTCAAAAATGGCGTGAGGTTTGACGGGCCCATCGCCAGCGACACCCCTGGGCGTCGACTCGCCCGGAGACTGCGCCGGGGCGGGTTCCTCTTGGGGGCTGCACCCCACGAATAATCCGACAAACGCGATCAGCAAAGCCCGACTCAGTCGCGCGATCACAATCCTGGTGAAGCCAAAGTACGTGTCCATGGAAGCCTCTGGGGTATTTTTTACTGGGTGGTCATTGAAGGCCTAGTGTAGCGAAAAAATGTCAGAAATAGAGGAAAACTGGGGGATATCGCTCATTATCACTCTAAAATCAGAGCGGCTGGCTGAGCTCTGGGGCCACACCAACACGCAACTCTCGACGGTCAAACCGCTCTGTTAGCAACAGCAATAACACATTGGGAAAAGTCATCAATAGCACGCCGAATAGTCGATTTGCTCGAAACAATACCGAGAAGGAGATGCCAAGCTAGTCCTGCATCCCTCTGAGATACCTGTTCACTTTATTGATATTGTCATCGGTCGGGTATCGGAGCATTCTCGCCAAGCCATCGTTGTTACAGTACGCTTTATCAGAAACCCAATAGCTCGTATGGATTTTCGGCGTGTAGAGGCTGTCCCGCATACCACACTTCACATAACCCGCGTCCAGTGCAGACTGATGCCAGTAATAGCTAAAACCCATCCCACCCAGAAAGATCAGTACAACACCAGCGATACTTGTCCAGTTGCAATAGGGAAGCAATTTTCGGTAAAGGTGCTTCCTATACAGAAAAGCAAACATGGACAAAGAAAATAGAAAAACGCCCCCCCCGGCAACTATTGCACCCGGCAGATATCCATGCGCTGTACGGACAGCAATAACGGCGTCTCCGCTACGCAAAGCTTGTAACTGTTTGCTCACATCTCCGATTAAGAAGTAGGACATTGCCACGACCAGGGCCCCGCTAATAATCGCCACCAGGCTGACCATAACGAGCTTTTTAGCTAAAACAGCCATTTTGAGTTTAGCCCCTGCCTTAGAGTTCTTACTTTGCTAAAAATAAAGCGCTTAACAGACTTTCGGACAGCTCTTCCCGTCTCTTCAATGACGTAATAGATGCCATCCGCTATGGTTTCATCGAGATTTCTGACGCTGTTTTCATAGTGCTCAATAAAACTCACTATTCTCTCTACTTCTTCATCAAAACCGCTTCGGTTTAGCATCCAAGCAACCCCAACACATACAACCAGCCCCGCAGCTATTGGAAGGATTACGGGCGAGGCTCCAAACACAGCAAGAGCCGTAGCGGCCGCACCCTTAGCCGCGAGGTAGCCTGCAATGCTAGCCAGCGCGATCTTCGTAGCATCAATCGAAACATTAACCACCCAATTGGACCAGCGATAGCTCTCTTCAAAAACCCAGTGAATAGTGTGAAGGCTTACGGAAAATATCATCGATATAACAAAACCGGATTTAGCCCCTCTCTTTAGAGCCTGCCCGCCTATTCCAAACTTCATTATCTTGGTGTTCGTCGCCAGGTATCGGGTTCCCTTTAGAACCGCGCGCAACTTATGATTACCCTTGAAAATAATATATTGCTTTCCAGCCCGAGAGGTAATGTAGTATTCAGACATTATATTGCCTGAACGAACCAAATCTCTTGCCAAGATAGTTAATACGGCTGCGCCCTTCGCATTAACAGCATGGTCTCGGGCAGCACCGAGAGATAGTTCAGAGAGCTCTACCCCAAGGTCTCGAAGGTCTTCGGCAACATTCCTTTCAGACCGTCCAGTGGAGCGCTGAAGCGCAATCCATACTTCGAGCAACTCATCAGCGCTCAACGTATAGATGTCTACTTCTTTATAGTCTGTCCGGGGTCTTAGCTTTCGATCGCGATAAGAGGTATGCGCTGGAGGCGGCGGGTAAATCATCAACTTACTCCCTGTTGAATGTCTTGAGCTTGGAAATATGTTATCCGACATCAACAACAACGATCAATAGATATCAGCTTTTTCATCGAGATCTCAGCGAATACCGTGACACGGTTCCCACCTTTCGGCACAAATTTATAAGCTAGCTGAATAGCCATGGGGTTGGTATATCTGACTTTTAGATTTCCATAAAAAAAAAGGGCCGCACGTTAGTGCGACCCTTTTTCAAGTGCCAGGAGGACTAAGGCGCCGGGTCCCAGCCCTCGCCGTTGTTGTAATCAGCAAAGATCTGCGCGCGGTTTGAGAAGCCGCTGTTGTACTCCTCTTCCGACAGCGTGTAGCTGACCCAGTTGCTGGTATTGATGGGCTCGCCCGCCAGGTTTTGGCTGTTGTACTCGCGCCAGCCGCTGGTCGCCGTCGCAACGGCGGGGTTCGGGGTGGGGCTGGTATGCCAGCCGGATGAGGTGATGTGGTCATCCATGCGGGTGTTGATAAAGACCACGTTGTCGAAATAGCCGGCATTACCACCACTGCGGGCCAGGGGGATGCTGTTGTTGGGCACATTGGTACCGGTGGGCCCGGGGCCTCGGGTCAGTTCGCTGTTAAGGAATACAAAGCCCTTGTCCTCTGCATTGACCGTGCGCGCCTGCAGGATGTAGCCGCCGCTGCCCGATGAACGACCCACGGTGCGAATCTCGCTGTCCTCAAAGAGCGCGACGCGGTTGCCACCCCAGATGTAATCCACGTTACCGGCAATCAGGGAGTCATAGAACCACGTATAGCCTTTGACCTGGATGGTGTCCTGCTCACTGAAAAAGCTGACCCGGTTGGCAATCATCCGACCCTGGCTGTTGAAGTAGATTGCTTCAGCTTGGCCACCCTCACCGATCAGAGTGGTATTCACAAAGGTCAGATCCTCAAGGGTGAGCATGTCCGCCGACTCCACCAGGAAGTTGGCGCGACCGGCGGTACCGGAGTTCAGCGCTTCGTTGTTGCGGTACTCGATCACAACACCGTCGCGACTCTGGCCGCGCAAGGTCACGTTGTTCTTGTTGCGCAGGTACAGCGGCTCGCGGTACACGCCATCGGCGATGGTGATCAGGGTCTGCTCATCGCGGCCCAGGTTGCGCATCGCATAGCTGAGCGCGCCCTGGACGGTGCGGAAGTCCGCCTCGCCTTCTGAGGCAACCGTCACTTCGTTGCCACTGACGTCGTTGGCGCCGGTGGTGAAGAACCAGCCGGCTGCCCGGCCCATGCCCTCAAACAGCACGCCACCGATTTCACCGCTGACGGCGTCCGGGGCGATGGCGACGTAATAGCGCGTCTCGGGCTCCAACACGTCGGAGTGTGGGGCGACGACCAGATCATTGCCGTCAACCCAGACCGGCTCGGTGTTGATGACCCGATCCCGATCCGATCCAGGCAAACTGTCCTGCTCCCCGGCCAGACTGATACTGTCGATCACCGCATCGTCGTCGGCCCGGTAAATTCGGATGGAGCCAACGTCCGCCAGGCTCGGCGGCGCATCAAAGGTCAAGCGCACGCGGGTGTCCGTATGCACATTCTCGGCATTCAAGGCTGGCGCCACGCGATCGGCGAGGGTATAGGTGGCTTCCGGCTGAACAAACGCTGGGCCAATGCTGGCCTCAAGTACACGCTTCAACGCCGGCTCGGAGCCGCTGGTGAAAGTGACCAGAGTCTCGCCTTCGGTCAGCGGTTCGAGGCTGACCTGATCCCCGTCGACGCTCACGCCCACGATCGCCGGGTCCTTGGACTCGACCGAGAAGGTATCCGGCTCACCGTTACCCTGCACCGCCGTCACTGTGACGATATAGGGGTCGGTTTCGGCCTCAGCCACCCAGGTCAGGCTGGCGGGATCGAGGGTCAACTGAGTCGGCTTGCTCGCGGGGTCACCCACGCGAATATCATCGATCTCAAAGGACTTATTGGAGGTAAACAGGCCGATCAGACCGCGCTCGGTATAGAGGCTATCCGTGGTGGACCCCACCGGCTCACCGTCAAAATAGACCGTCAGGTCAGGTCCGATCAACTCGAAGCGCACGGTGTACCACTGGCCGCCCTCAAGCGTATCCCGTGGGCCCTGAATAATAGGGCGACTGGTCTGCACCGGGCGGGAGATGGCCCCGTCGACGGAACGGGCGATTTCCACACGGGTGGCGTCAGTGGTGTTCTGCACGTTCAGACCCGCCGCCAGCCAGTTGCCCTCGCTTTCGTAGCGGGCCATCAGGTACAAAAACTTGTTTCCGGTGGTGCTGTTCTCACGCGGGCGAATGCGGGCCTCGACAAAGTAATCGGCGGTCGGCACATCGTCGAAGGCGTCGGGCTTCACCAAGGCCAGCTCGCCGCCCCGATTGGCCGCCGTAAAACGCAGCACAGTATTACCATCGTCATCGGCCAGATCAAACTGACCGTTGGGCGCAGGCTCCTCGTTGGTGGTCTGGGACAAAAACTCCCAGCGATCCACGCCATCCGAAAAGTCCTCGCAAAAATACAGGCTTGTATCTTCACAGCCACCTGCCGCCACCGACGAACTGCTGGAGCTGGAGCTGGAACTAGAGCTTGAATCATCACTCGACACACTGGACGAGGAGCCACTGACAGGAGGTTCATTGTTGGATGAGCTGCCACAGGCGAATAGCGCGCCACTCATCACAAACAGGGCGGCAAGGGGTAGAATTTTCATGGGGTACGTCTCTCAGATCTCGTGTATAGATTTATATTTGTGTTACGCAATCATTTCAGAGACGGGAGGGGGTGTCAACGAGTGTTTGGTTATATAGGGGGTTGTTGCGATGGGGCTTTCCGGACCTGGGGTCGATAGCGGGTAGCGTTAATTCCGCGTCAAAATAGCCACGACTCTCTGTGCCATCCGCTCCCGGTGATGAGGTTCAAGCGCTGCGCCCGGGGCAACCCAGACCAGGGTGTCGCCCTGCTCGTTCACCGCCACCAGCGAGCTGGCGCCGGGGAGATAGCCGTGCTGAACACCGACCACTCCCTTGTCGGTGTCGTACAGCGTAAAGGCGTAGGAGTAACAGCGCTCGATGCCCTTCTCTCGACAGTTTTCAATCCGGCCTGCCTGCAAAATGTCCGGATTTTTGATAAACAGATCCCGTATCAGGCGGGCGAACTCTTCCGGATTACCCATAAGCCCGGCAGCGGGCGCCAAAGCATTAAAATCCAGCCAGTGGACGTAGTCGGCATCAAAGCGAAAATCGTTGGAGAGGTCATAAATCGGCTCTTGCGGTAGATAGTCGCCCTGCGTAAAACTCAGAGATTCGTAACCCGCAAAGTAAGTATCCGATATATAGCGCTGATAATCAGCTCCAGCAGCCCGACTAATTATTTCGCCAGCCAAACAGTAAGCCACATTGTTATACCCATGATTTGAGCCAGGTTCACCCGCAAGACGAACCTTTTCCAGAACCGATATATCGTAAGGGCACCAGGGTTTCTCGCCCCGCGTGACCATATTGTCAGAACCAAAAGGTCCGCCCAAGCCTGAGGAATGATTGAGCATGTGCCAGAGCGTGATCTCGGCTACCCTAGGGTCTCGCAAATGATCGACATTGACCTCAGGGAAATAAGTCAACACCGGCGCATGCAAATCCAGCTTTTGCTCGCCCGCCAACTCCAGCGCGGCAAATGACGTAATAACCTTAGTCAAACTGGCAAAACGAAACAGGCCCATCCTTGTTCGCCCATCTTCATAAACCCCACAGCGCGCAGTCGCCCCGTCTCGACCAACGAAGACAGCTTCGCCATTGAGGGAAAAAAAAGGGAGAGAAGCGCGTTTGAGCAATCGATCCAACTCCGGCGGTGCGGTCGCATCGCACCGCACCGCAGCACCAGATTGCCAGGCCGCGAAAAAATAGGGGAGTCTTTTGACATATAGCGGGTTGGTTACGTAGAGATGTGCCAGCCAAGCAAACAGAAAAAGTAGGGCGCCGTACCCAACTAACCGACCGTACAGGGCCTTTATATGCATTTTTATCCCCGCCTACAAAGAAAAACCCCTCGCCGAAGCGAGGGGTTCAGCAGAAACACTCCAAAAGTTAACATTACAGGCGACTTTTGGACTCTCTCCCTAATTAAGTGGGTTCGCCATCTTCTCCGTCTACGTCGCCCAGATCAGCCTCACAGCCAGCCGGACGGTAACGAGTATCTACGTTCGTGGAGCAACCCCAAATTCCTGCTTCGGTGCGATTCCACTGCAGCTGTCCCTCACCAGTAGTCAACGCTGCAGCCGCATTGCCGCCGAATGTCGCTGTAATTTGCGCAGTATTGTCTTCGGTGATTGTAACATCAAGGCCGGGCTGCAGCTGTTCACCCAACAAGTTGCTAAAAGTCCAACCAACATTACACTCACCCGGGGCAGGATCGCCAGTAACGATAGTTGTTCGGCCTTGCAACATGCAGTTCTCAACCGCACTGCGCAGTGCGCCGGTCTCCTGCATCACACGAGAAACCTGTGAACCAGCAATATAGTTCTGGTACTGCGGGATAGCTACAGCGGCCAGAATACCAATGATCGCGACCACGATCATCAATTCAATCAATGTAAAACCTTTTTGTTTTTGCATAGTAATGTCTCCTAAAAAGACGTTGTTTGTTTTTGCTCCCCTGGGACAAAGCAACCCGAGTGCCAACTTGTCCCGCTCCGGGCCACGAGTCAGATTTCTGACACTAAACGAACGAAAAGCGTGACACTCGTCACACTACAGAGTTTATCCTTGAGCACTGATCTTCAGCCCGCTGCACAACTCACCTATTCAGTTCGCGAAAAATGGCCATAACCGGCCCCTTGACTGACATTTTTTGTCAGCCAAGCCTGCAAATCCTGACAAATCCCGTCAGCTTTCACACCAACGCTTACGGATCCTAGCCACCTCGGTCCCCTTTTCTCCCAAACCGAGTGCCAATAAGGTATAGAAATCACCAAGAGTAATCGTATACAGTAAGGAAAGTGCTAAAACTTCCGCCAGAACACTGATAAAAGAACAAGGTAGCTTGATGAATACCACTGTCCCTGTGCTCAACGGTCTCGCGCGACGCCTGGTCAACGAAGGCCTGCTGGATGCGGAGCTGGCCCAGCAGGCCATGGCTCAATCCGCCCGGGAAAAAGAACCTCTGGTGCAGCATCTGGTGCGCAATGGGACACTGGAGGCGCGGAAAATCGCCGAAATTGCCTGCGACGAATTTGGCACGCCGCTGTTTGATCTCGGCACCCTGAATCCTGAGATGATCCCCAAGGACCTGGTGAGCGAAAAGCTGATCCGCAAGCACCACACCCTGCCCCTGATGAAACGTGGCAGCCGCCTGTTTCTGGCAGTCGCGGACCCCACCAATCTGCACGCACTGGACGAGATCAAGTTCAATACCGGCCTGACCACCGACGCCATTCTGGTGGAAGCGGACAAGCTGGAACAGGCCATTGAACGCTACTTGAATGCCAACGAAGAGAGCCTGGGCGATGCGCTCGGCGGTATGGATGACGACGGCCTCGACAATCTCGATATCAGTGGGGAAGACGACAACAAGCCCGAAGATCCGGCCAAGAGCGAAGCCGACGAGGCCCCTATCGTCCGTTTTATCAATAAGGTACTGCTGGACGCCATCAAGATGGGGGCGTCGGATATCCACTTCGAACCCTATGAAAAAGCCTACCGGGTGCGCTTCCGGGCCGATGGCATCCTCCAGGAAATGGCCAAACCGCCGATCAACCTGGGCACGCGCATCGCGGCACGCCTGAAGGTAATGTCCCGCATGGACATTTCCGAGCGCCGCCTGCCTCAGGATGGCCGGATCAAAATGAAAATTTCCAAGACCCGGGCCATCGACTTCCGGGTCAACACCCTGCCCACCCTGTTTGGCGAGAAGGTTGTGCTGCGGATTCTGGACCCCAGTTCGGCGAAAATGGGGATTGATGCACTGGGTTACGAGGACTTCCAGAAAAAGCTGTATATGGATGCTCTGGAGCAGCCCCAAGGGATGATCCTGGTAACCGGCCCGACGGGTTCCGGTAAAACCGTGTCCCTCTATACAGGCCTGAATATTCTCAATACCGCCGAGCGCAATATTTCCACTGCCGAAGACCCGGTGGAGATCAACCTGGAGGGGATCAATCAGGTCCAGGTCAACACCCGGGTCGGTCTCACCTTTGCCGAGTCTCTGCGCTCTTTCCTGCGTCAGGATCCGGATATCGTGATGGTAGGGGAAATCCGGGACCTGGAAACCGCGGAAATCGCCATTAAAGCCGCCCAGACCGGTCACTTGGTGCTCTCTACCCTGCATACCAACTCCGCCCCGGAAACCCTGACCCGACTGATGAATATGGGGGTTCCGGCCTTTAACGTCGCCACCAGTGTGAGTCTGATTATCGCCCAGCGCCTGGCGCGGCGACTGTGCAGCAGCTGCAAAAAGCCCGCTGAGATTCCCGGTGACATCCTCACCGAAGAGGGCTTTGACGAAATCGGTATCGCGCGCAAAGACCTTGAAATTTACCAGCCCGTGGGTTGCAGCCACTGCAATAAGGGTTATAAAGGCCGTGTCGGGGTTTATGAAGTGGTTCGCATCACTGACCCCATTGCCAACCTTATAATGGAGGGAGGTAACTCCCTGCAAATTGCAAAAGCGGCCCGGGAAGCGGGCTTTAACAACCTCCGGGTGTCCGCCCTGCGCAAAGTTGCGATGGGCATGACCAGCCTTGAAGAAGCCAACCGCGTAACCAAGGATTAATCCTGATGGCAACTGCAACCGCACAAGCGACTCAGAAAAAGAAAGCCAGGGCCCCCAAGGGACCGGTCGCCAACACCTACGTCTACAACGGTACCGACCGGGGCGGCAAAAAGGTCCAGGGGGAAATAACAGGTACCTCGCCCGCCCTGATCAAGGCGCAACTGATCAAACAGGGTATTCGGGTCAAAGGCGTACGGAAAAAGCCCAAGCCCTTGTTTGGCGGTGGCGGCAAAGCCATTAAGGCTGCCGACATTGCGGTTTTTTCCCGACAGATGGCCACCATGATGAAGGCCGGTGTACCCCTGGTCCAGTCATTTGATATTGTCGCTGACGGTCTCGAGAACCCGCGCATGCAGAAGCTGGTTCTTGAGATTAAAGAGGATGTGGCTGCCGGCGGCGGTTTTGCGCCAGCACTGCGCAAGCACCCCAAGTACTTCGATAACCTCTTTTGCAACCTGGTAGAAGCCGGTGAGCAGTCGGGCGCATTGGAGACCATGCTTGACCGTATTGCCACTTACAAGGAAAAGACCGAAGCCCTCAAGAGAAAGATCAAAAAGGCAATGACCTATCCGGTGATTGTTGTCCTGGTAGCCATCATTGTCACAGGCATCCTGCTGGTCAAAGTCGTACCCCAGTTTGCAGAGACGTTTGCGGGCTTTGGCGCGGATCTGCCCGCCTTCACACTGTTTGTGGTGGCTTTATCCGATCTGGCGCAGGCCTATTGGTTTATGGCACTTATCGGGGCAGGGGTGTTCTTCTTCCTCTTCCGCGAGGCGGTCAGGCGTTCGGAAAAGTTCGCCTTCGTTGTCGACAGGTATATGCTGAGACTGCCGGTGATCGGTGAGATCGTTTACTTCTCAATTATGGCCCGTTTTGGCCGGACCCTCTCTACGACTTTCGCCGCGGGTGTGCCGTTAATTGATGCTCTGGACTCCGTCGCCGGCGCGGCAGGCAACCGCGTTTATTCCAAGGCGATCCACACGATTAAGGACGAGGTTTCTACGGGTATTCAGCTCAACACCTCTCTGCGCAACAGCGGCAAGTTTCCCACCTTGATGGTGCAGATGACCTCTATCGGTGAAGAGTCCGGTGCACTCGACGAAATGCTGGAAAAGGTTGCCGACTATTATGAGGAAGAAGTCGATAACCGGGTGGATAACCTGACCACCCTGCTAGAGCCTCTGATCATGTCGGTTCTCGGCGTATTGGTGGGCGGTCTGCTGGTCGCCATGTATATGCCGATCTTCCAGTTGGGGGCGGTGGTCTCCTAGTGACGGTTTTTCTCGACGCCCTGCAAACCTACCCTGCCCTTGCCCTCACCAGCGCCCTGATTCTCGGGTTGCTGGTGGGCAGTTTTCTGAATGTGGTGATCTTCCGCCTGCCGGTGATGATGCAGCGGGAGTGGAAACGCGATTGCTGTGACCTGCTGGATCAGGCGCCGCCGCCCGAGACTGGTGAGCGTTTTAACCTTGTGGTGCCCAATTCCCGCTGCCCCCAGTGTGGCCACAAGATCAAGCCCTGGGAAAATATCCCGGTGGTGAGTTACCTGTTCCTGCGCGGCAAATGCAGCCAGTGCGGTACGCGTATCTCGCCCCGCTACCCGATCATTGAGGCGGTTACCGGACTGCTGTCGGTGGTGGTGATCGCCTATTTTGGCGCGACCCTGGCCGGCTTGCTGGCCCTGGTGCTGACCTGGAGTCTGATCGCGCTCACCATGATCGATGCGGACACCCAGTTTCTGCCGGATTCCATCACCCTGCCCCTGCTGTGGTTGGGTCTGATCGCCAATGCCTTCGGCGTGTTTACCACGCTGGAGAGCGCGCTCTGGGGTGCGGTAGCCGGTTACCTGACGCTCTGGTCCATCTACTGGCTGTTTAAATTGCTCACGGGCAAGGAAGGCATGGGTTACGGCGACTTCAAGTTGCTCGCCGCCCTCGGCGCCTGGATGGGCTGGCAGCTGTTGCCGGTGATCATCCTTCTGTCATCGCTGGTGGGGGCAGTGATCGGTATCGGTATGATCCTGGCGCTCGGACGCGACCGCAATATTCCCATTCCTTTTGGCCCCTACCTGGCCATCGCGGGCTGGATCGCCCTGCTCTGGGGCGACACCCTGATGGCCCAGTACCTGCAAATCGTTGTCTAAGGTGCGGTTATGACGTGGGTCGTGGGGATTACGGGTGGTATTGGCAGCGGCAAGTCCGCGGCCACGCGACACTTTCAGGCGCTGGGTATCGAGGTGGTCGACGCCGACGCGCTGGCGCGGGTAGTGGTCGAGCCTGGCCGACCAGCACTGGCGACCATCGCCGGCCATTTTGGTGGACGCACCCTCACCGCCGATGGCCAGCTCAACCGCCCCTACCTGCGCGATCTGATTTTCAGCGATCCCAGCGCCAAACAATGGCTGGAGCAACTATTGCACCCGCTGATCCGCACAGAGATCGTCAGTCAGTTGAATGATGCCAGAAGCCCCTATGCCATCCTCTCCTCGCCGCTATTGCTGGAAACCGACCAGCACACCCTTACTCACCGCATCGCCGTGGTGGACCTGCCAGAGGCCCTGCAGATCGAGCGTGCCAGCCAGCGCGACGGCAACACCCCGGCACAGATCGAAGCCATTATGGCGAATCAGTTGTCCCGCGCGGAACGTTTGGCGCGCGCGGATGATGTGATTGATAACAGTGGGAGCTTGAGGGCGTTGAAGGAGCGGGTTGAGAATTTGCACGAGCGGTACTTGGCGATGGCCTCGGCGACAGGTTAGTTGTTCAAGGGCAGTGCCTCAGGTGTCGGATTACGCTCCGCTAATCCGACCTACTCAAACAATTGCGCACTGTTTTGGGTTGGGTGCCTCACTGTCGGATTACGCCCTGTGGGCTAATCCGACCTACATGAACAATGGCACCCTGCCCCCAGTAGGTCGGATTAGCGAAGCGTAATCCGACAGTGAGGCACCCAACCCAACCCAACCCAATCCCGCACACCACCGCTTGTCCGATCGCCGTGCGCGTGCCAAAATGCCGCCCATGAACAAAACACCTGATATTGCCCCCAAACTCCAATGCCCGACCTGTAAAACCACGGTTTACTGGCGCAGTGATTATCCCTATCGGCCGTTCTGCAGCGAACGCTGCCGGTTGATTGATTTGGGGGAATGGGCCAGCGAAGGCCACAAGATTCCGGGCAAGCCTGCCGACTGGTTTGATCCGGACGCAGAGCAACAGTAGATTTCGCTATACAGCGGTGCCTCATGTGTCGGATTACGCTTCGCTAATCCGACCTACTCAAACAATGGCACACGGCTTCCAGTAGGTCGGATTAGCCCGCAGGGCGTAATCCGACACACGAAGCACCCGTCAAGACATGATGTAAAACCAAAAAACTTCACACCCCCAAACCACCGGGCCCGGGCTCTACTGCCAAAAATACCCGATACCGGCAATACCCTGGCCGCCATTGGCCCGGGCGGTAGCGATGTCTTCTCGTTGCATTCCCCCCAGCGCGTAAACCGGCACTTTGGCATCCGCCACCAGGCGCGCGAAGGTATTCCAACCGATCGGTGGCTGGCCCGGGTGGGACCAGGTGGTGGCGACCGGGGACAAACACAGATAATCCACGCCAATCGCCTGAGCGCGTGCGATTTCCTGCGCATTGTGGCAAGACGCGCCCAGCAGGGCATCAGAAGGGATGGGGCGCGACTCACACGCAGCCAGCTGCCAACGGTTCAAGTGCAGACCACAGCCACGTGGCAAATGGGGGTATAAGTGGGCCGGAGCATTGACCTGTAACCCGGTTCCGGCGGCCTGGCAAAAAATCCAGGCATCGTGGGCCAGAAGTAACAAGGCCTGATCATCAATGCCCGGCACACGCAACTGGATCAGCCGAGGCTTGTGCTCAAGAAGAATCTGCTGCAAGCGCGCCAGCAAGGCATCAGTGTCCGGTGCGGCACCGGTGATCAGTAATTCGTCAGGAAGCTGCAGTGCGTGAATGATGGCGCGGTTGGCGGCGGGAAATTCATAATCGTTGAGGTTGTCCAGGCCCACCCACTGAACGGGCTGCCCTTCCCGCCCTTCGACCTCGCCATTGAAGACGGTCACCCGATACACATCCAAGAACACCCGCTTGTCACCGTAGTCGTGATGGATCTGAATCAGCGGCTCGGCGGCGCCCACACGCACGCCCACTTCTTCCCAGAGCTCGCGAGTCAACGCCTGGACCGGACTTTCGCCGGGTTCCACCTTGCCCCCGGGAAACTCCCACAACCCACCTTGGTGCACGGCTTCGGGGCGGCGCGCGATCAGCACCTGACGATCGGGGCCAATCACCGCACCCACAGCCACATGTACCTGTTTGCTCACGGCGTCCAGCCTCCTGTTAACGCTCTAGCTGCGATAGTCTGCGTTGATGCTCACGTATTCGTGGGACAGGTCGGTGGTCCACAGGTGCTCACGGGCGGCACCGCGCCCCAAATGCACCCGGATCTCGATGCGCGCTTGGTCCATCACCGCCTGCCCTTGGGCTTCGGTGTAGCTCGCGGCACGCCCGCCGTCCTCAACAATCAATACGTCGTTGAGCTGTACACGGACCTTCCTTGCTTCCAGGTCTTTGACCCCGGCATAGCCGATAGCGGCCACAATGCGCCCCCAATTGGGATCTGACGCAAAAAGTGCGGTCTTGATCAGGGGTGAGTGGGCGATGGCGTAGGCCACGTCCAGGGACTCCTGAGGGGTAGCGCCGCCATCGACATCGACGGTGACGAACTTGGTGGCGCCCTCGCCGTCCGCGACGATACTCTGGGCCAACCAGGTGTGCGCTTCCAGAACCAACTCTCGGACCGCCTGGTAGAGTGCACCGTCGGCCGCCGTGATTTCCGGCGCTGTGCTGCGGCCGGTGGCCATGAGCAGGCAGGCGTCGTTGGTGGAGGTATCACCGTCAATGGTAATACGGTTGAAGGAGGCATTGGCCGCCTCGCGCACCAGGGCGTCGAGCACCGGTTGGGCAATCGCGGCGTCGGTGGCGATATAGGCAAGCATGGTGCCCATATTGGGATTGATCATGCCCGCGCCTTTGGCGATACCGGTGACGGTAATGCTGTGGCCGTCCATGTCGATCTGCCGGCTGAACCCCTTGGGGCGGGTGTCGGTGGTCATGATCGCGCGGCCGGCGTCGTACCAGCCGTTCTCGGTGAGGCCGGCCAGGGCGGCGGGCACGGCAGCAATGATTTTGTCCGCGGGCAGCGGTTCGCCAATGACACCGGTGGAGAACGGCAGCACCTGCTCCGGCGCAAGACCGCGCGCATCGGCCACGGCGCGGCAGGTGGCGATGGCATCGTCCCGGCCCCGATCGCCGGTGCAGGCGTTGGCGTTGCCGGAGTTGATGAGTAAGTAACGGGGGGAAGCGCTGGCCAAGTGCTCCCGGCACAGGGTGACGGGAGCGGCGCAGAAGGCGTTGCGGGTAAAGACGCCAGCACTGCGGGCGCCTTCAGCCAATTCGATCAGGACCAGGTCCTTGCGGTTGGCGTATTTGATACCCGCCCCGACCGCGGCGAGTTTGATCCCGGCAACCGGGTGCATTGTAGGGAAAGGAAAGTCGCCGACGGCCATGGGTTGGGAGATCTCCGTAAGTAAGCTTGGGTGCCTTATGTGTCGGATTACGGCTGCGCCTAATCCGACCTACTCAAACAGTGGCACGACGTACCCAGTAGGTCGGATTAGCCCGTAGGGTGTAATCCGACAATCGGGCAAAAAACCGGCCAGGATCCAGTAGGTCGGATTAGCCCGCAGGGCGTAATCCGACATTTGAGGCTCGGTACTGGTTTAACTCAACTGCCCGTGGCATTGTTTGAATTTTTTACCTGAACCACACGGGCACGGGTCGTTGCGGCCCACTTTGCGGCCTTCGCGTACGAACGGCTCCGGCGCCGGGCGGGCACCGGCGGGGGCTTCGCCCTGGCCGCCGGGTTGCTCGCCGCTGAGCGCCGACACCTGGTCGTGACGCATCTGCATTTTCTGACGCTCGCGCGCTTCGCGCCGGCGCTGCTCCATCTCTTCCATCTGCTCGCGTGACACCGGTTCAACGCGGGCCAACAAGGTCACGGTCTCGCGTTTGATTTTGTCGAGCATGTTCTGGAACAGATAGAAGGCTTCGCGCTTGTATTCCTGTTTGGGGTTGCGCTGGGCGTAAGAACGCAGGTTAATCCCCTGGCGCAAATGGTCCATGCTCGCCAACTGCTCTTTCCAACTGGTATCGAGTACTTGCAGCATCACCTGACGCTCGATTTGCAGCATCACGTCACCAATGCGCTCGCACTTGGCATCGTAGGCGGTTTGCACTTCGTTCAAAACCCGCTCGCGCAGTTTCTCTTCGTGCAGGCGATCGTCTTCTTCCAGCCACTGACTGACCGGCAGCTTCAATCCGAAGTCGGTTTCCATCTGCTTTTCCAGGCCCGGCACGTCCCACTGCTCTTCCAGACTCTGGGGCGGAATAAACTCATCAATCACCGCGTTGACGACATCGCCGCGAATGTTGGTGACCGTATCGCGAATATCATCGGCTTCCAGCAACTGGCTGCGCTGGTTATAGATGATCTGACGTTGATCATTGGCGACGTCATCATATTCCAGCAGCTGTTTCCGGATATCGAAGTTGCGCCCTTCGACCTTGCGCTGGGCTTTTTCGATGGCGTTGTTCACCATGCGATGTTCGATCGCCTCGCCCTTCTCCATCCCCAGCGCCTGCATAAAACCTCGGATGCGCTCACTGGTAAAGATGCGCATCAGACTGTCTTCCATCGACAGGTAAAAACGGGTCAAACCCGGATCGCCTTGACGACCGGCACGACCGCGCAGCTGGTTGTCGATCCGGCGGGACTCGTGCCGCTCGGTACCAATAATGTGCAGGCCGCCCGCTGCCAGCACGGCATCGTGACGCGCTTGCCATTCGGCCTTGGCTTTTTCAACTTCCTCGGGCGTGGGGTTATTCATCTGGGCGACTTCCGCCTCCCAGTTCCCGCCGAGCACGATATCCGTACCCCGACCTGCCATGTTGGTGGCAATGGTCACGGCACCTGGACGACCTGCCTGGGCAATAATTTCGGCTTCTTTTTCGTGGAACTTGGCGTTCAGCACCTGGTGTTTGATGCCGGATTTTTTCAAACGTGTAGACATCTCCTCCGACGTTTCAATGGAGGCGGTACCCACCAGCACTGGGGCGTTCTTCTCGGTGTAGGTCTTAATGTCCTCAACAATCGCATCGTATTTTTCGGGGATCGTGAGGTACACCAGGTCGTTGAGGTCAACCCGCTGAGGAACACGGTTGGGCGGAATCACCACCACGTCGAGTTGGTAAATTTCCCGGAACTCAAAGGCTTCTGTATCGGCCGTACCGGTCATGCCTGACAGCGTCGGGTACAAACGGAAGTAATTCTGGAAGGTGGTGGAAGCCAACGTCTGGCTCTCACTCTGAATCTCCACCCCTTCTTTGGCTTCGATCGCCTGGTGCAAGCCTTCCGACAGGCGTCGCCCCGCCATGGTCCGGCCAGTGTGCTCATCAATCAGCACCACTTGCCCATCCTGGACGATGTATTCAACATCACGACGGAACAGCGTGTGCGCACGCAGCGCTGAGTTCACGTGGTGCACCAGCATCAAATTGGTGGCGGTGTAGAGACTTTCGTCCGACTTCAGCAATCCGGCGTCGATCAACAGCTGCTCAATGCGCTGATGGCCCTGCTCGGTCAACTCAACCTGGCGAGACTTTTCGTCGACTTTATAGTCGCCGGGCCCATCTTCAACGTCTTTGGCCAGCACTTTGGAAGATGCACCCTGATCTTCAGTGCTCTCCTCCACCCGCTCAAGCCGCGGAATGATCTTGGCCATACGCTGATACAGCTCCGAGCTGCTTTCGGTCGCGCCCGAGATCACCAGCGGTGTGCGTGCCTCATCAATCAGGATGGAGTCGACCTCATCCACCACGGCGAAGTTGAGGGACTTCTGGACCTTGTCGGACTTGCTCAAGGCCATGTTGTCACGCAGGTAGTCAAACCCGAATTCGTTGTTCGTACCGTACGTTATATCGGATTCATAAGCCTCGCGTTTGCTCTGGGTATCCTGCATAGAGCGAATCACGCCCACGGTCATACCCAAAGCTTCGAACAGGGGTCGCATCCAGTCGGCATCGCGACTGGCGAGATAATCGTTCACCGTCACCACATGGACGCCGCTCCCGGTCAGTGCATGCAGGTAGCTTGGCAGGGTTGCCACCAGGGTTTTACCCTCACCGGTGCGCATTTCGGCAATTTTGCCCTGGTGCAGCACCATGCCGCCGATCATCTGAACATCAAAGTGACGCAGCCCCAGCGTCCGACGGCTGGCTTCGCGCACAGCAGCGAAGGCCTCGGGCAATATCTGGTCCAGGGATTCGCCTTTTTCCAGGCGCTCACGATATTCGGTGGTTTTGGCTTTCAGCTGCTCGTCGGAGAGCTTTTCCATGTCCGCTTCCAGAGCATTGATCTGGGTGACGGTTTTATTCATGCGTTTGAGTTCACGCTCGTTTTTAGAGCCGAACAGACGTTTGGCGATCTTCGAAATCATGTGTTATTCCGTACTTTAAAATACTAAAGGCGGACCCGATACAGGTCCATGCACTTGTCAGCAAGGCTGCAAGTAAACCGAAAGGCGCCTGCTAAAGCAAGCGTAGGGGAGGAAGAATTATCGACTGGCGCGATGAATATAGGTCGAGGGATCGACCGCGCGGCCATTTTTGTAGACCTCGAAGTGCACATGAGGCCCAGTGGAGCGGCCGGTGGAGCCCACCAGCGCAATGACCTGGCCCTTTTTGACCACGTCACCCACTTTTACCAGGTTTTCTTTGTTGTGCGCATAACGCGTGGTGAAACCCGCGCCATGATTGATCTCAACCAGATTGCCATAACCGGCATTTTTGTCAGCGCGGGTCACAACACCTGCGGCCACGGAGTAGATCTCGGTGCCTTCTTTAGCGGCGAAGTCGACACCACCGTGCCAGGCTACCCGGCCCGTGAAAGGGTCTGTGCGCCGACCAAAGCGGGAGGACATCCAACCTTTTTTAACCGGCCGACCGGCGATAAACACTTCGTCCTGAAGCTTGCGCTTGGCCATCAGCGTGTCAAGCAGCTCCAACTGTTGCTCGCGATCAGCAATCTGGCGAGTCAGCTGGTCAATCACAGAGACAAAGTCGGGCGGCATGTAAGCATCGCCCAACACGGTGCCCTCGGGGCCACCCAAGGCGGGGGCTTGAGTGAAGTCAAACTCGCCTTCGTCGAGCTGTGCGATACCGGTGAGGCGTTCGCCCAGAGCATCAAGCCGCACCAGGCGGGCCTGCAGCTCGGCCATGCGCAGCGTCAGCGCGGAAATCTGGGTCTGGGCATCCTGGCGGGTGCGCTCTATCTCTTGCTTCTGGCGCTGCAGCGACGCTTCCCAGACCCGGCGGGTCTCGGCGGTGAAGACCTGGTTGCTGTTAGCGGCGACCTGCCATTGAAAGCCCAGTACGCCCACGGCGGACAGGGGAATCCCCAACAAACACACGGACAGCAGCGCTTTGGTCCACCCCCCAAGGGTGAAACTGCGCGTGCGAGTCTGGTCTTTGCTGACGATGATAATTTTCATAAACGCAATGGTACCGAGTTTTTCCCCTAGCGCCAGTGAACCGAGTGGCATTTTGGCGGATTTTTTTAGATCAGTTGGTTATCGTTAGCTCAACTTTATAACTTATCAAGACGAATTTGGCAATAAACCCGCCAACCTGATTATTTTGCGACCAGAGTCACACGCTTTCTGTGAAGCCCATCCCAGTTATTTCTCTCTCGATAACCCGAGTCTGACCAACGTCACAGTATTGATGAGAGCGTTAACTATCTGCCTCAAAACGCAAAAACCGCGCCAATCTCTTGACGCGGTTTTTACTGCAAACCCCGATCAGGCCGACACTATACGGCAAGCAGTGGCTTCATGTAAGAGATGGGCGCAGCCTTCTCATCATCGAAGGTTACCACTTCCCAGGCATCTTCCTGTGCAATCAACTGACGCAGCACCTTATTATTGAGGGCGTGGCCAGATTTGTGCGCCCGGAATTCACCGATCAGACTGTTACCCAACAGGTAGAGATCACCAATGGCGTCCAGCACCTTGTGCTTGACGAATTCGTCCTCGTAACGCAGACCGTCTTCGTTAAGGATGCGGTAGTCGTCAACCACAATCGCGTTGTCGACGCTACCACCCTTGGCCAAGCCTTTGGAGCGCAAGTATTCAATTTCGTGCATAAAGCCGAAGGTGCGAGCGCGGCTGACTTCCTTAACAAAAGAAGTGCTGGAGAAGTCCACCGAGGTGCTCAAAGCCCGACCCTGAAAGACAGGGTGGTCAAACTCGATCGAAAACGTGACTTTAAAGCCATCAAAGGGGAGGAAACTGGCTGTTTTGTCACCGTCTTCTACCGTGACCGGCTTCTTGATCCGGATAAATTTCTTGGCCGCCGCCTGCTCCTGAATACCGGCAGATTGGATCAGGAACACAAAGGGACCCGCGCTGCCATCCATAATGGGCACTTCCGGCGCGCTCACCTCAACGATCGCGTTGTCGATACCCAAGCCAGCCATGGCCGAAAGCAGGTGCTCCACAGTGGAGACCTTGACGTCACCTTTTACCAGCGTCGTGGATAAGGTGGTTTCGCCGACATTCTCCGCTTTGGCCTCGATCTCCACAACGGGGTCGAGGTCAACGCGGCGAAAGACGATGCCAGAGTCAACCGGCGCCGGCAGAAGCGTCAAATAGACCTTCTGCCCGGTGTGCAGGCCAACCCCTGTGGCACGGATGGCATTTTTGAGCGTGCGCTGTCTGATCATCGCTGTGTGTAATCCTACCTGTGACTAAAAATTGGCCTATCTTACCAGAGCGTAACTCTCCCCTCCACACCCTTTTGGTGCGAAATGTGTAAAGGATACTTTACACCTCTGGCCCGACGGGCCGACCTTATCAGTCGGCCTGGCGGCGCAAGAAAGCCGGAATATCCAGATATTCCACGTCCTTTTCGGCCATCGGGGCCGAGGCGGCACTGGCGGAACCCTGGGATCTACGCATAACCGGCGGGCGATCGTAGGCACTGTAGTCGATCTGGCCATCACCCGTGCGGCGGGTGTTGTCTACCACCACTTTGGTTGAACCGGGCTTGTCGGCTTTTGCTTCTGCCCCCTTGCCCAAACCAGTGGCAACCACGGTCACACGCAGTTCGTCTGACAACTCCGGATCGATAACAGTTCCCACGACCACGGTCGCATCCGCCGACGCGAATTCACCCACGGTGTCACCCACTTCGGAGTACTCACCCAGGGACAGATCGATACCGGCGGTGATGTTCACCAGGATACCGCGCGCACCTTGCAGGTCGACACCTTCAAGCAGCGGGCTGCGAATCGCCGCTTCGGCCGCTTCGCGTGCACGGTTTTCACCTTTGGCGGTACCGGTGCCCATCATCGCCATGCCCATTTCGGACATCACGGTGCGCACATCGGCAAAGTCGACGTTGATCATACCCGGGCGGATGATCAGATCAGCAATACCCTGGACCGCACCCAGCAGCACATTGTTGGCCGCCTTGAAGGCGTCCAGCAAGCTGGTGGCTGAACCCAATACCGCAAGCAACTTCTCGTTGGGGATGGTGATCAACGAATCGACCCGCTCTTCCAACTCTTTAATGCCCGCGTCGGCAATTGCCATACGTTTGCGACCTTCGAACGGGAAGGGTTTGGTCACCACGGCAACGGTCAGAATGCCCATGTCGCGCGCAATTTCTGCGACGACCGGTGCGCCCCCGGTACCTGTGCCACCACCCATACCGGCAGCGATAAACACCATGTCGGCGCCTTCCAGCGCTTCGGCGATGCGCTCGCGATCTTCCATCGCGGCCTGACGGCCGACTTCCGGATTGGCACCCGCACCCAGGCCCTTGGTCATACTGTGACCGAGCTGAAGCACCGAACGCGCTTCCAGATCTTTAAGCGCCTGGGCATCGGTGTTGGCACAGATGAAGTCAACACCTTCGACGTTGCTGTGGATCATGTGGCGTACGGCATTACCGCCGCCGCCGCCGACACCAACCACCTTGATTACTGCGTTTTGCGGCATATTGTCTACTAATTCAAACATAGCCATTTCCCCTTTATTTCCTTGAATGTCATTGCGTTAAACAGCGTTGTTAAAGAAAAACTAAAAATTACTCTGAAAATATTTCTTAAGCTTTGCCAATAGTGAGCCCTCCGTTCGTCGTGCTGTGGTGGATGTCACCTGCCCGCCCTGTTGCTTGGCGGCATAGTAGAGCAAACCTACCCCGGTTGCATAAATCGGGTTGTTTACAATGTCGGTCAGCCCACGCACATTCTGGGGTGCCCCCAAGCGCACGGGCATATGGAAAATTTCTTCGGCCAACTCGATCACACCTTCCATCTTTGAGGTGCCACCGGTGAGCACAATGCCAGCCGCGACAAGATCTTCGTAACCACTGCGACGCAGTTCCGCCTGTACCAGTGTGAACAGCTCGTCGTAACGCGGCTCAACCACTTCAGCCAACGCCTGGCGTGACAGATTGCGCGGTTGACGATCGCCGACGCTCGGAACCTTGATGGTTTCATCCGGACCGGTCAGCTTGGCCAGGGCGCAAGCGTATTTGATCTTGATGTCTTCAGCGTGCGGTGTCGGAGTACGCAGCGCCATGGCAATATCGTTAGTCACCTGATCCCCGGCAATGGGAATCACGCCGGTGTGCCGAATCGCGCCGTCGGTGAAGATCGCAATGTCGGTCGTACCACCACCGATATCCACCAGACACACACCCAGATCGCGCTCGTCATCGGTCAACACCGAATAGCTTGACGCGAGCTGTTCGAGAATGATGTCTTCAACTTCCAGGCCACAGCGGCGAATACACTTCTCAATATTCTGTGCAGCATTAACCGCACAGGTCACCAGATGCACTTTCGCTTCCAGGCGCACACCGGACATGCCCAGCGGCTCCTTGACCCCTTCCTGATCGTCGATCAAAAATTCCTGGGGCAGGATGTGCAGTATTTTCTGGTCTGCCGGAATCGCGACAGCCTGAGCGGCATCGATCACCCGCTCCAGGTCCTGTGTAAACACTTCGCGATCCTTGATGGCGACAATACCGTGCGAGTTCAGGCTGCGAATGTGACTGCCAGCTATCCCTGCATAAACCGAGTGAATCTGACAGCCGGCCATCAGCTCGGCTTCTTCCACAGCGCGCTGGATAGACTGAACGGTCGATTCGATATTGACCACCACACCCTTCTTAAGACCGTTGGAGCGGTGTGAGCCAATGCCCACAATCTCCAATCCGCCGTCGGGCGTGATCGAGCCGACAATGGCGACCACCTTGGAGGTGCCAATATCCAGACCAACAATCATGTTGTCTTCGTTAGCGCTTGCCATTGTGATAACCTCGTTGTTTTAACGTATCCATTGCGTTCGTTTTAACCACCTGTCAAATCACTCGTCATTGTCACTGTGCCAGCGCACCGCAACGCCGTTGCTGTACCTGACGTCTATCCCGACCACCTGATCCCAACGCTCGTCCAGATAGCGATCGTAAATCGTCAAAAACCGCTGTACCTTTTCCATCAGTTGGTCCCGTCCAATGGCAACCTCGATGCCGTCACTCAACTGCATACGCCACGCCCGCTTGTCGTCCTGGGCCAGTCGCGCAATCACCAGTCCGCGACTGCGCATCAACCGGGACAGATCCTGATAGCGCTGCATCATATGCAGGGCATGGCGATCGTCGCCTTCAAGCCAGGTCAGGTTGTCCAGCACCCGGTTGTCTTCCAGCTCAATGATCTCACCGCGCTGGTTTAAAAAACCCCGGTCACCCCAACGGGCAATCGGCTGTTGCTCGTAGATGCGCACTTCCAGTGTGTCCGGCCAGCGCCGCACCAGCGCAGCGCGTTCAACCCACGGCTCCCGCTCAAGCACCCGCTTCATCCGGCCCAGGTTGAGCTTAAGAAAATCCTCCGTCAGCTCATTGGCAATCACCTCGCTGACCCGCTCCCGGGTCATGTAGCGAAACTCTCCCTCGACCGCCACCCGCGCCACTGGGCGCTGCAACCACTGCTCTATCGCCGGACCGCCGAAGTGGTAGCCCCCGGCCACCACCACCGTCACCAGCAGGGCACCGATCCCCATGCGAAAGGCCTTGATCGCACCCGGCGTCCACTGCCGCCTGGGTTTGGGGCGACTCGCGCCCCGATACCCGGGTTGTGTCCTGTGCGGCTTCACGCTCGCCCCCTAAAGACTCGCAAGCAGCACAGCCAACACCAGTTGCGCAAAGTTCAAGCCCTGCGCCTTCGCGGCCATCGGCACCAGGCTGTGACTGGTCATGCCAGGCACGGTATTCACTTCCAGAACATAAAAACGTCCGGCACTGTCGGCCATCACATCCACGCGTCCCCAACCCGAACAACCCAGCGCTTCAAACGCACTCAGGGCGAGCTGCTTCAGCTCATGCTCCTTGCTCGCACTCAAGCCACAGGGGCAGAGGTAACGCGTATCGTCCGCCACATACTTGGCGTCGTAGTCGTAAAAGCGATGATCCGTTTCCAGTTTGATCGCGGGCAAGGCTTCACCATCGAGCAAGGCCACGGTGTACTCAGCGCCGGTAATAATCCGCTCGGCAAAAACACTGCCGTCATACTGGGCGGCATCGGCATACGCTTGAGCCAGCGCTTCGGCATTGTCGACCCGGGCCATGCCGATACTCGAACCTTCGTGCGCAGGCTTCACAATCACATCGCCACCGAGTTGCGAGAGCACGGCGGCCCAGTCACTGTCAGCGCGCAACACGGTAAAGTCCGGGGTCGAAACGCCCACGCCGCGCCACAACTGTTTGCTCCGACGCTTGTCCATCGCCAGCGAGGAAGACTGTACGTCGCTGCCCGTGAATGGAATACCCATAAACTCCAGCAGTGCCTGAATCCGGCCATCCTCACCACCGGGTCCGTGTAGAGCTATAAACGCCCGATCAATCTTCGCTTGCTGCAAGGCCGACACCACGTCGCCGCGGGTATCGATCGCAACGATCTCCACCCCCGCCTGCTCGAGAGCTTCGGTTACCGCCCGACCACTTTGCAGCGAGATCTCGCGCTCGGCCGACTGACCGCCGAAGAGCACACCCACGCGTCCGATGCGCTGTTTGAGCGCCGCGTCGACCGGAATATTCAATGCAGGCTTATCCACACATTACCTCTTACTGCAATTGCCGTTTGGCCAGTTCATTGGCCAGGGCACCGACATTGCCGGCACCCTGGGTTATCACGATATCGCCGGGACGAGCAATGTCCTTGATGATCGCCGGTACACCGTCAATGCCTTCCACAAAAATGGGTTCAACCGCTCCTCGTGTGCGAATACTGCGACACAGGTGACGACCGTCAGCACCGGGAATCGGATCCTCACCAGCGGGATAAACTTCAAGCATTACCAGCGCATCCACAGCCGACAACACCTCGACAAAATCCTCGTACAGGTCGCGTGTCCGACTGAAGCGGTGCGGCTGGTAAATCATCACCAGCCGACGCTCGGGCCAGCCATCGCGAATCGCCTTGATGGTGGCGGCCACTTCGGTCGGGTGGTGGCCATAGTCATCCACCAACATGGCTTCACCCTCACCCACCGGGTAATGGCCATAGACTTGAAAGCGTCGACCCACGCCAGCGAAGTTTGCCAGGCCCTGCTGTATAGCCTTGTCACTCAGACCTTCATCGGTGGCGACAGCGACCACGGCGGTGGCATTCAGAACGTTGTGCACCCCCGGAATATTCAGGGTAATCGCCAATGGCTCGCGGCCCGGGCGCAACACCTCAAAGTGAGAGCTCATCTGGTCCTGTCGGACATTGACGGCGCGCACATCATTGCCTTCGTCAAAACCGTACATAATGGTTGGGCGCGCCACCGAACCGGCAATATCCTGCACCACCGGATCGTCACCACACATCACAGCCAGACCGTAGAAAGGCAGGTTGTGTAAGAACTCGATAAAGGTCTTCTTCAACACAGAGAAGTCCCCACCGTAGGTATCCATGTGATCGGCGTCGATATTGGTGATCACCGCCACCATCGGCTGCAGGTGCAAAAAGGAGGCATCGCTCTCGTCCGCTTCGGCCACCAGGTAGCGACTCGCCCCCAATTGGGCGTTGCTGCCCGCACTGTTAACCAGTCCGCCGATAATGAACGTGGGGTGACTACCAGCGGCGGCAAACACCGAGGCCATCAAACTGGTGGTAGTGGTTTTACCGTGGGTGCCCGCAACCGCAATACCGTGGCGATAGCGCATCAGCTCGCCGAGCATTTCAGCGCGACGTACCACGGGTACGCGCAGCTCGCGGGCGCGTGCCACCTCGGGGTTGCTCTGGGTAACGGCGGAGGAGTTCACCACTACGTCCGCCCCTTCAATATTGCTGGCCTGATGACCGATGAAGATCTTTGCACCCATGTTTGCCAGGCGCTGGGTTACGCTCGACTCTTTCAAGTCCGAGCCCGAAATCTCGTACCCCTGGTTCAGCAGTACTTCCGCGATGCCACTCATGCCCGCGCCGCCAATCCCGACAAAATGAATGCGACGGATGCGGCGCATCTCAGGGACTTCGTAGTGTGCAATGGTTTTATCCACGGGCTACCTCTTCACAATGATCGGCTACCTGTTCGGCAGCGTCGGGTTGGGCCAGGCGGCGCGCCTTCTCGGCCATCGCACTCAAGCGCTGACGCTGCCCGCCCAACTCGGTTAACAGGGACGCGAGACTTCTCGGCGTCAGGTCGGCCTGAGGGCGCAGCAGTGCCGCTTCTTCGTCAGCCAGGATGCGTGCGTTGGCGCTCTGGTGGTCGTCGATCGCACTCGGCAAGGGAATCAATACCGAGGCCACACCCGCCGCCATCAATTCAGACACCGTCAGGGCACCTGCGCGGCACACCACCACATCGGCCCAGGTATAGGCATTGGCCATATCGTCAATAAAGGCATCGACCTGCGCCTCGATGCCCACGGCGCGATAACGCGCCCGGGTTGTTTCCGCGTGACGCTTGCCACACTGGTGCCACAGCATCGGTCGGTCGTTGGGTGCCAGCTCGGCCAGCGCCTGGGGCATCAGGGTATTGATGGCTTCGGCACCGAGGCTGCCACCCAATACCAGCACCCGCAAGGGACCGCTGCCACGCTCGTGGTAACGCTCGCGCGGCGACGGCAGGGCCACGATGTCGGCACGGACCGGGTTACCCACAACCTGTGCGCCCGGAAATACACCGGGGAACGCCGTCAGTACCCGGGTCGCCACCCGCGCCAAAAGGCGATTGGTGGTGCCGGCAATAGCGTTCTGTTCATGAATCACCAGTGGCTTGCGCAACAGCCGCGCCGCAACCCCGCCGGGGCCCGAGGCAAAGCCACCAAAACCCACGACAAGCTGCGGGCGCCGTTTGCGCAACGCTCGCAGCGATTGCCACAGGGCGCCGGTTAAAAGAAACGGCGCTTTAACCAGCCCGAAGACTCCACGCCCGCGTACGCCTTCAATGCGCAGATAGTCCAATTCAAATCCCGCCGCAGGCACCAGCTCAGCCTCGACACCCTGGCGCGTTCCAAGCCAGGAAATTTGCGCACCCCGTGCTTTCAGCGCACGCGCCACCGCAAGTGCCGGAAACACGTGGCCACCGGTTCCCCCGGCCATAATCACAACGCGCAAGAGAGGCTCGGTCATTGGGCCACCTCCGGCATCAGGCTCAGTTCACGTCGCACCCGCGGTGGCCGTTGAACGCTGGCCACATGCGCAGCACGCAGCTCCAGTTCTACGCGCATCACAAAGGCCATGGACAAGCAGCTGATCAGCAGACTACTGCCGCCGTAACTGATAAACGGCAGCGTCAAACCGGTAGTGGGCAGCAGCCCCGACGCTACACCGATATTGATAAACACCTGGAAGGTGAACAGGATCGCCACCCCGAAGGCCGCGAACCCGGAAAACAGTCGATCGGCGCGAATGCTTTCACGCGCGATCATAAACATGCGCCAAATCAGTACTGAAAACAGCACGATCACCAGTAACGCACCCAGCAAGCCAAACTCTTCCGCGATAATCGCGAAGATGAAATCCGTGTGTGCCTCGGGCAGGAAAAACAGTTTCTGCAAACTGTTGCCCAACCCCATGCCCGACCACTCACCCCGGCCAAAGGCGATCAGCGACTGTGTCAGCTGGTAGCCCGAGCCGAACTGATCCGCCCAAGGATCAGACACTGACAGCAACCGACGCAAACGGTAGGGCTGCGCATACGCCAGCGCCAACATTGCGCCACCGCCGCCAATGCCGAGCAGTAAGAGATGATGCAGGCGCACACCGGCAATAAACATGATCGCACCCACAGTGGCACACAGCACCACGGCGCTGCCAAAATCCGGTTCCAATATCAGCAACAGCACCATCAGACACAACACCACCACCGGCTTGAAAAAGCCCTGGCTGAAATAGCTCAACAGGTGCTGACGCCGCATGAAGTAACCGGCAAAAAAGATCACCGCCCCGAACTTGGCAATTTCCGACACCTGCACATTGAACATGCCGATACTGATCCAGCGGCGACTGCCGTTGACCTCGCGCCCGATACCAGGAATCAGCACCAGTACCAGAAAGATCAGACTGAAGATAAGCAACCAGCCGCTGTAACGCTGCCACAGCTGCATGGGCACCAAAAGCACCAAAAAGGCGAGGCTCAATCCCATCACGGCGTAAGTGATATGACGTTTCGTAAAGAACCAGGCGTCTCCGTAGTGCAGTGCGGCGCTGCTGACCGACGCCGAGGCCACCATGACCAAGCCGATGGAAATCAGCGCCAGGGTAATCAACAGCAGGATTCGATCCGGGCCGCTGAGCAACAGCTCGCGCTGTTCAGTGACAAACGCCATCGCTTTGTCGAAAAGGCTACGCACCATCGCACAACCTCCTTACCGCGCGGGCGAATACTTCACCGCGCTCCACAAAGCCGCTGTACATATCGAAACTGGCACAGGCGGGCGACAGCAACACGGTATCCCCCGGTTGTGCCAACCCGCGCGCTTGCGCTACAGCCTCTTCCATAGACTGAGCGCGCTGCACCGGCGCAGCTTCACCGAGAGCGTGCTCCAGCAAGGGCGCATCGCGTCCAATCAATACCAGTGCGCGCACATGCGCGGCGACTGCTGCGCGCAACGCACTGAAATCGGCACCCTTGCCTTCGCCACCGGCAATCAGAATCAGCTTCCCGTCCGGACGCGCCAGACCGTTGATGGCCGCAAGAGTCGCACCGACGTTGGTGCCCTTGGAATCGTTGATATAGTCGACATCTTCCCAACGACCGATCCACTCACAGCGGTGCGCCAAACCAGGGAAGGCGCGCAATGTTTCCAGCATGGCCGCCATCGGCAGGCCGACGGCTTGCCCCAAGGCCAGCGCCGCCAGGGCATTATCGATATTGTGCTTACCTTTAATCGCCAACTCGGCTACCGGCATCAGGGGCTTAAGCTCCCAGGCCAGCCATGACTTGCCATCGCGTTCCAGCACACCAAAGCTGCGGAACTCCGCCGGGCCACCAAAAAATACGGGCCGGGCACCCGCCGCCAGAGGCGGGTGTGTCAGAATGTCATTGCGATTGACCACGACCTGCTCGGCGCCGGTGTACACCCGCAGCTTGGCGGCGTGGTAGGCGGGCATACCCGCGTAACGATCCATATGATCGGCGCTGATATTGAGAATGGTCGCGACTTTGGCGTTGAGCTTGGTGACCGTCTCGAGCTGAAAGCTGGACAGCTCCATTACATACAACTCGACACTGTCGTCGATCAGATCCAGCGCGGGCGTACCCAAGTTGCCGCCCACGGCAACATTAATGCCTGCCTTGCGCGCCATCTCGCCCACCAACGTGGTCACGGTGCTTTTGGCGTTGGATCCGGTAATGGCCACCATGGGTGCATGAATGGCGCGCGCAAAAAGTTCGATATCGCCCACCAGGGCAACGCCAGCGGCTTTGGCCGCTTGCAGAGCCGGGGTCGACAGAGACACGCCTGGACTGACGATAATCTCATCAAAGCTTTCCAGCCCCTGCTGATCGAGTGCGCCGGTATGCACCGCCACCCCGGGGAAGTCCCGGGCGATCACGTCCAGGTTCGGAGCGTCGACACGGGTGTCAAAGAACACAAACGGCTGCCCCTGACGCACCAGATAGCGCGCCACAGACAAGCCCGTGGCGCCAGTGCCCACGATGGCTTTCAGTCTGCTTGTGGCAATCAGTTGGCTCACATTGCTCACCCGTTCTACAACTCCCGTTAACGCAGTTTCAGTGTCGCCAGCCCTACCAGGACCAGCATGACGGTAATGATCCAGAAGCGCACAATCACGCGCGGTTCCGGCCAGCCTTTCAATTCAAAATGATGGTGTAGCGGCGCCATACGGAAAATGCGCCGCCCGGTAAGCTTGTAGGAGCCCACCTGCAAAATGACGGAGACGGTCTCCACCACAAAAATCCCGCCCATGATGAAGAGCACAATCTCGTGACGCACAATCACCGCAATGATGCCCAGCGCCGCGCCCAGCGCGAGCGCACCCACATCGCCCATAAAGACTTGCGCGGGGTAGGTGTTGAACCAGAGAAAACCCAACCCGGCACCGATCAACGCCGCACAGAAAATCACCAGCTCGCCCGCACCCGGAACATGAGCAATATGCAAGTAAGTCGCGAACTCGATATGCCCGACCAGGTAGGCAATCACCCCCAGGGCGCCGCCGACCATGACCGTCGGCATAATCGCCAGACCGTCGAGACCGTCGGTCAGGTTTACCGCGTTGCTCGACCCGACCACCACAAAGTACGTGAGCACGATGTAAAACAGCCCCAGCTCGATGGCGATGTCTTTAAAAAACGGAATGAACAGCTGGGTTTCCACCGGGCTGACCGCTGTCATATACAGGAAGGTCGCAGCACCGAGACCGGCTACGGATTGCCAGAAGTACTTCCAGCGTGCCGGCAGGCCGCGGGAATTGGATTGCACCACTTTGCGGTAGTCATCCACCCAGCCCACCAAACCAAAGATACCGGTCACCAAAAGCACCACCCAGACATAACGGTTGCTCAAATCTGTCCACAACAGGGTACTGATAAAAATGGCGGCCAGAATCAGGGTGCCGCCCATGGTCGGCGTACCGGACTTACTCAGGTGTGACTGCGGCCCGTCGTCGCGCACGGCTTGACCAATCTGCAAATAATTCAGGCGGCGAATCATCCAGGGGCCGAGCATCAACGAAATAATCAATGCGGTCAGTACGCCCAGAATCGAACGGATCGATAAATACTGAAACACGGCAAAAAAGCGCAGGTGCTCCTGCAACTGTGCGGTCAGCCAAACTAACATGGGCGATTGTCTCCACGGTCCAGTAACGCATTGACGACATCATCCATGCGACTACTGCGCGATCCTTTAATCAAAATATTCATCTCTTTGTGCACGGATTCTTTGAGCGCCGCGATCAGGTCGCCGTGCGCTTGAAAATGTTTGGTCTGATGACCAAAGGCGGTACTCGCGTGTTCGCTCAAGGTGCCCAGAGTCCACAAGGCATCGATGCCGCGCTCGTGCGCATAGCGACCCACTTCTGCATGCATGGCGGCGGCGTCTTCGCCCAGCTCGGCCATATCCCCCAGCACCAGCCAACGCTCGCCTGGCTGGGCCGCGAGCACATCAATGGCCGCACGCACTGATCCGGGATTGGCGTTGTAGCTGTCATCGATAATCAGTGCACCGGCTGTACCGCGCAGGCGAGACATGCGCCCAGCCACCGGCGTAAAGTCGTTCAGTCCGGCGGCAATGGCCGCCAGTGTGGCGCCGGCCGCGTACGCACAGGCCGCTGCCGCGAGAGCGTTGCGTACATTGTGCTCGCCGTCGGCGGTCAACTGGACGGCGAGAGCCCCTTCCGGGGTCACCAGCTCAAACGTCTGTTGGCCCGCGCTCGCGCTCAGGTCGCGGACGAAAAAGTCGGCGCGCTCGTCGCGCAACGCATAGGTCAGCGGTTTAACTTCAGGCAACCGCTCCAGGTGGTAGCCGGCAAAGCTGTCATCGAGATTGATGATCGCCGTACCGCCCGCCTGCAAACCACGATAGATTTCGCCTTTGGCCTCGGCCACGCCCTGGAGCGAACCAAAACCTTCAATGTGTGCGGCCATGACGTTATTGACCAGAGCAATCTGCGGGCGGGCCAAGGTACACAAGTAGGCTATTTCGCCGGGACCACTGGCTCCCATTTCGATAATGCCGTAGCGATGTTCGGGTGCCAGCTCGAGTAGGGTCAGCGGCACACCGATGTGGTTGTTCAAATTCCCCCGGGTCGCCAGGGTGGGGCCGCACTGCGCCAGAATACCCGCAAGCATGGTTTTGACCGTGGTTTTGCCGCTGCTGCCGGTAATGGCCACCACCGGACCCTCAAACTGGGCACGGTTGTAGGCACCGATTCCGCCGAGTGCCAAGGTGGTATCTTTAACCACCCATTGCGGTGTCGCCAATCCCGAATCCGGAGTGTCCACCACCAGCGCGCAGGCTTTTTCGGCGGCCTGCGCCAAAAACCGGTGGGCATCAAAACGTTCGCCACGCAGCGCCACGAACAGGTCACCCGCCTGCAATTGGCGGGTATCGGTGCTCACCCGGGTAAAGCTGACACTCTGGCCTTGCAGCCAGCCCGGCAGCTGTTGCGCCAGTTCATTCAGGTGCAGCGGCCGCATCATGAGCGCACCTCCTGCAAGCGGGCGAAACGACGCTGCAACGCCAGACGGCTCTGCTTTACGTCGCTGAAAGGCAGGGTTTGATCACCAAAAATCTGATAGTCCTCGTGGCCCTTGCCCGCGATCAATACGGTATCGCCGGGGTGCGCTTGCTGCACGGCCAGGTCGATGGCCTGCGCCCGGTCGGCAATCACCAGACAACCGTTGGGGTTGTGCATACCGCGCACGATGTCAGCCACGATCGTGGCGGGATCTTCGGTGCGCGGATTGTCGTTGGTAACGACCACGCAATCACTCAAGCGTTCAGCACTGCGTCCCATTTCAGGGCGCTTACCGGTATCCCGATCACCGCCACACCCGAACACGCACCACAAGCGTCCCTGTTCACGGCGCCCCTGCAACGCCTGGAGTACGGTTTCAAGCGCGGCGGGTGTGTGCGCGTAATCGACGATGACGCCGACATCCTGGGCCGAGGCAGTATCGAGCGTGACAGCTTCCATGCGCCCGGGTGCGGGCTGCAGCAGCGGCAACGCTTCGACCAGCGCGGCAAAGTCCACGCCTTGCGCGCCCGCTGCAGCAATGACTGCCAACAGATTACTCAGGGCAAAGTCGCCCACCAGAGCAGTGCGTACACGCGCCTCACCCCAGGGGGACGTCAACATGAATTCGGTACCGGTTGCCTGCGCCTGCAGATCGCGCGCGCGCACGTCGGCAGCGGCATCCGTCAGACTGTAGGTGATACCCGTAACACCCTCAGGCAACTGTGTTTGCAGGCTGCTCGCCCAGGTGTCATCCAGGTTCAGCACGGCCGTCTGCAACCCGCGCGCCTTGAGTAGCTGCGCTTTGGCATCGCCGTAGCGGGTCATGTCACCGTGGTAATCCAGATGATCGCGACTGAGATTGGTAAAGATGGCAACATCAAAGCGCACACTCGCCGCCCGGTGCTGCACCAGGCTGTGAGACGACACCTCCATCACGACGGCGTCGGCGCCGCGCTCGCGCGCCTCAGCCAGGCGTTGTTGAACCGCAATGGCGTCCGGGGTCGTCAGACCGGTGGCATCCAGGCGACGGAGCGCACCGGGCAGGTCGTCAGCGCCCGTTGGCAGCACCCCAAACCCGAGCGTACCCAACACGCCTGCGGGCTGCCCGGTGAGCGCGAGCAGCTGACCGAGCAATAACGTGCAACTGGTTTTTCCGTTGGTACCGGTCACCCCAGTAACGTGCAGTTGGGCGCTGGGTTCGCCCCAGAAACGTCCGGCGATGGCGCTGAGCTCCGCCGCCAAGGTCGGCACACACAGGTGCGGTACCGACGATTCCACTTCCCGGTAGTCGTCATCATCGGATTGCGCCAGAATAGCCGCGGCGCCCGCCGTGATGGCCTGTTCGATAAACAAGCGGCCATCGTGGGCTTGCCCGGGAATGGCCACAAACACGTCACCGGTGCGCACCCGTCGACTGTCGAGGGTCAAACCTCTGACTTCGCAGCGTGCAGCGCACTCAGAAAGCGGTAGCCCCGGCAGCAGGTCTGCCAGGGCCAGGGCGGTGGGTTGCGCGGAAGCTGTCATCACGAGATCGGCCTCCGCGGTGGTAGTTTTTCCACATAGTTGTCGCGCTGACGCGGCGGCTCCTGCAACAAGCGCAGCGCGCCTTCGGCGACCCGGGAGAAAACCGGTGCCGCTACCTGACCGCCAAAGTAGGCTTCGGTAGCAGGCTCATCAATCACCACTACCGCGACAATGCGCGGATTCTCGGCCGGGGCATAACCGGCAAAGGAAGCGATATAGCGATCATCGTCATAACCCTGCAAGCCCACCTTGTGGACGGTGCCGGTTTTACCTGCCACTGAATAGGCATCGGTACGCGCGCGGTGACCGGTACCATCGCGGGTCACCGCCTGCTCAAGCATACGATTGATCTGGCTCACCAGCTCCCGATTGACCACGGGCTGCCCGGCGGGCGGCTCGTCCATGCGCAACAGACTGACGGGCCGCTTGATACCGCCGTTCGCCAATACGCCATAGGCTTGCGCCAACTGCGTCGTGGTAGCGCTGATACCGTAACCAAAGGAATAGGTCGCCTTCTGAATGGCGCGCCACCGATCATAGTTCGGCAGCGCGCCGACGCCTTCGCCGGGAAAACCGGTGCCGGTGCCCTGCCCCAGGCCCAGACGGTAGTACATACTGCGAATGACTTCCGGCTCCATATTCATGGCCATTTTTGCCATCGCCACCTGACTGGATTTCGCAATCACACCGGCCATATCCAGATCCCCGTAATTGACCGGGTCGGTCAGGGTGTGGCCGCCCACACGGATGTGGCCGGGCGCGGTATTGAAGCGGCTGTTATACCGGTAATCGCCAGATTCCAACGCCGCCATCACCGCAAAGGGCTTGACCGTAGAGCCGGGCTCAAACATATCGGTCAGCGCGCGATTGCGCAATAAATCGCCACGAAGATTACTGCGGTCATTGGGGTTGTAGACCGGCTGATTGACCATCGCGAGAATTTCACCGGTCTGGGCATCCATAATCACCATGGAACCGGCACGGGCACGGTTTTCGTGCACGGCCGAACGCAGCTCCCGATGCGCCAGGTATTGCAGGCGTAGATCAATGCTCAGTGTGAGGTTGTTGCCCGGGCGCGCGGAGCGCAGCAGTTGATGCTCGCGTACGGTGTGACCGTGACGATCCTTGATGACCTGGCGCGCGCCGTTTTCCCCTGCGAGCCAGGCGTCGTAGGCCAGCTCGATGCCTTCCTGACCCCGATCGTCGATATCGGTCATGCCCACCAGGTGTGCCGCCACTTCGCCCGCCGGGTAGAAACGCCGGTATTCGCGCTGGCTGTAAACGCCGGGAATGTTCAGCGCGAGAATTTCGTCCGCCGCGTGAGGGGTCATATGGCGCTGCAGGTACATGAACTCACGCCCGGCAAAACGCCCCATGCGCGACTCCAGATCGGCATTGGACCAGCCGAGCGCGCGCGCCAGCTCGCTCCAACGTTGCGGTGTTTCTGCCAGCTCGCGCGGATTGGCCCAGAGCGTTGTCACTGGCGTGCTCACCGCCAGCGGTTCGCCGTTGCGGTCGGTAATCACACCACGGGAGGCGTTGATAGTCTCAGTGCGTAGAGTGCGCGCCTGGCCCTGCCCCTGCAAAAAGGTAAAGCCACGCTCGTTGCCGGGCAGAACCTGCAAGTCCGCGACCCGCCAAACCAGCGAACCTGCCAGCCCGGCCAAAACAAGAATGACACCGTAGAAGCGCCAGCGCGCGATGGGAATACGTTTTGGGGCCTTCATGGTGTCACCACCAGAATCTGGTCGGCACTGGGCGTCTGCAATTTGAGCTCAGCGGTCGCGATGCGCTCAATCCGGCCATAGGCGGCCCAGGTGCTCTGCTCCAACAAGTACTTGCCCCACTCGACCTGGGCCTCGGCCGCGTCGCGCCGCAGACCTTCGAGGTGGTTCACCTGTTGGCGCACCTCATGGGTCGAGCTCACCACGGCCAGGGCCGAACCGACAACCAGCGCCCACAGCACCGCCAGTGCAAGAAATGCACGGAGGTTCAGGCGTTGTCGGTTAAGACTCGCTGCCATGGTGGTATTGCCCCTTGTTTGCCCGTTTAGAGTTTTTCCGCAACGCGCATAATCGCGCTGCGGGCGCGGGTGTTCGCCGCGATTTCTTCTGCGCCTGCCTTGATGGCCTTGCCACAGGAGCGCATGCGTTTGTTCAGCTGTTCATCCCTTATCGGTACCCCCTTGGGCACCGGGTCGCCTTTTTCCTGACGACGTATAAAACGTTTGACCACCCGATCTTCGAGTGAGTGGAAGCTGATAACCACCAGGCGCCCGCCCGGTGCCAACACCTCCAGCGCCTGCTGCAATACTGCTTCCAGGTCGCCCAACTCGTTGTTAATAAAAATGCGGATCGCCTGAAAGGCGCGCGTAGCCGGGTGCTTGCCTTTTTCCCAGGCCGGGTTGGCGACCTTGATGATCTCTGCCAGGCGCGCGGTGCGCACAATCGGCTCTTGCTCGCGCTCCGCCAACACTGCCCGCGCCATGCGTCGGGCAAAACGCTCTTCACCGTATTCCTTGAGCACCCGGACAATATCCGCTTCGTCAGCCCGGTTGATCCAGTCCGCCGCACTCTCGCCCCGACTCTGGTCCATGCGCATGTCGAGCGGGCCGTCGGCCAGGAAACTGAAACCGCGCTCGGCCTGATCCAACTGCGGAGACGACACCCCCAGATCCAGCAACAGACCGCTGACCTTGCCCGTCATGCCGCACTCAGCGACCCGATCGGCCAGCTCGGCGAAGGAGCCGCGCACCATCTGAAAACGCGGGTCGCCGGCAAAATTCTCTTTGGCGGCGGCCACCGCCTCGTGATCCTTATCAATCCCCAGCAGTCGGCCCTCGGGTGACAACTTCTGCAACAGCAGCCGGCTGTGGCCGCCGCGCCCAAAGGTACCGTCGACATAGAAGCCGTCCTGGTCGATCAACAGCGCCTCGACGGCCTCGTTAAGTAAGACCGTGATGTGTGTGGAGTCAGTCATGCGGCCCCCTAGAACGACAGAGACTGCATGACGTCCGGCAACTCATCGTCAACCGGTTCGTCCAGCAGGGCCAGCCAGGCGTCTTCACTCCAGAGTTCGAGCTTGTCGCCCAACCCCACCAACATCAATTTTTTGTCCAGACCCGCATAGGAACGCAGCGTGGGCGACACCGGGATACGGCCATTGCTGTCCATTTCCACCGGCGTGGCATAGCCCATCAGCAAGCGCTGGACCCGGCGGACGGCCCGGTTGGAGTTGGGCAGACTCTGGACATTGGCCAGGACCTCGTCCCACTGAGGCTCCGGATAGACCAGCAAACAGCGCTCATCCGGATGGGCAGTCAACACCAAACGCCCGGCACAGGCAGTCGCCAGCGAGTCTCTGACTTTCGCTGGAATCGCCATACGCCCCTTGGCGTCCATATTGATGGCATGACTACCTGTTAACACTTTCCACCACTCTGATTATTGGTTTTTCCAAAAAAAACCACTTTTATCCACTTTTCTCCACTATTGCACACTATAAATCCGAGCGCACCAAAGTCAAGCAACCTGTTGGCGAAAAACGCATAAAATGTCGCTAACGTGGAGTGAAAAGGCGTAATAAAGAAGGGAAAAGCCGATTACTTGGACGCCGGGGAAGCGCTTTAAATAATCAAAACAGAGGGTTGTGGGCGCAACTTAATGTAACACTTTAACTATGGGATTTTTTACTGCTAAGGAGGGAGGTTTTATATAGCTCAAGCACCTAGCGAAGAGCAAGCCGAGGGCCGTATCTCCTTCTGAGACACGCCGTAAACCCATCCATGGGGGCTCGACTGCCGCCGTCCGGGCGGCAGACGGTCTCAGAAGGAGATACGGCCCTCGGCCAGCTCTTCGCCCGCGCGTAATAAATGTGTCGGAGTCGGCCTATAAGCCGGGTTCTGTCGTGGACAGTCATTCATCTGGGACCTGCGTCACCGCAGGCCTCGAGCGACCTACCCGAACCCAGTGCGGGCCGCACCAATGGGTTCCTATTTGGTCTTGCTCCGGACGGGGTTTACCATCGCCACAGGCTGTTACCAGCTGCGCGGTGCGCTCTTACCGCACCTTTTCACCCTTACCGTTGCCCGAAGGCACTTAGGCGGTATACTTTCTGCTGCACTTTCCGTAGGCTCGCGCCCCCCAGGTGTTACCTGGCGCCCTGCCCTATGGAGCCCGGACTTTCCTCCCCGCCAATGGCGGAGCGACTGTCGGGCCGACTCCGAGCGCTTACATTAGCCGCAGGCGAGGGAAAGATCAATGGTTTTTGCGCCGTTATTCTTTTGTGCTTTGTCGTCGCGCAGTTTTGGGGGATCCCGTCTATAGATTAAGGAATAGCGAGACCCTGGCAGCTCAGTTGACAGCCCGGATATCCCTCATCATCGATAAATTTTTCGGGCAACCGCCCATCGTCAACCGCTCTCGCCCTCGACAACCTTCGGAAATCAAGATTGACCTTCTGACGAATGCAGTCCACTTTAGGGCCATAAACTTGGCTCCAGGAAATGTAGTTCTCGCCGCCATATGTATCCAGCCGATGGGGAATAGAACATCTCCGGAACTCATCAATGTATAGCCTCTCAATCTCTTCACTCAAGAGTATTTCAGATTCAAAATGGTTCGGATCCAACTGCCCTCCAAATTTTACATCCCTAAGAATCCCCAAGACTTGAGCTTGATCTTTTAACAGGTAGCTAACAAAACCACGATCGTTAACCTCATAAGGTATTCCCTTCGGCTGGATCACCGCACTCGTCGTAGGCGCTGAAAAACAGCAGTAATGGAGGCACCGGATTCGATTTCTCAGGCCAAACAGTTATTGTTGTCGTAGCTATAAGCCTTACCTGCCCCGGAAACCGTATGGGCCTTTCCTGTATGGCGCGGCTCTTAGGGAACCCGAGGGCGTTGCAATCGTAGATCGAATCCCACGACCGGCGTGTCGCGGAAATCACTGCACTGTTATGTGGCCTGGCGAACAGACCCGTTATAGCAATTCCGATTAAAAAAACATCAACTATAATTTTTAATTTTTCCTCCCACCTTTGAATACTTTCTAATTCTCTTTGAGGATAGTAGGCTTGGTAATTACTATAATTTGAGCTATTACTTACTTGATATAACTTGCTGCCAGGGCGCCGAGGACGGGGCTTGGGCACGACCACTATAGTGATAACACGAGGAGAAACCCGTGAAGAAACCTACGCTACGCCTGCTAGCCCTGCTGGTCGCCGCCCCGGCGACTGTGTCTGGAACCGCTACCTACGCACAAGGCCCCATGCTTGAAGAGGTGTTGATTACCGCGCAGAAGCGGGAACAACGCATGACCGATGTCCCCGTTTCCGTGAATGCCCTGCAAGGCGAGAAACTGGAGGAGAGCGGGATTACCAGCGTTGAACGCATGGCCGATTACATTCCCAGTCTGAATATGACCCAGACCGGGCTCGGCACCACCATTTCGATTCGCGGAATCAGTTCCGGCGTCAACCAGGGTTTCGAGCAATCGGCAGCCCAGTTTGTCGACGGCATTCACCACGGCCGCTCTCAGTTGGCGCGTGCACCCATGTTTGATTTGGAGCGAGTCGAAGTACTGCGCGGCCCCCAGAGTATTCTGTTCGGCAAAAACAGTACGGCGGGCGCGATCAGCATGATTACGGCCAAGCCTACGGACACCTTTCAGGGCCGGGTAAGCGCCCTGTACGAGCCCGAGCACGGCGAGCAGGATATCCGCCTGGTGGTGTCCGGGCCTTTCAGTGACACCCTGTCCGGTCGCCTGGCGATCATGGACCGACAGATGGATGGCTACTACCACAACACCACCTTGGGACGGGACGAAGCGCAGGAAGAAAGTCGCGTGATTCGCGGCAGCCTGCGCTGGCGCCCCAGTCCCGAGTGGGACATCAACCTGAAGGTGGAAGACAGCACCTTCGACAGTACCGGGCGCAACCTGGAGGTGATCAATCCGGTCGAATTGCCGGTGGAGGGCGCGGTGTCTTACGCCAATCTGTTGGCGGGGCTGACCGGACAGGTCTCAGGGGGCGAGTTCGTCTACCAACTGGATACCGATCAAAACTTTAACCGCCAGTCCAACGGCGATTACAGCTACAACGACAGTCAAAGCTTTGCACTGAGTATCGAACGAGGGATTGGCGATCACGACTTTACCTCGGTGACCGGCTACGCCAGCTATTCTTACGAGGAAATGTGCGACTGCGATTTTACCGGGCTGCCCATGTTCTTTATCGCCTCCAACGAGGACTACACCCAGTTCAGCCAGGAGTTCCGAATAGCCTCATCCCCGGCCCAGCAGGTCAGCTACCTGGCTGGGGTATTCTTCCAGACCAGCGAGATGGAGTTTGACGATGTCGTGGGCCTACCCCAGGACAGCTGGCTGGCCACCGCACTGTCGGTTCCGCCGGAAGAGGGTGGCATCGGTCCGGACCTGGCCAACCTCCTGCGCAGTGCATCCAGTAACAAGGACTTTACCCAGGACAGCGATACCGCCGCGATCTTTGCCCAGGTCACCTGGAACATCAACGACTTCAGCCGCCTGATCGTCGGCGGACGCTACACCCACGAAGAGAAGGACGGCACCCGCCGGCAGACCCATATCAACGCCGAGGGCCAGGCGCTGCCACCCTCCATCGAGGGCGATCCGACCGACCCGCCCCACAACATTCCTTTCGGGTTATTTGAGATCGAGCCCTACGACACCATCCGCGCCAGTCGCTCGGAGTCGAGCTTTACGCCCTCGCTGACCTATCAGTTCGATCTGAACGAAACCGATATGGTCTATGCCAGCTACACCACCGGCTTCAAGTCCGGCGGTTTTGATGTGCGCTCCAACGCCCACCCGGACCCCACGGTGGACAATGCGGTGAACGTCCAGCGCCAACAGCAGGGTCAGGACCCCACAATCACCGGCGTCTTCGAGTTTGAGGACGAGCAGGTGAAAAACTACGAGATTGGGGGCAAGTTCCTGCTTCGGGGCGGCGCCGCCGAACTCAACGTGGCACTGTTCCGCACCGAGTTCAGCGATCTGCAGACCAGTGTTTTTGACGGGGCTTTCAGCTTTAACGTCACCAACGCCGGTGAAGCCGAAATTCACGGTCTGGAGCTGGACGGCCGCTGGGCGCTGAGTAACACCCTGACCTTGAACGGCGGCCTGGCGTGGCTGGATTTTGAGTACACCGACTTCCCTACCGCCCAGTGCTACTTTGGCCAGACCTCCGACACCGCACCTCTGTGTGATGCCTCAGGCTCCACTCGGGAGTTTACCCCCGAATTGCAGGGCAACCTGGGCTTGAACCATCGCTACAGTTTGGGTAACGGCCTGCTGCTGAACTCCACGTTCGACGTGATCTTCAGCGACAGCTACCTGACCTCCCCGACCCTGGATCCGCGCACCGAGCAGGATGCCTACATGAAGCTCAACGCCCGGGTGGCCCTGAGCGGCAACCAGGATCAGTGGGAAGTGGCCCTGGTGGGCAAGAACCTGACCGACGAGTCGATCATCTCCCACTCCAACGGCATGCCCATCTCTACAGTCCTGACCCAGGGCACGGGCACCGCCTACTACGCCTTTTACGAGCGCCCGCGCAGCATTGCGTTGCAGGGTACTTACCGCTTCTAAGGCGACGGGTCTGAAACAACGTGGTGCGCTGGATCACTCGCGATCCAGCGCCCACTGGTACAGGCGGTTTTTCTTCAACCCGGTGAGCCGGGCGCCGATACTGGCGGCCTGCTTCACCGGTAACTCCTCCAGCAACACCCCCATCACCCGCTCGGCCTCGGCATCCAGATCCCCGGATTTCTTTGCCGGTGCACCGCGCATCAGCAAGACAATCTCGCCGCGCTGCTGATCGCTGTCCCCCGCCACCCACTCCGCCAGCGCCGCCACCGGGCCGCCGCGCAGGGTCTCAAAGGTTTTGGTTAATTCCCGCGCCAGCACCAGCTCGCGCTCGGGCCCTACGACCTCGGCAATGTCTTGCAGCGTCGCCAGAATCCGGTGCGGGGCTTCGTAAAAAATCAGGGTCCGGCTTTCCGCCGCCAAAGCGGCCAGGGTTGCACGCCGGGCGCCGCTTTTGCTCGGAAGGAACCCTTCGAAGGCAAAACGATCAGAGGGAAGTCCGGCTGCGCTCAAGGCGGCAACCAGCGCACAGGCGCCGGGGATCGGCACCACCCGGATGCCCGCCTGGCGCGCCGCGCGCACCAGACGGTAGCCGGGATCGGATACCAGAGGCGTGCCCGCGTCCGAGATCAGCGCCACCGTTTCGCCCGCCTGCAAGCGCGCGAGCAGCTGCTCGGTACGCTCCGGACCGCTGTGCTCATGGTAGGCCACCGCTTGGGTGGTGATCGAAAAGTGGGCCAGCAGGCGCGCGCTGTGGCGGGTATCTTCGGCGGCGATCACCGATGCCGATTGTAGAGCTTCTATCGCTCGCGGTACCATATCGCCCAAATTGCCGATGGGCGTGGCCACCACGTAGAGCACGCCGGCCGCATTATCGGCCTCCGGTAAACGCTGTGTCATACTAGGACCTTCATAGTCGGGGCCATTCAGCGGGTGATCGTCACCCTTACAGTCTAGTCTGTCGCCTTCCCGGCAGATCAGGAGAGCAACACACCATGGTTAAACAGGGATTATCCCTCGGCTTGATAGCCACGCTTTTAGCGCTGCTGGCCGCCTGCGGCACCCAGCCGCCGCACCCGGACGATGCCGAGCCGCACGACCCCGAGGCTGCCACCGCCGAAGCGACCCGGCAAGAGGCCAACGCGCTGGTGGAGCAGGCACGCGCCAGCCAATCCCCCGAGCGTGAGCAACAGCTGCTGCGCGCCGCCGAACTTCTGGCGGAACTCGAGGACACCAGCTGGGCACGCAACCTGCTGACGTCTATCGACAGCGGCCGCCTCGACAACCAGCGCTATGTGCGTCACACGCTGCTGCTGAGCCGCATCGCCGTGGCCGACGGCTCCTATTTTCTGGCGCAACGCATTCTAACCAACCCCCGCCTGGAACAACAGTGGCGCGCCATGAACCCGGACCAGGAAGCGGAGCTGCGCGAACTGCGTGCCCAGACCTTTGCCTATCTGGGCGATACCGGCGATAGCCTTGAGGAGCGGGTACGCCTCGGGGCTCTGCTCACGGATCCGACACGCGAAGCCGAAAACCGCGAGTCCTTGTGGCGCAACCTGATGGCACTTTCGCGGCAGGACCTTACAAGCCGGGCAGAGAGCACCGAAGACGCCACCTTGCGCGGCTGGTATCAGTTGGCCGCCATTGCCATGCAGCAGCAATCCAACCTGGAGCAGCAATTGGCCGATGTCGACGCCTGGCAGGCGGAATGGCGCGGCCACCCGGCAGATCAGAACCTGCCCGATGACTTGCGCCTGCTGCGCGAGCTGGTCGCCAACCAGCCGCGCCAGATCGCCCTGCTACTCCCCCAACAAGGCCGCTTGGCGCAATCCGCCGACGCCGTGCGCGACGGCTTTTTCGCCGCCTACTATCACGCCCGGGAGCAAGGGATTCGTGTACCGCAGGTACGCCAGTACGACACCAGCAACGGCGACGTTCTCGAACTCTACGACCAGGCCGTGGCCGAGGGCGCAGAGTTGGTGATCGGTCCTCTGGACAAGGATCAGGTCAACGAGCTGGCGCTGATGCCCGGGCTGCCGGTGCCGGTGCTGAGCCTGAATTACTCCGACTACACCGACGACACAACCGCCACGGGCCTCTACCAGTTTGGCTTGGCAGCCGAGGACGAAGCCCGCCAGGCGGCTCGCCAAGGCTACCTCGATGGCCATCGCCGGGCGCTGGTACTGACACCCAATTCAAGCTGGGCCGAGCGCAGTGCCGCTGCCTTCGCCGATACCTGGCACGACCTGGGCGGCGACGTGGTCCACAGCAGCCATTACTCCAGCGAAGTAAGCTATTCGGGTCTGGTGCAGCGGGTGTTGCTCACCCGGGAAAGCGAGAACCGTCGCCAGGATCTGCACCGGCTGTTTGGCACCCGGGTCGAGTTCGAGCCACGCCGGCGCCAGGACGTGGACATGATTTTCCTGATTGCCAGTCCGGCGCAGGCGCGCCAGATCAAGCCAGCACTGGCATTTCATTACGCCGGCAATCTGCCCGTGTACTCAACCAGCCATATTTACGCGGGTGTCGCCGACGCCGGCAGCGATCGGGACTTGAACGGTATTCGCTTCAATACCCTGCCCTGGCTCTTCGACGACAGCAATCCCGAGCGCCAGAGTCTGGACGAACACGCGCGCGGTGCCTCTGTATACGGCCGCTTGCACGCTCTGGGGGTCGACGCATTCCGCCTGCTGCCGCGCTTGCCGCAGCTGGAGCAGATTCCCCAGTCACGGCTCTACGGGGCCACTGGCACTCTGCGCCTGCTCGAAGACCGGCGCATCGAGCGCGAGCAGATCTGGGCTGAGTTTCGCAGTGGACTGGCCCGCCCTCTGCCCACTCTGGCCATCGAGCAGCCGGAAGCGGACGAGGAGTGACCACCACCAGTGCCCGGGGCGGGCTGGCCGAAGCGCAAGCGGAAAGTTATTTGCAGGAACAGGGCCTGACGCCCTGGACCCGCAACTACCGTTGCAAGGTGGGCGAGCTGGATCTGATCATGCGCGACGGTGACTATTTGGTATTTGTCGAAGTGCGCCTGCGCAATAACCGGGATTACGCCGATGGCCTCGAAAGCATCACGGCCAGCAAGCAGCGTAAGCTGGTACGCGCCGCGCAGTTTTATCTTCAGCAGCATCAGCTGACCGATAAACTGCCTTGTCGCTTTGACGTCATCGCCATGCATTACACTACCGAACAGCAACCGGTATTCACCTGGTTGCGCAACGCCTTCGATGCCTATTAAGCCTCTTTAACCGCAGGAATCTGACACTATGGACCAACGGGTCATCACCCTGTTTCACGAAAGCATTGAAGCCAAGATGCAATCGGGCGAACAACTCGCGCCACTGATTGCCAGTGCCAGCGAATTGATCGTCGCCAGTTTACTTAACGAGGGCAAGGTACTTACCTGTGGCAATGGCCTGGCCGCGGCGCAGGCGCAAATGTTTACCGCCAGCCTGGTCAACCGCTTTGAGCAGGAGCGACCGAGCTTACCCGCCCTGAGCCTGGCCACCGACTTCACCACCCAGACGGCCATTGCCAGCGACTATTCCTACAACGACATTTTTGCCAAGCAGGTTCGCACCCTCGGAAACGAGGGCGACGTACTGGTGCTGGTCACCACCACCGGCAACTCCAGCAACCTGCTGCAAGCCATCAGCGCCGCCCATGACCGGGGCATGTCCGTCATTGCCCTGACCGGAGGCGAAGGCGGTGACACCGCCGCGCTCCTCGACCACAACGACCTGGAGCTGCGCGCGCCACTGACCAGCAAACCGCGCATCCACGAGGTTCACTTGCTGACCCTGTTTTGTCTCTGTGACCTGATTGATTTACAGCTGTTTGGAGGACACGAATGATCACTCGGCTGTTTTTACTCTCACTCTTGGCTCTGACCAGTGCGCTCAGCCTGAGCGCCTGCACCAGCGTGCTCTCGGCCACCACCCGCGAGCCCATTACCATCAACCCGGGCAAACGCACCATGGGGGCACGCATCGACGACCGCCAGATCACGACCGTAGTGCGGGTCAATATCAACAAGGCCCATGAAGACCTGCGCACCGCCCAGTTGCGAGTATTCAGCTACAACGGCGTGGTGCTACTGGTAGGCCGGGTACCCAACAACGAGCTCAAGCGGTTGGCAGGCGAAACCGCTCTCAAGGTCACGCCTGTGCGCCAGGTCAACAACGAGCTGGAAGTGGGCGACGCCAAGAAGGTCTGGTCGCGCTCGGTGGACAGCTGGATCACCACCAAGGTGAAAAGCAAACTCCTGTTCAACCGGGATGTGGAGAGCGGACGGATCCGCGTGATCACCCGCAACAACACTGTCTACCTGATGGGCCTGGTATCGCGCGCCGAGGCCAATCGCATCGCGCAGATCGCCAGCCAGACCAAACACGTGCGCAAAGTTGTAAAAGTCTTCGAATACATAGACTAGATTCAAGTTAGCGGACGAAACGCTCATTAGTCGGGTACGTCGAAGCCGGGCATCCCTATCCGGGACACGCCGTGAACCCATCCCTGGGGGCTCGACTGCCGCCGTCCGGGCGGCAGACGGTCCCGGATAGGGATGCCCGGCTTCGACTTGTGCCAGCAGGAGGCGTTTCGTCCTCTGACGTGAATCGCCGAGCGCGCGGTAGGTCACAATTTTGCACCCCGCCCCCACACAACCGCTGGCAGGCGCCGGAAGCCGTGTTACTATCCCTGCTCGAACGATAATCGTGAGGTTGGTGTTATGGAAATTTCAACCATTGTCATCCTGGTAATCATCGCCGCGCTGGTGATCTACCTGGTCGGTATTTACAACCGCCTGGTCACCCTGCGCAACCGCTTTCAGAATGCTTTTGCCCAGATCGAAGTGCAGCTCAAACGCCGCTACGACCTGATCCCCAACCTGGTGGACACCGCCAAGGCCTATCTCAAGCATGAGCGCGAAACCCTTGAAGCCGTAACCCAGGCCCGCGCCCAGGCCATGAGCGGCCTGAAAAAAGCCGCCGCCGCTCCGGGCAGCCCTGCAGCCATGGCCGAGCTCGGCGGTGCCGAAGGCGCGCTGACTGGCGCACTCGGTCGGCTGAATATGGTGATGGAAGCCTACCCGGACCTGAAAGCCTCCCAGAACATGCAGCAGGTGTCTGAAGAGCTGACCAGCACCGAAAACAAAATCGCCTTCGCCCGGCAGAGTTTCAACGACGCGGTCATGACCTACAACACCTACAAGCAGAGCTTTCCGCCGGTGTTTTTTGCCGGTTTCTTTGGTCACCGGGAGGACGCCTCGCTGCTGGAGTTTGCCGACAGCGCCGAAATCCAGGCGGCACCCAAGGTGTCTTTTTAAGTACCCGGCTGAGTGCCTGCCATGAACTTTTTTGAGCACCAGGATCAGGCCAAGCGCAACACCCGACGCCTGATCGTTCTGTTCGCGCTGGCGGTGATCGCCCTGGTGATCGCAGCCACCGTGCTGATCGGCGGCATCATGTTCTATCTGCGCGCGCCCTCCACTGTGGAAGACATCCGCCTGGGTACCGGCTTTGAGATTCTGACCTGGGTGGCCGTGTTTATGGTCATCCTGGTCAGCTTCGGCAGCCTGTACAAATGGTTGCAGCTGCGCGGCGGCGGCAAAGTGGTGGCCGAAGCGCTGGGCGGACGTCTGATCAACCTCGATACCCGCGACCAGGACGAGCGCCGGGTACTCAACGTGGTCGAGGAGATGGCGATTGCCTCGGGCGCGCCCGTACCTCCGGTGTATGTGCTCGAGGAAGACGGCATCAACGCCTTTGCGGCGGGCTACGGTCCCCAGGACGCGGTCATCGGCGTCACCCGCGGCTGCATCCGCCTGCTCAACCGGGACGAGTTGCAAGGGGTGGTCGCGCACGAGTTCAGTCATATTTTCCACGGCGACATGCGCCTGAACATGCGCCTTCTGGCAGTACTGAACGGCATCCTGCTCATCGGTCTGCTGGGGCAACTGCTGATGCGCAGCGCTGCCATGCGCGGCTACCGGCGTTCGAGCAGTCGCGACAACTCGCCCATGGTGATGCTCAGTGCCGGTGCAGGCTTGATGCTGGTCGGCTACGCCGGCACCTTTTTCGGTGGGCTGATCAAATCCGCTGTCAGCCGTCAGCGCGAATACCTGGCCGACGCCTCGGCCGTGCAGTACACCCGCAACCCCACCGGCATCGCCGGGGCACTGCAAAAGATCGGTGGCTACAGCAGCGGCTCGCGCCTGGAGGCGGATAACGCCGCAGAATTTACCCACATGTTTTTCGGTGCCGGGCTCAAATCCTCCATGAGCGGCATGATGGCCACGCACCCGCCTCTGAATAAACGCATCAAACGCATACTGCCATCCTGGAATGGCACCTACCCCACGGTTGAAATCACCACCGCGAAAGCGGAGCCTGAGACCCAAGGGCAGCCCGATGCGCGCCGTGCCGCCATGATGGGCGCCCGCATCGCCGCTGTGGAGGCAGCCCTGTCCGCCCCCGAGGGTGCGCCTGAAGCGCTCGACGCCAGTGTTGAGCATATCGGTCAGCCGACCCCCGAACATTTGGCCCACGCCCATCACCTGATCGAAAGCCTGAACCCGGCACTGCGCGAAGCCGCACATGAGACCTTCGGCGCGCGCGGCATCATTTACGGCTTGCTGCTCAGCGCAGACCGCCAGGTTCGCCAAAAACAATGGCGCGACCTGCTCAGTGAACACACCAAAGATGAACTCAACAGCCTGAAAACGGTGGTGGGTGCGGCGGTCAAGTGCGCCCCGGAACAGCGCCTGCCACTGGTTGAGCTGGCCCTGCCCGCGCTCAAAGACCTGTCGGAAATTCACTACCAGAGTTTCCGTCGCTCGGTCGGCCAGCTGATTCGCGCCGATCAGCGCGTGAGCCTGCAGGAGTGGTCGCTGTTTCGTATTCTGGTGCATAACCTGGAGCCCCAAAGCCGCACTTGGCGCGCTCACCCGTTGGCCAAGCAAGCGGACAACTGCCAGCTGCTGCTGTCCCTTATGGCCCGCGCCGGGCATGAAGATGAAGGCGAAGCCGAAGCGGCGTTTACGGCGGCGTGGCGCGCCCTGCCCTTCGACACTCGCGCACTGCTTCCCGCCGATGCCATCCAGCTCCCCAAAGTCGACGAAGCTCTGGACGCACTCAATCGCCTGAAGGCACTGGAAAAACCGCAAGTGCTGAAGGCCATGCGCGAGAGCATCGTCCATGCCGGGCAGATCACCGGTACCGAAGCCGAGCTGTTCCGCGCCATCGCCGACAGCCTCGACTGCCCCATTCCACCGGTAGTGGCCGGAGCCGCGCCCACCAACGGTTAAAACTTCGTCCCGGGCGCGCTATAATGCGCGTTCTTTGGGCCCTTTCGCCAATCAACTACCGAGGTACTCACCTTGCAACTGGATAAAGCTACGCCGGAACAACTGCGCCAGTGGGAAAGCCAACTGGCTGCCGATTACCAAGCTATTGTCGACAAGAAGCTGAGTCTGGATCTTACCCGCGGCAAACCCTCTGCCGAGCAACTGTCCCTGTCCGACGCCCTGGACGGCATCCTCAAGGGCGACTACAAGGCCGCCGATGGCACTGATAGCCGCAACTACGGCGGTCTCGATGGCCTGCCCGAGGCCAAGCAACTCGGCGCCGACGTCATGGGGCTGGACGACGCCTCCCAGATTCTTGTGGGCGGCAACAGCAGTCTGACCCTGATGTTCCAGGCCATGCTGACCGCGCATCAGTTCGGCCTCAAAGACGCTGCCAGCGCCTGGAAAAATGACGGTGACGTCAAAGTGCTCTGTCCGGTACCGGGTTACGATCGCCATTTTACGGTGTGCGAGCAGTTGGGCATCGAGATGGTCACTGTACCCATGGGGGCCTCCGGTCCGGATATGGATGCGGTCGAGGCCATGATCAAAGCCGACGACAGTATCAAGGGCATTTGGTGTGTCCCGAAATACTCCAACCCGACCGGGGTTGTCTACAGCGACGAGACCGTCGAGCGCATGGCCAAACTGGGCAAAATCGCCAGTGCCAATTTCCGCATTTTCTGGGATAACGCCTATTCGGTCCACGATCTGGTAGACGACGCGCCGCAACTGGCTTGCATCATGGCGGCCTGTAAGCGCAACGGCACCGAAGACAGCGTGCTGCAGTTTGCCTCCACGTCAAAAATCACCCATGCCGGAGCCGGCGTGGCCTTTATGGCGGCCTCTGCCACCAACCTGGCGGGCCTGAAGCGCTTCCTGAGCACCTGCACGATCGGCCCGGACAAGGTTAACCAGATCCGCCACACCCGGTTATTGCCCAACCGCGATGCTCTGCTGGCCCATATGAAAAAGCACGCGGAACTGCTCAATCCCCGCTTTGAGGCCGTGCTGAGCGCGCTCGACGCCGCCTTTGGCGATAACGACCTGGGCGCCTGGGAAAAACCCGTTGGTGGCTATTTTGTGTCTTTCGATACCCGCCCGGGCTGCGCCGGCGAAACCGTGCGCCTGGCCGCAGAGGCCGGGGTCAAACTGACCCCCGCCGGGGCCACCTTCCCGTACGGCAAAGACCCGGAGAACCGCAACATCCGCATCGCCCCCTCAGTTCCAGCAGTGAAGGAAGTGGTTGCCGCGATGGACGTGTTTGTCATCTGCGTCAAACTGGCCTCGGTGCGCCAAAAACTGGCGAGCTAACGGCTGTGGAACCAACGCTCACGACAAAACCGCCGAGGGTAAACCCCGGCGGTTTTTTTGTGGGGGTACCGTTCACACACTCACACCGATATTCCAAAAAAGCATAACCTCACTGTGCTCAAATCTAAAAACTCTGCACGTTTCCGGATTTGCCTCGTATACTCAGAGTAAGTGACCGCTTTACGCGGTCCAAGTTGTTGAGTCCGCGGCAAGTGAGGTGTCTATGAGCATTGCCAAACGCGTTGAGAAGTACCTCGAAAGCCAGCGTGTGCCCTACCGGTTGCACCGGCATGATTACAGCGAGGGTTCATTCAATACCGCCCAGGCGGCGCAGATTGATGATGCCGCGCTCGCCAAGGCTGTGCTGTTGCGCGATGAGGACTTCGGTTATCGGTTGTGCGTACTGCCAGCCCAGCACAAGATTCTGCGTCACACCCTCAACCAGATTTTTGACCGACACCTGGAGCTGGTAGACGAAGATGAACTGGCGGAGGTCTTCCCGGATTGCGCGCCCGGTGCTGTGCCCGCCTTGGGTCAGGCTTACGGCCTTGAGGTCATCTGGGATCCGACACTGTTGGCTCACGAAAATATCTACCTGGAGGCAGGTGACCACGAGCACTTGGTGGTATTGCGGCGCAACGACTTTGAAAGATTGATGCATGGCGCGCTGAGTGATGCATTCAGCTCCAAACGTAAGCGCCACACCTTCCGGCGCAAAGGCGGCCGCCGGTCCTTGGCAAGCCCTGGCTACGCCTTGAGCGAGGGCCTCTAGCGCTCCAGAGGTGTCCCTCAGGCCAAAAAACAGACAAAAAAAACCACCGCAGAGCGGTGGTTTTTTTATCGCTGGAGGCCTCTACTATTGCGGTCCGCCCACCGGCACCAACACAATGTTGGGGGCTTGCGCTGCCCGGGCAGCATCGGCCACGGAAACGTAGGTTCTGGCGTTGGCGGCACTCTCAGCCTGGATAATCACCGCAGCCTGAGGGAACTCAGCGCGCAGACGCTCGATATTGGAGCGCACTGCCTGCTCGTCAACCCGGCGGTCATCCATCCAGATCTGGTTATCACTGGTGATCCGCACCATGATATTGCGCTCGGCATCTTCCGGCGGGGGCTGGTCTGAATCTTCCGGTACGTTGACGTCAAGGCCCATCTCACGCACAAACGAGGCCGTCACAATAAAGAAAATCAGCATAATAAAGACCACGTCCAACATTGGCGTCAGGTCAATATCATTGCCCTCTTCGGCTTTACGGCCTTTCTTTCTTCGACTCACCGTATTACTCCCGTCGTTATCATCTGGTGGACTAAACCGCCGCAGGTCGGGGCCTGCAGCCCGGTCACGGGCATAAAAACATGCACCGGGAACGGATCAAGGGCTGCATATTAACAGCTTTGCACCCGTTTTGACCAACATTTTGCAGGACTGCGCCACCACAAAAAGGTCATGGTGACCATTATTTGACCCAGGGGTCCGGCCAAAGTTCTAGTCACCAAAGAGCGGCAACTGGTAATACGCCCGATCCTCACGCAAGTCCACAAAGCGTACCCCCAGCCCCAACAGGCGAACCGCACCGCCCTGGCGAGCGTACGCCTCGGCGCACAGCTCTCTGAATGCACTGATCCTGATATGTTTGCCCGCGCGCTCAAGGGTGGTTTGGGTAAAATCGGCAAACTTGATCTTCACAAAGAGTTTGACCACCCGATAGTCATCATCCAGGTCTTCGAGACGGGCAAACAGCTTCTCCAACAAGCGAGGCAAACCCGCCAGGCAGGACTCAAGACCTTGCAGGTCCTCAGACCAGGTCTTTTCCACACTCAGCGATTTGCGCCGACGACTGGCATTGACCGGGCGGTCGTCCTCTCCTCGACATAACTGATGCAGCCGGCGCCCCATCGCACCAAAACGCTCGCTCAATTCAAAAATACTGTAATGCTGCAGGTCGCCACAGGTCGTCACCCCCAACTCTCCAAGCCGGGCCGCCATGGCCTTGCCAACGCCGTGGATCTTACGCACCGGCAAGCGCGCAACAAATTCGGATACCTGCGCTGGCGTGATAACTGTCAAACCGTCAGGTTTCTGCCAGTCGCTGGCAATTTTGGCGAGAAATTTATTGGGCGCAACACCCGCGGAAACACTGATTCCCAAATCCTTGCGCACCCGTGCTCGAATGTCCTGGGCGATCAGTGTGGCACTGCCGCGACACTGTTCAGATTCGCTGACATCGATAAAAGCTTCATCCAGGGACAGCGGCTCTACCCGCTCGCTGTAGTCGTAAAATATTTGGCGCATCGCCTGAGAGACATCCCGATAAACATCCATTCTATGCGGCAGAATAATCAGGTCCGGGCACAGGCGTAAGGCGTGCGCTGCCGGCATAGCCGAATGAATGCCGTAACGCCTTGCCTCATAATTACAGGTGGACAATACGCCGCGCCTATCCGGATTGCCCCCAACGGCAATGGCACGCCCCTGCAGCCTCGGATCGTCCCGAATTTCAACCGCCGCAAAAAAGCAGTCGGCATCACAGTGAATAATTTTGCGCATAAACTCCTCGCCAGCACTGTGATTATATACAGACATTAAACGAGAAAATAGCAAAGTCGGCGTTATTTCGGTGTTATTCGTGCAAGTACACACGAAAATGCTTGAATTTTTATGATAATTGCTTATGTTATACAGCGTAAGTAGTACTCTTTACGTCTTTATTTTTTTCACAGTGAAAACAAAGGAACACCACCATGGCAGCACGCAAGAAAAAAGCGGTCAATCAAATCGCCGAGTTGGAGCAACAGCTGGCCCAACTTAAAACTCAATTGTCCAAGGCTCGCGCCGCCCAGGAAGCTGACGCTCAGAAGGCAGCGGACAAACTTAACAAAGAGGTCAGCAAGGCCAACACTGCGGTTAAAAGTGCACGCACCAAGCTGGCTGCAGCACGCAAAAAGAAAACCCCTGCTGCTGCCCGTCAGGCAAGTGCTGCCCAAACCAAGCTGAATGCAGCGCTCAAAGTTGCCGACAGCGCCAAGCAACAGCTGGCCGACGCCAAGCAGAAACTGGCTGACACCAAAGCTGCCAACAAGCTGGCTAGCGCTCACGAAAAAGCCGTAGCCAAAGCTGAAGCTGCCATGGCAAAAGTACAACAGGCAGCAGAGAAGAAAGCCGCCGCCAAGGCCAAAATCGCCGCCAAGAAAGCCGCTACACGTGCCAAAGCCGCCGAGAAAAAGGCTGCCGCCAAAGCCAAGGTCGCGGCCAAGAAAGCCGCTGTAAAAGCCAAGGCTGCCGCCAAGAAGGCCGCTGCCAAGCAAAAAGCGGCCGAAAAGAAAGCCGCCGCTAAGGCCAAAGCCGCCGCCAAGAAAGCCGGCACTAAAGCCAAAGCAAAGACCCGTAAAGTAAAGCGCAAGGTCACGAGCAAGAAGCCGGCCGCCAAAAAAACCGCCGCCAAGCGCCGTCCGCGTAAGGCCAAGGCCAAAGCAAGCAGCTAAACCGTACCTTTAGGTGAGCACAAAAAAGGGCGCCCTCGGGCGCCCTTTTTTGTGCCTGTATGCCAGACCCACGCTAGTCCGCAGGCTGCACCGCCTCAACACGCGGACGGAGTCTCAACTCAGTATCTGCGGCGGTACTGCCCACACAGCTGGCCCGGTACTCGAGCAACTGACGGCGCGGATCGCGCGCATTAAAATCCACTTCAAAACGCATAACACCATCGCCGACCATCTCGGGCTCAGGCATCGTTTCCGTTAGCCAGTGCACCTCTGCCAGGGTCTGGGCTCGCTCAATCAGTGCCGACCGACACGCACGCCACACCTGTATTCGCCTCGCCAGCGCCGCCTCAAGATCCTCTTCATCCATCTGTCCAAGCGCATCCTGCAAAGCCTGCAGCTGCTCCCGCACCTTGGCGCGCTCCTGTTCACGGGCCAGATCGCGGGCTCTTTCACGCTCGCGCTCAGCCGCCAGGTCGGCAAAACTGATCTGACCCTCGGGGCGACTTTCATCCAGCAGCTTGAGACTCAAACCGTCCACTAACCAGGAAAACAGGCGTCGATCATCGTCCCGACAGCTGAATCGAAAGATCGGGTGTTCGGGGGTGCTGCGATCGGTATGCACCTCACCGGCAATGAGTGTCACACAGGTCTCATCGGCTTTGACCAGGCGCGCGGCATCGACCATTGGGGGCAAGTAGCGGACATAGGTTTGCGGCACCGTGAGTTTGTCCAAATCGACACCCAACTGTGCCTGGGCGGATCCCAGCCCCACCAGAGCAATCAGCGGCAAGGCCCGCTTAAGCCGAGGTATCTTGAGCCAGCTCATGGTAAACATAGGCACACAATACCAACCGCTGTTCGTCGTCGGGCTCGGCAAACTCGACCCCATGAACCGCCGGTACTTGCTGTTGTTTTTCCTGGGTGCTGCGCTCAACCCGCGAGCGCAAAATGCCGTCCAGCTTCAAAGTGCGCTGCAAACCACAAAACTCGACCTGGGCCTGAAGCTGAACCTTGTCGCCGATATCGCCTGCAGGTTGCTCCAGTTCGAGGCGGCACCCTGACAAACTGATATCACCGATCCGGGCATCAAAGGTCTGATCTTCCAGTTGACTGCGATTGGTGACTTTGACTGCCAGATCTACCCCGACCCGGGTCGAGTTGCGTACGCCCTTAAAAACCACCTCTTCGGGGTAGTCGACAAACACCAAGGGGTAAGGATCAGTAATCTGGGCCTGCACCACAGTGGTAAACACGCTCACGCCGTTGGCGGCCATGGTCCGGACAATGACCTTCTGGCCCGGACGGAAGCGCACACTGCGACCATCGAGGCGTGGCACGGCGACAATCAAGGCATGCTTTGCGACACTGCCCACCAGGCGTGAACCCAGACGCTCCGGGCGGCCATCGGGGGCATTCACCTGCATTTGCAGGGGATAACCCAGGTCGAGCTTCAAGTCTTCAAATTTCATCACGTAGGTTGCTCACACTCCATGGAACGCGCCGGGCTAGCCGCACTAGCGCTCAAACGTCAGTATGCCGCAAAAGGCTGCACTGCACAAAAACCTGACCCCGGCCACAAAGCCCGACCAATGTGCTTGAACTTGGCAACCAAAGTTCGTTAGAGTTACCGATGGCAGATCGAATCGCCAGGGACCAAACAATAAGTGTTTCATTCCTTTTAGCTTGGCCACAGGATGAACACCTGACAAAAAGTTATAAGAGCCTATTATGCGAAAATATTCCCTATTATCGGCAGGACTGACACTTCTTTTACTCTTTTCAATCCAGGCCGCCAGTGCCGCGCCGAGAATTAATGGGCTGGCCGTGCACCAGGAACTGGGCAACGACCTGTTTATTGGCGCAGTATTCACGGAGGAGCCGACCGACAGTGCTTCGACACTGATCAGTAGCCAGGGTGAAAAGCGCATGGAACTGAAAATCCTATCGGAGGGGGGAATTCCGCCCAGGCGCTTCAGCCGTCTTTGGATCGAGGGTATGGCGATCAACAACCCCAACGCGGTGCTCACGGAGCAGGCGGACAACATGGTGGAGTTCAGCAACCTGTTCCGCGGTCGCCTGCGCCAGAATGACCATGTCGTTTTTCACCTGCTGCCCGGCGAAGGGGTCAACATCGAAACCAACGGCAACTTGCTGGGGACGATTGAGGACACGACTTTTTTTGCGCTTCTACTGCGCACCTGGGTCGGTGCTGTGCCGCTATCGTCGAGCTATCGCGACAGCATCCTCAGTGCTGGCAACGTCAACGCCGACCTGCGTTTTCGCTACGACCGCATCCAGCCCGATGAGGCTCGCATTGAGGCGGTAGCCCAGTGGCATGCACCCGAACCCGAACCTGAGCCTGAGCCGGCACCCACACCGACGCCAACACCCCAACCTACCGCCGCACCGACGGCCGCCCCCGCCGTAGCGACGCCGCCACCCGTGGCCCTGACGCGCCCGCAGCGCCAACCGGAACCTGAGCCAGAGCCCGAACCGGAACCAGAACCTGCCCCCGCCGTGGCCCAAGAGGATGACGAGGACGATGACGACCTGGAGGTATTGACAGCAGAGTCGCTGTTGGCCCAGCAGTTTTATCACTCCGACCTGCTGCGCGCGATCAACGGGCAAATCAGTTATCCACGCCGGGCACTCCAGCGCGGCATAGAAGGGGGCGTTCGTATCGGTGTGGTGATCAACCGGGACGGCACGATTGCGGATATGAGCTGGCTTGAGGAGAGTAACCACGCCGTGCTCAACCGTGAAGCCTGGCGGGCCATTGAAAACGCTGCCCCCTTCGCGGCCATTCCTGATGCCATCCGTGACGATCGCTATGAGTTCACTGTGCCGATCAACTTCCGGCTGCCCTGAACAGCCAGCGCGGGCACTTACGTGCCCGCGCTCAGGACTCCTCCCGCTGGCGCAACTCTTCAAGAATCACGGCCAGCTCCTCCAGCCCCTTCGCGGTGAATAAATAAGGCGTCTGTCCACCGCTGGCATATTCCCGTTCTTCAATCTCCAGGCAGCGATCGCGCACCTCATCGAGGTAGGGGTCGTGACGCAGTGGAATCGCCGAGAATAACCGCCAGTCATTGTCGCCGGCCCTACCTTCAAGCACGAGCTCCAGAAGCGAGATGACATTTTCGGTTTTGATCCGATAGTTGGGTTTCTTTGCCCATATCAACAAACCGGCGATCACCAAAAAGATCACCATGGTCAGCACAATAGTAATCAGTAGTTGGGCCATCAGTGCTCCCGAGTGGCCCGGAAAAGCACCTCGGGGTAGCGCTCTTCGGTCAGCGACAGATTCACCCGGGTGGGCGCCAGGTAGGTCAGGTGGCCACCGCCATCGATCGCCAGGTTATCCCGGCACTTGTGGCGAAAATCCTCCAGCTTCTTACCATCATCACAGTCTGCCCAGCGCGCGGTGGCGACGTTGACCGGCTCATAAATCGCTTCCACTTTGTACTCGTCCTTGAGTCGGTAGGCCACCACTTCAAACTGCAGCACCCCAACCGCCCCCACCACAATGTCGTTGTTGTTGATGGGGAAAAACACCTGGGTGGAGCCCTCCTCCGAGAGCTGTTGCAACCCCTTCTGCAACTGCTTGGTTTTGAGCGGGTCCTTGAGGCGGATACGACGAAACAGCTCCGGCGCAAAATGCGGGATGCCGGTAAATTTGAGATCCTCGCCTTCGGTAAAGGTATCGCCGATCTGAATGGTGCCGTGATTGTGCAAGCCAATAATATCCCCGGCGCGCGCCTCTTCAACGGTGCTGCGATCGCCCGCCATAAAGGTCACCGCATCGGCAATCTTGATGTCCTTACCCAGGCGCACGTGACGCATCTTCATACCCTGGCGGTAAGTGCCCGAACACACCCGCATAAAGGCAATACGGTCGCGGTGCCGGGGATCCATATTGGCCTGAATCTTAAAGACAAAACCGGAGAATTTTTCCTCCGCCGGCTCGACGGTGCGCGTGTGAGTCTCCCGGCTCAAGGGGGTCGGCGCCCACTGGACAAAGCCATCAAGCATTTCACGCACACCAAAGTTCCCCAATGCCGTGCCGAAAAATACCGGGGTCATCTGCCCGGCTAAATAGGCGTCCAAATCAAATTCCGGCGTGGCACCTCGCACCAGGTCGATTTCCTCACGAATCGACTCGGCGTCGCTGCCCAGCAGCTCAGTGGCCTCGGCACTGTTGAGCCCTTTGATCTGTACATCCTCGGGAATGGTATGCCCCTGCCCCGATTTGAATACGTGAATCGTATCGGTATAAAGGTTATAAACTCCCTTAAACTCCCGACCCATACCCAGTGGCCAATTGATCGGGGCGGCGGCAATTTTGAGTACCTCTTCGACTTCGTCGAGCAGCTCTACTGGCTCGCGAATTTCCCGGTCCATCTTGTTGATGAACGTCAGAATCGGGGTGTCGCGCAGGCGGCACACATCCATCAGCTTGATGGTGCGATCCTCGACGCCCTTGGCGCCGTCGATCACCATCAACACCGAGTCAACCGCAGTGAGTGTGCGGTAGGTATCCTCGGAAAAGTCTTCGTGCCCGGGAGTGTCGAGCAGGTTGACGATCCGGTCTTTGTAGGGGAACTGCATCACCGACGAGGTGACCGAGATACCCCGCTCCTGCTCCATGGTCATCCAGTCAGACTTGGCATGAGGGCCGCGCTTCCCTTTGACCGACCCGGCCAACTGAATGGCGTTACCGAACAACAGTAGCTTTTCGGTAATGGTGGTCTTACCCGCATCCGGGTGAGAAATAATGGCGAAAGTGCGGCGTTTGGCCAACGCGGGCGGTAAAGAGGTCATAAGCTCGGCAATATCAGGTCGGTGAATGCAAAATGGCATATTCGGAATGGGCGCCAGTATAACGCAGACGCCCCCGCATTTAACCCGCTTTACCCGACCGCAACCGGGATTTGTTCACGGGCCGCACGCAGGTGCCGATTGAGCCAGCTCCAGGCCCAGGCACCAACGACAAGGTTGGCCATGGCGGTGGCCAGAAACAGCCCGTGCAGCCCCCAGAGCCACTGCGCCATCCACGCCAGAGGCAAGAATACGATCAGTACTCGGGCACAGGAAAGCAACATGGCTGGCCAGGGACGGCCAAGGCCGTTGAACGCCGCGCACACGGACATCACCAAGCCGTAGGCCCCGTAGCTGAGCGGCACGGTGGCCAGATAAAGCGCCGCCACGGCGATGATTTCGGGGTCGCTGCTGAACAACCCGGCAACGATACCCCCCGCGAACCACAGCACCAACGCAAGCAACAAGCCAAAGCCCAGACTGAACACGCCGAGCACCCACAAGGCTTCACGCAGTCGGTCGTCGCGCCCGGCACCGTAGTTCTGACCGAAGAAGGGACCGACAACGCCGGAGAGTGCGTAAAACACTATCAGGCACAGCGGCTCGATACGCACCGCGATTCCCAGCCCCGCAACCGCATCGGTGCCGTAACCGGCAACCATCATCAGCACAACCCCGCTGGCCACCGGAACAATGACGTTGGCGGCCACCGCCGGCAACCCCACATGCACGATGGCGGCCCACGAGCGACGCAGTTGCCACCAGGGAATCAGCGGGTTGACCAGTAAGTGCACCCGCCAGTGCAGAATCCCAAAGGCCACCAACATGATCATGACCCGGGTGATCAGGGTCGCCAGTGCGGCGCCCTGAAGGCCTAGCGCGGGCAACCCGAGCAAGCCAAAAATCAGGAGCGGATCGAGGACGGCGTTGAGTAGCGCCCCGGCGCTCATCAGGTAGCCCTGCACCCGACTCATGCCCATGGCCCGTAAAGCGGCCAGACTGACCATCGGCACCAACAGGCAGGGGGCGCTGATATACCAGATCGCCATATACTCATGAATCAGGGGAATCAGCTCCGGCGTTGCCCCCAGTGCCAGGAACAAGGGCTCAATGGTCCACCAGCCGACGAAACAAATCAGCACTGACAACAACAAGACCAGAGTCGTCGCGTCGGTCGCCAGGCGTCGGGCTTTGACCTCATCGCCCTCGCCGATGGCGCGCGATACCGCCGAGGAGGTGCCCGCCCCCACTCCGATGCCCACGGCGGTGAGCACCATGATCACCGGAAATGTAAAACTCATCGCGGCCAGGGGTGCCGAGCCCAGTTTCGCGACAAAGAAGGTGTCCACCACGTTAAACGACATGGTCGCCAACAACCCCCACACCATCGGCAGAGCCAGGTCGCGCAGCTGGCGCGCCACCGGGCCTTCAGTCAATGTGGGTTGCAGGGGGGTTGCCATGAATAAGGGGAGCCTTTGGTGGGCGAACACAAAAGTCCGCCATTATACATGAGCGTGTGCGGACCCCGGGTGAGCGTTGCGACAAGATGCCACAGGCACAGAGCCCCGGCTTGGGTATAATGGCTCCATGACCCCGACTCCTCCATTGACGCTCGCCGGCCCGGCCCAGCACCTTTATCACCTGGTAGTCATACGCAGCCTGGTGCTGGTCGGACTATCCCTGGCGGCCCTGTCCAGCGCGTACTGGGTGCCCGACGAGCTGCCTTACGGCGCCATCCTCGGGTTATTGCTGGTGTTCGGCACCTTGAACGTGCTCAGCTTTGTACGCTTGAGCCAGCCCTTGCCGGTGTCCGAAGGGGAGTTCTTTATCCAGCTACTGCTGGATGTGGGCATGCTCAGCGCACTCTTCTACTTCAGTGGCGGCGCCACCAATCCGTTCATTTCCTATTTTCTGGTGCCCATCTGCATCTGTGCGGCCACCCTGAGCGGCATGCAGACGGGTATTCTCACCGGGCTGTCACTCTTGAGCTACACCCTGCTGATGCACTTTCATGTGCCCCTGCCGCTGCTGGCCCCGCATCAACAGCACGCCGGACAGGCGGTGGTCAATTTGCACACCCTTGGCATGTGGCTCAACTTTTTTATCAGCGCCCTGCTGGTGAGTTTTTTTGTGGTGCGCATGGCCCGGGATCTGCGTCGTCAGGAGCAGTGGCTCAACCAACGCAAAGAAGACGACCTGCGCAACGAACAGGTGCTGGCAGTAGCGACCCTGGCCGCCGGCACCGCCCATGAGCTGGGCACGCCCCTTTCCACCCTGAAAGTGCTTCTGGGCGAATTGCGCGCTAGCGCCGACCGGGAGGTCGACCCCGCCGACTTGGCGCTACTCGAGCAACAGGTGGACAGCTGCTCGAGCACGCTCCGCCGCCTGGTGGCTACCGCGGAGCGCACCGACGACGGCCAGGAGCGGATCCAGTCGGTGGCGGACTTCTGCCGCGAACTGATCGATAATTGGCGCGTGATACGCCCAGACGTCGTGGCCGAGGTGATTGTCGCCGAAGGCTGCCCTACAGTCACTGGGCGATTTCATCCCACTGTGGCCCAGAGTCTGACCAACCTACTCGACAACGCCGCGGATGCCAGCCCGGAGGCGGTCAGGGTAAAGGTGCGCTGGGATCGGGACACGCTTTTCTGGACGATTCGCGATCGGGGCCCCGGCGTGCCGCTGGCGGTGGCCAATCAGCTCGGCAAAACTTTTGTTACCACCAAGGGCGCAGGCCTGGGACTTGGCCTGTTGCTCACTCACGCGACCCTGAGCCGCTACGGCGGTCAAGTGCGCCTCTACAACCAGCCCGAGGGAGGCACGCTCACCGATGTGCGCTTGCCGTTACAACCCGCTGATCAAGGATAAACTGACGTGACCCGCATTCTGTTGATTGATGATGATATTGCCCTGGCGAGCGTTCTCACCCGCGCGCTAGCCCGGCGTGGTTATGAGGTCGCCAGCGCCCACAACACTGACGATGCCCTGGGACAGGTCAACGCCGGGCGTTTTGATTGGGCACTGCTGGATTTGAAGCTGGGGGAGGAGTCGGGACTGGTGCTCTTGCGTCAGCTGAGAGCCTGTGCCCCCAATCTGAAAGTGGTGATTCTGACCGGCTATTCAAGCATTGCCACCGCCGTGGATGCCGTCAAGCTGGGCGCCCACAACTATCTCTGCAAGCCGGCGGATGTGAGCGCCATTCTGGATGCCTTTGAAGCACCTGAACGGAGGGAGCCGGCGGACATTCCCGAGCAACCGCCGTCGGTGGATCGCCTGGAGTGGGAGCATATCCAGCAGGTCCTAAAAACCCACGATGGGAACGTATCTGCCACCGCCCGCAGCCTGGGAATGCACCGGCGCACCTTGCAGCGCAAATTGCAAAAACGCCCGGTGCAGCGCTGAATTTCAACCTGCGAGTCGGCGCATCATCACCAAGGCATCTTCCCGGCCCTCATAGGCTGGGTAATAGTCCTTGCGCCGACCGACCTCGATGAAGCCGGAAGCACTGTAGAGAGTAATCGCTTTCTGGTTCGATACCCGCACCTCCAGAAAAAGCACTTCCGCCCTCGGGGCTACTTGGGTCACCACAAAGTTCAACAGGCTGCGGCCGATGCCCTTGCCCTGCCAGCGCGGCGCAACCACCAGGTTGAGCAATTCGGATTCATCGGCACTCTGGGTGAACACAGTACAGCCCACAACGTCGTTGCCCACCCTCGCCACCCAGCACTGCTGGCGCCCGCCCAGACAATCCTCGTAGCTGTCGACGCTCCAGGGGTGGGTATGGGCTTGCGCCTCAATGCTTTCAATACGGAACAGGTCCGCGCGGGTCAGGGGGCGTAACTTCAACCCGGTACCGTCAGACAGGGTCAGTGTGTAACTGGCCATTTAAGGTGCTTCCAAAGCTGGCGCTTGAGCAGTGGCTCGCGCAGCAGACTGATCAAATCCGGCAACACCCACGCGGGGTGTGTGCCGGGCGCGAGGGTCACCGACTGCCATAGCTCGGCATCGGTTTCGGCCGACAAACTGTAACGCACTGCCTGAGTGCCAAAGAGCCACACCTGATGAACCGTGCGCTTGGCCAGCTCGGTCTCGAGCCAGGTTTGCACAGCGATGCGCGCATCGGCATCGGTCCGGGGCAAGTGCCCACCGCTACCCGGCGGCCAGTGCCACACGGTTTCTGCGCCCGCGCTCTGGCCGGGCGCCAGGGCAGCCACCAGGTTATGTACCAACCGTTCAGTGGGCAAGCCCGAGCCCGACGCGCGGTCGGCAACAATCAATAAGCCCGGCTCGGGACGCCACAGGCTCAAGGAGAAGGCCGGTGCCGGTTCCGCTGGAGACTCGGTCTCGAGGGACGGAGCGTGTGTTGTGGAGTCGGGGGCGGCCTTGGCGCCGGTCAGACTTTCCAGCACCGCCGCAATAGGTGCGGGTCCAGTCCGGGTCGCAGCGACACTGTCACCGGTAGCCGGCGCCTGAGCGGTCGCCTTTACCGGCGCAGGCTCGGCGGCACGTGCCGCCGGACGCGCGCACGCTACCGGTACCGGTGCCTCCGGCAGGCGCCAGCGCGGGACATAGGTGTCTATCCCCAGGCTCGACAAATAGCTCTGCCGCTGTAACTCATCCACCGTACTGTATCCTCACCCAAGCGCTATCAGATGCCGCCATGCTGCGGGTGCGATTTGCCGCCTTCGGTGGCGAGCAGGTTGAGCGCATGCATGTAAGCTTTGGCAGAGGCTACCACAATGTCGGTATCGGCACCCACACCGTTGACGATATGGCCGTTTTTCTCCAAGCGCACAGTGACATCCCCGAGCGAGTCTGTGCCCTGGGTGATGGCATTGACCGAATAGAGTTTGAGGCTGGTACCACTGTTGACCACCGACTCGATCGCTTTGAAGGTGGCGTCCACCGGACCGCTACCCTTGGCTTCTGCAGTGAAGTCCTCGCCATCGACGCTCATCAACACGGTCGCATGCGGCTTGGTTCCGGTCTGGGTATTCAGGGACATGGAGGTCAACTGATAGTGATCCACGACATCCTGAGGTTCCATTTCGCTGACCAGTGCCTGCAAGTCCTCATCAAAAATCTCATGCTTCTTGTCGGCAAGATCCTTGAAGCGCATGAAGGCCGCGTCCAACGCATCCTTGTTATCAAAGATAATGCCCAAGGCTTCAAAGCGCGCTTTGACGGCCGCGCGCCCGGAATGCTTACCCAACACCAGCTTGTTGGTGTTCCAGCCCACGTCTTCGGCACGCATGATTTCATAGGTTTCCCGGTGCTTGAGAATCCCATCCTGGTGAATACCGGATTCGTGCGCGAAGGCATTGGCCCCGACAATTGCCTTGTTCGGCTGTACCGGGAAACCGGTAATGCTGGATACCAGGCGCGAGGTGGGCACGATGTGCTCGGCGTTGATGCCGGTTTCCACCGGCATCATGTCCTGCCGGGTGCGCACAGCCATAACGATTTCTTCGAGTGCGGCGTTACCGGCACGCTCACCCAGACCGTTGATCGTGCACTCCACCTGACGCGCGCCGTGCATCACCGCCGAGAGCGAGTTGGCGACTGCCAGCCCCAAATCGTTGTGGCAATGCGTTGAGAAAATCGCCCGATCGGCATTGGGAATGGCTTCAATCAAGCGCTTAAACATTCTCCCGTATTCGCCGGGCTCACCGTAGCCGACGGTATCGGGCAAGTTGATGGTACCGGCTCCGGCCTTGATGGTGGCCTCGATAATACGGCACATGAAGTCAAAGTCTGAGCGGCTTGCATCCTCGAGCGAGAACTCGACGTCGTCGGTAAAGTTGCGCGCCAGGGTGACCGCCTTGACCGCTTCGTCCAATACCTGTTCGGGCTGCATCTGCAACTTGTATTTCATGTGAATGGGCGAAGTGGCAATAAACGTGTGGATGCGCCCACGATTCGCCGGCTTGATGGCTTCAGCCGCGCGTTCAATATCTCCCTTGACGGCGCGTGCCAGGCTACACACGGTGGAGTCTTTCACCGCCTCGGCGACGGCCTTGACCGCCTCAAAGTCACCTTTGCTGGCAATCGCAAAACCCGCCTCGATCACATCGACGCGCATTTTTTCCAGCATTTTCGCAATGCGGACTTTTTCATCTTTGGTCATGGAGGCGCCCGGGCTCTGTTCCCCGTCACGCAAGGTGGTATCGAAAATCACTAACCGGTCTTTGGCTGCGCTCATGGCTTAGCTCCTTGGGGTCGCCCTACTCTGGGGCGAATAATGTGCAATGAAAAAATGGGGGGTTGCCGTCGCTGACGGCACACGGGTGCAGGGGCGTGAGCCCTAACGCAGTCGTAGCAGGACCGGGCGGCCGCAGGCAGGGAGGTACTGGGAAGAAAAGACTGTGTTCACTGTTCACCCGTTTGTCGAAAAATGTCGTTCGGTTAATAGCTATTATAGCCGGGCGATCAATTAAAACAACAGTTTATCCCAATGAAAGCGATATATTAGGACAATAATTATGAAGAGAGGATTTAATGGCCAACTTTTAGGATAACCATCCTAAAAATTGGCCATGCATAACCGACTGCTCAGTCGCTCTGCGTCTTACGGAATTGATGCAGCGTATAGTAGGCGTGCAGCCGCTCAGGTGCCTGCTTTGCCAGCCCGTCGGTCGCCAGACTCAGGTGATACACACGACCGACCTGCTGGGGATGGACATCCGGTATCTCGGCGGATGCCAGCTCGACACGAAGACTGCGCCGATCCGACGACAACCGGATGCCCGCCACCTTCTCCTCGCGACCATCCAACTCCGGCGAGCCATAATCCGGCGCATCCCTGTAGGTCCAAGACTCAATTCGCAAGGCCTCCAGCAACTGGGCCTCGGTCACCTCCCGGGGCAACGCCCAGGTCAGGGTCACGTCAAAGCCGGAGTTCCGTGCCGAAACCTCGTAGATGCTCTCCGGAAGGGTCTCACCGTCCCAGACAATACGCTGCAGGCTCGCCACATGGCCGCCGCGCGCGCGCCAGCCCCGCCCGGTCTGACCGATCAGCAGGCTACCGTCAGGCAGGAATACCGGGCGCATGACACCCGACTCCATATTGGCCGCAAAGGGGATGATCGCACCCTGCTTGACACCGTTGACCTCCTCCAGCACCAAACGCAGCAGGTTAGACTGAGTCTGGTCGCCCACCCAGAGGTGTCCCCCAAAGGGGCCGAATTTGCCTTCGGTGGTGTCCCACGCAATATGCCCCGGCGAATTGGCCACCTTGTTTTGGGGGAACAGCAGGACTTCACGGGCGCGGGTGTCGGCCACCTTTTCCCAGGCGAGCTCAGGCGAGTCCGGTGTCAAGCCGGGCTTATCCACCAACGCGGAGGGATGACCGTAAAAAGTATCCCGCTCCAGGGTAAACAGCTTCGACGTGCTGACAAATTCACCCTGGTTTTCGGTGTACCAGACCTGACCGTCGGGAGCGACCCCAAACCCTGCAGGGCTGCGCAAGCCAAAGGCATAGCGCTCAGCCTCGCCGTTGGGCGTAACCCGGAAGGCCCAGCCATTGTAGCCCCCCTGGGAGCCCATATACTCACCGTCGGCCTTGTACACCGCCTCGTTATCGTGCGCCAGGTTCATGGCGAAATAATAGGCACCGTCGCCCCCACGCACGGGCCCGTGCATATAGGTGTGGTAGTTGCTGTGGAATGAGAAACCGTCAAACAGCGTCTGATAGGTATCTGCCCGACCGTCCCCGGTGGTATCGGCAACCCGGGTCAGCTCAGCCTTCTGGCCGACGACCAGGCTGTCTCCGCGATCGTCTTCAATCACGACGCCCAGGCTGTCAAACAACCCCTCGGCAAACAGTTCCCAATGCCCATCGACAATGCGCCAGATACCGGCGGTGCGAGTAGCCACCACAATAGTGCCGTTGCGGGCAACATCAATCCCCAGCGCTTCAAACAACAGGTCACGACCAAAGTTGTCTTGAGGCCCCGACCAACTTTCAGCCGAGTAGCCCGCAGGCAAATCCGGTTCGGCGGGGCGCGTCTTGAGCGCTTGGCGCTCAAAATCGAAATCGCTCGGCGCGGGCGCCCAGGGCTGGGCGGTCACAGGGAGGGTCGCCGTCAACTCCGCCGTCACTCGCTCACCGGCGGGCAATTGCCAGCGGTCGCCCTCAAGCTCGCCGCCGGAGACCGCCGCGTCGCCGAGCACAGGGGTATTCACCAAAAAGGTCTGTGACGTCTCCAGCTGTCCGGACACGACTATCCGAACACGACCATCGGCTTCGAACCGATACTGGACCCTCAGCTGATTCTCCCCAATGCGGAAATAGAAACTGGGGGGCGCCTGGTGATCCGCACTGTCCCAGGTATAGCCGTTAAAAGCGGCGTTAACCTCGGCAATGCGTTGATCGAAATCGATCTCGCTGTAAAGTGATTCGCGGATGGTGTCGTAATCGCGGAAAACCGCCTCGCGAAATGAAAAGTCAATCATCTCGTCGTTCGCATTCAGGGGGGCAAACAATGTCGCTGATTCACCGAGATCAATTTCGGTACTGTCGTACCCCATCCGTAAACCGCCACCGCCGCGATTCTGAAACTCCCCCGACATATCCAGAAACCCACCTTGCCAGATTCGCGCTACACCCAGAATTCGCGGATCGAAGGTAAAGTTGATGCGATTGGGTTGTCCGACGTGAATGGAACGACCGGACAAACCGGGCATGGGGCCACGTTGGATTCTTACCCGCTGATTCACCAGCAGCTGCATGCCATCGGCCATCGGGTCATACTGAACCGGGCCATCGGCCTCTACCAACTGCACCACCGGTCCCTGGCGACCAATGTCATTCAGCGTCTCCAGGTACGCGCCTATGGCATCCAGCTCGATATCTGGCAGCGCTTCCTGCGAATAGGGCGGCATAATGGGCGCGTAGGCCTGCCCTTTGTTGGGCTCACGCTCACGAACCGCCTGACGATCTGTGGGCTCACGTATACTGCGGCGCAAGTGGCTGCGGTTGGCTTTGATGACAAACCGCTCTCCGCCCTCAACCACTTCTCGGTCACGGGGCTCGGGCTGGAACAAGCCATAGAGGTTGGGACCCGCGCGCTCGGCGGTGTCACCTTTGTTGATCGCATGGCAGGATGCACAACCGAGATCGCTAAAGGCCTTGCGCCCACGCTCCACAAAGTCGACCAGGTCGTCACGATTGGATGCTTGACCGGTCTCTTCCGGCACCGCCACGGCGCTGAAGTCGGCGGGACGCACATCGACATTGCGCAGAGCTATCGGACCACGGGGCTGAATCGCAAAAGGCGCGCTGGGTTGCTCCCAGTTGGTCGCCGCGCCTTTGGTGAAACCGGTCGCGATGGTGTTCGTGTGCACCTGTTCGCCGTTCAAACGCACCGATAAAAACAGGGCGTTATCGACCTTGTTGTCGGCGTCATCATAGCGTGGTGCACGAAAGGAAATCTCCAGGGTCTGCCACTCACCGGCAGGCAGTGCGGCATTGGTCAATGGCGCCACGCCATCATACCCGGGGTTATCGCTGTGTTGGTTCCAGCGCTGCTCAAGACCACCGGCGCTGGCATGATCCAGGGCTTCATCATCAACACTGTCAGCCAGGTTAATGCCGTAGCGATCGTGAATGTATACGCCAGCATTACCAGCTTCCGGCAACATAAACTCCAACCGAACGATGGAGTCTCTGTAGTTGTAAGGGGTACGCAAGCGCGCCGCTTGATCCTCTTCACCAGAGAACCAGGCAATAACATTGGCATCTCCCGTCTGACCGTGTAGCTGGCCATTATCGAGCGTTATCTGCTCAACCAATTGCCACGAATCCGTGGTTTCAAAAAACCGAAGCGGACTGTCTTCCGCTTCGGTCGCAGCAAATGACGAGAAACTCATACACCCCAGCAAAGCCAGGATGTGGGACTCCGTTTTTGTTATACGCATAAACCAACCCAAGTGTTTAGTGCCAGCGTTACCCGCCAGGAAGACAACGCTGTCAATCAGTACCTGAAAAACGCTTTTCGAGCGCCAGTTTTTACAGCTCTCTGATCCAGATATTGCGGAAGCTCACTAAATCGCCGTGATCTTGCAAATACAGAGGTGCACAGTCATGAGATTCATAGGACGGTTCACCGATCCACGCCGTTGTACCTTTTACTTCAACGTGATTCTGAACCAACACGCCGTTGTGAAGAACCGTGATGTGCGCAGGCGAATCTACATCGCCTTGACCCGTAAAACGCGGAGCCTGGAAGATAATATCGTAATCTTGCCATTCGCCAGTCGGTCGCATCGCGTTGACCAAGGGGATATGCTGCTTGTAAATGGACGCTGCCTGGCCGTTCGCATAGGTGCGGTTGTTGTAGGAATCGAGCACCTGAACCTCATAGCGCTGTTGCAGAAAAACCCCGCTGTTGCCGCGGTTCTGACCATCCATGCCCTCTTCGATCACGGTCGGCGCCCGCCACTCAACATGCAGCTGAACGTCACAGAAAGCCTGTTTGGTTTGGATGCCGCCGGTGCCAGGTTTCACGGTCATTGAACCATCGTCATTGAGTGTCCATTGCGCAGGTTCACCGTCTGTGGTTTCCCATTGATTCAGGTCGCTACCATCAAAAAGCACAATCGCATCTGAAGGCGGCTCACCGGGACGGGCCGTTACGGTCCGCGGCTCAGGATCCCATACCTGGGTCTTTTCGGCCTGTTGCCAGGGCTCGAGTTCCTCATCATCGGCTGCGGGGGCGTCATTACTGCACGCCAGGGGCAACAGGCAAACTGCCACACCCACGAGTTTCAGCCGAGATAGGCTTGGAAAGGTCTGCATGGTAAGTCCTCTTAATATTATGGCTATTGAGAGACGCTAACGGCCTCACGTAATAACACTGGTGGTTTTGGGTCGGTTACCGAAATAACCGGTCCCGATTCTCAACCACCCGCTCAGAGGCTGTCAAGCGAGGCTTTTGACTATATTATCATATCTATATGATTTCAAAGCAAGAGACTAAAAGGCAGGAGTAAAGTTGAGAAAAGAAGGGCTAATAGGGGCTATCGGTTGGGTCCGGTGCCTCAGGTGTCGGATTACGGCTGCGCCTAATCCGACCTACGCAAACAATGGCACCCCGCCTCCCGTAGGTCGGATTAGCCCGAAGGGCGTAATCCGACAAAACGGCACAATCTCTCCCGGAGGTCGGATGAGCCCGCCAGGGCGCAATCCGACATTGAGGCCGCACACTTTT
>NZ_QGMQ01000011.1 GCF_003259155.1 Marinimicrobium alkaliphilum
GAAAACCCTCGGGCGCAAGCCCGGGGGTTTTTTGTTTGTGGGGGAATAGTTTTGGCACTTTCGTGTCGAGATTGGTGCCTCAGGTGTCGGATTACGGCTTCGCCTAATCCGACCTACGCATACAGCGTACCGTCGTTCGAGTAGGTCGGATTAGCCCGCAGGGCGTAATCCGACAATGTGGCACCCATCCCGGACCAACGCACCAGCGCCCGAGTAGGTCGGATTAGCCCACAGAGCGTAATCCGACAATGTGGCACCCACCCCGGACCAACGCACCGGCGTTCGAGTAGGTCGGATTAGCCCGCAGGGCGTAATCCGACACCTGAGGCACCGCATAGGATTTAAAGCGCCTCGTACGCCTTCTCGAGCTTTTTAAGCTGCTTCTTGCCTGCACCCCCCAAGACCTCAATCGCCAAGCGCAGGCGCGCACGGCTGACATCCGGCCCCAGGATCATCATGGAGTCCATCACTGAAAAGGACGAAGTGGTCCCCGCAATCGCCACAAAAATCGGCGCCAGGAAATCCTTGAGCTTGAGCTCCATCTGACCCGCCAGGGTTTTCAATTCATCAAAGATGGTATCCCGCTCCCAGTGCCGCAGCGCCTCCAGGCGCCACAACGCGAACTGCAACAGCTTCTTCTGCTCGTCCACCGGCAGGCTATTGGCCTCAAAATGCGCTTCCGTCAGCTTGAGATCACCGGACACCAGGAAGGCGGCCAGCGGCGCGAAGTCACCCAATGTCTCCATACGCTGCTGGGCATGAGGCAACACCGCCAGCAGCTTCTCCCGGTTGAACGCCCACTGCTGTAGACGGTCGGCGAGCTGCTCAGCACTCAAGTCTTCGCGTATCCACAGGCCGTTAAGCCAGGAAAGCTTTTCCACATCGAAAATTGGCCCCCCAAGGGACACGCGCGTGATGTCGAAGTCCGCCTGCATCTCCGCCAGGGAGAACTTCTCGCGCTCGTCAGGCATGGACCAGCCCATGCGCCCCAGGTAGTTCATCACCGCTTCGGGTAGGTAGCCGGCGTCCTTGTAATAAAGGATGCTGGTGGGGTTTTTGCGCTTACTGAGCTTGGATTTGTCCGGGTTACGCAGCAGTGGCAAATGGCACAACACAGGCGCCTCCCAGCCAAAGTATTCGTACAGCTTGAGGTGCTTGGGCGCTGAATTGATCCACTCCTCGCCGCGAATCACGTGGGTAATACCCATCAGGTGATCGTCCACCACATTGGCCAGGTGATAGGTGGGCATGCCATCGCCCTTCAGCAGAACTTGCATATCCACCTGGGACCAGTCGATCTCGATCTCGCCGCGCAGCATGTCCTGCACTGTACAGGCGCCCTCTTCCGGCACCTTCATGCGGATCACGTAGGGATCGCCGGCATCCAGACGCTGTTTGACTTCGGCCTGGCTCAGCTTCAGGCCGCGCCCGTCGTATTTGGGGGTCTCGCCCCGAGCCTGCTGTTCGGCACGCATCTCATCCAGCTCTTCACTGGTGGCAAAGCAGTAGAAGGCGTGGCCCTTTTCCACCAGCTCTTCGGCGTAGCCGCGATAGATATCCATGCGCTCGCTCTGGCGGTAGGGGCCGTGCTCGCCGCCCACGTCCGGGCCTTCATCCCACTCGATACCCAGCCAGCGCAGGCTGTCGAGAATGGCCTTTTCAGACTCCGGTGTACTGCGGGTCTGATCGGTATCTTCGATGCGCAGCAGGAACTGACCGCCGTGCTGGCGGGCAAAGCAGAGGTTGAACAGGGCAATGTAAGCGGTGCCTACATGGGGATCGCCGGTGGGCGACGGCGCGATACGGGTACGAACGGTCATAATGGCTTCCGGGTTGGCGGTGGATTCAGATGGCGGGCATTATACGTGAGGCGGCGACAGGCTAACAGGCGGAGGCTCGATGGCGCCCGCCACTTTTGAGTCATTGGGTTAAATCGGGGAACTTGTGTACACTTACGGGTTCCTCGAATAATAACCGGAAGAGCCCCGAGGGATCCGGAGGCACTTCCAGCTTTGTCACCACACGGCGGGACCCCACCATGGAGCGCAACGTACTACGCACGCTCGGCGAGAACACTCTCGACCTCATCTATGCCAAAGACCGGGACGGCCGTTTTGTATTCGCCAACGCCGCACTGGCCACCATGTTTGGCTTTGAGTCGCCCCAGGCCATGCTGGGACTCACCGACTTTGATTTACAGAGCGATGCCGAGCTCGCCCGGGGTTATCACGACGATGATCAAGCGGTCATCCGGTCGGGCGCACCGTTGCGCGACCGAGAAGAGTTGGTACCCGACTCCCGCACCGGAGAAACCCGCTGGCACTCCACCACCAAAGTGCCACTGCGCGATGATCAGGGCGAGATTGTCGGTGTCGTCGGGATCACCCGCGATATCACCGCCACCAAGAAGGCCGAACAAGAGCTTGAACAACGGGTCACCGAGCGCACCGAAAAATTTGAAGCCCTCAGCGATGTCCTGGCCGCTGAACGCAACCTGATGCGTACGTTGGTGGATGCGTTACCGGACAACATTTTTGCCAAGGACACGCACAGCCGCTTTCTGCTGGCGAACCAGGCGGTGGCCACAATGATGGTGGGCGGCGTACCGGACGACCTGTTGGGTAAAAACGACTTTGAGGTTTTCCCCCGGGAGCTGGCGCAACGCTACTACGATGATGAACGCCAGATGCTTGCAGCGGACAAACCCATTATCAACCGCGAAGAGCCCACCATTGACCAACAAACCGGCAAAACCCGATGGATGCTCACCAGTAAGGTGCCCATCAAGGACGAGCGGGGGAAGATCGTCGGCCTGGTGGGCATTGGGCGGGACATCACCCAACGTCGCGAAGCCGAGCTGGCGCTGCGGGAGAGCGAAGAGCGTTTTCGCAGCTTGTCAGAGCTCTCTTCCGACTGGTACTGGGAGCAGAATGCGCAACTGCAGTTTGTGGGCCTGACCGATATCAAAGCCAAATCGGGCTATCAACGTGACGAAGTGATTGGCAAGACCATTCACGAACTTCCAAATACGCTACTCGAGCCCTATTCCTGGCGCCAGCAGCAGGCCGCCATCCATGCCCACGAGGCATTCCGGGATCTGGAGTTGCGCCACGAGCAAGCGGGCAAAGTCAGTTACCTGAGCTTGAGTGGTTTGCCCACCTTCGACGACGAGGGCCAGTTCAGTGGTTACCGGGGCATCGGCAAAGACATTACCGAGCGCAAGCAGTCTGAGGAACAAGTCCAGTACCTGGCAACCCACGACAGTCTGACCGGCTTACCCAACCGTTTCATGTTCAACGAGATCCTCGCCTCTACCCTCGCCGCGGCCAAGCGCTATCAGCGCCGCTTTGCCGTGTTGTTTATCGACCTGGACCGGTTCAAAAATATTAACGATACCCTGGGCCACGATGCCGGTGACACCCTTCTCGTCACTATGGCCGAGCGCCTAACCCACTGCCTACGGGAAAGCGATGTCGTCGCGCGCATGGGGGGCGACGAATTTGTGATCCTGATTCAGGAGATTGAAGACCCTGACCGGGTGGCCAAAGTTGCGCGCAAGATACTGGCGTCCATCATTCAGCCGATCTCCATTCTGGAGCAGGAGTGCCGCGTTACCACCAGTATCGGGATCTGCCTCTATCCCGACGACGCCCAAGACGAACAGGCGCTGCTGAAGCACGCGGATATCGCCATGTACCGCGCCAAAGAGGAAGGCAAAAACAATTACCAGTTTTACTCTCCCGACATCAAAGCCCGCTCCCTGGAACGACTGGTATTGGAAAACAATTTGCGCACGGCACTGGAGCGCGAAGAGTTTTTCCTGCACTACCAGGCCAAGCGCGACCTGAAAACCGGCGAGCTGTCCGGTGTGGAGGCATTGGTGCGCTGGCAGCACCCTGGCCTTGGGGTCATTCCCCCTTCACAATTCATTCCATTGGCAGAGGAAACCGGTCTGATTGTGATGCTGGGTCGCTGGGTGCTGAAAACCGCCTGCCATCAGAGCGTGGCCTGGCAGAACGCCGGATTGGCACCCCTGTGTATGTCGGTGAATCTCTCGGCCCGCCAGTTCTTTGACGATAACCTGGTGAACGACGTCGCGGCCGCGCTGGAGGCCTCCGGCCTGGCACCCGAGTTGCTGGAGATGGAAATTACCGAAGGCATGGTGATGCAGGACGCCGAGCGGGCCATTGGCATTTTGCGCGCAATCAAAGAATTGGGTGTCAAGCTGGCCATTGACGATTTCGGCGTGGGCTATTCCTCTCTGGCTCAGATCAAGCGCTTCCCGATCGATACACTCAAGGTGGACAGCTCATTTATCCGCGATATTCCTGCCAACCTAGAGGACCGCGCTATCGCCGAGGCCATTATTGCCATGGGCAAGACCCTAAGCCTGACCGTGGTCGCCGAGGGGGTCGAGACCCGGGAACAGGAAACCTTTCTGCGCGACCATGCCTGCGACCAGTCCCAGGGTTACTACTTCAGCCGGCCCCTCAGTGCCGAGGACTTTGAAGCGATGCACCGTCAGCAGGCCCACTCGCCCCTGCCCTACCCGACCGACAACACCGACTGAGCAGGCCCTGAGAACCAGTAGGTCGGATTAGCCCGAAGGGGGTAATCCGACTCTGCGGCCCGCTTGTCACCAGCGATCCGAAAGCCCCCTGCCGCCGAGAGCTTGGATCGGGTTACGGCTGCGCCTAACCCGACCTACGGGTGTCAGTCGTTTTGTGCCAGGCCTGTATCAAAGGGTTTGTATTACGACGCTGGCCTCTAGTACACTGAGTGTAGAATCATGCCGACAGCAGTGGTATCAAGCCGTTCCCAGAGAGGTAACCACTGCTCCCGCCAACCTGAAAGCCATTACCCAAGAGCTCCTCGCCGCTCAGTGCGCCGATGATATCGAGCGCAGCCGGGTTTTCTTGCGCGGTGTACATCAAGCCATCACCGATAAGCTAGCGCAACCCCAAGTTCGGCTCCTGTGCACTGGTCCCCTAGGAATGCTGAATCCCGGGCAAGACTCGATGCGAATCATTGAGCTGGCGTTTTTGCCCGAGCAACGCCACCACGGCTGGGGCAAAGCCGTGCTTGGATCAATTCAAGACCACGCTGCCTCAATGAATACATGTACTGGCAGCCCGGACAGGATGAAGCTGCGGCATAAAGGAGCCTTGCCAAAGATAAAACAGGGACGCCGGAAACGGCTCGACATAAGCCGACAATCATTGAGGATAGATGCTTTGGAACCATTTCTTGGGGAAATTCGTATGGTCGGGTTCAACTTTGCTCCGCGAGATTGGGCCCTGTGCGATGGGCAATTATTGTCCACTTCCCAAAACAGCGTGCTTCTTGCACTGTTGGGGATCACTTACGGTGGTGACAGCCAAACGACGTCTGCTCTACCAGATATTCGCAGGCGTACTCCGTTAGGTCAGGGCCAGCTGCCAACTCGCGCGCACCACCTGGACCTGGCTGCAGAGAACGTCAACCTGGCACAGCCTGCCTCCTCGAACAACGGCAATGCCGAGGCACGGGGACCAAACGTCGTCCGCGCCAAGGTTCTAAAAGCACTGAATGCGCTCAATGCCTATAGCACTGATACAGATACCACGCTAAAACCGCTAACGGGGTCTATTAGCGGCGACACTCAGGCGGCAGGGGGCGGACAGCATTACTCAGTTTTACATTATCCTTAACTTCATTATGTGCTTGCAAGGGATATGCCCCCAGAGGGACTAGTAACCTACGGAGCGCCGCCAAGCCCGATGCCCCTTTTGAGGCAGGATACTCTCCAACACCCCCCGCTCAACAGGTAGCAAAGATGAAAAAGATACTTACTTTTCTTGCAGTGATTGCATCCCTCTTTTTACACACAGTTCAGGGATCAACCGCTAGCGCCGACAAGGAGCTGGAAAGCCAGCGCCTGTTGAATGCATCTGCGATGCTTGCTGAAATAACCGGCAAGTCTGACCTTCTTCTCGTAGCTGCCGAACTGGCTGAGCAGAAAGAAGCATTGGTGTCGGCGGCGAAGCGCCCCATTGATGCCAAGCTGTTCAGCTCCCTGAATGAATTGACGGGCATTGCGCCTGACGGTTCTCTATACAGCGGGATCCATCTCATCACGCATGGCCGCCCTGGCAAAATTTTACTGGGTGAACGGGAGCTTGAGGTGGATGAGCTGGCCCGGCTGCTGGATAGGCTCTTGCTTAAAGATGGAGTGGTCTACTTATACGGTTGCGATATTGCCGGCAATATTGAGGGCACTGCGTTTGTCGACTCGCTCGCTCGTCAACTCGGGCGGCCGGTCATCGCTTCAACAAACTCGACGGGGAATAGCGAACGGGGCGGTGACTGGGAATTGGAATATAGCTCTACACCATTCGACGCCGAGCCACTGTTCGCACAACGCGTAGAAGGCTTTGAGGTTCTTCTGCAAAGTAGTGATGCCATTGTTTATATTGAACATTTAAAGCAAGGTGATCCGGGTGTTGATAGGATGAGTGGAGCCAGTGACCCGGTTGTTAGTCCGGATGGCAGGCATGTATATGTGGCCGCTTATACGAGTAGCGCGATTAATATTTTCAGCAGGAACGCAGCTTCAGGTGAACTTACCCCTGCAGGTGCTGCCGTTCATAATACGGGGGGCGTCCAACATATGCAGTCGGCATTCAGCGTGGATATCAGTCCTGACGGAAAGCATGTATATGTTGGTTCGCCAAGCAGTCATGCTGTCGTTGTCTTAGCCCGTGATGAAAATACCGGGCAGCTCTCTTTTGTAGAATCAAACGTAACGGCTAATGAAGCTTTTACCGTAGGCGGTTTCATTATGGTATCGGTAAGCCCGGACGGCAAGTCGGTTTATGGTGTTGGGGGATCCGGAATACATGGCCTGGTAGTGTTTGATCGCAACCCCGAAACCGGCAGGTTAACCTATGTTGAAGAACATATAGCCGGTCAAAACGGGAATAAGTTAACCCAGGGCTTTTCCCCGATATCCAGCCCGATTAATAACATTGACTACTCTGCCGCAGGTGATTATCTCTATATAACATCCACTGCAAATGCCGTATCTGTTTATGCCAGAAATACGGATACCGGGTCTTTAACGCTGGAGCAGGTTGCAGAAAACGGAATCAACGGAGTTCAGGGCATTCAGGCTGCCTCATCTCTTGTCGTTTCGCCTGATGAAAATTTTGTTTATGTAAGCGGACAAGGTCAAAATGCTGTATCTGTGTTTTCACGCGACAAGGATACCGGACATATTACCTATGTGGAGCATTATACTAATGGTGCGGGCGGGATTAGTACCATGGCGCAAGCCCGCAGCCTGGCCATGAGTCCTGATGGGCGCTACCTGTATGTAAGTGCCATCGAAAGTGATGCCATCACGGTATTTGAAAGGAATATACATACCGGATCCCTTTCAGTTGCAGCATCAAGAGTTAATGGTCAGGATGGTGTCCTCGGTATTGCTACTGTTTCGGGCATGGTTACAGATCCACTTAATCAGCACTTATACTCAGCGGGTCAGGGTGAAAATGCTATCGCCGTTTTTAGCCTCCCCATACCGGGTATCGTATTGGCATCTGTCACAGCTTCGGCGGATGAAAGCGGACCCGCTGTTACACTTGATGATCAATTGCTGACTTTTGACAGTGATGATACACACCTGCAATCAGGCAGTGTTACGATTGAATCCGGATTTAAACCCGGCGACCAGCTCCATGTGACGACACAGGGCGGGGTAACGGCAGATTATGACGCCGATACCGGAGTGCTTACGCTAACTGGTAGCGCCACATTGGAAACCTACCGTGACATTTTACGATCTGTCAGTTTCCAGGCAGGTTCCGATCCGGATATCGGTGCCGGGGAAACTTCGGAAAGAGCAATAGCATTTCGGGTCAATGACGGCGACAATGAAAGTGCAGCGGCGATAGTAACTGTAACGGTACATGGCATTTCCGCAGCCGCAGTGACCAGCGTCGCCGTTCCTGCCAATGGCACTTACATCGCGGGCCAGAATCTGAGTTTCACCGTTAACACCAGCGAAAACGTCACCGTGAATACTGGCACCGGCACCCCGCGCATCGCATTGACGATTGGTGCAACCACCCGTTATGCCACGTATCTCAGCGGCAGTGGTACCTCCGCAGTGGTATTCCGCTACACGGTGCAGGCGGGCGATCACGATAACGATGGCATTGCCCTGGCGGCCACCCTGGACCCGGACGGTGGCACTCTGCGCGATAGCGCCGGCAATGACCTCAACACCACGCTCAATTCCGTTGGTTCCACTACAAATGTGCTGGTTGATGCCGTGGCGCCAACCGTTTCCAGTGTGAGTGTGCCTTCGAACGGTACTTATAGCACCGGCCAGCATCTCGACTTCACCGTCAACACCAGCAAAAACGTCACCGTTAATACCGGTGGCGGTACCTCACGTATCGCATTGACTATTGGTGCAACCACCCGTTATGCCACGTATCTCAGCGGCAGTGGTACCTCCGCAGTGGTGTTCCGCTACACGGTGCAGGCGGGCGATAGCGATAGTGATGGCATTGCCTTGGCGGCTGCCCTGGACCCGGATGGCGGTACCATTCGGGACAATGCCGGCAATGATTTGAACACCGCGCTGAACGCCATTGGTGATACCAGCGGTGTGCTAGTGGATACAGCCTTGCCCACGATCACTGCCGGCAACATCAATATTTCCGGAGCCACCGGCAACAACGGTGCCTATCGAATTGGCGATACCGTCACCGCCACCTGGAATAACACCGCCGGTGGCGACAACAACCTGGCCGCTAGCGACGTGTCGGTGGACTTTTCCGAGTTTGGCGGCGGTGGGGCCGTAATGGCGACCAACGACAACGACACCTGGACCGCCACCTATGACATCGTCGCCGGATCCATAGACGCGACCAACCGAAACGTCAGCGTGTCCGCCACCAATGCCAACGGCACCACCACAGTCGCCGATACCACCAACGCTACAGTGGACAATATTGCCCCCACGGTAACCGACGCCAATATCAGCATCTCCGGGGCCTCGGGCACGGGCGGCGCCTACATTATTGGCGATACGGTCACCGCCACCTGGAACAACACCGCCGGCGGCGATAACAACAGCGATACCAGCAGCGTCACCGTCGACTTTTCCGAGTTTGGCGGCGGCTCGGCCATTGCGGCGACCGAAGACGCCGGTACCTGGACCGCCAGCTTCGAGCTGGTCACGGATACGGTCGACGCCAGTGACCGCAACGTCAGCATCACCGCCACCGACGACGCGGGCAACAGCAACACCACAGCGGACATCACCAACGCCACTGTGGACACCATCGCGCCCACCGTTAGCGTCGCCAACATCACCCTGAGCGGTGCCACCGGCACCAACGGCGCTTTTATCATCGGCGATACCGTCACCGCCACCTGGGACGACTCCGCCTCCGGCGACAACAACCCCGATACCGATTCGGTCACCGTGGACTTCAGTGAGTTTGGCGGCTCGGCCATTGCGGCCACCAATAACGCGGGTGTATGGACCGCCACCTTCGACTTGAGCGCCAGCGCTATCGACGCCGCTGACCGCAATATCAGCGTCTCCGCCACCGACAATGCCGGTAACCAAACCGCCACCGCGGGTGACCACAATGTTCCGGTCAACACCATCGCCCCTCAGGTCAGTGCCGGAAACATAGCATTGAACGGCGCCTCCGGCACCGGCGGCATTTTTATCGCGGGCGACACCCTCACCGTCACCTGGGACAACACCGCCGCCGGCGATAACAACAGCCAGCCGGTAGCCAGCGTTACTGTGGACGTCTCCGCCTTTGGCGGTGGCAGCGCCGTAGCCGCCAGCGCCAGTGGCGATGAGTGGAGCGCCAGTTTCGCACTGGATGCGGGCCTGGAGGCTGACAACCTGAATGCTTCGGTCACCGCTGTTACCGAGGCGGGCAACCCAACCACCACCGCCAGCACCAGCAACGTATCGGTGGACACCCAAGTGCCCGACGCGCCGGGGGTTAGCTTCGATCAGTCGCCAATCAGCAGTGTCAACGCCGACAACATCAGCCTGACCCTGAGCGCCGCCGAAACCGACACCACCGCCAACTACAGCATCAGCAGCGATGGCGGCGGCACACCAGTGACCGGCTCGGCGACCATCACCAATGCCAACCAAACCTTAAGCGGTATCGACGCTTCGGACCTCGACGACGGCACTCTTACCGTCAGCCTGACTCTGACCGATGCGGCAGGCAATGTCTCCGACGCGGCCACCGCCACGGTTACCAAGGACGCCACGCCGGCCGAGGTGCAAAGCCTCGGCCTCACCGATGGTGACTACGCCGAGGGCGAGACGATTCACCTGACTGTCGAGCTGAACAAAGACGTTACCGTGACCGGCACCGATGCCACCCTGGCCATTGATGTTGGCCCGGAGACGCGCAGCGCCGAGTTTGTCAGCGAAGTGGATGGGCTTCTCAGCTTCCGCTACACCGTACAGGACGGGGACAATACCGATGCCAACGGTGTGACGGTATTGGCCTCCGGCATTACGCTGAACACCACCACCATTGAGGACAGCGCCAGCAACGCTGCCGACCTGAACTTCGCCCAGCAGAGCTTTGCCAATGTGCAGGTGGATACCATTGCGCCGGACGAGCCGGTGGTCACCGCCCCGGCCGAAGCCTTAAGCGTGAACACCGACACCTTTGAGATCGCCGGTACTCTGAGCGAAGACGAGGTGACGGTGCGGCTGTATGCCGACACCAATCAGGACGGCCTTCCCGATGATCCGAGTGATCCGCTGGAAAGCGCGGTGGTCGCCAGCAGCCAGTGGAGCATTGAGCACACCCTATTGCGGAACACCGACAACCATCTGGTGGTGGTGGCCCAAGACGCGGCGGGCAACCGCTCCGCGCCCGTGGCCGTGCCTGTGATCACTCACGACAATGTCGCCCCGGACGCGCCCGAAAGTCTGGCGCTGGACCCGGACAGCGACAGCGGTGCCAGTGACAGCGACGGTATTACCAACCACACCGAACTGCTGATCAGCGGCACCGCCGAAGCGGGTAGCACCGTGATACTCAACAGCAACCTGGATGACGAAGTGGGCTCCACGACCGCCAACAATGAAGGCGACTGGGAAATCACTACCGACTCCCTGACCGACGGCGAGCACCAACTGACCGCCACCACCACCGATGCGGCGGGTAATATCAGTGACGTTTCTTCTGCGTTATCCGTGACAGTCGACACCGAAGCACCAGCTCAACCCTCGGCGCCCCTACTGGAAACCAGCAGCGACTCAGGTATTTCCAATAGCGACGGCATTACCAACGACGCCACCCCGCTGATTACTGGCACCGCCGAAGCGGAAAGCCGTATTGAGCTGGTCAGTAACCTTGAGGGTGCAATCGGCGACGTTTATGTCGATGGCGCCGGTAACTGGTCCATCACCAGCGACCTGCTCAGTGACGGCAATCACCAACTGACGGTCACTGCCACTGATCTGGCGGGGAACGTCTCAGACACCTCCGAGCCGCTGGCTATCAACCTTGATACCCAGGCTCCGGTGATTACCGGCAGTGCCGCCGACAATGCCGAGCCCACTGATACCGAGGTGAACTTTGTGGTCACCTTCAGCGAGCCGGTCCACAATCTGGCCATTGCCGACTTTGCCCTAGGTACCACCGGTACCGCGACGGGCAACGTGGACACCCTCACCAGCTCTGGCGGCACTTCGGTCACGGTGTCCGTATCCAACGTGGGCGGCGAAGGCAGCCTACGCCTGGACTACACCGGCACCGGGGCCATCGATACCGCTGGCAATGCCCTGCTGCTATTTACCGGCGGCACCGCTCACGCGGTGGATACCGTGGCCCCGGATACGCCGGAGGTCAGTTTCACCCAGGACCCGGTCAACGCCGATAACCACAGCAGCATTAGCCTGAACCTGACCGATGCCGAGCTGGACAGCACGGCGGATTACACCCTCACCACCGACGGCGGTACCGGGAGTGTCAGTGGCTCGGCCACCATCACCGATGCCGATCAGACCTTAAGCGGCATCGATGTTTCAGGCCTGGCAGACGGCACCCTAACCGTCAGCCTGACCCTGACCGATGCGGCCGGCAATGTCTCCGACGCAGCGACGGCCACCGCTACCAAAGACGCGACACCTGCTTTGGTGCAAAGCGTGAGTATCACCGATGGCGACTATGCCGAGGGCGAGACGATTCACCTGACTGTCGAGCTGAACAAAGACGTTACCGTGACCGGCACCGATGCCACTCTGGCCATCGACATTGGCCCGGACACGCGCAATGCCGAATTTGTCAGCGAAGTCGATGGACTCCTGAACTTCCGCTACACCGTGCAGGACGGCGATAACACCGATGCCAACGGCGTGACGGTATTGGCCTCCGGTATTACCTTGAATACCACCACCATCGAAGACAGCGCCGGCAACGCCGCTGACCTCAGCTTTGCCCAGCAGAGCTTTGACAGTGTGCAGGTGGATACCATTGCGCCGGATGAACCGGTGGTGAGCGCCCCCGCCGAAGCGCTAAGCGTGAGCACCGACAACTTCGAAATTGCTGGCAGCTTGGGCGAGGACGACATTACGGTGCGGCTCTACGCCGACAACAATCAGGACGGCACCCCCGATGATCCGAGCGATCCGCTGGAAAGTGCCGTGGTCACAAGCGGCCAGTGGAGTATCGACCACACTCTGATACAAAACAGCGACAACCATTTGGTCGTCATTGCTCAGGACGCGGCGGGTAACCGCTCCGCCCCCGTAGCCGTGCCGGTAATCACTCACGACAATATCGCACCGGCTGCACCCGAAAATCTGGCACTGGACCCGAGCACCGACAGCGGTGCCAGCGACAGCGACGGTATTACCAACATCACCGAGCTGCTGATCAGCGGCACCGCCGAAGCCAACAGCACGGTAATACTCACCAGCGACCTGGACGGCGAAGTGGGCTCTGCCACGGTAGACAGCGACGGCGATTGGGAAATCACAACCGACACCTTGAACGACGGCGAACACGAACTCACCGCCATTGCCACCGATGCGGCGGCTAATAGCAGTGACGCCTCTTCTATGTTGACCGTGACGGTGGATACCCAGGCACCCACCATCGGTGCCATTGCCAACCAGCACATCAGTCTGATACACGGCAGTAACCCCATCAGTTTTACTCTGACAGATGATGTCACCGATGCCGATACCATTGACCTGGAACTGACCAGCAGCGACGCCGACGTGTTGCCCGAGACCAGGATCGACCTGGGCGGCAGTGGTGAAGACCGGTCAATGCTGTTGTTGGGTGAGGCACCCGGTGTGACCGAAATTACCCTGACGGCCACCGATACGGCGGGCAATAGTGAATCCCTCAGTTTCGAAGTACTTGTCAATACACCGCCCAGCATCGGTGGCGACCCTGCGGACTCGGTAGACACCCATCAGTCTTACCGTTTCGAGCCCAGCGCCACTGACCCGAATGGGGGCACACTGATGTTCAGCATCAGCAATACCCCGCCATGGGCAGAGTTCGACAGCACCACCGGGGCACTCAGTGGTACACCTACTGACGTGGGCAGTTTCAGTAACATTGTGATCACCGTCACCGACGGCCTCGACTCGGCCACCCTGGCGCCCTTTGCTATTGAGGTACAGCAAGGCAACCGGAAACCGGAAATCAGCGGCGATCCACCCACAGAGGTGATGGTGGGCGAGGTCTATCACTTTGCGCCCAGCGCCAGCGACCCCGACGGTGACACCCTAAGCTTCAGTGCCAGCGGGCTACCGGGCTGGCTGTCGCTCAATCGCGATACCGGCGAACTTACCGGCACGCCAGACGAGGCGGACAAAGGTGCCAGCGCCACTGTCACTCTGAGTGTGAGCGACGGCGAACTGAGCGACAGCCTGCCAGGGTTTACGGTGACCGTCATTGCCTTTGAAGATATCGAGCCGCCGCAATTGACGGTACCAGCAGACCGGGTGATTGATGCCCGCGAATTGCGTCCGCGCATCACCCTGGCGCAACTTCTTGGATTGCCCGCCGATGCCGGCGGTGAGCCACTGGCCGACGCTCTGGCAGTACTGACCACAGACAACGTGGACGGCGACGGCTGTTGCTCACCCATGGCAGAAGGGTTTGAAAGCGGTAGCCAGCGCCTGCGCCCGGGCCGCCACGATATTGTCTGGCGCGCAGTGGACAGCGCCGGCAATGAAGCCGAGGTCATTCAGACGCTGTACTTACGACCCATGGTTTCTCTTAGCCGGGATCAGGTTACCCTGCCCGGTAACCAAGTATCCGTTCGGGCCATACTTAACGGGCCCTCACCCTTCTATCCTTTCGAGGTACCCTACACCCTCGATAGCGACACCACCGCTTCTGCCGAGGATCACGACCTAAGCGACGGCACCCTGGTGTTTGAGCAGGGCGAAACAGAAAAAACCCTGACAGTAACCCTGAGCGACAGCGCCAATCTGAATAACCGTGAGTTGGTCATCCGACTTGACGACCGTGACGACACCCGCCTGAATGAAAGCTACAGCGGTGAGGCGCCGGCATTGCATCACCTCAATACCAGTGCAAGGCACCGGCATGTGATCCGAATCCTGGAAGGCAATGTGCCGCCGCGAGTGGCCCTGCAGCTGACCCAAGGCGGTCGCAGCGCTGCCCTGGTGGCGCCGGATGCGGGCCCCGTGACCGTCGCCGCCACTGTAGTGGACCCCAACACTGATGACAGCCACAGTTTTGACTGGTCGAACACCGACAACTCACTGACCGCCAGCGCCAACGGCGTGACCGCAGAGCAATTGGTCTTTGATCCCTCAGATCTGTCACCGGGGCGCTACAGCGTTGAAGTGTGGGTCACCGACAGTGGCGGCGAGAGCGGCCGGGCGCGCCTGCCCGTGCGCGTAGTAGCAACCTTGCCTGAACTCGACCCCGAGCAGGACAGCAACGATAACGGCATTGACGATGCCACCGAGGGCCTGGGAGACCGCAACAACAACGGCATCCCGGACTATCTGGATGCCACACCCTCGGCCAACGTCCTGCCACACCAGATCGCACAGCGCGAGAGCTTCCTGCTGGAGTGCGACCCCGGGGTGCGCTGCCGTATTGGCTCCCGCGCCCTGATGGGTGATTCCGGCGGTGTGCTGTTGGTGGATGATGACTTCGACCGGCAATCGGACCTGCCTACCGACGACGGGTTCGAACCGATCGGAGGCGTGTTTGATTTTGAACTGCACGACCTGCTGGAACCCGGCCAAAGTGTTCGGGTGGTGGTGCCGCAACGGGCTCCCATTGTGCCGGATGCGGTCTATCGCAAACTGGTCAACGGCCAGTGGCAGGACTTTGTCGAGGACGAGGGCAACGCCCTGCACTCAGCCGGCGGCGAAGAAGGGCAGTGCCCACCACCGGGAGACGACACTTGGGAGCCGGGCTTGGCGGAAGGCCACTGGTGCGTTCAGCTCACCCTTGAAGACGGTGGCCCCAACGATGCCGACGGCGAGCGCGATGGCTCGATTAGCGACCCTGGGGCGGTCAGCCGCCGAATTGACAATCAAGACGAAGAGGAGCCACCGGAGCAGGAGCCCCCTGAAGAGGAGAATCCAGAAGAAGAGGCTACCGAGCCTGTGGAGCAGGTCAGGATCAGCAGTGCGGGCCGCAGCTCGGGCCACAGTAGTCTGGGACTATGGCTGCTGGTTTTGGTCGGCGGTTTGCGCCCAACACTGACTGCACTCAAGGCACGTGCTCGCCGCAACGCCAAGCGTGACGACAGAAACAACGGAGAACGCACATGAGTAGATACAATGTCTTGGGCCTGACACTGGTCACCCTGTCGCTACCCTTGAGCGCCGCCGACGCCCGCGAAGCTTCCCTGTGGGACAGCAATCGCCTATACCTGGGTGGCACCGTCGGGGTTGCCCACAGCGGTATCAGCCAACAGCGGGTCACCGACCGCTTTGCCGGGCTGGGTTATGACTTTGACGTTGAGCTGGAAGACCGCACTCGCGGCGCTTGGGGTGCGCTGGCCGGCTACCAGTGGAGCCGTCATTTCGCCACCGAGATTGGCTTTGTCGATATGGGGGGTGTGACGGCGCTCATCTCCGGGCAACCGAGCCGGATCCAGGACTACCTGGATAGCGGTGCCGACGCTCTGCCCCAGTCACTGAGCGGTTGGGAGCTCGCCGCCCTGGGGCACTATCCGCTGGGTGAGCACTATTACCTCTACGCCCGCGCCGGCGTAATGTTTAGCCGGGTTAGCACCCGCGCCGAGTCGCTATCGGACCAGGACTGGCAGCGCAGCGCAGAGGGACCCAGTCTTGGGCTGGGAGTGGGTTATCGTTTCGATCATCACTGGCGCGCCCGTCTGGGCTTGAGTTACTACGACCTGGATCAACAGCGCACCACCTTGGCCGGCCTGAGCCTCATCTATCAGTTGGGACAGCCGGCGGAGCGCCCTACCCGCACACCAGCACCGATGGTAGAACCCGCACCCGAGCGGCCAGATCGGACCGAGCCGGCCCCCTCACCTGCAAGCTACCCCGACGGCCCGAGTCTGGCCTTGACCTTTGCTTACAACAGCCATGCAGTGGGAGACGAGTTTGTAGGCAGGCTGGCCGAAGTGGCTGAGCAGCTACATGACGATCCTAAGCTGCGCCTACAACTGACCGGCCATGCTGACAGCTGGGGGCCAAGCGACTACAACCAGGCGTTATCAGTAGAACGGGCTGAGGCCGTACGTGACTTTATGGTCGAGGCCTTCGAGCTTGCGCCGGAGCGCTTTGAGGTGCGCGGCTACGGCGATCAGCGCCCGTTTGTCAACAATGACACCCCCGAGGGGCGGTCAATGAACCGCCGGGTAATCCTCGAATGGCTTGAGCCCTAGCGCGAATCCCCCAGTCCTTCAAAAAAGTATTGAGCGTTGCGCGCCAGAGACTCCAGATGGTACCCCCCTTCCTGCACCACCAGTGTGGGCAGGTTCAGGGCCCGAATGGCTGCGCCCATGCGCTCAAAGCCCTGGGAAGTGACCGAGACCTTGGCCTGGGGATCTTCCTCATACACGTCAAACCCCAAGGCCACAACCAGCACGTCTGGCTGATATAGACGAATGGCCTTGGCGGCCTCCTCCAGGCGGTCGAAGAACACCGACTCGGGCGAGTCGTGGGGCATGGGCATATTGATATTGTAGCCGTAACCTTTGCCCTGGCCGCGTTCGTCTTCATAGCCGCTGACCACCGGATAGAAATTGGTAGGATCCCCGTGGATAGAGACGTAGAGCACGTCGTCGCGCTCGTAGAAAATCTCCTGGATACCCTGACCGTGGTGCATATCCGGGTCAAGAATCGCCACCTTGCCAAAGTTGCCGCGCAGCGCTTCGGCAGCGATGGCGGCGTTATTCAGGTAACAGAAGCCCCCGGCCGCATCGCGCCGGGCGTGGTGGCCCGGAGGGCGGCAGACGGCATAGGAGCGGCGCTCCCCCGCCAACAGTTCGTTAGCGGCCGACAGTGCGCTCTGGGCCGACCAGTAGGCCGCCTCCCAGGTGCCGGGGCCAATCGGGCAGCTGCCATCGGCTTGGTAACGGGCCGACTCGGCCAGAATACCGCGTAGGGGATTGGGCGAGCGTACAAAAATATTGGACATCACCTCCTCGCCCCAACCCTCTGGCCAGCGCCGATGAGCCGACTCCAGAAAGCGCAAGTAGCCGAGGTCGTGCACCCGCCCGATCATCTCCAGCCCGTGGTCAGTGGCGGTGGTGGGCTCGACGCCCGACGCTTTCAGGCCTTTGAGCAGCTCCGGCGTGCGGGCCGGCAGTTCCTGGGGCGGCCGCATCTGTCCACGGTTCAGGTATGATTGCGGGGCATGTTTGTCCTGGCTGGGGTGGAAAAAAGCTTTCACAGGCGACTCCTAATGCAAGTTGGCTCCCTGCATATTAGCTGCCCTGAGGCGATTTACCCAAACCTTTGGGTCATTCCGGTTGGGACGCCAAGGGTTATCCGGTAGAATACGCCCCCTTCGCGCCGACGCTCGGCGCCCACTTCCCAGCCGGACCCTATTTGTGATCTCAACCGCCAACATCACCATGCAGTTCGGGGCCAAGCCCCTGTTCGAAAATGTCTCCGTCAAATTCAACAACGGCAACCGCTACGGCCTTATCGGCGCCAACGGCTGCGGCAAATCCACATTCATGAAGATTCTGGGCCGGGAACTCGAGCCCTCCGGTGGCCAGGTGATGCTGGAGCCCAACGTGCGCCTGGGTATCCTGCGCCAGGACCAGTTCGCCTACGAAGAGCACAGCGTGCTCGATACAGTGATCATGGGCCACACCGAGCTGTGGAAAATCAAGGCCGAACGCGACCGCATCTACGGCCTGGCGGAGATGAGCGAAGACGACGGCATGAAGGTCGCCGAGCTGGAAGTGCAGTTTGCAGAGCTGGATGGCTACACCGCCGAGGCCCGCGCGGGTGAGCTGCTCTTGGGGCTGGAGATTCCCGAGGCCCAACACACCGGCCCCATGAGCGCCATCGCACCCGGCTGGAAGCTGCGGGTGCTCTTGGCCCAGGCGCTGTTCTCCGATCCGGACGTGTTGCTGCTGGATGAGCCCACCAACAACCTGGACATCAATACCATCCGCTGGCTGGAAGATATCCTGACTCAGCGCAACAGCACTATTATCATCATTTCCCATGACCGGCACTTTCTCAACAGCGTGTGTACGCACATGGCGGACCTGGATTTTGGCGAGTTGCGCGTCTACCCGGGCAACTACGACGACTACATGACGGCGTCCACGCAGGCGCGCGAGCGCCTCCACAGCGAGAACGCCAAAAAGAAATCCCAGATTGCCGACTTGCAGGCCTTTGTCAGCCGCTTTTCTGCCAACGCCTCCAAGGCCAAGCAGGCCACCTCCCGCGCCAAGCAGCTGGAGAAGATCAAACTCGAGGATATCCCGCCGTCGAGCCGGGTCAGCCCCTTTATCCGTTTTACCCAGGACAAGAAGCTGCACCGCATGGCGGTCACGGTCGAGAAAGCGGGCAAGGCGTTCGACAAGCCGCTGTTTGAGGACCTGGATCTGAGCGTAGAAGCGGGCGAACGGATTGCCATTATCGGCCCCAACGGCGCCGGTAAGACCACCCTGCTGCGCTGCCTGTACGGTGACGTCAAGCCGGATGCGGGCAACATCAAGTGGGCCGAACAGGCCGACGTGGGTTATGTGGCGCAGGACCATTCCGATGATTTTGCCCACGAGGCGACCCTGTTTGAGTGGATGCAGCAGTGGACCACTGGCGACGAGCAAGTGGTCCGCGGTGCCCTCGGGCGCATGCTGTTTTCCAATGACGATGTGAGAAAGTCGGTACGGGTGATCTCCGGCGGCGAGCAAGGCCGGATGCTGTTCGGCAAGCTCAGCCTGATCAACCCCAACGTCATGCTGATGGACGAGCCCACCAACCACCTGGACATGGAGTCCATCGAGGCGCTCAACCTGGCCCTGGAGAACTACCCCGGGACCCTGATTTTTGTCAGTCACGACCGGGAGTTCGTCTCCTCCCTGGCCACCCGCATTATCGACATGAGACCCGAAGGCCTGGTGGATTTCCACGGCTCCTACGACGAGTACCTGCGCAGCCAGGGCTTGTGATTGGGGGCACTTTTGCAGGCTAATTTTGTTATGATTGGCCGCTAACGATGCACTAGCTGGAAGAGAGAGCCCCTTATGCTGATCGAAGCCCCCGTTTCTCTGGGTGAGATGGTCGATAAAATCACCATTCTCGAGATTAAGACCGCCCAGATTACTGATGCTGACAAGCTCAAGAACGTCCGCCATGAGCTGGACGTCCTGACCCGTAAACTCAACGACCTGCTCGATGCCGAGGGCCTTGCGAAGCTGGCACCGCTCAAGGATTCGCTCAAAGCGATTAACCAGGAGCTGTGGATCATCGAGGACGATATCCGCGATTGCGAGCGCGCCAAGGATTTCGGCGAGAAATTTGTAGCACTGGCGCGAGCGGTCTACGTCACCAACGACAAGCGCGCCGCGGTAAAAAAAGACATCAATCTGGCCTTTGGCTCGGAATTGGTGGAAGAAAAGTCCTATAAGGACTACCAATAAGCGATGAAAGTCCTGCTGGTCAAAATGTCGTCCATGGGCGACATTTTTCACACATTCCCGGCAATCAGCGATCTCAAGGCGGCCCGACCCGACATTGAGCTGCATTGGGTTGTCGAAGAAAACTTTGCCGCTATGGTGCGTTGGCACCCGGGCGTGGACCGGGTCATCATCAGCCATCAGCGCCGCTGGCTCAAACAACGCAATGGCGCCGCCTGGCGTGAATTCAAAGCCTTTCGCAAGCAACTGCGAGAGACCCAATACGACCTGGTGATCGACGCCCAGGCACTGATCAAAAGCATGCTCATCGCCCGCTGCGCCAGAACGCCAGTGGTCGCCGGTTACGACCGCAACTCCCTCCGGGAAAAGCCCGCCACCTGGGGCTACCACCGCACCTACCGCGTGGCTTACACCGACCATGCGGTGACCCGTAACCGGCTGCTCCTCGCCCAGGCACTCGATTATCCGGTGCCGGAAACGCTGAATTTTGGTATTCGTGAGCACTTTGCCGATGTCCGACGCGAAACGGGCACTCTGGTGTTTGTGGTGGGTACCAGCTGGCGCACCAAACTGTGGAGCCCGGAGCGCTGGTTCTCACTTGCCGAGCGGGCCGCACAAGCGGGCTATCGTATCGAGGTCATCTGGGGCAGCGACGACGAACATCAGCTCGCCCAACAGATTGTCGAACAGTGTCCGGCGGCGAGCTGCTCGGGCGAGCGTTTGTCCATTGACGCCGTTGCCCGACGTCTGGTGGCGGCAGCCGGGGTGGTGGGACTGGACACCGGCTTTGCGCACTTGGCAGGCGCATTGGAAACACCGACCATCGCACTCTATGGTGCCACCTCGCCGGATAAGTACGGCCTGATTGGCGAGCACACCTGCAACCTTCAGGTCACACCCGCCCTGCCCTGCATGCCCTGTCACAAACGCCGCTGCGCACTGCTGCCCGAGGGCAGCCTGGACACGCCCCCCTGCATGACCGGAATCAGCGCCGAGCAGGTATGGCTGCCGCTGCAACGGCTAATGAAACAAACCTAGGTTTATCGTATGCGTATTTTGTTTATCAAACACAGCCTGGATCGTTCCGAATTGGACATGGTGATGGCACTGCATCAACGCGGGGTCTACATCCGGGTCCTGGCATTGCCCGGATCCCTCGGCAGTGACCAGATGGCGGCAGAAGGCATCTTTATCGCCTCCAAAAATTATCGCTCCAAAATCAGCATTCCGTTGATTTCTCAGATTCGCGGCCTTATCAAATACCTGAAATTTGACCTGCTCCACTGTCCAGAGAGCAAGGGCCTGGGTAATGCGATCTTTGCCAGCTATTTTACGCCGGTCAAGATCGTCGCCTACCGCGGCACCCTGGCGCGCATTCATCGAACTGACCCCGGTATCTGGCTGGGGCTACTGCACCCCAAGGTCAACAAGATCATCTGCGTCAACCAGTCCATTTACGACTACCTGGGAAAGTTTTTTCCCGATCAGAAGCTGATGCTCAACTACAAGGGCTACGACGTCAGCTGGAATCAGTACGACGGCATTGACGAGCAGCCGATGCCCGCCTGCGCGCAGGACCCGGATGCCTTTGTGGTCATGTATATCGCGGAAGCGAAAAATCGACCCCATAAAGGGCTGGGCACACTGGTCGACGCGATGCATCAGTTAAAGAGCGAGCAGGTGCATCTGATTTTTATTGGGAGTCACGACGAGAGCGTTGAGAAACAGGCCCTGGCGGGCAAAGCCGGCGCGCGCATTCACTTTATGGGCATGCTGCCCTACGCGGCGCAATATCTGAAATATGCCAATACCTTTGTGCTGCCTTCCACCCGCGACGGTTTTCCACGCGTCATCAAGGAAGCCATGGCTGAGGGCCTGCCGGTCATAAGTACGGACATCCCCGGCCCGAACGAGCTGGTCATCGACGGTGAAACCGGTCTTTTGGTAGAAGCCGGCTCAGCTACCGCCATTGCCACAGCGATTGACACGCTCGCCGCCGACCCGAAAAATTGCCGAGCACTGGGCGAACGCGGCCGACAATTTCTACAGGACAAATTCTCCACCACGGCATTCACCGATAAAACTCACGCCCTGTACAAGGCGCTTGTGGGCTAAACCGGAGTTCATCCATGAAAGAAACACTCGTCGACTGGCTCGAAGGCATCGGCCTGGACATGACACCCCTACTGACCTTTGGAATCGTCATGGGGCTGATCCTGGCCATTTCACTGCTGGTGCACATCGTGCTGCATTACGGTGTGCTGGCAACCATCAGTCGTCTGGCCACCCGCCAGGAGAACACCTGGCGCCGGGCAATCTTTGATCATTCGCTCTTTACCCGTATTGCCTTCGCGCTTCAGGGCATCATCATCTACATTCAGGCGGGTGTCTGGCTCGATACCGACTCCGACGCTCAGCAGCTCATCCAGATGCTCTGCCAGCTCTGGATACTGATGTTTGCCACGCTAGCCCTGTTTTCATTGCTGGATGTACTGCTCGATATTTTCCGCCGCCATGAATCCAATCGCAAACTGCCGCTGCGCGGGATTTTTCAGAGCGTGAAGCTGATCGCCGCGATACTCGCGATCATTCTCATGATCTCCATTCTCATCGGGCGCTCACCCCTGATTCTGTTTAGCGGCCTGGGCGCCATGACCGCGGTGCTGATGCTGGTATTCAAAGACCCGATCATGGGCTTGGTCGCCGGTATCCAGTTGTCGGTGAACAAAATGCTCGCGGTCGGCGACTGGCTGGAAATGCCCAAGTACGGCGCCGACGGCGAAGTCACCGATGTGGCCCTGACCACCGTCAAGGTACGCAACTGGGACAACACCATTACCACTGTACCAACCTACGCGCTGATCGCGGACTCCTTCAAGAATTGGCGCGGCATGACTGACGCGGGCGGGCGGCGGATCAGCCGCCCGGTCCACATTGATGCCCGCAGTGTGCACTTTCTGAGTGAAGAGGAGATCGAACGGCTGCGCAAGGCACAGCTGATTACCGGCTACATTGAGGAAAAACTTGCGGAAATCGAGACCTACAACACCGAGCACAAGGTCGATAAAAGTTCGCTCGTCAATGGGCGCCGCCTGACCAACCTCGGTACCTTTCGGGCCTACCTGGCGCGCTATCTGAAAGAGAATCCCAGTATCCATCAGAACATGATCCAGATGGTAAGGCAGATGGAACCCACCGCCCACGGCATCCCGCTGCAGGTCTATGCATTTACCAATGACACGGCCTGGGTCAAATACGAGGCGATTCAATCGGACCTGTTCGATCACATTTTTGCGGTCCTGCCGGAGTTTGGCCTGCGCGTGCACCAGGTGCCCACCGGCCACGATATGCAACAGATCGGCTGCCGTGACCAACCCGACAACTAACAGGAACCAGACCATGATCACCCACGAACCCAATCCCCACTACCGCGCCGACCCCAACCGTTACGCCGCCATGCCCTACCGACGCTGCGGCAAAAGCGGCCTGAAATTGCCAGCGCTGTCATTGGGTCTGTGGCAAAACTTCGGCGGCGTGGACTCCTTCAGCAATGCCCGCGCCATGATGTTGCGCGCCTTTGATCTGGGCATTACCCATTTTGATCTGGCCAATAACTATGGGCCACCCTACGGTTCGGCAGACGAAACTTTTGGCCGCGTGATGGACAGGGATCTGAAACCTTACCGGGATGAGCTGATCATCTCCAACAAGGCCGGCTACGATATGTGGCCCGGGCCTTACGGTATTGGCGGCTCGCGCAAGTACCTGGTGGCCAGTTGCGATCAAAGCCTGAAGCGCACCGGCGTGGACTACTTCGATATTTTTTACTCCCACGCACCGGACCCGGAGACACCGCTGGAAGAGACCATGCAAGCGCTGGATTACATTGTGCGCTCGGGCCGTGCGCTCTATGTGGGTATCTCCAGTTACTCGCCCGAGGATACCCGGCGGGCAACGGAAATCCTCAACGACCTGGGCACCCCCCTTCTGATTCACCAACCGCGCTATAACCTCCTCGATCGTTGGATTGAGGATGGATTGACAGACGTACTGGATGATCAGGGCGTGGGTGCCATTGTGTTCTCACCCCTGAACCAGGGATTGCTCACCGATAAATACCTGCAGGGCATTCCCGAAGGCTCGCGCGCGGCGCGCGCCGAACAGATTTACCTGAACGAAAAGGATATTGGCGAAGAAACCCTCGCTGCCATTGCCGCCCTCAACACCATTGCCCAACAACGGGGACAAAGTCTGGCGCAGATGGCCCTGGCCTGGGTATTGAACAACCCGACCGTAACCAGCGCCATCATTGGTGCCAGCCGGGTGCAGCAGATCGAGGAGTCGGTGGCCGCGTTGGATAAGTTGGCGTTCAGTGACGATGAGTTGGCGGCGATTGAATCGGTGATCAATCCGTAGAGCGATCGGATTTTGCCAGTAAAGATGGGTGCGTCATGTGTTGGATTACGGCGCAAAAGAGAGGTCGGTGCCTCAGGTGTCGGATTACGGCCTTCGGCCTAATCCGACCTACGGGAAACATCGTGCCATTGCTCAAGTAGGTCGGATTAGCGCAGCGTAATCCGACACATGAGGCACCCAATCCCAATAAAACACCGTGCCATTGTCCAAGTAGGTCGGATTAGCGCAGCGTAATCCGACACATGAGGCACCCAACCCTAAAAAAACCGCTCACTACCAACGCTTCGCGGCCTGTCGGTCTTTCTCCAGGGCCTCGATCCAGCGTTCGCCGAGGTCGGTTTCCTCTTTCTTCCAGAACGGCGCCCGGGTTTTCAGGTAATCCATCAAAAACTGCGCAGCCGCAAACGCATCCTCCCGATGCTGACTGGTCACACCCACCAGCACAATCTGGTCACCCAGGGTCAGACGCCCCACGCGATGGATCACCCGCACTTTCAGCAGACGCCATCGTTCCCGGGCTTCATCGACGATTTCCGTCAGCGCTTTTTCGGTCATCCCGGGGTAGTGTTCCAGGGTCAAGGCACTCACGTCAGTGTCGAGATTCATGTCCCGCACGCGCCCGACAAAAAACACGACGGCGCCAGCGCCGGTATCCTGGTGGGTCAGCGCCGCGTACTCAGCGCCCACATCAAAATCCCCGGTTTGCACGGTCACCGAGGGTTGCAGGGATTCAGACAAGTGCCGACGCCCCCCGCTGATAGTGACCCCGCCGTCCGCCGGATTTTTCCAACAGGCACAGGTCACTGATGGTCATGCCCATATCCACCGCTTTGCACATATCGTAGATGGTGAGCGCCGCGACGCTGGCGGCGGTCAGCGCCTCCATTTCGACACCGGTCTGTCCACGGAGTTTGCAGTAGCTATGTACCCATATCCGGCTCTGAGCCGTGTCAATATCGAACTCCACCGCCACCTTGCTCAGCGCCAACGGGTGGCATAGGGGAATCAGGTCCGCTGTTTTTTTTGCCGCCTGAATACCCGCGATACGCGCGGTCGCCAGTACATCACCTTTCTTCAGTGAATTGTCGACCACCTGCGCCAGAGTTTCCGGGCGCATACTGACCACCGCCTGAGCTCGCGCCTCGCGTACCGTGGCGTCCTTATCGGACACATCCACCATACTGGCGTTGCCCTGATTATCGATATGGGTCAAGCTCATTCAGCCAGCTTCCTCAGCACATAGTGCAAAATACCGCCATTGCGGAAGTAGTTAAATTCATTGGGTGTGTCGATACGCACTTTGGCTTCAAAGGTGATTGTATCGCCGCCCTCTTTCTTCGCGCTGACCGTGACGGTTTTGCTGTCCGGGTCCACCTTGGGAATATCAAAATGTTCCCGCCCCGTGAGCCCCAGCGACTCGACCGAATCACCACCGGTAAATTGTAACGGCAGTATACCCATGCCCACCAGGTTGGAGCGGTGAATACGCTCGTAACTTTCCGCAATGGCCGCACGCACACCCAGCAATGAGGGCCCTTTGGCCGCCCAATCCCGCGACGAGCCGGAACCATACTCTTTTCCCGCCAGCACAATCAAGGGCGTACCCGTTTTGCGGTAGTGCTCGGCGGCATCGTAGATGCTCATCACTTCATCCTCGGGCAAGAAGGTGGTCCAGCTGCCTTCGGTACCCGGTGCCATCTGGTTTTTCAACCGGACGTTGGCAAAGGTGCCACGCATCATGACTTCGTGATTGCCCCGGCGCGACCCATAGGAATTGAAATCCTTGGGTGACACTCCCCGCTCCTGTAAGTACTTGCCCGCCGGGCTATCCGGCATGATCGCACCGGCCGGGGAAATATGGTCGGTAGTAATACTGTCACCCACTTTAACCAGGCAGCGCCCACCCTCGATGGCCTCAACCTCAGCGGCCTCTTTTTGAATACCCTCAAAGAAAGGCGGTTTGCGCACATAGTCTGACTCTGGCCAGTTATACAGCTGACTGTCGTCGGCGGGCAGCGAGCGCCAATCGTCGTCGCCGCTGAAGACATCGGCGTACTTATCCGAAAACATCGCCGGCTCCAGGTTATCGGTAATCGCCTTCTGAATGTCCTGACCACTGGGCCAGATTTCCTTGAGGTACACCGGCTCGCCATTCTTGTCGAGACCCAGCGGTTCCTTGTTCAAATCCATGTTCATATTGCCCGCCAGGGCATAGGCCACCACCAGCGGCGGCGACGCCAGGTAGTTGGCTTTGACATCCGGGTGAATACGCCCCTCGAAATTGCGGTTGCCCGAAAGTACCGAAGTCACCAACAAATTACCCTTGTGAATAGCGTGTCCAATTTCATCGGGCAGTGGCCCGGAGTTACCGATACAGGTGGTACAGCCATAACCCACCAAATAAAAGCCCAGAGCCTCAAGATCTTCCAGTAAACCCGCCTTGACCAAGTAATCGGTCACCACTTTCGACCCGGGTGCCAAGCTGGTTTTTACCCAGGGCTTGCTCACCAGCCCACGCGCTCGGGCATTGCGCGCAAGAAGACCCGCGGCCATCAGTACCGCCGGATTGGAGGTGTTTGTACAGCTGGTAATCGCGGCGATGACCACGGCACCCTCGCGCAGTAAAAAGTCCTTACCCTGGTAGCTGACCTCGACCGCACCCTGCTCCGGCTCTACTTGGGCACCTACCGCGGCACTGCCACCCTCCGCCGCAAAGTCCGCAGCCGTGGTGGCGATGGTGTTCCGGTAATGCTCACTCTGCTCTTCCAACAGCTTGTGGAAGCTGCTCTTCGCCTGCTTGAGCGCAATCCGGTCCTGGGGCCGTTTCGGTCCAGCCAAAGACGGCTCCACTTTGCCCAGATCAAGGGTCAGCAGATCGCTGTATTCCGCCTCGGGTGTATTGTCATCATGCCAGAGTCCCATAGCCTCCATGTAGGCCTTGACCAAGGCCACCTGGTCTTTACTGCGGCCGGTAAACGTCAGGTAGTCCAGGGTCTGCTGATCCACCGGAAAGATGCCGCAGGTCGCACCGTACTCCGGTGCCATGTTGCCGATGGTGGCCCGATCCGCCAGGGTCAGGTTTTTCAGGCCCGGGCCAAAGAATTCAACGAACTTACCCACCACGCCGAGGTTGCGCAGCTTCTGGGTCACCGTGAGCACAAGATCCGTGGCGGTGGCCCCCTCCGGCAACTTGCCGGTGAACTTGAAGCCCACCACCTGCGGAATCAGCATTGAGATCGGCTGTCCCAGCATGGCGGCTTCCGCCTCGATGCCGCCTACCCCCCAGCCCAGTACACCCAGGCCATTGATCATGGTGGTGTGGGAGTCGGTACCCACCAGGGTGTCAGGATAAGCCAGGCGCTTGCCGTCCTTATCGACACTGAACACGCCCCGCGCCAGGTACTCCAGATTGACCTGATGCACGATGCCAGTGCCCGGCGGCACCACCTTGAAGTTGTCAAAGGCCTTCTGTCCCCAGCGCAAAAACTGGTAGCGCTCCCGGTTGCGCTCGATCTCTACCGCCGTATTCTTGCCGAGTGAATCGGCGCTCCCGTAGTGGTCCACCATCACCGAATGATCGATGACCAGCTCCACCGGCGACAGGGGGTTGATCTGCTCTGGCTTGCCCCCGAGCTGCTTGACCGCATCGCGCATGGCCGCCAGATCGACGATGGCGGGAACGCCGGTGAAATCCTGCAGTACCACCCGGGCGGGCACAAAAGCAATCTCCTGGGAGGGCTCAGCTTTGGGGTCCCACTGCGCCAGGGCGTCGATGTCCGACGGGCTGACAAAGTCTTCCCCCTCATGGCGCAGCAAGTTCTCCAGGAGGATTTTCAGCGAAAACGGCAGTTTATCCACCGGATACTTTTCCTGTAACCGGGTAAAGGGGTAGATGGTGTAGGTTTTACCCGCGACCTCTAACGACTCGCTCACTTGCCAGGATTTAGCCATGGTAACCTCACTGTGTTCGGTGGCTGGAGCGCCCGAATAAGGCGCAATCGGAATACTCTAAGCCTATGTCACAGTTGGCCATTTCGCCAGTTTCACCCCGGTTAAATTTGGCGCATTTTCAGTGGCTTGCGGTTCATAGGCTATACTCTGGATTTGGCCGCAAACACGCAGAGGTACGCATGCACAACCCACCGATTTTCCGTCGCTGGCCCGCCCGCAACCCGAACGTGATCCAGCTCTACTCCATGAACACGCCCAACGGCATCAAAGTCGCCTTGGCTCTGGAGGAGATGCACCTGGCCTATGAGCCTCACACGATCAATATTCTCGAGGGTCACCAGCACACCCCGGAATTCATGTCGATCAGCCCCAACGGCAAGATCCCCGCACTGTACGACCCGGATGGGCCAGACGACCACCCCATCAGCCTGATGGAATCCGCCGCCATTTTGCTCTATCTGAGTCGAAAAACCGGGGAGTACGCGCCTTTGGACGGCGCCGGGCGCAGCGCCTGCGAACAGTGGTTATTCTTCCAAATGGGGCATATTGGCCCCATGTTCGGCCAATTTGGGCACTTTTACGTCTACGCCAAAGACAAGTGCGACCACCCCTACCCCACGGACCGCTACGCCAAGGAAACCCGGCGGTTACTGGGCGTGCTGGAGCATCACCTGGCAGGCAGGCACTATATGCTGGGGGAGAGTTACAGTATCGTGGATATGAGCATCTGCCCGTGGGTGGAGTGCTTGAGCAGCTTCTATAAGGCGGAGGATTTTTTGCGCCTTGGGGATTTTATTGCCGTCAACGACTGGCTCGCACGCTGCACAGAACGCCCCGCCTACATAAAGGCCCGGGACGTCTGTGCGCTGCCGGAAACCAGCTCTACCTAGAAGGTATACACCAGGTTGGCATAGGTTGTGGTATCGGTGTTTTCCTTGCCGGGCGCCACATCGCTGTTGCGCTGCGCCTCAAACCCCACCCGCATCTGCATGGAATTGTTGATCCGGGCAGACACCGATGTATCGGACGTGGTCCGGGTATTGTCTTCGCCCGACTCCACAGCCAGCGTCTGACGGAAGGTGGCCGTTTCACTGATCACCCAGCGGTAGTTGACACCGGCGCGCAACAAAGCGCCCTCTTCGGTCTGGTACAAACCGTCTCCAAGCGCGGCGCGAGCGCGGAAGTAACCGGGACCCACCTCATAGTCAAACCGATGGCGCTCAGAATCGACCAGCCGGTCGCTATAACCCACAGCGACCGTCGTATATTCAACGTAGGAGCCGAACTGGTCATCGGTATAGGAACCATAGACAAACAGACTTTTGTAGTCCTCGGTCAATTTGTAACCACTGCGGGCCGAAAGATAATACCGCTCTGCAGTTTTTTCCGTGCTGCGCTCGCCATCCGGTAAGGTAATCACGTCCTCTTTGAAGCGCGCGCTGACCTGATACTGATTCTGCCAACGCTCCAAGTCCTGCTCGGCATTAAAGCGTCCGTTAAAGCTGGTGGTCTCGGTGTTGCCCGAGGTAATCAGAGCACCGAACTCCGCGGAGGCTGTCCAGGGGCTGTCGCGATCCTCTGCGGCGGCGCTGCTACTGATTGCGGCACCGGCAACGGCCAATGCACCAGTCATTAGGGTTTTGTACTTCATAAGGCTGAGTTTCCTTCTACTTCTACGGGATAATCATCGAAATTCGCCTATATGATAGCAGGATTAGAGCGATTTGCCGGGCCGTGTTAGAATGACGCAAATTTTGTACAGAGCCACTATGAGCACTCGCGCCACCGCCTCACCACTGCCACCTGCCCCACTGAGCCGCCGCTTCTGCGCAGCCCCGATGATGGACTGGTCAGATACCCATTGCCGTTACTTCTGGCGCCTGATGAGCCGGGAAACACTGCTATACACGGAAATGGTCACGACAGGTGCATTGATTCACGGCGACCGGGACTACCTGTTGCGCTATCACCCGGCCGAACAGCCCCTGGCGCTGCAACTGGGCGGCAGCGATCCGGACGACCTGGCCCGTTGTGCCCGTATGGCTCAGGACTATGGGTATGCCGAGGTTAACCTCAACTGCGGCTGCCCAAGCGATCGGGTGCAAAGCGGGCGCTTTGGCGCCTGCCTGATGGCCGACCCGGGGCTGGTGCGCGAGTGTATGGCCGCAATGATTGCCGCCGTGGATATTCCGGTCACTGTCAAACACCGTATCGGCATCGATGATATGGACGACTATGCCGGCCTGTACGAATTTGTCAAAACGGTGGCCGAGAGCGGTTGCGAGAGCTTTATTGTGCACGCCCGCAAGGCCTGGCTCAAAGGTTTGAGTCCCAAGGAGAATCGCACGGTGCCGCCTTTGCAGTACGACGCGGTAGCACGCCTGAAACAGGATTTTCCGTCCCTGGAAATCATCATCAACGGCGGTATCACGACCCTGGCCCAGTGTCAGAGCCTGCTGGATGACGTCGATGGTGTTATGCTGGGTCGCGAGATCTACAGTAACCCCTACTTGCTCGCCGATGTTGACCAAACCCTGTTTGGCCGCACAGAGGCCGCTCCAAGCCGCGCCCAGGTGATGCAGGCAATGATCGGCTATGCTGAGGAACAACTTGCACACGGTGTACGTCTCAGTCATATAACCCGCCATATATTGGGCCTCTACCAAGGACAGCCCCACGGGCGCAGTTTTCGGCGGGTGTTGAGTGAAAAGGCGCCGCGAGCCGGCGCCGGAACCGAAGTGATGGAAGAGGCCCTGGCCGCGGTTGAGAGCGGCTGACAACCAGAACGGCGCTGGCGCATTTATAATACAATTAGACGTAAAGACCTACGCACCCTATAATGGCCAGCTCCCAATACATGTCCTTTCGATAACCAACCAACAGGATTACTGCTGTGACTTCTAAACTGCAACAGCTCAAACAACTGACCGACGTGGTTGCCGACACCGGCGATATCGAGGCCATCCGCAAGTATCAGCCAATGGATGCCACCACCAACCCGTCGCTGCTGTACAAGGCCGCGCAAATGCCCGGCTACAAGGACCTGCTGAAGCAATCGCTGGCCGCTGCCAAAGCCGAAGGCCTGAGCGGTGATGCGCAAATCGCCTCGGCCTGCGATCACCTGGCCGTGGCTATCGGCCGTGAAATTCTGCAAATCATCCCGGGCCGCATCTCCACCGAAGTCGATGCCCGTTTGTCATTTGATACTGACGCAAGTATCAAAAAAGCTCACCACCTGATTGAGCTCTACGACAAAGCCGGTATCGAGCGCTCGCGCGTGTTGATCAAACTGGCCTCTACCTGGGAAGGCATCAAAGCCGCTGAAAAACTGGAAAAAGAAGGGATCAACTGCAACCTGACCCTGCTGTTCAGCTTCAACCAGGCAGCCGCCTGTGCTGACGCCGGTGCCTTCCTGATTTCGCCGTTCGTTGGCCGGATTCTGGACTGGTACAAAAAGGCCGAAGGCAAGGATTCTTATGCCCCCCATGAAGACCCGGGTGTGGTGTCGGTGCGCCAGATTTACAACTACTACAAACAGCAGGGCTTCAAGACTGTCGTTATGGGGGCGAGCTTCCGCAATACCGGCGAGATCGAAGCGCTGGCCGGTTGCGACCGTCTGACCATCAGCCCGCAGTTGCTGGAAGAGTTGGAAGCCGATAACGGTAAGCTTGAGCGTGTACTCAACCCGGATAGTACCGGCGAGAAAATTGCCGAGCTGCATGAAAGCGAATCAGCCTTCCGCTTTGGCCTGAATGATGACCCGATGGCGACCGAGAAGTTGGCCGAAGGGATCCGGAATTTCGCCAAAGATCAGGTGAATCTGGAAAACTATCTGAAGCGGAACGTGTAAGCATTGCGTTCGGAAGCGCCCCGGGGTTTTCGCGGGCGCTTTTTTGGTTCGGTGCCTCAGGTGTCGGATTACGCCCTCTGGGCTAATCCGACCTACTGAAAAAACTGTGCCATTGCTTTGGATGGGTGCGTTTTTGTCGGATTACGCGCTTCGCGCTGATCCGGCCTACTGGGGGCAGCGTGCCAATGTTTGAGTAGGTCGGATTAGCCGTCGGCGTAATCCGACACCTGAGGCAACTTACTCCCCTACGACTCCCAACTTAATTGTTTTCCAGCATCTGCACCAGATTGCGGAACGTCTTTTTATTCTCGTCGTTCAGGCTCATCAATACCTTATGCGCCTCAATCACCTTATCGCGCACATCATTTTCCTGATCGGTATTCTCCTCCAGCGGCTTCAACGGTTGCACCGGGGTATCCAGATCATCGACGATGGTAAAGATCTCCTCAAACCCCATGCTTCTCAGCAGGCGGTTGATGCTCGGATTGGTCGATAGCACCAACGGCTTAATACCGTGCTCTTCATCGCCCTGCAAGGAAATTTTGGCCATCAATCCCAGCGTCGTACTGTCGATCGCCTCCACTTCTGACAGGTCAAACAGAACCGTCGAGAAATGCTTCTCGGCAAACATGGTATCGATGAATTGATCAAAGGAAATACACAGAGTCAGGCGCACGTCACCCGTCATTTTGATGACGTAGACGCCTTTATGATCGGCAACCAAGATTTTACCGGGCTGCATACCTATTGTCCTCTGGCTATCGTCATGATCGCAATATCGTCGGGCGTGTCGGTCTGATCCTTCACGCCCAGCTTTGCACGAATTGATTTCAGGCTGCCGCCGTACTTGGCCATCAAAGTCAGCAACAGGGCTTCTTTTTCGTCAAGCGAAGGTGGCTTCAGCAGCTCCAATATCCCATCGGAAAAACAGGTCAGACTGAAAGCCTCTGGCAGCTGGCGTTCATAGACCTGCCACTGAGCATCCTTGAAAATACCCGCGGGCTTACCTTGTCCTTCCAGGTACTCCGCCTCTCCATTGACACACAAAATTGGCATGGGTAGCTGCCCCGCCACGGCATAGCGTAATACCCCCGTGTGCGTGTCTATGACTCCGACAAACAAGCTCATGTGGTGGTTCAACCGGGTCTCATTGAGCTCCCGGTTAATATCCTGAAGCATGATGTTGGCGCCGTCACGAAACGAGGCCTCATCGCCAAACAGCCCCTCTTCACGCACCATTCGCGTGACAGTATGCTTCAGCCAGATGGTGACAAACGCCGACGACGCCCCATGACCGGAAACATCCGCCAAGTAAAATGCCAGGTAGCGGCGCTGAATGTACGCATAGTCAATAAAGTCGCCGCTCAGGTAAAGCGAGGGGGCGATATGGTGGTTGGCAGAGTAGCCGCCGGGCGTAGCCAGTGGTTTGGGCAGTAAGCGGCGCTGCACTTGCAAACCCGCCATTTGATCCCGCTCAAGCAGCCGCAGATTTTCCACCAGCTCGCGGTTTGTGGTTTCCAGCTGTTCGCGGTAGCGTCTATTCTCGCGTAGCAGGTCGCGCCGCTCTACTGCCTTATGGACAGAGTGCACCAGCATCTCCATGTCCACAATGGGTTTGATCAGGTAGTCGCTGGCGCCCAGTCGAAGTGCGTCAACCACATCGCCCATCACCCCCGCACCGGAAACAACAATCACAGGGGTGTCAGGCGATTGCTGCTGAATCTTCTGGATTACACTCAAACCATCCATGCCCGGCATACGCAGATCGGTAATGACCAGGTCGGGGGAGTGCTCGCCAAACAGCTTGAGCCCGCTCGGGCCGTCGCCGGCCTCGATCACGTCAAAACCGCTGTCTTCCAGGTAAGTGAGGATACTTTGCCGCACGGGCGTATCATCATCAATGATCAGCAGTTTGCCGTGTTGATCGGTCATCGCTAGGGGGCCAGGCGCCGGTGTTGAATTAAAGGCCACTACACTACTCCCTTGCCCCGCGTTCCGCAATCCCCAAAATGGCGCTAAAAGTCGAACTCATCCGGGTCATCCTCATCGCCGAAATCGTCATAATCCCCATAGTCGCCATAATCACCGAAATCATCAAAACCGGCACCAAAATCGTCCTCGACTTCACCATCGTGGATCAGGAAATGACGCCGCTGAAGATAAGCGTCACGGATAAAGGTGTAGCGATCGCCGGAAATGGCTTTTTCGATATCGAGCAGACCCGCCCGAGCATGAAAATAACTGTAGACCACTGTCGAGTTGCGGGTGCGGGTATGGTCAATATAGGTGATGGGATCGGTGTACCACTCCACAGGCAATGCCAGGGTATCGCGCAGGGTGCTTGGGCCGAGCACCGGCAACACCATATAGGGGCCCTGCCCTGTGCCCCAGACCGCCAGGGTCTGACCGAAGTCTTCTCGGTCACGTCGTTCGAGGCCTACATGCCGAGCGACATCAAAAATCCCCGCCAGGCCCACGGTGGAGTTGACTACAAAGCGTCCGGTACTGTTGCCGGCATGCCCGGGCTTAGCCTGAAGCAGGCCGTTGAGGGCGCTGGGGACCTCACCGATATTGGAGAACACATTGGTGACCCCGCGGCGCAGCGCACGAGGGGTCACGGCGACATAGGCCCGCGCGACCGGCCGGACCACCCAGCGGTCCCCGAACTCGTTAACCGCAAAGACCTTGCGGTTGAGTCCCTCCCAGGGATCTTCATCATCATAGGCCAGTGCCGGAGCACCCACCAGTGACAGCAATAACAGTACCGCTGGGCCTATCGCCCACTGCTTGAGATATGTGCGCATTGCTCGGGATTCTCCGCTGGGTGGCCCCCTGGGCCGTCGGGGTTAACCGCGCACTTTACCGAATCCCGGCAAGGGTCACAATCTATCGGCGCATTTTACTACCTAAAAGCGATACACCAGGCCAGCCGACAAGCCGGTCGCCGTGTCGCCGGCAGAACCGGGAGGATTCGCCGTAGTCGGCACTCTCCACGGGGTGAGCGCAGCACTATCGTCGTTGTTGGTAATGCCCAGGTTGGCATAGGTATAGAGGCCCTGCGCGAGTGCGTGATTGACCCCCACCACCAGCATCATCGAATCACTGTCATCCAGCTCGCCCGCTCGGTAGAAAAGTGTCCCACGGACATCGGTGCTCTGGTTCAGTCGATAAACGGCACCGCCACCCAGGGTATCGCTAGTATAGGCGTCATCGACGTCGTGACTGACGTTCTGGTAGAAACCCATCAAGCGCATGTCGGCGTTGAGCTGATAAGAGGCCGCCAAACGCAAACCTTCGCGCTCACCGCCGCCGGCATCCTCGCCCCAGGCCTCATAGGCGCCGGCGATATGCCAGCTATCGGTGCGGTAGTTGGCGGCGAAACTGACGACAGATGAGTCTTCCCCATCCTCGACACGACTGCCCTGATTCATCGAATAGGCGATGTCGAACTGCAGATCACCAAAGCGGGGGGTCTGATAAGCCAGGGTATTGGACGTGCGCTCGTCCAGCTGGCCGTTGGCCGCTGCACTGCCGGGCACCCGGGTAATACTGCGAATATCGCCCAGTTGATTGGGGAAGAGGTTGGCCGGTCCCCGGGCGGCTTTGAACGGCGTGTCGAAATGGCCGACACGCACCATCCCGAAATCGCCCCGCAAGCCGACGAAGGTATTCCGGCGCACGGTGAAGGCCGTCCCCGTATCCATATCAACGCCCTGCTCCAGTTGCGCCAGCAACGTGTAATTTCCGAGATCACGGTTCGCACGAAAGCCCAGATTGGAGGCGCGGCTGGCCATATTGAGTTCTGAATAGTCGTTGCCGTCATCCAGTAGCTCCAAGGCCACATGGATATAACCGTACACCTGAACATCAGCCGCTTGAACAGCAGGCATGACACCAACCAGAGCCAGCGGCAATAGCATTTTCTTCATCGGTTTCCCTCGCTCCTGAACGCTGTGTCTCAGCGCTTATTGTCATGAAATTGTCACATCCCATTATAGCGAGAGTTTCCCTGGCTGCCAGGGCATACGCCACAAAAAAAGGGCTCGCCTGAGCGAGCCCTTTCGACACTACCCCGAAAGGTCTAGAAGTCGTAGCGCAGCCCCAAGGACAGGCCACTATTGGTCTCACCGGCGGTACCACCCGGCCCGGCACTGCGCGCTTGCGACCAGGGCGTCAGGTTGACGGCATCATCGTTGTCAGCCATCGCATAGTTGGCATACACGCGCACTGAACGATCCAGGCGGTGCTCGATACCGACGGCAATCAGGCTGGTGTCGCTATCGTCCAGATCGCCACTGCGCTGCAGAAAGTGGCCTTTGAGGGCCGTTTGCGGCGCCAGTTTGAACTCGGCACCCAGGCCGAAGACATCGCTGGTCCAGGCGTCATTTTCTTCATGATTGGCGCTCTGGAAGAAACCTACCAACTTGAAATCACCGGTGAGTTGGTAGCCAGCCGCGAGGCGCAGCGCGTCACGCTCACCGCGACCGTGATCTTCGCCCCAAGCCTCGTAGGCAACCGCCAGATCCAGACCGCCCGCCGCGTAGGTGGCGGACAAGCTGACAGCTTCATCCTTGGCGCCTTCTTCCTTAGAGCTGCCATCGTTGACTGAGTAAGCAATATTGAATTGCAGATCGCCCATTTTCGGCGTCTGGTAGTGAATGGTGTTATTCGGGCGCTCGTCAAAACGACCGTTGCCAGCGCGGGTCAGGTTACGCATGTCACCCACCTGATCACCAAACAGATTCGCGGGACCGCGGGCACGCTTGAAGGGGCTATCAAACTGACCGATACGCAGCATACCAAAGTCGCCGCGCAGGCCGACGAAGGTATCGCGGTTGCTGACAAAGGCGCCGCCTGTGTCGTAGTCGATCTGGGACTCAATCTGCATGATGGCGGTCATGCCGTTTTCCAGATCCTTATTGGCACGAAAACCCAAGCGCGATGAGTTACTGGAAATGTTCAGTTCCGAGTAGTCAGCGCCGTCGTCGAGCAAATCCAGAGAGACGTGAGCGCGACCGTAAACGCTGACATCAGCCATCGCGGTCAACGGCATGGCAGCGGCAAGAGCCAGCGGCAACAGTGCTTTTTTCATAGGAGCTATCCCCTTAAGTGTCAGTGATTTTCTGCTTTTAAACAACAGCTGAATCCGTTGTTATGGCGCGTATGATGCGACTTATTTGTTGCAAAAAAATGACACTTGGGGGATTGCTTTCAATTATCCAGAATTTCCTGCCAGAGCTTGTTCAGACGTTTCGTGGATACGGGCATGCGGGTCTTCAGGGTCTGGGCAAAAAGCGACACTCGCAACTCTTCCAGGCGCCAGCGGAAGTCCATCAGCCTGGGGTCAAGCCACAACTGATGCTCTCCCTCTTTGTTCAGGTAGGCCTCCAGGCGCTCCCGCTGGGTGGTCAGTTCATTGATTCCCAGGCGATCTTTGTGGGGATCCCGCTGCGCCCGCTCCAGGCGGGCGTCAATGGCCTTGAGATAACGCGGGTACTGCTCGAGCCAGTCTTGCGGCGTGTCGTACACCATACCGGCGTAAAACAACCCCGCCAGTTGCCGGTTGATATCACCCACCGTCAGCGCCAGAGCCAAGGCGTTCTTGTTCTGTTTGATCGATTTTTTGATCCCCACCAGCGCCTTCAGGCTGGTCGCCAGGACATCGGCGAGGCGCTGGGCCTGAGCGGTGACCCGGTTACTGCCCTCAGCCAGGCATCGATCGAAGGCTTCTCGGGTGCGTGGCAGCTCCCCGCCGGACAGGCAGACCTGGGCAAAAGCCGCCATCATCAGGTCGTCCGCCACCCGATCGCGCTTACCCATCGTGGTCACCGCGAGTGCAAGCTCCTGCCCCTTGAGCAACTCCTTACGCAGATACTTTGCGGTCACCGCCGACTCAAGCACCAGTAAACGGGTAATGCCCTTGCGGCTCAGGTACTGCGCTTCACGCGGGTCATCCAGCACTTCCAGGTCAACGCTGTCGCCTTTGTCGATCAGCGCCGGATAGGCGCGAATACTCAGGCCACCGCGCTTGAGTTCCACTTTTTCGGGCAGCGTAGCGAAATCCCAGCCGGTCAGCCCCTGCTGCTCAATGCCGGTCGCGGCTGACTGGATGTTGGCCTGGACTTTTTCCCGGTAGCGCTCGCGCAACGGTTGCAGCGCACGACCGCTGTCGATCACCTTGCCGCTCTCGTCCAGTACCTGCAGGTTGATCCGGTAAAAATCATCCAGGCTGTCCTCGGCCCAGGCGTCGTCGGGCACCTCAATGCCGGTGTGACGCTTAAGCTGATGGCCCAGCGCCTCGGTCAAGGGGGTGTTATCGGGGGCCATTGCCGCCAGTGCCTTGTCCACCACATCCGGCACGGGCACAAAGTGCTTGCGGAGGTTTTTGGGCAGACTCTTGACCAGACCGATACATTTGTCGCGCAAAAGCCCGGGCACCAGCCACTGCAAGCGGTGCTCCGGAACCTGATGCAGAAGACTCACCGGGACTTTCAGGTTGACGCCGTCATTCTCGTGCCCAGGCTCAAAATGGTACTCCAGTGGAAAACTGATCCCTTTGTAAGTCAACTCATCGGGGAACTGGACCTCGGTGACATCGCCGGCATCGTGGCGCATCAGCTGTTCCCGGCGAATGAACAACAGCTCGGGATTATCCGCCTCCGCCTGCTGACGCCACTTCTCAAAGGCGGCACGCGTGATCACATCGTCGGGCAGGCGCTCATCGTAGAAGTCGTACACCACCTGTTCATCGACGATAATATCCCGGCGCCGGGATTTCGCTTCCAGGTCGTGCAATTCTTCAAGCAAACGCCGGTTATGACGGAAAAATTCCCCCACCTGCTCACGGCTGCGCTGCTTGGCATAGCGCCCCTCCACCAGGGCCGAGCGGATGAACACTTCGCGGCAGGCGGCCGCATCGATCTTGCTGAAATCCACAGACTGCTTCTCGACCAGGGTCAGGCCGTAGAGAGTAACTTTTTCGTAGCCTTTGACCCGGCCCGTACGGGCGTCGTAGTGAGGCTCAAAGTGATTGCGCTTGACCAGGTGTTCGGCGGCGTGCAGGGCCCATTGCGGGTCAATCTTTGCCACCGTGTGAGCGTACAGGCGTGACGTTTCCAGCAGCTCCGCCGCCATCAGCCACTTGGGCGTTTTCTTGAACTGGGATGAACCGGGGAAAATCATGAATTTGCGGTTGCGCGCACCCAGATATTCCCGGTCTTCAGTATTCATGCCGAGATTACCCAGCAGACCGGTGACCAGCGCCCGATGCAACTTTTCATAGCTGGCCGGCTCCGGGTTATCCTTGAGTTTGAGTGCCTTGACGGCGATGCGCAGCTGGTGATGCACATCGCGCCACTCGCGCCAGCGCAAATAAGAGAGAAATTCTTTTTTACACAGCTTGCGAAACTGGTTTTGCGAGAGTGCCTGGCGCTGCTCTTCCATGTAATCCCAAAGATTTACCAGGGACAGAAAATCTGACTCCTCATGCCAGAAGCGCCGATGCATCTGATCCGCATGTTGTTGCTTGTCGGCGGGTCGCTCGCGCGGGTCCTGCACTGACAGCGCGCTGATAATAATCAACACTTCGCGCACGCACTCTTGCCCATTGGCCGCAATCAACATGCGCGCCAGGCGGGGATCAACCGCCAATTGCGTCAGCTGTTTTCCAATAGCCGTCAGGCGACCTCGCGGATCGACCGCCTGCAACTCTTCAAGCAGCTTGTAGCCATCGTTGATCAGACGCCGATCCGGTGGATCGACAAAGGGAAAATCGTGGATGCTACCCATACGCATCTGCAGCATCTGCAGAATGACCGCCGCCAGGTTGGTGCGCAGAATTTCCGCATCGGTAAACTCGGGGCGCGAGAGAAAATCGTCCTCGCTGTACAAACGGATACAGATACCTTCAGCCACCCGCCCACAGCGGCCTTTACGCTGGTTGGCACTGGCCTGAGAGATGGGCTCGATAGGCAGGCGTTGCACCTTGGTGCGGTAACTGTAGCGACTCAGCCGAGCATAGCCGGGGTCAATCACATAGCGAATGCCCGGCACGGTAATGGAGGTTTCCGCCACGTTGGTGGCCAGCACCACGCGCCGGCCTTTGTGGGGAGCAAACACTTTCTGCTGTTCTGCCAGGCTGAGCCGGGCATACAAGGGGAGCACCTCAAAGTGCCGAAAATCGGCCTTGCGAATCCGCTTGGCAGCTTCGCGAATATCCCGCTCGCCGCTCATAAAAACCAGAATGTCGCCCCCACGTTTACCCTGCTCACGCTCGTGCCGCTCGATCTCATCAATGGCATCGATGATCGGCTGGTAGCTGTCATCATCATCGTCGTCGCGGTTTTCGGCTGGCCGGTACCAGACATCGACCGGATAGGTACGCCCAGAGACTTCGATAACGGGGGCATTATCAAAGTGCTTGGAAAAACGCTCCACATCAATGGTTGCCGACGTGATGATGAGTTTCAGGTCCGGGCGTTTGGGTAACAACTGTTTGAGGTAACCCAACAGAAAATCAATGTTGAGGCTGCGCTCGTGGGCCTCGTCGATAATCAGGGTGTCATAGCGATTGAGAAAAGGGTCGTTCTGAATTTCAGCCAGCAGGATCCCGTCTGTCATCACTTTGATGAGCGTGTGATCGCTGGATTGATCGGTAAAACGCACCTGATAGCCCACCAGCTGCCCCAGCGGGGTTTTCAGTTCCTCGGCAATCCGGTTGGCGACAGTATTGGCGGCGATACGTCTCGGCTGGGTATGACCGACCATGCCTTTGACACCGCGTCCGAGTTCGAGGCAGATTTTGGGAATCTGGGTGGTTTTGCCCGAGCCGGTTTCGCCCGCCAGCACCACCACCTGATGATCGCGGATCAGCGCCGCGATTTTTTCTTTCTGCTCGGTGACCGGGAGCACCGGGTACTCGATCGGTGTTGGCAGGCGCTCGCGCCGTTGCTGGTGCTGCTGTAGCGACGCCTCGCAGTCTTTGTGCCATTTGGCCAGCGCGCGGTCGTAGGGCTTGCCGTCCCGCTGCTTTTGCTGAAGTCCGCGCAGACGGCTGCTCAGGCGCTGACGGTCTTTGGTCATCACCTGCTCGAGGGCCTGTTCGAGGGGCTTCCAGTCGGTGGTGGCGGTGTCGGACATAGGGGCAGTGTGGCCGGGGTTGTGAATTCGGGCCGGTATGATAGCAAGTTTGGGGTAGGTGTGCCGAATAGGGGTGTTAATGCGATGTGGGTATTATTGAGAGTAGGGTTTTGCCGGGGTTTGGCTGCCTCAGGTGTCGGATTACGGCTTCGCCTAATCCGACCTACTCAAACAATGGCACCTTGTTTCCCCGGGTCGGATTAGCCCGCAGGGCGTAATCCGACAGTGAGGCACCCAACCCCAACAAACACCACGTAGTGTCCCGTAGGTCGGATTAGCCCGCAGGGCGTAATCCGACAGTGAGGCACCCAACCCCAACAAATACCACGTTGCGTCCCGTAGGTCGGATTAGCCCGCAGGGCGTAATCCGACAGTAAGGCACCCAAGCCCGACAAATGGACCGCTGTTCCCTGATTGTCGGATGACGGCGTCGCCTAATCCGATCGACTCAACTCAATCCAACAAACTGCGCAGCATCCACGCGGTTTTTTCGTGCAACTGAATTCGCTGGGTCAACAAATCGGCGGTCGCCTCATCACTCGCTTTATCCGCCGTCGGGAAAATCGAGCGCGCTGTGCGCACTACCGCCTCGTGGCCTTCGACCAGGATACGAACCATCTCCGTGGCCTTGGGCACGCCCTCCTCTTCCTCAATGCTGCTCAACGCCACGAATTGCTTGTAGGTGCCCGGAGCCGGAAAACCAATCGAGCGAATACGTTCGGCAATCACATCAACCGCGTCAGCCAGCTCGACGTAGTGCTGCTCAAACATCAGATGCAGCGTCTGGAACATCGGCCCGGTAACATTCCAATGAAAATTGTGGGTTTTCAAATACAGGGTGTAGCTGTCGGCCAGCAGGTGGGACAAACCTTGTGCAATCGCTTCGCGATCCTGTTTATCAATGCCAATATCAATATCCATAACAACACGTCTCTCAGATACAATGGATGTGGCATTCCATGTTAGCAGGCGCCTCAAAAACCGCAAGCCCTCACTGTAGCGGCCCGCGCTTCGTCACATTTTCCGGGTACCGCCCGGCTCGCTAAAATCCTCCATGGCGGGCTCGTCTCCCTCCAGGGCTCCAAAGGCTTCATCGAGGAGGTCCTCGTCGGCATTATCGTCGGCCTCGTCAATTTCTCCCTTACCCGTACCGCTAAACTCCCGATACAGCCAAAAGGCGAGTCCGAGGATCAACAGATTGACCAGCGCCAATGCAATGTAGGCCGCCCACCGCCAAGGGCTCTCCTCTATTGCCGGTTGTGGCACTGCAGGCGTCGATTCAGGCGTTTGTGACTCTTGCGCCGTCGGCATACGAAGGGTGGGATCGGAAGCAGTACGTTCGGTCAAGCCTTGAGAAAATGCTTCACGTTCAGCTTCGCGCCGCTCCAGCGTCTGCTCATACTCTTCAACCAGAGCTTGTAAGCGCATGAGTTCCGGGTCGATATCTTCAGTGTCACCACCGGGAAGCTGAAAATACAGCGTCGGTAACTCCACGCGCTCCCGATCACCGGTCGTGGTCTGGACGTTCGCGTGTACCTCAATCCAGTAGCGCGCCATATCGGTGATCGGAAAAACCGTATGCCAGCGGTTCTCACCGCGATAGTCGAGCGTAATAACCCGGGTCAAACCCTCAGAGCTGCGCAGGTGCGCCACCACCAGTGTGCGCGCACCGGTAATGCGCCCCTGGCTCGCCGTGGCGTACAAGTGGTAGACAATGGGTCGACTGTCAACATCGACCTCGAGCGACAATGAAAAGGCATCCGCCAGAGCGTCGTCTTGGGCAGAGACCCAGGGCGCCAGCCCCAGCAACAGAGCCCACCCCACCACAGGTAGCAGACGTGCGCCCCGCACCTTCAGTGCTCCCCGAACATCAAATTAACTGATCGACAGCACGCCGACCTCGGTCGGTCAGGAACCAGCGCACACCTTTGACGGTATTGATGCGACCCACAAGACGCCGGTTGGCCAGCACCGACAGCGACTTTTCGATGGTCGGTTCATCGGCACCCGCTTCCTGGCACAAGCCCGCCATGGAGCGAAACAGGTGACGCCCACAACCCAAGGTTTTCAATACTTTGGTTGCGGAAATATCCAGCTCTTCGTTAGGATCAAAGGTGCCGATGTTGTCGTCAATCGCCGGATCCTGCTCGGTTTCCGTATCCAGCAGCGGCATGACCGCCTCCTGCATGACCTTGAACTCGTGTTTGAGCTCTTCGAGCTGCTCCCGGGCCACTGACGATTGTTGGAGAATACGTTTGGGCGTGGTGGTCAACACCAGGCGTGACGCGATCGCAGCAATCAGGCAGAAGCCGGTATAGATCAACAGTTGCGAGGGTTCGCCCTGGATGTCGGTAATCAGATCGCTCTGTACCAGAAACAGTATTACCGGCACCAAAAACGCCGCACCGATGCCGAGCACAATGCAGCGTGGCAGCGCGGTATCATCCTGCCCTTCCTGGCTTTGGGCCATCTGGTAGTAGTTAATCAGACCACCAAAAACGCCCGCGATGCTCATCACCGCCGCCAAAATAAAAATATGGTTCGCCATTGTGTTCTCCTGCTGTTATCCGTTGTGCCCTTGGCTGGGGCTCGTTAGGTGTTATCGGCCGCTGCCCTTGGCGCTGAAGCCCGGCCGCGGGTCAACAGCAAGAATACCAGCGATGCCATTAAAGCCAGCAGCCAGACGATGATCAACAGTAACACCGACTGCCCGGTGCTCTCGTCTGTGACACTGCCGAAAACCAGATCCAGCACCAGGGTCAGCAACGCAGGTGCCCAGTAATTGTTGATGCTATCGATCTGTGCCGGCGTCAGCAGCAAGGCCGCCACCGATACGACGCTCAAATAGTGCCAATCCCGCCGCACTGATCGGGTCATGCGCCATACCACAGCAACCAGCGCGAGTGCCCCAATCAGATACACCAGCCAGGCTGTTAACGAGGTGTACATAAGTTTCTCCAGAAAATAGTACCGTGCCCGATTTATACCCAGTGCACGATATGGTCTTCGTAATCGTCGTCGGGAACCGCCAGCTCAGAGACTACCCGGCCCACAACCGAAATACCTGCACGGTGAACACTGTCCGGGTCGCCGCTGATCAGCGGATGCCACGCGGGCAACGGCTCACCCTGTGCCAATAGCCGGTAGGCACAGGTGTCGGGCAGCCAGTGAAAAGCTGGAATATCCTCCACCCTGAGCACTGTGCAGTCGGGCACCCGACGCTGCCGGTGAAGGTAGTCTTTGCAACGGCAGGTCTCGGTATTCAGTAATCTGCAGGCAATATTGGTTGTGTAAACCTCACCCGAGTCTTCATCTTCAAGTTTGTGCAGGCAACATTTTCCGCAGCCATCACACAACTGCTCCCACTCCTCGGCGCTCATCTGCGCGAGGGTCTTGCGCTGCCAGAAGGGCACTTGCGCCACCATCGCTAGCCACCCAACCGGGTGTTCTGCTCGCGTACACGCTGGGCATCGATGTCGGACCCGTCCGGCGCTGGCGGCAGCTGCAAATAGTAACCCGGGTCATCCAGGCACGCGAGCAGGCGCTCGGCATTGACCCGGGCGAGCTTCTTGTCCGGTGTCACCAACAGCAGCATTGCCGACTGCGGTTTTCCAAATCGCGCGAGGAGTGATTCGGGCACCTTGCTCAAACCGTCGTCTTTGTTAACGTAGAGATACATCCCTTCGTTCTTCGGGCTCCGATACACTTGGCACAAATGCTTCATGCTTCAGACTCCTCGGGCGCAAAAGCCTCGGGATTATCCTGGCGCCATTGCTCTGCCGCGGCCAACAGACTCTCACCGACCAGCTCACCGCGCCAACCGGCAAAACGTGGAGGCAGCGCGTAGCGGCCACCCTCAAGGCCAGAACGCACAATAAACTCGTAATCACGTTTGCGCGCTACCAGCTCCGGCAGCAGGTCCTGAGCTTCCGCGCGCTCGCGCACGCAGTGCTTGAGCGCCTTCATCAACCCGGTTTGGTTGCGCGGCAAGGGCATTGGCAAGCGCTCAGGCCAATGTGCGGGTTCGCTGTTCTGGCCCTCGACAATCAAGGCCAACAAGGTTTCACCGTCATCCGCGACGGTGCGACTGGGCAGGTCCCGAATTGTCGCCAGTTGCTCAAGTGTGTGCGGTTGGGTTCGCGCCATCTGCCACAGCGGCGGCTCTTTGACCAAACGGTTGCGCGGGATATCCCGGGCGCGCGCTTGCTCTTCGCGCCAAATGGTCAGGCGCTGCAGGACGGCCAACTCGCGCGGCTGTAACTTCCAGGCAAGCCCCACTTTACGGTAGGCCTCTTCCAGCACAGCAGGCTGGCGCGCCTGACTCACCAGAAGCGCGCAGTCTTCACGGACCCACGCCAGGCGGCCGTTATCTTTCAGGGTTTTGAGCAACTTGCCGTAGATGATCAGCATATGCGCCACATCAAGCGCGGCGTATTTCATCTGGGCGACGCTCAAAGGGCGCTGCAACCAGTCCGAGCGGGTCTCCGCCTTCGGGATCTCGAGCCCGAGAGCGGCTTTGATCAAGCCTGCATAACCCAACGAAAAGCCGTAACCGGCATAGGCGGCCGCAATTTGGGTATCAAAGATCGGCTCGGGCACCAGGTCCAGCAAGCGTTGAAAAACTTCCAGATCCTCCGAGCAGGAATGCAATACTTTGACCACTCGGGTATCGAGCAGTACCGCTTTAAGCGGCCCCATATCCTCAATAGCCAGTGGATCGATCAGGTAGCAGCCCCGACCATCGCCCACCTGAATCAGGCCAGCGATGGGGTAGAAGGTGCTGCTGCGCATGAATTCAGTGTCAATCGCAATCGCGCCCTGGGTTAGCCAGCGTGCGCAAAGCTCAGCCAGTTCAGTATCGCTGGCAATCCAGGTGGGCTCGGTAGGTATGGTTGCAGAAGCAGTCATGGGCGTTCACAGGCTCCGGCGGCTGGCAAAGGCATGAGCCAATGTCCCGCCATCAATGTATTCGAGTTCACCGCCCATGGGCACGCCGTGGGCAATACGCGAAACGGTGATACCCAACGGACGGGCGCGCTCGCTGATATAGTAGGCCGTAGCTTCGCCCTCAACCGTGGAGTTGGTGGCCAGAATCACTTCCTGAATCGGCTCGGTCTGCAGTAACTCAACCAACTGGTCGACACCAATATCCTCAGGGCCGATACCGTCGATGGGCGACAGATGTCCCATCAGGACAAAGTATTTGCCCTGGTAGGTCCCGGCCTGCTCAATCGCGAGCACATCGGCGGGGGTCTCGACCACACACAGCAGGCCATCATCGCGCCGGGCGTTGGCGCAGATGCCGCACAAGGGTTGTTCGGTGAGCGTTCGACAGCGCTGGCAGCGCCCTACGCCTTCCACCGCCAGCGTCAGGGCCTGGGCCAGGCGCGCTGCGCCTTCGCGGTCGCGCTCCAGCAGGTGCAGTGTCATACGCTGAGCCGATTTGGGGCCCACGCCCGGCAGGCACCGTAACGCTGCCATCAACTCATCAATCAGAGGGCTGAACATGATTTAGAACGGCATCTTGAAGCCGGGCGGCAGGTTCATGCCCGAGGTCATTTTGCTCATCTGCTCTTTGTTGTTCTCTTCCACTTTACGCACGGCGTCATTGACGGCGGCCGCGAGCAGGTCCTCGAGCATCTCTTTATCTTCTTCGAGCAGGCTCGGATCAATGTTGACGGCCTTCACATCGTGGCGACCGGTCATCACCACTTTGACCAAACCGGCACCGGCCTGACCGGTGACTTCGACATTGGCCTGATCTTCCTGCATTTTTTGCATGTCGGCCTGCATCTGCTGGGCCTGTTTCATTAAATCGCCTAGACCTTTCATGGGCTTACCTCATTAACGCTCATCGGTACGGTTATTTACCGACACTGGGTTCAAGGGGCTCGACGCTGTCCTGTAGGACACTGGCATCAAAGTGTTCAATCAATTTCTGTACCACCGGGTCTCGGTTGATCGCATCCACCGCCTCAGCCAGGCGTTCGCGCTTCAAGCGCGCCGCCAGGGCCGCCGGGGTTTCTCCGGGCACAGGGCCGGGCTGAATCAGCACCTTGACCGGCGCGCCAAAGTAGTCGCTGAGCTGGTCCGCCAGGCGCTGCTGATGGCTCTCATCGTACAGAGAGCTGTGATTTTCATCCAGAATAAAGCTCAGCTGGTTGCCCTGCCGGCCCACCAGCACGGCGTTCGACGCGGTGCTTTGGAGTACGCCGCCAATTTTGGCACCCAAATAGATCTCTGGCCAGGTCTCAGTACTGGCCTGCTCCAGAGACACAGAGCGCACGGATTCCGGTGCACCTGGAGGTGCCGATTCCGGCGCGGCCTGGGGAGCAGCCTCGGGCGGGGTATACGGCTGGCGCTGTTCGGGCATCCGTGGCTGTTCAGGCCTCGATGGCTCCGGGACCTCCACCTGCGGTTCCCAGGGCGGACGGTCGTCTACCTGTGCGGAAGCCGCCACCGGCGGCGCCTCCGCTACCGAGGGTTCGGGCGGTGGCGCCGGGGCCGGTTCAGACTTTTTTTCAGGTTCGGGCTCCGGCGCCTGAGCGCTTGGCTCCTCTGGGGATGACTCAGGCATCGCCTGCTCGGGCACCTCTTCAGCCGGTGCAATCTGCTCCGCCACGTGTGCCGCCGGCGATTGCTCGCTACTCCGCGCAGGTACAGGGCGGTTCGCCTGCGGCAGGGACTGCCCCGGTACGTCCAACACCCCCTGAGGCTTGAAGGCCAGCATCCGCAGAAGCACCATTTCAAAGCCTGCACGCGAGTCCGGCGCCAAGGGCAGGTCCCGACGACCGAGCAAGGCTGTCTGGTAAAACAGTTGCACATCTTCCGAAGGCAGTTGCTGCGCCAACTGCAGGACCCGATCCCGGTCACCCTGACTGTTATCAACCGCTTCGGGCAGCGCTTGAGCAATGGCAATTCGGTGCAGCACGGTAAGCATCTCTGCCAGAGCACCGGCGAAGTCCGGCGCGTGCTCCGCCATCTGGTCAACGGTGTTCAATGCCACCTTGCCGTCGTAGCTCGCCAACGCCTCAATAATCCGATACACCGAATCCCGATCGATGGTGCCAAGCATGGCACGCACCTCAGCCTCATTGATCTGGCCCGAACCGTAGGCAATGGCCTGGTCCGTCAGACTGAGCGCGTCGCGCATACTGCCGTCGGCGCCGCGCCCCAGCTGCCAAAGCGCACTTTCTTCAAAGGGAACGCCTTCGCTGTCGAGCACCATTTGCAAATGCTGCACGATGCGCTCGGGCTGCATATTCTTGAGGTTGAACTGAAGGCAGCGCGACAGAATGGTGACCGGCAGCTTTTGCGGATCGGTGGTCGCAAGCAAAAATTTAACGTGGGGCGGCGGCTCTTCCAGGGTCTTCAGCAGCGCGTTGAAGCTGTGACTGGACAGCATGTGTACTTCATCGATCAGATACACCTTGTAGCGACCACGGGTGGGCGCATACTGAACGTTTTCCAGCAGCTCGCGGGTATCTTCGACTTTGGTGCGCGAGGCCGCATCGACCTCGATCAGATCGACAAAGCGGTTCTCGGCAATTTCGGTGCAGGCACTGCATTGGCCACAGGGCACGGAACTGACACCGGCTTCGCAGTTTAGGCACTTGGCCAGAATGCGAGCGATGGTGGTTTTACCCACACCGCGAGTGCCGGTGAACAAATAGGCATGGTGCAGGCGATTGTGATCGAGGGCGTTGATCAAGGCCTGGAGGACGTGCTCTTGCCCGACCATTTCTCGGAATGTGCGGGGACGCCATTTGCGGGCCAGGACTTGGTAGCTCATGCCTTCCTCTATCTGGGTATTATCGAACGTGGCGAGGATTATACCTGATAAAACCGGAAGATTTGGACGGGGCCAGAAATAGGGTGACCCAATCAGCCACACCTCGGCACATAACTGACTGCTACCGTTGCTCCCTTCCGGGCCTGGCGGGGTTCACAGCTCATCATTGCGAGGGGACCAATTGGGCCACGGCGCGCATTATCCTGACTTTGCCCCACCAATGCAAGGCGGGGCGGAAAATCCCTAAGGCACAAGTACCGGCGCCCCCGGCCCCATGGGCCAACCAACGCTCACCCAGAGTGCCAGCAGCACTGACCACACCAACCAGAAAGCAACAGAATACGGCAGCATCATCGCCACCAGAGTGCCAATACCCAGGTTCTTGCGGTAGCGCTGGGCAAAGGCCACCACCACCCCGAAGTAAGGCATCAAGGGCGTAATCACGTTGGTGACACTGTCTCCGATGCGGTAGGCCATTTGAGTCGCCTCGGGGCTGATGCCCAGCAAATAGAACATGGGCACAAAGACTGGCCCCACCAGTGCCCATTTGGCGGTGGCGCTGCCTACAAACAGGTTAAGAAATCCCGCAAGGCTGACAAACAATACCAACAACAAGGCCGGCGGCAGGGAGAGCTTACCCAGCACCTCGGCACCATTGATCGCCATGATCACACCCAGCTGGCTCCAGGCGAAATAGTTGACAAACTGGGCCGCAAAAAACATCAGCACAATATAGGTGGCCATGGTGCCCATGGCGTGCTCCATGCCCCCTACCGCTTCGCCCGCGCGCTGATAGTGGCCGCTGATCTTGCCAAACACGACCCCCGCGATACCGGCATAGAGCGCAATGAGGACGACAATACCCTGGAGAAACGCCGATTGCAGCACACTCTCGGCAGACCCGCGCAAGACACCCCATTCGGGAATCACGGCAAGCGCCATGAGGCCCCAAAAAGCCAGCGTCACCCACAGTACCGCCCACAGCCCTCGGCGCTCGGACTCAGTGACGTTTGGCAGCTCGTCTTCCGTCTGCTCATCCTCCCCCTCCTGACGGGACAGCCAGGGCGTCACCCAGCGCTCGGTGACCCAGGTGCCCACGATGCTCAAGAGCAGCGTAGAAACGATCATGAAATAGTAGTTACCCGCCGCATCCACGGTGTAATCAGACGCAACCAGTTGAACGGCTTCGGCGGATAAACCTGCCAACACCACGTCGAGCGGCCCCAGAAGCAAGTTGGCGCTGTAGCCCGCAGCGACACCGCCGAAGGAAGCGGCAATCCCCGCCAGCGGCGGTCGTCCTGCAACGGAGAAGAGCAGACCCGCAAGCGGAATCAGCACCACGTAGCCAGCGTCGGCAGTGAGGCTGGAGAGCATGCCGGAGAAGACCACAATAAAAGTCAGTGCACCGGGCGGCGCCGCCAATACCAGGCGTGTCAGCGCAACCCGCAACAACCCCGAGTGCTCGGCGATCCCCAGTCCGAGCATGGCCACCAGGACAGTGCCTACGGGCGCAAAAGTGACAAAATTGTTCACCGCACTGGTCAGCATCCAGCGGATACCCTCTCCGCTCAACAAATTGCGCGCCACCACCGCCTCGCCGCTGCCCGGCAGCTCGGCGCGCACGCCAAAAGCAGCCGCGATAGCCGAGACCAGCAGGATGCCGATACAGAAATAGAAAAACAGCAGCGTTGGTGCTGGCAGGCGGTTACCCTGGCGTTCGACATGGTGCAGGAAGCGTTCAGTAAGCGGTGGCTTGATGGCCGTCGAGGTCATGTTGCGTCCTTTTCTCGAGAGTTCGATTTCAATTTTTATGGTGGTGGTTTTTTGCTGTGCGCGGTGCCTCAATTGTCGGATTACGCCCTGCGGGCTAATCCGACCTACTGGAAGCAGCGTGCCATTGTTCGTGTAGGTCGGATTAGCGCAGCGTAATCCGACAATGAGGCACCCAGCCCGAGTCTATGCTCCACCGTCCGAGCAGGTCGGATTCGGCGCGGCCGTAATCCGACACCTGCGGCACCGAATCCGCAGGGTACCACGCGCGTTATGGCAATCTGGTATAGTAACACTTGAATTCCTCGCCCCAGCTTCTAAGCTAGGGCTCTCATCCCTTATTGCAGGAGCAATAACGCTATGGCAAAAGTAACCCTGAAAGGTAACCCCTTCAACACCAACAGCGACTTGCCCGCCAAGGGCAGCCAGGCACCGGGGTTCACCCTGGTCAAAAGCGACCTGTCGGAAATCAGCCTGAGCGACGTCAAGGGCAAGCGCGTTGTCTTGAACATCTTCCCCAGTGTCGACACTCCGACCTGCGCCCAGTCCGTGCGTACCTTCAATGAAAAAGCCAGCGGCCTGGACAACACCACGGTGATCTGTGTTTCCCAGGATCTGCCGTTCGCCCAGGCGCGCTTCTGTGGCGCCGAGAACTTGGACAATGTGGTACCGGCCTCCGCCTTTCGCTCCAGCTTTGCCAAAGACTACGGCGTCGCGATGGTTGACGGTCCGCTGACTGGCCTGTGCGCTCGCGCGGTGGTGGTGCTCGATACCGACGGCAAAGTGGTGCATACCCAGTTGGTTGGCGAAGTGGCTGACGAGCCCGATTACGACGCGGCGCTGAAAGCTCTGGGTTGACATTGATTTGATTGATGCCGGCGCCTCCGATAGGCTTACGGGTGTCCCATGAATGGTTGGGTGCCTCAGATGTCGGATTACGCCCTTCGGGCTAATCCGACCTACTGGAAACATCGCTCCATTGTTCAAGTAGGTCGGATTAGGCGCAGCCGTAATTCGACAACCCCGCACCCAAACCGCAACATCGCTCCCCCGCTCGAGTAGGTCGGATTAGCACAGCGTAATCCGACAACCCCGCACCCAAGCCGTAACATCGCTCGACTGCTCGAGTAGGTCGGATTAGCGCAGCGTAATCCGACACTGAGGCACCCCACCCCAAACGATACCCACGAAAATCACGCCACCTCCGCAACCCCGGTGCCAAAGTGCAAACTCACCCGCTGCGCCGCCTTCAAAAGATTACGACTGGCGCTACCGGACTCGGGAAACCTGCTGAAGCCCACCCCCCAGCGCCCCAACTCCGACATGCCCACCGCTTTAAGATCCTGCGCCAAGGCCTGCTCAAAAGGCTGCAACAGATCCCTCACCTCGCCCGGCGTCATGTGTTCAACCAGCAGCACAAAACTGTCCCGCCCGTAACGCGCCAACAGCTCAGCGTCACCAAACCAGCGTTTCAGCTCGGCCACAAAGACGTCGAGCAACGCCTGAGCGACCGCATTATCGTCATCTTCCATCAACTGGCGGTAGCTGCTGAGTTCAAAGTAAACAAGGGTGAAGGGGCGGGCTTTTTGACCCGATCCCGATACCGTCAAACGGTCCAGCAGGGTTTTTTCGGCCTGGGCTCGGTTCGGCAAACCGGTCGCCTCGTCATTGAAGGCCGTCTCACGGGCAACGCGGTACTTGTTGATCGCCAGCTCGCGCAGGCGCACGCTTTCACGGTAATCCTGATAAGCCACAAACAGGGCCAGCAACAGAAACCCACTTGCGGCTATCGCGGTCGGGACTCCCATCCAGTCCCCCTGCAACTCATTGCTCGGCGCGAACGCCGAATCTGCCGGATAACTGGCCGCGGCCATTCCGGTGTAGTGCATACCCGCGATGGCAGCGCCCATCACCAGTGCCGCCACAATCTTGATCCAGAGCGCATGGCGGGGCGGGGCATTGCGAATCTGCCGGCAGATTACCAGCGCCGCACCGGAAGCACCCACAGCGATAAGGCCCGACAGGATCACCAGCAACGTATCGTACTGAATCGTGGGCTCCATGCGCATGGCGTACATACCGCCGTAGTGCATAAAGAAGATACCGGTACCCATGATCATGGCGCTTGCCGCCAAGGTACGTGCCGACGCGTTGGGCAGGGTAATCACATAGAGCGCCAAGCCCGACGCCAGCACGGCCGGAACCCAGGACAGGAGCGTGAGCCCCGCCGAGAAGCTCATATCCATACCGTGGGGCATCTCGTAGGCGCTCATGCCGACGAAGTGCATGGACCAGACACCGCTGCCCAGACACAGAGCGCCGACGCTGAGCCACACGGTACGCCCACGACCTTCCTGATCGAAGAGTCGAGTGCCGAAATAGATGGCTGAATAGGCCGCGATAACCGCGACACAATAGGAGGCGAAGACCAGCAGCGGATCGTAGGAGCCCGTCATAACAATAATCCTTTTAGGGGTTTTTGAAGCTTTACGCGCCAGAAACCCAAAGGGATCAATCGTCCGCCCGTTTCACGCCTTTCAGATGTTGCAGACAGTGTTGGCGGGCGAGACTCAGAAAGTCCTCAACAAAACCCAGGTGCCGGTAATCCGAGCGCAAAGCCGCATAGAGCGTGGGCCAGATACCCTGCTCACCGGCCGGGCGCACCGCCAGCATCGCGGCGTCGGCGTACTCTGCCAGTACCCAGTTGGGCAGCGCACAGACGCCCCGCCCGCTGGCAGCCAACTGCACCATCATCAGGGTCAGCTCAGAGGTACGCACGCCGGCGGGCGTGACACCGGCCGGATCCAGAAAATATTTAAAGATATCGAGCCGGGCGCGCTCTACCGGGTAGGTGATCACCGTCTGATCCGCCAGGTCACCGGGCTCAAGGCTGGCTTTGGCCGCAAGGGGATGCTCCCGCGCCAAGGCGATCTGCATTTCATAGCTGAACAGCGGCACATACTCGATCCCCGGCAAAGGTTGCGGGTCCGAGGTGATCACCAGGTCCACCTCGCCCTGGGTCAGCGCCGGCAGGGGCTCGAACATAAAGCCGCCGGAGAAATCCAGCTCCACCGCCGGCCAGTGGTTACGATAGGTGTCCACCGTAGGCATCAACCAGTTGAAACAGCTGTGGCATTCAATGGCCATATACAGCCGCCCCGCCTCTCCCTGAAGCAACTTCTGGATATCCCGCTCGGCTTCCTTCACCTGCGCCAGCACCTGATCCGCCAGTGTCAACAGTCTGCGCCCAGGCTCGCTGAAACGCAGCGGCCGGCTCTTGCGCACGAACAGCTCGCAACCGAGACGTCCCTCCAATTCCTTGAGTTGGTGCGACAGGGCCGATTGGGTCAGGCACAGGCGGTCGGCAGCCTCGACCAGGCTCCCGGTCTCGCGCAGGGCGGTGAGGGTTTTGAGGTGACGGATTTCGAGCATGGCGGCCTCGGACGTGGGCTTGATGACGGGCCAGTTTAGAAGTGGTCGCCACTTAAATCAAATAAATTTCATGTTAAATCTGAAAATTACCAGTTTGATTCATTTTAATGCAGGCGAGAGAATGCTTGGGAATTTGAAGGGGGCCACTTTTCGGGTTGGGTGGCTCAGGTGTCGGATTACGCTGCGCTAATCCGACCTACTCGAACAATGGCGCCCTGTCTCCAGTAGGTCGGATTAGCCCGCAGGGCGTAATCCGACAAATGAGCCCCAAACCGACAATGGCACGCACTTCCCAGTAGGTCAGATTAGCCCGAAGGGTGTAATCCGACACCTGAGCCACCCAACCCGAAAAAATCGCCTCATCACTAACTAACGGGACCAACACCATGACCATCACACACAACCTCGGCTTCCCCCGCATCGGCGCCGACCGCGAACTGAAAAAGGCCTTGGAGGCCTACTGGCACGGCGATATCGACCAGCAGGCGCTGCTCGACACCGGCCGACAGTTGCGGCGCCAGCACTGGTTGCGCCAGCACCAGGCCGGGCTGGACCTGATACCCACCGGCGACTTCGCCTGGTACGACCAGGTCCTGACCCTGTCCGCCACTGTGGGCAATATTCCGGCCCGCCACCGCCAGGGGGCAACAGCCGCCGACAGCACTGCCCGGGACAACTGCTGTGGCGGCACCGCCCCGAACGTCACAGAGTTCAGCAGCGAACCCTGCGCCGACATCGATCTGGACACCCTGTTCCGCGCCGCCCGGGGCCGTGCGCCCACAGGCCAGGCCACCAGCGCCAGCGAAATGACCAAATGGTTCGATACCAACTACCACTACCTGGTGCCGGAATTTCATGCCGGGCAACACTTTGCCCTGAGCTGGACCCAGATCATCGAGGAAACCCGCGAGGCGGTTGCTCTGGGCTATCAGGCCAAACCGGTCATCATCGGCCCCCTCACCTACCTCTGGCTGGGCAAGGAGAAAGGCGCGGGCTTCGATCGCCTGGACCTGCTCGAAAATCTGTTACCCGCCTACGAGCAACTGCTCGACGCTCTCGCCCAAACCGGCGCCCAGTGGGTCCAAATCGACGAACCCATTCTGGTGCTGGACCTGCCCGACCGCTGGCGTCAGGCCTTTGAAGGGGTCTACCACCGGCTCCAACACAGCGGCATAAAAACCCTGCTGGCCACCTACTTCGGCGCCCTCGGGGACAACCTCTCCACCGCCGTCAACCTGCCCGTGGCGGGCCTGCACGTGGACGGTGTTCGCGGCAGCGCCCAGTTGCTGCACGTCGTGGATCGCCTGCCCGGTCACAAGGTTCTGTCCGTGGGCGCCATCAATGGCCGCAACATCTGGCGCAACGACCTGGACGCCTCCCTGGCGCAACTGCGTCCCCTGCACGAGCGCCTGGGCGAGCGCCTGTGGGTCGCTCCCTCCTGCTCTCTGCTGCACAGCCCGGTGGACCTGGAGCGGGAGCAAAAATTGCCCTCGGATATCAAACACTGGCTCGCTTTCGCGACCCAGAAAGTCGGCGAAGTGGTCGCCCTGGGCCGCCTCCTGAACGACCCGCAGGACGCCCAGGCGCAGCAGCCACTGGCCCAGAGTCGCGCCGCGGTGGTCGGACGGCGGGAATCCGCGCGCATCCACAACCCCGAAGTCAAAGCCCGCTGCGAGCGCATCACCCCGACCCTGGCGCAGCGTCAATCGCCCTTTTCTGAGCGCATCCGCCAACAGCAGGCACTGCTGCAACTGCCGCTCTACCCCACCACCACCATCGGCTCCTTTCCGCAAACGCCCGCCATTCGTCAGGCGCGACGGGGCTTTAAACAGGGGCAACTGAACGAAGCGGAATACACCCAGCGTATGCGCCAGGAAATTGCCGACGCCATTGCCCGCCAGGAACGGATCGGCCTGGACGTACTGGTGCACGGCGAGGCCGAGCGCAACGACATGGTGGAGTATTTTGGCGAACAACTGGACGGCTACGCCTTTACCCAATACGGCTGGGTGCAGAGCTACGGTTCGCGCTGCGTCAAGCCACCGATTATCTTCGGCGACGTATCGCGCCCAAAAGCCATGACCGTGAACTGGACCCGCTACGCCCAGTCCCTGACCAAAAAACCGGTCAAGGGCATGCTTACCGGCCCCATCACCATGCTGTTCTGGTCCTTTGTGCGCGACGACCAGCCGCTGGCCGACACCGCCAACCAGATTGCCCTGGCCTTGCGCGATGAAGTGCTGGATCTGGAAGCCGCAGGCATCAAGGTGATTCAGATCGATGAACCGGCCATCCGCGAAGGGTTGCCCCTGCGCGAACAGGAACGGGCGCACTATCTGGACTGGGCAGTCAACGCCTTTCGCTTGAGCGCCGCTGGCGTGCAGGACGAAACCCAGATCCACACCCATATGTGCTACAGCGAGTTTAACGACATTATCGAAGCCATCGCGCAACTGGATGCCGACGTCATCACCATCGAGACCTCCCGTTCCCAGGGGGACTTGCTGGAGGCCTTCGAGAGCTTCAAGTACCCCAACCACATCGGCCCGGGCGTGTATGACATTCACTCGCCCAACGTGCCTGAGGTGGACGCCATGGTCAGCATCATGGCCCGTGCCGCCCGAGAGTTGCCGGCCGAGCACCTGTGGGTGAACCCGGACTGCGGTTTGAAAACCCGCCAGTGGCCGGAAACCGAAGCGGCGCTGGTGAATATGGTGAAGGCGGCGCAGACGTTGCGTGAGCGGGTGACAGAGGGCGTGGCTGGATAAATATTCAGTTCGATTCGGCGTCTACCTGTTTGGGGTCGGGTGCCTCAATGTCGGATTACGCCTTCGGCTAATCCGACCTACTCGAACAATGGCACGCCGGATCCAGTAGGTCGGATTAGCGCAGCGTAATCCGACACCTGAGGCACCACCATTGAATCAAACCCACACTTGGCGCGATCTCCTTCTATAATAAACCTCATTACTCACATGAAGGAGCCACCCATGAAAGCCATTCCCCTACTCCTGTGCACCACCGCCCTGATGATCGGTTGCGGCCCAGGCGACACCGACACGCCCCTCGAGCCGCAAGCAGAAGCCGCTGCCCCCTTCACAGCCGCAGCGCTTCAGACAATGGTCGACGGCGAGCACCGGGCGGCCGCCAACCGGGACCGGGACCGTTACCGCAACCCCGTGTCTACCCTGCAGTTCTTTGACATCCATCCCGAGCACCACGTTATCGAAATCAACCCGGGCGGTGGCTGGTACGCCGAAATCCTGGCGCCGCTACTGCATGAGCATGGGCGCTACACGGCCGCCATCATCGACCCTGACCTGCCCGACATGCCGGCCTACGTTCCGCGCCTGGCAGAGATGATCAACCAACTGCTCGCGCAGGATGAGGCGCTTTACGGTGAGGCTCACATCCACCGGTACAACCCCGCCGAACCGGTACTGGGAGAAACCAACAGCGCCGATCGGGTGCTGACCTTTCGCAACGTCCACGGCTGGATCAACGGCGGCCAGGCGGAAGGCATGTTTGCAGCCTTTTACGACGTGCTGAAACCCGGCGGTGTGTTGGGCGTGGTCCAGCACCGGGCCGAAGACGGTGCGGATTACCGGGAGACAGCGCAGAGCGGTTACGTGCCGGAATCGGCGGTGATTGCCCTGGCGGAGGCGGCGGGATTTCGGTTGGATGAACGTAGCGATATCAACGCCAATCCCAACGATACCCGAGACCATCCGCGCGGCGTATGGACCCTGCCACCGAGTTTGGCGTTGGGCGATGAAAATCGGGAGCGGTATATGGAAATTGGGGAGAGTGACCGGATGACGTTGCGGTTTGTGAAGGATTAATAGTAAGCCCAACCCCTGAAGGAGTTGGGTGCCTCAGTGTCGGATTACGCCCTGCGGGCTAATCCGACCTACAGGAAACAGCGTACCATTGTCCGAGTAGGTCGGATTAGCGCAGCGTAATCCGACAATGAGGCACCCAAACCAGATAAAAACGCCACAGTCCTGATAGGTCGGATTAGGCGAAGCCGTAATCCGACACCGAGCCACCCTGCCCGAATAGATTAACGACGGTTCGGCGCCGTAAACGGCAACCGGTCATTCAACCCTTCAAGAAAATCGCCGGTGTTGTTGAGGCTGCGCACGATCTGCTCCATGGCCCGGAACTGGGCTTCCTGGCGGGCGCGGAAGGCTTCGCTGCGGCGCTCAAGACGCTCACGCGCGTCAGACACTTCCGTCTGCTCCCGGCGCAGATTGTTCTCACGCTCGGAAATCAAACCGGAGCTGCGCGCATAAGTATCCATCATAGTGGATACCATGGAACCAAAACCGCGAGAAAAACTCACGTTTGCACTGGTGGCCCCCTGCGCGATCCTCAGACTAAGGCCCTCAGAGGGCGAACCTATTGCGCCACGCAGGAACTGGCCAAATCCAAACGCTGCCACGCCATTAATGGTGCCCTGAACGTTCTCACCGACCGTGCCTGCGGCCGCTTCAATCCCCAGGTCCGCCATATCGGCCCCAACACTGAGAATATCGACGCGACTGTCCTGCCCATACGTGGCCGACTCGATGTGCAGACCGCCCGTATCATTATCCACGGTGACGCTCACCCGCACGTTGGCAGCGCGAAGCGTGGCATCCGAATTAATCAGCGTCTGGATTTCTGCGGCCAGATCTTGTGCCGAGTCATAAGTACGGCCCTCGGGCAAGGTGATGGTTTCCGCTTGCCGACCGTTAACGGCGACATCAAAACTGTAATCTTTACCGGTGGTATCCAGTGGGAAACCTTCCGCAATAGGACCTGCCAACAAATAGCCGCGAGAAGCCTGCTGGGTGATCTCCACCTCGTAATCACCCGGCTGGGTGCGATTGCCGAAATCCTCCACCATTACCCGGGAAGAGCTGGACGACATCTTGGGCACAAACAGATCGCGAACCTGTTCAAAGTTGTTGTTCAGCGCATTGCGGAAGCCGGTCGCCTGACCATCTTCTATAATCTCCAGCGTTCCGTCCGTCTTGGTACGAATACCAATATTCGCCAACAGGTTGAAGCTGTCCGTAATACCGGGCACTGGGCTGGCCAAGGTGCTCTGCAGGGAACGCAACAGATTGTTCGCCAGGGGATCATTGGCAAGGCTACCCTGACCGTCCTCACCCGCCTCACGATCCGTCAAAAATCGGATCTTCTCGTAAAACTCGTTATAGGTTTCAACAAAGGCACGGATCGTTTCTTCTGCCTGCGCGCGATCTTCAGAGATGTTGATCACAATTTCTTCGGCGGGGTTTGCGTTGAAAATATCAAATTCTACACCGTCGATGACGTCACTGATGGCGTTGGTGCTGCGCGTCACCTGCAAGCCGTTAACACTGAGAATCGCATCCTGGCCCGCCTGGTTTTGGGTCATGGCCTGATTGTCTTCATTGAAATTGAAGGCCGACAGCCCGGGCGTCGCGCCCTCGTCAGCGGTGATTTCCATTTCTTTGGTCTCGCCCGTCGGGCTGGTCAACAACAGGCTATAGCTGCCGGCTTGACCCACGATACTGGCCTGTACGCCAATACCCGCACCATTGATCGCATCGCGCAACCCGGACAGCGTGTTATTGCTGTCATCAATCTCAATGGTGGCCCCTTCAGCATCCGGGTCCAACGTGAAACTACCCGCATCCCAGCTACCGAAGCGAATGGTCAGGGAGCCTTCGCCAATAGGCTCGCTGGTGCTGCCAAAGGCGCCAGAATTCATGGACTGGGACTGAGCCACCTGCTCGATGCGCAGTCTGTAATTCCCAGGAACGGCATTGGGCTCAAGGGCATTGACCGCAATCAGTGAGGTATCAGAAATTGACGCCTGCTTGGCGTTAAACGTATCCGGATCCGAAAGAATCGCGAGAACAGAATCCATATCATCCATGGCACCGCGCATCATACCCAGGCCCGAAATCTGGGACTCCAGGCGCTGGTCGCGCTGATCCAGACGCCGCTCTTCCGGCGCACGCTCCAACTCAACCAGTTGATCCACCAGACTGCGGGTATTGATGCCCGAGCCCCCGCCGATCTGATTGACAATGTCGCTTCCGATGTTGGTAGCCATAGATAAAACCTATTGGTGCTGATTGCGCTGTTGACGTGTGCTTATCGGATTACCCGACTCAGGGAGGTTATCGACTCCGCTACGCCAAACTTTAGTCCAGCTGCACAAATTTTACCCAATAAAAAAGGGTGCCCTTGTGGGGCACCCTTTCTAAGGTTGCTAAGCTGATGAGCTCGCTAAGCCTGCTCACTGAAAAAGTGCACCGGCTCATTGACACGCAGATTCCGTGCCAGATTCAGGAAGACTTCGTCCGGAATTTGCCGGATCACCTCCTGAGTCTGCCGATCCAACACTCTGACAATGGTCTCGCCCGAGTCCTGGTCAACCGTAAAGCGCAGATCCCGCTGGGTCGCCTGGATGTATTCATTCATCTGGGCAACGGCTTCGCGAAGCTGTTCCGCGAGCTGCTCTTGCTGGTTGACTTCAACCTTTTTCACTACCGGTTGTGGGGCCGAGACGGTCGGCGGCAAAACCTTGCCGCCGGCCTGTGCCGCTTGACGGGATACATCAGGTGAAGCGTCCTGACCAGTCCGGGCCTTGTAAGCCTGGGGCTGGCCAGCACTGTGTAACATCGTGACTTCACTCATGTTTATACCCTCTCAAGGGCTCCGCCGGCGAACCGGCGGAGAGACTCATCTTACTGGAGCAGCTGCAGCACCTGCTGCGGACGGGCGTTAGCCTGGGCCAACATGGCCGAAGCCGCCTGTTGCAGCACCTGTGACCGGCTCAGTTCAGCCGTCTCGGCAGCAAAGTCGGCATCGGTGATGCGCGAGCGGGCTGCTGAGGTTTTTTCACTGATGTTCGCCAGGTTGGATACGGTGAAGTCCAGGCGGTTGTTGATCGCACCCAGGTCTGCACGGGCCTGACCGACCTGATCGATGGCGTTATCCAGAATGCCGATGGCTTTCTGAGCACCGTTAAAGGTCGAGATGTCCAGGCTAGCGACAGAGCCGATACCGTCCAGGGCGTTGCGCTCTTGCAAGCCTGTTTGGGTGCCGACATTTGTTGCATTTTCGGCAAACTTAATAGAGATCTGATCACCTGTGGCCGAGCGCAACAAGAGTTCGTTGGCGGCACTCACATTCGCTACAACACCAGTTTGGCTGGAAATATCATTGATGGATTTCGCCAAGGCTTCAGCGTTATCGCCCACTGTGGTTGTCAGTGTGGTTTCGCCTACGGCAACGCCATTGATCAGCAAGTCACCTTCGTTGAGTGTGCCTGCCGCGCCACCAACAGCAACACCCACCAGATTGCCATTACTATCATTGCGGTCGATACCAAGATCAGCAAATCCCGCGGCAGTACCGGCGTCATTTTCGACAGTAATCGCTCGACCCTGACCGGTCGTATCGTTCAGCACCAGTGAGAACTGAGTAGTTACTGCCGCTGTTCCGAACCCGGTGGCGTCCGAGGCGTCTGTAACCGCAATAGTTTCAACGCCCTCTGCAGATAAAACCAAGCGGCCTCTGTTGTCCAGCGATGCCTCAATGGAAGTATCAGCGTTGATCTTGGCCACCAACTCCTCCATGCTGTTGGTACCACCAATTTGGTAAGACTGAGTGTTGTCATCGCCATCCGTAACCACAATGTCAAAGGTATCAGTACCGCGCAACACCCCGTCACCCACGCCACTTGCTGTCGCCTGCACAATGGTCGAAGCTTCAATGCCTGTGTCTTTCAAGTCGGCATTGATGATTTTCATCGCATCGTTGACGCTACCTGCTCCAGACAAGTCACTGATATTGACATCGTTAATTACCAGTGTAGTGCCAGCACCACCAGCAAAAGCGTTCAGAGCGGCTATTCCGGTACTTTCCTCACCCACCAAATCGCCAGTGGTTCCACCGAGCGAACGGGTATTGAAAGACTCGACAGAAACCCCGATGGTTTGACCCTGCTCGGAACCAACCTGCAACAAGGCGTTGCTCAGGCTGCCATCAAGCAGTTTCTGGCCGTTAAAGGTGGTGTCATTCGCCAGGCGGTCCAGCTCAACTTTGAGCTGCTGTACTTCGGAATCCAGACGTTGACGGTCATCATTAGAGTAAATGCCGTTGGCGGACTGAATCGACAGCTCGCGCATACGCTGAAGGATGTTGGTCGCTTCCTGCAGAGCGCCTTCGGCTGTCTGAATCATGGAGATACCGTCGTTGGCGTTACGAATGGCCTGGTCCAGACCACGGATCTGAGAGGTCATCCGGTTGGAAATGGCGAGGCCGGCGGCGTCGTCTTTAGCCGAGTTGATACGGTTACCGGAGGACAGGCGCTCGGTGGCCTGATCCAGTGCGTTACCTGATTGCATCAGCTGACGCTGAGCGTTCAGAGAGGCTACGTTTGTGTTAATTACGAGTGACATAGTCAATCTCCTGGGTTGGTCTGGACACAGGCTTTACCAGCCGTGATACAAGTCGTTTGGTGAAGCCCGAAAACCTTGGGTATGAGGACTTCTGTATAGCTTTTCGACCATTCCGGAGAGAGCTTTAGGTTTTTTTTTGCGATTTGGTGGTTTTTCGTGCCGTTTGGGGTTGGAAGGGGGGTTGTTTGGGGCTGCAGGGGTTGGGTGCCTCAGGTGTCGGATTACGCGCTTTGCGCTAATCCGACCTACAGGGAGCAGTGTGCCATTGTTTAAGTAGGTCGGATTAGCCCGCAGGGCGTAATCAGACAATGGGGTACCCAACCCCGATAAAAGGCTACTTGCCGTAAGCCACCTTGGCCTTATCACCTCGAGCAAACTCCTTGAGCTGCTCGCTCAAGCGGGCTTTGCTGGTCTCCGCCAGTTCGCCCACCTGCTCATTGAGCGCCTGCAGCTCGACGATGGCCTCTCGCAGGACTTCCGCGTAGCCGTTTTTGACCACTTCCACCATGAATTCGCTGCTTTTGAGAGCCTCCAGGGATTCCTGACGCTCGGCCAGCACCTGCTCGAAGGTGGCCCAGTCGTCTTCCCGAGCAAGCGCCAGCAGTCGCCGGGACTGGTCGATGGCCTGGTAGACCGGGTTCAGGCAGGTGCTTTCATGGGGGTTGGTCATGGGGTTTCCTTTTGGCGTCACATGGTTCTGGGGTGGTGCCTCAGGTGTCGGATTACGCTTCGCTAATCCGACCTACTGGGACTTGGGTGGTGTTTTTGTCGGATTACGGTTGCGCCTAATCCGACCTACTGGAGACAGCGTACCATTGTTTACGTAGGTCGGATTAGCCCCGAGGAAGCAATGAGGCATCCAACCCGAAACGGCGTACCATGGTTCAAGTAGGTCGGATTAGCCCCGAAGGGGCGTAATCCGACAGTGAGGCATCGGGCCGTATAAAAAGTATATCGCCCATCCGCTGCTATAGTTTAGGACATTGCGTTTAGCTCACCCGTTCTGGAGGTTTTTATGCGTCATTACCACCCTACCCGCCGCCGCCTGCTACAACATCTGGGTATTTCCTCCGCCCTGCTCGCCACCGGCTGGTCGCCGCACCTGATTGGCGCGCCCGGGCGCAAGATCGGCGTGGCGCTGGTGGGACTGGGACGGTACAGCACTCGACAGTTGGCACCGGCGCTGCAACTGACCCAACACTGCGAGCTGCGCGGCATTGTGACCGGCAGCCCGGAGAAGATTCCCGAGTGGCAGGAGCGCTACGGCATCAAGGACAGCAATGTCTACAGTTATGACACCATGCACGAGATGGCCGATAACCCGGATATCGACGTGGTCTACGTTGTGACCCCACCCAGCTTACATATGAAACACTCACTGGCGGGCGCCAACGCCGGCAAACATGTGTGGTGCGAGAAACCCATGGCCATGGACCGGGCCGAGTGCCAGGCCATTATCGATGCCTGCGAGAAGAACAAGGTGCAACTGACCGTGGGCTACCGCCTGCACCACGAACCCAACACCCAGACCGTGATGCGTTGGGCCGAGGAGCAGCCCTTTGGCCCGATTGAGAAGGTGGAGGCGGTAGCCGCCTACACCGGGGGCGAGAACCGCTCGCCGGATAACTGGCGCATGCGCCGGGAGATGGGCGGTGGTGCCATGTACGATATGGGGGTCTATCCGTTGCAGGGGGCGCGCTACAGCACCGGGGAGGAGCCCATCGCCATCAAGGCCTGGCACGAGATCACCCACCCGGACGCTTTTACCGAGGTGGATTCCACGACCCATTTTGAGTTGCGCTTTCCGAGCGGGGCTACCGCCGAGTGTATGACCAGCTTTGTAAAACCGGGCAACGCTCTGGAGGTGACCTGCGCAGAGGGTTGGTACAACCTGATTCCCATGTCCTCCTACACCGGCGTCAGCGGTGAGGCCAGCGACGGTACCCAGTTGGATAAGCCCATTGCCAATCAGCAGGCGGCGCAGATGGATAATGATGCGTTGGCGATTCTGGAGGATAAACCGGTGAAGGTACCGGGTATTGAGGGCTTGCGGGATATTGTGATCGTCAATGCGGCATTCGAGTCGGCCCGCAAGGGCGATTGGGTTGAGTTGGCACCGGTTTGATGGTGGGATCGCGGTTGGTGGGTTGGGTGCCTCAGTGTCGGATTACGCGCTACGCGCTAATCCGACCTACTCGGTACATCGTGCCATCGTTTAAGTAGGTAGGATTAGGCCAAAGGCCGTAATCCGACAATAAGGAGCCCCACCCGATACCCCGTGCCATTGTTTGAGTAGGTCGGATTAGGCCAAAGGCCGTAATCCGACAAGGCCGCACCCCACCCGATACATCGTGCCACTGCTTGAGTAGGTCGGATTAGGCCAAAGGCCGTAATCCGACAATGCCGCAACCCACCCGATACCCCGTGCCATTGTTTGAGTAGGTCGGATTAGGCCAAAGGCCGTAACCCGACAATGCCGCACCCCACCCGATACATCGTGCCACTGTTTGAGTAGGTCGGATTAGGCCAAAGGCCGTAATCCGACAATAATTTCAATGGGGTCAGAGTCAATTGAAATTAGAGGAAGTTAAACAGGCTCAACTGGCTGACTTTGACAAAACTCTGCTGGGCTGCACTGAACACCATGCTCTCCATGGCGAGTCGGGTACTGGCTTCGGCGTAATCCAGATCCTGTAGGTCAGACAGCAGTTGGTCGGAGTACAGCTTGGTCTCCAGATTCAACTCCCGGGTACTGTCCAGGGTATTCAACCTGGCGCCCACCGCACCCTGAAGCGTAGTCAAGCTGGTCAGGCCGTTGTCCAGGTTGGCGAGCGTTTGCGCGACAATATCGCCGAGCGCGGCTTTGCTTTTGGGGTTGTCCTCGACATTTTTCATGGCATCACTGAGGCGCGAGAGCGTGGTCAAAATCCCCTGATTGGGCGTCGCATTGACCGAGAAGCGATCGCCCCGCTCGGCCAATACGCCATTGTCCGAGGTGGTACCGGCGCCGGTGGTTTCGAATCCGAACACATCGTTGGTGGCGGCGCTGCCATTGCGGACGGTGATATTCTCACCTCGCGCCGACACCAGTCCCTCACCTGGCTCCAGGGTCAGCCCCAGATTAGCCAGTCTGGCCGCGTTGCGATCGGCGCCGCTACCCGCCACGGTTTCTACCGTACTGCTCAAAGCCGCAAACAGCTCCGCTTCGTTGGTCACGGGCTGATCCAAAACAAAAGTTTCCGACACGCCACCAACGGTCATCACCACCGTCGCCGGTGCCACACTGAAGTCGACCGGCGCATCCACGTTCAGCGGTAAACTGCCCGGCTCTGCGGGTGTTCCCGGGAAAGGCTGGCCATCAATAGCAAAGCTGACGCCGCCCACTTCGATCTCCTGCCCCGGCGTGAACGGCTCATTGGCCATCAGCACCTTGCCCGAACTGCGTTCGGTCACGGTAAAGTTGCTACCGGCAGGGTCAATGGCACTTCGGGCATTAAAGGTGATCACCAGGTCACCGGGGTAGATTTCGCTCCAGGCGTCTTTATCCACCACCTGCCCGACACTGATACTGGCCGGAGGCTGCGCCTGATTGGCCGGATTGGCGCGAGTGGTAAAGGTCGGATGGGCACTGGGGATGTCCATAAACACCTTGCGCCCGTTATCGGTCACGGGCACGGTGACGTTTTCCGAAATCTGAATGCGCTTTTCGCCCTGATCACCCCGGTAGAAAAAGTTATCGTCATCCTGCTCGAAGGGCTGAGTACTGCCCTGATGGCCACCAAAAATATACTGACCCGAAGCGTTGCGGGTGTTCATCAAATTCAGCAACTCGTCGATGCGGGTATCCACCTCGGCGGCCATGGCTTTATAGTTACCGGAGTTCATTGTGCCGGTATTACCGGCTTGTACGCTCAGCTCGTTCATGCGTTGGACAATATTGAGTACGGCATCCAGGGTGGCCTCTTCGAGCTCGAGGTTGTTCTGGGCAATGTTGATGTTTTTATCAAACTGCTCCAGGCGCCCCAACTGCTGATTGAGCTTGAGGATGTTGGTGGCCGCCACCGGATCATCGGCGGGGCTGAGTACCCGCTTGCCGGTAGCCATCTGTTCGTTGGTACGGTTCATGGCCGACTGGGTTTTGTGCAAACTCACGTTGGCAATGTTGTACACCATAGAGGTGGATACGCGCATGGCTGCTTGCCTCTAAATGCTGTTCAGCAAAGTATTAAACAGGTCCCGGGCGACGGTCAGTACCCGGGCATTGGCGCCGTAGATCTGCTCAAACTTGATCAGGTTGGCCGCCTCTTCATCAATATTCACCCCGGAGATGCTGTCCCGGGTAGCCTGGGTCTGCTGCATCAGGCCTTCGGCGGCCTGGGTATTGATGCGCGACAGACTGCTTTTACTGCCGATCGTTTCCACCAGGCGACCGTAGGCGTCGGACAAGCTGAGTTTGCCGCCGTCGGCGACGGTCCCCTGGGTTTCCAGCGCCGCGAAGCGCAGAGCGTTGCGGTTATCGTTGGTGGCGTCCGAATTGAAATCGACAGTGAAGGTATCGCCCGCCTGAGGTCGACCTTTAATGTTGACCTGATAGCCCAGGTACGCCGAGCGCGCAAAGTCATCGGCGCGACTATCGCCGAACAGGCCGCTGGTCGTGGGTGCGGTTTCCAGGCGAATTCCTTCGGCCAGGGTAATGTCGATACGGCCACCGACAGTGACCTGACTCTCGCTGCCAGCGCCCTGCCCTTCAAGGCGAACGGTCGGGTTGCCATTGCTGTCGTTCACACCCAGGCGATTGTTGGGGTTGTCCGCCTCCAGGCGCACGTCCAGATCGACACCCGAGGAAGCCACCAGGCGCACCTCCGAGCGGCCGGTGACGGGATTGGTGCCACTCTCCGCGCGAATACCCAATGCCTTCAGGTTATCGTTGCCGTTGATCTGCTCGGCAAGAAAATCATTGAAGCCCACCGGATCGGTGTTGGGGTTGGGAACCTGACCCAGAATGTCACCGTCCGGGTCATAGGGAATCAGCGCCTCGCCATTGAGGGTGATCTGCAAGGGGCTATCGAAATCCTCGAACTGCATATCCGTCAGACTGGCGGTGGTGAACGCGTTGGCCGATACGCCGGGCATATTGCTCAGCTGCTCGGCGGTTTGCGCCGCCGTGGCATTGGCCCGCGTGACCATACGCTCCTGGCGGATCACACCCGTATCGGGATCTTGCACAAAAAAAGTCAGCTGTTCAGCCGGGTAGCCATTAGGCTGACGCTGGGCGCCACTGGCCAGAACGTCTGGGGAGCGGCCTTCCGGCAACCCCAGCCGCGCGCCATCGCCAACGATGACCGTCTCGCCCGGATCGGAACTGAAAATGGCATTTTCCGCCCCGGGCCGGAAGCGTTGCTCCCGAATGGGTGGCTCCAGCGGTACCGGGTTCTCCGGGTCACTGTTGTCGAGCACTTCGTAGGTGGTTTCCGAGGTAAAGCGGATCACCACCGGGGGCGACAGCTGTCCCGGGTTGGCAAAGGCGGGCAATAGGTTACCGTTGGCATCGTACAGGCTCTGGATGTCACCCTGGCTGATTTCGCCGTTACCCTGGTTGCCATAGTCACTGCCCGTGCGGATCGCGAGCGCAAAGGCCAGATCTTCCGGGCGGCTGAGCTCCGCGCGAATATCCTTGGCACCTTCGACCGTGGGCTTCAGGGTAAAACTGTCGCCACCCTGAAAGCTGCCGCCATCAAGACGCAGTCTCAGGCCGTCAAACTCAATTTCGTAAGGATAGCCCCCCGGCAGCGCTCCCTGACCCACCAGTTCGCCGTCACTCAGGCGGGTGATGGCATAGTTGCTGGTGTTGGGCAGTATCTGCAGCCGGTAGTCGCTGGTGGTCAGGCGACTGGTGTCATCGATAAACAGGGACAGGTCCCGATCATTGGGCAGCGCATTGTTGCCGGGGTAAATGCGTTTTTGTGCCAGCGCCGGGTCGTTGATATCGCGGAACATAGAGCGGCCGTAATCGCCGTCCAGATCGACGCCCTGCTGCTGCAGCTCGTTAAAGTTATCCGCGAGTGCAATCGCAACTCGGCCCAGTTCGTTTTTGGCATTGCCCAGGGTATCACCGCGAAATTCCAGCAGGCCACCGATCTTGCCACCTTTAAGTTGACCGGTAATGTCTGCCGAGTGGACGTTGTTACTGAGCATGATCTGGCCGTCGTTTGAAACGCTAAAGCGACTCACGGCATTGCCAATCACCAAGGGTTGACCATTGCCGATAAACACGCTCATCTCGCCATCGCCGCCCTGAACCACCTGGATATTCACCAGCTCTGACAGTTTGCGCAATGCCTCGTCACGCTTGTCGAGCAGATCGTTGGGCGAGCCGCCGGGTACCGCTGCACTCTTCTCGGTAATGGAGCGGTTGAGTTCACCAATGCTCTGGGCCAGGCTGCTGATCTCGGACGTAACGGCCGAGACCTCCCGGTTGATGCTCGACTCAATATCCGCAAGCCGGTCGTGCAAAGCGTTGAACTTGGTCGACAGGCTTTCTGCCTCGGTGATGGCGAGCTGACGCGCAGCTAACGACGAGGGGTCATCGGCCCCGTTCTGCATGGCGGCGAAGAACCGTTGCAGGGACTCACCCATGCCGGTATTCATATCGGCAAAGAGCTTATCCACCTGGCGAATATAGCCGTCAAAGGCGTTCAGCTGATGATAGGCCGAGGTGTCGGTCCGCAGCTGGGCGTTGACGAACTGGTTGACCACCCGCTCCACCGATTGGGTGGTGACCCCGCTGCCCATATAGCCGACGCTGCCCAGTCGCTGTTCGGGGCGCGTCGAGTAGCCCACCTGCTGGCGACTGTAGCCTTCGGTGTTGGCATTGGCGATGTTGTGCCCCGCCGTACGCAGGGCGTTCTGGCTTGCCTGCAAGCCGGAAATGGCGTTTGAGAGCAGACCTGACATGATCGTTATGCCTCGTCAAGAGCGTCGCGGGCAGAGGCCAGTGTCTGGCTCTCCGGGCGCATCAGCTCGCTGTTCATAATGCGGGAAATCTTGTCCGCGTAAGCCGGGTCCGTGGCATAGCCAGCGTTCTGCAGTTCACGTGCGTAGGCGTCAGCATCATCGGCGACGCTCAAGGCCTGCTGGTAGCGCGGGTTGTTTTGCAAGAACTCAACGTAATCGGCAAAGCTCTCCGCGTAGCTGTCGTAACGGCGGAAGTCGGCCCGCTCCTGTTGGGCCACGCCGTTGCGGTACTCCAGGGTACTGACATTGACGCTGTCGCCATCCCAGCGACGGTCGGCTTTGATGTTGAACAGGTTGTGGCTGTTGTCGCCTTCGCGTGTGTGAATCACATGGCGGCCCCAACCGGTTTCCAGGGCGGCCTGAGCCAGGAGCACACTCGGGTCAACGCCCAACTGTTCCGCGGCCTGCTCGGCGTAGGGGGTCAGGTGTTCGACGAACTCGGCCGGGCTGTTGAGGGCCGCGGTTTTGCCGCCGGGCTGCACACTGACGGTCGGGTTGGGGATGCCGCGGGTTGATTGGGTGGTGCCAGCATCCGGGTTGGGAGCGGATTGTCGGATTACGCCCTGCGGGCTAATCCGACCTACGGGGGATACCGAGGATGCGGGGGCTTCTGGGGCGGCATTGGTTTGCCCTTGCGGCAAGTGCTTGCCGTAGGCGGCTTTCATCTGGTCATACAAGGCATCGGCCAAACCGATGCCCCGCCCCTTGGCCATTTCCAGACCCAGTTGCTGGTGGTACATCTCTTCGTGGTGACGCATCTCGCTGCTGTCGAACATGCCGCCTTCTGAGAAAACGTCGTTACTGGCGCGCATCTGCTTGAGCATTTGCTGGATAAACAGGGACTCAAACTGCCGGGCGACCTCCCGCAAAGCCTCGGTATCACCGGCTCTGCCCATCTGTTTGACGTGATTCAGTGAGTTCACGCTAAACACGGAGTCTTGCATGTGTTGGCTGGCTTGGCTGTTTTCCAGAGCGAACATTCAGATCACCACTAGCTGGGCGCGCAGTGCGCCGGATTGTTTCAGGGCCTCGAGAATCGCCATCAAATCGCCGGGGGATGCACCCACCTGATTGACCGAACGGACAATATCTTCCAGGGTAGTGCCCGGTGCGAACTCGAACATCGGGTTGATATCCTCTTCAATATCAATATCCGTGCCAGGTACCACAGCGGTCTCCCCCAGGCCGAAAGGATTGGGCTGAGCAACGGCGTAGGTCTCGTTAATAGAGACGGTCAAACTGCCGTGGGTGATGGCCACTGGCGCCACGCGCACATGCTGGCCCACTACAATGGTGCCCGTGCGGGAATTGATCACCACCCGTGCCGCCTCATCCCCCGGTGTCACTTCGATGTTTTCCAGGATCGAAATAAACTCTACCCGGTGGGCTGGATTGACCGGGCTGTCCACGACAACCGAGCCACCGTCCATCGGGCGCGCAACATCCGGGCCCATCTTGTCGTTGATGGCCTGGGCGACACGGTTGGCCGTGGTGAAATCGGCGCGATTGAGGTTGAACACAATGGGCTGACCATCGTCAAAATTGTTGGCCACCGAGCGCTCCACAAAGGCACCGCTGGGAATACGACCCACGCTGGGGACGTTGACGGTTACGCGCGAGCCGTCAGCTCCCTGGGCACCAAAACCACCCACCACCAAGCTGCCCTGCGCGACCGCATAGGTATTGCCATCCAGGCCTCGCAGCTCGGTTACCAGCAGACTACCGCCGCGCAGACTCCGGGCATTACTGATGGAGTTCACAGTGACGTCAATGGCCTGCCCCGGACGGGCAAAGGCGGGCAGCTCAGCGGTCACCATCACAGCCGCAACGTTGCGCATCTGCATCCGTGTGCCCTCTGGCATGGTGATGCCGAACTGCTTGAGCATGTTGTTGAATGACTGGGTGGTAAACGGAGACTGGGTGGTCTGGTCACCGGTGCCATCCAGCCCCACCACCAGGCCGTAGCCAATGAGCTGGTTGGAGCGCACACCGGCAACACTGGCGATATCCTTCAGGCGTTCGGCCTGGGCCAGACTGGCTCCCAGCAAAAGCGTCAAGGCCAAAACAAGTCGTGTAAACATGGTCATGTCCTCAGTACTCAGAAGGGCCAGTAGGGGCCATTGAAGAAACGTCCGAGCCAACCCATTTCACCAGCGTCGGCCAGGGTGCCGGTGCCGCTGTAGGAGATACGGGCATGCGCCAGGCGGTTGGACTGCACGGTGTTCTGGGGGGAGACATCGTCCGGGCGGATGATGCCGCTGATGCGGATAAATTCATCGCCCCGGTTCAAGGTCATCCACTTTTCACCGCGCACCACCAGGTTGCCGTTGGGCAGCACTTCGGCGACCGTCACGGTGATGTTGCCTTCCAGGCTGTTGCTCTGGTCTGCACCGGCATCGCCGTTAAAGTCGCGGCTCTGACCCAGGTTGGTCTCAAGCTCAGGCAGGTTGCTCCCCAACAGCGGCCCCGCATTGAAATTGGTGTCGCTGTCCTTACTCACCGAAACATTGGAACGTTTGCGCGAGACAGTGCGCTCGTTCAGTGTCACCGTAATCACATCGCCCACTTGCAGGGCCTTGCGATCATCAAACAGGCTCATACCATAACGGGTCTGATAGAGTGAGCCCTCGGTGCGCTGGGGCATTTCTCCTGCCGAGTAGACCGGCGGCGCGTAATAGGGATCGTTCGGCGCAGGGCGCTCGTAGGTGACGCAGGCGCTCAGCGCACTGAGCATGCCAGCGACCAGGGCGGTGCGAGTCAGGTTCGTGATCAGTCTATTCATCTCAATTCACCTCGGCGTTAGAGCGTCTGGCTGATGTACTGGAGCATTTGGTCTGCCGTGGACACCACTTTGGAGTTCATCTCGTAGGCGCGTTGGGTGGTGATCATGTTCACCATTTCTTCCACGATATCGACGTTGGAGTTTTCCAGCATGCCTTGTTGCAAGGTACCCATGCCATCTTCACCCGGCGCGGCCTGAAGGGCGTTACCGCTGGCCACCGTCTCAACAAACAGGTTGCCGCCAATCGATTCAAGACCGGACGGATTGACGAAATCTGCCAAAACGACATCACCCAACTGCTGAGGTTGCACTTCACCGACGAAATGCGCGCTCACCACGCCATCGGTGCTGATGGTGATTTTGCTGGCATTCTCCGGCACCAGAATCGCGGGTTCCACGGGCAGGCCGTTGTTATTGACCAACTGACCCTCACCGTTGATTTGCAGTTGACCGTTGCGGGTAAAGGCCAGGGTGCCGTCCGGCTGCAGGATCTGAATAAAGCCGCGACCATTGATGGCCAGGTCGAGGGCCTGATCGGTGACTTGCAGGCTGCCTTCCGTAAATTGTTTTTGCGTGGCCACAACCCGCACACCACTGCCGAGCTGCAGGCCCGAGGGCAGCTGAGTGTCCTGGGTAGTGAGGGCGCCGGGCTGGCGCTGTACCTGGTAGAGCAGATCTTCAAAGGCCGCGCGATCGCGTTTGAAACCGACGGTGCTGACATTGGCCAGGTTATTGGAGATGGTGGTGAGCTGCTTGTCCTGGGCGCTCAACCCGGTTTTGCTGACATAGAGTGCTGAATGCATGACAAATTACCTTGTGTTAAGCGCTTAGGAGACTTGCAACAAACTGGCCGAACGCTCGGAGTTCTGCTGCACGGTTTGCATCATTTTCACAGACATTTCGTACTGCCGGGACAGACTCATGATTTCGGTGAATTCGTTGATCGGGTTGACGTTGCTACCTTCGAGAAAGCCGGTCACGACCCGAACTTCCGCCGCCGGGTCCAACTCTTCAAACGCGTTGTGCCGGAACAGGCCGTCCTCGCCCTTCTCCATGCCCTGAATTGCAGGGTTGACCAGCTTGATGCGATCAAAATCCACCATGGCCTCGACGCCCTGCCCCTGCAACTGTAATGACAGCGTGCCGTCGTGGCCTATTTCCACCCGCTCCAGGGGCGGCAATGCAATCGGACCCTGATCACCAATCACCGGCAAACCATTGGCCGTGCGCAGAAAGCCCATGGCATCAATCACCAGGTTGCCCGCACGGGTGTAGGCTTCAGTGCCGTCCGGGGCCTGAACCGCGATAAAACCCTCGCCCTCGATGGCAATGTCCAGGTGACGACCGGTGCTGTTGAGCGGCCCTTGGGCAAAGTTGGTCGCTGGGCGCTCAGTCAACGCGAAAGCCCGGGTAGGATGGCCATCACCGTGATAGACCCCCATGCTGCGTGCCTGGGCGAAGTCGGCGCGAAAGCCGTCGGTGCTGACATTGGCGAGGTTGTTGGCATGACTGGTCTGCGCCAGCATGTTGTGCTTGGCGCCGGTCATGGCAATGTAGAGGGCCTTGTCCATTGTGAACTCCGGTTTGTTGGATTGCTTACCGGGGTTAATGCAGGGTCCGTGCCTGATTTGTTTTATTGTTTAAATTCAGTAGGTTATTGGTATTTTTAGAGCGTTGCGAGGCGGCAAGGCGGCAAGGTTTGGCAGGTGTGAGTTGCCGCTTTTGGGGCGATGCCCATTTGATGGGTTTGGGTGGTGGGTTGGCTCGGACAGGGGTTTTGGTTTGGGGAGGCGGGTTGAGGGGAGTATTATTGAGATTGGGTGCCTCAGGTGTCGGATTACGCTTCGCTAATCCGACCTACGCAGACATCAGTGCATTGTTTCGCGTAGGTCGATTGTTTATGTAGGTCGGATTAGCCGAAGACGTAATCCGACAAAACGGCACCCAACCCAGACATCAGCGCAGTGTTCCGAGTAGGTCGATTGTTTATGTAGGTCGGATTAGCCGAAGACGTAATCCGACAAAACGGCACCCAACCCAGACATCAGTGCAGTGTTTCGCGTAGGTCGATTGTTCATGTAGGTCGGATTAGCCGAAGGCGTAATCCGACAAAACGGCACCCAACCCAGACATCAGCGCAGTGTTCCGAGTAGGTCGGATTAGCCCGCCAGGGCGTAATCCGACGCTAAGGCACCCAACCCATTAACGCAGGTTGATGATGGTCTGGGTGGTGGCATTACCGGTTTCAATGGTCTTGGCACTCGCCTGGAAATTGCGCTGGGCAATAATCAGGTTGACCAACTGTGCCGACAGATCCACATTCGATTCTTCCAGAGCGCCGGAATTGATCGACCCGAGTGATGCCGAACCGGGCGCACCAATGATCACTTCGCCGCTCTCAAAGGTCTGCGACCATTTGGTTTCACCTGAGGGACGCAGCGCTTCAACGTTGGCAAAATTGGCGAGCGCCACCTGCCCCAGAATCTGTGCTTCACCGTTGGTAAAGCGGGCGAAGATGATCCCGGTTTCACTCACATCCAGGCCCGACAGGCGCCCGGTGGTGTAGCCGTTCTGGTCACGCTCCTCCACGGCAAAGGAGCTGCCGAACTGGGTGGTACCGGTCAGGTCGATCTGAAAGTTGGAGCTTGCCGGCGGCTCGGAAACCGGCAGACTGCCACCCTGCAGAACGTTCAGTGGTGCCAAGGCACCAAAAGGTTCACCATCGCTGTCGCGCGGCACCCAGTTGGAAATCAGCATGTCGTCGGTCAGTTCGGTATTCAGGCGCCCGTCCGAACGGAAGTGGACATTGAATTCCGCACGCGTGGGCAGCGTATTCTCCGGCGACGGCAAGGTGGTGTCCGGGTCGCCCACGTCCTGACCGTCAATCAGGACAAACATTCTCCAGTGGTTGGGCGAAGTAGACGCGTCGGCCGGGTCATACTCCTGACGCACAAAGTACTGAGTCATCACATGGGGATTGCCCAGACTGTCGTAGATAGTGCTGGATGTGGAGTGGTTGTAGGTACCCTGATCGTTAGGATCAAAGGCATTGATGGCCACTTCAGTGAAGCTGTCCGGCGTCAGAGGTGCAAACAGGTTGCCTACCTCGGGCGTGCTCTCCACCAGGGCGTACCCCTCCTGCATGGTAATCTCGACCGAGCCACCGATAACCACCGCGTCGCCCAGGGTATCGACGGTCTGGGTGCCGGTGCCGGTACGACCAACCACATCGGCGTTACCTGCCGGTTGCGGCCCGTTGAAGGTAAAACGTAAATCCGCCCCGGTGGTAGCGACGATTTCCAGATCTCCGGTATCAGTCACTTCAGCGCGTACACCGGGTAACCGCGAGCTACTGAGGTTGTTGATCTCACTGGCTAAACCTTCCAGATTGGTGGAGCTGAGCGTTACCCCGTTGAGACGCAGGTTGTTGTTACTGTTGTCAAAAGTGCCGCCATTGATGGTGGCCTGTGTGCGTGCCGACGCCGTCACACCGGAAAGCGAGTTGAGTTCCGAGGCCGTACGCGCCGCCGACGACCCGCGCTCGCTGGTGAAGGTCACGGTGCCACCACTGGGGTTGGTAAACTCCAGGGTCTGGCGGTCGTAGCCGTTGGTCACCGCAGCGATACCGGCCACCGATTCCGGCGTGCCGGACGCATTCTGCGCGGTCACAACATCATTGAGCGCTGTGGATAATGCATTGGTACCCGTAACATTATCCAGCGTAATTTCGGAACCGACACCGGACGTAATATCCTGAAACTCAATCCGGCCATCGACTACGACGGCTTGGGCATTGATCGGTGCCGAGGCCCCAAAAATCGCGCTGTTAATCAGGCTTGCAATATCCTGCACCGAGTTGGCGGTGGAGGAATCCAGGGTAATGTTCAGCGTGCCATTGCCTGACGCGGGTGAAGAGCCCGCCAGAGAAATTTGAAAGCTGGTCGGGTTAGCAGTGAAATTCACCGGTGTGGCAATAGCGCCCAAATCCAGTATCGTCGTGGTATCTTCGCTCAGACCTTGGCGCGCAACACCCACTGCGCCCCCGTCTGTGGTGATACTGGAACCGACCGATTCCAGAACAGTTTCGTTGGCATCGAGGTTGAATTGCCCCTCCGCCAGGGTCGTTTGCCGCGGAGCCTGGGTGCTGACGTCGATTTGCAGATCGCTCAGTACCCCGCCGACATTGCCGCGATCATCGGCGGCGAAGCCCTGCAAGCGGTCGTTGGTGTTCGAAACAATATAACCATCGCGATCGAGCCCAAAGGCACCCGCGCGGGTATAAAATTGACCATCTTCGTTGCTGACCACAAAAAAGCCCGCACCGTTAACGGCCAGATCCAGCTGGTTCTCGGTAAAATTCAGATTGCCCTGGCTGTGCTGCTGGCGAATTTTATGCAAATTCACGCCGCTACCGGCGCTGTTGGGGCTACTCCCCAGAAGTGAACTGGCATAGACATCGCCGAACTCGGCGCGCGAGGTTTTAAAGCCGGTGGTGCTGGCATTGGCGATGTTATTACCGGTCACTTGCAGATCGGTATTAGCGGCGCGAATGCCACTGAGTGCTGTATTGAATGGCATAACCTTCTCCTGATTTTACCGGTTGGCCAGGGGCCGCTTAGTTGAACTGTTTGACTTCGGTCATACTGACTGGGCCAATGCCCGCCAAGTTGAGAATCAAGCGCCCATCTTTGCCCAAGGTGACGCTGTTGACGTTGGCGCTGAGTGCGGTTTCGAGTTGCTCTACCTCACCCTCCTGCGTAGCCAGCACCTCAAAACGATAGTCGCCAGGTGGGAAGGGCTCCTCCCCTGCACTCCAATCCAGGAGCTTACCGTTAACCTCCATGCGGTGACCGTCCCAACGGAAAATGTTATCTCCGGCCTCGGCGTAACCCACCGGCACCTGGGCTGCGAGCGAACCCATTGAGTCATAGATGTTGATGCGCATATCTGTGGTGGTGGCATCGAGCTTGACACTGCCAGAGACAATGCCGCCTTCCTGCAACTGGGTGCTGTTGCTCGGCACGCTCACCGAGCGCCCCACCAACGAGGACGCCTGCAAAGCCTGGCTGGACATGAAACTGTTGGCAAAGCCATCAAAGTTTTCATTCAGCCGCTCCAGTCCTTCGACCGAACTGAACTGCGCCAGCTGGGCCACGAACTCGCTGTTTTCCTGCGGGCTAAGTGGATCCTGGTTGTTGAGCTGCGCGATCATAAGCTCCAGAAAAGCGCTCTGCCCCAGCTCGTTGTCCTTGCGCTCGTCCTTGAATTTGTTGCCCATATCCAGATGGCTCAGAATATGATTGACTGACTGATTGTTATCGACCTGGCTCATACACTCCCCCTTACTGTCCCAGAGTCAAAGCACGCTGGACCATTTGTTTGGCGGAGTTCATCACTTCGACATTCATCTGGAACGAGCGGGATGCGGAAATCATGTTGGTCATTTCTTCGACCACATTAACGTTTGGATAGAACACATACCCTTCTTCATCGGCTTGCGGGTGGTGCGGCTCGTAGCGTCGCTGCAGGGGCGCATCGCTCTCCACAATACCCATGACTTGGACGCCAGCACTGGCGTCGGGGTGGCGATCGCCGCCCTCCCCGCCCAGCGCCATGCGCATCGCCTGCTCCTGGACGGAAGCGAACACCGGCTGACGTCCACGATAGACCTGATCCACGCTCGAGCTGGCGGTCTGGGCGTTGGCCATATTGCTGGCGGTGGTATTGAGACGAACGCTCTGGGCGTTCATGCCGCTGCCGGCGATGTCAAAAATCGTACCGAGTGCCATAGGATAATCTCCGCGTATCGGACTTACTCGCCGCGCAGGGCGGACAGCAGGCCTTTGAATCGACTGTTGAGAAACTGGAAGCTGGCTTGAAACTCCAACGCGTTTTTCATGAATTCGGCGTGCTCGACATGCTCCTCAACGGTGTTGCCGTCGATGGAAGGTTGAGTGGGCACGCGGTAGGCTTTGCTCGGATCATTGTCGAGAAATCCGCGCGCCGGCAGGTGCCCGGACTGGGTGGTATTAAGGCTAAAGCGGCTCGACGGATTACTTTGAGCGGCCATCGCCGCCTTGAAGTCCAGATCGCGGGCCTTGTAGTTGGGCGTGTCCACGTTTGCCAGGTTGTCCGCCAGCACCGATGCGCGCTGGGCGCGAACTTTGAACGCCGACTCGTGGATGCCCAGGGCATTGGAAAAGGAAATGCTCATTGTGCTACTCACCTCAGTCTTTCAGGTTACCGCCCGGGGCCAATTTGCCGCTCGGGTCGCTATAGGTGAGTCAATGCAACCCCTGTGCCAACGCACAGGAATTTCTCTAAGCTATTGTTTTAATGGAATTTTCGAAATCAGGAAGGCGCTGCGATGAGCAGCCAGGATGGCAAAGCGGCAAGGGTTTACCGCCGTATCAGATAGCCTTGTAGAAGATACCGGGATCGCCACGCTGCATCTCAAACTTGTCACCAATGCCCGCCAGCCCCTCGGAGGAGCCCAGAAACAGGATGCCACCGGGCTTGAGTGCCCCGTGCAGTTTGAGAAGGATGCGCCGCTTGAGATCAACGTCGAAGTAAATCAGGACATTGCGGCAAAAAATTACATCGAAGCGCCCCAGGCCTGAGTAGGGATCGAGCAGATTCCAGGCTTTGAACTCGATTCGGTCACGAATCATCGGCTTGACCCGCCAGATGTTGTCCTGCGGGCTGTCGAAATAGCGATCGCGAAACTCGGGCGACAACCCCCGTACCACCGACAGCCGGTCGTACTCACCGCGTCGGGCCTGGTCCATCACGATGGATGACAGGTCCGTCGCAACAATCTGTACCGGGCGCGCCAGCGCCCCCATGCGCTGGCGCTTGAACTCCTCCACCATCATACTGATGGAATAAGGCTCTTGCCCTGACGAGCAAGCCGCCGACCAGATTCGCACTGGCCCGTCATTGCGCCGCTCGCCACTCATCAGCTCGGGTAACAGTTTGTTCCGCAGGTGTTCAAAGGGGTAAGTGTCCCTAAACCAGAATGTCTCATTGGTGGTCATGGCATCAATCACCTGGTCACGCAGGCGTCGATTACCGTTCTGCTTGAGTACCCGCACCAGATCGCTGAAGGCGCTCAGGCGGTGCTCCTCCAGAATCCGCCGAATCCGGTTGGATACCAAATACTGCTTGTTGTCCCCCAAGGCAATACCGCAGGCATCCTGAAGAAACTGGCGGAAGTGATCAAACTCCGCTCGATCAAAGGTCTCGGTCACTGTAGAGGTCTTATCCGTCATAACTGCATTGTGGCCTTCGTATCGGGATGTGCACACCTAGCGGGTAGGCGCGCCCTGGATGTCCTGCCCTGTGGTATCTACCACATAGTCGTTGACCATCTTGGCCAACTCGTCGGGGTGGAACTTGGCCAGAAAGTGATCGGCGCCGACCTTTTTCACCATACTGGTGTTGAACACGCCGCTGAGCGACGAATGCAGGATAACATGAAGGCCCGCGAGTTTAGGGTCGTTGCGCACCTCGGCCGTAAAAGTATAGCCGTCCATTTCCGGCATCTCGATATCGGAGATGACCATCAGAACCTCATCTTTCGGGTTTTTGCCCTCGGCGGCAATGGCCTTCAGGTAGTCCAGCGCCTCCTTGCCGTTTTCCTTGAGCAGGGTTTTGACCCCCATGGAATCGAGCACCCGCTTGACCTGCTTGCGCGCGATACTGGAGTCATCGATCACCAAGACCGGTTTTTCCAGCACCTGGCTGGCCAGGTTCGCGCTTACGACCCCCTCGCTCACCCTGTCCATCGCCGGGGAAACCTCGGCAAGAATCTTCTCGACATCGACAATTTCGACCAATTTACCGTCGACTTCGGTCACCGCCGTCAAATAATTGTCTTTGCCGGTCCCCTTCGGGGGCGGGTGAATCTCACTCCAGTTCATATTCACAATACGGTCAACCCCTCGCACCAGGAAGCCCTGGGCAGTGCGGTTATACTCGGTGATGATCACAAAGCTGTTGCCGTCATCCTTAAGCGGTCCACGGCCAATGGCCTGGTTCATATCCATGATTGACAGGGTACCGCCACGAATATGGGCCACCCCGCGCACCAATTGGCTCCGGCCCGGCAAAGCGCTGAGTGGCGGGCACGGCAGCACTTCGCGCACTTTGAACACATTGATGCCGTACATCTGCTGGCCCGACAACCGAAACAGCAAAAGCTCCAGGCGATTCTGCCCCACCAGCTGCGTACGCTGGTCCACACTGTCCATTACTCCGGCCATGTCTTGCCCCCATCTTATGAATCGTTTACTGCGTCTCTTGCGCCACTCGCCAACCTGGGTCGCGGCACAGTTATTGCTTTAATTCTGATCAGTTGAGGTTAACGGCTGAAAACCGTCACTCTTTAGAGCATATTACGGTTTGGCGTAGAGAAAAACCACGCGCCAGCCACTAGGTTGAGGATAGGCTAAAAATGCGCATTTTTCGCGTTTTTCTGTACCTTTGGGTCTCACTGCTTGCGGCGCCAGCAACCGCACAACACGCCGATCTTGGCGCGCTGCATGAGCAGGTGACGGCCTTTCTGCACACCCAGTATATGAGTACCGATGCCGCCCGCATCGACGTGCAGGTGAGCAACCTGGATCGGCGCCTGACCTTGCCCGAATGCCAGGAGACCCCGGAACTGTCGGTCAACGATCCCCAGCAACGGGGCGGTAACGTCAGCGTTCATGTCCGTTGCGCTGAGCCGGGCTGGGCGTTTTACGTTCCATCCCAGGTGGCTCTGTACCATCCGGTGGTGGTTGCCGCACACAACCTAGAGCGGGGCGCACAGTTGACGGAGGCAGATGTGACCCTGGAAATGGTCAATACCAGCACCCTGCGCCAGGGCCATCTGGATAATCTGGAAAGTGCCGTAGGGCGCGAGCTGCGCCGCCCGCTGAGCCGGGGCGATGCGTTACGATCTGGCCTCCTCGATGCCCCTATGCTGGTCCAACGAGGCGACGAGGTGGTGATTGAAGCACGGTCAGGGGGTATTTCGGTCACATCCACGGGCACCGCTATGGCCAACGGCCGTCTGGGCCAGCAAATCCGGGTACGCAACAGCCAGTCCGACCGTATTGTCCGAGGCGAAGTGGTGGCACCGGGCCGGGTATTAAGTCAGCTGTAGACCGGCTTGCCCTTATAATTTGAACCGGCGCACATTTAGCGCAAAAAAAGATTAAAGTTATATGTACCCTGGCCGTTAACCCATGCAGAGAAGGTGCATCCAGTGCACACTCCTGTGTAAACAAGCCAGAATGTTGGGGAACAGATTATGGTTATCGATTCAAACAGTAACGGTATTAAAAACCACACCCAGCCTACGGGTGGACAACGTAGCCAGGCCACCGGCAATAGCGGCACACCCGCACCGGCCGCCAAAAGCGATGCCCCGGCGAGCGGAGATCGCGTGGTTCTCAGCCAGGAGGCACAGAGCCTTCAACGCTTGCAGGGCCGTATCAACGACCTGCCGGACGTTGACAGCGAACGCGTCGCCAGCCTCAAGCAGGCCATTGCCGACGGCCGCTTTGAAGTCAACGCCGAGCGCATTGCAGAAAACATGCTGCGTCAGGATGAACTGCTGAACTGATTGTCTGTCCACGGGCCGCGCTCGCCTCCCCAACCGAGCAGGCGGCCCTTATGATCGGCGGTACTCCCGCCACTGGCCCTGTTATGCACCGGAGCAGCTGTATGCCGCACACACCCCTGCCCTCGCTCTCGCTGCTGCGCGAGCAGCTCAACACCGATTCCGGTGCGATTCACGAGCTCAAGGCTCTGCTTGAACAGGAGCGGTCGCTCCTGGAAGCCCGGGATACTGAAGCCCTGGTACCCCTGATTGTCCGCAAAGACGAGCTCCAGGCGATACTGGTCAAGCACGCCCGTGAACGGCAACAATGGCTTGAACAAGCCGGTCTGAAAAGCTGGAGCGATTTCCTCAACAGCCGCGATACCACCACAGCCTTGATTGAACCCTGGCACGCGCTGGCCGATACCTTTGCGCAGTGTCAGGAACTCAATGAAATCAACGGTCGACTGATCGGACGCTCACGCAAGACCCTGGAGCAGCTGATCAGCCTGATGCGCGGCCAATCTCTGGAGCCGGAACTTTACACCGCCAAGGGCGGTACCACCCCCAAAAAGGATGGCCATACGGTCACCAAAGCCTGACCCTCCCCCACGCGAACCAGCGGCGGCAGTTGTGCAAACCCTACCGGATGGGTAGGATTGCACCCTGCAACGACGTCCTCGTAGCTCAGTTGGATAGAGCAGCCGCCTCCTAAGCGGCAGGTCGCAGGTTCAATTCCTGCCGAGGACGCCACTCTCCGCCCGCTGAGCCCTGCGACTTGCCCATGAATCTGATTATTCTTCACCCGGATGATTTTACGCAGCCGGACGTTGCACACCTGCGCGATGCCCGCCGCTGCACGCATATACGCGATGTGCATCGGGCACAGCCGGGTGATGAGCTTCGTGTAGGCGTGCTCAACGGCGCCCTGGGACGCGGCCGAATCATCACCCTGGACCAGGACGGGATCGTCCTGCAGATCACACAGGAACGGGAGCCGCCTCCCATGCTGCCTCTGACTCTGGTATTGGCACTGCCCCGCCCGATGATGCTCAAACGCATTTTCCAGACCGTGGCCACGCTCGGGGTACAAGAACTCATTTTGCTGCACAGTAAACGGGTGGAAAAGAGCTTTTGGCAAACGCCGCTATTGGCGCCGGAGGCCATTGCGGAACAGTTACTGCTGGGGCTGGAACAGGGCGGCGCGACGCAACTGCCAAAGGTCCGCTTTGAAAAGCGCTTTCGAGGCTTTGTTGAAGACCAACTACCCGCACTGACGCAGGACAGGTTGGCGCTGGTCGCCCATCCCTACGACGCCGAGCCCTGCCCCGCACAGGTAGCGCAACCGACCCTCTTGGCCATCGGCCCGGAAGGTGGATTCATTGATTACGAGATCGAGAAATTACGCGCTGCCGGCCTGGCGCCCGTGCACCTGGGTCCACGCATTCAGCGGGTAGAGACAGCTGTGACTTTCTTACTGGGTCGCCTCTTCTAACCATTTTTCACACAGCGCCTCAAAGGCGGCTTTTGGCAGCGGGGGGCTGCAGAAGTAGCCCTGGTAAAAATGGCATCCATAGCGCTGAAGAATATCGAACTGGGCTTCCTGCTCAACGCCCTCAGCTACCACTTCCATGCCCAGCAGGCGCCCCATGGTGATAATGGTTTCCACCAACACACGGTCGTTGCGATCCTCAATAATATCCGCAACAAAACTCTGGTCGATCTTTAGCACGCTCACCGGCAAGCGCTTCAGATAACTGATTGACGAGTAACCAGTCCCGAAATCATCCAATGAAAAACTGACACCGCGCGCGACCAATTGCTCCATGGTATCAATCGCTTCGTCAATACGCTGAATGATAATACCCTCGGTGACTTCCATTTCCAGAGAATGCTCGGGCACAGGATAGCGATCGAGCATCGCCAGAACATCTTCGGCAAAGGCAGTGCGCCGGAACTGACGCGGGCTGATGTTAATGCTCAAGCGCATACCCCGACGCCATACTCCACGTTTTTGCCAATCACACAGAGTTAGACACGCCTCCTCGACGACCCATTGACCAACGTCCAGAATCAGCCCAGAGGTCTCCAGAACAGGAATAAAGTCTGCCGGCGATATCAGCCCTTTTTCCGGATGATTCCAGCGCAGCAGCGCCTCGGCGCCAACAATTTGCCCGCTGCCCATATCCACCTTGGGCTGAAAATAGAGCTCAAACTGGTCGTCGTCGATCGCGCGGTGCAGATCCCCTTCCATAATCAGCTGGCGGCTGACCCGGTCTGCCATATCTTCATTGAAAAACTCGATGGCATCGCGGCCCTTTTCCTTGACCTGGTACATGGCGGTGTCGGCGTAGCGCAACAGCTCGTGAACACTGTTGTTGCGATCCGGGTAAACCACCACACCAATACTGCAGGTGACCCGCAGATCCAGATTGTCGTGCTGGTAGGGCTGAGAGACCACCCGGCGAATTTTCTCACTGATTTCGCCGGCGCGCAGTGCGGCGGTGGAGATATCCTGGTCCAGCACAGTGAGCAGTACCACAAACTCATCGCCGCTCAAGCGCACCACCAGATCCTCGTCGCGCACTGTCCCGACCAGCCGCTGGGCAACCTCTTTCAGCACCTTGTCACCCACTGGGTGGCCGAGCGAGTCATTAATATTCTTGAACTGATCCAGATCGATAAAGAGCACAGCACCATAGTAGCCATGACGTTCAGCGCGGCGGATCTCGTGTTCCAGGCGCTCGATCAACTGGATCCGATTGGGCAGGTTAGTGAGCGCATCGTGGTGCGCCATAAATTCCATCTTGGCCTGGGCATTTTTGCGCTCGGTAATATCCACCGATACCACCAGCGCCACCGTCTCGTCATAAAACGCCAGAGGCATCACATGCGTCTGCAGAAAACGCTGTTCACCAGTCGCGGTAGTAAAGGCCTCCTCGGCGATATCAATCTCTTCCTGACGATTGATCACGCGCGCATCTTGCGCCATCAGCGAGTCGAGGTTCTGTTGGGTATCGCCAAGCAGCTGACGTACGTGAATATTGCGCATCTCCTCCGGGGTATAGCCCAGTGCATCCGCCAGGGACTTGTTGGCAAACAGGTAGTAGCCAGACACATTGCGCGCGCCGATCATCACCGGCAGTCGATCGATAATCTGACGGACATGCTCTTCACTCTTACGCAGCGCCAGCTCTACGGCCCGGCGCTTGGCCAAGGACAACTCCACCACATCCAGGAGTTGATTACTGCTACTGACCAACTGTGCCAGCTCGTCCTTACGCCCCGGTAAACTGGTCAAACGCCGCACCCCGGGGCGATCCGGATTGATGCTGCGAATCTCTCGCGCCAGGCGCACCAGAGGCTTGGTCAGCAACAGATAAAAGACGATAAATAGCGATACCACCAACAGCATATTGCGCAGGAAGCCGGTCACCACCCCCAGTTCAGACCGGCCATAGAAACCCGACAACGCTTGGTCGACGTCAACTTCGAGATAGATGCTGCCGGCCGTCTCCTGACCGTAGCCGGGAATAATCAGGTAGGAAGCATACTGACGCACGCCTTCAGTCAACAGCGCCGTAAGCCAGCGGGTACCACTGTCACGGACCGGCGTAGCGCCGCTGGCGAGGACATTCCCCAGCTCATCAGTAATCGTCACCTCAGTGACAAAGTCATACACCAGCAGCCCAGCCACCACCTCGGCCGACAGGTCGTCATCGAGGGTGTGAACTGAACGTGCTGCGGGCGGCGTCGCGACTTGTATGACGCGCTGCATCAGCTCGTCAAATTCACTGAGCTGCAAACGAAAACCCAGATAGAATTGCGCCGAGCTGATCACCAAGCCCAGCACAACCGCAATAATGATTCCGATTTTGGCGAGTTGGAATGAGATGCCCTGAAAAATTGTCGGTGCGTTATTATCGTTCATTTGACCTTGTCATCACCTACTGAGCTGATCATTCAGCACACGGTCTGGCCGGGTAAACGGCAAGTCCAGCGATTCGGCTACCGCCAAGTGAGTCACCTGACCGGCACAGATATTGAGGCCTGCGCGCAGATGCGCGTCGGCCGCCAATGCGTCTAACCCCTGATCCGCCAGTGCCTGAACGAAAGGGAGTGTGGCGTTCGTCAACGCCAGGGTCGCCGTGCGCGCCGCCGCACTGGGCATGTTGGCGACACAATAATGCACGACACCGTTCACCGTAAAGGTGGGCTGGGCGTGGGTTGTGGGTCGAGAGGTGGCGAAACAACCTCCCTGATCTATCGCTACGTCCACCAACACGCTGCCGGGCTGCATCTTCCGCACCTGGGCTTCGCTCAACAATTTCGGGGCTGAGGCGCCGGGTATCAAAACCGCACCAATCACCAGATCGGCCGTGAGAGCGCGCGCTTCGGTCAGAGCACCGGTGGCATACTCACAGTGTACCCGCCCGCCGAAAAGCTTGTCCAGTGTGCGTAAACGCGCCAGCGACGTATCCAGCAAGGTGACCTGTGCGCCCATTCCCAACGCGATTCGCGCCGCCTCCGTGCCCACCACACCGCCGCCGACAATGACAACCTGTGCAGGCGCGACACCGGGCACTCCCCCAAGGAGGACACCCCGTCCACCTTGCGCAAGCTCCAAGTGGTGCGCACCCGCCTGCACCGCCAGTCTCCCGGCCACTTCCGACATGGGCGTCAGCAAGGGCAGACCGCCATCAGCCTGAGTGACGGTCTCATAGGCAATGGCGGCTGCCCCCGAAGCCTGCAGGCGCTCGACCAGGGCGGCCTCAGCAGCCAAGTGGAGATAAGTGAATAGCAGGTGATCGGCACGCAGGAGGGCGCACTCCTCGGGCTGGGGCTCCTTGACCTTGACGATCAGTCGCGCTCGGGAAAAAACCTCCTCGGCATTCGCGGCAATCTCGGCCCCCGCATCGCGATAGACCTGATCGCTGAACCCGACCCGCGCCCCAGCACCGCGCTCCACCCAGACCCGATGGCCTCCCCGAATGAGTTCCTGAACCCCGGCGGGCGTCAACCCGACCCGATACTCGTCCTGTTTGACCTCTTTGGGTACGCCCACCTGCATAGCCAACTCCCGTTAAAACACTCGACGTTACTGGCAGTATAGAAGCTTCAGCTATTTACAGTTGTACGGCAGGCACAAACTCTCGCACCGGATCGTGCGCTGATTGCGCCTCGACACCCGCGCCACTATTCGCCCGCAATCCGGCAAAATCGAACAAGGCGATATCAGCCAGCTGCGAAGGTGCCACATTCTTGATGGCCGAAAAGATGGTTTCTGTGCGCCCGGGGTTCTCACGCTCCCAGTCATGCAGCATCTGTTTGATCACCTGACGCTGGAGGTTTTCCTGAGAGCCGCACAGGTTGCAGGGAATGATCGGAAAGCCTTTGATTTCGGCGTAGTGCATCAGGTCCTGCTCCTTGCAGTAAGCCAGGGGCCGGATGATGATATTGCGTTTGTCGTCCGAAAGCAGTTTGGGCGGCATGGCTTTAAGCTTGCCACCGTAAAACATGTTCAGAAACAGGGTTTCGATCATGTCGTCCCGGTGGTGGCCGAGGGCGATTTTGGTCGCGCCAATTTCGTCGGCAAACCCGTAGAGCGTGCCTCGCCGCAGCCGGGAGCACAGACCGCAGGTGGTCTTGCCCTCGGGTATCACCTCCTTGACGATGCTGTAGGTGTCCCTCTCAACGATATGGTAAGGCACCCCCAGGGTATCCAGATAATTGGGCAGCACATGCTCGGGAAAGCCCGGTTGCTTCTGGTCCATATTCACAGCCACTAGCTCAAAGCTCACCGGAGCCGTTTTTTGCAAGCTCATCAGGATATCGAGCATGCCGTAGGAATCCTTGCCCCCGGACAGACATACCATCACCTTGTCGCCATCCTCAATCATGTTGTAATCGACAACCGCTTGCCCGACCTGGCGGCGCAGGCGTTTTTGCAGCTTATTGTGGTCGAGGCGCGCTTGGCGCACTGGGGGAGGTGTACTCATGGTCAAACTCTGAGGCTGGCCGAATCGCGCGGCGTGGGGTGAAAAGCCGCTATTGTACGGATTTTAAGCTCCGCTGGAAACGCTGGTTCCGGGTTTGCCGCCCGATGGCAAAAGCCTGCCCCTCCATTGCCGCCCGATGACCCGGCGTTTACTTCAAAAAAGGCTGCAGCCCCCATTAACCGGCACTACCCGCGACTGGCACAAGCCTTGCTTTACTTCTCTCAACAAGACGTCGCGATTAACCGGAGTATCGCAATGACCCTTTTTGAAAACGTGATTCAAAAGCTGGCTGGGCGCAAGTCCGGCGCCCCGTCGCAAGCGCCCACCCCCGGTGCGCGAGCTCAACAGCCCAGCAGAGCCGAGCAACTGCTGCTCAATCTCGCCCATCAACACCAGTTGCTGGAAGTGCGTATTGAGGGAGAAACGCAGCGCTTTCAGAGCATGATTCTGGCGGTGGATACGGAACGGGGGCTGATCTGGCTCGACGATCTATTCCCGCGCTTTGAGGCACTGCTGCCGGGCGACAGTATTGACGTACAGCACCAGCGGGGCTGGGAATCACTGAACTTTGGCGGCCCGCTTCTGGCGCTCGGCGCCAGCTTTGGCGCCACGGGTTTTGCTCTGGCACTACCCGAGGTTTTGGGCTATCAACCCCGGCGGCAGTCGCCCCGCTGGCAAGTCCCGGACTATGCGCCACTGCGGGTCAAGATGAGAGCCAACTACGAAGAGCCAAGCTTTGGCCGTCTGCTCAACCTCTCCGCTGGGGGTATGCGCATCGCACTACCCGGCAATCAACAGCACCTACTGCGCCGGGATACGCTGCTCACTTTGGTTGAGGTGCCCCTGGATCAACAATTCACCCTGCGCTGCCGCGCCCGAGTGCGCAACCTGCGCCTGGCCCGCAGCCCCTATCGACACACTCAAGTGAGCCTCGAGTTCGCCGAGCTGACACCGGAGCAACGGGAGCAACTGACCCGCTTCGTCAATGTTCAGTTGAGCCTCGCGGTTGGCAGCACGAGAGCGGCATAGCCCCGTTGACGCGCGGTGCCTCAGGTGTCGGATTACGGCTGCGCCTAATCCGACCTACTCCAACCATGGCACCCTGTTTCCAGTAGGTCGGATTAGCCCAAAGGGCGTAATCCGACAAACGTCACTTGCGCTCGAAGAAAAGCGTAAACTTTGCGGCCCGCTTGCCGACAAGCTCTAGTAGACGCGACAGCCCACCGAAGAGGTACCCCCTTGGTGGCACCGACGGACTCACCCTATAGCCAGGCCAAATCGCTATGCGCAATAATGGAGCAGTTACAGGCAGGAACATCCCCGTTGCCGCGGGAGACGAGCTGGTTTCATCCACGGACACCCGCGGAGTCATCCGCTTTTGCAATCAGACCTTTATCAATATATCCGGCTTCTCTGAGGATGAGCTTTTGGGTGCGCCCCACAATATCGTGCGCAACCCGGAGATGCCCGAAGCGGTTTTTGCCGGCATGTGGACGACCCTCAAGGCCGGTAAACCCTGGATGGGCATCGTCAAAAATCGCTGCAAGAACGGCGACCACTACTGGGTGGACGCCTATGTCACCCCTCTCAAGGACAAGGGGCAGATCGCCGGGTACGAATCCGTGCGGGTCAAGCCTGATCCGGAGCGCGTCAGGCGCGCCGAGCGTGTCTATCAACGCCTGAAGGCAGGCAAGTCGCCCTATTCGGCGCTGGAAACCGGGTCGCGCAGACTCGCCGCTCCTGCCCTCGCCACCCTTGCGGGTACCCTGATACTCGGACTGGGGGCGCTTACCACCGGTTTCTTCAGTGCCTCCGTGCTCCTGTCGGCGGTCCTGTTCAGCGGCGTGCTGACGCTCTTTGCCCAACTGCTTTATCGCAACAACCTGAAGCCTGCGCTGGAGCAGGCACGCGAAGTCATTGACGACCCCTTGGCCGCTTACATCTATACCGGGCGCCAGGACGTCACCGGTGAGATCTATCTAGGCCAGCTCGCCCTGCGCGCCCGACTGCGCACCGCTCTGGGCCGGTTCACCGAGTCTGCCAAGGAGCTTCGCCACCAAAGTGACACCGCCAGCACTCAAGCCGAAAAAACCCATCAAGGTATGGACGAACAGCGCCGGGAAACCGATGCGGTGGTAAACGCCATGCAACAGATGGCCATCGCGGTACAGGAAATTGCGGGCAGCGCTACGCAGACGTCGAGCGCCACCAGCGAGGCAATCGCCGAGGTATCCAGCGGCGGCCAGGTGATTGAGGCCGCCAGCCGGGCCATTGGCGAGCTGTCCACCAATGTCGGCAACCTGAGCCAAGTACTCGACCGGTTAATGGCCGACAGCAGTGAGATCAGAACCGTTGTCGATGTCATACGCGGCATCGCCGAACAGACCAATCTGCTGGCGCTTAACGCCGCCATCGAAGCCGCGCGCGCCGGGGAGCAGGGACGCGGGTTCGCGGTCGTGGCCGACGAGGTGCGCACCCTGGCTCAGCGCACGCAGGATTCAACCGGCAACATCCAGAAACTGATCGGCAATCTCAACAAGGCTACCGAAGAAGCCAGTCTGAATATGGACAGCTGCCAATCTCAGGTGGACACCAGCGTCAAGCAGATGGCTAACGTCCGCCAGGCTCTGGATGCCATCGTCGGGGCGGTCAACACCATTGACCAGATGTCCCACCAGATTGCGGCGGCCGCCGAAGAGCAATCGGTCACCGCCAAAGACATCGAGAGCAACACCGACAATATCAGCCGGATTTCCAACCGTACCCAGGCGGAAATTGCCGAGGCCAACCGCCTGAACCAGGAGATGGCCGAGCTTTCACGCAAGCAGTTCCTGCTGGTAGACCGCTTCGATTAAGGCTGCCCGGGTGAATGCCAGCCCCATCTGCGCTATGCTAGGGGGCTGACATTCACCAAGCACGCAGGCGCCATGAGCAACCAGACCCCGCTAAGCCAGGAGCAGCTACTCGCCATCGATCGCGAGCACATCTGGCACCCCTACTCATCCTTTACCCATCCCACCGAGGTGTTCCCGGTCGCCCGCGCCGAGGGTGTGCGCCTGACGCTCACCGACGGCCGCACGCTGATCGACGGCATGTCATCCTGGTGGAGTATGCTCCACGGCTATAACCACCCGGTACTCAACCAGGCGATTCGCGACCAGCTCGACGATATGGCCCATGTGATGTTCGGCGGTCTGACCCACGCGCCGGCAGCGCGCCTGGCCCAGCAACTGGTAGCGCTGACGCCAGCGGGCCTGAATAAAGTGTTTCTGGCAGATTCCGGGTCGGTGTCAGTGGAGGTGGCCATGAAAATGGCGATCCAGTACTGGCAGTCTCAGGGTCTCGCCAACAAGCGCCGCCTGCTGGCGTTCAAACGCGGCTACCACGGCGATACCTTTGGCGCCATGTCGGTCTGTGACCCGGTCACAGGCATGCACCACCTGTTCAGCGATACGCTCGCCCAACAGCTGTTTGCCGAGGCCCCGGACAGTCCCTTTGACGATCCCTGGGACGACGCCTGCGTGGCGGATATCGCGCGCCAGCTCGCCGACCACAAGGACGAGCTGGCCGCGGTGATTCTGGAACCGATCGTCCAGGGCGCTGGCGGTATGCGCTTCTATTCCCCCGAATTTCTTCGCCGGGTGCGCGCCCTGTGCGATGAGCATGACGTTTTGCTGATCGCCGATGAAATCGCCACCGGCTTCGGTCGCACCGGCAAGCTGTTCGCCTGTGAGCACGCGGGCATCACTCCGGATATTCTGTGTCTGGGTAAGGCTCTGACCGGCGGCTATATGACCCTGGCCGCCACTCTGTGCACGGACAAGGTCAGCCAGGGCATCTGTGAGGGTGAGGCCGGGGTGTTTATGCACGGCCCCACCTTTATGGGCAACCCCCTGGCCTGCGCGGTGGCCAATGCCAGCATTGAATTGCTGCTGGCAAGCGATTGGCAACATAATGTCCAACGGATTGAGGCACAATTGCGCCGTGAACTGGCTGCCTGCGCGTCCCTGCCCGGCGTGGCTGAAGTGCGGGCGCTCGGCGCCATCGGGGTGATTGAGCTGGCCGAGCCGGTGGATATGGCGGTGATCCAACCGCGCTTTGTCGATGCCGGTGTGTGGGTGCGCCCTTTTGGCAGACTGGTGTATATCATGCCGCCGTTTGTGATATCAGAGACGGATTTGACGGCGCTGACGTCGGGCATTTATGCCGTACTGGCCGGGTATTTGGATTCGGACGATGTTTAACGTCGTGCGGTGCCTCAGGTGTCGGACTACGCTGCGCTAATCCGACCTACACAAACAATGGCACACCGTATCCAGCAGGTCGGAGTAGCCCGCCGGCGTAATCCGACAAGGCGGCACCCAACTCGACCCAAGGCACCAATGTTCAAGTAGGTCGGATTAGCCCGCAGGGCGTAATCCGACAAGGCGGCACCCAGCCCGACCCAAGGCACCAATGTTCAAGTAGGTCGGATTAGCCCGCAGGGCGTAATCCGACAAGGCGGCACCCAACTCGACCCAAGGCACCAATGTTCAAGTAGGTCGGATTAGCCCGCAGGGCGTAATCCGACAAGGCGGCACCCAGCCTGAAAGGTATGCCCAATCCAACACTTATTGAAGACACACATTTATGGCAATCAACTGGTTCCCCGGACACATGCACAAGGCCCGCAAAGAAATTGCCGAGGTCATGCCGCGCATGGACGTCATCATCGAGCTGGTGGATGCCCGCATCCCCTTCTCCAGCGAGAACCCCCTGGTGCCGGCCCTGCGCGGCAACACACCCTGTATCAAGCTGCTCAACAAGGCCGACCTCGCAGACCCGGAACTGACCCGGGCCTGGATCGAACACCTGGAGCAGGAGCAGGGCATCACCGCCCTGCCCCTCAACGCCAAAGAGGCCGACAAGGTACGTCAACTCCCTGCCTTGTGCCGCTCCCTGACCTCCGCACGCAAACTGGAGACCCGGGGCGTGCGCGCATTGATTCTCGGGGTGCCCAACGTCGGCAAGTCGACGGTGATCAACACGCTGGCCGGACGCCAGGTGGCCAAAACCGGGAACGAAGCGGGTATCACCAAGGCCCAGCAGCGAATCAAGCTGGACGACGATATGGTCCTGACCGACACCCCGGGCTTTCTCTGGCCCAAACTCAGCCCGCCGGAATGCGGCTATCGACTGGCCATTACCGGCGCCATCAAGGACACAGCGTTCGAGTATGAGGATATCGCACTCTTTGCCGCCGACCTGCTGCTCCGGCACTACCCGGAGCGCGTCAAAGAGCGCTACCGCATCAACATCCTCCCGGAAACCGACCTGGAATTGCTGGAAGCGATCGGCGTTCAGCGCAATTGTGTGCGCAAGGGCGGCAGTGTGGAGCTGCAGAAAGTGTCGACACTGCTGATCAAGGAGTTGCGCGACGGGATGCTTGGGCCGCTGACGCTGGAAACCCCTGAGCAGGTGGAGCGGGAGATTGCGGCAGCGAGGGAGGAGGATGAGCGGAAGGCACAGGAGAAGGCGGAGCGGGATCGGGTGCGGAAGCAACGTACCAAGAAGAATCGCCGCTAGTAGGCTGTACACCCCGTAAAGTTGGGTAATAGCCCACGCTTGCGGCGCCCAGACCGGCTCAACTATCGTAGAGTACAACAACCGCCAGCGCGTTGGTCGGATGAGAAGGTGATTCGGGTTGCGCTGCGTGGGACCGTCGCCCGCAGGGATGCGGGCGTCGAGCCCCCAAGGATGGGTTTACGGCGCGTCCCGCGCAGCGCAACCCGAAGCACCGCCACCACACCCAATCAACGCGAACACAAACCACATATCAGGAGCAGTTATGGGACTTTTAGTGAAAGGCGAATGGCACGACGAGTGGTACGACACCGAGAAAACCGGTGGCGAATTCATTCGTGAAGACGCCCAGTTTCGCGACTGGGTGACGCCCGATGGCAGCGCCGGCCCTGACGGCCAGAAAGGTCACAAAGCCGAGGCCGGGCGTTATCACCTGTATGTATCCTACGCTTGCCCCTGGGCGCACCGGACGTTGATTTTTCGCAAACTGCTGGGCCTGGAAGATGCTATCAGCGTAGCGGTGGTGCACCCGCACATGCTGAGCAAGGGCTGGGAGTTCAAAAAGGACGACACCTTCGGGACCGACAAGGACCCGCTCTACGGCTTCGACTGCATGCACCAGGTATACACCAAACACGACAGCCAGTACTCCGGGCGCGTGACTGTGCCGGTGCTGTGGGATAAGCAGGAAGAGAAGATCATCAATAACGAGTCGGCGGAAATCATTCGCATGCTTTGTACCGGCTTTAAAGATATCGCCAAAAACCCCAAAAACTTCTACCCGGAGACGCTGAAAGACAAGATCGACGCGATCAACAAAACCGTTTACCACAATATCAACAACGGGGTTTACCGTTCAGGCTTCGCCACCAAGCAGGAGAAGTATGCGCAGGCGTACCGGAAATTGTTTGGTGCGCTCGATGAGGTCGAAGGGATTTTGGGTAAACAGGCATTCTTGACGGGGGACGAAATTACCGAAGCTGACTGGCGGCTGTTTACGACGCTGGTGCGTTTTGATGCGGTGTACCACGGCCACTTCAAATGCAATCGCAATCGGATTGAAGATTACCCCAACCTGTCCAACTATGTCCGGCAGTTGTACCAGTGGCCGGGCGTCGCAGAAACGGTGCATATCGATCATATCCAGCACCACTACTACTACAGCCACGACACCATTAACCCGACCCGGATTGTGCCCGAAGGGCCGGAGCTGGATTTTACCCTGCCGCACAACCGCTAGCCCAGCTGCCAGGTGGCGGTTTGGTACCTCAGATGTCGGATTACGCTGCGCTAATCCGACCTACTGGAGACAATGGTCACTAAACCCCAAAACTCCCATAGTTTCCCCGCCCGGCTTGCAAGCGGCTTTCGGCAAACAAGCGAGCCCGAGCCGGGGATAACAGCTGACTCAAACACACCGTCTGCAACCCCAGCGCCAATAGATCCCCCAGTCGACGCCCATGGTAAACCAACGTTGGGGCATCCAGACCCAGCAGCTCGTCCACCGACGCCATCAACGCCGCTAACGCGGGAACCTCCGAGCGCGCCTCACTGACCCGCAGTCGCCAGTCTGCCAAACAGTCGGGTGTGCGCTCCAGGATACGCAATATATCCAGGCATTGGACGTTGCCACTGCCCTCCCAAATCGCATTGATGGGTGCCTCTCGGTACAAGCGCGCGCACAGGTGCTCGTCCATGACACCACTACCGCCAATACACTCCATCGCCTCATGATTGTGGGCCGGCACCTGTTTACATACCCGGTATTTCCCCAGCGCTGCCCCCAGACGAAACAGGGCGCGCTCAGCAGGCTCAGCGGCACGATCAAGCGCCGCCGCCAGGCGCAATGACAACGCCAGCGCCGCATCGCTTTCCAGTTCCAGGTCGGTCAGCACCGCGCGCATCAACGGCTGCTCACTCAAGCGCGCACCGAACGCCTCACGATACTCACAGTGGTGCCGGGCCTGGACAAACGCCTGGCGCATGGCCGCCGCCGAGGCCACCGTGCAGTCAAAGCGGGTCAGGGCCACCATTTCCAGAATGGTCGCGACACCGCGCCCCTGCTCCCCAATCAACCAGCCTTGGGCCGCCCGAAATTCCACTTCGCTCGACGCGTTGGAGATATTGCCCAGTTTATTTTTCAGCCGTTGCAGGTAGAGTCGATTCTTCTGTCCGTCCGGACACCACCGCGGCACCAGAAAGCAGGACAGGCCTTCTTCGGTCTGCGCCAAGGTCAGAAAACCATCACACATCGGCGCCGACATGAAGTACTTGTGCCCAACAAGCTCGTACAGCCGCCCACTCCCGGGCTCGCTCACCGGCTGGGCAAAGGTGGTATTGGCGCGCACATCCGAACCACCCTGCTTTTCGGTCATGGCCATACCGATGGTGGCACCCCGCTTGCGCTCAATGGGTAAGTCTCTGGGGTCGTAGTGGCGGGATAGCACCCTGGGCAGCCAGGTATCAGCGATCTCGGGCACCTGGCGCAGCACCGGAACACTGGCAAAGGTCATGGTCAGCGGGCAGCCGTGGCCCTGCTCCACCTGGGTCTGCAAATAGAGCATGGCAGCCCTCTCCAGGTGGCTGCCGGTGCCGTCCCAGGGCAGAGCATGAATACCCCTGCCGATCGCATCAGCCATCAGCTCGTGATACGCGGGGTGGTAGTCAACCCGATCGATACGCTGCCCTACCCGATCGTGGGTATATAACACCGGTGGATGGGCGTTGGCGGTAAAACCCCGAGCAATCATCGCGGCCGAGCCGGTGTGAGCACCGTAGTCGCTCAAAACCTCCCCCAAAGCCTCGCCGCCAAGCATTTTCATTGCCTGCCGGAGCGATGGGTCGCCCGCCCAGGCGTTGTAGTCTTCAAACACCGGCACCACGTTGTGCACGCTGTGGGTCTCTGCCGTCGCTCGGAATGCTCCGATCCGGGGTTCTTCGGATTTATTCATGGTAAGCCTCCCGGCACAATCTCAGCGGATAAATCCATGTTGTGCAGTTCGATCACCCCTCAGTATAGCCTTCCGCACTGAATTCTCAGCGCCCTCACCGCTGTAATCGGCGATGTGTCCCCCAACCTTCACGCTTCTCTTTTCAGCCTATTACGCATATAAAAAACTTACTTATCATTTAGTTATATAATTAGCATGCATTTAACTTATTGTTATATATATCATTTTTTATTTATTTTACCTTTGAAAAACATCACCATTGATTTTTATATCACAGTTATATAAATTAGTAGGTATCGCACCTCACAGCTTACTCCGCAGGCGGAGCAGCAAGGGGCGCTACGCGCAAAACCAATTCAAATAACGAGGGTAACGCTATGAACAAGCCTAAATTCTGGCCCGAGTCCCTACTCGTGGGGCTGAGCTGTCTGGCTCTGGTAGCCTGTGGAGGATCTTCCACCAGCTACCAGGACTACGAAGACGAATATGAACCCGTTTACGAAATTCCCGAAGACGAAGATCCCGACGGCGACAACGGCGAGGTTCTGGTCAACGTCACCAATGACGATCCCGAGCTGTTTGACAATGTGATCGCCGACTTCGAAGACGTGGCCTTCATGCAAGACCCCGCCAACGGCTGGGTACTGTCGGGCATCTTTGCCGACGTCAATGACTGGCGCGGGGTCACTAACCGGCCGGAAGCGGCGCGGGTCGGCCAGCGAGCGGTCAGCACCTGTGAAATTGGCGGCAACGACTGTGACTCCAATACCGGCTCGATTCTGACACCACCCTTCACCGTCGAATCGGACTACATCAACTTCCTGATGACCGGCGGCGCCACCGACGTGGGCCTGGAGCTGCGCTCCGCTGACGATGAGTCAGTGCTGGTGTCCTTCCAGCCCGACAGCTGCGGCCGAGCGTTCATTACCGACGATGACGACTGGCATCATCTGGATGTCAGTGCCCTGCGCGGCGAAGAGGTACAATTGTTCCTCTTTGACCACGAAGAAGGCGGTTGTGGCTTTATCAGCTTCGATCACTTCTATCAAAGCGGCAGCGCTATCGGGAACCTCGGCGCGCAGGCCGCACCGCCCCTGGAAGCCGTCAATGTCAGCCTGCCCAGCGACTCTGGCGCCAATATTATCAGCCGTTTTGACGATGCCCTGCGCATGGTTGCGAGCATTGATGAGGGTGGCGAAGGTTGGCAGGCCGAAGGCGACTTCGCCGATCCGCAAAGCGCTGATGCCTGGGAAGGTCCCTCTGCAGATCCCGCTGCCGCCCGCATCGGCGAACGTGCGTTCTCCTCTTGCGCCACCGGCGAAGCCGCATGCGAATCTCTGACTGGCCGCATTGTGTCAGCACCCTTTACCGTCGCACAAAACTATATCCGCTTTCTTGCGGTGGGCGGTTCAGAGAGCAACCAGGATGTCGCCATCAACTTGCTGAATGCATCAAGCGGTGAAGTGCTGGCAAGCTTTACGCCGGAAACCTGCACCAGTCCGTATATGACCGGTGACCAGGACTGGCATCAGTTTGACGTCAGCGATATTCAGGGTCAGCGTATTCGTCTGGAAATCGTCGACGACTCCACCGAGGAGTGCGGCTACATCAGTATCGATCACGCTTATCAGACCGGTAGCGAAAGCTTCACCGGCGAGAGTGGCGATCAGGTAGTACCGGGCTCGGCAGGTATCGCAGAAATTCCTGCAGAGTTCCAAAGCCAGAATGTCGACGTCGCCCCCGACGCCTTCGATGAAGACCGTGTCATCAGCAGCTTTGACAGCCCGACACAAATGATCGAAGACGGCTGGACCGGCACCGGCGCCTTTGCCAATCCCGCCGATGACAACGCCTGGAAAGGCACCACCGCGAGCAGCGGCTCCGCGCGCGTTGGGCTGGCAGCAATCAGCACCTGCGAAATCAATGACAACGCTGAAGGTTGCGACGCACCCACCGGTCGACTGACGTCACCCATCACAAAAATCATTGAAGACTATATCTACTTCCTGATGCTGGGTGGCAACGGTGACGCACCGGTCGGACTGCGTATTCTCGACTCCATCGGCAATGAAGTTCACAACTATACGTCTGCCAAATGCGGCCCCTCGCATATCGAGAGCAACGACGATTGGACCTTTATCGACCAGTCCAACCTGATGAATGCCATGGTTCACTACCAGTTCTACGATGAAGAAGACGGCGGCTGTGGCTTCCTGAGTTTTGACCACCTGTATCAAAGCGACCGCGACCCCTTCGAGGACGACGGCATTCTGCCGGTGGATATGAACAACGGTGGCATGATCATTGTCGACGACCAGCAACTGCAGTCCATCGGCTTCAATGCCTCGCTGCCCTACGCGGACTCCAACGAGAGGGTCATTGGCCGCTTTGATGATGCCATTGCGACGCTCGACGACGAAGGCTGGACCGCCACGGGTGACTTTGCTTCGCCGGGTGACAGCGAAGCCTGGCAGGGCACCACAAGCTCTGACGCAGCGGCCCGGATCGGCGCTGGCGCCGTCAGCACCTGTGAGCTCAATCACAATGCTGACGGCTGTGACGCCCCGACCGGCACCCTGACCTCGCCGGACTTTACCGTCGATGCGGACAAGCCACTGCTGGTGTTCATGATGGGCGGCGGTAACGGTGGCGATGCGGATGTGGGCCTGCGGGTATTGCTCGCCGCTGACGACAGCGAAGTGGCCAGCTACACACCCGACTCCTGCGGTCCATCACACCTGTCCGGCAATCACGACTGGTCGGAAATCGATCTGTCCGATTACGCTGGCCAAGCGGTCAAAGTCGAAATCTATGACAACGAACCCGGTGGTTGCGGTTTTATTACCTTTGATCATGTACACATGAGCAACGGTGAGGCCTATACACCGGAGTAAACCGGCTTTCCGGCCACGTTTAACGGCCCCGGCGCGTCCGGGGCCTTGTTGTGTCCGGTCATAAACCCGAGAGGTCTAGCACATGTTTTTCAAAAGTAAACTCCATTCACTGACCGCCTGCGCCGGATTACTCGCGCTGGTAGCCTGTGGCGGCGGCGGTGGCAGCGGCCCTGCCCCCGACAATGGCAACGGCAATGGCAACGGTAATGGATTCCAGGTGCCCGCCCCCGATGCTGAAGCCGTCTTCCATCTGGATTATAACGAGCTGGTTCAGGGTCAACGGGTCCGCGACCTGGCGAACGACACCGACTACGCCGTCGAGAACCAGTTTATGGCACCCGAACTGGTGCCCGGCGTCGACGGCAGCGCGCTCAGAACCGATGGTTTTTCCACCTGGATATCGACCAACATCAATCTGGCTATTCAGCGCACCATGACGGTGGAGAGCTGGGTTGCACTGGAAAGTTATCCGTCCGATCACGAGGTGCCGCACGCGCACCTGTCCCCCTCGTCTTTTATCAATCAACGCAGTAGCGCGACCGGCTTTTCCGTCGACATCAACACCTTTGGTCAGTGGGAATTCCGCTTTTTTGTCAGTGGCAATGAGTATTCGCTGTTTGTGGAAGAACCCTTTCCCCTGTACGAATGGACCCATATAGCCGCGGTCATCGATACCCCCAACGGAAACGCTCGGCTCTATCTGAACGGCGACCAGGTCGCCAACGAAGCCGTGCCGGTAGACAGCACCATCAATTTGGCCAACGTGCCTCTGGTGATCGGTAAGAGCAATGACGACACCTACATGGGCATCTTCCTGGTCAACGCGCTCAACGGCGCGTTTGATGAAACCCGCATCTACCCGGGCGCGCGCACCAGCGCGATGATCCAGGAGGAATACAGTACGCGTGTGAGCGCTGCCAGTGACCCCATGACCGAAGCCCTGGTGGTGCCCGAGAGCCGTTTTGCCAATGACCTGCAACGCCCTCGCCTGCACGCCATGCCCCCCGCCAACTGGGCCAACGAACCCCACGGCCTGATCGAGGTCGATGGGCGCTACCATATGTTTTACCAGCGCACACCCAACGGGCCCTTTAAAACCCAGATGCACTGGGGCCATATGGTGTCTGATGATCTGGTGAGCTGGGAACACGACCAGGATGCCCTCAGGCCCACGCTCGAGGATTCGCCCACGCAGGGTTTTGATATGAAAGGCATCTGGTCCGGCGATGTGGTGTACGACCAGGGTACCGCCTATGCGTTCTACACCAACGTCAACCATAGCAGCAGCTTTAATCCGGGCATTGCGGTCGCCGTCAGCGATGACGACGACTTGCGCCACTGGGAAAAGCTCGGCCCGATCATCGACACCAGCTCGGTGCAGGACTTCCGCGACCCCTACCTATGGAAAGAAGGTGACACCTGGCACATGCTGATTGGTGCCCGGATTTCCGGCGGCGGCGCACTCGACTACTACCGCTCAACCGACCTGCTCAACTGGACCCGGCGTACCGGCTTTACCGGCTCGGTCGCCTTCAGCCAGCTGGATATCGGCTCGGATATTTGGGAAATGCCGGTGTTCGAACAGCTTGACGGCGACACCTACGTCCTGGTGGTCAACCCGATCGGCGGACAGGTCTCCAAATATGACCAAGACAAGCCCACCCGCGGGGTCTACTGGACTGGCCGCTGGGACGGCAATCGGTTTACGCCGGATTACCTGACCCCCAAAAACCTGGATGTGATTGAAGGACACCTGTCCCCCACAGTCACGCGCCGGGATGACGGCCTGCCGGTCGGTATCGGCATTGTTGACGAACGCCGCTCCTCTCAGGCGCAACTGGATGCAGGCTGGACCCATACCTTCAGCTTCCCACGCCAGTGGTATCTGATGGACGACCGCGAAACGCTCGGTCAGCGGCCTATTGCCGAGCTTGAAGCACTGCGGGTGGCGGACAGCCACAGCCAGACAGCGCCGGGCTCGGTATCAGGCCAACAGGACCCGGGCATTCGCGGACGTATGAAAGAAATCATTGTTGAAGTGGATGCCGACAGCGCTCAGGGGCAATACGGGGTAATCATCGCCAGCTCGGCCGATGGCGCTGAGCGCACGCGCCTCTTCTATGATGCTGATAGCCAGCAGGTCGTCCTGGATAAAACCCGCTCCAGCTTTTCTGACCAGGTGGAAGACAAGCGCTTTTTCAGGGGCGACTATGACGAGGCCGCTTTTGGTAAACCGGAACGTCTGCACATCTTTATCGACCACTCGATCGTTGATGTCTTTATCAATGACAGCGCCGCGTTCTCGTTCCGAATTTATCCTGAAGGCGAGCACAGTGATCATGTCTATCTGCTGTCCCAGCAGGGCGAGACCACGTTTCTCAACGTCGAATCCTGGGATCTGGCGTTACCCCATTGATGCATTGTCGGGTTATCCAGCGCGAACCCGACCGACCCGGACGTCAATGCACTGTTCGTTGAGCGGGTGCCTCACTTGAGGCCGCTGCCTCATGTGTCGGATTACGGCTTTGCCTAATCCGACCTACTTGTGCATTGGCGCGCTGGGTCGGGTTGGGGGCCTTATTGTCGGATTACGGCTGCGCCTAATCCGACCTACTCGAGCAATGGCACGCTGCTTCCCGTAGGTCGGATTAGCCCGCAGGGCGTAATCCGACAACAAACCACCCAAACCCTATTCTCCCCGCCCTTCCTACACCCTTGTGGGCATAAGCTGTATAATCTGCGCCATTCAACATTCACTACAGCGACGTCACAAGGCCACGCACGCATGGATAAAACCTATCAGCCCCACGCCATTGAGCAACAGTGGTACGAAACCTGGGAAAATGCCGGTTATTTCAAGCCCCGGGGCGAAGGCGACCCCTACTGCATCATGATTCCCCCGCCCAACGTTACCGGCAGCCTGCATATGGGCCACGGCTTCAATAATGCCGTGATGGACGCCATGATCCGCTACCACCGTATGAAAGGCGACGACACGCTGTGGCAAATGGGTACCGACCATGCCGGTATCGCCACCCAGATGGTGGTGGAGCGGCAACTGGCCGCCCAGAACATCAGCCGCCACGACCTGGGCCGGGACAAGTTCTTGGAGAAGGTCTGGGAATGGAAGGCTGAGTCCGGTGGCAATATCACTCGTCAACTGCGCCGCCTGGGCTCGTCTCTGGACTGGAGCCGCGAGCGCTTCACCATGGATGAGGGGCTGTCCAAGGCTGTGCAGGAAGCCTTTGTACGCCTGCACGAAGACGGCCTGATTTACCGGGGCAAGCGCCTGGTGAACTGGGATCCGACGCTGCACACCGCCATTTCTGACCTGGAAGTGGAGAATCACGACGAGAAAGGTTTCCTCTGGCACATGCGCTACCCCCTGGCCGACGGCGCTACCACGGCTGAGGGTAAGCCCTATCTGGTGGTGGCCACCACCCGCCCGGAAACCATGCTCGGCGACAGCGCCGTGGCCGTGCATCCGGACGATGAGCGCTATGCCTCACTGATCGGCAAATTTGTTGAGCTGCCCCTTGTGGGCCGCCGAATCCCGGTGATCGCCGACGAGTATGTCGACCGCGAATTCGGCACAGGCTGCGTCAAGATCACTCCCGCTCACGACTTTAACGACTACGAAGTGGGCAAACGCCACGCCCTGCCCCTGATCAATATTCTTGACCAGAACGCGGCGGTGCTCGCCGAGGCGCAGATTTTCAATCTCGACGGCAGTGTCAACGACACCCTCGACGCCACCCTGCCCGGCGCCTATGCCGGGCAGGATCGCTACATCGCACGCAAACAGATCGTTGCCGATCTGGAAGCGGCCGAGCTGATGGACAAGATCGATGATCACGCCCTGAAAGTACCGCGCGGTGACCGCTCAGGCGTGGTGGTGGAACCCTGGCTGACAGACCAGTGGTATGTGCGCACCCAGCCCTTGGCCGAACCCGCCATCGCCGCGGTCGAGAATGGCGATATCCAGTTTGTGCCCAAGCAGTACGAAAACATGTACTTTTCCTGGATGCGGGATATCCAGGACTGGTGCATCTCCCGCCAACTTTGGTGGGGCCACCGGATTCCCGCCTGGTACGACAAACAGGGCAAGGTCTACGTCGGGCGCAACGAGCAGGAAGTGCGCGAGAAGCACAACCTGGGCGCTGATGTTGCGCTTGAGCAGGACGAAGATGTACTCGATACCTGGTTCAGCTCCGGGTTGTGGACTTTCTCCACGCTGGGCTGGCCCGAGCAGACCGAGTTCCTGAAAAAATTCCATCCCACGAATCTGCTGGTCACCGGCTTCGATATTATTTTCTTCTGGGTGGCGCGCATGATCATGCTCACCCTGCATCTGGTCAAGGATGACAATGGCAAGGCCCAGGTGCCTTTTGAAACCGTGTATGTGCACGGCCTGGTACGTGACAGCTACGGCCAGAAGATGTCCAAATCCAAGGGCAACGTGCTCGACCCCCTGGATATTGTCGACGGCATCGATCTGGAGACCCTGGTACAGAAGCGCACGCAGGGCATGATGCAGCCCAAGCTGGCGAGCAAAATTGAAAAGCAGACCCGCAAGGAATTCCCCGAGGGCATCGCCGCCCACGGCACCGACGCCCTGCGTCTGACCTTCTGCTCACTGGCCTCTACCGGCCGGGATATCAAGTTCGATATGGGCCGGGTTGAAGGCTACCGCAACTTCTGCAACAAGCTGTGGAATGCCACCCGCTACGTGCTGATGAACACGGAAGAGCACGATTGCGGCCAGGACGGCAGCGAGGATTATGAACTGTCCCTGGCGGACCGCTGGATCGTCGCGCGACTGCAGCAGGCCGAGAAATCCGTGACCCAGGCGCTTGACACTTATCGCCTGGATCTGGCTACCCAGGCCCTGTACGAGTTTGTCTGGAACGAGTACTGCGACTGGTATCTGGAACTGTCCAAACCCATTTTGTGGGACGACAATGCCAGCGCGGCGCAGAAGAAAGGCACCCGCCGTACCCTGATTCGGGTACTGGAAGCGATCCTGCGCCTGGCGCACCCGCTGATTCCCTTTATTACCGAGGAAATCTGGCAGCGCATCAAGCCGTTGGCAGGCGCCAAAGGCGAAACCATCATGCAGGCCGCCTACCCCGTTGCCGATGAAAGCAAACTCGACCCGCAAGCGGTTGACGACATTGAGTGGCTGAAGAAAGTCATTCTGGGCGTGCGCAACATTCGCGGGGAGATGAATATTTCCCCCGCCAGAAGTGTGCCCCTGTTTATCCAGCACGGCAGCACCGAAGACCAGCGCCGACTCGAACAAAATCGGGCCGCTTTGACCAAGCTTGCCTCCCTCGAAAGCGTCACCTGGCTCAATGCCGGTGAGGAGGGCCCTGTATCTGCCACAGCCCTGGCCGGCGGCATGGAGTTGCTGGTACCCATGGCGGGATTGATCGATAAAGACGCTGAGCTGGAGCGCCTGAACCGGGAAATCGCCAAACTGGAGAAGGACGCCGAGCGTACCCAAGCCAAACTGAACAACAGTGGCTTTGTGGATAAGGCGCCCGTGGAAGTGGTGAATAAGGAACGCAATCGCCTGGCGGAGCTGCAGACGGCGCTTGAAAAACTGCGTGAGCAGGCTCAGCGGATTGCCGATTTGTAGTTTTTTGCGTGGGTGTTTTGAGCGGGTGAGGTGGCTCAGGTGTCGGATTACGGCTGCGCCTAATCCGACCTACTGGAAAGGGCGTGGGTTCTGTTGTCGGATTACGCTACGCTAATCCGACCTACGGGAAAGGGCGTGCCATTGTCTGAGTAGGTCGGATTAGCCGAGGGCGTAATCCGACAATGAGGCACCCGCCCCTTTCAATCCCCGAGGCCCACACTCACGACCTGATTCCGACCATGCTCTTTGGCTTGATACAGCGCGGCATCGGCGCGCTTAAGCAGGCTGGCAAAGCTGTCGTCCGCCTCCATCACCGTAACGCCCACACTGATGGTCAGGCCTTCCGGAATCACAAAGGGGTAACTTTCGATCTGCGCGCGCAAACCCTCAGCAAAAGCCTGTGCACCGCCGGCATCCGTTTCCGGCAACAGCACCAGAAATTCCTCACCGCCCCAACGCGCCAAAATATCGCTCTTACGCGTTGCACCCCACAACAGCCGAGCCACCTCGCGCAGGACTTCGTCACCCACATTATGGCCATGACGGTCATTCACCCGCTTAAAGTAGTCGACATCGAAAAGTACAACAGCAAAGTGAGTGCCATAGCGGTGGACGCGCTGAATATTCTGCCGAATGTGCCCCTCCAGATAACGGCGATTCCACAATCCGGTCAAGCTGTCGTGATGGGCTTCATAGGTCAAGGCATCAACCAGTGACTCGCGGGTTAGTGCGCTCGCCACCAGCCCCGCCACTACCTGAACCATGGCGATATCGTCCTCGGGCCACTGTCGCGCCTGACGCACCGCATCAAAGCCCATGAAACCGGTAAACTGGCCGTCCTGTATGATCGGCACCAACAGGATTGAATGGATACCGCCGGCTTCCATAATGGCCGTCAACTGGGGCGTGAGGGTTTGGCTCGCCAGTTGATCCACCACCACCCTGTGATCCCCTTGAAGCGCTTCGAGCCAGTCCGACTGGTACTCTACAGGAAGTGTCTGCAGATCCTGCTGCTGAGGTGCGATCCCCGGAGCACACCATTCGTGGCTATTACGCAACGTCTCGTTGCCAGGGTTGTAGAGAAAAACATAAGCCCGATCAGCACGAAGATGCTCGCCCAGTAAACCCAGGACGTCGGTAATTGATTTCTGAGTTTCCGCCGGTGCCCGAGTGAGCAGGTGGCGGCTGATCTGACTGACCAACCGCTCCAGTTGCAAGCGCGCTTTGACCCGTTGCTCAGCCGTGATCTTGGCGGTGACATCTGCGGCTGTCGAGCTGATATAGAGGCGCCCATCCAGGGTGATCGGCTCAAGAAAGACATCCTCCCACAGGAGGCTGCCGTCAGACAGGGGGGTGCTCCATAAAAACCGCTGCGGCCCCTGCTCCGCCGCCCGAGCAAACCATGTCCGCATATCATCCCAGCTGCAAGGCGGTTCGCCGAAGGCATCCGGATTGAAAATGAAGCCCTGATTGATGCCGTGAATATCATCGACCCGGAAGCTGGCAAGAGCAGAGTCATTGGCATACAAGACCTCCAGAGTCTGCGGGTGATGAATCATCACCGAAACAGGCATGTGATCTATCAGGGCCTGAAGCGTTTCGGCGTTGAGCGAGAGTGACTGGCCGGGAGCCTGATTCGCGGTCATAGTAGACTACTGCATAGGAGTTTCAGTACAGTCTAGGTGAAAATTGCGCCAAAGGGAAAGCTTGAAGCTGAGCTCAGTTTTCCCGGGCGGGAAACACCTTCAGCCACTTATGCTCTCAAGAGGAGCTGGAGAACTGAAAAAGGCCCCAGCGTATCACCGGGGCCTGTGTATCAGGATCAATAAACATCGATAAATCAGTGTATTAGCGCCAAATCGACTTCAACTCCCAGGCCTCTGCCGCGTTGACCGAGGCACGGCCGCCTTCGCTGTACATAAACAAACGCCCGTGGCCCGTATGAGGGAAATAGCGGTTGGCAAACACCGTTTCGCCATCGTTACCAAAGACTTCAACCATGGATGTATCGAAATAAACCCGCAATCGAATCCGGCCGTCGGGGGCCGTCATCGGACCCCGGTGCAGCGCAGGGAAGTCCTGGTGGAAAGCCGTATGCCCTGAACGGCGACGATCTACCCGCAGTTCGGCCGCCGCGACATCATAACTGATCACCAGCTCATGGTTAGGGCCCGTCACCAGACGCAGACCAACCTCCTCCGCGTCGCCCAGCTCAAATTCCAGCTCCACTTCGGCGGTATTCGCCCGAAAATCCCCACCGGTGATTTCCAGCTCTTGGCCATCGAGCGCGACCGGCTCGGACAAGTGGTAAGCCGTGCGGCTACGCAAAGCTTTTACTTCCTCAACCGGCTCCTGAAACAGTTGCACCTGGTCGCCGACGGTACGCAACGTCATCTCTCTGGCCAGGCTCATACTACCGCGCCAACCTTCGGTAGGAATGGCCCCGGCGTAGCGCCAGTTGCTGGCCCAGCCGATGGTGACCCGCCGGTCATCGGGCATATTTTCCCAGGTGAAGGGGGCGTAAAAGTCGGCGCCGTGGTCCATCCAGAGTTCGCCGGTCTGTGGCTCAAACGCCTCGCCGGAGAACCAGATGTGATCCACATTGATGTGACCCCAGTCGCCGGCATTGGCGTCGATGACCCGGAGTTGACCGGTCTGGCCGACATAGTCCTCGACGTGAAAGCTTTCCCACTCCAAATGCTCAGCATTGCGGCCGGTCGCGGAACGCACCCGCTCCCCGTCGATGTAAAGATTAAAGGTGGTTTCACCCTCAGGCGAGTCCGCCGGATGGCGGCCACCCCCGATCAGGAAATGAATGTATCCGTGGGTAATCTCGAACTCGTCAGAGGTGAGCGTACCGGTGGTTTCGTCGCCGCCCAAAAAGCTGTTCACCAGGGCATCGCCCAAGTAGCCTGTGACTGGCTGCTGGCCGTGCAGGGCGCCCTGGGCAGGAGCATCCCCAAAGGCGTCACCGGTGGCGGTCCACTGCCCATAGCCGGATTCGAAATCCTCGAACAGAACGCCCTCGTCCAGCTCAGTCATCGGATCGTCGACCACATTGTCGGCGGTAAAGTGGGTGCCATCGAAATCGCCGATAAAGTACTGCACGCCGGAGCCGCCATTGGGCGCGCCGCCATCACCCACACTCAGCAGCATGACCCACTTCTGATTATTGGGGTCACCGTCCACCGGCAAGCGCGACAGGTCCGGCATTTCCCAGATGCCACTGACTGAATTGGCGGGCCCAAAGGTGCTCGCCAGCGCCCAATCCACCAGATTGGTGGACTCATAAAAGGCCACCTGGCGATCGATGGAGAGGGTCACGGCCATAATCCACTTGTCTTGCTCACCGTCGGTGTACTTGAAAACCTTGGGGTCGCGAAAATCCGGGTGCCCAATGTCCACCACCGGATTGCCTTCGTAAAAAGTCCAGGTCTCACCGTTATCCGTGCTGTAGGCCACCGATTGAGCCTGGACCGAGTTGCCAGGATGATCGGGTGAGCCCTGAGGGTAGTGACTGGTGTAGAACGCCAGAATCGCGTTCTCGCCAAAGCCCGCAGCATTGTCGTGATCGACAATGGCAGTACCGGAGAAGATCATTTCGCTGACAGCACCCGAGCCGTCGGTCTGGTAAGGCAACTTCACGCCCTGCTCTTCCCAGTGCACCAGGTCGGTACTGGTGGCGTGCGCCCAGGACATATAGCCCCATTGATCGCCGTTGGGGTTGTACTGATAGAACATATGGTAAGTGCCGTCCAGGTACACCAGACCATTGGGGTCATTGAGCCAGTTTTCCTGGGGCGAAAAGCGTTGCTGTAGACGATAGTCTTCGGCATACAGACCGGAATCGGCACTGTCGTTGGGTCCATCGCTGGACGTAACAGCGGTGTTTGTACTGCCGCAGGCCATAAGCGTCAAAGCGCAGCCGATTGGGGTCAAGAGCATCAAAAAGCGGGACATAGGAGATCCTTTATTTTTGCATTATGTCAGTGGTCTCTATGATTACACACGCCTCCTCACTAATTCAATCACTGTGCGTTAATTATTGTAATGGACAGATTAACCTTTCAGCCATAAAAAAACCGCCCCTGTCGGGACGGTTTCTTGTATGGCGGAGAGGGA
>NZ_QGMQ01000012.1 GCF_003259155.1 Marinimicrobium alkaliphilum
GCAGCGGCCTAAGCCTCCCACTGAACCCCTCTCTTCCGTTGAGCGAGGCGCGCATTATACGCCCTAAAGTCCGTTTGTAAACCCCTTAATGTGCAGAAGTTTTTCACCGCCAGAACAACCGCTCTGACCGCCCTGCCGTTCCGTGGAGGAGGCGCGCATTATACGTCTGATTCTCCGCCGCGCAAGCCCCTGCCAGCGAAAAACTGCAAGTTTTTGCGCACTTCGTTAAAGAGCGCTCAAACGGCAACCTAAGTGTTCAAATATCAAGCATCCTCATCGGCCTCGGCGGCGTTTTTACGGGCGCGCCAGCGCTGCCAACCCGCCTGAATGCTCTCGCGCCGACGCCAGGTCCAGACCGCAGGCCCTGACAAGCCATAGAGCACAAACCCGGTCAGCAGCACCAGCGGGGGGTGCAATGTGACGATGACAAAGACAAAGACCACCGCCAACATCACGACAAAGGGAACCCGACCACGCAGGTCCAACCCCTTGAAACTGCTGTAACGAAAGTTTGAGACCATCAGCAAACCTACCAGCGGAGTGATAATCGCCGCCGCCATCGCGGTCAACAGGTCGCTCTCGGCACTGCTGCCAATCCAGACAACCCCGGCAATAATGGCCGCGGCCGACGGGCTCGCCAGGCCAATAAAGTAGCGCTTGTCCACGGAGCCAATCTGGGTATTGAAGCGGGCCAGGCGCAGCGCGGCACAGGCCGTATAGATAAAGGCCGCCGCCCAGCCAATCTTGCCCAGATCCCCCAGCGCCCAGGAAAACATCACCAGCGCCGGCGCCAGGCCGAAGGACACCATATCGGCGAGACTGTCGTACTGTTCGCCAAATGCGCTCGAAGTATTGGTTAAACGAGCGACTCGGCCATCCAGGCCATCGAGCACCATGGCGATAAAGATAGCAATCGCCGCAGCGGCGTAGCTACCATCCATCGCGGCAATAATGGCGTAGAAGCCACCAAAAAGCGCCCCGGTGGTAAACAGGTTAGGCAGCAAGTAGACACCTCGATGGCGCACTTTTTTGCCGTTCTCGGACACTTCTTCCACATGTTCACCAAAGGGCAGCAGGCTCTCGGTGTTTTCGCCCGCCCCGGCTTGCTCCCGCTCTTCGTCAGTCATAGTCATCTCGGTATTCCCCTCTGCGCACACAATATAGGCGCTTAAGCTATTTCACCACAGCTGGAGCGCCTTGGCCAATAGCGCCGACCCAACAAAAAACGCGGCCGAAGCCGCGTTTTCGATCAACAGTTGAGCAATCTTACTCAGTTCTTGCTCTTGTCGATGATTTTGCTGGAGCCGATCCAGGGCATCATGGCGCGCAAACGGCCGCCCACCTGCTCGATCGGGTGCTCCGCGTTCAGGCGGCGACGAGCCGTCATGGACGGGTAGTTCAGGGCGCCTTCGCTGATGAACATCTTGGCATACTCGCCGCTCTGGATACGTTTGAGTGCATTGCGCATGGCTTCGCGAGATTGATCGTTGATTACCTCGGGGCCGGTCACATACTCACCGTACTCGGCGTTGTTGGAGATGGAGTAGTTCATATCCGCGATGCCGCCTTCGTACATCAGGTCGACAATCAGCTTGAGCTCGTGCAGACACTCGAAGTAGGCCATCTCGGGGGCGTAGCCGGCTTCCACCAGGGTCTCAAAACCGGCTTTGACCAACTCTACAGCGCCGCCGCAGAGTACCGCCTGCTCACCGAACAGATCGGTTTCGGTTTCATCTTTGAAGGTGGTTTCGATAATACCGGTACGGCCGCCACCGATGGCGCTGGCGTAGGACAGAGCCACGTCTTTGGCTTTGCCAGAGGCGTCCTGGTAGATGGCGATCAGGTCAGGGATGCCGCCGCCCTTGACGAACTCGGAGCGCACAGTGTGACCCGGCGCCTTGGGGGCAACCATAATCACGTCCAGGTCGGCGCGGGGCACGATCTGGTTGTAGTGGATCGCAAAACCGTGGGCAAAGGCCAGGGTAGCGCCCTGTTTCAGGTTGGGTTCGATGGTGTCCGCGTAGAGCTGGGACTGAAACTCGTCCGGCGTCAGCATCATCACCACGTCGGCGCCAGCAACAGCGGCGGCAACGTCCTGAACCTTCAGACCGGCACCTTCGGCCTTGGCCGCAGAGCCAGAGCCGGCGCGCAGGCCGACCACAACATCAACACCGGATTCTTTCAGGTTGTTGGCGTGAGCATGGCCCTGGGAGCCGTAACCGATGATCGCAACCTTCTTGCCCTTGATGATCGACAGGTCACAATCTTTATCGTAATAGACGTGCATGGAGAAATCCCCTCAAATGTAATGAATGCGGCCGTTAGCAGCCACTCAATGCAATAACGGCGCGCAGTGTAGATAATTTTGACCGGCAGGTAAAACCCCGCCCCGCCGGCCGGCGGAAATTACAGGCTCAATACTTTCTCGCCCCGGGAGATCCCGGAGACGCCAGTGCGCACCACTTCGAGGATGGCGGCATCGCCCACGGCCTGAACGAAGGCATCCAGCTTATCGGCCGCGCCGGTAATCTGGATGGTGTACAAGGTGCTGGTGACATCCACAATCTGACCGCGGAAGATGTCAACACAGCGTTTGACCTCGGCTCGCTGGGCGCCACTGGCCTTGACCTTGATCAGCATCAGTTCGCGCTCGATGTGCGCGCCTTCGCTCAGGTCCACCAGCTTGACCACATCAATCAGCTTGTTCAGGTGCTTGGTGATCTGCTCGATTTTGTGGTCGTCCCCGATGGTGGTCAGGGTCAGACGCGACAGGGTCGGGTCCTCGGTGGGAGCCACCGTCAGGGTCTCGATGTTGTAGCCACGCTGGGAGAACAGCCCCACAACCCGCGACAGCGCACCCGGCGCGTTCTCAACCAATACGGAAATAATTCGTCTCATATCAGGTGCGCTCCGTTTTGCTCAGCCACATATCGCGCATGGAGCCGTTAGGGGCCACATGCATGGGATAGACATGCTCGGTAGAGTCGACCGAAATATCCATAAACACCACTCGGTCAGTGAGCGCGAAACACTCCTCCATCTTGGCTTTGAGCTCTTCTTTCTTGGTCACCTTCATACCCACATGACCGTAAGCTTCCGCCAGTTTGACGAAATCCGGCAGAGAGTCCTCGTACAGGCTCTCGGAGTAACGGCTGTCATACTGCATGTCCTGCCACTGCTTGACCATACCGAGGGCCTGGTTGTTCAGGCAGATGATCTTGACCGGCAAGTGGTACTGCGCACAGGTGGACAGCTCCTGAATACACATCTGGATGCTGCCTTCCCCGGTCACACAGGCCACAACCGCATCCTTGTCGGCAACCTGGCAGCCCATGGCCGCCGGCAAACCGAAGCCCATGGTGCCCAGACCGCCGGAGTTGATCCAGCGCCGGGGCTTGTCGAACAGGTAGTACTGGGCCGCGAACATCTGGTGCTGACCCACGTCGGAGGTGACGTAGGCGTCACCTTTGGTGACCTCATACAGCGTTTTGATCACGTCCTGAGGCATGATCTTGTCACCGTCGGTACGGTAGCGTGACTTGGTGTAGATCCCGTGGCGCTCGCGCCACTCGTCAATCTGCTTCCACCAGGCTGCAATCGCCTCACCGTCGGGTTTCTCGCCAGACTCCTTGACCAGCGCCAGCATGTCGGTCAGGACACTGTCGACGGCCCCCACGATGGGCACGTCGGCGGCCACGGTTTTCGAGATGGAGGCCGGGTCGACGTCGATATGAATGATTTTGGCCGAGGGGCAGAACTTGCTCACCGTATTGGTCACCCGGTCGTCGAAACGGGCGCCCACCGCCAGAATCACGTCACTGTGGTGCATAGCCGTGTTGGCTTCAAAGGTCCCGTGCATACCGAGCATGCCCAGGAACTGGCGATCGGAACCAGGATAGGCGCCCAGGCCCATCAAGGTATTGGTCACCGGATAATTGAGCATCCGCGCCAGCTCTGTCAGCAGGTCGCAGCCATTGCCCAGAATGACGCCGCCACCGGCATAGATGACCGGGCGTTTGGCTTCCATCAGCAGCTGCACGGCCTTTTTGATCTGGCCTGAGTGACCTCGGGTTGCCGGGGTATAAGAACGGATCTTGACCCGCTCCGGGTACTCGTAAGGGAAAGTTTCGTTGGGCGCGGTAATATCCTTGGGCACGTCGATAACCACCGGGCCGGGGCGGCCAGTGGAGGCTATGTAATAGGCTTTTTTCACCAGATCCGGAATTTCACTCGCGTGCTTGACCATAAAGCTGTGCTTTACGATCGGGCGCGACACGCCGACCATGTCGGTTTCCTGAAAGGCGTCCTCGCCGATGCGTTCGGACACAACCTGACCGGAGATCACCACCATCGGGATGGAGTCCATATAGGCGGTAGCAATGCCGGTAATGGCGTTGGTGGCACCGGGGCCGGAAGTCACCAGCACCGTGCCCACGCGACCCGTGGCCCGAGAATAGGCGTCTGCGGCGTGGGTGGCGGCCTGTTCATGGCGCACCAGAATGTGTTTTACGTCTTGCTGACGGAAGATGGCGTCGTAAATATGCAGAGCGGCACCGCCGGGGTAACCGAAGATGCACTCAACACCCTCGTCCCGCAGGGAGCGGATCAGCATATCTCCACCTGAGAGCATTTCCACCTTGTATCACCTCTATAGGTACTGTCGGTACTGACTGGTTTTGGGCACACAAACGCAACAGGCCCAATCCGGGCATTATAGCCCGCGATCAGGTCGTACGTGGTGCATGATCGTCGTGAGTTTTCCCGACCCTCGCGCGCTCTTTTGCGTTGCGCGAGACCCCGGGGCAGGCGGCGTCGGTGGACGCGCCAGCGCACTAGTGAATGGTTCGGCAGGTGGGTGACCTGCCTGACGTAGACGTGTGACCGAGATTATCGGCGTTGCTACAAGCCATCTAGCGAGCTGCCAATTGTCGCAAGATTGCCGCCAAAGTCAAGGGAAAAGCGGCCAAGGGCGGCTTTTAGTCACCATTCTGCGGCTTTTCCGCGCTGCCATTTTCTGACGCCGGTCACACTTTTACCGGCCGACCCCTGCACACAGCGATCAAAGCCGCTATAGTAAACCATTGCACGGTTCACTTTTATGACACGGGTACTGCACATGAACAAGGCGTTACTGATTGGCGCTGCCCTCGCTGCGCTGGCGATTCTGCCCGCCCAAGCCGGCGAGATCTACCGCTGGGTGGACGACAGCGGCGTGACTCACTTTACCTCCCAACCGCCCCCGGGCCGTGAATCCACCCGCATTCGCACCCGCACGGGGCAATCCGAACCGGTGCAGCGCCCAGCGCAATCGGATCCGCGCGAACGCAGCGAGCCGATCACCCCCAGAGTTGAGGCACAGGAACAGGAACGCGACCGGGAGCGTTGCCGCATCGCCCAGCAGAATCTGGAACGGCTGATGAGCGGTGCCCGCATTCAGCTGGAAGACGCCGACGGTCAGCGCCGCTTTATCGATGACGACGAGCGCCAGGAGCGCGCCACCCAAGCCCAGCAGGTGATCGAAGAGCACTGCTAGCAGGCCCGCCGATCACCCGCCCATTCAGTGGCGCTTGCCGTGGGTAAACGCCAGGCGTTCGCCATCGACGGTTCCCACAATCAGATCACCCGCCACAAATTCGCCCTTGAGAATCGCCTGCGCCAGCGGGTTCTCGACGGACTGCTGAATCGCACGCTTGAGCGGACGCGCCCCGTACACCGGATCAAAGCCGGCCTCGGCAAGCTTGTCCATCGCATCCGCGTCCAGCTCAAGAGCCAGCTCGCGCTCGGCCAGACGTTTGCGCAGCTGATCCAGTTGAATGTCGGCAATACCGCGGATCTGGGCCCGCCCGAGGGGATGAAATACCACCACCTCATCAATCCGGTTGATAAACTCCGGCCGGAAGTGTTTGCCCACCACCTCCATCACCGCCGACTTCATCGCGCTATAGCGGTTCTCGTTGTTGAGTGAGCTGTCCTCTTCCACCGCACTCTGATCAAAACTCAGGGTATCAAACGAGCGGTCTTCAGCCAGCTCCTGAATCCGGTCCGAACCCAGGTTCGAGGTCATCACAATCACAGTATTGCGGAAGTCCACAGTGCGCCCCTGGCCATCGGTCAGGCGGCCGTCCTCGAGAACCTGCAACAGAATATTGAACACATCCGGGTGGGCCTTTTCCACCTCATCGAGCAGCAGCACCGAGTAGGGCTTGCGGCGCACCGCTTCAGTAAGATAGCCGCCCTCTTCGTAACCCACATACCCGGGCGGTGCCCCGATCAGGCGAGCCACTGAATGCTTCTCCATAAACTCGGACATGTCGATGCGCACCATGGCGTCCTGGGTATCAAACAGAAACTCCGCCAGGGATTTACACAGTTCGGTTTTACCGACCCCGGTCGGCCCCAGGAACAGGAAAGAGCCGTTCGGACGATTGGCGTCCGAGAGGCCAGCCCGCGACCGGCGCACGGCGTTGGCCACGGCGACCACCGCCTCGTGCTGACCGATCACCCGGTTGTGCAGCGCATCTTCCATTTTGAGCAGTTTTTCTCGCTCACCTTCGAGCATTTTCGACACCGGGATACCAGTCCACTTGGACACCACCTCGGCGATCTCTTCGTCGGTGACCCGGTTACGCAGCAGGCGCATATCCAGCATGTCCACATGGCTGGCCATATCCAACTGTTTTTCCAGCTCGGGAATAATGCCGTATTGGAGCTCCGACATACGCGCCAGATCGCCGGCGCGACGCGCCGACTCCAGATCCAGGCGCGCCTGCTCCAGGTTGCTTTTGATTTCCTGTGAGCCTTGCAACGAGGCTTTCTCGGAGCGCCAGATTTCATCCAGGTGCGCATACTCGCGCTCAAGCGCATCAATGTCTTTTTCGATTTTCTGCAGGTGTTTGCGGCTGGCTTCGTCTTCGTCTTTCTTCACCGCTTCGCGCTCAATCTTGAGCTGAATCAGACGGCGCTCAAGCTTGTCCATCTCCTCGGGCTTGGAGTCAATTTCCATACGGATGCGACTGGCCGCCTCGTCGATCAAATCAATGGCTTTATCCGGCAGTTGACGATCAGCAATGTAACGCTGAGATAATTTGGCCGCGGCGATGATGGCAGAATCGGTGATATCGACCCCGTGATGCACTTCGTAGCGCTCCTTAAGCCCGCGCAGAATGGCAATGGTGTCTGATTCACTCGGCTCATCCACCTGCACCTTCTGAAAGCGTCGCTCCAGGGCCGCGTCTTTTTCAATATACTTGCGGTACTCATCCAGGGTGGTGGCGCCGACGCAGTGCAGCTCGCCGCGCGCCAGAGCGGGCTTGAGCATATTGCCGGCGTCCATCGCGCCTTCCGCCTTACCCGCGCCCACCATGGTGTGCAACTCGTCGACAAAAAGAATGACTTTGCCCTCTTCCTTCGACAGCTCTTTGAGCACGGATTTGAGTCGCTCTTCAAACTCCCCGCGAAATTTGGCGCCAGCCAACAGGCTGCCCAGGTCGAGCGACAATAGCCGCTTGTTTTTCAGGCCTTCGGGCACCTCGCCGTTGATAATCCGCTGAGCCAGGCCCTCGACAATCGCGGTTTTACCCACGCCCGGCTCGCCAATCAGTACCGGGTTATTCTTGGTGCGGCGCTGCAGCACCTGAATCGTACGGCGGATCTCGTCGTCCCGCCCAATGACCGGGTCAAGCTTCCCCGCTTCGGCTCGGGCGGTCAGATCAACGGTGTACTTTTCCAACGCCTGACGGTTCCCTTCGGCGTCGGCATTGTCGACTGTTTCGCCGCCGCGAATTTTTTCCACGGCCTGCTCCAGACGCTTGGCATCGCCAAATTCTTTTAGCAGTTTGCCAAACGCGCTCTCGCCTTCGAGCATCGCAGAGAGCAACACGGATTCGCTGGAAACAAATTTATCGCCCTCTTTCTGCGCACGTCGATCTGCCAGGTTGAGCACACGCCCCAATTCCTGTGACATATTGACGTCGCCGGTGGGACTTTGAATGTGCGGCAGCTGATCGAGCGCCTTGCTCAGGGCATTGCGCAGGCCAGTAACATCAAAGCCCGCCTGAGACAGCAGCGGGCGCACAGTGCCACCCTGCTGGTCGAGCATGGCCTGAAGCAAGTGAAAGGGTTCCAACTGTGCATGATCCCGGCCCACTGCCAGAGACTGAGCGTCCGACAATGCCATTTGCAGCGAGTTGGTTAAACGGTCGATTCGCATGAAGTCTGCCTCCCAAAGGGAATAACTGAGTTGATTCAGTTATGGGGGCAGAGGGGCAATAAATCAAGCAAGCCAGATCAGGCTGGCCTGTCGACCCGTGGTCTTGTCCCGGCGGTAGGAATAAAAGCGGTCGCGCTCGGCATAGGTGCAAAAATTGCCACCGTAAACCGCCGTGACCCCAAGGGCCGCCAGCTCGGCGCGCGCCAGGGTGTAAATATCAGCATGGAATTTCAGTGGCCGGTCGCTCGGGGTGAAGGCACCGGCGATGGCGTCCACCTGGGCATCGCTGCGGGCACCCTCGAAAAACGCTTCCAGGACCTCAACACCCACTTCAAAGGCCGGCTGGCTGATGGCTGGGCCAAGGTAGGCCATCAGCGACTCCGAGGGCTCCTGAAACCGCCCCACCGCGACGCCAACAATACCGCCCGCCAGACCGCGCCAACCTGCATGCACGGCGGCAACTCGTGTGCCCTGACGGTTACACAGCAACACCGGCAGACAGTCAGCGGTGAGCACAGTACATGCCAGGCCCGGCGTCTCGGTGTCACACCCATCGGCGGTGCGCACCCAGCCGTCGGCGCGCGCATCCACCACTTGGGTGCCGTGAACCTGCTCCAGCCACTGAGGCTCCTGGGACAGACTCAGTTGCGCCCTCAGCCGCGCGCGATTAGCGCTTACCTTCGCAGCAGCATCACCCACATGGGTCGCCAGATTGAAACTGGCATAGGAACCTTCACTCACCCCGCCCTCGCGGGTGGTGATGCAGGCTCTGACGGAGGCCGGTGCCGGCCATTCGGGCGTTATCCAGTGGCTCATAGAGGAAACCTTAACATCAGCCGCGCCCCAGGGCATCCAGCAGACGCCGAAAATCCTCCGGCAGCGGGCTGTCCCACTGGCAGTAATCGCCAGTGACCGGGTGCTCCAGGCCGAGACTGGCGGCGTGTAGCGCCTGACGCGGGAAATGGCGCAAGTACTCCACCAACGCCTCACTGGCGCCTTTGGGAATACGGAACCGCCGCCCATAGGTCTGATCGCCCACCAGGGGGTGCTGGATATGGGCCATATGCACCCGGATCTGGTGGGTGCGGCCGGTCTCAAGCTTCACCCTCACATGAGTGTGATGCTCGAAACGCGACAGCAGCCGGTAGTGAGTGACAGCGGACTTGCCGCCCTCGGGCACCACCGCCATCTGCTTGCGCTGCTGACTGTGGCGGCCAATGGGCGCATCCACGGTACCGCCACCGGTGAGGGTTCCCACCAGCACCGCCTCGTACTCGCGGCTGACACTGCGCTGGGCCAACTGGGCCACCAGGTTGGCGTGCGCCTCCAGAGTCTTCGCAACCACCATCAGGCCTGTGGTGTCCTTGTCCAGGCGATGCACAATACCGCCTCGGGGCAGATTGATCAGGCTGGGAGCGTGGTGCAACAGCGCATTCAACAGCGTCCCGGAGCGGTTGCCCGCCGCCGGGTGCACCACCAGGCCGGCGGGCTTGTCGATCACCAGCAGGGCGTCATCTTCGTAGAGGATATTGAGCGCGATGGGCTCTGCCTCCCACTCTCCCTGAGCCTCGAGCTCGGCATTGAGCGCCAGAGCCTCACCGCCAATCAGACGTTCCTTCGGCTTGCCCGCGCGGCCATCGACCCGCAGCTGGCCGGTCTTGATCCATTCCTGCAGCTTGGCCCGGGAAAACGACGGGAACAACTCCGCCGCGACCTGGTCGAAGCGCATGCCGTTCATGGTGAAAGGCACAGTGGCGGCCTGTTCGACAACTTCTTTCATGGTTCTGGTGTGACCTCCGGGCCGGTTCTGGCCCACGCATTGCCCAATAATCGTGGCCCGCCCCTTTGGTAACGGCAGGCACTGTGTTTAAATAGCCGGCTGCGCCCGGCGGTATTGCAGGCGCCTTTGTACCCTAACACGCTATAAGAGTCCAAGATTACATGTTTGTGAGCCGAGTTCTGCCCTACCTGTTGATCGCCAGTTTGGCCCTGGTCAGCGCCTGTTCCAGCAAGGATCGGGAGCCGGATACCGTCAGTGAAACGGAAGTGTACGAGCGCGCCCAGAACCAGCTCAACCGCAACCAGTGGGAGCAGGCGATCCGCAGCCTGCAGCTGCTGGAAGAGCACTTCCCCTTTGGCGTCTATGCCGAGCAGGCCCAGTTGGAGCTGATTTACGCTTACTACCGCTCCAATATGATGGATTCAGTACACTCGGCCGCCAATCGCTTCATTCGCCTGCACCCCCAGCACCGCAATGCTGACTATGCCTACTACATGATGGGTATGGCGTCGTTTACCGAGGGCCGAGGGATGTTTGAGCGAGTGCTGCCCACCGACCTGAGCCTGCGCGATCCGGGTGCGGCACGCGAGTCACTGGCGCACTTTTCCCAGTTACTGGCACGTTACCCCGACAGCGTCTACGCCGCCGATGCCAAACAGCGCATGCTCCACCTGCGCAACCTGCTGGCACGCTCGGAAATTCACGTGGCCAACTACTACTTCAAGCGCGGCGCCTACATGGCGGCGACCAACCGCGGCCGCCACGTGTTGGAGAATTACAGCCAATCCCCCGCTGTACCCGACGCCCTCGCCGTCATGGTGCAGGGCTATCGCCTGATGGGCATGGAAGACCTGTCACAGCAGAGCCTGCGAGTCCTGCGGGAGAACTTCCCGGATCACCCGGCCTTGAATGCTGCTGGCGAGTTCGACTTCCAGTACGCCGGCGCGGGGGAGCGCTCCTGGATCAGCCGCCTGACCTTTGGCCTGTTCGACAAGCGCGAACCCGAAGGCTTTGACAGTCGCGAGCTGTACGACCCCGAGTATATGCGCGACGACCTGCGCCCCCGGCCCCAAAGCTGAGGGGGCCGACCGGGGGCTCAGTCCCCCGGTTTCCAACCTGATGTAATCGGGTAGCGCCGATCCCGCCCAAAACCCCGCTGGGTAATCCTGACCCCAATTGGCGCCTGCCGACGCTTGTATTCATTGATATCCACCAAGCGCACCACCCGCTGCACATCCTCGCGCGCGAAACCATGCGCAATAATGGCCTCGGCGCTGCAGTCCTGTTCGACGTAGAGCGCCAATATCTGATCCAGCACCTCATAGGGCGGCAGACTGTCTTCGTCCTTCTGATCCGGCGCCAGCTCCGCCGAGGGCGGCCGGGTAATCACGGTTTCCGGAATCACCTCGCCCAGGGTATTGCGGTAGCGCGCCAATGCGAACACCAGGGTTTTAGGCACGTCTTTAAGCGCATCAAAACCTCCCGCCATATCGCCGTAGAGGGTGGAGTAGCCCACCGCCAGCTCGCTTTTGTTACCCGTGGTCAGCACCAGGTAGCCTTTCTTGTTGGAGATCGCCATAAGCACGACACCCCGACAGCGGGCCTGCAGATTCTCTTCCGTGGTGTCGCGCTCGGTCCCGGCAAATTCGTCCGCCAACGCCGCCATAAAGGCATCGTACATGGGCTCGATACTGATTGAGCTGTAGCGCACGCCCTGGCGCTGCGCCTGATCGGCGGCATCGGTTTTGCTCAAGTCCGAGGTATAGCGAAACGGCATCATCACCGCCTCCACCCGCTCCGCGCCAAGGGCATCGACCGCAATCGCCAGGGTCAGGGCCGAGTCGATCCCCCCCGACAGACCCAGCACCACGCCTCTAAAGCCGTTCTTGTTGATGTAGTCGCGCATTCCCAGCACCAGCGCCTGATAGACAGCTTCCAGTCCGGTCTGCTGGGGAGCCACAGTCTGGCGAGCCAGATGCACACGCTGGTCCTGCCAAGTGAGATTGACCGGGAACAGGCCTTCGTCGCCGTTCCCGGCGCGGACGCACAACTCCCCGCCCGCATCGACCACGAACGAGCCACCGTCGAACACCAACTCATCCTGCCCGCCTACCTGATTGACGTAGACGATGGGCATCTGGCCCTCCCGGGCCCGGGCTGCCACTACGCGCTCGCGCTCGCGTTGCTTATCCTGATGAAAAGGCGAAGCGTTGAGGTTGATCATCAAGCGCGCCCCAGCCGCCTGGGCCTGCGCCATGGGATTGGGCTGCCAGATGTCCTCACATACGGTCAGCGCGGTGGGGATACCCTTAAGATCAAAAACGCAGGCACTGTCGCCGGGGACGAAATAACGCACCTCATCAAACACCTGATAGTTGGGCAAGCACTGTTTGGCGTACTCGGCTACCAGCTCGCCATCGGTGATAACCCCCGCCATATTGAAAACACGCCCGGCGACGACCTTGGGATAACCCAGAACCAGGGTGGTGCGCAGGTTTGCCTGTTGCAGCTCCACCAGCGCACGTTCAATGCGCCGCGCCAGGCTTGGGCGTAGCAACAGGTCCTCGGGGGGGTAGCCGGTAAGGGTCAGCTCCGGAAAAATCACCGCATCAGCGCCGTTTTCGGCCAGCGCGCGCTCGGCCGCGGCAATCACCCGGGCGGTGTTACCGGGGATATCCCCCACCCATGTATTGATTTGCGCCATTACAAGCGTCAGGCTTGGCATATACTATGTGCCTCTTGTGCTCAAGGTGTGGGTCAACGAATAGGTAGCGCATTGTCCGCGATTGCGCCGCATTTGGCAAAAACTGCCGATCAAGTTAGCAGGTGATAATGAACAGCCTACAAAAAACCCAGCTCGGCCCCTACAGCAACTACGACCTGCTCAGGGTTTACACATTTTATCGCGCCGTGCTCGGCACCGTGTTGCTGGCCATGTTCCAGATCAACGTTGCCCCTTCCATACTGGGAGACGACAACCCGGCCCTGTTTTTCTATACGTCGCTGATCTACACCGGATTAAACATTTTTACCGTGGTACTGCTCTGGCGCGCGCGCTTTCAGCCAAGCCAGGAGCAGTTGTTTGCGGTTCTGCTGATCGACGTCATTGCCCTGACGCTGCTCATGCATGCCAGTGGGGGCGCGCTCAGCGGCATGGGCTATCTGTTACTGGCCGCCACCGCGGCGGGCGGCATCTTGCTGACTGGCCGACTGGCTGTAGCCCTGGCGGCCGTGGCCAGTATTGCGGTTATCGCCGAAAGCCTGTCGCGCCTGATGCTGGTAGGCGTGGACAACCAGACCCTGTTTGCCGCGGGCTCACTCGGGGCGCTGATTTTTATCACCGCCATCGCCTTCCAGTACCTGAACCGGCGGCTGCGCACCACCCACGCCGAAGCTCAAGCCCAAGCCCGCCAGGCGGCACATCTGCAGCGCCTGGCGCAACAGGTGGTCGAGGAAATGCGCACCGGGCTGATCGCCATCAACGAGCACGGCGAGATCGAACTGATCAATCGTGCCGCCTGTCAGCTGCTCGGACTTGAAGGGCATACCCCGCCCGCTGATATCGAAGCGCTACCAGCCGTAGCGGATGCGCTGAAGCAGTGGCAAGCGTCCCAGGAACCCACCGCCCTGCTCTACCTGGACGGCGCCCCCAGCGCCGAGATCAAGCTCAGCTTCACAGCTCTTGAAGCACGTGAAGCGACAGGGACTCTGGCATTTGTTGAAGACAACCGGGAAATCACTCAACAAGCTCAGCGCCTTAAACTCGCCTCACTCGGGCGCCTCACTGCCAGCATTGCCCACGAGATCCGCAACCCGCTGGGCGCCATTAGCCACGCCAGCCAACTCCTGGGCGAGTCCGATAGCCTGGACACAGCCGACCGGCGGCTACTGACAATCATCGATAACCACAGTACCCGGGTAAACCATATCATCGAGAACGTGATGCAACTCTCCCGTCGACGTACTGCTCAACCGGCTCAGATCGATCTGAGCCAGTGGCTGGTAAAGTTCAAGGAAGACTACCAGAATGCCTGTGCGGCGGAACCCCTGCGGATCGCGGTCAACACCCCCGGCGAGCCGCTGCTGGCAAAATTCGACCCCAGCCAGCTCTACCAAGTGATGAGCAACCTGTGTGACAACGCTCTGCGTTACGGTGCCGATGCCCAAGGCCGCGTGCACATCGCGCTCATGGGTCGCTTCGACGTTCAGCGCCAGCGCCCCTCGATTGACGTCCTCGACGCGGGCCCCGGCATCGAGGCGGAGAAAGCCCGGCATATTTTCGAACCCTTTTTCACCACCGGCAACACGGGGTCGGGACTGGGGCTGTATATCTGCAAGGAACTTTGCGAAGCCAATCGCGCTTCTATAGACTACCAACGCAACCCACGCGGCGGCAGCCGCTTTCGCATTCTGCTGGCAACAACGGAAAACCAAAGGCACAGGTAAAGCGGCATGAGCACAGCACGCGCACTGGTTATCGACGACGAACCGGATATTCTCGAACTGCTGGAGATCACCCTTGGACGCATGGGGATCGCCACAGACCAGGCAGGCGATGTGCAGCAAGCCAAAGCGCTGCTAGCGGAGAACAACTACCAACTGTGCCTTACCGACATGCGCTTACCCGACGGCAACGGTTTGGAGGTCGTGCACTACATTCAGCACCAGTGCCCGCAAACACCGGTGGCCGTAATCACTGCACACGGCTGTATTGACACCGCCATTGAGTCAATGAAAGCAGGCGCTTTTGATTTCATCTCAAAACCGGTGGATTTGGCGACCCTGCGCAAAATCGTTACCACCGCAATTGAATCCAGCCAACTCAGCGCAGAAGAAGCGAGCGACAACCCGCTGATTATCGGCAATGCACCGGCGATTGAATCCCTTAACCAAAGCATCCGTAAACTGGCGCGCTCCCAGGCACCGGTGTATATCAGCGGCGAATCCGGCTCGGGCAAAGAGCTGGTGGCACGCTCCATTCACCAGTTTGGCCCTCGAGCGCACAAACCTTTTGTGGCGGTCAACTGCGGTGCGATTCCGCGCGAGCTGATGGAAAGCGAATTTTTTGGCCACAAAAAAGGCAGCTTTACCGGCGCTCATCAGGACAAGGCCGGGTTGTTTCAGCAGGCTGAGGGCGGCACACTGTTTTTTGACGAAGTGGCCGACCTGCCGCTGGATATGCAGGTCAAACTACTGCGCGCTATACAGGAAAAAGCGATACGTCCGATTGGGGCCCAGGAAGAAATCCGGACCGATGTGCGAGTGCTGTGTGCGACCCACAAGGCCCTGGAGAAGGAAGTCGACGCGGGACGTTTCCGGCAGGACCTGTTTTACCGGCTCAACGTGATTCAGATCAACGTCCCGCCTCTGCGTGACCGTCAGGACGACATTCCAATGCTTGCGCGGCACTTGCTTGAGCGTCTGGCCTCGGGCATCAATGTGCCGAGCCCCACCCTGTCAACACGTGCACTTGAGGTGCTGGCTCAATACCATTTTCCGGGCAATGTGCGAGAGCTGGAAAACATTCTGGAGCGGGCTTTTACGCTGTGCGACAGTCAGGAAATTGATGAGGCAGATTTGCACATCAACACCCGCCAGATGACGCCGCTGCAACCCTCAGAGCCTGCGAGCCAGAGTGCCGAGCACTGGCGCAACTACGCCTCACTCGACGACTACCTGGCTGACATTGAGCGCGATATCCTGTGCAAAACGCTGGATCAGACCCAGTGGAACAAAACCATGGCAGCCAAAGAGCTGGGCATCAGCTTTCGTTCCCTGCGCTACCGATTGCAAAAGCTGGGGCTCGATCAGGAGTAGTGTTTACCAGCAATCATCCGGCGCCGTTCCCGTGGCGCCACGGGTGCCCCGATGATCGAGGGTCAACGTGGTGCAGGCACTGTCGTTGGCCTGCATGGTGCCCGCTACCGGCGTTGCCGTCAGGGTATACGTTGTCGCCGTAAGCGTGGTCGCCGCGATGCTGTACAGGCCTTCGCGCGAGGTCAGGGTATCCCCACCGGAAATGCTATCTGCCACACCACAACTCGCACTGTTATAGGCGCTGTGTGCCGTGAAGCAGCGCTGCAGGCGCTGCGCCACATCATTCAACTCCGCCTTGGCATCCGCCCGATTACTGCGCATGACCGAGTTCATATAAGAGGGATAGGCGATCCCGGCAATAATACCGACGATCACCACCACAATCATCACCTCAATCAGCGTAAAGCCGCCATGTTTTGTTTTTTTACGAATGAGCATTGTTACCTCGCTTCTATATATGGAGCCTGTTAGCGCAGTTGACGCCAGGATTGTCGGCCCACCGCACCGGCGGGCATGGAGCCTTCCTGCACCGTGATGTCGCCGCTAATATCACTCAGGGGCAGGTAGCCGGATTCGCCACCGCGGATCAACGGAGGAAGGCCCATGACGGCATAATCAAGCGCCAGACCGTCGGCACCGAGAATACTGTGGCCAACATAGCGATCCCCTACCGCAATCAACTCCATCAGCCAACCAGAGCCACCATAGGAGCAGGGGTCGTCGTTGGTGATCAATGTGGGGAATATCAGCCGGTCGTACATCAACAAGGGACGACTCACGACCCGCTCGCCGGTCGGGACGGTCGTATCCGGTCCAATAAGGTCGAGGAACCAGCCACTTTTATTCTCCCACCAAGTATCATCATCGTTTTTGTCCACTTGTCGGGTCAAACGATCCAGGTCACCGTCCATCGATGGCAAGGGGTCGCCCTCATAGATAATGGATTTCTCCATCAACTGCGTACGTGCGGTAATACGATTGCCTGTATCCGCCAGCGCATAGAAGCTATGTATAACGTTACCCGGGGCGTTATCCGCGTCGGTCAAGTAACTGCCGGTGCCAAAGTACACCATTACCGCGTTGTTTTTCTGCGCGTTGACACCCAAAGTAGGTGACGCGGTGATCGGCTGACGGCGATTATTGCGATCGATTGCCGTGAACATGGGTAGTGGGTTCTGGCCCTGACTGTAGGCCGCCCCCCAGTTGCCTGTATTGCTGTGGGTAAAGCTGAACTTCCACAGGTTGCCGTGATAATCGCCCGCATAAGCATGGGTTACCTCGCCAACCCCATTTACCATCAACGCAGGGCCCGCCATACCGTTGGGGTCTGCATCGCTGCCATTTGTGCTCGACCCGTAGGTGCGCACCGTCGCACCGCCATTATCCACCTTCACCATCATCAATTTAGCTTGATGGTCGACCGAATTGTAGCCATTGCCAAAAAAGATATACCAACCATCCGACGTCGGCGCAACCAATGACTGACCGATAACTTGGCCCACGTCAGCATGAGTGGTCGGCGTGATCTCAAAAAGCACATCGTTCGCACTGAAGTTCTCGGGGTCGGTGACATCCAGCACAAACAGCCCCCGGCCGCCCGCACCCAAAGCACCCACCAACAGCGTTCGCCACTGATCATCAATATAGGCATCGCCTACAAAGATTTGCCCATCGACACTGTATTGGTGCGGATTGGAGGGCGCACCGTAGTTCGGCAGACTCATATTGTACAACTGTTCATAGACCGTCGAAGGTACATAGGCAAATAGCTCTTCGCCCGTTTGAGCGTCAAAAGCATGCAGCATGCCGCCGTTGGAGTTGACGAACACTACCTCCGGTCGTCCCTGCTTGGTGTCAACAAAGTCCCGGTACTCGGGGCCACCCAGATCCTCATCAAGACCGTAGAAACGGAAGCTGTTGGTACCGGAAAAAGCCGGATCGGAATTGATGATATCCCCTAAAATACCGGAGCGTTCGCGCATCCCGGGCACGGCTTGGCCGCGTGCCCAATTCAGACGGGCCTCTGCAAGAATGAGGTTATCCTCGCCACCCGCCAACAGAGTGCGCTGCTGGTCATTCAGGTTCTGTACCTGAAACTCAACCCCGCTGTCGCCATCATGGGTAAAGATACGACGGACATTGTGATTGATCGGCTGAAAGGTGTCACGAGTGCTCCATTTCACATCCCCCAGAGAACCGTCTTCGCGCAGCTCGATCGCCTGCAGCTCACCGGTCCAGTCAGAACTGTCAAACAACGCTTGATAGATTACGGTGTCTGTGCCCAGGCGTGTAGAGTTGGTGGCTACTGCCGAGGCAGAGCCCACCTCGTCCGCAACCTGGCGCAGCGCGTCATCAAGGTCCCTTTGGAGCTGCCGGGGCTCGGTAGCAAAAAAGTAGGTTTCAGGTTCACTCTCTGCAATATCGCTTTCTTCCATCGCATCATCAGAGAAACCTCCCCATTTGGCGGCATAATACAACGGCGACTGCAATTGATTTGCCAGCGAATCGCCAACAATGTACGTATTTGTGGTCTCGGTGTTGCCAACCGTACAATTGTTACATCCATTAATTACAGCACCGACCGGCGCGGTCGCAGCCGGCCGCGTAAAATTATTGATCCCAGAGTGGACTTGAAAGCCATCTGAGGTGGTACCGCTTATGACGTATCCAAAGCCTAATGGACGGCCCGACGACTGCTGCATCACGTTAGTCGTGACTTCTACCCTACCAGGTACTACTTCATACTCCAGAACGCCCCACATGTCAGAATCGTGGTCGCCACCCTGCTCAGCGGCCTCCCAATTGATATAGACTTTCCCGGAATTGACCAAAGCGCCCCGATTTTCTTCAATAATTCTAAAATCGACAATTGCGCAGTTCCCCTCTCTAACGCCACCAGACGTCTGCAGGTTCTGACACGCAGGCAGAATACTGATCGTCCGGCCTGCAGAGCCTGGCACAGGCACTGTAAGCGTGGGAGTCGCGGAGGACAAAGCCACCCCGTAGGTCCTGACGGTTTGCTCACCCTGACGATCTGTCCGAATGCTGTTGGTCCTCGCATAGTACGCCAAGCCGGCAATATTGTAGGTCCCCTCAAGTCTCGGCGCGTCCGGGCATATACCATGCACATCTCCCAGGTTTGAAATTAGTTTGGGGGTACACAATTGATCGTCCTGTGTGCCTGAGGAGCCCACAAAAAATTGATTGCCGTGAATAGACTCAGCACTTCCGATCCGGTTCACCCAGCCGCGGACGTCGGTCAACCCCAGATCGCCTACGCCACTGACATCGTCATCGAACGAACTTTTTGATGCATTGAACTGAATAACACTCAAAGGGGCGCAAAAATTTGCCGTACTGATTGGATCATTCCAGTCGGCGGTCACCAAGCCGGGAATATAATCGCTATCGTCTGTAACAAAGCCGGAGTTAGGGGCCTTTCCCGCCAAATATCTTAACGACTCAAGATATATCTCTGACTGGGGGTTACCCCAGTTGCTACAATCCCCATCATCAAACCCCGTGAGCCCGAACGGGCAGTTGTCGGAGGCAGTTCCACCACTGTATTCACCTGAGTTGTAATTGTACCCAAAGATCCTTAACCGATTGAGCGTATCGACGATACCGCCGGATTCTGGCGAAGCTTTAAAGCGGCCATCGGTTTCAGAATAGATCTCATCTTGCAGGTCGCCGATATTTTTTCTTAAAACACCACCACTCTTATTTCGACCGTAGGACCCGGTCATAAGACCAAACAGAATTCGGCCTCGCTCGCCGTACTCTTGCAGAAGCCCGGAGGGCTTAGTATTTCCGCTGGGGTAGGAGCGACAGTCTTCCTCTTCCAATCCGGGCACGCAGGCCTTGACCCGCACAATATAATCACCCTCGCCCAAGCTATCTTCACTGCGCTGCGGGCTATCTGAATAGGCATAAATACCTGTAATATCAGGGTCATTATCATTTACACCTTGCCCAGCGCTAGTCATATCTTCGCGCCAACGGCATTGCCAGCGCTCATTGCTATTCCAGAGGGAGAAGTTTCCCTCTGCTACTCGGAGCAACGGAGGATTGGTCACATTCTGGGAGAAGCCACTCCCCTCTGTTGTATTACAGATAGTAATCCCCGTTTCCTTGGTTTCAGTCAGTCCTGACGTAACGCTGCCAAACGGCGTAAGACGACCGATATCTGTACCGTTGTAGTACTTCGAAAAAGAATGAGCGTCATGCGGAATAAATGCCCTTTCCAACACCGTCTCTGTTGCCGTGTCCACATGGCGCAATCCGCCATACAGTATCTTCCGCACAGCATCCATGCGAGTCATCGTTGCCCAATTAAGAAAATTACCACTCCACTCATTCGCCGCTGTCCCATGATTACAGTAGCCATCTTCATCGACCACGCGCGACGGCACAAAACGATTACTCGTATGGGTGTAACACTTCCCGGAATCAAAGTATCCATAGTAATCGTAATCGTGCACATAGGTCGTATCGGGGCGTCCATCACCCGTCAGATCCGAGTAATCATCGTAGGCCTTAAAATACAGTTGGTGATCATTGGACATGTTGAGCATCACCAGCGGGCGGACTGGTTGAGCCAGAAACAGCGGTGACTGGGACAGCTCCAGAGCCAATACCGGCATCGCCGCTGCGGCGTAGAGCCCCACCACCGTGAGCGCCTTTAGCGCATTACTGTATATCTTCGTTGAGATCATGGCTTTACACTCTCACGGGTTAACGTTTGAACATCGTTTGCAAAATGACTTCGGTACTGGGGTTGGCGCCTACACCGCGCGCGGTAATGCGATAGTGAACCGCTTCTTCATAGGTCAGCAGGCTCTCAAAATCCACCGCGCTGCCATCCGTACCCGCTACACGGGTAGCGGTAATCTCTTCAACCACGTAGCGCGGGGTCTGGCTAACACCGTCGATTTCCAGCGCCGAGGAAAGGGATTGATTACCCCAGGAAAATTGACTCCAGGCCGCTGCTCGATTAATCGGCTCGTCAGCGTCCAGAAATCCGGTTACCGAGCCATCAAAAGCCGGCATGGTGGCGCGCGCCGCCAGATCCCGCTCAGCCACACGCAGGGCGGCCTCCGCCGCCTGAAAGGCAAGGTTGCGATCGCGCATATTCCCAGCCATCATTTCCTGCATGCTGGACCCGCGAATGGCGGCCAGACCAATAGTGGTCATCAATAGCACCATAATCAGTCCGACTATCAGCACGGCACCACGTTGGGAAGATCTCTGTCCAGATTTCATAACTGCTGCACCTTTTGGTGATCGTTCTTGAAAAATCACTGCAAGCGGTTACGCACCGCGATAGTATTGATAAACACATGGCGCAACCGACGATCGGTTGGAGTCACATCGGCACCATCAAAAACATAGGGTTGCGGCTCTTCCAGCACGCCGTCAGTTTCACTGCGCACCAGTAGCTCAATGCGTACGGCTCCCACCCGGCTCCAGTCACTCACCACATTGTGGCGCCGATAAGTATCGGGCACGCCATTACCGCTGGTGTCCTCGCCATAGCGCAGGCGCATGGTTTCGACGCCTTCAACAAGTTCAAAACTGTCACCAAACTGGCGCTTCCACAGGCTGGTTTGCCCAGGATTTACTGTGCTCGGCGCGACGTAGTAGGTGCTGGTCACCATCTTGACGATCTCCGCGCCCGAACCAAACTCCATAGGCAGCTGCGGGCTCATATTGCGCGGGCCACTGGGGAAGTTCGCATTGGAGTGAACGACATTGATAGGATTATTCGAGGCAATATTGGCGATGCGGAAAATCGCAGCCTGTGAACAATCCGACAGCATCACCACATCACCCTCACAAATGTCCTGACCGGTGATACACTCGTTATTCGACGCACCAGGAACATCAAAATTGGCATTGTTAGGGACCTTATTGATAATACTGACGCTATCCTCACCGGAGGAGCGAATGACAAGAATATCTGACCCGGCGACAGGTGTAACGCCCGCACCCAACGGATGAGTTTCCGTCCCTCCCGCCGAGAAACCTTCAATTTCATTGCCGAAACCAAAATCGTAGTTGTAATCGGTCGACGCCTCAAGATTACTCACGGGCTCCACATTCTGGGAGCAGCCGCGATAACCCGCCATACGAATATCCTGAGCCATAAATTCAATGGCCATACGCCCAGTTTCCTGAACCCGGGAAACTGCCTGTTGCGTTTCGAAAGTCACCCGACTGCCGAGGAACAACTGGACCACACCGGTCATCAAAACCAGGCCCACGGCGATGGAGATCATCAGTTCGATCAGCGATAAACCTTTTTGCCGAAACATAACGCCTGCCTTAGAGTTGAGTGGTATAGGAGAAATCGGTGAGGTCATCATCACCGGCGCTGTCCTGTTCGCTCCAGCGAATACTGACGGTGCACAGACGGTTGGTACAGGTGATGGCGCCCTCCCCGCCCGGCAATGTCCGCTCGATCACGGCCAGCCACTCGCCCACGTCCGTGGCCGCCAGCGAGGTACCGGCAGGCTCATCGCCAAAATCAAGGCCGCTGTAGGCATTGAGGTTGCCCTGATTGATGCGCATCCGGTCGAGGATGTCATACGCCAGAATATTGGCCTGGGAGCGCAGATAGGCACTGTGGTTGTATTGCAGTGAACGGGTCTGCAGGGCCGCGATAGTCAGCAGCGATACCGCCAAAATCAGTACGGTGACCAGCACCTCGATCAAACCGACGCCGCCCTGGCGCTTACGTGAATGCTTCACAGGTGTTCCTCCTAACAATCAGCGCGCGAGCGGTTGACGGCTCCGCCCTGGCGAATATCAATACGGTGCGCGCGGTCGCTCGCACAATTGGCAATGCTGGTTTGCAGGCGGGCATTGCCCGTGCGCGCCAGGGTGCCCGTGCGGGTATAGCGAATAAAGCTTCGATCGGTACCCGCCGGCTGCTCCACGGTGATGGCGGCATTGAGCCCGGGCCCCTCCCAATGGCGCAACACCGCATCTATGTTGGCGACCACCGGCGCATTGGCGGTATCGGTGGTCGCGGTGTCAACCACAACAATCCACCCGTCAACCCAGTCGCCGGTACAGCTGGTACCGTTGTCACTGGCGCACAGACTCACCCGTTGACCCCGGCGCACCGCTTCACTGCGGGCGTAGTTCACCGCAGACAACAGATCCTCTGCCAGGGCCACCGAGCGGTTGCTCTGAATCAGGCTGTTAAACCCCGGAATCGCGAAGCCCGCAACGATGGCGAGCACGGCGAGGGTGACGATCAGCTCTATCAGGGTGAATCCCCGTTCTTTACGCATAAGCTTTGGCACCTTGTTCATTGTTATCGCAGCGTACCGTTACTGAGTTTTTTGTTTCGTGAGGCAGTTCACATCTTTATGCGCCAGAGCCAAACAGCGGGTCTGGACGGACACGCAGGCGCAATTTAGTATTTTTGACACTACCACAAGGACGTCCGTCAGGCAGGCCGGTGGCGACCATCGGCGCGCAAGACGGGATAAACGGTTATCAAGGAGGATAGCTATGCGCCAGCGCGGCATCACACTCTATGAACTTGTCATTTCTCTGGCCGTCCTGGCCATCCTGATGGGTGCCGGTTTACCGGCCATGACCCAACAACTGCACAATACCCAGTCCCGAGCAGCCGCCTTCGAACTTCGCCAGGCACTGCAGCAAGCCCGCACGCTGGCCGTGAGTCGGAACCAGCGGGTAACGCTGCGTGCGCAGGAGGACTGGCATCAGGGTTGGCTGTTGTTTGTCGATACAGCGAATTCGGGTAAACCCGACGATAGCGATGAATGGGTGAGCCGCACGGACGCGTTGAGCGGCGTGGTCATACGGGGCAACCACTGGGTCGAGGACTATGTGTCCTTTATCGGCACCGGCGAGGCGAGGCGCGCCCACGGCGGGGGCGGCGGCATGCTGCAAATGGGTACGTTCGAGATTTGCCCCAGCGCCGGCGGTGAGGGCTATCGCCTGGTGCTCGCCCGGGGTGGGCGCGTGCGCATGCAGCGCATCGGGGGTGAGGACTGCGCCCCGGCTTAGGAGCTACGCAAGGCTTTGGGCAGCGTAAAGCGGATATTTTCCGGAATACCGGGCAATTCGGCGGGCAAGTCAGCCCCCAGAGCCTGGAGATGCGCGACCACCTGTTCGACCAATATTTCCGGCGCAGACGCTCCCGCGGTGATACCGATAGAGGTTTTGCCGCGCAGCCAGTTGACGTCGATACACCCGGGGTTGTCGATCAGGTAGGCTTCGGTGCCACAGCGCTCAGCCAGCTCACACAGGCGATTGGAGTTGGAGCTGTTGTGGGATCCGACCACCAGCACCAGATCGCACTCCAGGGCCAGCTGACGCACAGCGTCCTGGCGGTTGGTGGTGGCGTAGCAGATATCGTCCTTGCGTGGCCCTTCGATACCCGGGAAACGCTGGCGCAATGCATCGATGACCTTGGCGGTGTCATCCATCGACAAGGTGGTCTGGGTAACGTAAGCCAACCGACCGGGGTCACGTACCGCGAGGCGGGCAACGTCAGCTTCGTCCTCGACCAGATAGATACTGCCCCCGTTGCGACTGTCGTACTGGCCCATGGTGCCCTCCACTTCCGGGTGACCCTCGTGACCGATCAGCACACACTCGCGCCCTTCGCGACTGTAACGAATGACCTCGATATGGACTTTGGTGACCAGTGGGCAGGTAGCATCGAACACTTGCAGCTGGCGACGCTCGGCCTCGTCGCGCACGGCCTGCGAAACACCGTGAGCACTGAAAATCACGATTACATCGTCAGGCACTTCGTCGAGCTCGTCGACAAAGACGGCGCCGCGCTCGCGCAAGGCATCCACCACGAATTTGTTATGCACCACCTCATGGCGCACATAGATGGGTGCGCCGAACACGTCCAGCGCCCGATTGACGATATCGATGGCGCGATCGACGCCGGCGCAAAAGCCGCGGGGATTGGCGAGTTTGATGTGCATAGTGGGTCACCCTATTGGGTCGTGCATTGGAAAATTTGAATCAATGTACCTGAGCGGGTTCAATCTTGAGAATCGCAACGTCAAACACTATATCGTGCCCGGCGAGAGGGTGGTTGAAATCCACCAGCACCACCTCGTCATCAAACTCTCTGATCACACCGGGCAGCTCGGTTTTTTGGGCATCGGCAAAGGACAGCATCAAGCCCTCACTCAATTCAATGTCCGGACCAAAATCATCCCGCGGGATTTCCTGAATATTACTCGGGTTGTGCTGACCAAAGCCATCTTCCGGCTTGATCAGCAGCTCCTTGCGGTCGCCCTCGCGTAAGCCAAAGAGCGCTTTCTCGAAACCCGGCAACAGATTGCCGTCGCCGACGGTAAAAGTCGCGGGCTCGGTCTCAAAATTGGAGTCCACCACCTCACCGTCTTTCAACTGAAGTGAAAAATGCAGGGTCACAGTCGTGCCCGGACCGACGATCAAATCACGCATGGCGCGCAGACTCCTTGGTCATCAACATATCGATAATCAACAGACCGGCGCCCACGGTGATCGCCGAATCGGCGATATTGAACGCAGGCCAGTAGTAATCCTGGTAGTGCACCACGATAAAGTCTACGACATAACCGTGCACCACGCGATCCCACAGGTTACCCACGGCGCCGCCGAGAATCAGGCTCAACCCCAGGGACTCACGCCAGCGCCACTGAGGCACCCGGGATATCCAGACCACCAGGACAATACTGACCACAAAGGCAATGACGGTGAAAAACCACCGCTGCCAGCCCCCGGCTTCACTCAAAAAACTGAACGCCGCGCCCGGATTGTGCAACAGGGTAAAATTAAAGAACGGGGTAAACACCACCGGCTCGCCATAATCAAGCGCCGCCGAGGCCCAGTACTTGGTCAGCAGGTCCACGGCGACGACAACGGCGGCAATCAGATACCAGTGCCACGCGGCTTTCACATCCGGAATTTTCATCATCGTCTGACTATTCCTATTAGGCAAACTGGCGAATTTCGCCAGCGCCATCAATATTGTCGACACAGCGCCCGCAGATTCCCTCGTGGCCCGCATGGGTGCCAACATCGGGACGCAAGTGCCAGCAGCGTTCGCATTTTTTGTGGGCAGACTTACGCACCACGAGCTTGAGCCCTTCAAGATCAGTGCTTTCCGCGTCACCGGCGTCAGCCATGGGCTCGACCTGCGCACTGGAGGTAATCAGTACAAAGCGCAGTTCGTCACCCAGCGTCTGCAGTTGGGCCTTCAGCGCCTCATCACAATAGAGCGTCACCTCAGCGGTGAGCGAGCCACCAATGTCACCGGTGTTGCGCTTATCTTCCAACACTTTGTTGACGGCATTTTTAACCTCAACCACCAGCCCCCAGAAGTCGGGGTCAACCGCGCAGGCATCCAGAGCTGGCAGTTGGTACCATTCGGCAATAAACACATTGGCCTCGCGCTTACCCGGAATCAGCGGCCACATTTCGTCAGCGGTAAAGCTCAAAATGGGCGCGATCCAGCGGGAGAACGCCTCGATCACATGGTAGAGCGCGGTCTGCGCTGAGCGCCGGGGCAGGCTGTCCGCTTTGGTGGTGTACTGGCGATCCTTGATAATATCCAGGTAGAAGCCGCCCAGTTCCAGGACACAGAAATTGTGTACTTTCTGGTAAATCGAATGGAACTGGTAGTTATCGTAAGCGCTGATAATTTCCTGCTGCAGGCGCGCGGCGCGCTGTACGATCCAGCGGTCAAGCTGAACCATCTGGTCAGTGCTGACCGCGTCGGTCTCCGGGTTGAATCCGTTCAGGTTGGAAAGCATAAAGCGCGCCGTGTTGCGGATGCGCCGATAGGAGTCGGCGGTACGCTTGAGAATTTCGTCGGAAACGCTCATCTCGCCGCTGAAGTCGGTAGCTGCCACCCACAGGCGCAGCACATCCGCACCCAGGTCATTCATCACTTTTTGCGGCGGGATCACATTGCCCAGGGACTTGGACATTTTGTGACCCTTGGCGTCGACCGTAAAGCCGTGGGTGAGCACGGTCTTGTAGGGCGGTTCGCCGCTGATGGCAACGGCGGTTTTCAGGGACGACTGGAACCAGCCCCGATGCTGGTCCGACCCCTCAAGGTACAGATCCGCCGGGTAGCGTAATCCCTGGCGCTGTTGCAGCACCGCATAGTGGGTCACGCCCGAGTCAAACCAGACGTCGAGGGTATCGGTGACTTTGTCGTAGTCTTTCGACTCCTCGCCCAGCAAGTCATCGGCGCTCAAGTCGAACCAGGCATCAATACCGGCTTTTTCGACCCGCTGGGCCACCTCTTCGATCAATTCGTCAGTGCGCGGGTGCAGTTCACCCGTCTCTTTGTGAACAAACAGGGTGATAGGCACGCCCCAGGTTCGTTGACGCGAAATACACCAGTCGGGCGAGCTTTCGAGCATGCTGTCGATGCGCGCACGGCCCCAGTCGGGCACCCACTGGACCTTGTCCACGGCCGCCGATACCTGACCGCGCAGGTCTTTTTTCTCCATGCTCACGAACCACTGGGGCGTGGCACGGAAGATCAGCGGCGTCTTGGTGCGCCAGCAGTGCGGAAAACTGTGGGTGATTTTACTCTGGGCCAGCAGCGCACCCTGCTCCTCGAGCAACGCCACCACTTTGTCATCCACCTTGTAAACGTGCTCGCCCGCAAACAACTCGACGTGATCGCGGTACACGCCGTTATCGTCGATATAGTTGAGGGTGCCGATGCCGTACTGCTGGCCCACCACAAAGTCATCCATACCGTGATCCGGTGCGGTGTGCACACAGCCGGTACCCGCCTCAGTGGTCACGTGATCGCCGAGAATCACCGGCACCTGGCGGTCGTAAAAGGGGTGCTGGACGTCAAGCTTTTCCAGGGCCGCGCCTTTGCAGCGCCCAACAACGGAAAAACTGTCGATACCGGCGCGCGCCATGACGTTTTCCGCCAGGGCTTCAGCCACCAGCAAACGCTGACCGTCGGCCTGCAACCAGACATAATCCAGCTCCGGATGAACACTTACAGCCTGGTTGGCTGGCAGGGTCCAGGGGGTGGTGGTCCAGATCACCAGAGCCAATGCACCCTCGCCCCCAGGATTACCGAGGGCCTTGGCGGCGGCAGCCTGATCGGCAAAGGCAAACTTTACATCAATGGAGTAGGACACCTTGTCCTGGTACTCCACTTCCGCTTCCGCCAGGGCCGAGCCGCCCACCACACTCCAGTACACCGGCTTAAAGCCTTTGTGCAGATGACCGTTGCGCGCGATTTCACCCAGGGCCCGAATGATATCGGCCTCAAAAGCGTAGTCCATGGTCAGGTAGGGATTGTCCCAGTCGCCCAGCACCCCCAAACGAATAAAATCCTTTGTCTGCCCTTCGACTTGACGCGCGGCATACTCACGGCACTTCTGCCTGAAGGCTTTAGCATCGAGCTTGGTGCCTGCCTTGCCGTGCTTCTTCTCGACGTTATGCTCAATGGGCAGACCGTGGCAGTCCCAGCCGGGCACGTAGGGCGCATCAAAACCACTCAAGGTTTTACTCTTGACAATGATGTCCTTGAGAATTTTGTTGACCGAGTGACCAATATGAATGTCGCCGTTGGCATAGGGTGGGCCGTCGTGCAGGATAAAACGCTCGCGCCCGGCACGGGCGGTGCGAATTTGTTCGTACAATTTGTTGGCGTACCACTGCTCGAGCATTTTGGGCTCGCGCTGAGCCAAATTGGCGCGCATCGCAAATTCGGTGTGAGGCAAATTCAGGGTGGCTTTGTAGTCGGTCATAGTCAACGGCTTCGCCTAGTGATCACGGTTTAAAGTCAGGTTGTTAGGTTCGCTTGTTCGAAATACCGGCGCGCCTCGGCAATATCCCGATGCAACTGCGCCTGCAAGTCCGCCACAGAGGCGAAACGCTGCTCGGCGCGCTGCTTGCGGTGAAATACCACGGTCATTCGCTGGCCGTATAAATGTTCATCAACATCCAGGAGGTGCACCTCCAACAGGGGCTTGGTTCCGCCCTGGACGGTCGGGCGCACGCCCACATTGGCCACGCCGGGCAGCGATCGCCCGTCCTCCAGCGTAGCGCTGACCGCATACACCCCGTGCAGTGGTGAGCGGTGGCGCCGCAGCTGGATGTTGGCGGTGGGTACACCCAACTGGCGCCCCAGACGCTGTCCATGGCCCACGCGGCCACTGATACTGTAGGGCCGTCCGAGGAGCTGCGCGGCCAGGTCAAAGTCGGCCGCCTCAAGCGCCTCGCGAATACGGGTGCTGCTAATGCGCTCACCCGCATAGGCCAGCGTAAAGGTGTCGGTCACGCTGAAACCGTGCTCGGCACCGGCCGCCTTGAGCAAAGCAAAATCCCCGCGCCGGTCGCAGCCGAAACGAAAATCATCGCCCACCACCAAGTGACGGACCCCCAGCCCCTCGACCAACACCTGATCGATAAAGGCCTGGGCCGATAGGCTGCGCAACTTGGCGTTGAACTGCAGGCAGAACACCCGGTCAACGCCCGCCGCAAACAGCGCCTGGATTTTTTCGCGCAGGCGCATCAGCCGCGCCGGCGCCTGCTCCCGACCGAAAAATTCGTGCGGCTGGGGCTCAAAAATCATCACCACCGAAGGCTGTTGGTGCTCCCGGGCCGCCTCAGTGAGCTGGCGCAGAATCGCCTGGTGCCCCAAGTGCACACCATCGAAAGACCCAATAGTGGCGACGCAGCCCCGGTGTGCGGGCCGCAAGTTGTGTAAACCACGAATAAACGCTGGTGCCGACAAATCCACAGAGCTGCGCGCAGGCCTCGACGGGTGAATGTGAACAAAGGCGCGAGTATACCGGTTAAAGCGGTGCTATCGCCAGCGCTGGGGCCGGTTAACGGGGGGATTAAGCGATCGATGGAACGGGCGCGAATCAGCCCTGCGGGACAATCTCATCGCCAGCGCGAATCAGGCAGCAGGGGCCGTGATCCCGGCGAAAACTGTGACTGCAACCACTGATGGTCACACTCACGTTGGTGTGCAGGCTGCGTTTGACTTCCACAGCCGGCGGTTTATCGGACTCAGCGGCCCAGGCACCGGTGACTTCCACCCGGGTGGCCACATCGGCGTTGCTGCCCAGGGTGTTGACGGCTATAGAGTGACCGGCACACGTGCGCCCGCCCAGGATGCTGCCCCGGCCTCCCTGCTGCCCCACCAAGACCCGCTCACCGGCATTCAGGTGGCTCTGCATCACGTATTCGCGAATCTCGATTGTGCCCCCGGCCACCAGCTCTGTCTGGTTAACGAACTTGGCACTGATATCACCCCCCGCTTCAATGCGCGTCCGTAACACCAGTTCTTTGTGCTTATCGTGGCCTTTGTCCTCGCCCATAATACCGCCAAGCACGCGAATACTGCCTCCGGCGCTCACCTGCGCCTTCTCAATGGCACCGCGCACAAGGATATCGCCAGTCGCCTTGACGCTGTAATCACTGGGGATATCGCCGGCGATTTCTACCGAGCCGTCAAAATCGATATTGCCGGTACTCAGGTCCACCTTGCGCACTCGGAGCACCGGATCGACACGCACCCCCTGCCCGACCTGCACCGGATGGCCCTTGATGGCGGCACACAACAGTTCCGGGTCCTTATCATCAAAGTAAGTACCCTCAAGGCCGCTGTCATAGTTGCGCGTATGCCCTGGCTCGGGCTCAATCAGTTTGCCCGTGACGGTATGCCCCGGGCTTCCGGACGTCGGCGGGTGGCGGCGCATCAACGCCGTCCCTTCGTCCACCACCACAAAATCCTGCAGCTCGTGCATATCGACCTTACCCAGGTCGTCCTCACGCGGGCGCAGGTCGCCGTCCAGGTCGACCAGCAGCTCAAACCGGCTGTCCTCACCCGGCTCGGGCATACGCGCACGGGCCACACGCAAGGTGACCGGCTCGGCCGCCTGGGCCGCTTTGCTCAGTGCTTTCATGGAAATACAATCGGGGACAATAGAGCGGGCTTCAAGCTCCTCGAGCCAGGTTTCTACGGACGGCACAGCACCGCCGCCCCGCGCTGGTTCCAGCTGCAGGTAGAGGGCCAGCTCGTCATCCGGCAGCCGCCATTGCCAACGGGCATCCTGCGCAGGCGTATCGGATGGCGACGGATTATCAAGGCTTTTATCGTCGCTCATGGCCTCAGCATAGCACATGTTGAAAAAAGCGCCAGATTACATCTGGTGGCGAAAATCCCTGAATCGCGCCCCTAACAGCCACAGGCTACCCAAATAGATCAGGGCACCCACCAAACATACGCCCCCAAGCACGAAACCGCGCTGGAGACCGCGCCAGGCGACCCAGTCATTCCACAGCACCAGACACACGATCAGGCTAAACACCATGGCGACATTCGCCAACAGGTAACGCAAAGCCAACTTGCGCCCCCCGGGCTGCCAATGGAAGCCGCGCCGACGCAAGCCGCGGTAGAGCAAGCCCGCGTTAATAAAGGCCGACGCTGAGGTTGCCAACGCCAAGCCCACATGACCGATATTGAAGTAATAGTACAAAGGCACCACAAATAACAGGTTGAGCACCATATTGGCGGCCATGGCGATAATGCCGATACGCACCGGGGTCTTCATATCCTGGCGGGCAAAATAACCCGGCGCTAACACCTTGATCAGCATAAAGGCCAGCAACCCCACCGCGTAGGCTTGCAGGCTCAGGGTCGACATCTGGATATCGCGCAGCCCGGTCTCCCCATAGTGGAATAATGTCAGCAAAATCGGTTGCGCCAACAGCAGTAGCGCCAGAGTAGCCGGAAGGGCTATCAGAAAAATCAGGCGCAGTGCCCAATCGAGGGTGCGGTTAAAAGCCTCTTCGCTCTGGGCCGTGTGCTGACGCGACAGACTGGGCATGATCACCGTAGCGATAGCGACCCCGAACACCCCCAGCGGCAACTCCACCAAACGATCCGAGTAGTAGAGCCAGGAGACACTGCCGGTAGGCAGGAAAGACGCCAGAACGGTGTCGAACATCAGGTTGATCTGGCTCACGGAGACGCCGAACAACGCCGGCGCCATCAGCCACAAAATGCGCTTGACCCCCGGATCGCGCCAATCCACCACCGGACGCGGCAAAAGATGAATCCGGCGCAAAAAGGGTAACTGAAACAGCAACTGGCAGACCCCGGCAACCAATACGCCCCAAGCCAGGGCCAGAGCCGGCGGATCAAACCAGGGCGCCGCCACCAACGCGGCGGTAATGAGCGCGACATTGAGCAATACCGGGGTAAAAGCCGGGATGGCGAAGCGGTCGTAACTGTTGAGAATGGCACCGGCAAAACCGCTGAGTGAGATCAACAGGAGGTAGGGAAAGGTTATCCGGATCATATCGCTGGTAAGCGCATAGCGATCCGGATCATCAAGCCAAAAGCCCGGCGCGAACAGCGCCGCCACCACCGGCGCCCCGGCGACCGCGAGCACGGTAAACAGAATCAGCACCGATCCCAGGCAACCCGCCACCCGGTCCACCAACGCCTGCACTGCCGCCAGCGAGCCGCGCTCGCGATATTCGGACAACACCGGCACAAAGGCCTGGGCAAAGGCACCCTCCGCAAACAGACGGCGGAAGAAATTGGGGATTTTGAAGGCCACAAAGAAGGCATCGGCGCCCGAACCCGCACCGATCACCCGCGCAAAGACCATATCCCGAAGCAGCCCCAGCACGCGCGAGAACATTGTCATCGCGCTGACGAGGGTGCCCGAACGCAGCAACCCGGGTGGCGCTGGCGGTTGGGGTGACGGTTGTTGCGGCGCGGGGCCGGGCTGATTGGACACAGGCTATCCTGTCACTGAATCACGGGTGCGGGCATTATCGCCAGTCTGCTGCCGGAATAACAGCCCCGGCAGGGGTTGACAGTGACGCCCCACAGGACTACTGTATAAAAAAACAGTATCGCAACCGATAATGAGGGTAGCACCATGGCAGTAATCGCCGTATGGCAATGTGACCGGGATGGCAGTATGTTCAACGACAAAAAACAGGCCGAAGAGCACGACAAGTATCTGGAGCTGGCCGCCAACATCACCGATTTGATTGAAACTCAGGTACCGGGGCTAAGCGAAGCCCAGAGCGAGGCCATCGGCCTGCTGCTGGCCGAGCGCCGGGAAGTGCTCGCCAAGGCCTGCAAAGGCAAGCCCGAGCTGTTGCTCGAGCCCTTTGAGTCGAGCGACCAACCGCAGCCTATGGGCAAACTGGCATCAGGCAGCCGTGACGACGCCAAGGACAGGGACTCTCAGGTAACGTCACTGGCCGCTCACCAGTAGCCGCGCCCGCGGCTACACCACCCAGACCCGGCAGCCCCTTGCCGGGCCCGACTTGCCGCCGCACTGGCACCTCAACGGGTGCGGCGGCCTTTTTTGTACCCGAGCCAACGGCCCAGTGCTTTACTTCCCCGCGCTTTTTCTCTAGCTTGAGCCTCCACAACCGCTGTGATTGGTAGAGGAACTCCATCCATGAACAAAATTCGCTGGGGCATCTTGAGCACCGCCAATATTGCCCAGAAACGTTTGATCCCGGCCATCCAGGCCTCCGTCGACGGCGAGGTCGTTGCCTTGGCCTCCCGCAACGCCGAACAGGCAGCCCTCGCGGCCAGCGCTCTGGGGATAGCCCGCTCCCACGGCAGTTACGAGGCACTGCTGGCGGACCCGGAGATCGACGCCATCTACAACCCGCTACCCAACCACCTCCATGTGGACTGGTCACTTAAAGCCCTCGCCGCTGGCAAACATGTCCTCTGTGAAAAGCCCCTGGGCCTGGACTGTGCGGATGCCGAGCGCCTGGCGCGCGCGGCCAAGGCCGAGCCCCGGCTCAAGGTGATGGAAGCTTTTATGTACCGCTTTCACCCCCAGTGGCTGTTGGCGCAAAAACACCTGCGCGCTGGGGATCTGGGGCAAGTACGCCACATCCATTCGCGTTTTGCCTATAACAACCCGGACCCGGACAATATCCGCAACCGCGCCGATATTCCCGGCGGCGGCGGTCTGATGGATATCGGCTGCTACAGCATCTCTTCAGCCCGCTGGGTGTACGGCAGCGAGCCCCTGCGCGTGGTCGGCCACATGAGCGCCCTGCCCGGCTTTGATGTGGACTGCATCACCTCGGGCCTGCTCGAATTCCCCGACGGTACCGCGTCATTCACCTGCTCCACCAAAACCGAACCCGGCCAGTGGCTGGATATCCAGGCGGAGCAAGGCAGCCTGCAAATGGCCTGGCCCTTCAACCCGGAACCGGGCCGGGACAACCTGATGTGGGTTCAGCGCCAGGGCGCACGCGAGGAGTTCTGCCACACCGGCATCGATCAGTACCGCCTGATGATCGACGCCCTGCAACGCAGCATGCTCGACAACACCCCGGTGCCCACCCCGCTCTCCGACGCCCTGGCCAATATGCGCGTGATTGATGCGCTGGTAGCCAGTGCGCGTGAGGGGCGATGGATCACGCTTGACTGAGCCCTCTGTGCGGGGCGCGGGCTTGACAGCTCTTACCCCGCTCCCTAGCATTCAAAACCCGAAAAAACCCGAGACCGCCGTAGATGTTGCCATTTCACCAGATTGTTGCCGAGGACTTTGAGGCCGTAAACCGCCTGATCATCGACCAGTTACACTCCGACGTCGAGCTGGTGGAAAACATTGGCCACTATCTGATTGAGGCGGGCGGCAAACGCCTGCGCCCCCTGCTGGTGGTGCTGGCTGCCAAGGGCCTGGGTTATTCCGGCAGCCAGCACCTGAACCTGGCAGCGATCATCGAGTTTATTCACACCGCAACCCTGCTCCACGACGACGTGGTGGATATGTCCCACCTGCGCCGGGGCCGCCCGACGGCCAACGCCGAGTGGGGCAACGCGCCAAGCGTGCTGGTGGGGGACTTTCTGTATTCGCGCGCCTTTCAGATGATGGTGGCCATTGGCGATATGGACATCATGCGCATCCTGTCCGAGACCACCAACACCATTGCCGAGGGCGAGGTCCAACAACTGGTCAACGCCGGTGACCCGGACATCACCGAGGCCAACTACCTGCAGGTCATTGAGAAAAAGACCGCCATTCTTTTTGCTGCCGCCTGCGAAACCGCCGGGGTGCTGTGCGCTGCAAGCCCGGCACAGCGCCAACATTTGCACGCCTTTGGCAACCACCTGGGCACCGCCTTTCAATTGGTCGACGATGCCCTGGACTACACCGGCGATGCCGAGGCCCTCGGCAAGAACGTTGGGGACGACTTGGCCGAAGGCAAGCCTACCCTGCCGCTACTGCGCGCCATGGCTGTAGGCACCCGCGACGAACGCGAACGGATCGCCGCCGCCCTGCGCCACAAGGATGCCAGCGCCCTGGAAGACGTGGTGGCCATTGTCGAGCGCACCGGTGCCATGACCTACACCCTGGAGGCCGGTCGCGAACAAGTGCGCCTGGCGCGCGCATCTCTCAGTCAACTGCCCGATAACCGCTACACTCAGGCTATGGCCGAGGTGGCTGAGTTCGCCCTCGCCCGCACCTATTAACCCCAAAACACCGGCAGAGAACACCCACAACGCTAGACAAGCGCCCCCCACAGGGTAGAATGGCGACTTTTGCCGGAACTGACACGAGTCTTACCCCTATGAACGCTTTCGTACAAAAAAATAGTTACGCCCGCGACGAACTGCTGGAGTGTGGCCACGGCCGCATGTTCGGCCCCGGAAACGCCCAGCTGCCCGTGCCCAACATGCTGATGCTCGACCGTATCGCTCACATCAGCGAAACCGGCGGCGAGTTCAGCAAAGGGGAAATTATCGCCGAACTGGATATCACCCCGGACCTGTGGTTTTTCGAGTGCCACTTCCCGGGCGATCCGGTGATGCCCGGCTGTCTGGGTCTGGACGCCATGTGGCAGCTGGTGGGCTTCTTCCTGGGCTGGAAGGGCAACCCCGGCCGAGGTCGCGCCTTGGGCTGCGGCGAAGTCAAGTTCACGGGCCAGATCCTGCCCAGCGCCAGCAAGGTGACCTATCACATCAACCTCAAGCGAGTCATCGAGCGCAAGCTGGTCATGGGTATCGCCGACGGCCGGGTGTCGGTGGACGGGAAGGATATCTACTTTGCCAAAGACCTGCGTGTTGGGCTGTTTCAAAACACTGACGCGTTTTAACACAAAGGGCACTCACGGCCCCCGCCGGGGTCAAAGCCCCTCACTGGGGCTGCGCCCTGCGCCCTTTAGTGGCATAATTGCGTCAGTTCTTGCTTTAACCATACCTTTACAGGCTCTGTAACGAAATAAGAGGTAGCCTATGAGACGTGTCGTAGTGACCGGGATGGGAATTGTGTCCTGTCTGGGCAATGACATCGCCACCGTACTGGACGCCCTGCGCACGGGCCGCTCTGGTATCAAATACCAGGAAGCCTACGCCGAGCAAGGCTTTCGCAGCCTGGTCGCCGGGTCAGTCGATATTGACCTGAAAGACCTGATTGATCGCAAAGTTCTGCGCTTTATGGGCGATGCTGCAGCCTATGCCTACGTATCCATGGATCAGGCGATCAAAGATTCAGGGCTTGAAGAGTCGCAGGTTTCCAACCCGCGCACCGGTATCATCATGGGCTCGGGCGGCGCTTCCTCCAAGAACCTGGTGGAATCCGCCGATGTTCTGCGCGAAAAAGGCCTCAAGCGTGTAGGCCCCTACCGGGTCACACAAACCATGGGCAGCACCACGTCCGCCTGCCTGGCCACCCCGTTCAAAATCAAGGGCCTCAACTACTCCATCTCTTCAGCCTGTGCCACCAGCGCACACTGCGTTGGCAGCGCCATGGAGCAGATTCAGCTGGGCAAACAGGATGTCGTTTTTGCCGGTGGCGGCGAAGAGGAGCATTGGACCCTGACGTGCCTGTTCGACGCCATGGGCGCCCTGTCTACCAAGTACAACGACACGCCCGAGCGCGCATCGCGGGCCTATGACGCCGAACGCGATGGTTTCGTGATCGCCGGTGGCGGCGGCTGTCTGGTACTTGAAGAGTACGAGCACGCCAAGGCGCGCGGCGCCAAAATCTACGCCGAACTGGTGGGTTACGGTGCCAACTCCGACGGCTACGATATGGTTGCACCCTCCGGTGAAGGCGCGGTGCGCTGTATGCAGCAAGCGCTGGCCACCACCGACGGCGATATCGACTACATCAATGCGCACGGCACCAGCACACCGGTGGGTGATCTGGCCGAACTCAAAGCCATTCGCAACACCTTTGGCGACAAAGTACCGGCGATCAGCTCCACCAAGTCACTGACCGGTCACTCCCTGGGCGCTACCGGTGTGCAGGAGGCGATCTACAGCCTGCTGATGATGGAACACAACTTTATTGCCGCTTCGGCCAATATCGACACGCTCGACCCGGAAGCCGACGGCCTGCCGATCGTGCGCGAGCGCCAGGACAATGTCACCCTCAATCGGGTCCTGTCCAACAGCTTCGGGTTTGGCGGCACCAATGCCAGCCTGGTATTTGAGCGCATGAAGTAAGTCTTGGGCCGCGCCTGGCGCACCTAAGCCACAACGAAAAAGCCCCGCATTCATGCGGGGCTTTTTCGTTGTGGGCGTAACCTGGTTTGCAATAGTTACTGGGCACTGACCCAGAGTTTGACCATCGGTAATAGCGTCGGGCGCCAACTGCGCGCCTGAACCCCATAGTGATCCTTCGCACGCCGGCATCCGAGTACCGCGCTCACCGGCTCTCCGTCGGGCAGCTCATCAGTCTCTTCAACATGCGCGGGCTGCGATAACAAGCCCTGCTGCTCAAGGAGCTGCACCAGTTCAGCCACAAACTCCGCCTCACTGACCGCATCCCCGGTGCAGTAGTGCATCACGCCCCAATTCTCTGCCCCGCACACCACCTGCTTGGCCAGCGCTATGGCTACCCGCGACGCATCCGAAAGCGCGGTGGGAGCGCCTCGCCAACGTCGGCTGACCGTCACGGGCTCCCCCGCCGCAAACGCCCGCAGGTGCCGGGTCAGCAGGTTGTCCCCGTATCCGGCCACCAGCCAGCTGTAGCGCAGTACAACCGCGCGCTCGTGAGCCTTCAGGACCGCGAGCTCGGCGGCGCGCCAGGCATGCCCCTGGGCACTGGCCGGCTCTGGTTCATCACGCTCGTGATGAACGCTTCGCTTGCGATCGCCAAAAACCCGATAACTGGACAACTGAATCAGGGGAATGCCCGCAGCAGCACAGGCCCGCGCCAGGTTTGCGGCCGCTTGCGCCAAGGCGCCATCCGCTTGCACTGAGTCTTCGCCCACACCCAGGGTATTCAGCACGACAGCAGGCTGCTGCTCAGCAATATAGTGGGTTATCGCGGGTTCATCCAACCAGTCGAGCACCTGAGCCGAAGGACTCAGAAGCGCAAAAGACTCACGCTCCAGATCGTGCTGGAGCGCCTGGCCCAAATCATTGGTAGCGTCAGTGAGAAGTAGCTTCAAGGTGGTCGTCAGAAGGGGATGTCATCATCAAAGCTATCGAAGCCACCGGCGGGTTGCTGCGCCGGTTGAGCTGCGCCGCCACCTTGGCCGCCAGCACTCGCTGCCCCCGGATTGCCGCCGCGCTGCTGCTGGGGTGCCTGCTGCTGAGGTTCGGACTGGTCGTAGCTGCCGTAGTCTCCGCCTTGACCACCCTGACCGCCCCGGCTGTCGAGCATTTGCATCTCATTGGCGACAATTTCAGTGGTGTAGCGATCCTGCCCGTCCTGGCCCTGCCATTTGCGCGTGCGCAAGGAGCCTTCGATATACACTTTGCTGCCTTTTTTCAGGTATTCACCGGCAATTTCAGCCAAACGGTTAAAAAATACCACTCGGTGCCATTCAGTGCGTTCCTGTTGCTGACCGGTGTTTTTATCTTTCCAGGTCTCGCTGGTTGCAAGACTGACGTTGGTAACAGCGCCGCCGGACGGCATGTAGCGGGTTTCCGGATCTTGCCCACAATTGCCAATCAAAATAACTTTGTTAATACCCCTGGCCATAGATTTCTCCTGAATTGTCTGCGCTCGGTCAGCGTCGATGTTAGAGGTTTCGCGGGCGCGTCAAAGGGCGCCCGACATTCAAAATACAAGAATCGTCAGCATACAACAGCCAACCGGCACGGGCCAGTGACTCACGCCGGGATTGTGTCCTGTTCGGCAATTTCGATCAGACGCTGGCGGTCGGCGACCTTCGGGTCCACTTTGAGGTAGATGCTGCCCTCGGACTCCACCACCAGTACATCCGCGACCCCCGGCTGTGCCTGTAAGGTCCCGGCCAGCTCGGCGCTTACCGGTCCCGCCAAAGGGATAATGACACTTGCCAGATAGCGCGGCGGACGCATGGGCAGCGCCAGCAACAACCACAGCAACACAGCGGCGGCGCACACGCCCAACACCCAACTCGGCCCCCCCCACTGCCAGAGTGCGCCACCCAAGGCACCACCGGCAAAGGCACCGAAAAATTGGCAGCTGGCATAAATGCTGGTGGCGGTCCCTTTACCCCCGGCAGGTGCGATTTTACTCACCATGGAGGGAAGGCTGGCCTCCAGCAGGTTGAACGCCATAAAAAACAGGAAGAATAACCCCAATGTCCAGGCCCGCTGCACCGGCGAAACCGCCATGACCACCAACACGAACAACAACAGTGCAATCGCACCCAGAAAAACCGGCTTCATCTGCCGGCGGCGCTCGGCGATGATGATAAACGGCAGCATGGCCACAAAGGCACCAATCAGTAAGGGCAGGTAGACCGCCCAGTGCCAGTCCCGCGCGATGGCCAAATCCTCGGCCAACCAGGGCGGCAACACCAGGAACGCCGCCATGAGCACCAGGTGCAGGACAAAGATACCCAGGTTCAGGCGCAGCAACTCGCGGTTGCGCACCACCTGACGCACCAGTGCGGGCACGGTACCCACATCCTGGCGCGGCGTCGGAGCGCGAGTCGCCGTGGGTACGATTTGCCACACGATGTAAATACCCACTAACCCCAGACCCGCCGTGAGCCAGAAGATGGCGGCCATTCCCCCCCAGGAAGCCAACAAAGGACCGAGCACCAGCGCGAGCGAAAAGGATGCACCGATAGAGGCACCAACGACAGCCATGGCCTTGGTGCGATTCTCCTCAGCGGTCAGGTCGGCCAGGAGAGCCATCACCGCACCGGCGATCGCCCCCCCGCCCTGCAGCAGCCGCCCGAGTATCAGGGTATAAGCATCCTCGGCCTGCGCCGCAACCACGCTGCCGATCGTAAACACTAACAAACCCGCAATGATCACCGGCTTGCGGCCGATACGGTCCGAGAGGATCCCAAAGGGGATCTGCAGCAAGCCCTGGCTGAAGCCGTAGGCCCCCAGGGCCAGGCCCAGCAACAGCGGACTGGCGTGAGCGTAATCGCTGCCGTACAGCGCCAGCACCGGCAATACCATAAACAGCCCGAGCATGCGAAAGGCATACAGCAAGGCCAGAGACACCACAACACGGCGCTCGAAAGGGGCACTAGCAAATTGCACGGGCAGGATGGCTCCAGATCGATCGGTTAACAGAACAGGCGCGGATTCTATCACATCCTGCAGACACAACCTTAGCCGCTCGATTCGCGTATAATGGCGGGTTTTGGTTTCGAGCAAGTGGAGAATGAATGGACAAGATTCTGGTCCGGGGTGCACGCACCCACAACCTCAAAAATATTGACCTGACTATTCCCCGCGATCAATTGGTCGTGGTCACCGGTCTGTCCGGTTCAGGTAAGTCCTCACTCGCCTTCGACACCCTCTACGCCGAGGGCCAGCGGCGCTATGTCGAATCCCTGTCCACCTACGCCCGGCAGTTTCTGTCGATGATGGACAAACCCGATGTCGACCATGTGGAGGGCCTCAGCCCGGCAATCTCCATTGAGCAGAAATCCACCTCGCACAACCCGCGCTCGACCGTTGGCACCATCACCGAAATCTACGATTATCTGCGTCTTCTCTACGCACGAGTGGGCGAGCCGCGCTGTCCCCGCCACGGCGAGCCGCTCTCCGCCCAAACCATTTCGGAGATGGTCGATACCGTCCTCGCACTGCCGGAAGGCACCAAGCTGATGCTCATTGCGCCGGTCGTACGCGACCGCAAAGGTGAGCACTTACATACCCTGGAACAGCTGAAACGCGACGGTTTTATCCGCGCCCGAATCGATGGGCTACTGGTCGATCTGGATGACGCCCCCAAGCTCGACAAGAAGAAAAAGCACACCATCGACGTAGTGGTGGATCGCTTTAAAGTCCGCGACGACCTGCAGGTACGCCTCGCGGAATCCTTCGAAACCGCCCTGAACCTCGCCGAGGGGCTCGCGGGCATCAGCTATATGGACGGCGAGGCCCCGGACCGGTTGTTCTCAGCCAAGCACGCCTGTCCGGTCTGCGATTACAGCCTGAGCGAACTGGAACCACGGCTTTTCTCCTTCAACAACCCCGCTGGCGCCTGCCCCACCTGTGACGGGCTGGGCGTGAAACAATTTTTTGACGAAGCACGGGTGGTGCAGTTCCCCGAAGCGTCACTGGGAGAGGGTGCGATCCGAGGCTGGGATCGACGTAACATCTACTACTTCCACATGCTCGACTCCCTGGCTCAGCATTACGGCTTTGACGTCGATACCCCCTGGGAGGCGTTGACTCCAAACCAGCGGCAGGTAATCCTGCACGGCTCCGGCGATGACGAAATCGACTTCAGCTATATTAACGAGCGCGGAGACCTTTACCGCCGACGCCACCGCTTCGAGGGCGTGATTCCCAATATGGAGCGCCGTTACCGGGATACCGAGTCGGCAAGCGTGCGCGAGGAGCTCTCCAAGTTTCTTGCCACCCAGCCCTGCCCTACCTGTGGCGGCGCACGCTTGCGGGAAGAGGCGCGCAATGTGTTTGTCGACGAGCGCCCGTTAAGCCAGATTACCGACTTGCCCGTGGGCGAGGCCTATGACTACTACGACAGTCTGACGTTTACCGGCGCCAAAGCCGAAATCGCCGATAAAATCCTGAAAGAGCTGCGCGAGCGCCTGCAATTTTTGGTGGATGTCGGCCTGAACTACCTTACCCTGAGCCGCAGTGCAGACACACTGTCAGGCGGCGAGGCACAACGCATACGCCTGGCCAGCCAAATAGGCGCGGGCCTGGTGGGCGTGATGTACATCCTCGACGAACCGTCCATCGGCCTGCACCAGCGGGATAATGAGCGCTTACTGCGCACCCTGGTGCATTTGCGCGATCTGGGCAATACCGTGATTGTCGTCGAGCACGACGAAGATGCCATTCGCCAGGCAGACCACGTCATCGACATCGGCCCCGGCGCAGGCGTCCATGGCGGCGAGGTCATCGCCCAGGGCAGTGTCGAAGACATAATGGCCAGCGAACGCTCAATTACCGGACAGTACCTCAAGGGTACACGGGCCATCGCTATCCCGAGCGAACGTCGCGCTTACGACCCCAGCCGGGTTCTGCACCTGAAAGGCGCCTCTGGCAACAACCTCCAGGGCGTCGACCTGGCGCTGCCAGTAGGGCTGATGACCTGTGTCACCGGGGTCTCCGGTTCAGGAAAATCCACCCTGATCAACAACACGCTGTACCCAATTGCCGCGACCGAACTCAACGGTGCCACAACGCTCAAAGCCGCGGCGTACGACCGCGTTGAAGGCATGGGACTGTTCGACAAGTGCGTCGACATTGATCAGAGCCCGATTGGCCGGACTCCGCGCTCTAACCCTGCGACCTATACAGGTATCTTTACCCCCATTCGCGAATTGTTCGCAGGCACACAGGAAGCCCGCTCTCGCGGCTATAAAACCGGTCGCTTCAGCTTCAACGTCAAAGGCGGCCGCTGCGAAGCGTGTCAGGGCGACGGCGTAACCAAAGTCGAAATGCATTTTTTGCCTGACGTCTACGTTCCTTGCGACGTCTGCAAAGGCAAGCGCTACAACCGGGAAACGCTTGAAATCAAGTACAAAGGCAAGAATATCCACGAAGTGCTTGAACTCACCGTCGAAGACGCAAGAGAGTTCTTCGATGCGATCCCAGCCATTGCCAAACGCTTGCAGACCCTTATCGACGTGGGCCTCGCCTATATTCGCCTTGGCCAGGCCGCAACCACGCTCTCAGGCGGCGAGGCGCAGCGGGTTAAGCTCGCACGCGAGCTTTCCAAGCGCGATACCGGACAGACGCTGTATATTCTCGATGAGCCCACCACCGGCTTGCACTTCTACGATATTGAGCAACTGCTGGTCGTGTTGCACCGCCTACGCGACCACGGCAATACCGTGGTTGTGATTGAGCACAATCTCGACGTCATCAAGACGGCGGATTGGGTTATCGATCTCGGGCCGGAGGGTGGCAGTGGCGGCGGACAGATCATCGCGACGGGCACGCCCGAAGCGGTAGCCCAACAATCGCAATCTCACACCGGTCGGTTCCTTAAGTCGCTCCTTGAGCGCTAGGCTGGCCAGCCAACGCCCGAAGGCACCCAAACTACGGACATAAAAAAACCAGGCCGAGGCCTGGTTTTTTACGGATGCCGCTCAACTTACTCGTCGTCAGTCTCGACGACGGCTTCAGCTTCTACTTCCGGAATCGGACGGTCCACCAGCTCAACATAGGCCATCGGGGCCTTGTCGCCAGCACGGAAACCGCACTTCATGATACGAATATAACCACCCGGACGCTCTTGATAGCGCGGACCCAGTTCGGCAAACAGCTTACCAACCGCTTCTTTACTGCGCAGGCGATCGAACGCCAGACGACGGTTAGCTACGCTATCTTTCTTGGCCAAAGTGATCAGAGGCTCCGCAACGCGGCGCAGCTCTTTAGCCTTGGGCAAGGTGGTTTTAATCAGCTCATGCTCAACCAGAGACGCAGTCATGTTGCGAAACATGGCTTTGCGATGAGAAGCATTACGATTCAGTTGACGGCCACTATGACGATGACGCATGACGCTAAACCCTTCACAAACGATCGCTTCACAGCGATCTCGTTAACCGGGAGGAGCCGAAGCACCCACCGGCGAAAAATAATGATTAGTCTTCGTTTTTCAAGCTGGCCGGTGGCCAGTTTTCCAAACGCATACCCAAGGACAAACCACGCGAAGCCAAAACATCCTTAATCTCGGTAAGAGATTTCTTACCCAGGTTCGGCGTCTTCAGCAGCTCTACTTCTGTACGCTGAATCAAATCACCGATGTAATAGATGTTCTCTGCCTTCAGGCAGTTAGCCGAGCGCACGGTCAGCTCCAAGTCATCGACCGGACGCAAGAGGATAGGATCGATAGCTTCTTCCTTCTCCTCCGGCGTGTCCTGACTCTCGCTTTCCAGATCCACAAACACCGCCAGCTGCTGCTGAAGGATAGTGGCGGCTCGACGAATGGCCTCTTCCGGATCAATGGTACCGTTGGTTTCCAGGTCCAGAATCAGTTTGTCCAGGTCAGTACGCTGCTCAACACGGGCGCTTTCGACGCTGTATGCCAGACGACGTACCGGACTGTAAGACGCATCCAGCTGCAGGCGACCGATTGCACGACTTTCGTCTTCTTCATGACGACGGGCATCAGCTGGCTGATAACCACGACCGCGGGTGATGGTAAGACGCATGTTCAGTTGCGTATCCGCAGTGATATTGGCGATCACCAACTCCGGGTTTTTGATCTCGATGTCGTGATCAACCTGGATATCACCGGCAGTAACAACACCTGGGCCCTTTTTGCTCAGGGTCAGGACCGCCTGATCTTTACCGTGCATTACGACAGCGACGTTCTTCAGGTTGAGCAGGATTTCGATAACGTCTTCCTGTACACCCTCAATGTCGCTGTACTCGTGCAAAACACCTTCGATTTCAGCTTCGGTAATGGCAGCCCCGGCCATGGAAGACAGCAAAATGCGGCGCAGCGCATTGCCGAGAGTGTGTCCGAAGCCGCGCTCCAGAGGCTCAAGTACGACCCGCGCGCGGGTCTCACTCAGCTCTGTCACGTCGATATGACGCGGAGTCAAAAATTCGTTTACTGCAGTCTGCATAGCCACACCTGTTAGCGGTTAGTCCCTTTACTTGGAGTAAAGCTCGACGATGAGGTTTTCGTTGATGTCGGAAGACAGGTCGCCACGATCCGGAACGCGCTTGAAAACGCCTTCTTTCTTATCGCCACTCACATCTACCCACTCAACGTCGCTGCGCTGGCCAGCAAGCGTCAGTGCGTTTTGAATACGCAGCTGATTGCGAGCCTTTTCACGAATTCCTACCACGTCACCCTCGGCCACCTGATAAGAGGCCACATTGACGGTTTTACCGTTAACGGTGATTGCCTTATGCGATACCAGCTGACGCGATTCAGCGCGTGTGGCGCCGAAACCCATGCGATAAACCACGTTGTCCAGACGGCACTCAAGCAACTTCAACAGGTTTTCACCGGTCGAGCCCTTACGTCGAGCTGCTTCTTTGTAGTAACCGCGGAATTGTTTCTCAAGCACACCGTACATACGACGCACTTTTTGCTTTTCACGCAGCTGAACACCATAGTCAGACAGACGACCGCGACGCTGACCATGCTGGCCGGGGGCGGTTTCTGCTTTACACTTGGAATCCAGAGCGCGAGCGCCGCTCTTCAGGAACAGATCTGTTCCTTCGCGACGCGACAGTTTACAAGTCGGTCCAATATAACGAGCCATAATCTTTTCCCCTTACACGCGACGTTTCTTCGGTGGACGACAGCCGTTATGAGGAATCGGCGTAACATCAGTAATGTTGGTGACTTTGAAGCCAACATTGTTCAGGGCGCGAACAGCTGATTCACGACCCGGGCCAGGACCTTTGACTTCTACGTCAATGTTCTTAAGGCCATACTCTTTAGCCGCCTCACCGGCACGCTCTGCTGCTACCTGCGCAGCAAAAGGGGTGCTCTTGCGAGAACCGCGAAAACCGGAGCCACCTGAGGTAGCCCAAGTCAGGGTATTACCCTGGCGGTCTGTAATTGTGACAATTGTGTTGTTAAAAGACGCGTGTACATGGGCTACCCCATCAACGACTGTCTTTTTAACTTTTTTCTTTGCTGCGGTTTTATTACCTGGCTTAGCCATAGCAATTCTTCCTAACCTGTTGTTACCGTACTTTGAATGACAAACGCGAGCGACTCACTTACTTACGAATCGGCTTGCGAGGACCTTTGCGTGTACGAGCGTTGGTTTTGGTGCGCTGACCACGCAGGGGCAAACTGCGACGGTGGCGTAAACCACGGAAGCAGCCCAGGTCCATCAGGCGTTTGATATTCATTGAGATAACACGGCGCAGATCACCTTCAACAGTGAACTTCGCGACCTCATTGCGGATCTTATCAATCTCTTCCTCGGACAGACTGCCCATTTTCACGTCTTCAGCGATACCAACATTAGCCAGAATCTGTTTGGCTGATGTACGGCCGACACCGTAAACGTATGTCAGAGAGATAACCGCGTGCTTGTTATCTGGTATGTTTACACCAGCAATACGGGCCATTCAAAATACTCCAGTAACACAATAAGTTGCAGCGTTGACGGCAAATTTAGCCACCCCAACACCGTAAAAGGCGCGCAAGGATAGCGGACAACTCACCAAAATGCAATAGCCGGGCGATTTCTCGCCCGACGACAGTCAACGCCCCCAGTTGTTCTTCGTTCTACGTCGGTAAGCCGAACTTGAGGCCACCTAATAGTCTGAAGAACTATTAGCCTTGACGCTGCTTGTGACGCGGCTCGGCGCTGCAGATAACCCGCAGAACACCATTGCGACGCACCATTTTGCAGTTGCGGCAAATCTTTTTAACAGAAGCACGAACTTTCATGATCTAACCCCAAATTTCTCTACAGGCTCAGCGCGCGTTGCCGCTGCCGAAGCCCTGCAAGTTTGATTTCTTCATCAGTGACTCATACTGATGGGACATCAGGTGAGCCTGAACCTGTGACATAAAGTCCATAACCACCACTACCACGATCAGCAGCGACGTACCGCCCAGATAGAACGGAACGTTGGCGGCGACCACCAGGAATTGGGGCATCAGACAAACCACCGACATATAAATAGCACCCACCACTGTCAACTTGGTCAGGACACTATCAATATACTTCGCCGACTGCTCGCCCGGGCGGATGCCAGGGATATAAGCACCGGATTTTTTCAGGTTATCTGCTACTTCTTTCGGGTTAAACATCAACGCCGTGTAGAAGAAGCAAAAGAACGAAATCAGGCCGGCAAACAGAATCACGTTCAACGGCTGACCTGGGCCAATCGCCAACGCGAGCTCCTGCAAGAAGTTACTCCACATGCCTTCACCGCCCTGACCAAACCATTGGGCGATAGACGCGGGGAAAAGCAGAATACTGCTGGCAAAAATCGCCGGAATAACGCCTGCCATATTGATCTTCAACGGCAAGTGGCTGGTCTGCGCGCTGTAACCGTGACGGCCTTGCTGACGCTTGGCATAGTTCACAGTGATGCGACGCTGAGCACGCTCGATACGCACCACGACCCAAACAACCCCGAGTGCGATCACACCAATCACCAGCAGAGCCAGAATATGCAGATCACCTTGACGCGAACTCTCTGCTGCCTGGCCAATAGCCCCGGGGAAACCCGCGACAATACCTGCAAAGATCAGCATTGAGATACCGTTGCCGATACCGCGCTCAGTCACCTGTTCACCCAGCCACATCATAAAGACGGCACCGGTTACCAGCGAAATTACCGCAATAAAGAAGAAGCTAAGACCGGCTTCGCCGCCATAGGCAAACCCGGAGAAGCTGACTGCCATTGCCATCGCCTGAACAGTGGCCAGAAACACCGTGCCGTAGCGGGTGTACTGGTTGATCTTGCGCCGACCGGCATCGCCTTCTTTCTTGAGCTGTTCCAGCGAGGGCGTCACGGCGGTCATCAACTGCATAATAATAGAGGCAGAGATGTACGGCATGATGCCCAGTGCCAGGATGCTCATCCGCTCCAGCGCGCCACCCGAGAACATGTTAAACAGGCCCAGGATAGTATCCTGATTCTGGTTGAACAGGTTGGCGACCCGCTCCGGATCCAATCCAGGAACAGGAATATGCGTACCGATCCGGTAAACCACAATCGCCAACAGCAAAAAGCGCAGGCGAGCCCAAAGCTCGCCTAACCCTTTCTGATTCGCTAACGGTATATTGCCGGGAGTTGCCATTGGCACCTCTTTTATTCTTCGACTTTTCCGCCCGCCGCTTCAATAGCAGCCTTGGCACCTTTAGTTACCGCCAAACCGCGGACAGTAACAGCCTTCTTGAGCTCGCCGGAAGCGAAAATCTTGGCTCGCTTGATGACAGAGCCGAGCACGTCGGCTTGCTTCAAGGTTTCCAGATCAATCACTTCACCTTCCACCTTGTTCAGCTCACTCAGACGTACCTGGGCGCTAACACGACCGATACGAGAGGTGAAGCCGTACTTGGGCAGACGTTTCTGCAGCGGCATCTGACCGCCTTCAAAACCCGGCTTAACGGTACCGCCTGAGCGGGCTTTCAAACCTTTGTGGCCGCGACCTGCGGTTTTACCCAGGCCACTACCAATACCACGGCCGACGCGCTTTTTACTGTGCGTGCTGCCGGGAGCGGGACTCAGCGTATTAAGACGCATCTTACTCTCCCTCTACCTTAACCAGATAGTTCACTTTGTTAATCATGCCACGTACTGAGGGGGTGTCTTCCACCTCGACAGTGTGACCGATACGGCGCAGGCCCAAACCAGCTACGCTAGCCTTGTGACTCTGCAGTCGGCCGGCAGTGCTCTTGACCTGAGTCACTTTGATCATCTTCTTCGCCATGGTCGTATTCCGCTATCTAGTAATTGGCCAGAGCCAATTAATTCAGAATGTCTTCTACACTTTTACCGCGCTTGGCAGCAACAGACTCCGGAGAGGTCATTGTCTGCAAGGCTTTAAAAGTGGCTCGAACAACGTTAACCGGGTTGGTGGAGCCATAGCACTTGGCCAACACGTTCTGAACGCCGGCAATCTCCAGCACTGAACGCATTGCACCACCCGCGATAACACCGGTACCGTCAGAAGCCGGCTGCATGTATACCTTAGAGGCGCCGTGGCTACCTTTTGTCGGATACTGAATGGTGTCACCATTAAGCTCTACGTCGATCATGTTACGACGGGCCGCTTCCATAGCTTTCTGAATCGCCAGAGGTACTTCACGTGCCTTACCGCGACCGAAGCCTACCTTACCATTACCATCGCCAACTACAGTCAGCGCAGTGAAGGCAAAGATACGACCACCCTTAACAGTCTTGGCAACACGGTTAACCTGAACCAGCTTTTCCTGGAGGCCCTCGTTATTGCCGTCATCTTTCTTAGTGTAAGCCATATCTCAACCCTTAGAATTCCAAACCAGCTTCACGCGCGGCGTCGGCCAGAGCCTTAACACGACCGTGGTAGCGGAAACCACTACGGTCAAAGGCAACCTGGGTTACACCAGCTGCTTTCGCGCGCTCGGCGATCAGCGTACCGACCGACTTGGCTGCGTCAACATTACCGGTTTTACCACCACGCAGATCTTTATCGAGAGTCGACGCACTCGCAAGCACCTTGGCGCCATCTTCGGCAATAATCTGGGCGTAAATGTGGCGCGGGGTACGGTGTACCGCCAGACGCTTGACGCTCAGTTCACGAATCTTGGCACGGGCACGGCGCGCACGGCGAAGACGAGATAACTTCTTATCGCTCATAACCTAGCCCTTACTTTTTCTTGGCTTCTTTACGATGTACTCGCTCATCGGCATACCGGATACCTTTGCCTTTATAGGGCTCTGGTTCGCGGAACGCGCGGATTTCCGCGGCTACCTGGCCGAGCTGCTGCTTATCAGCGCTCTTAAGTACAAGTTCAGTCTGACTGGTGGTCTCGGCAGTTACACCTTCGGGCAACGTATAGTTGACCGGGTGAGACAGACCCACAGACAGGTTTACAGTTTTGCCCTCGACTTTCACACGATAACCAACGCCGACCAACTGCAGCTTCTTCTCGAAGCCCTTCTCGACGCCGTTTACCATGTTACTGACCAGAGCACGTGTGGTGCCCGCCAGTGCGCGGGTCTGCTTGGCACTGTTACGCGTGTTAAAGCTCAGAACACTATCATTCTGGACAACTTCAACATCAGCGTGAATCTGCAGTGCCAACGTACCTTTGCCGCCTTTAACGCTCAGTTCCTGACCCTTGAGGGTAACAGTCACCGCGGCAGGTACTTCAACCGGACTATTTGCAACTCGTGACATGACGACTTCCCGTTAAAAAACTGTGCAGAGGACTTCTCCGCCCACGCCAGCAGCGCGCGCGGCACGATCAGTCATAACACCTTGACTGGTAGAGACAATAGCAATTCCCAAACCGCCACGAACGCTCGGCAGGGCTTCTTTACCAGCATAGTTACGCAAGCCTGGACGGCTTACACGGTCAAGCTCGGCGATTACCGGCTTGCCCTCAAAGTATTTCAGTTCGACAGTAAGCTCAGGCTTTTCAGCCTCGGCCACTGCAAAACCGTTGATGTAGCCCTCGTCCGCGAGGACTTTGGCAACACTTGCCTTCAACTTTGAAGAAGGCATAGAAACTGACTCTTTACCGACACGCTGGGCGTTGCGGATGCGGGTCAGCATATCAGCCAAAGGATCTTGCATGCTCATCTGATTCTGCTCCTAAAATTAGTCTCTGGCTTACCAGCTGGACTTAACCAGACCAGGGACATCACCGCGCATCGCTGCTTCACGCAGTTTGTGACGGCACAGACCGAATTTACGATAAACGCCGTGCGGACGACCGGTCACGCGGCAGCGATTACGCGCTCGAGCGGGGCTGGCATCGCGCGGCAGCTTTTGAAGCTTGACCTGCGCTTCCCATACCTGCTCTTCAGCGGATTCGGGGTTAGCAATAATCGCCTTCAGTTCAGCACGCTTAGCAGCATACTTCTGAACGGTCCGAGCACGCTTAACTTCGCGAGCAATCATCGATTTCTTAGCCATGGTATTACCCCTTATCCTTTGAACGGAAAGTCAAACGCCTTCAACAGGGCGCGACCTTCTTCGTCGTTGCGTGCACTGGTAGTGATACAAATATCCATACCACGCAGCTTGTCGATCTTGTCGTAGTCAATCTCGGGGAAAATGATCTGCTCATTAACACCCATAGAGAAGTTGCCGCGACCGTCGAACTGCTTCGGGCTAATACCACGGAAATCACGCTCACGCGGGATCGCGATGGAGACCAGGCGATCGAGGAACTCGTACATACGATCCTGACGCAGAGTCACCTTGGCACCGATGGGCCAACCATCGCGAATCTTGAAGCCAGCGATCGACTTTCGGGCCTTGGTAACAATTGCTTTCTGACCTGCGATTTTCTCGAGGTCCGCAACTGCGTTTTCCAAGACTTTCTTGTCGCCCACTGCTTCACCAACACCCATATTCAGGGTGATCTTGGTGATGCGCGGCACTTCCATCACGTTCGCCAAGCCCAGCTCTTCTTTCAGCTTGGGGGCGAGTTCTTTTCTGTAAATTTCTTTAAGCCTAGCCATGTCTACTTACGCCTCTACGGCTTCGCCATTGGATTTGAAAACACGAACCTTGTCGCCGTTCTCAAGGATCTTGAAGCCCACGCGATCAGCTTTGCTGGTTGCCGGGTTGAAAATGGCAACATTGGAAGCCTGAATCGCCGCTTCTTTTTCAACGATTCCGCCGGGGACGCCCAGTTGCGGATTCGGTTTCTGGTGCTTCTTCACCATGTTGACGCCGGAAACAATCAGGCGCTCGTCGTCGAGCACGCGGACAACTTTCCCGCGCTTACCTTTGTCACGCCCAGCGATAACAATCACTTCGTCATCACGTTTAATCTTACGCATTTGCCTGCCCTCGAATCTCTGCTTCGTCAGTGCTTAGAGCACTTCCGGCGCCAGAGAAATGATTTTCATGAATTTCTCGCCGCGCAGTTCGCGGGTAACGGGCCCGAAAATACGGGTACCCACCGGGGCATCCTGGTTGTTCAGCAGCACGGCCGCGTTATCGTCGAACTTGATCAAAGAACCGTCCTGACGACGCACACCTTTTTTGGTGCGCACTACTACCGCTTTCATCACCTGGCCTTTCTTGACCTTGCCGCGCGGAATCGCTTCCTTCACGGTCACCTTGATGATGTCACCAACGGCTGCGTAACGACGGTGGGAGCCGCCAAGAACCTTGATGCATTGGACCCGGCGCGCGCCGCTATTGTCAGCTACATCTAAGTAGGTTTCTGTTTGAATCATCGTCCGTCTCCGAAACTTTCAATGCCGCTGAATCGATTAGATTTCAGCCGCGCGCTCATCAATATTAACTAAAGCCCAGGACTTGGTCTTGGCCAGAGGGCGTGATTCCGCGATGGTTACGCGATCGCCAATCCGGCACTCATTGTTCTCGTCATGAGCCTTCAACTTGGTAGACTTGCTGAGATACTTGCCGTACAACGGGTGTTTCACCCGGCGCTCGATCAGCACAGTAATGGTTTTATCCATTTTGTCGCTAACGACTTTACCAGTCAGCGTACGAGCCTGATTTTCTGCCTGAGACATCTTAGTTACCTGCCTTTTGGTTAAGCACCGTTTTGATGCGAGCTATGTTCTTGCGAGCCGCCTTCAACAGATGCGTCTGACCCAGCTGGCCGGTGGACGCCTGCATACGCAGTTTAAACTGGTCTTTGAGTTGCTCGACCAGCTCGCTGTTCAGCTCTTCAACGGACTTTTCCCGGAGTTCTGAAGCTTTCATCACATCACCGAACGTTTTACAAAAGTTGTATTAATAGGCAACTTGGCCGCGGCCAGCTCAAAAGCTTCACGCGCCAGTTCCTCGCTCACGCCGTCCATTTCATACAGGACTCTGCCCGGACGAATCTGAGCTACCCAATATTCGACGTTGCCCTTACCTTTACCCTGACGCACTTCCAGGGGCTTCTCGGTAATCGGCTTGTCCGGAAAAACGCGAATCCAAATTTTACCGCCCCGCTTGATATGGCGAGTCATTGCACGACGCGCCGCCTCAATTTGACGAGCAGTAAGGCGTCCACGTCCAGTCGCCTTCAGGCCGAAATCGCCGAAGCTAACTTTGGAGCCGCGGTGAGCCAAGCCGCGATTGCGACCTTTCTGTTGCTTACGAAACTTCGTACGCTTTGGTTGCAGCATCTTGCGTACCCCTTATTTAGACTTTGAGCCTTTTTTCTTGGATGCCGCTTCGGTCTCTTCTACCTGACCGATAACCTCACCCTTGAAAATCCAAACTTTAACACCAATGATGCCGTATGTTGTTGCTGCTTCTGCGGTTGAATAATCAATATCAGCGCGCAAAGTGTGCAGCGGCACACGACCTTCACGGTACCACTCGGTGCGAGCAATCTCAGCACCACCCAGGCGGCCACCCACCTGGATCTTGATGCCTTCAGCGCCTTGGCGCATGGCATTTTGAACAGCGCGCTTCATGGCACGACGGAACATCACTCGACGCTCCAACTGCTGAGCAACGCTCTGCGCCACCAAAGAAGCATCCAGATCAGGCTTGCGAATCTCTTCAATATTGATATGAACAGGCACGCCCATCTGCTTGCTGACTTCGGAGCGCAGCCGATCAACATCTTCGCCTTTCTTACCAATCACGATACCCGGACGGGCCGTATGAATGGTAATTCGCGCGGTGTTGGCCGGACGCTCAATTTCTACCCGGCTGACAGATGCACTTGCCAGTTTCTTCTGAATGTACTCGCGCACTTCCAGATCATTATTGAGTTTGTCTGCGTAGTTTTCGCGGTCCGCATACCAAACTGAAGTATGCTTTTTAACGATACCCAGACGAATACCTGTCGGATGTACTTTCTGACCCATAACGCCTGCTCTCTTACTGGTCGGCTACTTTAACGGTGATATGACAAGTTTGCTTGACAATGCGATCGGCACGGCCTTTGGCGCGCGGCTTGATACGCTTAAGTCGAACACCTTCGTCTACAAAAATCGTAGACACTTTCAACTCGTCAACATCGGCACCTTCGTTGTGCTCGGCATTCGCAATTGCAGATTCGAGCACCTTCTTGACAATCACTGCACCTTTCTTATTGCTGAAAGCCAGGATATCAAGTGCGTCTTCAACGCCTTTTCCGCGAATTTGATCGGCCACCAAACGCGCTTTTTGCGCCGACAGACGAGCACCGCTTAACTTTGCTGCTACTTCCATCGTATTACCTCGTAGGCACTAGCGCTTAGCGCTTTTTCGCTTTCTTGTCTGCAGCGTGACCACGATAAGTACGGGTAGCTGCAAACTCGCCAAATTTATGTCCAACCATCTCTTCGTTTACCAGAACGGGAACGTGCTGACGACCGTTGTGTACGGCGATAGTCAGACCCACCATTTCCGGCATAACCATAGAGCGGCGAGACCAAGTTTTAATCGGACGACGATCGTTTTTCTCGATCGCTGCCTCGACCTTCTTAATCAGGTGAAGGTCGATAAACGGACCTTTCTTCAGTGAACGTGGCACTGTTGCTTCCTCTAATTAGTTGCTGGGTCGCTTACTTTTTACCGCGACGGCGAACAATCATATTGTTGGTGCGCTTGTTCTTGCGGGTCTTGTAGCCTTTAGTCGGCACACCCCAAGGACTCACAGGATGACGCCCACCAGAGGTACGACCTTCACCACCACCGTGCGGGTGATCGACCGGGTTCATCGCAACACCGCGAACGGTAGGACGAACACCGCGCCAACGCTTGGCACCAGCCTTACCCAGAGAGCGCAGGCTGTGCTCACTGTTTGACACTTCGCCCAGGGTAGCACGACACTCGGCCAAAACCTTACGGGTCTCGCCACTGCGCAGGCGCAGGGTGGCGTAAACGCTGTCCCGAGCGACCAACTGACAAGAAGCACCCGCTGAGCGCGCCAACTGAGCACCTTTACCCGGCTTGAGTTCAACCGCGTGAACAACACTACCCACCGGAATGTTACGCATCGGCAGGGCATTGCCCGGCTTGATCGGCGCCGCATCACCCGAATAAACAACATCACCAGCCTTCAGGCCTTTGGGTGCAATAATGTAGCGACGCTCGCCATCGGCATAGCACACCAGAGCAATAAACGCGGTGCGATTCGGATCATACTCCAAACGCTCCACTTTTGCGGGGATTCCATCTTTATTGCGACGGAAATCCACAACGCGATAGTGTTGCTTGTGGCCACCACCAACGTGGCGGGTGGTAATCCGGCCGTTGTTGTTACGACCACCGGTTTTGCTCTTCTTTTCCAGCAACGGCGCGTAGGGCGCACCTTTGTGCAAGTCCGGACTAACGACACTTACAACAAAGCGGCGACCGGGCGAGGTTGGTTTACGTTTTACAATAGGCATTGCAACAATCCTCTTACTCAGCTACCGCAAAGTCGATATCTTGACCTTGCTCGAGACGGACGTAGGCTTTCTTCCAGTCGCTGCGTTTGCCAACACCATAGCGCGTACGCTTGGTCTTACCTTTGACATTCAGCACGCGCACAGCTTCGACCTTAACGTCGAAAAGCTCCTGAACAGCCGTTTTGATTTCGAGCTTGGTAGCACTCGGCAATACTTTAAAGACGACCTGGTTACCGGCATCACCCGCGGTAGCGGACTTCTCGGAAACCACCGGGCCGAGTAGCACCTTATAGACGCGTTCTTGGTTCATCCCAGGATCTCCTCGATTTTCTTGAGCGCGGGCACGGTAACGACCACTTTATCGAAGCGAATCAAGCTGACGGGATCGATGGCCTGAACATCACAAACATCCACTTTATGGAGGTTGCGTGAAGCCAGGTACAAGTTCTCGTCAATCGACTCGGTAACGATCAGCGCTTCTTTCAGGTCAAACTGTGCCAATTGCTGGACCAATGACTTGGTCTTGGGCGCATCCACCTCGAACTGCTCAACCACAACCAGACGATCCTGGCGATTCAGCTCGGACAGAATGCAGCGCAGCGCGGCACGATACATCTTCTTGTTCAGTTTCTGCTCGAAATTACGCGGCTGGGCAGCAAAGGTAACACCACCTGAACGCCACAGCGGGCTGCGAATTGTGCCCGCACGTGCGCGACCGGTGCCCTTTTGGCGCCAGGGCTTCTTGCCACCACCAGAAACGGCTGCGCGGTTCTTCTGAGCTTTAGTGCCCTGACGGGCGCCGGCCATATAGGCCATAACAGCCTGATGAACCAGATCTTGATTAAACTCTTTCCCGAAAGCGACTTCGGATACGTTCAACGTACCGTTAGCACCGCCGGGAGTTACAATATTTAATTCCATGGTCGATTCCCCTCGGATACTTAACCGTTACTGCGTGCTTTGACAGCAGGACGCACAATAACGTCGCCGCCTGGCGCACCAGGGATGGCACCCTTCACAAGCAGCAAGTTGCGCTCGGCATCAACGCGAACCACCTCAAGATTCTGAACGGTTACACGCTCAGAGCCCATATGGCCTGACATTTTTTTGCCTTTGAATACGCGACCGGGAGTTTGACACTGGCCGATAGAGCCAGGGGCACGGTGAGACAGGGAGTTACCATGGGTGGCGTCCTGCATGGAGAAATTCCAGCGCTTGACGGTACCCGCGAATCCCTTACCTTTGGAGATACCGGTGACATCGATCGTTTGACCTGCTTCAAAGGTAGAAACAGTGATCTCAGCACCTACTTCGAATGCTTCTTGTGCATCGTTGCGCAGTTCCCAGATGCCGCGACCAGCTTCGGCGTTTGCCTTAGCATAGTGGCCAGCAACAGGCTTGCTCACACGGGAGGCACGGCGAGAACCAACAGCAACCTGCACAGCAGAGTAGCCATCAGTGTCGACGGTTTTTACCTGGGTAATGCGATTGGGTTCAACCTCAATCACAGAAACCGGGATAGAAACACCGTCATCGGTAAAAATACGAGTCATACCGCTTTTGCGGCCGACAATACCAATCGTCATGTTGTTAACCTCGTTAGTGTACGGGGCTTTTACCCGCTATGGCCGCCCATTTCAGAGCGTTACACAGGCTTGGGCAATGTAGGCCCAAGCCATTAAACATTTACTTAGCCAAGACTAATTTGTACTTCAACGCCTGCAGCCAAATCCAGCTTCATCAGGGCATCTACAGTTTTTTCAGTAGGCTCAACGATATCCAGCAAACGCTTGTGTGTACGTATCTCGTACTGATCGCGCGCGTCTTTATTGACGTGCGGGGAAATCAGCACAGTGAAGCGCTCTTTACGAGTCGGCAGCGGAATCGGGCCCCGGACCTGCGCACCTGTGCGCTTTGCTGTCTCAACGATCTCCTGGGTAGAAGTATCGATGAGCTTGTGATCAAAAGCCTTCAGGCGAATCCGAATGCGTTGATTCTGCATGGAACCAAACTCCAATAATATGCTTTAAAGAACTTCCATCCTGGCGTCAGCCCCTTGGGCCGTGCAAAATGGAGGCGCAATTCTAATGGTGGACCCCGCCCCTGTCAAGGGATATGGCGAAATCCTGCGTAAATATCTTACTTCAAGAGCAAAAGCTCTAAAAATCAACAACTTATAATAAAAAAGGCCCCCTCGCGGGGGCCCTTTGTCAAGCCCAAATTCGGACTTAGTCGATGATTTTGGCTACAACGCCGGCGCCTACAGTACGACCGCCTTCGCGGACCGCAAAGCGCAGACCTTCTTCCATCGCCACCGGGTGAATCAGAGTAACGCTCATTTGAACGTTGTCGCCCGGCATAACCATCTCAACGCCTTCCGGCAGCTCACACGCACCGGTAACGTCGGTGGTGCGGAAGTAGAACTGCGGACGGTAACCTTTGAAGAACGGGGTATGACGACCACCTTCGTCCTTGGACAGCACGTAAACTTCGGCTTCGAACTTGGCGTGCGGCTTCACAGAACCCGGCTTGGCCAGTACCTGACCACGCTCAACCTCATCACGCTTGGTGCCACGCAACAGAACACCGACGTTCTCACCCGCACGACCTTCGTCGAGCAGCTTACGGAACATCTCAACACCGGTACAGGTGGTTTTGGTGGTGTCTTTCAGACCAACGATCTCGATCTCTTCACCAACCTTGATCACACCACGCTCAACACGACCGGTCACAACAGTACCGCGACCAGAGATGGAGAACACGTCTTCTACCGGCATCAGGAACGGCTGATCAACGGCACGCTCGGGCTCCGGAATGTATTCGTCCAGGGTTTCGACCAGCTTCTTGACAGCGGTGGTACCCAGCTCGTTGTCGTCTTCACCGTTCAGCGCCATCAGGGCAGAGCCCGCGATGATCGGGGTGTCGTCGCCCGGGAAGTCGTAGGTGTCAAGCAGCTCACGCAGCTCCATTTCGACCAGCTCAAGCATTTCGTTGTATTCGTCAGTGCCTACGCCGCCGCAATCTTCAGCCAGCAGGTCAGCTTTGTTCAGGAACACAACGATTTTCGGTACACCCACCTGACGGGACAGCAGGATGTGCTCGCGGGTTTGCGGCATCGGACCATCGGTCGCGCCACACACCAGGATAGCACCGTCCATCTGGGCAGCACCGGTAATCATGTTTTTAACGTAGTCAGCGTGACCCGGGCAATCGACGTGCGCGTAGTGGCGATCGGGTGACTCATACTCTACGTGAGAGGTGGCGATGGTGATACCACGCTCACGCTCTTCCGGAGCATTGTCGATACCGTCGAAGGCAACGGCTGCGCCGCCCCATACTTCCGCACAAACACGTGTCAGTGCAGCAGTCAGAGTCGTTTTGCCATGGTCAACGTGACCGATGGTGCCCACGTTGACGTGGGGCTTTTTCCGTTCAAACTTTTCTTTAGCCACTGTATAAATCCTCTAAAATATTGGTTACAAAAGCTGGTTAGTCGTCGCTGGAAACCTTGGTCTTGGCAATCACTTCGTCAGCGATGTTTTTGGGCGCTTCCGAGTAGCCTTTAAACTCCATGGCATAGGTCGCGCGACCCTGAGTAGCAGAACGCAGATCGGTCGCGTAACCGAACATCTCCGCCAGAGGCACGTCGGCATTGATCACCTTGCCCATCGAGCCTTCGTCCATTCCCAGAATCAGACCACGACGACGGTTGAGGTCACCCACAACGTCACCCATGTTCTCTTCCGGCGTTACCACTTCAACCTTCATGATCGGCTCGAGCAGTACCGCACCGCCCTGCTGGGCCAATTTTTTGGTTGCCATCGAGGCGGCAATTTTAAACGCCATCTCGTTGGAGTCAACATCGTGGAAGGAGCCATCGTACAGAGTTGCTTTCAGGCCCAGCAGTGGGAAGCCTGCCAGCACGCCGTTTTGCATCTGCTCCTGGATACCTTTTTGCACCGCAGGAACGTAGTCCTTGGGTACCGCACCACCAACGATTTCGTTAGAGAACTCAAGGCCTTCGGCATTTTCGTCTTCACCCGGCTCAAACCGGATCCAGACGTGACCGTACTGACCGCGACCACCGGACTGACGAACAAACTTGCCCTCAATCTCTGTGTTAGTGGTAATGCGCTCACGGTAGGCCACCTGCGGCTTACCGATATTGGCCTCGACATTAAACTCGCGACGCATACGGTCTACGATAATGTCCAAGTGCAACTCACCCATACCACCGATAATGGTCTGACCACTTTCTTCGTCGGTTTTTACACGGAAAGACGGATCTTCCTGCGCCAATTTACCCAGAGCAACGCCCATTTTTTCCTGGTCGCTTTTGGTCTTGGGCTCTACCGCCACATGAATAACTGGCTCGGGGAACTCCATGCGCTCAAGCACAATCACACTGTTCAGATCACACAAGGTGTCACCCGTGGTCACGTCTTTGAAACCAATGCCGGCAGCAATATCGCCAGCCATAACTTCTTTGATTTCCTGGCGCTGGTTGGAGTGCATCTGCACCATACGTCCCACACGCTCTTTCTTGCCCTTGACCGAGTTGAGCACGGTGTCACCAGAGTTCAACTTGCCCGAGTAGACCCGGAAGAAAGTCAGCGTTCCCACGAAGGGGTCAGTGGCGATTTTGAACGCCAGGGCCGCAAACGGCGCATTGTCGTCAGCTTCGCGAGTCTCAACGGTTTCGCCGTCATCCAGCGTACCTTCGATAGCCTTAACTTCTGTCGGCGCCGGCAGGTACTCAATGACCGCATCCAGCACCGCCTGAACACCCTTGTTTTTAAAGGCGGAACCGCCCAAAACAGGAATGATTTCGTTAGCCAGAGTGCGCGCACGAATGCCCGCTTTAATTTCGTCTTCGCTCAGCTCACCCTCTTCGAGATACTTGTTCATGTACTCGTCGTTGGCTTCAGCTGCCGCTTCCATCAACTGCTCACGCAGCTCTTCACACGTTTCTTGCAGTTCAGCCGGAACATCCTGATACTCAAAGGTCATGCCCGCATCATCTTCATTCCAGATAATGGCCTGCATTTTTACCAGGTCGACAACACCTTTGAAGTCTTCCTCGGAACCAATAGTCATCTGCAGCGGAACAGCAGTTGCACCCAGACGGGTTCTCAGCTGCTCAACCACACGCAGATAGTCAGCCCCGGTACGGTCCATCTTGTTGACGAAGACCATGCGCGGCACTTCGTATTTGTTGGCTTGGCGCCATACAGTCTCGGTCTGCGGCTGAACACCCGAAGAGCCACACAGGACAACGACTGCGCCATCGAGAACACGCAGCGAGCGCTCAACTTCAATAGTGAAGTCAACGTGCCCCGGGGTGTCAATGATGTTGACCCGGTGCTCATCAAACTGCTGACTCATACCTTGCCAGAAGGTGGTAACAGCAGCAGAGGTGATGGTAATACCACGCTCCTGCTCCTGCGCCATCCAGTCGGTTGTTGCCGCACCGTCATGCACCTCACCCATCTTGTGCGACAGGCCGGTATAAAACAGAATGCGCTCGGTAGTGGTCGTCTTACCGGCGTCTACGTGGGCACAGATACCGATGTTACGGTAGCGCGCCAAAGGAGTTTTACGTGCCACGGTAGTAGCCCCCAATGTCCTAAAACTGAAAATGGTAAAAGGCAGCCAAACAGCTGCCTTTTCGATGGGAAAGCTCTGCGCTTAGAAGCGGAAGTGCGAGAAGGCCTTGTTGGCCTCAGCCATACGATGCACGTCTTCGCGCTTCTTGACCGCCGCACCTTTGCCCTGTGACGCATCAATCAGCTCCCCGGCAAGACGCTGCGGCATGGATTTCTCACCGCGATTGCGTGAATACTCCACCAACCAGCGCATAGCCAGCGCACCACGACGAGAGGCGCGCACTTCAACCGGCACCTGGTAGGTCGCACCACCCACACGGCGAGACTTAACCTCGACCAGCGGGGCGATATTTTCCAGCGCCTCTTCAAATACTTCCAACGGATCCTTGTTCAACTTCTCTTTCACCGTATCCATGGCACCGTAGACGATACGCTCAGCTACGGATTTCTTACCACTGATCATCACGTGGTTCATAAACTTCGCCAAAGTAACACTTCCGAACTTGGGGTCCGGGAGCACTTCGCGCTTGGCGACGACTCTTCTTCTTGGCATCTTAATAGCCTCTCTTCAGGAATTGTCTAAGACGTGGCCGCGCTACTCGCGCTTGCCAGCTCAGCCTTACTCGGTTCTAACCGAAAACGTTATACGCTCTAAACAACCGCGGGCCCAGGCCCAAACGTTACTTAGGACGCTTGGCACCGTATTTGGAACGACCTTGCTTACGCTTATCAACACCGGAGGTATCCAGTGAACCGCGTACAGTGTGGTAACGAACACCCGGCAAGTCTTTTACACGACCGCCGCGAATCAGTACTACACTATGCTCTTGCAGGTTATGCCCTTCACCACCAATGTAGGAAGTCACCTCAAAGCCATTGGTCAGGCGCACACGGCAAACCTTACGCAGGGCCGAGTTAGGCTTCTTCGGGGTGGTGGTATAAACGCGGGTGCAAACGCCGCGCTTTTGCGGGTTACCTTGCAGAGCAGGAACGTCGCTCTTTTGAACCTTACGTTTTCTCGGCTTACGAACCAACTGGTTGATCGTTGCCATGAAAATAAACTCCACAAATAAAAATTGCCCCTGACACTCATTGCCATGGGCGTGGTTATAGAGAATGGCAAAAGCCATTCCCCGCTACAAAAAGCGGGTGGCGCATTGTAAAGAGGCCACCCGCCTACGTCAAGCCACCGGCCCGGCATTTCTGCCGGAACCGGTCATTCCTCAGTTGGAGCTGGACTTGAGTGCTTCGGTCAAGGCTGCTTCGACCTCTTCCGCACTGACGCCTGAATCTACGCCACCCAACACCGCTTCGCGCCGACGGCGGCGCTCGTTGTGGTAGGCCAAGCCAGTACCGGCCGGGATCAGACGACCCACAACCACGTTCTCCTTGAGGCCTCGCAGGCTGTCTTTCTTCCCGGTAACCGCGGCCTCGGTGAGTACGCGCGTGGTCTCCTGGAAGGAGGCCGCCGAAATGAAGGACTCGGTTGCCAGCGATGCCTTGGTGATACCCAACAACAGGCGCTCGAACTGGGCGGGCTGCTTGCCTTCGGCGCGCAGACGCTCGTTCTCTTCCAGAACGTTGGTGTACTCAACCTGCTCGCCTTTGACGAAGGTAGAGTCGCCCATGGTGGTGATTTCAACTTTGCGCAGCATCTGACGGACGATTGTCTCGATGTGCTTATCGTTGATTTTCACGCCCTGAAGGCGGTACACGTCCTGGATCTCATTGGTAATGTACTGAGCCAATGCCTCGACGCCCTGCAAACGCAGGATGTCATGAGGGTTGCTCGGGCCATCGGAGACGACCTCACCCTTGGCGACCTGCTCACCTTCAAACACGGTCATTTGACGGTGTTTCGGGATCAGCACCTCGTAATGGGTCGAGCCATCGTCGAGGGTCTGGCCGTCCAGCGGGGTAATAACCAGACGACGCTTGCCTTTGGTCTCCTTACCGAAACTGACGGTACCGGAGATTTCGGCCAGGATCGACGGCTCTTTGGGCTTACGCGCCTCAAACAGGTCAGCCACACGCGGCAGACCACCCGTGATATCACGGGTTTTTGAACCTTCCTGCGGGATACGGGCAATAACGTCACCCGGGCGAATCGCATCGCCGTTGGACACAGTCACAATTGCCTTGGGAGGCAGCATGTAGTGTGCCGGAGCGTTACTGTTGGGCAGCGAGACTTCTTTGCCCTTCTCGTCGAGCAAGGATACCGCCGGACGCAAGTCTTTACCGGCCGAAGGCCGCTCAGTGGTATCCATGACTTCGATCGAGCTCAAGCCCGTCAACTCGTCAGTCTGGCGCCGGATTGAAAGGCCATCTTCCATACCGGAGAAGGCGGAAGTACCGGCCACCTCACTGACAATCGGGTGCGTGTGCGGATCCCATTTGGCAATGATCTGGCCACCTTTGACGGCGTCACCTTCGTTAACGCTGATCACGGCACCGTAAGGCAGTTTATAGCGCTCGCGCTCACTACCCGCGGCATCGGCGATCGCGATTTCACCGGAGCGGGACACCGCGACCAGATGACCATCGGAATTGGTGACCGTTTTCAGGTTCACCAGACGCACGGTGCCGTCCTGCTTGACCTGAACGCTGTCGGCCGCCGAGGCCCGGGAAGCCGCACCACCGATGTGGAAGGTACGCATGGTGAGCTGGGTACCCGGCTCACCAATGGACTGAGCGGCGATAACGCCGACCGACTCACCGTTATTGACGCGGTGGCCGCGAGCCAGGTCACGCCCATAACACATGGAGCAGACACCGGTACGCGCCTCACAGGTAATCGGCGAGCGCACCAGCACTTCGTCAATACCCATGGATTCGATGCGCTCGACCCAGGCCTCATCAATCATGGTGCCCGCAGGCACCAGAATCTCGTCACTGCCCGGACGCACCACGTCACGCGCAATCACACGCCCGAGGATACGGTCGCCCAGGGACTCGATAACGTCGCCGCCTTCAATAACCGGGGCCATCACCAGGCCAGTACCGGTACCGCAATCAGCCATTGTGACCACCAGGTCCTGCGCCACATCCACCAGACGGCGAGTCAGATAACCGGAGTTAGCCGTTTTCAAAGCGGTATCCGCCAGACCTTTACGGGCACCGTGCGTGGAGATGAAGTACTGGAGTACGTTCAAACCTTCGCGGAAGTTGGCGGTAATCGGCGTCTCAATAATGGAGCCATCCGGACGCGCCATCAGGCCGCGCATACCGGCCAGCTGGCGGATCTGGGCGGGGGACCCCCGGGCACCAGAATCGGCGTACATAAACACGGAGTTGAAAGAATCCTGAACCTCTTCCTCACCCTCACGGTTGATGACCGTTTCTTTACTGATGCCTTCCATCATCGACTTGGCGACCACGTCGTTGGCGCGCGACCAAATATCGATAACTTTGTTGTACTTCTCACCTTGAGTCACGAGGCCCGAGGCGAACTGGCTCTCGATTTCCATGACTTCGGCTTCCGCGCGCGCGATCATCTCGGCCTTGGACTCGGGAATGGCAAAGTCGTTGACCCCGATGGATGCGCCGGATTTGGTGGAGAAGTCATAACCGGTGTACATCAGCTGGTCAGCAAAAATGACCGTTGCCTTCAGTCCGACGACCCGGTAGCAGTAGTTGATGACTGCCGAAATGGCCTTTTTCACCATCGGACGGTTAATCAGTTCCAGAGGAATACCGGCTGGGCAGATTTCCCACAGCAGCACGCGACCGACGGTGGTATCAACCACCTGGGTCTTTTCCTGCCTCTCGCCCTCGGCGCCGATCAGGGTTTCAGTCAGGCGAACCTTGACTCGAGCTTGCAGCTCAATCTGACCGCCGTAGTAGGCGCGGGAAACTTCTTTGGTATCAGAGAACACCATCCCTTCGCCGCGGGCATTGACACGCTCGCGCGTCATCCAGTACAGCCCCAAGACCACGTCCTGAGAAGGCACGATGATCGGCTCGCCAGACGCGGGCGAGAGGATGTTGTTGGTCGACATCATCAACGCACGGGCTTCAAGCTGCGCTTCCAGGGTCAGCGGGACGTGCACCGCCATCTGGTCACCGTCGAAGTCAGCGTTGTAGGCCGCACAGACCAGCGGGTGCAACTGAATCGCCTTACCTTCAATCAGAACCGGTTCAAACGCCTGGATACCCAAACGGTGAAGTGTCGGTGCACGGTTGAGCAGCACCGGGTGCTCGCGAATGACCTCGTCGAGAATATCCCAGACGACGGCTTCTTCGCGCTCGACCATTTTCTTGGCCGCCTTGATGGTGGTGGCCAAGCCGCGCAGCTCCAGTTTGCTGAAGATAAACGGCTTGAACAGTTCCAGCGCCATTTTCTTGGGCAGACCGCACTGGTGCAATTTCAGGGTCGGGCCGACCACGATCACCGAGCGACCGGAGTAGTCAACACGCTTGCCCAGCAGGTTCTGACGGAAACGCCCCTGCTTGCCTTTGATCATGTCGGCAAGTGACTTCAGCGGACGCTTGTTGGAGCCCGTGATGGCACGACCGCGACGGCCATTGTCCAGCAGCGCATCGACAGATTCCTGCAGCATACGCTTTTCGTTGCGCACGATAATATCGGGCGCATTCAGATCCAGCAGACGCTTCAGACGGTTGTTACGGTTGATCACCCGACGGTACAGATCGTTCAGATCCGAGGTCGCAAAGCGGCCGCCGTCCAGGGGAACCAGCGGACGCAGGTCCGGCGGCAGTACCGGCAACACTTCCATCACCATCCACTCGGGCTTGTTGCCCGAGTAGAAAAAGGCTTCCAGCAACTTCAAGCGCTTGGAGTACTTCTTGACCTTGGTTTCACTGGTAGTGTTGGGGATTTCTTCCCGCAGGTGCTGAATATCAGCTTCCAGGTCGATGTCTTTCATCAGCGCCTGGATGGCTTCGGCACCCATGAGGGCTTCGAATTCATCGCCGAACTCTTCCATGGCTTCAAAGTACTGCTCATCGCTTAGCAGCTGACCCTTTTCCAGGGTGGTCATACCCGGGTCGGTCACCACATAAGATTCGAAGTACAGGACTCGTTCGATATCACGCAGGGTCATATCCAGCAGCAGACCGATACGACTCGGCAGCGACTTCAGGAACCAGATATGCGCGACCGGGCTGGCCAGCTCAATGTGGCCCATGCGCTCACGACGCACCTTGGCGAGCGTAACTTCAACGCCACACTTCTCGCAGATGATACCGCGGTGCTTCATGCGCTTGTATTTGCCGCACAGGCACTCGTAGTCCTTGACCGGGCCAAAAATCTTGGCACAGAACAGACCGTCCCGCTCCGGTTTAAAGGTGCGGTAGTTGATGGTTTCGGGCTTTTTGACTTCCCCGAACGACCAGGAGCGAATCATTTCCGGCGATGCCAATCCAATACGGATCGCATCAAACTCTTCGACTTGTCCCTGGGACTTGAGCAAATTCAGTAAGTCTTTCAAGGCGTATTCTCCAGTTGGCTCCAATGGGCTCAATGGGTGCCGGCGGCACCCGAGGGGCCACAAGGCCCCCCGACTGATTTATGCAGGACTGACTTAGTCCTCGTCCTGCTCCAGCTCCATATTGATACCCAGAGAGCGGATCTCTTTAACCAATACGTTAAAGGACTCCGGCATGCCGGGCTCCATACGGTGATCGCCGTCCACGATGTTTTTGTACATCTTGGTGCGACCAGCCACGTCATCAGACTTAACGGTGAGCATTTCTTGCAGGGTGTAGGCGGCACCGTAGGCCTCCAGCGCCCAGACTTCCATCTCACCAAAGCGCTGGCCACCAAACTGCGCCTTACCACCCAGCGGCTGCTGAGTAACCAAGCTGTAAGAGCCAGTCGAACGGGCGTGCATTTTGTCGTCCACCAAGTGGTTCAGTTTCAGCATGTACATGTAGCCGACCGTGACCGGACGGGTAAAGCCATCGCCGGTACGACCATCAAACAAGTGCATCTGACCACTATCGGGCAAGTCCGCCAGGCGCAGCAGGGCTTTGATCTCATGCTCTTGCGCACCGTCAAACACCGGCGTCGCCATGGGCACACCACCGCGCAGGTTACCTGCCAGATCGATAATTTCCTTATCGCTGAACGATTTCAGATCTTCTCTGAACTTAACATCGCCCGTCTCGTTATAGATCTGCTCAAGGAACTTGCGCAACTCGGCGACCGCACGCTGCTCGCGCAGCATATCGTCGATCTTCTTGCCCAAACCTTTGGCCGCCAGACCCAAATGGGTCTCCAGGACCTGACCAACGTTCATCCGCGAAGGCACACCCAACGGATTAAGTACGATATCAACGGGGTTGCCGTCTTCGTCATAGGGCATGTCTTCAACCGGCATAATGACGGAGATAACACCCTTGTTACCGTGACGGCCAGCCATCTTGTCACCGGGCTGAATCCGACGCTTGATCGCCAGATAGACTTTAACAATCTTCAGCACGCCCGGCGCCAGGTCATCGCCTGTAGACAGCTTGCGACGCTTGTCTTCAAAGCGTTCATCAAGAATCTTGCGGCGCTCCGCCAGCTGCTCTTCGGCGCGATCGATCTGCTCGTTGAGCGTGTCTTCGGCCATCCGCAACTTGAACCACTGATCCTTCTCCAGACCGTCGAGGGTCTCGTCGCTCAGGGTTTCGCCTTTCTTGACACCCTTGGGTCCGGCACTCACCTTCTGTCCGATCAGCGCCGAACGCAGACGCGCCAGGGTAGCCTGCTCAACGATGCGGTATTCTTCGTTAAGGTCTTTGCGGACCTCGTCGAGCTGCGCCTTCTCGATCTCCAGACTGCGCTGGTCTTTTTCCAGACCGTCGCGGGTAAATACCTGGACATCAATGACCGTACCGGTCGTGCTCGAAGGCACGCGCAAGGAGGTATCTTTCACGTCCGAGGCTTTCTCACCGAAGATCGCACGCAGCAGTTTCTCTTCTGGGGTCAACTGGGTTTCGCCTTTAGGCGTCACCTTGCCAACCAGAATATCGCCACCGGACACTTCTGCACCGATGTAAACAATGCCCGACTCATCCAGCTTCGAGAGCGCGCTCTCACCCACATTGGGGATATCCGAACTGATCTCTTCTGCACCCAGCTTGGTGTCGCGGGCGATACAGGTCAGCTCCTGAATGTGAATGCTGGTGAAACGGTCTTCCTGTACAACACGCTCAGAAACAAGAATCGAATCCTCAAAGTTGTAACCGTTCCAGGGCATAAACGCGATGCGCATGTTCTGGCCCAAAGCCAGCTCGCCCATATCTACAGACGGGCCGTCAGCGAGAATATCGCCACGCTGTACCGTGTCGCCGACCCGGACGATCGGGCGCTGGTTGATACAGGTGTTCTGGTTCGAACGGGTGTACTTGATCAGATTATAAATGTCGACGCCGGCCTCGCCCGCCTCAACTTCATCATCGTGAACCTTCACCACAATCTTGCCCGCATCGACGCTGTCGATCACACCACCGTGGAGCGCGACCACGCAGACACCGGAATCCGAAGCGACGTTGCGCTCCATCCCAGTACCGACCAGTGGCTTGTCGGCTCTCAGCGCAGGCACAGCCTGACGCTGCATGTTCGAGCCCATCAGTGCACGGTTGGCGTCATCGTGCTCCAGGAACGGAATCAGCGCCGCCGCTACAGACACAACCTGGCGCGGGGAGACGTCCATGTAATCGACGTCTTCCGGAGCCTTCAGGGTAAATTCGTTCTGGTGGCGTACCGACACCATCTCGTCGCTCAGGCGACCTTTGTCGTCCACCGCCGCCGAGGCCTGTGCAATAACATGCTGGGCTTCATTAATGGCTGACAAAAATTCGATGTCATCGGTGACCTGACCGTTCTTGACCTTGCGATACGGCGTTTCCAGGAAACCGTAGCTGTTGGTGCGCGCATAGGTTGCCAAGGAGTTGATCAAACCAATGTTCGGACCTTCCGGGGTCTCAATCGGACACACGCGGCCGTAGTGCGTCGGATGCACATCGCGCACCTCAAAACCCGCACGCTCACGCGTCAGGCCGCCCGGCCCCAAGGCCGAAACACGACGCTTGTGAGTCACTTCCGAGAGCGGGTTGTTCTGATCCATAAACTGGGACAGCTGCGAGGAGCCAAAGAACTCCTTCACGGCGGCCGCTACCGGCTTGGCATTGATCAGATCCTGAGGCATCAGGCCTTCACTTTCAGCCATCGACAAGCGCTCTTTAACCGCACGCTCAACCCGAACCAGACCGACACGGAACTGGTTTTCTGCCATTTCACCAACCGAACGTACACGACGGTTACCCAGGTGATCGATGTCATCGACCACACCTTTGCCGTTGCGAATGTCGATCAGGGTCTTGATCACATCGACGATATCGTCGTTGGACAAAGTGCCTTCGCCAACTTCTTCTTCGCGACCGAGACGACGATTGAACTTCATACGCCCCACAGCCGACAGATCGTAGCGTTCCTGACTGAAGAACAGGTTCTGGAACAACGCTTCAGCCGATTCCTTGGTGGGCGGCTCGCCCGGACGCATCATCCGGTAAATTTCAACCAGCGCTTCGAGCTGCGTGCGGGTCGGGTCTACGCGCAGCGTTTCAGAGATGAACGGACCGCAATCAAGTTCATTGGTGTACAGTGTTTCAATTTCAGCAGCACCGGCATTGTGCAGCTTGGCCAGCACATCGGTGGTGATCTCGGTATTGGCTTCGAGCAGTACTTCACCGGTATTGGTATCAACGACATCCTTGGCCAGGGCACGCCCCAACAGGTAGTCGGCCGGCACTTCCATCTGGTCAACGCCTGCTTTCTCAAGCTGGCGGATATGGCGAGCAGTAATACGACGGCCTTCCTCGACCAGCACCTTGCCTTTCTTATCCTTGATATCGAAAGTCGCAACATCACCACGCAAGCGAGAAGGCACCACGTCAAAAGAGAAGGTGCCTTCTTTACCTGCACGGAAAATACTGGTATCGAAGAACATGGCCAGCATTTCTTCGGCGCTAAAGCCCAGAGCACGCAGCAGAATAGTGGCCGGGAGCTTGCGACGACGGTCGATACGCACATACACGAGATCTTTGGGGTCGAATTCGAAGTCGAGCCAAGAACCACGGTAAGGGATAACCCGCGCAGAATAGAGCAGCTTGCCAGAGGAATGGGTCTTGCCTTTGTCATGGTCAAAGAACACACCCGGAGAGCGATGTAGCTGGGAAACAATCACACGCTCAGTACCGTTGATGACAAAGGTACCGTTTTCTGTCATGAGCGGAATCTCGCCCATGTACACTTCCTGTTCTTTAATATCCTTGATGGCTTTGTTGGATGAGTCGCGATCGTAAATGATCAAGCGGACTTTCACCCGCAGCGGCACCGCAAAGGTGACACCGCGCAAAATGCATTCATTGACATCGAAAGCGGGTTTGCCCAGGTTATAGCTCACATATTCGAGTGCCGCGTTACCAGAGTAACTGGCGATCGGAAACACCGAGCGAAACGCAGCGTGCAGACCGCTATCCTGACGGCTGCCGGCAGGGGTATCTGCCTGGGTAAAATTGCGATACGAATCCAGCTGAATCGCCAGCAGGTAAGGTACATCCATGACGGTTGGCAGTTTGCCAAAATCCTTGCGGATACGTTTTTTCTCAGTATATGAGTAAGCCATCTGTATTCCCCAGCTTGTTCACGGAACGGGCTTGATCGCAGCCACAAAGCGCAGTTTATGCGCTCCTAAGTACCGACTTGCGTCGGTTAGCGGCGACGGGACTGAGACCCGTGCAGCAATGGCAACTGATCGGTTACCATTTTGACGTCACCGCAGAGCGGAAACGGAAAAAGGCTGGCGAGCTTTACGCTCACCAGCCTGTCGTCCTGTAACTGACGTTACGGACTTGTGCGGACTCAACGCGAGCTTACTTCAGCTCTACGCTAGCACCGGCTTCTTCCAGCTTAGCTTTAGCTGCTTCGGCGTCGTCTTTAGACAGACCTTCTTTAACAGCTGCCGGTGCGCTTTCCACCAGGCCTTTGGCTTCTTTCAAGCCCAGACCAGTGATTTCGCGAACGGCTTTAATGGCGTTAACTTTCTTGTCGCCTGCTGAAGTCAGAATAACGTCAAACTCGGTTTGCTCTTCAGCGGCACCACCAGCGTCACCACCGGCAGGGCCAGCAACAACGGCAGCAGCAGCGCTAACACCGAATTTTTCTTCCATTGCAGAAACCAGTTCTACAACATCTTTTACTGACATCTCAGCAATCGCGTTGATGATATCTTCTTGGCTCAGAGACATGTCTCAATTCCTGAATTGTTGGAGCTATATGCTCGTTTAAACGGTATAAGGCAGCCGACTTGCTTAGGCTGCCTGCTCTTCTTTCTGATCGCGAACGGCCGCAAGGGTACGTACCAATTTTCCAGCAGCTGCTTCTTTCATCACGCTCAACAGTTTGGCAATAGCTTCGTCGTAAGTCGGCAGTGTAGCCAACATGCTAACGTCCACTATTTCACCTTCGAAGGCTGCGACTTTAAGCTCGAGCTTGTCGTTTCCCTTGCTGAACTCCTTCAGGATGCGCGCGCCGGCGCCCGGGTGTTCAGTAGAGAAAGCAATCAAGGTCGGGCCTACGAAGCTGTCTACCAGACATTCGTAGTCGGTGCCTTCAACTGCGCGACGAGCCAGGGTATTGCGGACCACTTTGATCCAAACACCTTCGGCACGCGCTTGTTTGCGCAGTTCTGTCATTTTGCTCACAGTTACGCCGCGAGAATCTGCGACAACGGCTGAGAGCGCGCTCTTGGCAGCTTCCTGGACTTCAGCGACAATCGCTTTTTTGCCTTCAAGTCCTAATGCCACGGGATTACTCCTGTGTATGACAACCGCAGTTGTCGTTAACAGATTGCTTCGGCGGCGAACCGCCGAAACCTTTATTCGGTGATTTCCCCGCTAGTGCGAGGATGGGTCACCGTCTGCGTAGGCTTCGCAAGCAAACTTAAGAGCTTTAAACCGCGAACGGTCTCAGGCTCACCTACGGTCTTTGACAGCCTGCGCTAAGCACAGACCCCAAAGCCTTGCCTGTCCGGTTTACATAACCAGAGAGGACTGATCAATTGTCAAACCTGGGCCCATTGTGGTGCTCAGGGAGACTTTCTTGAAATAAATACCTTTCGAGCTGGCCGGCTTGGATTTCTTCAGGTCGGCAACCAGTGCTTCAAGGTTTTCCTTGAGCGCGTTGACGTCGAAAGAAACCTTACCGATGCCGCCATGAATGATCCCGCCTTTGTCAGCGCGATAACGCACCTGACCGGCCTTGGCATTCTTAACAGCAGTAGCAACATCCGGAGTAACGGTGCCGGTTTTCGGGTTCGGCATCAAACCGCGCGGACCCAGGATCTGCCCCAGCTGACCAACCACACGCATAGCGTCCGGGCTGGCAACAACCACGTCAAAGTCCATCTGTCCGGCTTTTACTTGCTCGGCCAGATCTTCCATCCCCACCAGGTCGGCGCCGGCAGCTTTGGCTGCATCAGCGTTGGCGCCCTGAGCGAATACTGCAACGCGCACATCTTTACCGTTGCCGTGCGGCAAGGTAGTGGCACCACGAACCGCCTGGTCAGATTTACGCGGATCAACACCCAGGTTGATGGAAACGTCAACTGTTTCTGCAAACTTCACGTTCGACAGCTCTTTCAGCAGCGCGACAGCCTCGTCGATGCTGTACTGTTTGGTCGCGTCGATTTTTTCGTTGATAGCGCGCTGGCGCTTGGTCAATTTAGCCATGTTACACGCCCTCCACTTCTAGGCCCATTGCACGGGCAGAGCCGGCGATTGTACGTACTGCAGCGTCCATATCTGCCGCGGTAAGGTCGGGCATTTTGACAGTTGCAATTTCTTCGAGCTGAGCGCGATTAACTTTGCCCACTTTCTCGGTGTTCGGACGACCACTGCCGCTTTTAATGCCCGCTGCTTTCTTCAGCAGGAAGGCGACCGGCGGGGTCTTCATGATGAACGTAAAGCTGCGGTCGCTGTACACGGTGATAACCACCGGTACCGGCGCACCCGGCTCAAGGTTCTGGGTCTGGGCGTTAAACGCTTTACAGAACTCCATAATGTTAACGCCGTGCTGACCCAGGGCCGGACCTACCGGCGGGCTCGGGTTAGCTTTACCGGCTGCAACTTGCAGCTTGATATAAGCATCAATTTTCTTAGCCATGATTACTCCCCTTAGTTGGGTGTTAACGCCTCGAGGCTGTTTGGCAAACAACCTGTCTCAGGCTCCCCCGCCCCGGCATTTAAGCACCGGAGACACGAAAACCCCTCTTCGCATAGAGCGAACAGGGGCAATAAAATAGGCGCTGTCTTTGCTTAAGTCTTTTCGACCTGACCAAATTCCAGCTCAACCGGTGTAGACCGGCCAAAGATCAGCACTGCGACGCGCAGGCGGCTCTTTTCGTAATTGACCTCTTCAACAACCCCATTAAAGTCATTGAAAGGCCCGTCAGTAACACGCACCATTTCGCCCGGCTCGAACACGGTTTTGGGCTTGGGCCGCTCAACCGAGTCATCGACACGCTGCAAAATGGCGTCTGCTTCTTTTTCAGTAATCGGTGCCGGGCGATCTGCCTTGCCGCCGATAAAGCCCATGACACGCGGGGTATCTTTCACCAAATGCCACGTATCGTCGTTAAGCTCCATTTGCACCAGAACATAACCGGGAAAAAATTTGCGCTCGCTCTTGCGCTTTTGACCGCCGCGCATCTCTACGACCTCTTCGGTCGGAACCAACACTTCGCCAAACTGATCCTGCATCTCGTGCAGATCAATCCGCTCTTTGAGTGCCGCAGCAACTTTCTTCTCGTAGCCTGAGTAGGCGTGTACAACGTACCAACGCTTTGCCATGGAGCAGTTACCCGATAATCAAGGAAGCGACCCACCCAAACAGGGCGTCGAGCATCCAAAGAATGATGGCGGTAATAAAGACCACCACAACAACGATCAACGTTGTCTGATTGGTCTCCTGGCGCGAGGGCCAGACCACCTTGCGCACTTCAACAAAGGCGCCGCGAATCAGGTGCCAGGCACCCGCACCTTTGGCGGTTTGGTAGGCAACCAGACCCGCTACCGCGGCAACGCCCAACAACGCAAATACCCGGTACAACAGGGGTTCCGCGGAATAGTGCGAATTACCCACAACGCCGGCGATAATCAGACCAACCACCAAGAGCCATTTCAGGGCATCCAGACGGTATTCTTTTTGCTCGACTTTTGTGTTCATACGCTAATGAGGACCTTTGCTGACTCTTTGGCTGAGCGCTTATAGTGGCAGGCCAGGAGGGACTCGAACCCCCAACTTTCGGTTTTGGAGACCGACGCTCTACCAATTGAACTACTGGCCTGTAACAAGGATTGGGCGGTCGCGCCGAGGCACGCCGCCCGAATACGACAATTTAGTCGATGATTTTGGCTACAACGCCGGCGCCTACAGTACGACCGCCTTCGCGGACCGCAAAGCGCAGACCTTCTTCCATCGCCACCGGGTGAATCAGAGTAACGCTCATTTGAACGTTGTCGCCCGGCATAACCATCTCAACGCCTTCCGGCAGCTCACACGCACCGGTAACGTCGGTGGTGCGGAAGTAGAACTGCGGACGGTAACCTTTGAAGAACGGGGTATGACGACCACCTTCGTCCTTGGACAGCACGTAAACTTCGGCTTCGAACTTGGCGTGCGGCTTCACAGAACCCGGCTTGGCCAGTACCTGACCACGCTCAACCTCATCACGCTTGGTGCCACGCAACAGAACACCGACGTTCTCACCCGCACGACCTTCGTCGAGCAGCTTACGGAACATCTCAACACCGGTACAGGTGGTTTTGGTGGTGTCTTTCAGACCAACGATCTCGATCTCTTCACCAACCTTGATCACACCACGCTCAACACGACCGGTCACAACAGTACCGCGACCAGAGATGGAGAACACGTCTTCTACCGGCATCAGGAACGGCTGATCAACGGCACGCTCGGGCTCCGGAATGTATTCGTCCAGGGTTTCGACCAGCTTCTTGACAGCGGTGGTACCCAGCTCGTTGTCGTCTTCACCGTTCAGCGCCATCAGGGCAGAGCCCGCGATGATCGGGGTGTCGTCGCCCGGGAAGTCGTAGGTGTCAAGCAGCTCACGCAGCTCCATTTCGACCAGCTCAAGCATTTCGTTGTATTCGTCAGTGCCTACGCCGCCGCAATCTTCAGCCAGCAGGTCAGCTTTGTTCAGGAACACAACGATTTTCGGTACACCCACCTGACGGGACAGCAGGATGTGCTCGCGGGTTTGCGGCATCGGACCATCGGTCGCGCCACACACCAGGATAGCACCGTCCATCTGGGCAGCACCGGTAATCATGTTTTTAACGTAGTCAGCGTGACCCGGGCAATCGACGTGCGCGTAGTGGCGATCGGGTGACTCATACTCTACGTGAGAGGTGGCGATGGTGATACCACGCTCACGCTCTTCCGGAGCATTGTCGATACCGTCGAAGGCAACGGCTGCGCCGCCCCATACTTCCGCACAAACACGTGTCAGTGCAGCAGTCAGCGTCGTTTTGCCATGGTCAACGTGACCGATGGTGCCCACGTTGACGTGGGGCTTTTTCCGTTCAAACTTTTCCTTCGCCATTGTGAGCGCCTCCTCGAGCGGTACAAGTTAAACAATTAACAGACAAAAACAGCTGCGAGGGATGACCCTCGCAGCAATTTAGTGGAGCTCATGAGCAGATTTGAACTGCTGACCTCACCCTTACCAAGGGTGTGCTCTACCAACTGAGCTACATGAGCGCAAAACGTTTGCAACCAGACTTCCTTGCCGGCACATCAACTGGAGCGGGTAGCGGGAATCGAACCCGCACCATCAGCTTGGAAGGCTGAGGTTCTACCATTGAACTATACCCGCGTATAACTCGCCTTAAACCCGCTTCCTGGCGCGAGACCCTGGTCTCGCGCGACCTCTTCGAGGTCAAATATGGTGCAGGGGGGTGGATTCGAACCACCGAAGCTTGCGCGTCAGATTTACAGTCTGATCCCTTTGGCCACTCGGGAACCCCTGCGAGAACGGCCGGTATTGTCCGGTCCGAGCCGCCCGCTGTCAACTGAATTCTTTAAGAAATTCACGATGTTACAGCAAAAAGCGAAGAAGATGGAGCTGGCGAGAGGAGTCGAACCCCCGACCGGCTGATTACAAGTCAGCTGCTCTACCAACTGAGCTACGCCAGCCCACTTCAGCCACACCTTGATAATGTGGAGGCGGGATTCTAGTGAAAGTTTTACTCGGAAGCAACACCTGGACACAAATTTTCTCGGCGCTCGACGTCACCGGTACGCTCCAGCAATGTCTCCCAGCGGCTTGGGGCGAGCGAACGAGCCTCCCGCCGAGGCATCAACACCCAGGTTTCACGCAATGTGCGATCCACGGTCCGGAGTTGCGCATCGTACCCGAGATCACTGAGTTCGGTCCGGCGGGCCTCGGCGCTGACCTCGCTGACAAACATCCCCAGAGAGATACCATTGGCCAGCTCGCCTCGCGGAATAACATAGCTGTCGATGCCCTTGGCCTGCAATTCGTACAGGCGCCGCAACGCCGCCTGCTGGGAGACCTCGGGAGGCAAATAGACCCAGTAACCCTGACCATCACTGACCTCCAGCTCCTGCACCCAGGCGCCAACCTCAAGTGAGCTCAACCGGCCCACCAAGCCATCGGCCGGCTCAGTGCCAGCAAAAGGCCCAACCATCACGCAGTAGCGTGGCGGCGTCGGCGTCGGCGCGGCCTGATTCTGCCCCAGCGTGGATTGACGCGATTCCGAGCCCAACAGCTCGAGGGATTGACCTTCCAGTTCGGGAGGCGCCTCATCGAGGCTTGGAGCAGGATGCCACCAAAACCACTGCAGGGCGAAGGCGACCAGATTGACCCCCACCAAGGTTATTAAAATTGCTCGCATTACGTGTTTCCTTTTAGGGCGCCGCGTCGGGCAACGCCAAGATCAGACCATCGAGAACCAATTCAGGGCACCGCAAGGCCTCCGGCAGATGCCGCGCCAACACATCGGCATCACCACCGGTCAGCACACAGCCCGGCGAGACACCGGTGATATTCACGGTCTGACGACTGACCCGCTCGATCAACCCCAGCGCGGCCTGCAGGAGAGCGGAATGTACACAACCTGCGGTATCGCGCCCGGGTGTCAACGGCACCTCGGACCACGAAGGCGCCAGCACTCTGACAGCCTCAGTGCCCTGCCAAAGACTGGTACGCATTCGCTCCAGACCAGGCGCAATATACCCACCCCGGTGGGTACCGTCCGCCGACAACAAATCCAGGGTCAGTGCGCTGCCGGCGTCAATCACGAGCAGCTCCCCGGCATATTGGGCGCGTGCCGCGAGTAGTGCCAACCAGCGGTCAACACCCAGCGCGCCCGGCTCCGCGTAGGCCACCTCAACACCCGCCCAGGGGGTGCGAACCTCGGCAAACTCCAGAGTCAGGCCCCAATCGTGACGAACTTTCTGCGCCACGGCCTCGGCGACCGCCGAGCGACCAACCGCGGCGAGCAGGACCCGCTGAATGGGCATTTGAGCGCAGTGACTGACCTCGGCAAACACCGCTGCCGCCACCTCTTCCGGAGATTCCGAAACGGTGAACGCGCCACCGGCGACGCGTTCGCCTTCGAGAACCAGTCGCCACTTGAGACGACTATTGCCCAGATCCAGTTCCAACCTCATTTGGCGAGCCTCAGGGAAATTTCCCCACCATAAAAACTGTGACGTTCGCCATCCACATTCAATACCAGGGCGCCACCGGCGTCGACCCCACAGGCCATCCCGCTGACGGCCTGGGTCGGCGTACGCAAGGTCACTTCTTGGCCGGCAAAGGCATCCAGAGCGTGCCAGCGCTCCCGGTAGACACCAAAACCCTCTACCTGGAACGCTGCCAACCTTGGCAGCAGGCGATTGAGAATGGCGCCGGCCAGCGCCGAACGGTGGAGATGCGGCTCGATATGGTGCAAATCCGCCCAAGGCTGATCGATACCCTTCGCAGCCGTTTCCGGCATGCCCATGTTGAGCCCAAGACCGACCACTACCCGGCAGCTGCCCGCAGGGTCCCCGGCCATTTCCAGGAGAATCCCTCCAAGCTTTCGTCCCTGCCAGTAGATGTCGTTGGGCCACTTAAGCTGTGTCCCGAGCACGCCAACATCTTCCAGCGCCTCCGCCACCGTGACCCCCACGGCGAGGCTCAGGCCCTCGAGCGCTTGAGCCCCGCCCTCATAGTCCCACACGACCGACAAATAGATGTTGCGACCAAACGGGCTCACCCAGTCGCGTCCCCGGCGTCCTCGGCCCGCACTCTGCCGCTCCGCCAAACAGACAAAGCCTGCTGCAGGCGCCGGAACGCGCTCGAGCGCATAGCGGTTAGTCGAGTCAACCACCGCAAGCAACGCCAGCTCCGAGCACAGCGCGCGCGCCTTTTCGTCCATGGCCGCTTCGATGCCGTCGCGCTCAAGCAGATCCAAGCCGCCGCTCAGACAATAGCCCCGGCCCTTAACAGACACGACCTCCACGCCCCAGTCGCCGAGCTTCTGCAACTGCTTCCAGACCGCCGTGCGACTGACACCCAGCAGCTGCCCCAACTCTTGACCTGAATGCAGTTCGCCGTCGGACAGCAACGTCAGGACGCGGCGCAGGCGCGGCTCCAGGGAGTGTTCGGTTTGGTCCATTATTGCTCTCCCAAATAGCGACGGCGGTAGCGAGGCCCAAGGCTCGTCAATACATCGTAGCCCGGCCCACCGGTACGCGCCGTCATGACATCGACATTGAGGTCATCGTTAAGCACCGTCAGGTAATCACCATCCGCGACAATCGCCTCCGGAGGTACGGCCGAGATATCGAAAATAGTGGTATCCATGGACATCCGCCCAATAGCTTGGACCGGATAGCCTGCATAAATGCCCTGCCCCACCAGACCGATGGTTCTGTGCAAGCCATCGGCATAGCCTCCGGCTACGACCGCAAGCCGCGCTGGCGGCTTCACCTCCGCCAATGCTCCATAGCCGACACTGGCTGGCGCGCGCACCTCCCGTACCTGCAACACAGGCAGCCTCAGCGACACTACAGGCTTGAAGGGGTTGGCGGCACCCACCTGGGGCGCAAAGCCATAGAGCCCCGCCCCGGGACGCACCAGGTCGCCATGCCAAGGCTCACCCAGGAAGATACCGGAAGAATTCGCGAGCGACCGGCGGGCCTCGGGGAAACAGACCCTGAAACGCTGGCAGGCTTGTTCAAAGCGCACGCGCTGCTGCTCATTCAGCGGGTGCTCAGGCTCCTCAGCACAGGCCAGGTGGCTCATGAGGAAATGCGGCTGTGCAGGTGCGAGGCACTCGGGCTCCCTGCATAACTGGTCAAATTCCGCGCCACTCAAGCCCATGCGCGTCATGCCGGTATCGACTTTGACCCAACATCCCCCCGTCCGCTGATGGGCCCGACAGACACCGGCCCAGTGCTCGATCTGTACCCGCGAATAAAGTACCGGTGTAATACCATCGTATAGACAGGCAACCGCATTCTCGCCGGAGACACCGCCCAGTAAAATGACGTCCGCATCCGCAGGCAACCAGCCGCGCCCTTTGTGAGCCTCATCAAAGGTCGCGAAAAAGAACCGTCGGCAGCCCTCCCGATAGAGCCGGAGTCCGACCGGCTCGGCACCCAATCCATATGCGTTGGCCTTGATTACGGCGCCGATTTCTACCCCGTCATTCAAGCGGGCCCCGATCACCCCCCAGTTGTGCGCGAGGGCGTTCAGATCAACGGTGAGAACGCCGGTTTTCGGCGCCCCTGTGTGTGCAGTCATAAGCGAGCCATTAGGTCCTTGGTGACGGCATATAAGCAAACTTGTTCCACAAAATCCAGTCCATCTTTGCCGGGGGGACGTAAGTCACAGGTACAGGGCGTGAAGAGTCACCGGCACTGAACTAGGCTAAGGGAGTGCCCTCTTTTCTCTACCCTATTATTTTTAGCGAGGAGATAGCGATGAAAGCCACCCTATTCACTGTCAAACCGGTCGTACTGGCCCTCCTGCTCGCCTGCGGTCCAGCCGCTGCCAGCACGGCGAGTGCGCCTATGGTCATCGATCCGAATATCCGTACAGAGTATGAAACTGCCGCACTCACCCGACTTGCCGGCGACATCAGGCACCCTTGGGCACTGGCTTTTGTCGGAAGCGACAAATGGCTTGTCAGTGCGCGGGAAGAAGGGCTTTTTATTGTAGAAAACGGCATCACCCACGCGGTATCGGGAGGCCCGGCGTTCTACGCGACCAATCAGGGCGGCATGCTCGACCTGGTCACCCACCCGAATTTTGCCGAGAACGGCTACATTTACCTGAGTTATTCCAAGGGCGATAGCGACGCCAGCACAGTCGCGCTGGCCAGAGCTAGGCTCGAAGGTCAGCGCCTGGTCGACCTGGAGACGATTTTCGAATCCAATACCTACACGGAGCCCGGTCGTCACTACGGTGCCAAAATCGCGTTTCTCAACGATGGTACGCTGCTGATGAGCATCGGCGACCGCGGCGCCGAACCCAAGCGGGCGCAGGACACTCAAGACCACTCGGGCAGCATTGTGCGACTCAACGACGACGGCTCAACCCCCGAGGATAACCCGTTCGTCGGACGAGAGGGCTACGCCCCAGAGATCTATTCCTACGGTCACCGCAATATTCAGGGAATCATACAACACCCCGAGACCGGTGATATCTGGGTGACAGAGCACGGTCCACGCGGGGGAGATGAACTCAACCGTATTGAACCCGGCGAAAACTACGGCTGGCCGATTGTCACGCTCGGGCGCGACTACGGCACAGAAGGCCCCTTCCCCGATGCCGAAAGCCGTCGGCACCCGGATATGACAAGTCCCGTATTTGAGTTTCTACCCACCCTTGCACCCTCTGGACTTGCCGTCCTTGAGGGCGATCAGTTCGGGCATTGGCAGGGCAATCTGCTCGCCGGAGGTTTAAGTGCCGAGCGCATTTTGCGTATCGTTCTCGAGGATCGTGAGGTCATTCATATCGAAGAGCTGCTGTTGGGCGAAATTGGACGCATTCGGGAGGTCAGACAGGGACCGGATGGCCATGTCTATATACTCAGCGATGAGGAGGACGGCGGCCTGTATCGCTTGTCGCCCGCGGAGTAGGTA
>NZ_QGMQ01000013.1 GCF_003259155.1 Marinimicrobium alkaliphilum
AGTGGCTCTGCCATTCTGTGTATTGAGTGGGTGTAAAGTTTCAAGCTATTACCAGTTGCAGGCAATCCGGCATCAAAGGCCGCGCCAAATAAAATATGCGGCAGCTTCGTTCCCGGTGCCATTAGCCAGATTGGAAGTTGCGGTAAAGCGTTCCCGTTCGTCGTGGTTTGCCACAATAGAATTTCGGGGGCATCTGCAGGGGCAAACGTTCCTGCGGGTACCAAAATTACAGGTTAGGTTCGCGTTCGCTCACAACGCAGTATTAGCAAATGGGGTGTGTCGCCAACTTAACAAGGCCAGTCTGTCCGACACCAAAAACCTACGCTCACGCGTAGGCTTTTGGTGCGGCAGCTGGCAACGTTATGTGAGTGCAATAATCGAGTTTAAAGCATGGCCATAAGTGAATTTGAAATAAAGCGTTGCGAGAAGGAGCTGAGAAAATTCTTGGAAGAAAATCGACCTCCTGCTCATGTTCGAGCGCAGGTTGATCTGGGATATCGCATCACGGGCCAGAGCGTCGAGATATTCGAAGTAAGGCCAAGTTTTCGGGACCCTAACGAGAAGACGGAGATAGCGGTTGCTAAAACAACCTATATCAAGTCCCAGAAAGTCTGGAAGGTGTACTGGATGCGACAAGACCTCAAATGGCATAGCTATCCTCCAGCTCCGCAGGTAAGGCATTTTGAGGAATTCCTTACCTTGGTTAAGGAGGATGCAAACGCATGCTTTTTCGGGTAGAGAAAATACATAACAATCACATTAAGTTCGCTCACTTCGTTCGCCCGACGCTCGTACCTCGCGCGGCTTATGTGAGGCGTTATATCCTCGTTCACCCTATACTAGGGAGGTTGACTTGAAAGAAGAAACTTTTGAGGATAAGTGCTCGTTTTTATTCGATGTCATAAAAAGGTATGACCATTATATTGGGACCACCAACTTTAAGGTCGGCCTACTGATGTCATTCGTTGCCGCGATCATACTTGGTTTATCGATACGGATAATTCTCATGGGGCCGCCCGAATCTGATTGTAAGTATTTGTACTACACTGCATCTGCCTCTTCGGTACTAACAATACTGTTGTCACTTATCGCAGCAATAAATCTACTCCGGGTGGTTCTTCCAAGTTCAAAAACAGATAAGGGCTACAAATCCTTGATCTTCTATGGCGATGTTCTGGCGACAGAGAACGGAGCTGATGGATATGCTAAGAAAATTAAAGAGGCAACCCCTGAGGAGATTCTAGAGGATTTATCTAAGCAGACCTTTATGGTCGCGGAAATTGTAAATGAGAAGTTTAGAGTTTTGAAAATCGCAGTGAGGATCTCTGTTTATGGTGTTGTGCCTATGCTAGCTGTTTCGTTGTTATTATTGATATTCAATGGAGCTGGATGAACATGGATAGCTTCGAGAATACGTTCGACCAAATGTTCGAGGCGGTTAGAAATCGTTCCACCATAGCTGTTGCTAAATCAGCGTCTATTGAGGCACTGGACTCAAAGCAAATAAGTGAAGATTTCTCTGACTTACCTTCTGGGCCGCAAGAAGAGTTTCTGCTCCAAGCGACAATCAGACCAATTTTTGGAAAGCCCGGTGTAAATAATTCACCAATCGGAACTCACCCAGATTTTATATCTCTTGAGGGCACAAAAATCACGCAAAAGCATTATACCTGCACAATTTTTGTGGACATCAAGGGATCAACAAGACTGTCGCTATTGTATCCATTGGAGTTTGTCTACCAATTTAAGAATACTGTAATTCAAACATGCGTTGAGACTATTAGATCATTTGATGGACACATACATAGATTGATGGGTGACGCCGTAATGGCTTTTTTTGGTGGCAGCTCTACAGAAAAAGAGGATGCTATAGCAGATGCAATTAACTGTTCAATAACTTTACGCGCAATTTTGGAGGGCAGCATTAAGCCTTGGATGGAAAGAGAAGGCTTGGATGCGAAAGATTTCGGCTTTAGGATAGGCTGTGATTTTGGAGATGACGAAGAAGTATTGTGGGGAAGTTTCGGATACAGAAATGTAGGTGAGGTTTCGGCGACTGGTCTTCCGGTTGATATGGCGTCCAAGCTCCAAGGGCTGGCTGGAAAGAATCAAACAATGCTTGGACAGGGGTTGTTGGATTTTGTTTACTGGCCAGAGAAATATTCTAAGATAAAGACTCGTGATCGTGGAGATGGGAAAGAGAGTTTGCCAATAGTAAGTCCAAATATTACGGATGCCGACGGGAATCCGCTGAATTACAAAATGAGGCAGTTATCCTACGATAAGAGTTTAGAGTTTTCTGCTCTTCCCAGAAGCTTTAGGGAGAAAATTTGTAGCGGATCCGTAAAGGACCATGCGGAAATAGATTACAAATGTTATTCGATAGATAATGGCAACAGACAGGAGTATATATCTGCTTCGAGTTTTTTAGAGCCAAATATTTCTTTAGCTTTCGTGGTTCGATCAAACACAAAAAATAGGCTAAATTTTCCACTTAAAGTGGTATTTAAAAAAACCAACCACGGTCCAATAACCCCTGAGAATGAAAGGGACGTTGAGCAAGAGGGAGTTATTAGGTATCTCCGAAAAGAAAGAGTAAGCAAATACAATCAATCTTATCACCCAGTATCCAAGGTCGAGCTGCCGGAGGCCACACTTTACCGAGGTCTCCATACGATGAAATGTGAAGTGTATGACTCAAATGGGGTATTACTTTTTCGTGACTGGATCGGGGTTATGATTAAGTGACGGATATAACAATCGCAAGCACGCGGAAAAATTTTCCGCTGCGCTACAAATTGTCCGGTGTTGCGGGCGTTAGATTAATAAAGGAGAGTCCAATTTTGGCAGCTCAAGTTATTACAACTCCGAGATTAAAAGATAAGGTTCTGATTGATTGTATTAAGGAGCTTGCAACAGAGGTTTCTAGCCATTCTCCAAGCGCCACGCTTAGTTTGCTTGGCTCTAGCACAGTTAGATTTGATCCGTTAGTTGCGGATGATTCTGAAGAACTTGCGGACTTGATAAAGAAGAATTCTGAGCTGATTTTCAGAGCATCATTCAGTGCAGGTGGTTTTTCCGTTTCATTTCATCGAGGCGGACAGAGTGATCCTAAATCGCCTTATACGGATGAAGTCTATTTAAACCCGGGCAGCCAATGTCAACTAAACGAATCTGAAAAGCTGCAAATAGCCTATGTAATAGTCAAGAAACTCAAGGCTACTGATAAAGGAAGAACGGTTGGTAATAAGTTTTCAAAGGAACAAGAAGAGCTTGCTTCAATTCACGAGTCGACCTTAAGTAGACTCGAAGAACTAAGTGAAAAATTGATACATGATAATCATGAGTACCGCAGCAAGCTAGATCAAGAGTTTTTCTCTAGGATTTCTTCTGAAGATGAAAGATTTCAAGCTAAGGAGCAGGAGCTAAATGCTGAATATGAAAATCTTTTTGGCGATCTAAAGAATAAAGAATCCGAGTTCGAAGAAAAGAAAAAAGAACTGGACAACAAAAGTAACACCCATGCACGCCGACAGATTAGAAAAGATATAATTAAAGAGATAAAAAATCGTCAGACTGAATTCAAGCTTACAGCTGGTACAAATAAGTTAAGGTGGCCTGTTGGGTTAGCGATGCTGGGATTGATTGCTGTTTTCGTTGTGTTGGCTAGTTTTTCTATCCGGGACTTTTATCAATCCATGAATGTTTCTGATGCAAGAGTCCTGTGGATAGCCGGTGTTAAGCAAATAATATACTCGTTTGGTGCAGTCGGTTCGATTCTTTTTTATATTCGCTGGCAAAACCGTTGGTTTGAGCAACACTCCCTTGCAGAGTTTCACCTTAAGCAATTAGAGCTAGACATGGAGAGAGCGAGTTGGATTGTTGAGACAAGTTTAGAATGGAATGATGCTAAAGGTAATACCATACCGACAGAGTTATTGGAAAGTTTGAGCAGGAATCTATTCACAGAAGCCCATGAAAAGGCTGGAAACCTTGCTCATCCAGCCGATCAATTAGCCTCAGCTTTAATGGGGTCAGCCTCTCTGGTTAAGCTAAAGGCCGGAGATGCCGAGCTTGAAATAGATCCAAAAAAATTAAAGAAGAGCCGGAACGAGTTCGAATCATCTAACAAATAAATTCAGGCGATGCAGTAAACTGCACGCCTGATTTAGGCGTTAGGCATAAGGATCGAGCATGGAATTTGTAGCTATTGACGTTGAAACTGCAAACCCAGATATGGCCTCAATTTGTCAGATTGGTATAGCTTGCTTCAATAATGGCCAGCTTGAGCGTGAATGGTCATCCCTTGTAAATCCTAGAGACTACTTTGATCCAATCAATGTGAGCGTACATGGAATAAACGAGACGAGTGTTTCATCTGCGCCTTCATTTGAAGAAATCTATCATGAGATTAGGTCTCTGTTGTCAGGGAAGATATGCGTTAGCCATACGCACTTCGATCGAATTTCTATGGATAAGGCCATCCGAAAGCATTCACTCGACCCCATCGAATTTGTATGGCTCGATTCAGCGCGTATTGCTCGGCGTGCCTGGGAGGAGTGCGCCTGGAAGGGTTACGGACTTGCCAACGTTTGCAAAATAATCGGATTTGAGTTTAAGCATCATGACGCTCTTGAGGATGCCAAGGCGTGCGGCGCGATCGTTCACGCTGCTGTCGAGAAGGCTGGGATAACGCTCGAAGGGTGGTTGACACGGGTTGGGCAGCCAATATCTGGATTATCCTCATCGGGTGGAAAAGTTGCTTTGGAGGGGAATCCAGAGGGTGAGCTATACGGCCAATCCGTCGTATTCACAGGGGCGCTTTCAATTCCGCGTAAAGATGCTGCCGCTATGGCGGCGAGTATTGGGTGCTCAGTAGCCCCAACGGTTAGCAAGAAAATTGACTATTTGGTAGTTGGCGATCAAGATGCATCAAGACTTGCAGGCAAAGATAAAAGCTCAAAACATATCAAGGCGGAAGAGCTCATAGCTAGCGGTGTTCAGATCAGAATTTTGAAAGAAAGTGACTTCAAAGAACTGGTAGATGGTGCGGCTAGAGATGCCTAACAAACACATTAAGTACGCTCACTTCGTTCGCCCGACGTTCGTTCCTCACGCGGCTTATGTGAAGCGTTAGGCACTTCGCGACACAGTAGAAGATTAATTGTAAGGGGAGAGTAATGGAATGCTTTTATCACGAATCGCAAAGCGCGGTTGGGATATGTAAATCTTGCCAACGGGGATTGTGCCGAACGTGTGCAGTCGAGGTTAAAAACGGAATCGCATGTAGTGGAGCTTGTGAGGCCGAGGCAGAGAAGCTTGATCGGCTTGTTCAGCAGAGCGAGTCAATGAGCACCGAAGCCGTCAAACTTACGAATAGCGTGAGTATGCTGTCGGTAGAGCTTTTTAACTTTGTTCTGGGACTGATTTTTGCTGGCATGGGCCTTTACCTGAATAATCGTCTACTACTAATTCTTGGCTCTGCTTTCTTGCTGTTCGGAACATACGGCTTAATACGAGTATGGAAGGCATCCAAAGAAAGTTCGAAAGGCGCCTAACCAATTGCTCAAGTACACTACGGGCCTAGCGGCCCTTCGTGGGACGGCCTATCGGCCGCCCCTTAGCAAAAGCGTTAATTTCTTATGATCGAAAAGATTGCCATTTTTTACCTTCTTGTATTCGCAATATTGGTGGCATTGAAACGCATGCGTCCAAACCTACTAACCTATTTGGCATTTAGTTGGTTTGGTCCATTTCCCGAGGAGGGAGAGTTGCTATCTAGCTACAAGGCCAGGAGAGTGATGTATGCTTTAAACTGGGCAATACAGTTTGTTGCATATTTCGCATTCTTGGCTCTCGCTGGGATCTATTTCAGTGGCCCCTCTAACGAGACTTTCTTCCTAGTGGCGGGGTTCGCAGGTACCATCGGTTTGGGGATGGCGGTTCTAGCCTTCGCTGGTTTTTCGATATCATGGTTGAAAACCGTTATCTTTGGGCCAGACCCTAAATGTGAGTACATAGAAGAGCATGAGGTATAAAATTAACAAGGCGTACCAGTTCGCCGCCGCAAGCGGCGGCAGGACGCTCGCAAGCTCGCGCCTTTGTACGCGACGTTAGGCTTACGAGTATGAAGCATCTATTGTTGTTCATGGCATTGATTTTGACGGGTAGTGTATACGCCATAGACATTCCTTGTGAGCGGACTATTCAGCAAGAAATAGATCAAGCGGAGGTAATTGTTGTCGCACAAATCATGTCACACGAGCTCAATGATGAAGGTGTCGGGGATTTAACATTTAAGGTGCTTTGGCAGTGGAAGGGTGAGCCGATAAAAACAATGAAAGTGTACGCGAACGCTAAATTTCCATTTACCATTGCAAAAAGCAACTATTACCTCATTTACGCAAATTGGGCTACTCACACGGAAAAAGAATTTTGGCAAATACCGTGGTGTAAACAGATAATGGATGTTGCGTATGCGTCTGAAGATCTAGGCATCTTAGGTGCGCCACAGTATGTATATGAATAGCACGCACGCACAAAAGCCTAACAAGGTCAATCACAATCGTGCAATGCAAAATTCGCATTGCACTGGACGGCCTACACTACGTTCCGGCCGCCTGTGTTG
>NZ_QGMQ01000014.1 GCF_003259155.1 Marinimicrobium alkaliphilum
AGCTCTCGAGCTTCAAAGTATGAGTAAATTTTTAAAATATCTGTGGTATGCATTCGTAGCGATAATTGCCATATTTGGGGTGATGTTTATAGTCGTGATATTTCTTGGCGGTGCTGCAACATCATGCGGAGAAGATTCTGAGTCAGTTGCATATGCACGGGGAATGCCTGACGAGCGGCTGGCGAGGCTGTATTATGATATGGAGAGATTTTCCTTAGATTCTGCCAGTCTGTACTCCGAACTAAAAGCGGATAGCGAAGGTGTTTTCCCAGAGCCGTTTAGCGACATTAAAGCGGTGAGGGTTCGGCCGAAGCAGGGAAGTATCACGCTAAACGGGTGCTTTGATCATTACGTTCATTTAAGTTTTCACGGTTTTGAAAGCAATAAAGAGTTTTATCCAAAACGTCAAATTGTCCTGCGTTGGGGCGAACATGATGGTGCTGGCAGTGAAGTAATATGGTCAGAGTAAACAAGCTTAACAAGGTGCGGCATTACGCCGTCGCAAGCGTCGGCGGGACGCTCGTAAACTCGCGCCCATGCGCACGTCGTTATGTGCTCTCGGGAGAGTGAACCTTGAAAGTTAAAGTGGAACAGTTTGAATCCGGCTGGCAGGGCTTAATATTAGGACTTACATCGAAGGAAATCGATGAACTGATAGCAGCACTTAAGCAGCTAAAGATTGATCGCGGACATTTCCATTTCCGAAGTGACTTCGAGGGTTTTCCGAGCATCGGGGATATTGAGTTCTACTGGCAATCCTCAGATGCATCCAGTGATCTTGTTTTGGAGGCAAGTAATGTCATTAATCCTCGGTAAGGCACATAACCAATCGCAGCACTACACCGCCGTAAACGGCGGTGGGACGCTCGTAAACTCGCGCCCGTGTGCTTAGGCGTTAACTGTCACCCAGTACTCGGACTGATTTATGGAATTCAAAGTTGGGGAATACGTAAAGAAAAACCCAACAACTTGGCAGCCTAATGACTTCGACTCTTGGGGTCGCGGTGTAGGTGTAGGGCAGATCGTCGAGCCCCCCTTTGAGATGCCGAACGATCAAGTTGATGTTCTGTGGCCCGGAGGTAGGTGCTTTGAAAGCATACACCAGCTATTGCCAGCAACTAAAGCTACGGGTTCTGGCAATGGCAGTTAACAAACCAAGGCAGCGGAAATATTTTGCTTCGCTGCGCTCAAAACGCAAAATATTCCCCTGCTTGGGGCGTTAAATGCCCGAGAGAAGATGAAAGAAATTATCGACCTTAGTGCTCTTCCGGAAATTGATAGGGACATATATCTCAACGATTCGTGGTGCGATGACTGCAACGAAGCTGATCTCGGCATCAACAATCCAGAGCTATATATCGACGGTGGCCGGAAGTATATTGGTGGAACCTGTAAGGTCTGTGGCGCAATCTGCACTTCCGAAATTATCGAAAAACACATGGAGTAGCTGGGCGATGTGCCAACTGCATTTAACAAAGCAAGGCAAAATCGTTCCGCTTCGCTCCACTGGACGCGCTAACGCGCGCCTTTGCTTGCGGCGTTAACCAGGCGTATCGGATCGGCATGAATATGATTAGAGAATACTACACCCGGAAGGCGTACCAGCTTTACCCCTTTCGCTGGACTTTCGTAATTGCTCTGGCAGGTTCATTCTTCGGTCTTTGGGTGCATTCGAGTGCTTTCTTTTTGGCAGTCCATGTATTTATCCATGCCTGGTCAATTTTGGCGCTTGCAATAATTATTTACTATGGGCCCGTGAGAAGGCTGGCTGGTACATTGATGGTAGAAGGGGGGCGACCTTTGGCATGGCCTTTCATACTATTTTTTCATGCTGGTCTTGTTATTCTTACCGTGGGTGTTCTATATGGCATTCTTTTCGGTTAACAAAGCGCAGCACTACACCGCCGCAGGCGGCGGTGGGACGCTCGTAAACTCGCGCCCGTGTGCGCGGCGTTAACTGGATAGCGTATGAAGCAAGCAATAGTCGTAATGGCACTTCTTATGAGTTCACCTGCACTAGCGTGTTCGTTCGCTAGGACACTTGAAGATTTTGAAATTGAGGTATCGGAGAGTATCGAGCCAAAGTCCACTAAGTTTGAAGTAACTGAAATCGTTAGAGGACAAAATGACGGTGATCCTTACTCATGCTCCGATGCGGGAGTTATTATTCTAAAAGCGATAGAGATGCCGCCAGACACCGGGTTTATATTTAAATTGGTGAAAGGTGAATTCGAAGATATGCTGTTTGAAGAAGAGCCCGTCGTACCCTCTGGATTCGTTAATCCAAATGAATTTGTCTTTATATGGCTGGATGGTTCTAGCTATGAGCAAGAGGCTTTTGACATAGAGGTACAAATAACTCCTGTTTCTCGATCTGGAACCCGAGGAGAACCTACTTACCTAAACATATCCCACCCAGGCAGAGAACGACCATGGTGGAGATTTTGGTGAGACCAGTTAACAATCAGCTGTTATCGCCCCTTCGGGGCTGGGACGGCCTTTCCGCCGCTGCGCGGCTCCAAGTCCGCCCTAAAGCTGGGCGTTAACTGTATGAAATATCCATTTGAGCCGAAGTCGACAACCTATCTTGAGCCAGGGCAATTTTGGTCCATTCCTCTAAGCAATGGGCATTATGCCTGTGGGATCGTAGAGGCCAAGCTAGCCGACATGCACGATGGTAGAATTAGAGCGAAAACATTTCTTGGGGCTCTAATTGACTGGCATGGTGAGGAGCCACCAAATACGGAAAGCATACGAGATAGACCGATCTTAAAGTCGGGAGAAGCGCATATAAAGTCCATTCTTACTACCGGTGGTACTATTCTTGGAAAGTCGTCGTTTGAATGTCTTGGGGAGAGTCCGATAGTTAAATCTGACGATATTCTCACCATGGGATACGGAGTCTTAAAAAACGTTGCGGAACTTACATTCGTACAAAACAGTTAACCAAGCGCAGCACTACACAGCCTTCGGCTGTCGGACGCTCGCAAGCTCGCGCCGGTGTGCGCGGCGTTAGGCACCCCGAATGATGCAATGTCCTAAGTGTAAATCGAAAGACATCCTATCAGAGCGTTGGCTTTACGCGATGACACCGAATATCTGTCAGCGTTGCGGCTTTAAGTGGGAGCAAACGGTATTCTTTCGATTGTTTGTACCCGTATTCATGCTAGGCACTCTGTGCCTGACATTGCTGCCAAAGTCACTAAATAACACGATCTTAGGCGCCGTTATCATACTAGGCTATCTTTCTCTAATTCTAGTTGTTCCGGGCGTTCTGTGGTTGTTTAAACCCTACCAGGAGTGGGATGATCGTGCGGTAAAGAGAAAGCTTGTAAACTTCACAGCTTACGCTTTGCTTGGCATTTTCGGTGTCTTCGGAGTCATCTACCTAAATGCCTAACAATGCAATTATGTGCGCCACAGCAGGCTGTGGCCGGACCTCCGTTACGGCGCTTTGCGCCTCCACTCCGGCCGCATATTGCAGGCGTTAGCGACAGGAACACATGAAGACATTCTTAGGAATCTGCGTAGGCACATTTCTTCTATTGCCCAATGCAATGGCTCATGAAGATTGGCCTTGCACGCACGATGAAACTGAGCGATTGCGGGCTTTGGAGTCGGTTGCTGGCGCGATAGCAGTACTCCTTCAAGAAACAGAAGACCGGCCATTCTGGGTGCGTGAGCTGAGTGAGGAACTTGCAAATAGTCTGCCTGAGCCAATTGCCCGGGATGGAGTTTCCATTTCCTATAAGGATAGCTATCCCGGATCAAAAAACGAGCTGAGCACTAGCTGTATTTTGACATCTAGAAGTTACGGGCAAGTAACAAGCATTTGCTCTGTTCGCCTGGACAGTGAAACTTCAGAGTGCCATATTATGGAAGTGGTTTATGAGGAGTAGCGCTAACAAACTGTTCCAGTGCATTCCGGCACCTTCGGCGCCTCCATCGGACAGTCTAAACGCGGCTTCGCCGCAGGCTGCCGCTGAACAAGGGCGTTCTGTGTCAATGAGAATATGAAAATATACGAAAAGAGTGACGTAGATCAGGCTTTTAGTCGCGTTGTGAGTATGATCGAAGATGGCGCTGATCTTCAGAGCCTCAGGACATTTGGAGGGGGCCTGTCGATCACAATCGCCTCGCGCTTAGCGCAGTTGAAGACCGGACGCGCTAAAAGCATGAATAGAGAATCTGAAATAGCGAAGCTTGAGCGAGTAGAATCATGCTTGAAATTCAAGCTGAACACCAGCACGAGCGATGAGATTACTCATGATATTACCGAGGCCTATAAAATTTATGCAACGCAGTAGTAGCGAGTCTACACAGAACAAGGCCATTAAATACGCTCCCTTCGGTCGCCGGACCTCGCTTCACTCGGCCGTTTATGGCGGGCGTTAAATGCCTATGAACCTTAAGCCGTACATATCTGCTGAAGTAGTTGTCGCAATAGTGCCAGCTCTAGGGTTTTTGCTCTGGTCGACCGTCCTTTGGCCGAGCGCAGTGTCAGAGATATTATCCGGTAATTATTCAGGTTTTGGGTGGGTTTTGGCTATTTCTGTTCCTTCAGGTTGGATTGGTATAACGGGGCTGTTTGTCACTGGATTAAGCCTCGTGGCAGATGAGAGAATCGTTCCACCAAGATATCTCGTAATGCTATCCATAGGTATACTGGCTGGCATTGCCTCTGGCTTAGTGTTTTTCTTTAAAGTCTGGTGGCTTTCTTGGGTAATTATTCTACCCATAGCTGTTTCCATACATTTATTATGGATGGCGCGTAGCCGTGCCAAATCATTTAACAATGCGTAGCACTACACCGCCAAAAAGCGGCGGTGGGACGCTCGTAAACTCGCGCCCGTGTACGCGACGTTACATGTAAATGCTATGAATAAATATGAGTGTGGAAATTGCAAGCATTTGTTCGATGAAAGAAGTAGTATTTGTGAAGATTGGAGCGATAAGCAAAAATCTCTAATTTGCCCCATCTGCAAACACTATTTGGTTGAAGTGTACGATGACCGGAAAGAGATGGCTGCCGGAAAGTTGGCTGTAATTTCAGCTTTATTTTTTGCCATACTCTATGTCATTCTGGTTCTGGCTCTTGAGCTTAGGAAGCTTGAAAATATTATTGCTTTAGTTGGGGCGTTTTCTTCTCTGATTCTATTTCTTCGCTATCGAATACTTTCTTTGCGGTACTTCATTGGTCATATAAAGACTCGGAGCATTGGCGTATCAAACATGTAACAAAGTGTATCAACCCGCGCACTTCGTGCGCTGGACAGTTTTTAAGTCGTGGCTTTGTGGTTTTGCTGCGCAAAAGTAATCCACAAAGCCACGACTTAAAAACTGCCGTTGTACACGGCGTTATAAGGCATCATCTGGCACATGATTAGAACGGAACGATTGATACTTCGACAGTGGAATGACGAAGACCTCCTTCCTTTTTCACAGATGTGTGAGGATGAGGATGTGATGGAGTTTTTCCCTAAGGTTCTTACAGTTGAAGAAAGCTACGCAATGGGGGAGAAAATCAGATCACTCATCGCTGAGCGTGGGTGGGGATTTTGGGCAGTTGAGATTCCTAACCATAGTAAGTTTATTGGATTTGTGGGTCTGCATACTCCCAAGGAAAGCATGCCTTTTTCACCATGTGTTGAGATTGGCTGGCGTCTTGCGAAACGATATTGGGGTATGGGTTACGCGACAGAGGCCGCCAAAGAATCATTGCGGTATGCTTTTACTCACTTGGGCTTAGATGAAGTGGTCTCTTTTACGACAGTGAGTAATATTCGCTCGCAGTCTGTCATGGAGAAAATTGGGATGGCTTATACCAGCAAGTTTGAGCATCCTGACCTAGAACCTTCTGACTCGCTTTGCGAGCATGTTTTGTACAAGATCAGCAAGGTTCAGTGGGAGTTACATGCCTTATAACCAGGCCAGGCACAGCGACGGCTTTTCCGTTGCGGCTTCGCCTTCACTACAAAACCGCGCGTGCTGGCGGCGTTAGGCAGATCTATGATTGAGAGCATGAGTTTAGATCGAAAGTGCCTTGTGGAAGTTCGCGTTGGGAAAAGCCACGAGAAGGTTCATCCTGCCTGGCAGGACGATACCAATGATGGCTTTCTGATTTGCTATGACGTTAATTTGGTCTTTGACGATCAATCGATTTTCTTAGTCCAGCCATGTGAGGTGGAAACTACGGGCCGCTACCCAGGTCTGGGGTTGTCGCTGGAAAAGATAGAAGCTGTGAATCTTCCGTCACTCCTCAAGGTCTCCTGCCTTCCGATGAGGGTGGAGCAGGTAGTTCAAACGGATTGCTTGGGGGAGGATGTCATAAATCAATACATCATAGCCCTAGAAAATGGCAGCAAAATTGTAATCAGGCATGTATTTCCGCCAATGACAATGGGTATAAAATTCGAGCAAGAAAATGCCTAACCAAACGCACCAGTACGCAGCCTTCGGCTGCCGGACGCTCGCAAGCTCGCGCCGCTGTGCTTC
>NZ_QGMQ01000015.1 GCF_003259155.1 Marinimicrobium alkaliphilum
TCGAGCGCCCAAGAAAAACGCCCTGCAGTGAACACTACAGGGCGTTTTAAATTAAGCGCTTGACGATGACCTACTCTCACATGGGGAAACCCCACACTACCATCGGCGCTAAGTCGTTTCACTTCTGAGTTCGGAAAGGGATCAGGTGGTTCCAACTCGCTATGATCGTCAAGCAAAGCGGTATGAAGGTGTAGAGTCTTACGTCACAGTGACAGCTCGTATGCCTTCAAATAGGGCGGTGAATTGTAAAGCCTGCTGATGTTCGACGTGTGACTCTCCGCCGCTTGCGCGTGCGATGTCCGTCGTAACGTTAATAATCGTCTCTGTTATATGGTCAAGCCTCACGGGCAATTAGTATTGGTTAGCTCAACGCCTCACAGCGCTTCCACACCCAACCTATCAACGTTGTAGTCTTCAACGGCCCTTTAGGGGACTCAAGGTCCCAGGGAGATCTCATCTTGAAGGAGGCTTCCCGCTTAGATGCTTTCAGCGGTTATCCCGTCCGAACATAGCTACCGGGCAGTGCCACTGGCGTGACAACCCGAACACCAGAGGTTCGTTCACTCCGGTCCTCTCGTACTAGGAGCAACTCTTCTCAAATCTCCAACGCCCACGGCAGATAGGGACCGAACTGTCTCACGACGTTCTAAACCCAGCTCGCGTACCACTTTAAATGGCGAACAGCCATACCCTTGGGACCGGCTTCAGCCCCAGGATGTGATGAGCCGACATCGAGGTGCCAAACACCGCCGTCGATGTGAACTCTTGGGCGGTATCAGCCTGTTATCCCCGGAGTACCTTTTATCCGTTGAGCGATGGCCCTTCCATACAGAACCACCGGATCACTATGACCTACTTTCGTACCTGCTCGACGTGTCAGTCTCGCAGTTAAGCTGGCTTGTGCCATTACACTAACCTCATGATTTCCGACCATGATTAGCCAACCTTCGTGCTCCTCCGTTACTCTTTGGGAGGAGACCGCCCCAGTCAAACTACCCACCATGCACTGTCCGCAACCCGGATAACGGGCCGACGTTAGAACCCCAAACATACCAGGGTGGTATTTCAAGATTGGCTCCACACAAACTAGCGTCTGCGCTTCAAAGCCTCCCACCTATCCTACACAAGTAGGTTCAGAGTTCAGTGCAAAGCTATAGTAAAGGTTCACGGGGTCTTTCCGTCTAGCCGCGGGTACACTGCATCTTAACAGCGATTTCAATTTCACTGAGTCTTGGGTGGAGACAGCGTGGCCATCGTTACGCCATTCGTGCAGGTCGGAACTTACCCGACAAGGAATTTCGCTACCTTAGGACCGTTATAGTTACGGCCGCCGTTTACCGGGGCTTCAATCAAGAGCTTCGCCGAAGCTAACCCCATCATTTAACCTTCCGGCACCGGGCAGGCGTCACACCGTATACGTCCTCTTACGAGTTTGCACAGTGCTGTGTTTTTAATAAACAGTCGCAGCCACCTGGTCACTTCGACTGCCAACAGCTTAGGGAGCAAGTCCCATCACCGTCAGCAGCGTACCTTCTCCCGAAGTTACGGTACTATTTTGCCTAGTTCCTTCACCCAAGTTCTCTCAAACGCCTTAGTATTCTCTACCTGACCACCTGTGTCGGTTTCGAGTACGGTCACCTATTACCTGAAGCTTAGAGGCTTTTCTTGGAAGTATGGCATCAACCACTTCGCGCTCTAAAAAGAGTGCTCGTCGTCAGTTCTCGGCCTTAAGATCCCGGATTTACCTAAGATCTCAGCCTACAACCTTAAACACGGACTACCAACGCCGTGCTGGCCTAGCCTGCTCCGTCCCCCCATCGCAGTAATAAGTGGTACAGGAATGTTAACCTGTTTCCCATCGACTACGCTTTTCAGCCTCGCCTTAGGGGCCGACTAACCCTGTCCCGATTAGCGTTGGACAGGAACCCTTGGTCTTCCGGCGTGGGAGTTTTTCACTCCCATTATCGTTACTCATGTCAGCATTCGCACTTCTGATATCTCCAGCAAGCTTCTCAACTCACCTTCGCAGACTTACAGAACGCTCCCTTACCACGCCACAAAGTGGCGTCCGCAGCTTCGGTTGCTAGTTTTAGCCCCGTTACATCTTCCGCGCAGGCCGACTCGACTAGTGAGCTATTACGCTTTCTTTAAAGGATGGCTGCTTCTAAGCCAACCTCCTAGCTGTCTGAGCCTTCCCACATCGTTTCCCACTTAACTAACATTGGGGACCTTAGCTGGCGGTCTGGGTTGTTGCCCTCTTGACGACGAACGTTAGCACCCGCCGTCTGTCTGCCATGATTGTACTCCTCGGTATTCGGAGTTTGCATGGGGTTGGTAAGTCGGGATGACCCCCTAGCCCAAACAGTGCTCTACCCCCGAGGGTAAGACATGACGCGCTACCTAAATAGCTTTCAGGGAGAACCAGCTATCTCCCGGCTTGATTAGCCTTTCACTCCGATCCACAGGTCATCTCCTAATTTTTCAACATTAGTGAGTTCGGTCCTCCAGTTGATGTTACTCAACCTTCAACCTGCCCATGGATAGATCGCCGGGTTTCGGGTCTATTGCCAGCGACTAAAACGCCCTATTAAGACTCGCTTTCGCTACGGCTCCCCTAAACGGTTAACCTTGCCACTGACAATAAGTCGCTGACCCATTATACAAAAGGTACGCAGTCACAGAACAAGTCTGCTCCTACTGCTTGTACGCACACGGTTTCAGGATCTATTTCACTCCCCTCACAGGGGTTCTTTTCGCCTTTCCCTCACGGTACTGGTTCACTATCGGTCAGTTGGGAGTATTTAGCCTTGGAGGATGGTCCCCCCATATTCAGACAGGATAACACGTGTCCCGTCCTACTCGATTTCACAATATGTGCCTTTTCGTGTACGGGGCTATCACCCTGTATCGCGGAACTTTCCAGAACCTTCCACTAAAACACAAATTGCTTAAGGGCTGCTCCCCTTTCGCTCGCCGCTACTCAGGGAATCTCGGTTGATTTCTTTTCCTCCGGGTACTTAGATGTTTCAGTTCCCCGGGTTCGCCTCATACACCTATGTATTCAGTGCATGATACCTACCTTACGGTAGGTGGGTTTCCCCATTCGGAAATCGCGGGATCACAGCTTGTTTGCCAGCTCCCCCACGCTTATCGCAGGCTCCTACGTCCTTCATCGCCTCCAACTGCCTAGGCATCCACCGTGTGCGCTTAGTCGCTTGACCATATAACACAAACGACTATTAACGATATTACGCCGGACATCGTGTGTAGAGAATCACACAAAGTCTTACATCAGCAATAAATTATTACAGCTTTACAATTCACCTTGTTAAAGAACATCTGGTTGCACGAACCAGTCAGTTGTATTCTCGCGAGAAAACACAAGTGACTGATGACAGTAATGAAGAGGTAATTGGTGGAGCTAAGCGGGATCGAACCGCTGACCTCCTGCGTGCAAGGCAGGCGCTCTCCCAGCTGAGCTATAGCCCCGGGAATTTTCGTTAATCAAGGCATTTTGTCCCGCCGCATAGCCTGCTATGCAAGGGGCAAAATAACGCTGAGTAACGGAAATTTGGTAGGCCTGGGCAGACTTGAACTGCCGACCTCACCCTTATCAGGGGTGCGCTCTAACCAGCTGAGCTACAGGCCTATGAAACATCACCACAAGCTCAGTTACCTTTGCTTGCAGCCAGGCTGTAGCTTGCAGAGTCATTACTGTCACAACCGATCAAGCAATGCGTGTGGACACTTACGGAATAAGTCGACCATCGTTTAAGGAGGTGATCCAGCCCCAGGTTCCCCTAGGGCTACCTTGTTACGACTTCACCCCAGTCATGAATCACACCGTGGTAACCGTCCTCCCGAAGGTTAGACTAGCTACTTCTGGTGCAACCCACTCCCATGGTGTGACGGGCGGTGTGTACAAGGCCCGGGAACGTATTCACCGTGACATTCTGATTCACGATTACTAGCGATTCCGACTTCACGGAGTCGAGTTGCAGACTCCGATCCGGACTACGAACGGTTTTTCGGGATTAGCTCCACCTCGCGGCTTGGCAACCCTTTGTACCGCCCATTGTAGCACGTGTGTAGCCCAGGTCGTAAGGGCCATGATGACTTGACGTCATCCCCACCTTCCTCCGGTTTGTCACCGGCAGTCTCCTTAGAGTTCCCACCATTACGTGCTGGCAACTAAGGACAGGGGTTGCGCTCGTTACGGGACTTAACCCAACATCTCACGACACGAGCTGACGACAGCCATGCAGCACCTGTCACTGCGTTCCCGAAGGCACCAATCTATCTCTAGAAAGTTCGCAGGATGTCAAGACCTGGTAAGGTTCTTCGCGTTGCGTCGAATTAAACCACATGCTCCACCGCTTGTGCGGGCCCCCGTCAATTCATTTGAGTTTTAACCTTGCGGCCGTACTCCCCAGGCGGTCTACTTAGTGCGTTAGCTGCGCCACTAAGAGCTCAAGGCTCCCAACGGCTAGTAGACATCGTTTACGGCGTGGACTACCAGGGTATCTAATCCTGTTTGCTCCCCACGCTTTCGCACCTCAGCGTCAGTGTCAGTCCAGAGTGTCGCCTTCGCCACTGATGTTCCTTCCTATATCTACGCATTTCACCGCTACACAGGAAATTCCACACTCCTCTACTGCACTCTAGCCTGCCAGTTCCAACTGCAATTCCCAGGTTGAGCCCGGGGCTTTCACAGCTGGCTTAACAAACCACCTACGTGCGCTTTACGCCCAGTAATTCCGATTAACGCTTGCACCCTCCGTATTACCGCGGCTGCTGGCACGGAGTTAGCCGGTGCTTCTTCTGCGAGTAACGTCAAGCTCGTAGGGTATTAGCCCACAAGTTTTCCTCCTCGCTGAAAGTGCTTTACAACCCGAAGGCCTTCTTCACACACGCGGCATGGCTGGATCAGGGTTGCCCCCATTGTCCAATATTCCCCACTGCTGCCTCCCGTAGGAGTTCGGGCCGTGTCTCAGTCCCGATGTGGCTGATCATCCTCTCAGACCAGCTACGGATCGTCGCCTAGGTAAGCCGTTACCTTACCTACTAGCTAATCCGACGCGGGCTCATCCAATAGTGCAAGGTCCGAAGATCCCCTGCTTTCCCCCGTAGGGCGTATGCGGTATTAGCATCCCTTTCGAGATGTTGTCCCCCACTATTGGGCAGATTCCCACGCGTTACTCACCCGTCCGCCGCTGTACTCGCCCCGAAGGACTTTCTCGCTCGACTTGCATGTGTTAGGCCTGCCGCCAGCGTTCAATCTGAGCCATGATCAAACTCTTCAGTTTAAAGAGCTGCGTGATGCCGACTACATACTGACATCACTAATTCATACTCAAACGCTAGACTTTACGTCAATTACTTGAATTGTCGGGTCACTTGCGTCTGATAATCTTTTGTGCCGATTATCCCGCAAGCGCCCACACGCATTGCTTGATCTATCTTTTAAAGATCCGGTTGCGGGCTGGCCTCAACCGTGGGATGCGAATTATACGCATCAAATCCGTTTTAGCAAGCGTTTTTTGAAACTTTTTCGAAGCGCCGAAGCGGCTCCAGAAACCTTCTCAAAACACTGCGCTGAAATGCTGCCTTGGCGAGCCTTTCCAGCGACCCCTGATCCGTCAGGAGCTGCGCATTATACACTTCAAATTCCCTTTGTAAACCCCTATTTTTCAAGAAGTTTTTCAGATTCAGC
>NZ_QGMQ01000016.1 GCF_003259155.1 Marinimicrobium alkaliphilum
ATATGTGCTCCACGGTCCGGGAGATGGACCTGAGGGAATTTTTGATGAGAGTTCTAATTCGATAGCCCTAGTTTTTACAGAAGTGGAAATACAGTCTACTATCCATGAATATCAGTCTAAAAGAAGAGCCTCAGGATCAGTGAGCATCGTTCTGTATGAGGAGCAACTCAATTTGGACGCAGTTAGTGCTGCGGTTTGGTCGATTTTTGATAGGAGTATATCGGCAGTAGAGAGAGATAAGTACACACACCATGTTCGTCACTACAGAGGGTCGGGTAGTTGGTTGCTGGCCGACGACGATGATGAGCTGATAGCGTTGTGCCGGGAATCCGGTATGCCTGGGGAGAAAATGGCATCGTGTGACTTTAGAGCAAACCTAAAAGGCCTCGGGGTTGCATATGACCTTGACCAAGAGAACATAGCTTTGACTGAGCGATTCGAGAGCTTTATCGCAGAAAAGCTGGACGAGTGGGGTCGGTAGGCTCCTCAGAGCACCCGATTCAAGCGGTGATTCGAGAATGGTAGATATCGAGTTGTGCACACTAATAATAGGCGATTAGGAATTAACTTATTGATATTGTTTCTGTAATAATGGCTGTGTTAGATTTTTACTTGGTGGTGGCCTATTTAAAAATTGGGTTAGCGCGTCAAAAGATCACTAAATAACATTTTGCATTTGAGTAAAATCGATGACCTGAGGAATAACTCCGCTTAACCGTCAGTGTTACGGAGGTCGGTCATGCCATTGTTTTCACTGATTCTACAGATTCAGGCTGTATGAATGCGGGTGTTTCCTTACGCTGGTCGCGGTCTGATGAATAGCGAAACCCACCAGTCATTCGTTACTACCTGGGCAGCACCGCGTTATTGAGCAGGTATGCCGGATATTTGTCTCAGGAGTGTGTTATTGCCTTTCGGGATAGTCGATAGACACCAGAATGGCACCTTACTATTTTCCAAGGAAATAATTCATGATGTCTGTGGATGCATACAAGAGGTTTATCGGGCGAGGGGTGTTGTTATTGTCTGGGGCGTTGTTTGTTTCAATTGCCGTTTCGTATGTGGCATATTACGCCTTCGAGTCGGTAGCTTTTTCGATATTTTGTTTTTTTGCTATTTGGTTCGTCTTCTATTACTTCTTTGGGGGGAATCGATCTGTAAGAAGGTCGATAATTGATGGTGTTTTTGGTAACAGGTTCTTAGGCTGTCAAGAGATTCCGCTGGGTAGTAGTGGTCAATCGGCCTGGCTAAAAGGCGTTGGCTATATCTCCGATATTGACCAGCCTGTATGGGTTAAAGTCGAGAGCGGAGGAATTTCGCTTTATTTTTTGTCAAAACGTCGATCCGCCCCGTTATTTGTGCAATGGTCTGATGTTGGGAAAGTATATATGCTTGATAATTTCGGGCTAGCACGAATCTACATTCGAGATGTTGATGAAGAGATTTTTGTGCCTTGGTCGGATTCATTTAATGATAGTGTTCCGGAGTTCGTCGGGATTTCAAAAGGTGCGTAACTAGGTTTTGGGGGCGTAAGGTATGATTCTAAAAAAGTGGAGAAAGAAGAGGGCTGTTGCTAAGTATGTTTCTAAATTGGCTGTTTTGCTAAGAAAGGATTATGGGCCAAGTTCTTCTTATACGGTTTCTCAGGTTTAGAGTGCGATCATAAGATATCGGCTTGATAATAAATATTTAGATTATGATTTGTTCCTGTTTACATATGGAAGTTCTTTGAATGAGCTATTGTGATAGCCAAGATTTCTATGTGCATGAGGAGCTTGAGCAGGGAGAACGTGGCGGGTCAGGTTTTGGCGCCAGTGACTATCAGGGGTGTGGATTTGGTTCGGGCGAGGGGGACTAGGTCTCTGGAGATGAATCGAGAGTTTAGAGATAAAGTACTTTTCCTTAATCACTATAGGTCTTCCTTGTGCTGTAAGGAATGGGGTTACAAGTTCCGGTGTGGGTGTTCTTAGCGGCTAAGGTTTCAATGGCATGTATTGTGGGATTTTTTCTCATGGGGTGGTTCTAATACAGTTCTGTGTTTTATTGTTGGGCCAATTATTAGTCTTTACTTATATTCTCTATAGTTCTTCTTGTGGATGATTTTAAGGGTAAGTTGCGAAATCGTATTTAATGTATCTAGGAGGGAAGATACACAATGGGAAGTTATTTTCTTTCATTGTTTTTTATAGCGGCTGCGATTGCTGGCTTAAGATATACGACAAATCTATGCAAGACCAGGAAATACACGGTATTGAAGTCTTTTGCTCTCGGTGCGGTGTATGGTGCGTTTTTCTCTGTAATTTTATTTGGTCTAAACGTACTGGGGGCTGTCGGTACAGAAAGTCCAAGTGCAAAGCTTGTGATACTCATTAGTGCAGGGATGATTGTAATATCTAGTTTGGATAGTGGTTTCGAGCGAGCGATAGATATCTGGAGAAAGAGCGGCGAAATATAGCAGCTGTACCTGAAGATTATACTACTGTAATGGCTAAATATGGCTTTAAAGTTGGCGCTTCGTGGAGTTTGGCTGCGAGCATGGCGGCCTTAGTTAGAATGTGGGAGGCTGGGGATTTCTACCTGGATCTGATCGGGTTGTCTGCAATAGCGATTCTTCCGTTTATTACGGCTGGTCAATTTTACAGCAGTGTGAAAAATTATGGCGACAATCAAGAGTAACCCTGGCTGACTCTCCAAGGTCAATGCCCTGCCTTAACGGGACGCATTAGTCAGGAGCAACCGGCCATCACAACCTCGCCC
>NZ_QGMQ01000017.1 GCF_003259155.1 Marinimicrobium alkaliphilum
TGGGTAATCAGCAGATGGGACGTAAATTACCTCCTGACCAACTAGAGCTCTACAAACGAATTGATGAGATCCTATTTTATAAGTGGGACCCTATCGGAATATCTGATAGCGACTGGCCGAGAGATGAGTATCAATCGTACCTGCCAAGTGTGTTTGGTCTGGTGCTGGCTTCGGAGAAGCCGGACGAAATCGCGGACTTCCTGGGAAAAATCGCCACAGAGAGTATGGGGCTGGGCGCTTCACCGGAGCATGACAATACCATTGCTGAACTAATGCTGTCTGTCAAAAGAAACCTGGAGCTTTAAGCGTGTATCCACCAACCCATAACAATCCAAGGCAGCGGAAATATTTTGCTTCGCTGCGCTCAAAACGCAAAATATTCCCCTGCTTGGGGCGTTAACCAGGCGTATCGAATCGATATGAGCATGATAAGAGAGTACTACACCCGGAAGGCCTACCAGCTTTACCCCTTTCGTTGGACTTTCGTAATTGCTCTGGTAGGTTCCTTCTTCGGTCTTTGGATACATTCGAGTGCTTACTTTTTGGCGGTCCATGTATTTATCCATGCCTGGTCAATTTTGGCGCTTGCCATAATTATTTACTATGGGCCTGTGAGAAGGCTGGCTGGTACATTGATGGTAGAAGGGGGGCGACCTTTGGTATGGCCTTTCATCCTATTTTTTCATGCTAGTCTTATTATACTTACCGTGGGTGTTTTATATGGCATTCTTTTCGGTTAACAAAGCGCAGCACTACACCGCCGCAAGCGGCGGTGGGACGCTCGTAAACTCGCGCCCGTGTGCGCGACGTTAAATGTGTGAATGCATATGAATAATAAACGCACTAAGAAACTAGAAGGTGATATTGGGGCTTTCATAAAGCAATATCAGCGCAAAGCTCACCCTGGCAGTGATCCAAACGACCGACGCTACGATAGAAATATCGAAGAGAAAGTAAAGCACATGAATCCGGAAGAGTTGAGTGAGCTGTTGTACGGCAGAGAGGAAGACGATGAGCAAGAATATTAGCTCTGTGCCAACTCCGCATTTAACAATGCGTATCACTACACCGCCAAAAAGCGGCGGTGGGACGCTCGTAAACTCGCGCCCGTGTACGCGGCGTTATGTTTTAAAGGCAAAGTATGGCTGAATTACCAGAGTATCGTGAATTCACCGGCACCCATGAAGGGTTCGACGAAATCGAGAGGAAATATTCCGACTCAAAGCAAAGCGTAGCTGTAGTTGGCCAGCGTACCGATGGTGCTTACACGTATTATGTTTACAAATGGGATATCGCTGATTGGGAATATATTGGTGAAGGATACTGGTCGCCGTCGGGAATTGGCGGTTTTTTTCATGATCTGGATTCGGCTAAAACTGAGGCTTATTTAAACCTATGAACTTCGTGCTAACCTCTGCAAAACATAACAATACGCATCACTCGCGGCCTGCGGCCTCTGGGACGCCAACCCGCTGCGCGGCTCGTCGCCCGTGTGCTTTGCGTTAAGTGACTCCAAAATGAACCATGAAGCAGACATAAAATTGATTCAAAGTTTAGTCGGGAGAGTTTGTGAAAGAACCCTTGCATGCAGCTCCTTGAAGCTTCGGTTCGGCGACATGCGACCATATATCTGGATAGATCCGCCCTGGATATTTCGAAATTCTCAGGTAGTGGTTACGAGATCTGATGAATATCCTAATGATGACGAAGATTTCAAGTTATGGAGTCGTTTCTTAGACCCTATTAATAGAGTTACCTTCAACGAATTTAGCTATTCTGACGATGGGGCGCTATTATTTATTTTCGAGAATGGATATGTTCTTGAGGTTCCAGTATCCGATGAAGTCGAAGACGAAGACAATTTCTATCATCATTGGTACGCAAGTGCCTGACACACTTAACAAAACCATGCACGCGACAAGCGCGTGATGGCGACGTTAAGTGCTAGGAGCCAAATGAGACCAGAGATATTAATTCAAAAAATATGGAATGACGACGATGTTACTGAGTTTAAAATATCAGTGTGTAACGGTCATTCGGTGTTTTGCAATAAGGTTTACTCCTCAATAGATGAATTGGGGCAGTTAGTGAAAAGCTTAGAGATTTTTCGCAATCATCAATATGGTGGGCTGCGGGATATAGTATTTGGCAGCTTCGGGCGCGAGTATGCAAATGGCGCATTTTCAGCACGCTTACACTTTCTTAAACCAAGTACTCTATACATAACAACACATCAGCAATCTGAGTTTTTCGAGTTCAAGGGTCAAAAAGAGGCAAGTGAGTGCAAAATGTATTTATCTGCTGAGCCAGTGCTTCTAGATAATTTCATTCAAGAGCTAAAAAACTTAGATTCTGGCATGAGTGAGGAAGCCAAACTAATATGCACTTAACAAACGGCTCCACGCAGACGCCCAAACCTACGCTGCTTTTGTGGGTTTCGCTGCGCTACACTTTACCACAAAAGCCTCTCCGGTTTGGGCGCTGGTGAGCCG
>NZ_QGMQ01000018.1 GCF_003259155.1 Marinimicrobium alkaliphilum
TCGGCAAAGCGCGTGGGGGCCGGCGTTTTGGCTGGCGCTGCACTGGGTGCCGTAGCGGTGGGTGATACCCGCCCTGCTGATCAGGTTGTCCTGGGTGTCGTAGCTGAAATTTTCTTCCAGATTCCGCGAGTTGAAGCCAGAGCCAAAGCCGAGCTCACGGCTCTGCCCCCGCGCCCTTCGGCCCCGCTCGCCTCAAATACGCTGATGTGGCGGTGGACTTCGAATCCGAAACCACACCCAACGATATTGTCAGCGTGATAGCCACCGAGCCACTCACCAGCGATGAGACCTGGGATATCTATCGTCCCAGGTAGTGGCGCTTGCGCGCACAGATTTTTGAACACCCTCGACACAAATTTTTGAACTCTCGCGGAGCCAGCGTTTACACAATTCAATTTACAGAGTCGCTCTGAACTTGCTTACGCGGTTACGCCGTGGCTTGACCAGCTTCGTGCAACATTCGGGCTAGTCTCCTTCGCCTGAACCGAACCCACCCCCCTGATAGCCACTAACATCAAATACCGATCCATCAAGATTGCCTTTTTTAAGATCCTCATACACATAGAAATCTTCACGATCAGAAAATTCGCTTAAAGAATTTTCAAATGCAAACAGGAACAAAGCATAATTTAAATATTTCCTTTCAAGCCGATATCTCATGACCGTACTCTCAATCTGAGAACCCGTATAAGAATCACTTGGCCCATAATCCTTTTTTAGCAAAATAGACACTTTAGAAACATACTTACTAACAGCCCTCTTTTTTCTCCACTTCTTTAGAATCATACCTTACGCTCCCAACACCTAGTCACGAACCTCTTGAGATCCCGACGAATTCCGGAACACTATCGTTAAATGAATCCGACCAAGGAACAAAAACCTCATCATCAACATCTCGAATGTAGATTCGTGCCAATCCGACACTATCAAGTATATAGATTTTCCCAACATCAGACCATTGTACAAAAAATGGGGCAGATCGACGTTTTGCTAAAAAATAAAGAGCAATTCCACCGCTCTCGACTTTAACCCATACAGGCTGGTTAATATCAGAGATATAGCCAACGCCTTTTAGCCAACCCGCTTGACCATCACCCAACGGAATATCTTGAGAACCTAAGAACCTGCCACCGAAAACACTATCAATTTTCGATCTTCTTACAGATCCACTCCCCCCAAAAAAATAATAAAACACGAACCAGATAGTAAAAAAACAAAATAGCGAAAAAACCACTGACTCGAATGCGTAATATGCCACATACGAAACAACAAGTGAAACAAACAGCGCCCCAGACAAAAACAACACCCCTCGCCTGAAAAACTTCTTGTACGAATCTGTAGACATTGCGAGTTATTTCCTTGGAAAATAGTAAGGTGCCCTTCTGGGCTTTATCGACTGAACGTCCTCGTACCTTATTCTTGGTCGAGTACTTGTATCTAATTTAGCATTTGGGTCGACAAGCTCTGCTAAAACCTCGAAGCCGAAACCAATAAATTCACGCTTAACATGTGGAGCTAACGCACCCCAAGACGTGGCAGAGCCCATGGTTGCGACAGGCAAAATCATCGATGCTCCCAAACCCATCATCAACTGATTCATGTTTTGCTGGTGTCCATACATTGCCGCCGACGCATTAATTCTCGAATCAGTTGGATTGAACCACGAACTCCGCTCATCAGCCAACTGCCTGTCAAATGCCCTGCCTGCGGCCCGACTTCGGCTTTGTATATACGCGGCTCTGTATCGATCAACCCTTGAGCCCGAACCAGGATCCTGTATGTCTCCCGAAGGCGACAGAAGCATCGCATTTCCTCTACAGTCTTCACATGAAGCTGTCTGCTTCCCTGTGTTCGGATTAGCGCGGACGACGATATTTCCATCTAACTCTCTGGAACCGTTACCTCGGCTATTGTCCGACGTGCCTTCTTGAGACTCAATACTAAACTCTAAGTCAGGATCGACTTCTTCGTCTTCATTTATCATGAGTGAGGACTTGTACACTTCATCCTCGTCTTCTTCCTCGCCCTCTTTGATAAACCCACTCGGATCCGTCGCATTGAGTGGGTTATTCCACACATAACTGTACCGGTTCAGGCTCCGGGTAGTCCTCGGGTCCTGCACAATCGGATCAGCCTGGACGAAACGGGCGAGTTTGGGGTCATAAACCCGACCGTTCATGTGAATCAAGCCCACTTCATCCAAATGCTCATGATCCGTGTAGCCCCGCGTGGTATCCGGCTTGAGCGCTACCCGAAAGGGTTGATCCAGTTGTGGCCAGTAAGAGCCGCTGCCAAC
>NZ_QGMQ01000019.1 GCF_003259155.1 Marinimicrobium alkaliphilum
GACCGCCAGCGCTACAAGCGGATAGACCAGGGTACGGGTGGCACCACGACCACCCTGTACATTGGCAGTGTTGAAAAAATCCACTACCCGGACAATACTGTCCACTGGCGCCGACAGATCGGCGGCGTGGCCATTATCAAGGAAGAGCGCACCACTGGCGGTGGTTTGATCAACAGCGAAACCCACTACGTCATTCGCGACCACTTGGGCAGTACCTCGTTATTGACCGACCATACCGGTGCCGTGACCCAGGAGTTCTACTACGATCCCTGGGGCCAGCCGAGAAAGCCGGTCTTTGGCAGCGGCTCTTACTGGCCACAACTGGATCAACCCTTTCGGGTAGCGCTCAAGCCGGATACCACGCGGGGCTACACGGATCATGAGCATTTGGATGAAGTAGGCCTGATTCATATGAACGGTCGGGTTTATGACCCCAAGCTCGCCCGCTTCGTCCAGGCCGACCCGATTGTGCAGGACCCGCGCACCACCCGGAGCCTGAACCGGTACAGCTATGTATGGAACAATCCGTTGAATGCGACGGATCCGAGTGGGTTTGTCGCCGTAGGGTTTGCAACTTGTTCAATGTGTGCATCGGCGGCTAATGGACACTCGGTTGATATGGAAGCCTGGGGGGCGTCACTGCGAGATTTTAATCGGTCCATGGCAGAGGCCACCCATGCCATGAGCAGTGGCCGTTATGATATAAGCCTGGATGGTATTTCCATTAACAGCTATAGCGGTATGGATAGTGCGCAGTCTCAGTTTACAGAGCGTTTTGCCAACGCTTTGCAGGGATGGAGCGATATATATTTGGACGATGTTATGGCTTTCCGGTCGCATCAACCATTGGATAGTGGTGAGCTATCCATATATGGAGGTGACGGAATTTCAGGGCCAATATCAGATGAGGAGAGAGCTGTAGCGTTGGGTGTTCTTAAGGAGGTGTTGCGTATCGCTGACGATAATGGCGATTTTGAGACTGCCGTTTTTGTTCGTAGAGCACTTTCTCATGGTTTAAAATTTGATGAAAATATGGAAGCTTCTGCAAGAATACATGTTGGTTTTGGCGAAGGAAATAGGCTATTTGGAAGGATTACCATTGGCAAAAGCTTTTTTGTTGGAGGTGCTCCGGCAGAGCTTTTAAAACACTATCCGGAGTATGCATCCAACTTGTCTTCTCAGTCGCTTAGGGTTCAGCAAATATTTATGATAAAGCATGAGATTGAGCATCTCACTTTTAGAAACAGGAATATCATGCCTTCGGGTCGTAGAGAAGACAATCCCAGAGAGATTGATGCCTCTATTCATGCATATTATTGGACAGAGAGGTACGTTATAGATGCTAAGTAAAACTGCTTTCATTTTAGTGATAATGTTGAATTTAACTTTTATTTCATCAGAGGTAGCAGGCTCGGAAGAGCAATATATTTATCGCGCGGACTTTGTCTCTATTAGTGATGTTTTTATAGTCGCTGGATCTCAGTTGGTGTTTGATGGTGGTGAAGTCTACTTGTCGGAATCTAGTGTTATTGATGAGTTTAAGGGGTGCCGAACAGATGGCGGCTATTTGGAGGTCGTGTCTTCGTTGATGTGGCTTGGTTTCAAGGTTGACATCCATTCTGACCCTGTTGAATTTTCTGATGCTGATTGGGGTGATTTGGTTCTAAATGAAGATTCAGAGTTGTTCGGCGAAAAAATAAAGGTTCTTGGTATTAAGCGTGAAACAAAGAGTTTTACACTCGTATACTATAGTCCTTTGAAAGGGATTTTAGGTGTGGCTTTTATGACGGGAGATAAAAATCTTTTTGGTGATTATAATCAGCCGGTTTATTGGGTTGAGGGCGAGTTTGGGATATGTGGTAGAGGTGATATAGAGAGTGAGTAGATTCATAGGGGCATTGCCCCAGAGTCGGGGCTAGTCCCACTGTTTCCGGAGGTTCATGTGATTGAGAGGTTTTTTAGAAGGTAATGGTCGGACCATCGACTACAGCGTATTCAACAAGCCCACCAAAATCACCAAAGGCAACCACACCACCGAGTTCGCCTACGGCCCCGACCGCCAGCGCTACAAGCGGGTAGACCAGGGTACGGATGGCACCACGACCACCCTGTACATCGGCAGTGTTGAAAAAATTCACTACCCGGACAATACTGTCCACTGGCGCCGACAGATCGGCGGCGTGGCCATTATCAAGGAAGAGCGCACCACGGGCGGTGGT
>NZ_QGMQ01000002.1 GCF_003259155.1 Marinimicrobium alkaliphilum
CAAAGTGGTACAGGTCTAGTCGGCTGCATTGGTTTGTTAAATGCTTACTCTACCGTATGAAATTGAACCAATCTACCATCCAGATTTATTCTTAGGTGATAGTGGTCCCCATTGTAAGGAACGGCCATTTTCCCATGCCTTGTAAAATCGCTAGTTGGACTTGATGCTAGGTATATTCCGATTTCGGACTCTACTTGATGAAGCACTTTTTCAATTAGATTTTTAAGATCATTCGCTTTATACGAAAATGGTGTTTTTTGTTTAAAGTCTCCGATTTGATAATCTTTCAAGTGTCGAAGCGCAATATGTATATAGGAATCAATATCCCAATATACTTGATTTTTACCATGCAAAAGAATTGATGGCGAAAAGGCTTCGGAAGCCTCAAATATACCCTCAAGGACTGACTTGTCTTTATCTCCAAGATGCTCTGATATTCCAGCACGACTCAACTCTTTCAGCACCTTGTTGAGTCTCTCCATAGACAAAATACTTTTGACCTCGGAATAGCTTTTTTTGTCAACTTCACTTATCGAGTTACGTCTCTCTTTGACTTTATAGAGGCTTAACCAGATATTTAGGTTAGTTATTAGATCTTCTTCAGTAAATCCGAATTCTTCAAGAACTCTAGAATCAATGCTTCCATTATTGAAGGCCAAGGTTATGCCAATCAGCTGTTCTTTTTCATAATGAGCAAGCTCAACGCCTGAGTTATGTTTCGAGACCAGATGATTTTGATTTAGAACATCAACGTCAATGCCACCACAATCCACTTCAATCTCAATTATGTCAGGAACTTTCTTTTCGCCTGTCTCATAAGTTTCCGAATCCTTCCTGTATGGTAAGAAAGATATAGACTCAATATCTTCGATGTTAATCCCTTGGTATTTCAAATCACCTTTCTTTGCTTCACTGAGCTCTCCCTCAGGGCTATCGATGCGGATCTTTTTCCTAAGAATCTCTTGCTTCGTATGAAAAGACTCCTCTAGAGAATTTAGTGCTTTTCTATCATAGAAAATGACACCTAAAACCGATCCACCAAATTCATGATATGACTGACTTCCTTCCCGTAGTTCGAAAGTCGTCATAAATTGACGTTTCCCGACCATTTCATAAAGATCTTGATAGTGAAATTTCGTACCAGAGACTTCCACACTGGGTAGACCAAGGTCTCTATAGTCGATGATCTTATAATCATTTCTCATGACGAATTTGGGCATTTAACGCCGCTCAGCACGCGCGGGTACGAAATGGAGGCGAAGCCGCAATGTAGTAGCCGTCGCCGTGACTGGCCTGGTTAAGTGTCACTGAACTCTCCGTAGCGCAAAAAATACAAGTTCTCTCCCGTGCCTTGCCGCCACGGAAGAGATCCATTCCGTTCGATCTTCTCTTGAAGCTGGAGGAGGGGTTCGCAGTCGGCAAGCACCTCTGTCAGAACCACGCTCGCACACTCCAAGTGATCATCAGTGGCGTCGTCAGTAAACACCGCATGAAAATGAAGAACACCATCTTCTATTCTGGCGTAAACGAAACGGAGAGTCGGTGGAACTTCTCCTATCAAGGCCTGCTGTATGCTCTTTGCTAGATCCATGCCTACGTGACCACTTAACATTATATTCAACGTCAAAGTGACGTGCTTAAGTACGTCACTTTGACGTATATCCCCAGCCCCGGCTAAAAAAGTCTTTTTATTTCAAATGTTTATCAGGGTTGACGTGTTTAAACGCGTCGGCCATATCGTTCATTGTTGACTTTTGCACGAGGCATCGCAATACCGTATGTACAACCATGGCTCCAGGGAGTTGATTCTATGGCGTCCCCGTTTTTGGATAGCGTAAGAAACGTCATTCGGAGTAAGTATTACAGTATTAAAACAGAACAAACCTATCTCTATTGGATCGTCGCCTATATTCGCTTTCACGGCAACAAACACCCGGACGAGTTGGGTGAGGCGGACATCCGAAACTATCTGACGCATCTGGCAGTGGCGGCTAATGTGGCCGCCAGTACACAGAAGACGGCTCTGAACGCCTTGGTCTTTCTCTATCGGCAGGTGCTCAACCGGGAACTGGGCGATTTCAGCGACTTCTATCGCGCGCGTGCACCGAAATAGTTGCCGACGGTGTTGGTCCGCGAGGGTAAGGGCAAGAAGTCCCGCATCGTTACTTTGTCTCCAGACCTTGTCTCACTGCTGGCGAAGCAGATTGATCTGGTGCGTAGCCTGTTTGAACGAGATTGCTCGGATCGTCAATGGGACGGGGTTTATTTGCCTTATGCGCTAAAGAGTCCTGCAGGCACGCTACCGCCCATAACGCAGCAAGTCGTCAGCGGCATCGGGGGCTGCGTCGGGGCAGGTTTATTGTGGTCTTACTATAACGGCGGGGAAGAGGATTGCAAGCGGGGGGAGGGGGGTGCCACCGGCGCTATTGGCCGGTGGCAGTCTTACAGGTTTTTAGGTAAGTAAGTACTTAGTCTTCATGTAGCTCGCTAAAGTACTCGCTCAGGACGCTTTCATCCACTACGGGCCAGCCATCTTGCCACTGCATTTCAGCAATTTTCAGCTTCTGGCGACCATTGTCGGCGGCTTCATAGGCGTGGAAGACCAGGTAGTCGACGCCGTCAAAGGTGTAGGCGCTGTTGTGGCCTACGCCGTAGTATTCGTCGTTGGGGCCAAGCACCAGAGTGCCGCCTTCCTGGTTCATGTCGACGCCGTCGCGGTCCAGGTAGGGGCCGCGGATATCCTGAGAGCGGCCCACTTTCATGCGGTAGGTGCTGTCTTCGCCGCGGCAGCACAGGCCGATGGAGATGAACAGGTAGTAGTAGTCACCCTTCTGGTAAATAAACGGGCCTTCGATTTCCGCCGGGCCGGCCTGGGCGTCGTCGATCAGAATGGAGCGTTCACGCTTGGCGATGGTGTGCCATTCCTGCGGTTCAGCCAGGTCGATCATATTGTCGTCCAGCTTCACCAGCTTCATGCCGCCCCAAAAGGAGCCAAAGGTCATCCACGGGGTGCCGTCTTCTTCAAAAGCCACGGCCGGGTCGATGGCGTTCCACATATCCCGATAGGGCACGGATTGCACCACAATGCCCTGATCAACCCATTCGTAGTCCGGGTGGTTGGGGTCGAGGGTGGTGTTGGTGGTCACGCCGATGCCGGAGGTGTTGCGGCCAAAGGCGGAGACTGAGTAATACAGGTACCAGGTGCCGTCGCGCTCGACAATGTCCGGCGCCCACAGGTGACCGTTAAATTCCGGGGCCACATCCCGCGCCCAATCCGGTTCGCCCGGGAATACCCGCCCGCCGCGACGCCAATTCTCCAGATCTTCTGACATGTAAAAGGTGATGCCGGGGCCGGTGCTGTACAAGTAGAAGGTGTCACCTTCTTTTGCCATGACCGGGTCGTGGGGGCTGACCTGGTTGTCTGCCTGGGCGCTGCAGGCGCTCATCAGGCTACCCAGGCCAAAAAACGCCAGTACTTTTATTAAAGACTTCATGTGTCGCTCCTACATCATATCGGGGTCGGGAGTGTTCTTTACAAAGGTTATTTCAGGGCATATTGTAATACAATATCACATTTCGTAAAATGCTTTTTTAATGTGCAAACCCTGATAACGACAACAGACACAAGAAGGTACCGACTATGAAACCTGCACTTTCCTCTATTCGCCAATGCGCCGGTGTGGCAGCGGCCGCATTGGGCCTGACGCTGGCGGCCTGCAGCGCGCCGGAGCCGGATGACGCCATCGTCGCGGGCGATCCGTCTACATTGCCGGCGTACAACGTCCCCCTGGTGGAGCACGGTGCTGATCCCTGGATCCACCGCACCGAAGACGGCCATTATTACTTCATCTCGACCGCCCCGGAATTTGACCGCATTGAGTTGATGGAGTCCGACACCCTCAATGGCTTTACGGATGCGGAGCCCAAGGTCATATGGGCGCGCCCGGATGAAGGCCCGATGGGCGGTCATGTCTGGGCGCCGGAGCTTCATCATATCGATGGCGTCTGGTATGTGCACGTGGCGCTGGGCGATGCGGATGCCCCGTTCCGTATCCGTATGCACGTGCTCTCCAACGATAACGCCGATCCGATGACTGATAACTGGGTTGAGGAGGGGCAGATTGAAACCCCCTGGGACGACTTTGCCCTGGATGCCACGACGTTTGTGCATAACGGTACCCAGTATCTGGTGTGGGCGCAGCGCGACCCCGACGGTCGGTACAACTCGGCTCTGTATATGGCAGAGATGCCGACCCCGACCACGATCAGCGATGACGTGATGCTGCTCACCGAGCCGGAATTTGACTGGGAGCATGTGGGCTACCACGTCAACGAGGGCGCGGCGGTGATCAAGCGCCACGGCCGCATCTTCATCACCTATTCTGCCAGCGCCACCGACCACAACTACGCCATGGGCCTGGTGTGGGCCAGTGACGATGCCGACCTGATGGATCCGGCGTCCTGGAAGAAATCCCCTGAACCGGTGTTCTACTCCAATGAATCGCTTGAGCGCTTTGGCCCAGGCCACAACGGCTTCACCCTGGCCGAGGATGGACAAACCGATCTGCTGGTGTACCATGCTCGCAGTTACAGGGAGTTGCAGGGCAGCCCGTTGACTGACCCCAACCGCAACGCCCGGGTGCGGGTGCTGGAGTGGGATGAGCACGGCTTCCCGGTGTTCCATCAGGACCGCGACGACAACTACCACCGCGACTCGAATTACATTCCCCTGCCGGGGCCCCAGACTCAACCGGATACGGACTCGAAAATGAATACCAAGCCTTTTGTGAGCAAAGCGCCTTTTGGCGAGCTGCCCGATGGCCGTGAGGTGACCCAGTTTACCCTCAATAACGGCAACGGCATGGAAGTGAAGCTGATCAACTACGGCGGCATTATCACCCACCTGTACGCCCCGGATCGCGACGGCAATATCGCCGACGTGGTGTTGGGTTACGACGATCTGCAATCCTATGTAGACGATAACCCCTATTTTGGTGCTCTGATTGGCCGCTTTGGCAATCGCATTGCCGGTGGCCGTTTTGAGCTGGATGGCGAGGTGTATCAGCTGGCCACTAACGATGGCGACAACCATTTGCACGGTGGTGAAGAGGGCTTTGACAAGAAGCTGTGGGATGCCAAGCTGGTCTCTGATGAGCGCGGTGTGGGCGTCGAGCTGTTTCTGCTGAGCGAAGACGGTGACCAGGGCTACCCAGGTAACCTGGAAGTGACGGCCACTTATATCCTGACGCCGGACAATGAGGTGCTAACCGAATTCCGCGCCGAGACCGATAAGGCCACCCCGGTCAACCTGACTCAGCATTCCTATTTCAACCTGGCGGGTGAGGGCGACGTGCTCGGGCATCTGCTGCAGATCAATGCCGACCACTACCTGCCGGTGGAAAACCTGATTCCCACCGGGGAGCTGGCGCCGGTGGCCGGCACGCCGTTTGATTTCACCAGTGCCAAGCCGATTGGCCAGGATATTCGCGCCGAGCATCCGCAACTGGAGCGCGTGGGTGGCGGTTTTGACCACAACTACGTGCTTGCCCGTGACGATCAGGACGGCATGTTTCTGGCGGCCCGGGCGCTGGAGCCCAACTCCGGTCGCGTACTCGAGGTGCTGACCGATGAGCCGGGCATTCAGTTCTACTCCGGTAACTTCCTCGATGGCGGTCAGCAGGGCAAGGGCCAGAGCTACGAGCTGTACAACGGCTTCTGCCTGGAGCCCCAGCACTTCCCGGATGCGCCTAATCAGGAGCACTTCCAGTCCACGATTCTGCGCCCGGGCGAGGTGTATGAAATGCGCATGAGCTTCCGCTTCAGCGTGGAGTAAATGCCGCTGGCTGTCGATCTCGGCAGCAGTCAAAAAACCCGGCAGAGTGCGTCTCTGTCGGGTTTTTTTGTGGCCACAACTATTACTTTTTGGTCTGTAAAGTTGTGTTTATAGGCGTATAAGAAATATAACTTCGCTGGACGCCCCGACCAACTGCCAGTAAACTCCTTCTAATAAATTATTATATTACAATATGAGTTTTGGCATGGCCTCCCGGGCCGTGTCGCTCGGACCACATAATTAACGTACTGATAACGAGGGTAATTATGAAAAAGACCAAAACAACCTTGGCCTCGCTGCGCGCGGGGCTGATCGGTTTGGCGGCGGCGGTGGCACTGACTACCGGTTGTGCCACCACCGGGCAGCCCGAGCAGGCAGCGGATGGCGCCGCCGCGGAGAGCACGGTCGAGCGCGGCGTGTTCACCAACCCCCTGTTTCCCAACGGTGCGGATCCCTGGCTGGAGTATTGGGACGGTAACTACTACCTGACCACCACCACCTGGACCTCTGAACTGGTCATGCGCAAATCGCCGACCCTGGCGGGCCTGGCTACGGCGACGCCGGTCAATGTCTGGTCCGATGACCACCCGGACCGCAACGCCAACTTCTGGGCCTTTGAGTTCCATCGCGTCGATGGCCCCAATGGCGTGCGCTGGTATGTGATGTACACCGCCGGGCGCGACGGTACCCTCGACTATCAGCATCTGAACGTGCTTGAAAGTGTGGGCGACGACCCGATGGGTCCCTACAAATACAAAGCCCCGATCATGCCCGATGTCTGGAACATCGATGGCACTTACCTCAAGCATAACGACCGCTTGTACCTGCTCTACTCCCAGTGGCAGGGCGACGAGCAACGCAACATCATCGTTGAGATGGACACCCCTTGGTCCATTAAAGAAGACTCGCCTCACACGGTTGTCACCAAGCCCGAGCTGGACTGGGAAATGAGTGGCCGCAAGGTGACCGAAGCGGCGCAGATCCTTCAGCGCGATGGTCGTACCTTCATGATTTACTCCGCCAGCTACTGCAACACGCCGGACTACAAGCTGGGCATGATGGAGCTGGTCGGTGACGATCCGCTGCTGGCCGAGAGCTGGAAGAAATTCCCCGAGCCGGTGTTTGAGCGCGGCAACGGTGTTTATGGCCCTGGTCACAACGGCTTCTTCCCGTCGCCGGACGGCACGGAAGACTGGCTGATTTACCACGGTAACTCCTCGGTTGAGCACGGTTGCAGCGCCACCCGCTCACTGCGCGCCCAGCGCTTTACCTGGAACGACGACGGCACCCCCGACTTTGGTGAGCCGCTGGCTGAAGGTGTCGAAGTTGACCCGCCCTCAGGCGAAGATGGCCCGCTGGTTACCCGTATCCAGGGTCAGTTCTTCCACCTGGTGAATGCCAGCAGTGGTCTGTGCATGGACATTGCTTCCAACCCGGAGCAGAGCCACGCGATTCAGAACGAGTGCCGTGCCACCAACGGCCAGTGGGTGATCGATCCGGTCAGTGACGGTTACTTCCGTCTGGCCAATGTTCACGACAGCCAGTTCCTGGAGATTGCCAACTGCAGCAGCGCCAACAATGCTCCGGCCCGTCAGGCGGCCTGGCGTAACAATGAATGTCAGGAGTGGAGTTTTGAGCCCGGTCAGGACGGTCATGTGGAAATCGTGAACCGTGCGTCCGGCAAGCCGCTGGCCATCTCCGGCTGTTCCTCGGCGCGTAACCAGCGTGTGTTGCAGCAGGACGGCGAGAGCTTCTGTAAAGACTGGACGCTGCAACCGGTGGGCGATGTGGCCATCATGAGCGAGCAGAGCGGTCGTGCGGTGACTGTGGCCGATTGTTCTACGGAGGACGGCGCCAACGTCCGTCAGGATGCCTGGGAATACGAGGCCTGTCAGACCTGGCAATTCAGCGCGACTGACAGCGGCTACTTCCACCTGAACCCGAGCCATGCCACCGACAAGTGCCTGGCCGTGGACAGCGAATCACCGGTACCGGGTGCCAACCTGGTGAGCACTGACTGTGACAACATCACCAGCCAGTGGAGCCTGGATATTCGTGAGGGCGGCGGTTCGGTGCTGACCAACCGCTACACCAATCAGGTGATGGATCTGGCCCACTGCGGTGTTGCCGACAAAACCAACCTGGCGCAAGGTCCGGACCTGGATACTCGCTGCCAGCGGTTCCACCTGCGCTCGTCCAACTAAGGGCGAGACCGGGCAGGGCGGCCAGTAAGCGACCCTGCGCAATGCGAAAAGCGGGCACCCTGGGTGCCCGCTTTTTTTTGGCAGTAACACACGCAATAACAATAAGTGAGTGACATGTGATGAAGAGTCAATATTGGTTAGCGCTGGCCTGGGTCAGCGTGTTGATAGGCTGCGGCAGCAGTGCTGACGGTCCGGCAACGGGCAATGATCAAGACCCCAGTGATGCGAGTACCAGCAGTGCGTCCAGTGCACCGCCCGCGAGCGCGTCCAACTTACCTTTTGAGGTCACGGCGGAACCGGTTGAAGGCGGCTTTTTCAATCCGCTTTACAGCAACGGTGCCGATCCCTGGCTGGAATACTTTGATGGCAATTATTATCTGACGACCACGACGTGGGGCTCACAGATTGTCATGCGCCGCTCGCCCACCCTGGCGGGACTGGCGGATGCCCGGCCGATTTACATCTGGTCCGACACCACACCGGACCGCGGATTTAATTTCTGGGCGTTTGAGTTTCACCGTCTGCAGGGCCCCGACGGGTATCGTTGGTATCTGATTTACTCCGCCGGTGTTCAAAATGATCTCGACGGTCAGAAACTGCGCGTGCTCGAAAGCGTCGGTGACGATCCCATGGGACCGTATGTGTATAAGGGCACGCCCATGCCGGACACCTGGAACATCGATGGCAGTTATCTGACCTACAACGATGATTTGTATTTGCTGTGGAGTGAATGGATTGGCCCCAATCAGACGGTACGTATTGCGCGCATGGAAAACCCCTGGACGATCACCGGCCCCAGGGTCACCATTTCCACGCCGACCTACACCTGGGAGCGCCAGGGTGATGCCCCGGTGAATGAAGGCCCGGTAATTATCGAGCGCGATGGCCGCACTTTCATGGCGTTTTCTGCCAGCCATTGTCACGGCCCGGAGTATAAACTGGGGGTAATGGAGTTGGTGGGTGACAATCCCGTAGATGCCAGCGCCTGGCACAAGTTTGACGAACCTTTCTTTGAACAGGCCAACGGTGTTTACGGGCCGGCCCATAACGGTTTTTTCACATCCCCGGACGGTACCGAGGACTGGATCGTTTACCACGGCCATCCTAACCCGGCGGGCGGTTGCGACGCCGGCCGGGCGGTGCGTGCGCAGCCCATTGGCTGGACCGATGAGGGACTGCCCTTTTTGGGGGAGCCCACGGGTACCGATATGGCCGTGCCACCGCCGTCGGGAGAGTTTGGCCCCACGACCGGGCGCATTCAGGGCCCGGTGTTTCAGATCGTCAACCACGGATTGGATCAATGCTTGAGCCTCGATGGTGAGGGCCAGGTGGCGCTGGGGGATTGTGCGAGCACACAGAGCGAGTGGGTGCTGGACGCTACCAATGATGGATACTATCGCCTGGGCCACGCTGCCACCGGCACCTTTCTCGGTGGCCCCGATTGCAGCGAGACGTCAGTCGCACTTGGCCCCTGGGTTAATCAGACTTGCCAGCGCTGGCAGTTGTCCCATCAGCGCCTGGCCTGGTATCACCTGATTGATCAGCACACCGGAGAGCCGCTGGTGTTGGGAGGGTGTGACGCTTCGTCGGACGGTGCTTGTCGGGAGTGGCGCGTGCAGCCGGCGCAGTCGGTTGCCCTGCTCAGTGCCAACAGTGCCAAGGCCGTCCAGGCGCAGGAGTGCAGTACGTCTGCTGGCGCCAACATCGAGCAGTGGCAGTGGACCGGCGAAGCCTGCCAGCGTTGGACTTTTTCCCATACCGACAACGGCTATCTGCACCTGAGTGCGGGGCATGCCGATGTGTGTCTGGCCGTCGCCGGTGCCAGTGGTGAGCTGGGAGCCAACAGTCTGCAGGCCGCCTGTACCGGCGAGCACAGCCAGTGGTGGCTGGACCCGCTGGCTGATGGCAGCTTTCGCCTACTGCCTCGTCACGCCCCCGACCGGGTATTGGACCTGGAAAACTGCCGGCTGGAAAACGGCACCAACATCGGTCAGTGGGAATGGCTCGATAACGATTGCCAGCGCTTTGTGTTGCGCGATCCTGGTGATTAACTCCGGAGCGGTAACCCTTTTGTTTCATTGACTTTAGTGGGCCGCTAGCCTACATTGCGCGCCAGATACAGGTGCCTGCTAACCCGACCTTTGGGTGGAGCAGGGTAAACGGGAAGACTGGAAATCCAGCGCTGCCCCCGCAACGGTGATCAAGGTGCTTTGCACCTTGTCAGCCCGATACCGGCCTGTATCGCGAACCTTGATGGAGCGGAGGGCTACCATCCGGCAATTCTTCTCGACCGTGCTGTTTCTGCGGACGCGTCGCTTTGCTTTTTCCTCCCTCGATCATCCCGTTTTCAAAGTATTGAAGGGTTGATTGTCGTGTTTAAAAAAACGTTACTTGCCACTGCTGTTCTGGCGACCAGTGCCTCTGTCGCCGCCCAAACCCCAAGCACCGAATCCCGTTTTGATCCGCTCACGCCTGAGCTGGAAACTTTTGTTGTTGTCGCCTCACGCACGGAAACACCCCAGCGCCAGCTCGGCTCGTCGGTGTCCGTACTGGATCAGGCGGACATTAAAGCCCTCGGTTATCCCGCGTTGGCCGATGTGCTGCGCACCTTGCCGTCGGTGGCGGTCACCAACAGCGGCGGTATGGGTAAAGCCAGCTCCCTGCGTGTGCGCGGCGAAGCCGGTTACCGCACCCTGGTACGGGTCGACGGCGTGGATGTGTCCGACCCCACCGGCACCCAGGCCGGCACCCAGATTCAGCACCTGCTCGCTGCCAATGTCGGCCGGGTGGAGTTGTTGCGTGGGCCGCAGGGCATGATGTACGGCGCCGATGCCGGCGGCGTGCTGGATATTACTACCGACAGCGTGCGCGACGGTGTGCGCGGCGGGCTCGATGCCGAGGCCGGGCGCTATAGCACGCAGGCCTTGTCCGGTTTCGTCGGCGCCGGTGATGCCCGTGGCGATGTGTTTGTCTCCGCCGCCCGTGTAAATTCGGATGGCTTTAACGCCCGCCTTTCAGACGAGAGCGGTGAAGCCGATGGTTACGAAAATACCACCGTACACGCGCGCGGCAGCCTCAATGTGAACGACGCCTGGCGTGCGCAACTGGTGGTGCGTGATACCGACGCTGAAAATGAATACGACAATTGCGGCTGGCCCGATACCACCAACGATTGCATCGGATTTTTCTCCCAGCGCAACGCCCGCGCCAGCGTCAGTCACGACCACGCGCAAGGCCAGAATACTTTGGCTTATTCACAAACCGATGTGGAGCGTACCGACTACGCCGCCGGCGTGGTGGACTATGACACCGAGGGCAAAATTGCCAAGTGGGAGTTGAACGGCAATGTACATTTCTCCCCCAGCGTCGCCTGGGTTTACGGCGTCGAGCAGCGCACCGACGAAGTGCTCGCGCATTCGCGCGATCAGTGGGGCGCCTACCTGGAATACCAGGGCGAGTATCAGAGCCGGTTGTTTGTCACCGCCGGTGTGCGCTACGACGACAACGATGACTTTGGGGATAACACCAGCTACCGGCTCAGCGCCGCCTACCTGATCGCCCAGCCGGGCGAGGGCACGGTCAAACTGAGATCCAGTGTCGGTACCGGCTTTCGCGCTCCGAGCCTGTTCGAAATAGATTACAACCGTCAGCAATTGGCGGCGGATCCCGAGTTGGCGCTGGCCGAACTGGGGCCGGAGGAAAGCCTGGGCGTTGAGTTGGGAATCGAGTACTTCACCGCTGCCGGTCTCAGACTGGAGGCTGTCGCCTTTGAGCAGCGTATCGAGGACGAGATCTACTTTGTCACCCTGGACTTTGATACCTTTGCCGGAGGCTACCGTCAGGGAGATCAGGAGAGCCGTTCGCGCGGTGTCGAGCTGATTGCCCAGGTACCGCTCACCGAAACCCTGTCGCTCAACACCAACTACACCTGGGTGGACACCGAGGCCGACGACGGCAACCCCCGCGCCCGTCAACCCGAGCACCTGGTCAACATCGGCTTGCGCTACACGCCGGTGCCGCGTCTGGGACTGTCCCTGAACTGGCGTCGGGCGCAGGCTCGCTATGAGCGGGGCAACCGCCTGGACGACTATCAGGTGCTGGACGCCAGCGCCCGCTATCAGCTCCAGGATCGCCTGGTGGTGTATGTGCGCGGGGAGAATATTCTGGACGAAGACTATATCGAAGTGCCCGGCTTCAACACCGCCGGAGCCGCAGCCTACGCCGGCGTCGAGCTGCGCTTTTAATCAACGGGGGACACGCTCATGAGCGAGACCGGAAACGAAGATCCCAAGGCCGCCCGCCACAAGGCGGCCATGGAAAAGCAAAAGGCCAAGGTCGATGCCCGCATCGCCGAGGCCGATACCGAACGCGGCATAGCCCTGCTGCTCACCGGCAAAGGCAAGGGCAAATCCAGCTCCGCCTTTGGCATGGTGATGCGCGCCCTGGCTTACGGCCAGAAAGTGGGCGTGATTCAGTTCATCAAAGGCGAGCAATTGTCCGGCGAAGAAATCTACGTGCGCGAACGCTGCCCGGAGGTAACGCTGTACCAGATGGGCACCGGCTTCACCTGGAACACCCAGGACCGCAGCGGCGATATCGCCGCCGCCGAGCGCACCTGGGAACAAGCCACGGCGCTGCTGACAGACGCCGACTACGACCTGGTGGTGCTGGACGAGCTGACCTATATGCTCGCCTACGACTACCTGGACGAGCAGCGGGTACTGGACGCCCTCGTCAACCGCCCGCCGCACCAGAGCGTGGTGGTGACCGGGCGCGGGGGTGGTAGCGCCCTGCAGGCGATCATGGACACCGTGTCCGAGGTCAAGGACGTCAAACACGCCTTTCGCGCCGGCATCAAGGCGCGCAAGGGCGTCGACTACTAGGCGCCGCTCGCCATGGCCACAGTAATGATTCAGGGCACCAGCTCCGACGCCGGCAAAAGCACGCTGGTGGCGGGGCTCGGCCGGCTGCTGGCCCGTCAGGGCCTGTCAGTGGCGCCCTTCAAACCCCAGAATATGGCCCTCAACAGTGCCGTGACCGAAAACGGTGGCGAGATCGGCCGCTCTCAGGCGCTTCAGGCTCAGGCCTGCCAATTGCCGCCGCATACGGATATGAACCCGGTATTGCTCAAGCCCAACAGCGACACCGGCGCCCAGGTGGTCATCAACGGCCACGCCCTGTCGGACATGGACGCTGTTCGCTATCACGACTACAAGCCCAAAGCGCTGGCGGCGGTACTGGCTGCTCATCAGCGTCTGGCCCAGCGTCACCGACTGATTCTGGTCGAGGGGGCGGGCAGCCCGGCGGAGATCAATCTGCGCGCCGGGGATATCGCCAATATGGGGTTTGCCGAGGCGGCGGATTGCCCGGTGGTACTGGTGGCGGATATCGACAAGGGCGGGGTGTTTGCGCAACTGGTGGGTACCCTGGCGTTGCTGTCCGAGTCCGAGCAGGCCCGGGTGGCGGGCTTTGTGATCAACTGTTTTCGCGGCGACCTGGCACTGCTGCAACCGGGGCTGGACTGGCTGGAGCACAAAACCGGCAAGCCAGTGCTGGGAGTGGTGCCTTACCTGCATGGCCTCTACCTGGATGCGGAGGACGCCCTGACCCCCAGCGCCCGGCGCGCGTCGGCGCGCCTGCGTATCGCCGTGCCGGTGTTCTCGCGCATCAGCAACCATACCGATTTTGACGCCCTGCGCCTGAACCCGGCGGTGGAACTGCTCTGGGTGGGGCCGGGCGACGCCTTGCCCGCCTGCGACTGGGTGATCCTGCCGGGCAGCAAAAATGTCCGTCGCGACCTGACCTTACTGCGCGAGCAGGGCTGGGATCGCGACCTGCAGCGCCACCTGCGTTACGGTGGCAAAGTCATGGGCATCTGCGGTGGCTACCAGATGCTGGGTCGGTGCATCAGTGACCCGGACGGGATTGAGGGCGAGCCGGGTAGCACCGAGGGCCTGGGCCTGCTCGATATCGAAACCCGGCTGCGCCCGGGCAAGGATCTTTACCGGGTGCTGGGCGAACTGAATTTGCCCGGCCAGCCCCCGGCGGGGGTGCGCGGCTACGAGATCCACTGTGGCAAGACCTGGGGCGACGGGCTCGAAAGCGAACCCCTGTACCTGTTCCGCCGCGGCGGTGACGGTGCCCTGAGCCCCGATGGCCAGGTGCTGGGCACCTATGTCCACGGCATTTTTGACCACCCTGAAGCCCAGCAGGCACTGCTGCACTGGGCCGGGCTGGATGACAGCCCGGCCATCGATATCGATGAGGTGCGCGAGCAGGCGCTGGAGCGTCTGGCGGATACCCTGGCCCAGAGTCTGGACCCGGCGTGGCTGGCGCAGCTGGCGGCCCTGGCCCGGGAAGACATGGTCGAGGCGGCCCTGTGATCGGGGTAGCCCGTCAGCGTCGGCGCTACATGCGCCACTGCGCTCTGGCCCTGACCCTGGCGCTGGGTGCCAGCTTTGTCGGGGCGCTGCTGTTTGGCTCGGTGCGCCTGCCGCCGGGGGATGTCCTGCGGGCCCTGGTCGGGATTGAGCTGCCCGGCTACCGGGGTGAAATTATCGCCGCCATCCGTCTGCCCCGGGCACTGCTGGCGGCCTGCGTGGGCGCCATACTCGCCATCTGCGGTGCCTTCCTGCAGGGGCTGTTTCGCAATCCGCTGGCGGATCCCTCATTGATTGGCGTCACCGCCGGGGCCTCGGTCGGCGCCAGTGTCATGATTGTTCTGGGTGCCAGTGTGGGCACGGCTCTGGGTGGCCTGGGCGGCATCTCGCTGGTGTCCCTGGGGGCTTTTGTCGGCGGTCTGATCACCGTCTGGCTGGTGTACCGGGTGGCCACCGGGGTCAATGGTACCTCGGTGGCCACCATGCTGTTGATGGGCATCGCGGTGTCGGCGCTGTCGGCCAGTGCCACCGGGTTACTGGAATACTTCGCCGACAATGAAATGCTGCGCCGCATGAGTCTCTGGCGCATGGGCGGGCTGGACGGTGCCAGTTATCCCCGGGTGTGGCTCGCCGGCTGCTTGCTGGTCGTGCTATTACTGGCAGTGCCGGCCCTGGGGCGGGCGCTCAATACCCTGTTGCTGGGTGAATCCCAGGCGCGCCACCTGGGCATCGATGTAGAGCGCCTGAAAACCCGCCTGATTGTTCTGGTGGCCGCCGGTGTGGGCACGGCCGTGGCCCTGTCGGGCAGTATCGCCTTTGTCGGGCTGGTGGTGCCGCACATGATCCGCCTCTGGGTGGGGCCCGATCACCGTCGCCTGTTGCCGCTTTCGGCGTTGGGCGGAGCGGTACTGCTGTTGCTGGCGGACACCTTCGCGCGCACCGCATTGGCGCCCGCGGAATTGCCCGTGGGGCTGGTCACCGCGCTCCTGGGAGCCCCCTTCTTCATCCACCTGCTGCGCCGTCGGCGCGACGTCAGTTGATCGGGGGCGCTATGACATTGCTGAACGGCGACAAGCTGACCCTGTGCATCGACGACCGCCCCCTGGTGCGGGCCGTGTCCCTGGCGGTTCGCCCGGGCGAGGTACTGGCCATTATCGGCCCCAACGGCGCCGGCAAAACCACGCTCTTGCGGGCCCTCAGCGGTGACCTGACACCGACTGAGGGGCAGGTGACTTTCAACGGCCGGGCGCTGGCGGACTGGCCCGCGCGCGAGCGCGCTCTGGCTCTGGCGGTGCTCACCCAGGCCAACAGCCTGACCTTCGGTTTTACCGTGGCCGAGGTGGTCAGCCTGGGGCGCACCCCCCACAGCACCGGCGCGGTCGTGGATCACCGGGTCTGCCGCGCGGCCATGAAGGCTCTGGATGTGTTACACCTGGCCGAGCGCGCCTACCCCTCGCTGTCCGGCGGCGAACAGCAGCGGGTGCAACTGGCCCGGGTGATGGCCCAGATCTGGCGCCCGGACGGCGAAGCCGACCGGCTGTTGCTGTTGGACGAGCCGGTCACCTCCCTGGACCTGGGGCACCAGCGCCAGTTGATGCAGGCGGTGCGGGACTTTGCCGACAGCGGCGTGGGGGTAGTGATGGTGGTACACGACATCAGTCTGGCTGCGGCCTACAGTGACCATCTGTTGGCGCTCAAGGATGGCGCCGGTGTGGCCTACGGTCGCCCGGAGCAGGTGGTTACCGAGGCGCAGATCAGCGACCTGTTCGACAGCCCGGTGCGGGTGATTGCCCACCCGGACACCGGTAAGCCGGTAGTACTGGCCAATTGAGGAGACAACTGGAGTCATGCGACAACTGATTTTGGGCGGTGCCCGCAGCGGCAAAAGCCGTCTGGCGGAAACCCGGGCCGAAGCCTGGGCGGCGCACAGGCGTGCGCCGTTGGTCTATGTCGCCACGGCCAGCGCCGGTGACACTGAAATGACCCGGCGCATTGCCCATCACCGCGCGCGCCGGGGCGATGCCTGGCAATTGCTGGAAGAACCCGAGGACCTGGCGGGGGTGATTGAGCGCTACCGCGAACACAACGCCTGCGTGCTGGTGGATTGCCTCACTCTGTGGCTGAGCAACTGCCTGCATGCGGGCAACTGGGACCACCAGCGCGAACGCCTGCTCAACGCCGTGGCCGGACTGGAACAACGGGATTCTCCTCTGGGGCTGATTCTGGTCAGTAACGAAGTGGGCTCCGGCATCGTGCCCCTGGGGCAACTGTCCCGGGACTTTGTCGACGCCAGTGGCTGGCTGCATCAGGCGCTCGCGCCCTTCTGTGAGCAGGTGAGCCTGGTCGTCGCGGGCTTGCCCCTGGAACTTAAACACGGGGAGAAAGCCAGGTGAAAAGCCCGACACTGCATTGGCTCAATGACGTCATCTCGCATCCCTGTCCCCCGTCGCGTTCGGCGGCCGCCGCGCGTCAGGCCCAGTTGACCAAACCGCCGGGCTCGCTCGGGCGTCTGGAGACTCTGGTGGCAGACTTTGCCGGCTGGCAGGGCCGACCGAAACCGGCGCTTGAGCAGGTCCGGGTGTGTGTTTTTGCCGCCGACCATGGTGTGGCGGCTCAGGGCGTGTCCGCTTTTCCTCAGGCGGTGACCACCCAGATGGTGGCCAACTTCTGCGCCGGGGGAGCGGCTGTGAGCGTGCTCGGGCGCCTGTGTCAGGCAGATTTTCGGGTGGTGGATATGGGCTGCCTCAGCGAGCCCGACGCGCACCCGCTATTGATCGATCGGCGCCAGGGGCCGGGTACGGCGGACTTTACCCGTGCCCCCGCGATGACCTCCGAGCAACTGGTTAGGGCTATAGCTGCCGGACGGGAGCAGGTGGTCAGTGGCGACTTCGACCTGTTTATCGGGGGCGAGATGGGTATCGGCAACACCACGGCTGCCTCGGCCATACAAGCCGCGCTCTTGGGCGTCAAACCCGAGCGGGTGGCGGGCCCGGGCACGGGGGTGGATGTTCGCACCATTGAGCACAAACAGCGGATTGTGGCTCAGGCCCTGTCGCGTCATCGGGCCGATATTCGCTCACCGCTGGGGGTGCTGCGCTGCCTGGGCGGTTTTGAAATTGCGGCGTTAGTGGGCGCTTACATTGGCGCTGCCCAACGCGGGGTGCCGGTGCTGGTGGATGGCTATATCAGTACCGCCGCTGCCCTGACGGCCTGCCGGATCAATCCCGGGGTGCGCGCCTGGTTGCTGTTCGGGCACCAGTCGGCCGAGCCGGGTCACCGCCTGATGCTACGCTATATGGAGGCGGAGCCGCTGCTTTCCCTGGGGATGCGTCTGGGGGAGGGCAGTGGTGCGGCCCTGGCGGTACCGCTGATCCAGAGCGCCCTGGCCCTGCACCGGGAGATGGCCACCTTTGCCGAGGCGGGGGTGAGCGATGCCTGAGACCCGCGTCGACCTGCTTCGCCACGGTCAGTGTCAGGGGGGTGAGATTTTTCGCGGCGCTCTGGATGTGGCGCTCACCGATGAGGGGTGGGCCGCCATGGACGCCCAAGTCGCCACGCACGCCCCGGCACCCTGGGAGCGGATTGTCAGTTCGCCTTTGCGGCGGTGCGAGCGCTTTGCCCGGGCGGCCGCCGAGCGCCTGATGCTGCCCCTGAGTCTGGAGCCGGGTCTGCGCGAAATGCACTTTGGCCAGTGGGAGGGACGCGAGTATACCCACCTGTGGAACACGGATCCGCAACTGGCGCGCTGGGGCGAAGATCCGGAGCGTTACACACCGCCGGGGGGCGAGCCCCTGGCGGATTTCGCCGAGCGCGTGAATAAAGCGCTGACCGCGCTGGTGACCCGGCACCCGGGGGAGCATCTGCTGCTGGTTACTCACGGCGGGGTGATTCGTTTGCTGCTCGCTCAAGCACACGAGCAGCCCCGGCGGAGCCTGCGTCAATTTCATGTGCCTTACGCTCATTTCTCGTCACTGGTGTGGACCGATGGCCGGTTGCGCCCTTGGGAGGACGAGGCCCCGTGAGCAGCCGCCCCCCGATCCGACACATGCAGGCACCCCTGTTGGCCCTGGGGCTGTTGACCCGCCTGCCGGTTCAGCGCTGGCTGACCGCGTCACCGGATGCCGCGTCCCAGGGATGGGCGGTGGCCTATTACCCGGCCATCGGGGCCCTGTTGGGCCTGCTGCTCTGGGTGAGTCAGTGGTTACTCACGGATTGGCTGGTGCTCGATCCGCGCCTGGTGGCGGTGCTGCTGCTGGGGCTCTGGGTCGCCCTGACCGGGGCCCTGCATCTGGATGGGCTGGCCGATGTCGTGGATGGGTATTTTGCCGGTCACAAAAGCCCGGACCCGGCCCAGCGCCGGGAGCGGATTCTGGCGGTGATGCGCGAGCCCGGTGTGGGCGCCCTGGCGGTGGTGGCTCTGGTGTTGCTGTTGCTGGCCAAGTGGGTGGCGCTGACCCTGTTGCTGGAGGCGGGCGCCTTGTCTCTGGCCAGTTGGCTATTGCTCCTGGCGCTGCCTCGGGCGCTGCCCCTGGCCTATATGCTCAGCACGAATTACGCCCGTGCCCAGGGCATGGCCAGCCAACTGAAAGCCCATCTGCCGGTGCGAGCCGTGTTGGCGGCGCTGGTGATCTGCGTGCTGGCGACGCTGGGGTTGTGGCCGCTCAAATTGGCGTTGTTGTTGATGGTCATGCTCGCCTTGTTGACCTGGGCCTGGCGCACCCTGTGGCAGCGTCAGATCGGTGGCTTTACCGGCGACTGCCTCGGGGCTCTGGTCGAGCTGGCGGAGTTGTGGCTGCTCCTGCTGTTGGCCGCCACCCTGGGGGCACACTGATGCTGCTGCTCGGGCTGCCGTCGGCCCTCTGGGTGATCGCCGTGCTGGCCGCGGCCTGCCTGTTGGACCGGGTTCTGGGCGAGCCTCGGCGTTGGCACCCATTGGTGGGTTTTGGTCGTCTGGCCGACAGCCTGGCGGCACGTCTCAATACGCGGGACGCGCGCCCCGGCGCGGGGCGTCGGCGTGGTTTGTGGGCTCTGTTTCTGGCGCTGGTGCCGTTCACGGCCCTGGGGTTCTGGCTGCAAAGCGTGCTCTGGACCAGCGGCGGTTGGGGTCGGCTGTTCTGGGCGTTACTGGCCATCGTCGTGCTCTACTGGAGTCTGGGCTGGCGCAGTCTGGTGATGCACCTGGGTGCCATTCAGGCGGCTTTTGCCGGAGAGGATATTGACCGTGCCCGAGACGCCGTCGGCCGGATTGTCAGCCGCGACTGCCGTTCCGCGGACTGGCCCGCGTTGCGCCGGGCGGCCATCGAGTCGGGGCTGGAAAACGCCAGCGATGCGGTGGTGGGGCCGCTGTTCTGGTTCGCTTTGCTGGGTATCCCCGGGGCGCTGCTGTACCGGCTGAGTAATACCCTGGATGCCCTTTGGGGCTACCGCAGTCCGCGCTGGCGCTATTTTGGCTGGGCCGCTGCACGCTGGGATGATGCGCTCAATCTGGTGCCCGCACGACTGACGGCGCTGACTTTCGCCCTCGCGGCCGGAAGTGGGCGGGCCACGGTCCGGGCGCTCAAGGCCTGGCGCACCCAGGCGCGCGTTTGCGCGAGCCCCAATGGCGGCCCGGTGATGTGCGCCGGGGCCGGTGCCCTGAATGTGCGTTTGGGCGGCCCGGCACGCTATCACGGGGAACTGAAAGACAAGCCCTGGTTTGGCGGTACACGTGAGCCGGGCCCGGCGGATCTGGTGCGCGCTATCCGCCTGATCAACCGCAGTCTGGCGCTGGTGCTGTCCATCATTATGGCGGCTCTGCTGCTGGCGTGGAGGCTGGGGTGAAGCGCTCGGGAGAGCCCCCGGCCCATGGCGGTGATCTCGCCTGGGCCAGCCGTACCTTCGGCGTCCCTTTGGACTCATGGCAGGATCTGTCCACGGGTATCAGCCCCTGGTCCTATCCGGCACCGCCGGTACCGGCTCCTATTTGGCAGCGTCTGCCTGAGGGCGACCAGCGTCTGCGCGCGGCGGCATCGGCCTACTATGGGGTGGCCGAGCCGTGGCTGAACGCGCTGCCCGGCAGTCAGTATGCCATCGCGCGCCTGCCCCGGTGGCTGCCCGCCGCCCGGGTGGCGCTGCCGGTTCTGGGCTACAGCGAGCACCGCCGGGCCTGGAGCGCCGCCGGACATCAGGTGGTGGACTACCGCGACGCCGGGCAACTGCTGGCGCTGGTACAGGCCCGGGCGGTGGAGCACCTGGTGGTGATCAACCCGAACAACCCCAGCGCCGAGCGACTGGAGCGCGCCTTTATCGCCCGGCTCCACGACGCCCACGACCGGCGCGGACTGCTGCTGGTGGACGAGGCCTTTGCCGACCTCTACCCGGAAAGCTCGGCCCTGCCGCTGATCGACACCTGCCCGGATCTGTGGGTACTGCGCTCGCTGGGCAAATTTTTCGGCTTGGCCGGGCTGCGCCTGGGCTTTCTCGCGGGGCGGGACGGTCACTGGCCCCTGAGGGAACCATTGGCAACGGAGCTGGCGCCCTGGGGCGTCAGCCACCCGGCCCAGTGGCTGGGCGCGCAGGCTTTGACGGACCGCTCCTGGCAGGCGCAACAGCACCAGCGACTTACGGCGGCAGGGGCGGCTCTGGCGCAGCAGTGGCAGGATTACTTCGCGCAGCCGCCGGGTTTGGGCCGCATCGCGGTTCACAATGCCGGCCTGTTTGTCACCCTGCGTGGACCCCGTGCGCCTCTGTGCGACCTCTATCAACACTTGGGCCGGGCGGGACTCTTGCTGCGCTGGGGTCACGAAGCGCCGAGAGGGGAGGCCTGGTTGCGGGCGGGCCTGCCACCCGACGGAGGCCGGCGATTGGCCGAGGCGCTGGAAAAGCCATCTGCCCGTCACAGGTGACAATGCAAGTGACGGGCTTCGAGTCTGGGGGCGGGGTCCGGGTATACCTTTCCGGGACACGCCGTAAACCCATCCCTGGGGGCTCGGCTGCCGCCGGCCCCTGCGCGCTCCCGGCGCTTCGGGACACTTCCCACTTCCCTGTGGGTCGTCCAGGCGGCAGACGGTCCCGGAAAGGTATACCCGGACCCCGCTTGTGCCAGTCGAAGGGCGTGAAGCCCGAAACGTGAGTGACCCAATGACAGTGGAGAAAAGTATGTGTGATGGTTTTCGGATTTTGCTGCTGATCGGGGTATTGGTCAGTTGGCCGGTGGCGGCCGGTGAGGGGCCGATTGAGGTCACCGACGAGTTGGGGCGCAGCGTGACCCTGAGCCGGCCGGCCCAGCGCATCGTGGCCCTGGCGCCCCACATTGTGGAGAACGTCTACAGTGCCGGTGCCGGCGATCGGTTGGTGGGGGCGGTGAGCTACAGCAACTATCCCCCCGAGGCCGAGCAGCTGCCCCGGGTGGGCAGCTACAAGGCCGCCAGCGTCGAGCAGATTCTGGCGCTGCAACCGGACCTGGTGATGATGTGGGAGTCCGGCAGCAGTCGGGATACCCTGCGCCAGCTGGAGCGCATGGGGATTGCGGTCTATGTGGGTGAACCCAATGAACTGGAGGATGTGGCCGAGGCCATTCGCCATATTGGCGTACTGGCGGGCACCGAGACGGTCGCCGAGCAGTCGGCCGAGCGATACCTTGAGCGGTTGGCGCAATTGCGGGCCACCTATAGCGAGGCCGAAAGCGTGAGCGTGTTTTATCAGGTCTGGAACCAGCCTCTGCAAACCCTGAGCGGTCAGCACCTGATCAGCGATGTCATTCGCCTGTGTGGCGGCCGTAACATCTATGCCGATGCGGCCAGCATTGCGCCCGTGGTGAATATGGAATCCCTGCTGGATCGCAACCCGGCGGTCATCGTTGCCAGCGGCATGGGTGAAGAGCGCCCCCAGTGGCTGGATGAGTGGCGCGACTGGCCGGGCTTGACCGCCGTGCGCCACGACAACCTGTTTTTTGTGCCGCCGGATCTGATTCAGCGGCACACCGCCCGGATTCTCGACGGTGCGGCGCTGTTCTGTGAGCACATCGACACCGCTCGCCAGCGTCTTGCGGCGGCGCCATAGGCTCAACGGCCCGGCCCATCGGGCGCTGCCCCAGATATTTCCCCGGGAGTAAAAAAACGGGAAAGGCACTTGCGCTCTGATTAAATTGTATTATAATAGTATTCAGGTTGAGGCGATGTGGCTCCCAAGCCTGTCTCTGCATTGTCTCAATCGCTGGCTACTCTCTCGCCAGTTGATGGTGTTTTTGTTCTCACCTCCTTAATGTGTGGTTGATGCATTGAGGTCTCTCACTTGGCCCCGCCTCTTTAGGCGGGGTTTTTTTATGCCCCGATTTTTTACGGTGTTTTCGTTTGGGTGTGTCCCGGCATCGCCGGTGCGGGATTACCCTGTGCGTTCAGCCGATTGGGTGCCTCATTGTCGGATTACGCCCTGCGGGCTAATCCGACCTACTGGGCCCGGTGTGCCATTGTCGGTTTGGGATCATTTTTGTCGGATTACGCTCTGCGGGCTAACCCGACCTATCGGTGGCAGCGTGCCATTGTCGGCTTGGGATCATTTTGTCGGATTACGCCCTGTGGGCTAATCCGACCTACTGGGTCTGGTGTGCCATCGTTGGTATGGGATCGTTTTGTCGGATTACGCCCGGTGTGCCATTGTTCGAGTAGGTCGGATTAGCGCAGCGTAATCCGACACCTGAGGCACAGGACTCTCTAAAGTGCGCCTCTTCAGGCACAAAAAAGGCCCACCTCCCGGTGAGCCTTCTGCGCTTTACCGATCAGGCCGGTCTCCCGGCCCTCACTTAAAAGAAGCGGATATAAATAAAGATCGTAATACCGATAATGATCGCGGTGTGGATGTAATCCCACTTGTCGATGCCCGCTTTGATCTCGGCGCGCTGCTCTTTGCTGATCGAACCGTACGTCAGGCCGGCGATCTGCTCCTTGCTTGCGGGGCGAGTGAAGAAGCTGACACCGATGACCAGCATCACGATGACAATAAACAAGGCCGAGCAGTAGTACAGCCAGTTCATGTCCACCAGCGCATACCAGATGCTGCCTTCGGTCAAACCGTCCTGGAAGACGGTGAGCACCAGGCGCAACATGCCCAGGACAAAACCGGCGACCAGCCCGACAAAACCGGCGGTGGGGGTGATGCGGCTGGAGAATACACCCAGCAGGAACACGGCGGCGATACCCGGGGCGATCAGCGACTGCACCAGCTGCAGGTATTCATACAGAACATCCGCAATCATCTGCATCACCGGAATCCACAGGATACCCAGGGCAACAACAGCCACGGTGGCGTAGCGGCCGATTTTTACCAGGTGCTCCTCGCTCGATTGCGGCTTGTACTTCTTATAGAAGTCGATGGTGAACAGGGTCGCTGAAGAGTTAAAGAGCGATGCCAGCGAGCTCATCAATGCTGCGATCAGGCCGCCAATGACAATCCCCTTGACCCCGGATGGAAGCAGTTCATTCACCAGCGTGGCGAAGGCCTGGTCTGCACTTTCCAGGTTGATGGCGCCTTGGGTATGCAGGGCGTAGGCGATCATGCCCGGGAACAGGAAGATGAACACCGGCAGCAACTTCAGGTAACCGGCAAAGATGGTACCGCGCCGGGCTGCCTGGATACCTTTGGCAGACAACACCCGCTGGACGATGTACTGATCCGTACACCAGTACCAGAAACCGATGATAATGGAGCCAAAGACCACGCCCAGCCAGGGGAACTCAGGGTCATCCATCGGTCGCATCAGGCTCATACGGTCGGCGTTGATGCGCTCGAGTTCAGCCATGCCGCCGACTTTGTCCAGCCCGACAAACAGAATGACGAGCGAGCCGATAATCAGAATCGGGGTCTGAATAACGGAGGTCACCAGAATCGCTTTCATGCCGCCGGCCACGGTATACAGGCCGGTGATCAGCACCAGTGACATGGCCGCAATCCAGAAGAAGTCAATGCCGTAAATGGATTCGATCCCGAGCACGGTTTTCAGGACCACGCCCCCGGCGTATACGGTCACCGACACTTTGGTGAGCACGTAGCTGATTAACGAGATGACTGAAAGGAAGGTACGTGATTTGCTGGAGTAACGGCGCTCGAGGAACTCCGGCATGGTGTAGACCTTGGCCCCCCAGTAGAAGGGCGCGAAGACCCAGCCGAGAATAATGATAATCCAGGACTGCAGCTCCCAGTGGGCCATGGCCATGCCCGATTGGGCACCAGCGCCGGATAGCCCGACCAGGTGTTCGGAACCGATATTGGAAGCGAAGATGGATGCCCCGATGACCAGCCAGCCGGCGTTACGGCCCGCAAGGAAGTAGTCGGTGGTATCCTTTTCTTTGGAATAGAAGGCCCAGACGACCACCCCAAGGAGTACGATAAAAAAGATCGAGAGCACTGCCCAGTCAAGAGCACTGAATGGAATCATATTATTGGACCACCCTGGTTATGGCTATTGTAGCGACGATTGAATCGGACGCCGGCCGCGGGTGAGCAGGCTGGCGCATGGTATTAAAGTAATATTATATCACTATAAAGTTGAGGTCGAGAATCCGGTAAAAGAAATATTTCCAGGCGCCATGATTACGCAATCTTATGGTCTCTTGAACTATTATAGTATTAACGGTTTGTGGCGCATTTATTATCGCTATATGAAGCGGGTAACTGCCTGTTTTTAGGATAGAAAAGCCCCTTCTGACAGCTGTTGACGGGGCATCAGTCCATGTTGGGAGAGAGTATTTGTGGGATTATAGGGGGTAAAAAAAGTGTTTGACAATACAATTGTCGTACAATAATATTAAATTGCTTCCTAGCAAAAATAATCAAATGGCCCCGCTAGCTGAAGTCGTACTAATAAAACTAAAGCAGTGGGGTGTAATGCGTAAAATCCCGAGGGGAGTTCCACTACTATGTTCAAGCGTACACTTTTAAGCAGCAGTGTTGCCGCCGTGGTCGCGCTGGCCGCACAACCCACCTTTGCCCAAGACGAGGCAATTCTCGAAGAAGTGATCGTGACGGGTATCCGGGGTAGTCTTAACCGGGCGATCGATATCAAGCGCGACTCAATGTCAGTCGTAGACTCTATCGTGGCCGAAGATATCGGCAAGCTGCCCGACAACAACGTGGTCGAGTCCTTGCAGCGTGTTGCCGGTGTTCAAGTCACCGATCGCGGCACCGGTGAAGTCAACGCCGTACTCATTCGTGGTTTGCCCGATGTCAGTACCACAGTCAATGGTCGCACCATGTTTACCGGCACTGGTCGCGCGTTGGCGCTGGCGGATATCCCTTCGACCCTGGTATCGCGTATTGATGTGAGCAAAAGCCGCTCTGCGGACCAGTATGAGAACGGTATTGCCGGTACTATTGACGTGCGCACCTTCCGTCCTTTCGATTTTGATGGTTCCCGCGTATCTCTGGCGGGACGCGCCATTCACCAGGAGCGTGCGGAAACCACCGATCCCGTTCTCAGCGCACTGTTCAGCAACCGCTGGGAAACCAACGCGGGTGAGTTTGGTGCTCTCCTTAATGTCTCCACTGCCAAGACCCGCTACCGCGATCAGACCATGAATGCCGGGGCGGCGATGCCGTTCTTTACCGAAAATCCTGCATCGGGTTTTGCTCCCCTGGAAATCATCCGCCCTGATACTGGCGGTGGGACTGTTTGGGAGCCGGGCCTCGATCGCGGCCTGCCCACGGCACCGGGCTCAACCCTGGTCGTGGCCGGCGAGGAAGTGCCCTACTACTTGGCTCGCGATGCACTTATCATCAATGACTTTACCGGTGAGCGTGAGCGCCACGGGGCTAATCTCTCTCTCCAGTTTGCACCTAACGATCGCACTGAGTACACCTTTGAGGCCTTCTACAACGGTTTCCGTAACGAGAGCTTCAACAATATGTACTTCTCGTTTGTTGACTGGTGGGGCAGCCTCGGCGGATTGGTCGACGATCGCGATGAGTTTGACAGTATTAGCGATACCTTCAACCTGTATCCGGGCACCAACATTATCCGCGATCGTACCATTCGTGACGGGTTCAACTTTACCAGTGGTGACTATAGCCGCGGGAAGACCGACAGCTACCTGTTTGCATTGGGCGGTAAGTGGGAGCTTACTGATAACCTGAATATCGAATCTGAGATCGTTTACCAGCAGAGTGATTTCGAAACCCAGTTCTTCGCCATGCGTGGGGAGTCCGTGCGGCCAGAAATTCGGGCAAACTTCGATGGTCGGCCAGGTATCGAATTCTTTGAGTACGATGGTACGCCCAAGGATCTCACTGATCCGAGCGAGTACGCGATGGGCCCGATCTGGAATAACGCGGGTGAAGACTCCGGTGAGGCGATGACCTTTACCGTTGATGGTGAGTACTGGACCGATATCGAGTTCCTGCCTCGCGTTGCCTTTGGTTTCCGTTGGGATGATCGTAATACCGCGACCAGACTTCGCGAACAGGCCTCAAACCGCGGTTGTGAAGCGGCCGTCAATGACCCGGATCGGGAGACCAGTGCCGATATCGCTCTGTGTGACTTTGCGTCCTACGACGACGGTCTGCACCATATCAACAGCGACTTCATGAAAGGTCGGGCAACGGCACCGCGCAGCTGGGTTGTGGCCAGCGGGCCCTACCTGCGGGATAACCGGGACTCGTTCCTGAATCTTTACGATATGCCTACAGATGTGGCTATGCGTCAGACCTTTGAGGTCGATGAGCGCAACGCAGCCCTTTACGCGACGGCGGACTTTGAAACGCATGTGGCCGGTCGTCTGCTGGATGGTCAGGTTGGCTTGCGCTATGTCGATGTTGAGACCGACAACGTCTTTTTCGATCAGGCGGGCAATCCTACGACTGAATCCACCACCACCAACAGCGAAATGTTGCCCAGCTTGATGTTGCGTTATCACATCAACGATGAGTGGTTGTTGCGTGCAGCTTACAGCGAAACCTTGCGCATGCCCGGGTTTAACGACCTGAACCCCAATATCACTTACAACGATGATTTGAGTAATGTTGGCTACGGTACGGCAAACAGTGGTAACGCCAATCTGGCGCCGACGACGTCTCAGAACCTGGACTTGTCACTCGAGTGGTACTTTGGCGATGCCAGCTACGCTTACCTGACGTTGTTCCAGCGCAGTGTTGATGGTTTGGTGATTCCTTTCCGCGAGCGGATTCAGCCGGATGCGGATGACATCCCTGACGGTTTCCTGGTCGATACCTTTGTCTGGTCTCGTCCGGATAACGCCTCCGATGGTACGCTGCAAGGGGTTGAGTTGGGCTTCACTTACTTCCCGGAAAACCTGCCCGAGCAGCTGGACGGTCTGGGTGTAATCACCAGTGCGACCTTCCTGGATTCCGAGCAGACCATTCCGGTGTTTGATGAAACCGGCCAGCCCGATGGTGAAATGCAGGTACCCTTCTTTGGTGTATCCGATTTCTCCTACAGTATAACGGCGGCCTACGAGCGTCCGACGTTCGATGTGCGTCTGTCTTACGTCTGGCGTGATACCGCGCTCAACCGCAACGAAGCGGCGCTGTTTGCCAATCCGCTGCGTATCTATCGCCAGCCGGAAGAGAGCCTGGACTTCCAGTTCAGCTACAACGTCACTGACGAGTTGACCGTGACCTTTGACGCCACAAACCTGACTGAGCAGTTCACTCAGGAGCGTTACGGCGACAGCGCGTACTTCTCCCACGTGAACACCTTGTTCAGCCGCACCTTCGCTCTGGGCGCCCGTTACAGCTTCTAAGTAACGAACGACCAAGCGATTCGATCAAGGGGTGGCCTCTATGGGCCACCCCTTTTTTAATAACGATAAATTGATGGAGCATTTCTTATGCAACGGGCAGCTTTATCTTTTGCGCTCCTGGCGCTACTGGGCCTGCAGGGCTGTGGTAGCAGCAGTGGCGATCGCGACACACCCGATCCCCAGCCACCGGTAGATGATACGCCGCCACCCACGTTTCCCGCGCCAACACTCGGTGTGGATGTTGAGTGGTTGCAAGATGCGGAAACCGGCTTTAACGACCTGGGTGTGCACGACCCCTCAGTGGAAATTGGTGAGGACGGCGCTTTTTATGTGGTGGGCTCACACCTGGACACCGCGCGCTCTGAGGACCTGATTCACTGGGAGCGGGTCACCCTGATGACCTGGGACGAGTACGAAGTCATTGCCGCCGATGGTATCGATTGGAGCGGTGGTCACGTGGGTTCCTGGGCGTCGGACTTTGCCTTATTGAATGATGGCAACTACTACTTTTACTATAACCATTGCGCCCGCCCGGCAGACGGCGAATGTTTGGAGCCGCGCTCCTATCTCGGGGTGGCCAAATCCGAGTCGGGCATTCTCGGGCCCTATCAGGATCTGGGGCTGTTTTTGCGCTCCGGGCACTACGCTGATGAGAACGTTCCCGAGTACAGCGTCATCGATGAGCCCTACAACGGCTTTACTCATCCGAATGTCATTGATCCGCACACCTTCTATGACAATGACGGCAAACTCTGGATGGTCTACGGCTCCTACGCCGGCGGCATCTATATTCTCGAAATGGATGAAACCACCGGCATGGCCAATCCTGGGCAGGGCTACGGCACGCACCTGACGGGCGGCGACTTCAGTGCGATCGAGGGCACTTACATGCTCTACAGTCCGCATACCGAGTACTATTACCTGTTCATGTCTTTTGGCGGGTACGAGTCGCAGGACGGATACAACATGCGTATCGCGCGCTCGCGTCAGCCGGATGGCCCCTTTGAGGATTACAGTGGCCAGGATATTCAGCCGGCGCGCGGCGGCTGGGGAGCCATCGAACCCTACGGTGTCAAGATCATGGGCGGCTTCGAGTTTACCAGTGACCCGGGCGACCCTTACCCGAGCCGTGGCTATCTTGCCCCCGGACACAACTCGGCTTACTTCGACGAAGAGACAGAACAGTACTACCTGATTACCCACACCCGTTTCCCCAATCGGGGCCAGGCGCACTCAATCCGTGTGCACGAAATGTTCGTCACCGAAGATGGCTGGTTGGCGGCTTCGCCCCACCGGTATGTGCCCATCGAGGGTGACAATATCGTGGACGGTGAAAAGCTGCCCGGGGATTATCAGCTCATCGGTCATGACAAAGACATCAATCGCGAGGCCAAGCTTGCCGAGTATGCCACGTTGCACGCCGATGGCAGTATCACGGGCGAACGTGAAGGCAGCTACAGTCTTGAGGTGGACGAACGGAACCGGGTCACGCTCACGCTGGCAGGGCGCACCTATGAAGGTGTGGCCCGCTGGCAGTGGGATAACCGTCTGAGGGAGCTGGTGCCAGTGGTCACGGCGTTCGGACCTGACGGCGATGCACTCTGGTTGTCGCGCCTGCCCGACCGCAGTCATGCCGATGTGGTGGCAGCTATCGAAGAAGGCCTGGAGCTGCCGGACACCTTCAAAGGTACCGCACTTTCCCTGCCTACGCGGGGCACGCGCGGGGCGCAGGTCGTCTGGACATCGGACAATCCGTCGGTCATCAACCCTGACGGTTCCGTGACCCGACCCAATGTGGGCCAGGGTGATGAGACCGTGCGTCTGACGGCGACCATCACTCTGGGTGACGTCGAGCTGGTCCGCGATTTTGAAGTGACGGTGCAGGCGCGGGTACCCTATAACCTGACAGCGCACTACACCTTTGACGGCGACCTCGCCGATGTGCTGACGCAATGGCCAGACGCGCAGACGACCGGCGACCGTATTTTTAACAGCGGGCAGGGCAGCGCCAGCTTCACCGACGGTGAGCAGGGCGAGGCGCTGGTGTTCGATGGCAGTGAGGGCGTGCGTTTGCCCGATGGCCTGATCGACAGTTACGAATACACGGTGTCGCTCTGGGTCAGGCCGACGGCGATCACCCCGTTTACGGCGCTGTTCTTTGGCACAGTGGACGAGCAGAACGAAACAGGCACGCCGGTTTCCGAGCGCTGGGTCAGCCTGTTGCCGCGCAGCTGGGACGACAACACCATGGTCTGGAGCAATAACTCAGGCGCCTGGTTTGACGGCAGCGCCGAGGAGCAGATTCCGGTCGACACCTGGACCCATCTGGCCTTTGCGGTGGAGCGTGGCCGGGTGACTTTGTACATTGACGGCGAATCGGCATTCGAAGGCGCAGGGGTGGCCGACTTCTTTACGGAATCCGTCGGCCAGTTTGCGCTCGGCGTCAACTATTGGGACACGCCTTTTGAGGGCGTGGTCGATGAGTTGAAAGTCTATGAAGCGGCGTTGACGGGTGGAGAGATTGTCGCGCTGGATGTCGAACGCTGGCCGGAGGAAGCGCTGCTCGATTCTGCTCATGAGCTTCTGACGCTCAGTGGCTTGGCCGCGGTTCAGGAGGATTTTCACCTGCCCGTTACCGGCCCCTATGCCTCGGCGATCTCGTGGGTCAGTTCCGATCCGACTGTGATTGCGGTTGAAGGCGATCGTGCGCAGGTGACCCGTCCGGGCGCAACCGCTGCGGATGCCGACGTGACGCTGACAGCGACCATTACACTGGGTGGCGAGCAGCGCAGCAAAACTTTTGAGGCGCGGGTGCTGTCACTGGCACCGCCGGAGCCCGTGGCCAGTTTCCGTTTTGACGGCAATCTGGACGACAGCACCGGCAATTTCAATGCGGGCCAGGTGACCGGTAATCGCATCGATAACAGTGGTGGCACTCTCGGTTTTGCCGAGGGGCGGAGTGGCCAGGCGTTGCAACTGGATGGCAGCAGTGGCGTGCGCTTGCCTGATGGTCTGATCGAGGGCGACCTGTACGCGGTTTCTTTCTGGTTGCGGCCAGAGGCGATCAGTCAGTTCACCACCGCCTTCTTCGGTGCCGTGGCCCAGAATAGCTGGATCAGTCTTGTGCCTCAGGGCCCGGGCGCGGGCAACACCATGCTCTGGTCCGGGGAGGCCTGGTACGATGCCGCGGCTGACCGGCGTATTGGTGTGGGGGAGTGGACCCATGTAGCGTTCAGTTACAACGGCGGTGGCATTACCCTCTACCTGGACGGTGAACTGGCGTATGCGGGTGACAACTTCCCGAATGTGTTCGCCGGCAGTGGCGGCTACTTCGCACTGGGGGTAAACCACTGGGATACCCCCTTCCAGGGGCTGGTGGATGAACTGCTGATTTTTGACCAGCCGCTGTCGGGTTCGGATGTGGAGGCGTTGGCCTCGGCGCCGTAACCCTCCGTATTGGCGCCTTGTTCGAGGTTGGGTGCCTCAGTGTCGGATTACGCCCCTTCGGGGCTAATCCGACCTACTCGAACGATGGCACGCTGTCCCCTGTAGGTCGGATTAGCCCCGAAGGGGCGTAATCCGACAAAACCGCAGTGCCCCCAAACAAACCACCACTTTCCACGTAGGTCGGATTAGGCGCAGCCGTAATCCGACACCTGAGGCACCTTCTCCCTTGTTCCCCTCTTCTTTCTTTTTGTATCACTTATGGCTCATTAATCATCTTTTCTGGCGATATATTACGAGCGGGATAATGCCGACCCGACCCCGGTTATGCTGTCTGCGGCGTTAAGGAATGTAAAGATCATATATTAATACTTATTGATGGATGTTTTTAACCCCGCTGAACATGTAGTCATTGTGTCGACAACCGATCTTAACCCCGCGAATCACGTAATTTAACGATTTCAGTATCGACGTCCCCCGGTTTGACTCTCGCACTTATCGAAATTAGCATCTGCATTTATATTACAAAATGCACCTAAAAGTGTATGTTTTGTGATCAATCCGGTCGGATTTGATCTGCAAGGCGGCAGACGCAGAGGATGTCGCATGACTAATAACCGTTCAATAAATGACCTGTCTGGCAGTCTCCGAAATGAGTTCGGCCGTGCTGCCAGCAACCAAAATAGGGTTTTAGCATGATGTTTAGAAAGAATTTGCTCAGTACTTCCATTGCCTTGACCGCCGTACTCGGCGCGAACCAGGTTGTGGCCCAGCAGCAGGAGGGCGCGATTCTCGAAGAGGTTGTCGTTACCGGCATTCGCAGCACCCTGAACCAGGCCATCGATATCAAACGCGATTCCATGCAGGTGATGGAGTCAATTGTGGCTGAGGATATTGGTAAGCTGCCCGACAACAACGTCGTGGAGTCCCTGCAGCGGGTCGCCGGCGTTCAGGTGACTGACCGCGGTGCCGGTGAAACCAATTCCGTACTGGTGCGCGGTCTGCCCGATGTCAGCACCACGATCAATGGCCGTACCGTATTTACCTCAGCGGGCCGCTCGGTCGCCCTCGCGGATATTCCCTCGACCCTGGTATCTCGCATCGATGTGAGTAAGAGCCGCTCTGCACGTCACTACGAGAATGGTATTGCCGGCCAGATTGACGTGCGTACTTTCCGCCCCTTCGACTTTGACGGCCAGCGGGTATCGCTCGCCGGACGCTTTGTGCACCAGGAGCAGGCCGGTGAAACCGATCCGATTTTCAGCGCCCTGTTCAGCGATCGCTGGATTACCAATGCGGGTGAGTTTGGCGCCCTGATCAATGTCTCTCATGCGAAAACCAGCTACCGTGACCAGACCATCACCGTCGGCGCTCAAGTGCCCTTCATGTCGGAGAATCCGGTAGGGCCTTACGGGGCGTTGGAGCGGATTTTCCCCGACAACGACGCGGTTGATGAATCACCCATTTGGGAGCCGGGGCTGGATCGCGGTCTGCCCACTGCTCCGGGCTCAACTCTGCCCATTAACGGCGAGCCGGCAGAATACTATCTGTCTCGCGACGCCTACATCATGAGTGACTTTACCGGTGAGCGCGAGCGCCCCGGCGCCAACATTGCGTTGCAGTTTGCCCCCGATGACCGCTCGGAATACACCTTCGAAGCCTTTTACAGCGGTTATCGCAATAACAGCTTCAACGCGCTGCACTTCAGCTTTGTGGATGCCTGGTGGGATCTGGCGGGTATCGCCGACGACATCACCGATACCTTCGAGTTGTACGAAGACAGCAACGTGATCCGCTCGCGCACCGTGCGCGACAACTTCTCTTTTGTCAGCGGTGACTACACCGACGAGAAAACCGACAGCTACCTGTTTGCGCTTGGTGGTGAGTGGGACCTTACGGACAACTTCACGCTCAACTCCGAACTGGTGTATCAGGAAAGTGACTTTGAGTCTGAGTTTTTTGCCATGCGCACCGAGACCCCGCGCTACGAAACCAGCGTGGACTTTGACGGTGCCGGTGGCATCAGCTTTGCGAACAACCCGGCAACCGACGTAGATGAAAGCGACCTGACCGACCCGAGTCAATTCGCGATGGCTGCGGTATATGACAACGCAGCGCGCGAGTCGGGCTCCGCCTTCACCTTTACTACCGACGGCGAGCTGTGGACCGAAAATCCGTTCTTCCATACCGTCAACTTTGGTATCCGCTGGGATGAGCGCGACGCGACAGTGCACAGCCGCGAGCAAGTCGCCGACGGCCTGTGCACGGACTTCGCCGCCAATGCCGATGACTGCGCTTTCGCGGATATCGAGGGGTTGCATCACATCAACAGCGGCTTTATGTCAGGCGTTGCTGACGTTCCTCGTTCCTGGGTCACCGCTGACGCCTCCTATCTGGCAGACAACCGTGAGCACTTCCTGGGCGTTTATGATCTGGATGTAAACGACCCGATGCTGCGTGAGTTCCGTATCGATGAGCGCAACGCGGCGGCTTACGTGACCACCAACTTTGAGTTCACTCTCGGTGATCGCATGCTCGACGGTGAGCTGGGTCTGCGCTATGTCGATGTCCAAACCGACACCGCATTCGATGACCAGGAAACCGGCGACGTGGTTTTTGGTACCACGGAAACCTCCGAGTTGTTGCCCAGCGCCATGTTCCGCTACCACCTGAGCGATGAACTGATGTTGCGTCTGGCCTACAGCGAAACCTTGCGTATGCCGGCCTTTGGGGATCTGAATCCGACCATCCGGTACTTCGATGACATCTCTGGTGTGGGTTATGGCACGGCCGCCGGTGGCAACCCGGACCTGCAACCCACCACTTCCGAAAATATTGACCTGTCTTTGGAGTGGTACTTTGGCAATGCGAGCTATGCCTACGCGACTCTGTTCGAGCGCCGGGTAGACGGCTTGGTCATTCCTTTCCGCAACAGCATCCAGGCGGATATCGATGGGCAATCGGCTGACACCTACATCGTGTCTCAGCCGGAGAACGCTTCAAACGGTAAGCTTCAGGGTCTGGAACTGGGCTTCACTTACTTCCCGGAAAACCTTCCCGGCGCTTGGGATGGTCTGGGTGTGATCACCAGTGCCACTTTCCTGGACTCTGAACAGGATATCCCGGTATTGGATGATGCGGGTGAGCAGGTCGACACCGATACCTCACCGTTCTTTGGTGTGTCTGACTCGTCTTACAGCATCACGGCGGCCTACGAGCGTCCGCGCTTTGACGCGCGTCTCTCTTACATCTGGCGTGACGATGCCCTCAATCGCTACGAGGCAGCCCAGTTCGCCAACCCGCTGAGCATCTATCGTGGCGCTGAAGAGAGTCTGGACATGCAGTTGAGCTACAGTGTTACCGATGATCTGGTGGTGACTTTTGATGCCACCAACCTCACCGAATCCACGACCCGCGAGCGTTATGGCAACAGCCCGCTGCATAGCCACAACACCTTCCTGTACAGCCGTACCTTTGCACTGGGGGCTCGTTACAGCTTCTAAACGGGAAGGATTGGGTGCCTCATGTGTCGGATTACGCCCTTCGGGCTAATCCGACACATGAGAGCAATGGCACCCTTTCGGGTGTTGTGCCTTAATTGTCGGATTACGCCCTTTCGGGCTAATCCGACCTACGGGAACTAATGGTACGCTGTTTCGAGTAGGTCGGATTAGGCGAAGCCGTAATCCGACACTTGAGGCACCCAACGCCAACAATCGCTCTGATCCAACCAATCAACCCTCCATTCCCGCTCTATCCCCGCACCGCTAGGCGCACGATTAATTATTATTGTATGATTGGCGCAGTTACCACACATGGACTCACCAAACAGCGAGATGACGCTATGCCCGTGCTAGAACGCAACTCCAACCTCTCCCAGCGGATGACCCAGGAGCTGGGTAGGGAAATTGTCTGTGGGAATTTCAAGCCCGGCGATAGCCTGCCCACCGAGGCTGAGCTGTGTGAACAGTTCGGTGTCAGCCGCACCGCTGTGCGCGAGGCGGTCAAAATGCTCTCGGCCAAGGGGCTGATTTCCAGTCGTCCGCGCCAGGGTATTCGGACCTTGCCCGAGGAGGAGTGGAACATCTTCGACTCCGATCTGTTGCGCTGGTCACTGGAGAGCACGCCGTCATTGCGGGTATTGCGTGAGTTTTTGCAGATGCGCCTTGCGATCGAGCCCGAGGCCGCCTCGCTGGCGGCACGCTACGCCGATCAGGGCCGGATCGATGCCATCGGCGCGGCGCTCGACAGGATGCGCTCGGCTGAAACCAAACCGGAAGAGGGGCTGCAGGCGGATATTGCCTTCCACGTCAGTATTCTCTACGCCAGCAAGAACCGTTTCTTTATCCGTATGCGCGACTTTATCGAGACGGCGCTGAACGAGAGTATTCGCCACACCAACGTCGCCAAGGCGGACCACGAGGCGATTATCGACGATCACGCCAAAGTGTATATGGCCATCAAGAACCGCAACCCCGAACGGGCCAAGGCGGCCATGTTGTTGCTGATTGATGAGGCACTCACCTTTATCGAACAGGAGATCGAGGAGCAGGGCAGCGGCAAAGCCCACCCGATGTAGTCTGTCAGGCTTGTCTCCGGGGCGCCTACTGCCGTCCTGATGACAGGCAATTGCCCCAAAATGTGCTAAGATGCGCGCAACTTGCACCAAACAGGGCCCCAGCCGATGCATTGTCCCTTCTGCAGTGCCGAAGATACCAAAGTGATTGATTCGCGCCTGGTCGCCGAGGGCGACCAGATTCGGCGTCGGCGCGAATGCCTTTCCTGTCACGAGCGTTTTACCACCTATGAAGTGGCCGAGCTGGTCATGCCGCGCATCATCAAACAGGACGGTACTCGCGAGCCTTTCGATGAGGGTAAATTGCGCGCCGGACTGCAGCGTGCTCTCGAAAAGCGGCCGGTGAGTGTCGAGTCTATCGAGACCGCTATCAACCAGATCAAGCACTTTCTCCAGGCCACTGGCGAGCGCGAGGTCAAGTCCATGACGTTGGGCGAAAAAGTGATGGATGAGCTGCGCAAGCTCGACGAAGTGGCCTATGTGCGCTTTGCTTCCGTATACCGTCGGTTCAAGGATCTGAACGAATTCCGCCAGGAGATCGATCGCCTGGAACGGCACCCGGACGACACAACCAGCTGACACTATGGCGTTAACCTCCACTGACAGACACTTTATGGCCCGGGCGCTGACACTGGCCGCGCGCGGGCACTACACCACCATGCCCAATCCCCGGGTGGGGTGCGTGCTGGTGCGTGAGCGAACCGACGCCGAACCTGAGTTGCTGGCCGAAGGCTGGCATATAAAGGCCGGACTGGGTCACGCCGAAGTCAATGCCCTGACCGCCGCCGGCGAGCAGGCGCGCGGCGCCACGGCCTACGTCACCCTGGAGCCCTGCAGCCACACCGGGAAAACCGGCCCCTGCAGTCAGGCCCTGATCGACGCCGGGGTGGGGCGTGTGGTTTACGCCATGGAGGACCCCAACCCGCAAGTGGCCGGGCGTGGTCTGGAGCGGCTGCGGGAAGCCGGTGTGCGGGTTGACGGTCCACTCCTGGAAGAGGAAGCCCGGGCGCTCAACCCCGGCTTTATCAAGCGTATGGCCCAGGGCTTGCCGCTGGTGCGCTGCAAACTGGCCATGAGCCTGGATGGGCGCACCGCCATGGCCAGCGGCGAAAGCAAATGGATTACCCGCCCCTGCGCCCGGCGCGACGTTCAGCGTCTGCGCGCCGGCGCCTGTGCCATTATTAGTGGTATCGATACTGTCCTGCAGGATCGGGCCGCGCTCACGGTACGCCCGGCCGAGTTGGATCTGGATAACGCTGAGACTATCGCAGAACGCCAGCCTTTGCGGGTGATTCTGGATTCCCGTCAGCGCCTGCCCGCACAGTGTGAGCTGCTGGCCAGTCCGGGCCCGGTGCTGGTAGTTCACAATGGCAGCAAGGCACCCAATCCGGACTGGCCTGCCCATGTGGAGTCACTGGCGCTGCCAGGCAAGGACGACCGGGTCGACCTCTACGCGCTCCTGCGCGAGCTGGGGCGGCGCGAGTGTAACGAGGTGCTGATTGAGTGCGGGGCAACCCTGGCGGGGAGCTTTATGCGCCTGGGGCTGATCGATGAGTTGGTGGTCTATATGGCTGCCAAACTCCTGGGCAGCCGGGCCCGGCCGCTGCTGGAACTGCCCTTGGACACCATGGCCGCTCAGCTGCCGCTGATGATTCGCGACATCCGGGCAATCGGGGACGACTGGCGCATTACCGCCGTGCCCGACAAAGAATACTGACGGAGCTGTAGCTTATGTTTACCGGAATCATTGAAGCCCTGGGCGAGGTGGTTGCCCTGGAGCCACGCAATGGCGATCTGCGCCTGCGGGTGCGCACCGGCAGCCTGGATCTGGCGGATGTTCAACTGGGCGATTCCATCGCTACCAACGGCGTCTGCCTGACCGCGGTCGAACTGCCTGGTGACGGTTTCTGGGCCGACGTCTCGCGCGAGACCCTGGACAACACCACACTCACCGGCTGGGCCGTGGGTCAGCCGGTGAACCTGGAGAAAGCGCTCACCCCCCAGACCCGTCTGGGCGGCCATATCGTCAGCGGCCACGTGGACGGCATCGGCGAGGTGGTGGGGCGCCACCGGGATGCGCGCTCGGAGCGTTTTCGCTTGCGGGCACCCGCCGAGCTGGCCCGCTATATTGCCCATAAGGGCTCCATTACTGTCGATGGCACCAGCCTCACGGTCAACAAGGTCGAGGGCGCCGAGTTTGAACTCAATATTGTGCCCCACACGCTGCAGTGGACCATTATGGAAAGCTACCGCCCCGGCACCCGGGTCAACCTGGAGGTGGATCTGATCGCGCGCTACCTGGAACGGCTGCTGCTGGGCGACAAGGCCGCCGACCCGGATGCCGGCGGTATCACCCTGGAATTTTTGACACAGCACGGCTATAACCGGGCCTGAGGCCCGCATTAGAGCCTGGAGACGCAAACCCATGCAATTGAACACCGTCGAAGAGCTGATTGACGATCTGCGCCAAGGCAAGATGATCATCCTGATGGATGATGAGGACCGGGAAAACGAAGGCGACCTGGTGATGGTGGCCGAGCAGGTGCGCCCGGAAGATATCAATTTTATGGCCACCCATGCCCGGGGCCTGATCTGCCTGACGCTGGCGCCGGAGCGCTGCAAACAGCTGGATTTGCCACTCATGGTAAGTGACAACCGCACCCAGCATATCACCAACTTTACCGTGTCGATCGAGGCCGCCGAAGGCGTCACCACCGGTATTTCGGCTGCCGACCGGGCGCGCACCGTGCGCGCCGCCGTGGCGCCCGAAGCCAAGCCGGCGGACCTGGTCCAGCCCGGTCATATCTTCCCGCTCATGTCCCAGCCCGGCGGTGTGATGAGCCGCGCCGGGCACACCGAGGCCGGCTGCGATCTGGCGCGCCTGGCCGGGTACGAGCCCGCGGCAGTCATCGTCGAGGTGATGAACCCGGACGGCTCCATGGCCCGGCGCCCGGACCTGGAAAAATTCGCCGAGCAGCACGATCTGAAAATCGGTACCATTGCAGACCTGATTCACTACCGGGCGATCAAGGAAAAGACCGTCGAGTGTATCAACACCCGCCGGGTCGAGACCCTGTTCGGCGAGTTTGAGCTGCACACCTACCGGGATCTGGCTCGGGGCGACCTGCACTTTGCCATGACCAAGGGCGATATCCGCCCCGAGGACCCGACGTTGGTGCGGGTGCATGTGATGGACATCGCCCGCGACGTCCTGGCGGTCAAGCGCCCTTCGGATGCCGGCAACAGGCCCTGGACCTATCATGAGGCCCTGCAGCGGGTCAGCGATGAGGGCCGGGGCGTGGTTCTGCTGATCTGTCACGATGAGCAGACTGAAGAGGTCGAGGACAGCATCGACTGGCTGCTCTCGGGCAAACAGCGCGGCCGCAGCAGCGAAGTGCTGTACAAGCAGGTGGGCACTGGCTCGCAGATCCTGCGCGACCTGGGGGTCGGCAAAATGCGGGTCATGTCCCTGCCCATGCGCTTTTCCGCCCTGTCGGGCTTTGATCTGGAAGTGGTCGAATACGTCAGCCCGGAGTAACCCGGCCAGAACATTAACGCTAGCACTAGAGACACAACTATGAGCACTATCAAGGTTATCGAAGGCGACTTTTCCGCCAGTAAAGGCAAGTACGCCCTGATCGTCAGCCGGTGGAACAGTTTTGTGGTGGAGAGCCTGAAAGAGGGCGCCCTGGACACCCTGCGCCGCCACGGGATCAAAGACAGCGACGTCACCATCTATTACGCCCCGGGCGCGTTTGAATTTCCGCTGGTGGCCCAAAAAGTCGCCGCCAAAGGCCAGTACGATGCGATTATCGCGCTGGGCGCCGTGATTCGCGGTGGCACCCCGCACTTTGACTATGTGGCGGGCGAGTGCACCAAGGGCCTGGCCCAGGTGTCCCTCAATGCTGGCGTACCCATCACTTTTGGGGTGCTCACCGTCGACAGTATCGAGCAGGCCATTGAGCGCTCTGGCACCAAAGCCGGTAACAAAGGCGTTGAAGCGGCAGCGACAGCGCTGGAAATGGTTTCCTTGCTGGGTAAAGTGTAATGACGCAAGTAGAACGCAGTGTCACCCCCGCCGCCCGGCGCATGGCTCGCCACTACGCCATGCAGGGGCTGTATCAATGGCGCATGGCAGAGTCCAGTATCAACGCCATCGAGGCGGAGTTTCGCACCGATAACGACATGGGCAAGGTCGACGTCACCTATTTCCAGGAACTCTTGCACGGCGTGCCCCAGCACCTGACCGAGGTTGAGGACCTGTTTACCCCGTTCCTGCAGGAGCGCACTGGCGACGAGCTGGACCCGATCACCCAGGCGCTGTTGCGTATGGCGGCCTACGAGCTCAAGTTTCGCATTGATGTACCGTACAAAGTGGTGATCAACGAAGCCGTGTCACTGGCGAAAAAATTCGGCGCGGCCGACAGTCACAAGTTCATCAACGGCGTGCTCGACAAAGCCGCGGAAGTGGCCCGTCCGGCGGAAAAGCGCATCACCCGCTAACGGCTGCCCATGCACGAATTTGAACTGATTCGCCGCTTTTTCCAGCGTCCCGAGGCCCCCGAAGGTCCCGGTGTTGTGCTGGGGATCGGCGATGATTGCGCGCTTTTGCAGCCCGCTCAGGGTCAGCAGTTGGCGCTCTCGGTGGATACCCTGGTGGCGGATGTACACTTTCCCGCCGATGCCGATCCGGCCGAGATTGCCCAGCGCGCCCTGCGGGTCAACCTGAGCGATCTGGCCGCCATGGGGGCCAGCCCGCGCTGGTTTACCCTGGCGCTGACCCTGCCTGAGGCCGACGAGCACTGGCTGCGTGCCTTTGGGGCCGGGTTGTTTGTCGCCGCCGACGCCTATGGCTGTACCCTGGTTGGCGGCGACACCACCGCCGGACCTTTGAGTATCACCGTACAGGTGATGGGGGAGGTGGCACCGGCCCGCGCACTGCGCCGGGACGGTGCCGGTATCGGCGATTATGTGCTGGTCACCCACTGCCTGGGCGATGGCGCCGGGGGCTTGGCCGCCGTGCGGGGCGAACTCGATTTGCCCGAGGCCGAGCTGGCGTATCTGCGGGCGCGCTACTACCGCCCCGAGCCGCGCCTGGCGGAGGCCCAGCGGTTATTGGGCCTGGCCAGTGCGGCACTGGATATTTCTGACGGCCTGGTGGCGGATTTGGGGCATATCTGTGCCGCCAGTGATGTCGCCGCCCAGATCGACGTCGAGACGCTGCCCTTGTCGCCGGCGCTGCTGGCACTGGATGACCGCGCGCGGGTCAGAGACTGGGCCCTCACCGGCGGTGATGACTACGAACTCTGTTTTACCGTGCCCGAGGCGCGGATGCCCGAGGTGGGTCTGATGATCGCCCGGGGCGAACTCAATGCCACGGTGGTGGGGCAATTGGTGACCGGTACCGGGGTGCACTGCCTGCTCGACGGCGAGCCCTACACACTCGAAGACACAGGTTATAAGCACTTCTGATGACAAAAACAGCGATTAACCCCACGTTCAGCGAAATGCTGCGCAACCCCGACCACTTCTTCGCCTTCGGCTTTGGCAGCGGCCTGGCGCCCAAGGCGCCGGGCACCTTTGGGACCCTGGCGGCGATTCCGATTTTCTGGCTGATTCAGGACCTGACCCCGGCCCTCTACCTGATCTGGCTCGGGGTGACCTTTGCCCTCGGGGTCTACTGGTGCGACCGCAGCTCCAAGGCGCTGGGTGTCCACGACCACGGCGGCATTGTCTGGGATGAAATGGTGGGCTACTGGCTGACCATGTTTCTGGCGCCAGCCGGGTTGCTGTGGATGCTGATCGGTTTTGTCCTGTTCCGGTTTTTCGATATCGTCAAACCCTGGCCCATCGGCTGGCTCGATAAACGGGTCGGCGGTGGCTTCGGCATCATGATTGACGATGTCCTGGCCGGGATTTATGCCCTGATTGTGCTGCAATTGCTGGCGCTGTGGTTCTAACAGAGAGTGAGTGACGCGTGAGCATACGCTTTATCGAATCCTGCAAACTGCCGACCCCCTGGGGCATGTTTACCATGCACGGCTTTGCCGACGACGGCCTGGACAAAGAGCATGTGGTGCTGACCATGGGCGATTTGCACAGCGACGAGCCGCTGCTGGCGCGGGTGCACTCGGAGTGCCTGACCGGAGACGCCCTGTTCAGCTTGCGCTGCGACTGCGGACCGCAACTGCAGGCGGCCATGCACAAGGTAGCCCTGGCCGGGCGCGGGGCGATTTTTTACCTGCGCCAGGAAGGACGCGGCATCGGTTTGCTCAATAAAATCCGCGCTTATCACCTGCAGGACTGTGGCGCCGACACCGTCGAGGCCAACGAGCGTCTGGGTTTTGGCGCCGATATGCGCGATTACAGTATTCTCAAACCCATGCTTGAACATCTGGGGGTTTCGCGTCTGAACCTGCTCACCAATAATCCGCGTAAGGTCAAAGCTTTGCAGGCGATGGGCATCGAGGTGGTGGAGCGTATTCCCCACCGCACCGGGCGCAACCCGCACAATGCCCAGTACCTGGAAACCAAGCGCGGCAAGCTGGGACACCTGTTTGACGACTGGGAAGACGACCATCCCCACCACACCTGATTCACGAACACGGAACCTGACACCATGAGTTTACGCATTGCCATCAACGGTGCCTCCGGTCGCATGGGCAAAGCCCTGATCGAGGCGGTCAACGCCAATGACAACACCACCCTGAGCGCGGCCATTGAGCGGCCCGACTCCAGTCTGATCGGTGCCGATGCCGGCGAGCTGGCGGGTATCGGCAAGCTGGGGGTGACCTTGGTGGGCGATATCGAATCCGTCGCCGATCAGTTTGATGTGCTGATTGATTTCAGCGCTCCGGCCGCGACCCTGAGAAACCTGGCGGTGTGCGAACAACACCAGAAAGGCATTGTGATCGGCACCACCGGTTTTGATTCGCAGGAAAAAGCCGAACTTGACGCCTACCAGGATAAAATTCCCCTGTGCCTGGCGGCCAACTACAGCACCGGCGTCAATGTTTGCCTGAAGTTGTTGGAAATGGCGGCAAAAGCCCTGGGTGATGACTACGACGTGGAAATTTATGAAGCCCATCATCGTCACAAGGTCGATGCCCCCTCGGGCACGGCGCTGCGCATGGGCGAAGTGGTGGCCGAGGCTCTGGGCCGGGATTTGGGTAAGGATGCCGTTTACGGCCGCGAGGGTCAGACCGGTGCCCGGGATCAGAACACCATCGGCTTTGCCACTGTGCGTGGCGGCGATGTGGTGGGCGATCACACGGTGATGTTTATGGCCGATGGCGAACGGGTGGAAATCACCCACAAAGCGTCGAGCCGGCAATCCTTTGCCCGGGGCGCGGTGCGTGCAGCGCAATGGATCGCCGCGCAGCCGGCAGGCTTTTACGATATGCAGGACGTGCTCAAACTGCGCTGATGGCTAGGGCTGAGTCCAGTGAGGCTCGGCCCAGCTCAGCAGGTCGTTGGTGAGCGTATCGGCAGCCTTGCCAAAAGCGTTCACCACGGCCGGCAGGTCACTGCCAGCGCTGGCTTCGCGGATTTCAAAGCGGCGGCTGGCGAGCACTTCCTGGCGCCCCGTATCCACCAGTAACGCCTCCAGAATAATCACCGCCTCAGCCCGACCTTCCCGATACTCGGTGTGAAAACCGCGCAGCTCACTCACCAGCTCCAGCCCGGTATTGACCCGGCTGCTCTCGGACACCACGGCGTGCAGGCCGCCGCCCCGGCGCAGGCCGTCGATCAGGTGGTCGCGCAGTAACAGCGGGATGGCGTCGCTCCAGCGAACCCCCGAGTAGGCTTGAAACTGATGCGGGTCGGGCATCACCAGAATCCGGCTGCCGCTCAGAGTGCGATTGGCCTGGGGTGTTTCCACCCGCAGGCTCAGGTCGCGTTCCGGGGCGCGACTGTCGACGCTGCTGGCGGGCAGGGTATAGGTATCCTGGGGTTCATGGCTCGGAAAAGGCGAACACGCGGCGAGACTGGCGATCAGGGCCGCGCCCAGGGCCCAGCGGGCGAATGGGGGGATCATGGTGAATACTCCTTAAGCGAATCGCGTCCGAAGAGTACATCGGAAGGGCTTTCTTCCAGGCGTTGGCTGAGGCGCTGGAGCGACGCCAGGGTCTGACGCAACTCCTTGATGGCGGGGGTGATGTCGTTGATGCCGCGCACGCTTTGTTCAAAGCCACCACGGTTGTCTTCAATCAGGGACTCGAGCATGACTGCTGTACGGTTGATGCTGTCGAGCGCCTCCCGGCCCTGATCGTCAATCAGGCCACTCACCTGAACGGTCAGTTCGCCCACGGCCTCCATCAGCTCGCTGAATTGGTTCAGGCCTCGGGTCAGCTCCCCGCGCTCACTTGCCAGGGTATCGCTGGTGAGTTTGAGGTTGGCAAGAATCTCCGTGATGCTCTCGGCGTTTTCTTCGGACAGGATGCGGTTGACGTTCTCCAGGAGTTGCGCCAGGTTGTCGATGAGGCCTTCGCCGTTGGACATCAGGGAACTCAGGGGCGAGGCGTCGGCGTTAATCACGGGTGGGTTTTCGCGGTCGCCGGGTAGCGCCGGGCTGTCGGGCTCGCCGCCGCGTAACTGAATACTCATATTGCCGGTGATGTTGGTCAGTTCCATGCTGGCCCGGGTGTCTTCACGCACAGGCGTGTCGCTGAAGACTCGAATGTCGGCTAATACGCGCCGGTGATCGTCCCGGTCCAGCTCCAGGCTGAGGACATCGCCCACACGGATCCCGCTGTAGAGCACGGCGTTGCCCACGGCGAGGCCGGTGACTGCCTGATCGAAACTGATCCGGTAGTACGCGTATTCCCGATCGGCGCTGGATTGGCTGAGCCAGAGTGCAAAGAGCAGCGCAGCGCCAGCGGCGATCAAGGTGAACAGGCCGATAAGCACGTGGTGCGCACGCGGTTCCATAATCAGTGTCCTCTGGTTGTCTGGCGGCGGGCGGCGGTTTGAGCCGCGCGGCCTCGAGGGCCGTGAAAGTAGTCGTGAATCCAGGGGTCGTCGAATTCGGCGACGCGCTCCAGGGTGTCGGCGACCTGGACCCGCTGTTGTGCCAGGACGGCGATTCGGTCACAGCTAGTATACAGCGTATCCAGATCGTGGGTGACCAGGAACACGGTCAAATCCAGGGCGTCGCGCAGGGTCACGATCAGCCGGTCGAAATCGGCGGCACCGATCGGGTCGAGCCCGGCGGTGGGCTCATCGAGAAACAGCAGGTCGGGGTCGAGTGCCAAGGCCCGCGCGAGTGCACCGCGCTTGATCATGCCACCGGACAGCTCGGCCGGGTAATTCAGGGCTGCCTCGGGTGGTAGCCCAACCATGGCGAGCTTGACCCGCGCCAGGTGCTCAGCGTGCTCGCGCTTGAGTCCGGCCTGTTCGATCAGGGGCACGGCGACATTCTCTTGCAGCGTGAGCGAACTGAACAGCGCCCCGTGCTGGAACAGCACACCGAAGTTACAGGCGAGCATTGCCGGGTCAGGGTTGGGCGGCGGCTTGGCGGCGGAGCTCACCACCTCGATACGGCCTTCTGCGGGCACATTGAGGCCAATGAGGGTGCGCATCAACACCGATTTGCCGGTGCCCGAGCCGCCCACAACACCGAGGATTTCGCCCCGGTAAATATCCAGGTCGAGGTTCTCATGGACGCTGTGGCTGCCAAAGCGATTGCACAAGCCGCGTACGCTGATAAAAGCCGTTTGTGTATCACTCACCAGTCCATCTCCATAAAGAACAGTGCCGCAATCGCATTGAGCAGGATTACCATAAAGATGGATTGCACCACGCTTGAGGTCGTGTGTTCCCCGACCGATTCTGCGCTGCCGGTAACTTTGAAACCTTCGACACAGCCGATGACAGCAATGACAAACGCAAACACCGGCGCCTTACTGATACCCACAAAAAAGTGCTCCACGGAAATGTCGCGCTCGATGATACGCACAAATTGCAGGGGTGTAATATCCAGCGTCAGTGCGCACACCAGCATGCCGCCGAGAATCCCGCTGACCATCCCGACAAAGGTGAGAATGGGCAGAGTTATGATCATGGCGATGACACGGGGCAGCACCAGCAGCTCAATAGGGTTAAGACCCAGCGCGCGTATTGCGTCAATTTCTTCGTTGGCTTTCATCGAGCCCAGCTGGGCGGCAAAGGCGCTGGCAGTGCGCCCTGCGAGCAGGATCGCGGCCAGTAGTACCCCAAACTCACGCAGGAATGAATAGGCCACCAGGTCGACGGTATAGATGGTTGCCCCAAATTCCCGCAACACCGTGGCTCCGAGAAAAGCCACCACGGCCCCCACCAGAAACGTCAGAAGGGCGACGATAGGCATGGCGTCGAGGCCGGTTTGCTTGATCTGCACGGCCAGCGCCGTGATACGCCAACGTTGGGGGCGGAATATGACGCTGGCGAGGGTGGTGAGTGTCAGGCCGACAAATCCGGCCAGGGTGGCTTGCTGGCGCCAGATACTTTCAGCGCGTTTGCCAACATCTTCCAGAAACTCGACCGCCATGTTGGGCGTGCGTGGGCGTGCATCGAGGTCCTGACGCTGGGCTTCAGCCACGGTCTCGAGCAGCGCGCGGCGCGAAGCGGAAAGATCCGGTGCCGTTGTGCTCAGGTCGCGGCAGCGTTCGTTGCCGATTAAATCCACCAGTAATGATGCGCCCGCCGTGTCGAGTTCTCCAAGCTCACGCCAGTCAAGGGAACGATTGTCCGCCAGTTGGCCTTCGGCGATGACCAGCCTGCGTAGTGCCTCATAATGAGCCAACGTCCAATCGCCGCACAGGACAATTCTATCGGCTTCGGTTTTGATCTGGCCTTGGACGTGGGTCCCCGACGGGGTCATGGTTTTACCTTTTTTGTTCAAACGATCGTATATTACTGAATGTCCTAGCAGTATACACCATTGAATTTGCATTCATATTTTGGCGCTTGTTTCCTTTTATTCGCCCTAAACGGTTGCGTTGTTGTGCTGAACCGCATTTTTCTGACAAAAAAAGAATTTTTGTTGCAGGAGTTATGATCCTCGCTTTTTTTTAGCCCGTATTGGCGTATGAAGTCTTCACGCAAGACCTAACAATCACGGAGCTGAATGTCATGAATAGTCTATTAAAAACATTAGGAGTGTTTTCACTAACACTCGGGCTTGCCGCTTGCGGCAGCAGTAGCTCAACCCCTTTGGAAACGCCGAGTCCCGATCCGGATCCTACGCCCAGCGTCGGTAGCGTTGTTGACGTTGCGATGGAAGCTGACGGTTTTGACACCTTGGTTCTCGCCCTGGAAACCACCGGGCTGGATACCGTACTGGATGATCCCGACGGTAGCTTTACCGTTTTTGCACCCACCGATGAAGCTTTCGCGTATCTTGGCGACGAAGCGATTGCCGCCCTCCTGGACGATCCCGAAACACTGTCCGACATTCTTCTTTACCACGTCATTTCCGGTAACGAAATTGATGAGGACGGTGCGGTTGCCGCTGCCGGTAATACGGTAGAAATGGCAAACGGTCAATTCACCGGTCTGTCACTGTCCGATGAAGGTTTGTTGGTCAATGTCTCATTGGTGGTCACCACCAATATCATGGCCGACAACGGTATTATCCACGTCATCGACGCTGTGTTGATGCCGCCCGCCGAACGGGGTGAGCCGACGCAGAACATTGCCGAGATTGCATCAGGCAACGATGATCTTTCTACGTTGGTCACCGCACTCGAAACCGCAGGCCTGGTCGGCGCACTGGCAGACGAAGACGCTGACCTGACCGTGTTTGCGCCCACCAATGCCGCTTTCGATGCGGTGGGTGAAGAGCTGCTGGCTGCGATTCTGGCCGATGAAGATGCGCTCGAAGCGATCCTGCTGCAACACGTGGTTGCTGACGCTCAACTTTCGTCAGTCGACGCCTATGCCGCTAACGGTACCAGTGTTGTCACCATGAGTGGTGCCGAAGTGCCGGTGTCAATCAGCGGGCGTACCCTGCGTATCGGCGGTGCCGCTGTCACCATTGCCGATATCTATGCCACTAACGGTGTTGTTCATGTCATTGATGCCGTGATCGTGGGTGATGTTGATCTGCCCGAGACGGGCATGTCCTTGACGGACGTTGCCGCCGACAATGACAACTTCAGCACTTTGGTGACCGCCCTTGAGCTCACCGGTTTGGACATCGTGCTCGATGACCTGAGCGCAGAGTTCACGGTGTTTGCGCCGACCAATGCGGCGTTTGATGCGCTCGAAGACGGCGTACTTGAAGGCCTTCTGGAACAGCCCGAAGCCCTGGCCGAGATTCTGTTGTACCACGTATTCGGTGGCGATACCGTATTGGCGGATGCCGCAATCAGCATTGCCAGCTCAGGCGACAACATCATCACCATGGCCAATGCCAATGAAGACGAAGCGGCATTGTCGCTGAGCGGTGAGTACCTGTACGTGAACCTCTCGCGGGTTATTACCCCGAACGTGACGGCTGATAACGGCGTGATTCACGCGGTCGACAAAGTCATGATGCCCCCGGCCATGCGCGGCGAACCGACGCAGACCATTGCACAAATCGCGCAAGACAGCGACGATTTCACCACCCTGGTCGAGGCACTGGATGCGGCCAACCTGGTGGGCGCTCTGAACGATGAGAGCGCGTCCTTTACGGTGTTTGCACCCACTGACGCGGCGTTCGCAGCCATTGATTCAGAGGTGTTGGAGGCCATTCTGGCTGATCCGGCTGTTCTCGAAGCCCTGCTGGGTCAACATGTAATCGAGGAAGCTCAAGTGAATTCGATTGCAGCCTATGCGGCCAACGGTACCAACGTAACAACCATGAGTGGTGCCGAGATTCCGGTCAGCATCAGTGGTGGTAACCTGCACATTGGTGGTGCGACCGTAACCATGGTCGACCTCTATGCAACCAATGGCATTATCCACGTGATTGACGCTGTTATCGTGGGCGATCTTGAGCTACCCGAGCCGGCAGAGCCCCAGGTTTCCCTGGCCGATCTGGTTGCCGGTGATGAGCGCTTCACCACGCTGCTGGCTGCACTTGACGCCACCGGACTGGACGAAACCTTAGCTAACCTGGAAGCAGAGTTCACCGTGTTTGCGCCCACCAATGACGCCTTCGACGCGCTTGAAGACGGCGTTCTGGATGGCCTTCTGGCCGATCCCGAAGCGCTCGAAGCGGTGCTTCTGTACCACGTATTTGGTGACAATACCGTACTGTCTGAGGCAGCCGTCGCTATTGCGGACTCAGAGGAAAACGTGATCGAGATGGCGAGTGGTGGTAACGCCGCACTGTCGCTGAGTGGTGAAGCGCTCTACATCAACCTGTCCCAGGTTATTGATGCGGACCTGACGGCTGATAATGGCGTCGCCCATGCGATCGACAAAGTGATGATGCCTCAGGAGATGCCCGAAGAAGCACCTACCATGAACATCGTTGAAACGGCGATTGATGCCGGTATCTTTGAAACGCTGGTAAGCGCATTGGTCGACACCAACCTGGATGGCGCTTTGGCTGATGAAGACGAAACCTACACGGTGTTTGCGCCGACTGATGATGCTTTTGCTGCGCTGCCGGATGGCACGTTGGAAAGTTTGAGCGAAGAACAGCTGACCCAGATCCTGCTCAATCATGTTATTAGCGGTGCAGCGGTCGACTCAGTAACGGCCTTCAGCCTGAATGGCGGCGCTGCCACCACTATGGCCACTGACGGTTCAGTCTCCATCGCGATTGTTGATGGCGAACTTCAGATCGGTGGTGCAACAGTTAGCATGTTTGATATCTACACCACTAACGGTATCATTCATGTCATTGACTCTGTCATCTTGGACTAAGCGCCTAGGCAGTAGTGACAGAAATGGCGACCCTTAGGGGAAGCAAGGCCCGGCAAATGCCGGGCCTTTTTTTTGGCTGATATTACAAGGAGATTTGCCTCAGGTGTCGGATTACGCCTGCGGCTAATCCGACCTACTGGAAGCAGGGTGCCATTGTTTGGGGGGGTGGGCTTTTGTCGGATTACGCTGCGCTAATCCGACCTACTGGCAGCAGGGTGCCATTGTTTGGGGTGGTTGGGCTTTTGTCGGATTACGCCTGCGGCTAATCCGACCTACTGGAAGCAGGGTGCCATTGTTTGGGGTGGTTGGGCTTTTGTCGGATTACGCCTGCGGCTAATCCGACCTACTGGCAGCAGGGTGCCATTGTTTGGGGGGGTGGGCTTTTGTCGGATTACGCTGCGCTAATCCGACCTACTGGAAGCAGGGTGCCATTGTTTGGGGTGGTTGGGCTTTTGTCGGATTACGCCTGCGGCTAATCCGACCTACTGGAAGCAGGGTGCCATTGTTTGAGTAGGTCGGATTAGCGCAGCGTAATCCGACACCTGAGGCACCGAACTGATTTAAAACGGTGATCTCAAAACCTGAAACGCCATCCTGACATTGGTGCCTCATTCGGCAATAACGATGCGATCGCGCCCCTGGGCTTTGGCTGCATATAACGCCTCATCGGCGCGATTGAACCAGGTCTTTTCACTCTCTCCCGGGCGCAGGATGGCCGCGCCGAACGACGCGGTTATTTTACCGGCGGGTCCTTCGAGCGAGTTGCGTACTACACCCAATAGGTGCTCCAGTGCCGCTCGCAACCGTTCTTCATTCACGTCCGGCAACATCAGCACAAACTCCTCGCCGCCGAAGCGGAACAGTTGATCTGTGCGCCGGATATTGCTTTTCAGTAAACCGACAAAGTCTCGCAGGACCATATCCCCGGTGCTGTGACCGTGTAAGTCATTTACGCGCTTGAAGTGATCAAGGTCAATCAGCACCAGGCCGGTGCTCATGTCTGAATGTTCCTCGCCCATAATGGCGGTCACGGCTTCGTCCAGAGAGCGGCGGTTTCTTACCCCGGTCAGCGGGTCCATCGAAGCCAGTGTTTCCAGCTGTGCCCGCTGGCTTTCATTGCGTCGGGCAAACACGTAGGCGCAGGCACTGACCACCAAAGCCGTGGTGGAAAAGGTCAGCATCTGTTGTGTGTCGGTATAGGCATCGCCAAAGAGTGCCAGCGTTGTCAGCGATCCGAGGGTCAGTAGCACCGCAACGGCGGCAGAGGTCAGGAAAAAGCAGGTAATGAATGCCGGAAACAGCCAGAACAGGGTGGCGTCCCCTACCACGAGGGCCACGGTTGTTCCCCCCACACAGTTGGTGATGCCAATGACAAGCCCGGGGCCGCGCGTGTTTCCGGTGCGCCACGCGTAAACCACTGAGCCGACGATTAGCGTGACGATGATGCTGTCTGCAAACCCCACCAGCCAGTCGCCTCGAACAAAGCGCCAAAGCGCGAAGGGGGTAATACCGAGCGTAGCGCAGGTGGCCATCAAGGTCATGATGGATAGGCGAAAGTCATTTTTGAGGCGTTCGTACATCAATACACCCTGAGTCCGGCCCAAATAGCGCTGATTTGTTTTGCAATTATGTGCGCTACTTGAGCATAGCCGCGCTGTCAGTCCCGAATCAAGTGCATAAATCCCATTTTGGGTGCAAAAGGACGAATGGGCAGGTCGAACGGTTTTGGGCGGTGATCGATGAGACCTCGACTATACTGTCGGTTGTTACTGACGTTTGATGTGATCGGAGGGGGCTGTGGGCGGAGATTATCAATTGGCTTTTGCGGGCGTTTACGTGGTCTTGGTGACGCTGCTGATTCAGATGCTGGTAGCCAGCACGACCAAGGCGGCGCGCCCAGGGGCCGTGCCGGGTAAGCTGGACCCGGGCCTGTCCCACGACTCTTTCGTGTTTCGGGCACACCGGACCTTTATGAACTCGCTCGAGAATCTGCCCCTGTTTATCGGCACTGTGGTGTTGGCGGTGTGGGTGGGTACCGATCCTTGGTGGACCGGCTTTCTGGTGTGGCTTTACGCTCTGGGTCGGATCGGTCATATGGTGCTGTATTACACGCTGGCAACTGAGCGGAACCCCAGTCCGCGCAGCTATTTTTTCGGCCTGGCCCTGCTGGCCAATATCGCGCTGCTGGGGGTGATTTGGGTGCTGTAATGTACCCGGTGAGCTTTGGTGAGTTAGAGGGGGATTGATCATGAAACGTGTGCTGTTCGCGGTAATTGCTATGCTGCCGCTTGTGAGCGGCTGTGGGCAAGGGGCAGTTTCCGAGTCGGACCCTGAGCCCGGTGCCTATGTGTTTGAGAATGTGAATGTTGTGCCCATGGATGAAGAGCGGGTGCTTGAGAACCGCTCGGTGGTGGTGCGCGACGGGCGTATTGAGGCTTTGCTGGCGCCGGGGGAACCGCTTCCGGCAAACGCCGTGCGCATTCCGGCTGAGGGGCGCTACCTGATGCCGGGCATGGCTGAGATGCACGGCCACGTCCCCGGCGACGATAACCCTCGGTATGCGCAAGATGTGCTGTTTCTGTACATTTCCAATGGCGTGACCCTGGTTCGGGGTATGGCGGGCCACCCTTACCATATTGATGTGCGTGAGCGTTTGGCCGCGGGTGAGCTGGAGGGGCCGACCCTCTACACCGCCAGCCCCTGGACCGGGCAGCACAATGCCGGATCCGAGTCACAAGCGCGTGCAGCGGTGCGTCAGTTTCACGAACAGGGCTTCGATTTGATGAAAATTGGCGGCCCGTCACCCATCAATTACCGTCATTTGGCGGATGAGGCCAATCAGGTGGGGTTGCCCTTCGGTGGCCACATTCCCACTGGGGTCTCCCTGGAGCACGCTCTGGCGGTAGGCCAGGTATCGGTTGACCACTTGGACCGGTACGTCGAGTTTCTGGTAGCTGAAGATGCGGATCTGAGCGGTCGCGCTGGGGGCTTTTTTGGCAGCGGCCTGATTGATCTGGTTGACCGGGAGCGAATCCCGGCGGTGGTCGATCTGACTGTGGAATCCGGGGTCTGGAATGTTCCCACGCTCAGCCTGGTCGAGCACCTGGCCTCGGATGAAGCGCCAGAGGCCATGGCCGAGTGGCCGGAGATGCGCTATTTGCCGCCCAGGGTGATTGAAGGTTGGGTGCGGGCCAAGCACGACTACCAGGCGCGCGAGGACTTTCAGCCCGAGGCTGCGCAGGCGTTGGTTGAGCTGCGTAGAGAGTTACTTAAAGCCCTGCATGACGGCGGTGCCCGCATTGCTTTTGGCTCTGACGCGCCCCAGTTTTTTAATGTCCCCGGCTTCTCCATGCACCACGAAGCCGAGATGATGGTGGCGGCCGGGCTCTCCCCCTATGACGTGCTGGTGACCGGTACCCGGCGCGCGGCGGAATATTTTGCCCTGGATGATGCTGGACAGGTACAGCCCGGCTACCGGGCCGACCTGATATTGTTGGATCGCAATCCGCTTGAGGCTATTGAGCATCTGCGCGAGCCCGCTGGCGTCATGGTGCGGGGTCGTTGGTACCCGCAAGACGAGATAGCGCAGCGGTTGGCTGAAATAGCCGGCCGTCACGAGTGACCCGGTGGATAAAAACGATTTCCATTGGACAGCGGTAGGCGGCTGACGTAGAATTCGCGGTTAGATTGTACATGGCCAAAGCCGCGCCGACGGTCGCCGCAGGTGGTGAGGCAAACCACGGAATCAGAGCGAGATGAAGCTGGCGTTTCATCTCGCTTTTTTGCAACCCGTGCAAGCAGCCAGCGACCGGGCTTTTCACGACTCCGCAGCCCTAACATACGTCGATTTTCGCACCAATACGTCTGTGCGGCTGCCGCTTTGAGCCTGTGAAAAGGGTTTTTCGGCGCTTATATTGCCACCATCGCGTTAGGAGGTTGACTTGACTACTGGGGCTCCCACTCCCGCTTTGCTCGTCCTGGAGGACGGCAGCATATTCCGCGGCACCGCTATCGGTGCTGAGGGCCTTTCCGTTGGCGAGGTGGTGTTCAACACCTCCATGACCGGCTATCAGGAGATTCTCACCGATCCCTCCTACGCCCGTCAGATCGTCACCCTCACTTATCCCCATATCGGCAATACCGGCACCAACAGCGAAGACGAAGAGTGCGCCAGTGTCTGGGCGGCGGGTCTTGTGATTCGCGACCTGCCCCTGTTGGCGAGCAGTTTCCGCAACGAGCAGACCCTGTCCGACTACCTGCGTGAGCGCAAGGTCGTCGGTATCGCGGATATCGATACCCGTCGCCTGACCCGGATTTTGCGCGACAAGGGTGCCCAGAACGGCTGCATCATGGCGGGCGATATCGACGAGGCCAAGGCCCTCGAACAGGCCAAAGCCTTCGCCGGTCTCAAGGGCATGGATCTGGCCAAGGAAGTCAGTGTCAGCAAGGCCTACCCCTGGAGCGAGGGGACCTGGCAACTGGGCCAGGGTCACACCCAGCCCCAGGGCGACAAGCCCTACAAAGTGGTGGCCTACGACTACGGCATCAAGCGCAACATCCTGCGCATGCTCGCCGATCGCCACTGCGACCTGACCGTGGTGCCGGCCCAGACCCCCGCCAGCGACGTGCTGGCCATGAAACCGGACGGGGTGTTCCTGTCCAACGGCCCGGGCGACCCGGAGCCCTGCACCTACGCCATTGAGGCGATCCAGCAGCTCCTGGAAACCGACATTCCGGTGTTTGGCATCTGCCTCGGCCACCAACTGCTGGCCCTGGCCTCGGGCGCAAAAACCGGAAAAATGAAATTCGGCCACCACGGTGGCAACCACCCGGTGCAGGACCTCGACAGCAAGCGGGTGATGATCACCGCCCAGAACCACGGTTTTGCCGTCGACGAGACCTCGCTGCCCGCCAACCTGAAGGCGACCCACAAGTCGCTCTTTGACGGCTCGCTGCAGGGCATCCACCGCACCGACAAACCGGCGTTCAGCTTTCAGGGTCACCCGGAGGCCAGCCCCGGCCCCCACGATGCGGACACCCTGTTCGACCACTTTATTGAACTGATGCAGGCTCGCAAGCAGGCCTAAGCGATAGACAGATGGGGTTTGACGGCGGGTTGCCGGTTGGCCCTGCCAGACCGTCGCCCGCAGGGAAGCGGGCGTCGAGCCTACAAGGAAGTATTCACGGCGTGTCTGGCAGGGCCAACCGGCAACCCGGACCCCCGAAAAGCCCATAAACCGGAGCACACATGCCAAAACGTACCGACATTAACAGCATTCTGATCCTCGGCGCCGGTCCCATCGTGATCGGTCAGGCCTGCGAGTTTGACTACTCTGGCGCCCAGGCCTGCAAGGCCCTGCGCGAAGAGGGCTACCGGGTAATCCTGGTGAACTCCAATCCGGCCACCATCATGACCGACCCGGCCATGGCCGACGCCACCTACATCGAGCCCATCGAGTGGCGCACTGTTGAAAAAATCATCGAGCAGGAGCGCCCGGATGTGGTATTGCCCACCATGGGGGGGCAGACCGCACTCAACTGCGCTCTGGATCTGGCCAAGCACGGCGTGCTGGAAAAATACGGCGTTGAGCTGATCGGGGCCAATGAGGCCGCCATCAACATGGCGGAAGACCGGGACCTGTTCGACAAGGCCATGAAGCGCATCGGGCTCGAGTGTGCCAAAGCCAAGATCGTGCACACCATGGACGAAGCGTTGGAAGTGCCCAAGGAATTCGGTTTTCCCTGCATTATCCGCCCGTCTTTCACCATGGGTGGCTCCGGTGGCGGTATCGCCTACAACTGGGAAGAGTTTGAAGAGATCTGTGCCCGCGGTCTGGACCTGTCGCCCACCAATGAGCTGCTGATCGACGAATCTCTGCTGGGCTGGAAAGAATACGAAATGGAGGTGGTGCGCGACAAAAATGACAACTGCATCATCGTCTGCGCCATCGAAAACTTTGATCCCATGGGGGTTCACACCGGTGACTCGATCACCGTCGCCCCGGCCCAGACCCTGACCGACAAGGAATACCAGATCATGCGTAACGCCTCGATCGCGGTGTTGCGGGAGATCGGGGTAGAAACTGGCGGCTCCAACGTCCAGTTTGCGGTCAATCCGGAAGACGGTCGCCTGGTGGTGATTGAGATGAACCCCCGGGTATCGCGTTCCTCGGCCCTGGCGTCCAAGGCCACGGGTTTCCCGATCGCCAAGGTGGCGGCCAAGCTGGCTGTGGGTTATACCCTCGACGAATTGCAAAACGAAATTACCGGCGGTGCCACCCCGGCGTCGTTTGAGCCAAGCATTGACTACGTGGTCACCAAGATACCGCGCTTTACCTTTGAAAAATTTGGCGAGGCCGATGCCCGCCTGACCACCCAGATGAAATCTGTGGGCGAGGTAATGGCGATCGGTCGCACCTTCCAGGAATCCCTGCAGAAAGCCCTGCGCGGCCTGGAAGTAGGCTCCGCCGGGTTTGAATCCAAAGTGGACCTGGCCAGCGACGAGGCCCTGGCCCGGGTGCGGCTGGATTTGACCACCCCCGGTGCCGAACGTATCTGGTATGTCGGTGACGCCTTCCGCCTGGGCATGACCGTCGATGAGGTGTTTGAAGCCTCGGCCATCGATCCCTGGTTCCTGGTGCAGATCAAAGAGTTGATGGACATCGAAGCGTCTCTGCGTGGCCAGGACCTGAAAGCTCTGGATGCTGACGCTTTCTTCAAGCTCAAGCGCAAGGGCTTCTCGGACAAGCGCCTGGCGCTGCTGTTGGGCGTGAGCGAAGCCTCGGTGCGTCGCCAGCGCCACAAGCTGAACGTGCGCCCGGTGTACAAACGGGTGGATACCTGTGCGGCGGAATTCTCGACCTCCACTGCCTATATGTACTCAACCTATGAGGAAGAGTGTGAGGCCAACCCCAGTGACAAGGACAAGATTCTGGTCATCGGCGGCGGCCCCAACCGTATCGGTCAGGGCATCGAGTTTGACTACTGTTGCGTACATGCGGCACTGGCCATGCGCGAAGACGGTTACGAAACCATCATGGTCAACTGTAACCCGGAAACTGTGTCCACGGACTTTGATACCTCCGACCGGTTGTTCTTTGAGCCAATCACGCTCGAAGACGTGCTCGAGATTGTCTACAAGGAAAAACCCAAGGGTGTGATCCTGCAGTTTGGTGGCCAGACCCCGCTCAAGCTGGCGCGCGCCCTGGAGGCCGATGGCGTGCCCATTATCGGCACCAGCCCGGATGCCATCGACCGTGCTGAAGACCGCGAGCGCTTCCAGCAGATGATCGAAAAACTCGATTTGCTGCAACCGCCCAATGCCATTGTCCGCTCACTCGAAGAAGCGCTGCTGCTGGCTGAGCGTGTCGGCTATCCGTTGGTGGTGCGCCCGTCTTATGTACTGGGCGGCCGCGCGATGGAAATCGTCTACAAAGAAGAAGAGTTGCGCACCTACATGAACTCGGCAGTGGAAGTCTCCGAGGATGCACCGGTGCTGCTGGATCGTTTCCTGAGTGCCGCCATTGAAGTCGACATTGATGCCGTCTGTGACGGTGAGCAGGTGGTGATTGGCGGGATCATGCAGCACATCGAACAGTGCGGCGTGCACTCGGGCGACTCGGCCTGTTCGTTGCCGCCTTACTCACTTCCCGCGGATGTGCAGGACGAGATGCGTGAGCAGGTCAAGAAAATGGCCCTGGAGCTCGGGGTCATTGGCCTGATGAACACCCAGCTGGCCTATCAGGATGGCAAGATCTACGTGATCGAAGTCAATCCGCGCGCCTCGCGCACCGTGCCCTTTGTGTCCAAGTGCATCGGCGTGTCTCTGGCTAAAGTGGCAGCGCGCTGCCAGGCCGGTACCAGCCTGAAGGATCAGGGCTTTACCCAGGAAATCGTGCCCAGCTACTTCAGTGTCAAAGAGGCGGTGTTCCCGTTCAACAAATTCCCGGCGGTGGATCCGATTCTCGGCCCGGAAATGAAATCCACCGGTGAAGTGATGGGGGTGGGCGACACCTTCGGCGAGGCCTATGCCAAATCGCAGCTGGGCGCCAGCAGCCGTATCCCCACCGAGGGCACCGTGTTTATCAGTGTGCGTGAAGTGGACAAGCCGGGCGTGGTCAAGGTGGGTAAAGACCTGATCGAGCTGGGCTTCAAGCTGGTCGCCACCCGCGGCACCGCCGCGGTCCTCAAAAAAGCCGGTCTGGCGGTTGAGGTGGTCAACAAGGTGCAGGAAGGTCGTCCGCACATTGTCGACATGATTAAAAATCGTCAGATTGATCTGATCATCAATACCACGGAAGGCCGTCAGGCGATCAAGGATTCTTCCTCCATTCGCCGCAGTGCGGAAAATGGCCGGGTGTACTACACCACGACCATGGCCGGTGGCGAAGCCATTTGTATGGCGCTCAACGAAGGTCGCGAGACCCGTGTGCGCCGCCTGCAGGATCTGCATGAGAGGGCAAAGGTATGAGCAGCAAATTCCCGATGACAGTGGACGGCGCACAAAAGCTGCGCGAGGAGCTCGAGCAGCTGAAAAAGGTCGATCGCCCGCGTATCAGTCAGGCGATTGCCGACGCCCGTGAGCATGGCGACCTGAAGGAAAATGCCGAGTATCACGCGGCGCGCGAGCAGCAGAGTTTTTGTGAGGGTCGGATTCAGGAGATCGAAGGCAAGCTTGGCAATGCACAGATCATCGATGTAAAGAAAATCCCTCATTCAGGCAAGGTGATCTTCGGCACCACTGTGACCATCATCAATTGCGATACCGATGAGCAGGTCACTTACCAGATCGTCGGTGACGACGAGGCCAATGTGAAGGCGAACAAGATTTCCGTCAACTCACCCATCGCCCGCGCCCTGATTGGCAAGGAAGAGGGTGACGTCACCGTGGTACGCGCACCCGGCGGTGAGATCGAGTACGAAATTGACAAGGTGGAGCATATTTAGGGAAGCAGGGCGGTGCGCTGATGCGTGCCGCTTTGTCGGATTACGCCCTGCGGGCTAATCCGACCTACTGGGTGCAGCGTGCCATTTTTGTCGAATTACGGCTGCGCCTAATCCGACACTGAGGCACCCGACCCGCCGTTAGCGCAACAGATTCGACAGCTTCGGGTTCGGCTCTTTCGCAGGTTTGTACACCAATGCAATCTTGCCCACCTGCTGAATCACTTCCACCTTGGGTAAAGCCTTGATCTGCTCGATCACTGCGTTGCGGTCCTCGCGCTCCGTCACCGCCAGCTTGACCTTGATCAGCTCGTGGTCGTTCAGCGCCCGGTTGAGCTCTTTGAGTACACCCTCAGTCAAGCCATTGTCGGCCACGGTGACAACGGGTTTGAGGTTGTGCCCGATGGAGCGGAACTGTTTTTTGCGGTCGGCACTGAGGGGCATAGATTTACCTTGTTTTATCGAAAAAGTGGATGCGGTATTGTAACCCATCCCTCAAGTGACTTCGCGGATTTATCATGGCCAGATCGAAAAGCAGTAACCGGTGGCTGGAGGAGCACTTCAACGACCATTACGTCAAATTGTCCCAGCGCGATGGCTACCGCTCCCGGGCCAGCTACAAGCTCCTGGAAATCAATGACAAAGACCGACTGATCCGTCCGGGCCTGACGGTAGTAGATTTAGGCGCGGCCCCCGGCGGCTGGTCCCAGGTGGCGGCCCGGTTGGTCGGGGACAAGGGCCGGGTTCTGGCCTCGGATATCCTGCCCATGGATACCATAGCCGGGGTAGATTTCATCCAGGGCGACTTTACCGAAACCGAGGTCTTCGAGCAGCTGATGGCGGCGATGGACGGGCAGCGGGCCGACCTTGTAATCTCGGACATGGCCCCCAACATGAGTGGTGTGGATGCCGTGGATCAGCCCCAGGCCATGTATCTGGTGGAGCTGGCGCTCGATATGGCGCAGCAGGTACTGAAACCAAACGGCGCTTTTGTTGCCAAAGTCTTTCAGGGTGAGGGCTTCGACGATTATCTGAAGAGTGCCCGCAGCCTGTTCACCAAGGTCGCTATTCGCAAACCCCAGGCCTCGCGGCCCCGTTCACGCGAGGTTTACCTGGTCGCCAAGGGCTACAAAGCCCCCTAAATTCGCCCCCTCGACGGTACATTTGGGTGTATTCACAGTATACTGGCCAGTGATGCCCGACAGTCTGAGTAAAGCAGTGAGGACGTTTCCTTGAACGATATGACCAAAAATTTGATTCTGTGGCTGGTGATCGCCGCTGTGCTGTTCACCGTGTTCCAGGGTTTCAACCAGGAACAGGCGGACCCCAAGCTCACTTACTCCGAGTTTGTGAGTGCGGTGAAAAACGACCAGGTGCGGGAAGTGACCGTGGACGGCCTCAGAATTGAGGGGGTCTACAGTGACGGCTCGCGCTTTACCACGATTCGTCCTCAATTGCCGGACAACAAGATCATCGACGAGCTGATCAACCACCGGGTCGACGTCGAGGGTGTCGAGCCTTCGACCCCGAGCCTCTGGCAGCAGCTGCTGGTGGCCAGCTTCCCGATTTTGATCATTATTGCGGTGTTCCTGTTCTTTATGCGCCAGATGCAGGGCGGTGCAGGTGGCCGCGGCGGCCCCATGAGCTTTGGCAAGAGCAAGGCGCGGCTGCTGGGTGAAGACCAGATCAAGACCACCTTTGCCGATGTCGCCGGGGTCGACGAAGCCCGGGAAGATGTGCAGGAGCTGGTTGAATACCTGCGCGATCCCTCCAAATTCCAGCGTCTTGGCGGCCAGATCCCGCGCGGCGTGCTGATGGCGGGCCCGCCCGGGACCGGTAAGACCCTGCTCGCCAAGGCCATCGCCGGCGAGGCCAAGGTGCCTTTCTTCTCGATTTCCGGTTCCGACTTCGTGGAGATGTTTGTCGGTGTCGGTGCCTCCCGGGTACGGGATATGTTCGAGCAGGCCAAAAAACAGTCGCCGTGTATCATCTTTATTGATGAAATCGACGCCGTGGGTCGCCATCGGGGCGGCGGTCACGGGGGCGGTCACGATGAGCGTGAGCAGACCCTGAACCAGCTGCTGGTGGAAATGGACGGCTTTGAAGGTAACGAAGGGGTTATCGTGATTGCCGCCACCAACCGCCCAGACGTGCTCGATAAGGCGCTGCTGCGCCCGGGTCGCTTCGACCGCCAGGTGGTGGTGGGACTGCCCGATATTCGCGGCCGCGAACAGATTCTCAAGGTCCATATGCGCAAGGTGCCGATCGACGAGCGCACCAACCCGGGCATTATCGCCCGCGGTACGCCGGGCTTCTCGGGTGCTGACCTGGCCAACCTGGTGAACGAGGCCGCGCTCTTCGCGGCGCGTGGCAACAAGCGCCTGGTGACCATGGAAGAGTTCGAGAAGGCGCGCGACAAGATCATGATGGGGGCCGAGCGCCGCTCCATGGTGATGAGCGAAAAAGAGAAGGAAAACACCGCCTACCACGAAGCCGGCCATGCCATTGTCGGCAAGTTGGTGCCGGAGCACGACCCGATTCACAAGGTCACCATTATCCCTCGTGGCCGGGCTCTGGGTGTCACCCAATTCCTGCCGGAAGGCGACAAGTACAGCATGAGCCGTCGGGCTATCGAGTCCAGCATCTGTACCCTGTTCGGCGGTCGTATTGCCGAGGAGATGACCCTGGGCGCTGAGGGTATTACGACCGGTGCTTCGAACGATATCGAGCGGGCCACCGAGCTGGCGCGCAACATGGTGACCAAGTGGGGGCTGTCTGACAAGCTGGGCCCGCTTCACTATGGTGAAGATGAAGGCATGATGCCCGGTACCGGTAAGGCCAACTATTCCGGCGATACCTCCAAGCTCATCGATGAAGAGGTGCGCCGTATTATTGATAGCTGCTACAAACGGGCCGATCAAATCCTGCACGACAACCGCGATATTCTGGAGGCCATGAAAGAAGCGCTGATGGAGTACGAAACCATCGATGCCGAGCAGGTCGAAGACCTGATGGCCCGTCGCAAGGTGCGTCCGCCGCGGGATTGGCACGATGACGACTTCAACAGCCACTTGCGCAACAAAGACGGCAAGGGCGAAAGTGAAGATGCCAAAGACGGCAAGCAAGCCGACGACGGCAAAACCGGGCCCATTGGCGGTCCGGCGGAAGATCACTGACGCCAGTCATCATCAGGTTATAATTGAGACCCCGGGGCAACCCGGGGTTTTTGTTTTACTGGACCCTAAGCGAGACCGGTTATGCAGCTTGCGTGCGGCACCCACCGCCTGGATCTGAGTCGCCCCCAGGTGATGGGGATTCTCAATACCACCCCCGATTCCTTCTCCGACGGCGGTCACTACTACCGCAACGGACAGTTGTCTCTGGCGCGCGCCCTTGAGCGCGGCCGGCAGATGTTGGCAGAAGGGGCGGCCATCATCGATGTTGGCGGTGAGTCCACCCGTCCGGGGGCGGTGCCGGTGTCCGAACAGGAAGAGCTGGATCGGGTCGTGCCGGTGGTCGAGCGCCTGGTGGCCGAGTTGGGCGCCCTGGTATCGGTGGATACCAGCCGTCCCGGGGTGATCCGTGAGGCGGCGGCGGCCGGTGCCGGCATGCTCAACGACGTCAGGGCGCTCACGCGCGACGGCGCCCTCCAGGCCGCTGCCGACACGGGGTTGCCGGTGTGCGTGATGCACATGCAGGGGCAGCCCGACACCATGCAGGCGCAGCCCGCTTACGGGGATGTGGTAAGCGAAGTGAAGGGTTTCTTGCATCACCGGATCGACGCCTGTCGCGCTGCCGGTATCGGACCTGAGCGGCTGATCCTGGATCCCGGGTTTGGCTTTGGCAAAACTCTGGCGCATAATCTCGCTTTGTTGCGTCGCCTGCCGGAACTGGTTGCTCTGGGCTACCCGGTACTGGTGGGCATGTCGCGCAAATCCATGCTTGAACACCTGCTCGGTCGGGCTCTGGAAGACCGCCTGGCGGGCAGCCTGGCGCTGGCGCTGGCGGCGGCCCAGCGGGGCGCACATATTATCCGGGTGCACGACGTCGCAGCCACCCGGGATGTACTCGACGTCGAAGCGGCGCTGCACAGCCCGCTCGACGACTGACACGGAGAGATAAACCCATGACACGCAAATATTTTGGCACCGATGGCATTCGCGGCAAGGTAGGCGACCATCCGATCACCCCGGAGTTTATGCTCAAGCTGGGCTGGGCTGCAGGTCGGGTCCTGGTGGACCGCTACCCGGGCCCGAACCTGATCCTGATTGGCAAGGACACGCGAATTTCCGGTTATATGTTCGAATCGGCGCTGCAGGCGGGCCTGATCAGCGCCGGTGTCGATGTCGGCTTGCTGGGGCCTATGCCCACCCCCGGGATTGCCTACCTGACCCGGACCTTCCAGGCCCAGGCGGGCATCGTGATCAGCGCCTCGCACAACAGTTACCACGACAACGGCATCAAATTCTTCAGCGGCAATGGCACCAAGCTGCCGGACGAGATCGAGCGCCAGATCGAGGAAGAACTGGACAAGCCGATGGTAACGGCCGAACGTCTGGGCAAGGCCCGGCGGATCGACGACGCCGCCGGTCGCTACATTGAGTTCTGCAAGGGCACCATGCCCTGGGGGTTCAGCCTGGCGGGCCTGCAGATCGTGCTCGACTGCGCCAATGGCGCGACTTACCACATTGCGCCCAATGTCTTCAGCGAGCTGGGGGCCAAGGTGATTCCGGTTGCGGCCGAACCCAACGGCACCAACATCAACCGCAGCTGCGGCTCTACCAAGCCCGAGGCAATGAAAGAAAAGGTCGTGGAGATGGGGGCCGACCTCGGCATCGCCTTTGATGGCGACGGCGACCGGGTGGTTTTTGTCGATCACAAGGGGAATATTGTCGACGGCGATGAACTGCTGTTTATTATCGCCGAGGATGCCCATGAGTACGGCGGCGGGTGTGACGGGGTCGTGGGCACGCTGATGACCAATTTCGGCTTTGAGTTGGCGGTGAACAAACTGGGCATTCCCTTCTATCGGGCCAAAGTCGGCGACCGCTACGTCCTTGAGGCCATGCGCGATAACGGCTGGAAGTACGGCGGTGAATCTTCCGGCCACATTGTCTGCGGCAATGTCACCACTACCGGTGACGGCATCATTTCTGCCTTGCAGGTGCTCAAGGCGATGGTCAGCCGGGATGAAAGCCTGTACAAAGTGCGCCAGGGCATGACCAAAATGCCCCAGACCATGATCAACGTTCAGATGCCCACGCGCATGGATATTTCCGACAACCCCGCCATCGCCGAAGCGGTTGCCGCAACCGAGGCTAAACTTGGGGATACAGGTAGGGTATTATTGCGCCCCTCCGGCACCGAGCCCGTTGTTCGGGTGATGGTTGAAGGGCAGGATAAAGCCCAGGTCAAAGCGCTGGCCCAAGAGCTCGCGACCGCCGTGGAAAACGCACTACACTAAAAACGAGACAACTGAGAGAGACCTGGCGGGTACAGGGTGGCACAAAGTCGGTACGGGTGATTGTATGTTGCGGCTTTCTTCGCTACCATTGGCGCCCGCTTTGTCGGGAGGCACTATTTGGACGCACAAAAACCAGGCCCCCAACGACGCCCGTTGGTGGTAGCGAACTGGAAGTTGAACGGTTCCCGGCGTAGCAATCAGGCTTTATTGGAAGCGCTGGTCGCGGGCTGGAAAGCGCAATCGGGTTCGGCAGAGGTGGCGATATGTCCACCGTTTATTTATTTGCCGCAAGCCGCTGAGCTGCTGGAAAAAAGCGAATTCTACCTGGGTGGGCAGAACCTGAGTCAGTATAGCGAGGGCGCCTACACCGGTGAAGTATCGGGAAAAATGCTGGCTGAGACCGGTTGCCGGTACGTGATTATAGGCCACAGTGAGCGCCGTCAGTTGTTTAATGAAACTGACGAGTTGGTAGCCGAAAAGTTTGCGGCTGCTTTGAGCCACGGCCTGACGCCAATACTCTGCGTGGGCGAATCGCTCGAAGAGTGTGACGGCGGCCACACCTTGGCAGTCGTTGGGCGCCAGCTCGGTGTGGTTATCGACAAGGTGGGGCTGGAGGCATTTGCCCGCGCTGTGGTGGCTTATGAGCCTGTTTGGGCAATCGGCACCGGGCGTCATGCAACACCGGCTGATGCTCAGCGCGTCCACGCCTACATCCGCGAACGTCTGGGGGTGCAGGGCGAGACCATTCAGGTCTTGTACGGTGGTAGCGTAAAGCCTGATAATGCCCCCGAATTGTTTGCCATGGCAGATATCGATGGCGGCCTGATTGGTGGGGCGTCACTGAAAAGTGAAGATTTTTTGGCGATTTGTCGCGCAGCAGGGTAGAATACGCCCCCTGAAATTGACTGCGAATCAATGAGTCGCTCAATTAGAGAATTGAATGATGGAAAACCTCGTACTCGTACTACATTCGCTGACCGCAATCGCGATCGTTGTGCTTATCCTGCTTCAGCAGGGTAAGGGTGCAACCGCCGGTGCCTCCTTTGGGGGTGGCGCTTCGCAAACCGTATTCGGCAGTAGCGGCAGCGTCAGTTTCTTTGCCCGCGTGACCGCGATCATGGCGGTGGTATTCTTCGCCACCAGCTTTGGCTTGGCAATTATTGCCAAGAACAAAGCCGACATCGGTGATCTGGGCGTACCCGCTGTTATCGAATCCCGCGACGCGGTGCAAGACTCCGATATCCCCATGGTGGATGATGATGCCGACGACGGCAGCACAATCCCCGAGGTGCCGGAAGACTAAGTTGTAACAACGCGCAGCGTGTCGGGATACTGGCACGCTGGGTGTTAAGTAAGTAGTAATGAGTTTGACCCCTTATTATGCCCAAGTGGTGGAATTGGTAGACACGCTATCTTGAGGGGGTAGTGGCGCAAGCCGTGCCGGTTCAAGTCCGGCCTTGGGCACCATATTAAAAAAGGCTCTCCTAACGGAGAGCCTTTTTTTTTAAGCTTTGATGCGTCTCGCTTGAGGTTTAAGGCTGGTCAATTCCTCGATCTTGACCGGGCGGCCTTCGTCGATACTCTTGCGCGCGGCGACACCGATCAGCACAGCCATGGCACCATCCCGGAAATTGGCTTTTTGGCCCACGTTGCGCTCGGGAGGGATACCCTTAAACACATGGGCGTTGAGGATCGGATCGCCGCCCCAGTGAGCCCGGCGGACATAGGGCAATTCGATACGTCTGTGACTGCCGAAGTTGTTGGCAATATTGATCTCCTGCACACCTTCATCCCGGGCGCTGTGACTGCTAAGGCCCATTTCCTTCTCATAGATTGAGGCCTGGTCAATGGCCGCCTGTTCCAACCAGGGGATGCCTTCCCAGGTTTCGGCGCGGCCCGCCTTGCCATTGAAGGCCAGGCGGAAGCCTTCGAAGGGCGAATAGGTGGTCAGCGAATAGTTCACAATGACATTGTTGGCGTAGCGAATCTGTACGCTCATCTTGTCAAAAATGTCGATCTCTTCACGCCACAGACAGTTATCGCGAATATAGCCATCGTGATGCTCGTTGTTGACATAGAGGTTGGTCGCCAGCTCGTCCTGGGTGATATCCCAGTGGTAGTCCCCGCACGCTTTCTTGTGCGGACATCCCCGGCACTTCTCACCGCGGAATGCGTTATTCTTGCCGTAATGCTCCAGATCACCGTAAGCATGGACTTCCACCGGGTCCGATTCCAGGTACCAGTTCAGCAGGTCGAAATGGTGTGCTGACTTGTGCAGCAGCAGGGTACCCCCTTTGTCGCGCAGGCCGTGCCAGCGACGGAAGTAGGATGCGCCGTGATACGTATTCAGGTACCAATTGAAATCGACCGAAACAACGTCTCCAATCTCCTTGGTTTCCAATACTTCTTTCATGGATGTGAACATCAGACCATAGCGATAGTTGAAGGCCATGATCAGCTCGCCTTTGGAGTTTTCTACCGCCTCCTGAATGGCCGTACACTTGAACTCGTCGGTGGTCATCGGTTTTTCGGTGACCACACTGATGTTTTTTCCGAGAGACTTGATGATGATCTCATCGTGGCTGGCATCGTCCGTGGTCACCATAACGAGGTCGATATCCTCGACCTGTGCCAGCATCTGATCAATGTGGGTAAAGGTCGGGCAATCGACCCCAATATACTCCTTGGCAAAGGCCAGACGACCGGGGTTGAGGTCACACAGTGCGACAAACTCAACGCTATCACTGAAGTTCTGCACCAGGTCACGCCCCCAGAAGCGCACGCCCCGAATACCGGTACCGACCAAGGCGACACGCTTCTTGCGGCCGGCAGAGGGTCCGGCAAAAGAGCCCATGGCGGTGGTGGTCAGCATGGACCCGGCGAGCACCTTGCCGGTACTGGTGATGAAGTTTCTTCGGTCAATGGAATGGTTTTTATCTGTCATGATTTTGTCTCTCATTGCTGTATTTATAATGTGTTATCACGGCTTGAGGTTACAACGCCGGGGGCTGCCAGATAGTGTGCGCTCTGGCGGTTGTGCGATCCGAACCCGGTAGCGTAAGCACCCCCATAGTTTGGCAACCAGGACTTTTTTACAAGCATCTGCAAAAGTAAACATTTGTAAAGCTCTGGTTGGGTGATACGGATACGGCTGCGTCGGGAACCCCCATTTCAATAATATGTATGATAATTGCCAAAGCAATCATGCGCCCCCAATGCTATAATTTCCAGGTGATAATGCGGGAAAATATGCCAGGCGCAAGTGTAAAGATCCTTTCTTCCCAGCCCCAAACACGTTATGGTTTATATGACTTTATGTGACGGCGGTGATCATGGCAAAAAACAATAAGCGGACACCCCACACGCTGCCTGGTCACGGCGGCCAGCGGGGCAAATTTGGTCTGGAAGTGGGTTTGGCGGTGCTGGTGCTGTTGACACTGATGGCGATCGTGGCGGAGCGCCCGATTCTCGAGACCAGCCTGACTCTCACAGCAGATGATGGCTATGTGGCCAGCTACGATGATTCGGGCGAAGGCGGGCGCAGTTCCTCGATCATTACCGATCCGCATGCCATGCAGTGGCGCTGCGAGCTTGCCGATCAGGGACCCTATACCTTTTGCGGTTTCGAGTTGATCCTGGATCTTGAGCGTCAAAGCGGCATTGACCTGCGCAGGTACGATCGCATTCGTATCGACCTGAACTACGAGGGGCCGACCGAGACCATTCGCTTCTATTTACGCAACTTCGATACCGCGTACAGCATTCCCCAGGTCAACGACTCTACCAAGTACAATCAAATCGAATTCAATGCGGCACTCGCCAGCGGCGGTGACCCCCTGGAATTTGCGATGGCAGACTTTTTTGTCGCCAACTGGTGGTTTCAGCGCTATCGCCTGTCGCCAGCGATGGGGCATCCGCAGTTCGATAATATTGTTGTGATTGAGGTGCAAACGGGGTCTACCGCCATACCCGGAGAGCACCGTTTTGAGCTGGGTAACATCACCTTTACCGGTCAGATCCTTACCACCGAGCAGTGGTACCAGTTTATCGTTGGGGTCTGGCTCGCTGCGGCCCTGATCTTCCTGGGGTCGCGTACGCTGGTATTGAAAGGCGAAATCAGGCGTCGCCGCTGGCGCGAGCGCGAACTGATGGAAATTAACCGGCTGCTCGATTCCCGCGGTCGGGCGTTGGAGGAAAAGGCGCGTACCGATCCGCTGACGGGGGCGTTTAACCGCGAGGGCATTGAAGGTGCAATCAAGGTCGGTCTTGAGGAGTATCGCCGTCAAGGCAAGCCGTTGTCATTGATTCTGCTCGACGTGGATCACTTCAAGCAAGTCAACGACCGCTTTGGTCACGGGGTGGGTGACCAGATACTGACCGGGTTGACGCGGCTCGTGCAAGCCAATATCCGCGACAGTGATATTTTTGCCCGCTGGGGTGGTGAGGAGTTCTTGTTGGTGTGTCGCAACACGTCGCTCTACGACGCGGCGAACCTGGCCGAAAAGTTACGCCAGTTGATTGCCAGCCACGACTTTGGCGAACCGGGCCGAGTCACCGCCAGCTTTGGGGTGGCGACCTTGCGTTCGCAGGAAAGCCTGGATCAGATTTTCTCGCGCACGGATGAGGCGCTGTACAAAGCCAAAGGGGCGGGCAGGGATCGGGCCGAGGTGTCCCGTTAGCGCAGAATAATGCGGTATGCCTCCTCCTCAAGATCGTAACGTTGCTTGCCCGGGATGGCTTTTATAAAGTGGGTGTCGGCATCCTGAGCGTGGTGTTGTTTCAGTGCCACCGACAAACTGTAGTGGTCGCCCAGGTGGTAGTGATGAAACTGCCAGTCCTTGTCGTTATCGTTCAGGCTCGGGTCAAAGTGGACGTGAATACTGCCGTTGTTGTCGATATGAAACTCGGGCTTGGCCAGGCCGGCGGAAATGCCGGTGCCACGGGCTTTGAAGTAGGCCTCTTTGAGTGTCCAGAGCTCGAAGAAATGTTGCCGCCGGCGCTGCTCGGGGCTTTTCTCCAACGCCTCGATTTCGCTTTCGGCAAAGAAGCGCTTGGCGACCGCGCGCCAGTTGGCGGCGCGACTGCTGTTCTCGATGTCGACGCCGATGGTGGTTTCGCCGGTAACGGCGATGGCGAGCCAGTCACCGCTGTGGCTGACACTGAAGCTCAGGGGCAGCTGAGTGTTCACAAGCTTGGGTTTGCCTTTCTGGTCCCGCTCAAACTCCCACTGCGCAGGTTTGATACTGTCACTGTACTGGGATAGGCACCAGCGCACTGAAGCGCGCGAGATCAGGCGTTCGCGCCTTACCGCCGGGCTATTGCTGGCATCCTCCAGATGTTGTTGTTCTTCATCGCTGAGCCATTCGCCGTATTGCGCGATCAGCGCCTCGTCGTCGACCGTGCGCAGATCAACCAGCCAGATGTGCACAGTTTTCAGGGGCAGTAGCTTCATAATCAGTGGTTCCGGTCGTGCTGAGTAGATGTCTGTGAGTATAGTCAAACCCGGCGCAGGTGCGAGCGTCAACCGCTGGTGTGTGTCGATCAATGTATTGCCGAATAGCTGAGCAAAAAACTGTGCGGCGAACCCGCGCCGCACAGTTTTTGTCAGGAAGGTCAGAGTTCGAGTGTAATCAGGGATTTGGCGGGCACCGGCACGATCAACTTGTCGCCACGGACATGGGCCCGATTGTAGGGGCGCGGCATCAGCTTGTCGGGGTCATCAAAAGTGTTGTGAGCGTTCATCTCATCGGCAACAAGAATTCGGCCACGGGTCACTCCTGTCACGTCTATCCCTTTCAGCTCGATCTCGACGGTGCGGGTCATGTGCGGGTCGATATTGGTCAGGCTGATGTGAATCCGGCCCTCGTTGTCGCGCGAAGCGGTGCCGCTCAGTGCTGGCAGACTTTGACTCGCGTAGGTGTACTCGCCCGTCTCCAGCGCTATGGGAAAGGCCTGAGCGTCATGGTGCACCTGGTACATATCGAACACATGGTAGGTGGGGGTCAGGATCATCTGTTCGCCATCGGTGAGAATCATGGCCTGCAGCACGTTCACGGTCTGCGCGATGTTGGCCATTTTGACCCGGTCCAGGTGGCGATGGAAGGTGTCCAGTGTAACGGAGGCTGTGAGCGCATCGCGCAGGGTGTTCTGTTGATACAGGAAGCCGGGAATCGAGCCCTCTTCCTGTTCGTGCCAGGTACCCCATTCACCCACGATCAGCCATACGCGCTGCTCGGGGTCGTACTTGTCCATGATTGCGATGTGCCGGGTGAGCAGCTCTTCCATCTCTTGTGTGCGCTCCATCAGTTCGAACCAGTCACTCTCGTCAAAGTCGACTGCCTGGCCTTTTTGGGTCACCCAGTCGCCCTGGATGGTGTAGTGATGCAGGTCCAGGCCATCGATCATATCGCCGGCGCGTTTCATCATCACTTCGGTCCAGTGGTAATCGTCACCGGCCGCCCCGGCTGCGACCCGGAAGGGGCGAACATTCTCATAGGGGTGCAGATAGGTGGCGTAACGGCGATAGAGATCGGCGTAGTACTCAGGACGCATGTTGCCGCCGCAGCCCCAGCTCTCGTTGCCCACGCCCCAGTACTCCACATTCCAGGGGGCTTCCCGGCCGTTTTCGGCGCGCAGGCGCGACATGGGACTTTCGCCCGGGTGGTTCATATACTGCCACCAGTCGGCCATATCCTGGACGGTGCCGCTGCCGACATTGCCGACTACGACTGGCTCGGTGCCCAGCTCGTCCACCAGGGCCATAAATTCGTGGGTGCCGACGGCGTTATTTTCGGTAACGCCGCCCCACAGGTTGTTGACCACTGAGGGGCGCTCCTCCTTGGGACCGATACCGTGCTGCCAAAAATAGTAGTCGGCAAAACAGCCGCCGGGCCAGCGCAGGTTGGGAATGGCGATGGCCTTGAGCGCCTCGACCACGTCCTGGCGAATCACATACTCGCCTTGGTCATCCTTTTTCCAAAAGCCGTCGTAAATGCCGCGCCCCAGGTGCTCGGCAAACTGACCGTAAAGGTGTCGACTGATTTCACCCGCAGAGCCTTGGGTATCAATGGTCATACGGTGGGTTTCTGCCAGAGCGCTGGCCGTTGGGAGCGCCAGACTGGCGGTGAGCAGCAGGGTGCTGAGTCGTTTCATCGTTCTATCCCGTCGGGTTATTATTGCTGGAACATAATAGTCATAAGTACAATATCATGCCGCGGGAGCGCAGGACCAGTCTGAAAACGGTAAAGGATATTAAAGATCGGAAGGATTAATCCTTCGGGTTACCGAGGTGCCGGAACTGGCCACTGATCAGCACCAGAATGCCCAGAATACCCAAGGGCAGGAGGGTGGAGACATCCAGTGCCGATTCCGCCTGTATGGCGTTGCGCGCACCGTAGATGGCGCTGCAGTAGACTGACCACTTGATTGAGAGGCCAATGACGGTGGCGGCGATGAAGGTGGGCAGTGGCAGGCGCAGCAGGCCGGCGCTGAAGTTGACGATCACGTGGGGAAAGCCCGGCAGCATACGCAGGGCGGTTTGGGTCAGCAGGTCGCCGCGCTCGGTCAGCAGTTTGTAGATCCGTTGGCCGATACGGGTACGCGGGGCCGCTTCGCGCAGGCGGCTGCTCAGGGCATAGCCGCCGAGGGCACCGGCCAGGCTGCCCGCCACCAAGAGCAGAGTGGCCGTCAGGGGCGGGTGAAACGGCGCTATTAGCCACAGACACATACTGCCCGGCAGACCCAGACTCATCATTACCGCCATGGTGATCAGGATCAGGGCGATGGCCCAAGGCTTATCCGCGGCGGATTCACCCCAACCCATGATGTGGGCGGGCGTCAGGGGGGTAAAAGTAAACGCCAGGAACAGCAGCGCCAGTCCCACCACGATGGCAACGGTACGGGTGTGTTGTCTCTGTTCCTGTTCCTGCGGATCCGGCTGGTCCATAAAAGGGCTATTGCGTCCTGTTATCGGTCTCATCTGTATTCTAGAGGACTGGAGGACAAACTACCAACCCGCTAGTCACCTATTGGCGGGGCAGGGAAGGTAGATTCAAGCCCCAGCGAACCGCGAGCATCCGCAGGGCGAAGACCACGGCGACGCCGGTGAAAAAGGCACCGGTTTCCGGCACCGACAAGGCCCGCAAGGCCAGATAGACCAGGATCCCGACGATGGCTGCTGTGGCATAAACTTCCTTGTGCAGCACCAGAGGTACGTGGGCGGTGATGACATCGCGCAAGATGCCGCCAAACACCCCGGTCATGGTGCCCATGACCACCGCGATCATCGGCGAGTGACCCGCCGCGAGCGTCAACTGCGCGCCGGAGAGCGCGAAAATCGCGAGTCCTGCGGCGTCAGCGGCCAGAAATAATAGGCCGGGGGGAGGTCGACGGCTGAGGTAGATGAGCGTGATCAGCGTCGCCATGGCGATGGTGGCCAGATACCAGTGGTCGACGATCCAGAAGATCGGATGGCGCCCCAGGAGCAGATCGCGCAAGGTGCCGCCGCCGATGGCCGTGAGCGTGGCCACGACCAGCATGCCAAAGACATCCAGATTGCGCTCGCGCGTAGCAAGCACACCGCTGGCTGCGAATACGGCAACACCGGCCAGGTCGAGGTAGTAGAGCAGCATGGGGTCTCCGTTGTGTGCCGCTGCCGGTGGGTCTGGTTGCGGGATGTGTCGGATTACGCCCTGCGGGCTAATCCGACCTACAGGGATGGGTGCCTCAGGTGTCGGATTACGCCCTGTGGGCTAATCCGACCTACGAGGGACCATGTGCCTCTGGTGTCGGATTACGCCTGCGGCTAATCCGACCTACGGGAGGCGGTGTGCCGATGTTTGTGTAGGTCGGATTAGGCGCAGCCGTAATCCGACAGTGAGGCACTGATCCGGATAATGCCTTGTGGCCGGCGTAGTCCGCTGAGGCTCAACATGAGCCGAAGGCGATAGGGTGAAGCCCAGCAGGGTGGAGCCAAGCCGTGTGCGACGCACCGTGTCAAGAACAGGTGGAGCGCCGCAAGGCGATATGGTGGGCCCAGCAGGACTTGAACCTGCGACCAATCGATTATGAGTCGACTGCTCTAACCAGCTGAGCTATAGGCCCGTAAAAAAGAGGCCGCATTATAAGGCCACCGGCGGGCGGTGGCCAGCGGCAGGCCCGCAGTGCGGGCCGGAGGTTACTCGTCCAGGAAGCTGCGCAGGTGATCGGAGCGGCTCGGGTGACGCAACTTGCGCAACGCCTTGGCTTCGATCTGGCGGATGCGCTCGCGGGTCACGTCAAACTGCTTGCCCACTTCTTCCAGGGTGTGGTCGGTGTTCATGTCGATACCGAAACGCATGCGCAGTACTTTGGCTTCCCGGGCAGTCAGGCCCGCGAGGACTTCGCGGGTGGCTTCGGTCAGGCCTTCAGTGGTGGCCGACTCAATCGGTGACACAATGGTGGTGTCCTCGATAAAATCACCCAGGTGCGAGTCTTCGTCGTCGCCAATGGGCGTCTCCATGGAGATCGGCTCTTTGGCGATTTTGAGCACCTTGCGCACTTTGTCTTCGGGCATTTCCATGCGCTCACCCAGCTCTTCCGGGGTGGGCTCGCGGCCCATCTCCTGCAGCATCTGGCGGGACACACGGTTGAGTTTGTTGATGGTCTCAATCATGTGCACCGGAATCCGGATGGTGCGCGCCTGGTCGGCGATGGAGCGGGTGATGGCCTGGCGAATCCACCAGGTGGCATAGGTGGAGAACTTGTAGCCCCGACGGTATTCAAACTTGTCCACGGCTTTCATCAGGCCGATGTTGCCTTCCTGAATCAGGTCCAGGAACTGCAGGCCGCGGTTGGTGTACTTTTTGGCGATGGAAATCACCAGACGCAAGTTGGCCTCCACCATTTCTTTCTTGGCGCGGCGGGCGCGGGCCTCACCGATGGACATGCGGCGGTTGATGTCCTTGATCAACATCAGGGTCAGGCCGCTCTCTTCCTCGATCTGCTGCAACTTGCGTTGGGCGCGGGCAATATCGCCCTCAACCCCGCGCAGGGCGTCGGAGTAATCGCGCTTCTTCTTGATGATCTCGGGAATCCAGGCTTCGTTGGTCTCGTTGCCCGGGAATTCCTTCATAAAGGTTTTGCGCGGCATCTTGCTGTGACGCACACACAAACGCATGATGGCGCGCTCTTCGCGGCGAACGCGCTCCAGGATAATGCGCACCTGGGTGTAGATGGGTTCGAACTGGCGTGGCGGCAATTTGAAGAACTTGAACAGTTCGCCGAGGGCGGTCAGTTCTTTTTGGGCCTGTTTGCTTTCGCGACCGTGTTTGGCGGCGATTTTTTCGGCCTTGGTCAGCTGTTTTTGCAAGTCGGCAAAGCGCGCACGGGCTTCTTCCGGATCGACACCGGAGGTGGTTTCTTCTTCCTCCTCCGGCTCATCGGAATCGTCATCGTTGTTGTCATCAGACGCTTTGGTGCTGGCGCTGTCATCGCTGCGCGGGGTCGCCGGCGGGATGTTGTCGTGAGGATCGAGCCAGCCGATGATAACGTCGGGCAGGCGACGCTCTTCCTTTTCCACCAGATCAAATTCGTCAATGATCTGCTGAACGGCGCCGGGCCAGTAGGCCAGGGCGTGCATCAGCTCGCGTACGCCCTCTTCGATACGCTTGGCAATGGCGATCTCGCCCTCACGGGTGAGCAGCTCCACGGTACCCATTTCGCGCATGTACATGCGCACCGGGTCGGTGGTGCGACCGGCTTCGGTCTCCACGGCGGCCAGTGCGGCGGCGGCCTCGGCGGCGGCAATCTCATCGGGCGAGGCTTCGCCGTCGGTCATCAGCAGGGTTTCGGCGTCTGGTGCGGTTTCGTAGACGCGAATACCCATGTCGTTGATCATCTGAATGATGTCTTCGACCTGATCGGGATCTGAGATGTCCTCCGGCAAGTGGTCGTTGACCTCGGAGTAAGTCAGGTAACCCTGTTCCTTGCCCCGGGCAATCAACTCTTTGATGCGAGACTGTTGCTGTTTAGCGTCGTCAGCCATTCGGTACCCTGTAACGTGTGGAGGTGATAGAAATGCAAAGCGCGCGATTATAACGTAACTATTGGCCCGGATTCCATAAAATCAACCCTCGGGGGTGATTTTACCGGCCAGTGCCTGGTCGACCAGCTGCTTTTTTTCCTCGGCGCTGAGCTGGCCGAAATCGGCCTGCTTGAGCCGTGCCAGCGACGCCTGTCGGCGCTCCTCGCTCAGTTGTCGGCGCAATCCGGTCAGGCAGTCGCGCAATGCGCTGGCGGCGTCGTACTCGGCCTTGGCGGCCTTATCCGGCCGGGGCCGGGCTATGGCGCTGGCGGCAGCCAAAAGGTCGTGACCGGCAATCGCCGCCAGGGTTTCAGTGGCGTCTGGCCCGTAGGTGCCCTGCCAGAAGCCGATGATATGCGAGAGCCGGTAGTGGGGGCGTTCGCGCAGTAGGGCCAGGAGTTGGCGCAGTTGCACCAGCTCGGGCTCGTCCCGGGCCAGTGCTTCGTCCAGATCGCCCAGCTCAAGCTCGGCCGCCAGCGCCGGGTGAGCCAAGAGTAGCCCAAGGGCCTTGCGCGCTGGTCGAAGCAAGTACTTACTTGGTGCGCGGGCCTCGGCTTCCGGGGCGAACGGGTTATCTGGCAGGCCCTCGAAGTAACCGTCGTAATCCGGTGGCGGCTCGTCGGCCGCGCCTTCCGGTCGGTCGGGAGCAAGGGCCCCGGGGCCCGGATCGTCGGTGTGCAGTGGCGCAGCCGGCGGTGCACTCGGGCGCGCTTCTGAAGGCGCGGGCGTTTCCGGTGCGGGCGTTTCCGGTGCGGGCGGGCTGGCCCGGTTCGTCGACGCGCTGATCAGCTCCTGCAGTGTACGCCGGTTGAGGCCGGTGCGGGTCGCGAGGCTGTCGAACATCAATTCCCGGAACACACCTTTGGGCAATTTTGCCAGCATAGGGGCGGCCCGTTTACTGAGCGTAGCGCGCCCGTCCATGGAGCGTATATTCAAATCTTCTGACACCGCATCGAACAAAAAGTCTTCCAGCGGCACGGCCAGCTCGATCATGTGGGTGAACTTGTCCGGTCCGATCTGGCGCACCAGGGTATCCGGGTCTTCGCCGTCGGGCAAAAACAGGAACTTGACCGTGCGCCCATCCTCCATCACTGGCAGCGCGCTTTCCAGCGCACGCAGGGCCGCGTTGCGACCCGCCTTGTCGCCGTCAAAGCAGAAAACGACTTCTTGCGTGTAGCGGAAGGCCCGACGCAGGTGGTCCTCGCCGCAGGCCGTGCCCAGGGTGGCAACGCCATAGCGGATGCCGAACTGGGCCAGGCTGACCACGTCCATGTAGCCTTCGACCACGAGCAGGCGCGGCAGGCTGCGGTAGGCCAGGCGCGCTTCGAACAGCCCGTAGAGCTCCTGGCCCTTGTGAAACACCGGGGTTTCCGGGGAGTTCAGGTACTTGGGCTTGTCGTCGCCCAGCACCCGGCCACCGAAGCCGATGACCCGCCCACGGGTGTCGCGGATGGGGAACATGATCCGGTGGCGAAAGCGGTCGTAGAGTTTTTTCTGCTCGGCCTGGTGAATGAGCATGCCGCCGTCGATCAGCAGTTGCTTGTCTTCCTCGGTCTGCGCCAGGGCCTTGAGCAGGTTGTCCCAGCCCGGGGGAGCAAAGCCGACGCCATAATCCTTGGCTGTGCGCCCGTCGAGCCCGCGGCGCTTGAGGTAGTCCACGGCCTTTTGGCGGCTGGGGTGGTGACGCAACTGATTCTGGTAGTAGTCGTCGGCCTTCTCCAGCAGCGTGTAAATGTTCTTTTTCTGCTCGGCGCGCTGCTCCTGAGCGGCGCTGCGTTCTTCCCGGGGCACTTCGAGCCCGGCGACTCGGGCCAGGCTGTCCACGGCGTCGGGAAAGCTCAGGCGCTCGTATTCCATCAAAAAACCGATGGCGTTGCCGCTCGCGCCGCAGCCAAAGCAGTAGTAGAACTGTTTGTCCTGACTGACGGTGAAGGAGGGGGTCTTTTCGTCGTGAAACGGGCAGCAGGCGCTGTAGTTCTTGCCGGTCTTCTTCAGCTTGACGCGATGATCCACAACCTCGACGATATCGAGGCGGTCGAGCAGGTCGTCGACAAAGTTTTGTGGAATCAGGCCGGCCATAGTGTCGTCACAAAATTGCGTCGAGGAAAGGACGTCGGGTTATTGTGTCATAAAGTGACCAGCGGCGCTCTGGTGCAGTGGCCGCGGGGGAGGGATCAGCCGAGTTTGGCTTTGATGCGCTTGCTGACCTCGGCCATATCGGCGCGCCCCTGCATCTGAGGCTTGAGCTGGCTCATTACCTGACCCATCTCGCGCATAGTGCTGGCGCCGCTGGAGACGATAGCGGCGTCGATCATCCGGTCGATGTCTTCGAGGCTCAGGGGTTGGGGGAGAAATTCCTGAATGACGCCGATCTCGAAGCGTTCCTGAGCGGCGAGCTCCTCGCGACCGGCATCGATATACTGCTGGGCAGAATCGCGCCGCTGCTTGAGCATCTTGTCGAGCACAGCCAGCACCCGAGCGTCATCCAGTTCGATGCGCTCGTCCACTTCGATGCGTTTGAACTCCGCCATAGTCAGACGCAGGACACCCAGGCGCTCTTTTTCTTTGGCGCGCATGGCATCCTTAACGGCGGCGTTGATCTGTGCTTTTAGCTCAGAGCCGGACATGGGGCTGCTCCCGAGGGCAAAATTGACCGGGGCGGGCGCTGAGTGGCCCGCACCCAATCAATACAGGCGCTGAAACTTCTTGGTTTCGCGCTGGAGTTTCTTGGCGTGACGCTTAACGGCAGCTGCACGCTCGCGCTTACGCACGGAGGTGGGCTTCTCGTAAAACTCACGGCCGCGAACTTCGGCCAAAATGCCGGCTTTTTCGCAAGAACGCTTGAAACGGCGCAGGGCTACGTCAAACGGCTCGTTGTCTTTAATCTTTACTGAAGGCATGCTTTTACCTTTACTGGGTCAATTCAGCCCGCCGTTGCCTCGAGTTGTACGGTCGGGTTCCTAAGGGGCGCAGATTCTAACCATTTACCGTGCCCGCTGCAACTGTCAATTGTACTCCAGGTAACAAATCCTTTGGGCACTGGCGGGTGGCGCCGCGCGCCTTTATCATACGCCCCTTTCTTTCAGGCATTCTGTCAGGGTTTGGCAAGGGGCAAAGCTATGCGCGTACTGGGTATCGAAACCTCCTGCGACGAGACCGGGGTCGCCATTTACGATGGCGAGCGGGGTCTGCTGGCGCACGCCCTTTACAGTCAGATCGACCTGCATGCTGAGTATGGTGGCGTGGTGCCCGAACTGGCCTCGCGCGACCATGTGCGCAAGCTGTTGCCCCTGATTGAGCAGGTGATGGCCGAGTGTGGCTCCCAAAAGGAAGATATAGACGCCATTTGCTACACCGCGGGCCCGGGTTTGATCGGTGCCCTGATGGTGGGGGCATCCCTCGGGCGCGCCCTTGCGTATGCTTGGGGGGTGCCGGCGGTGGGCGTCCACCATATGGAGGGTCATCTGCTGGCGCCGATGCTGGAGGCGTCGCCGCCAGCGTTCCCGTTTGTGGCCCTGCTGGTCTCCGGTGGCCACACCCAGTTGGTGGCAGTAAAGGGTATTGGTCAGTACGAAATGCTGGGGGAATCCCTGGATGATGCGGCGGGCGAGGCCTTTGACAAGGCCGCCAAGATGCTCGACCTGGATTACCCCGGTGGCCCGCATATTGCGCGCCTCGCCGAACGCGGTACGCCTGGGCGCTTCACCTTCCCCCGGCCCATGGTTGACCGGCCGGGGCTGGACTTCAGTTTTAGCGGGCTCAAGACCTACACCCTGAACACGGTGGCCGAGCATGCGCAGGTCGATGGCTTGCCCGACGAGCAGACCTGCGCGGACATCGCGCACGCCTTCCAGGAGGCGGTTGTGGGTACCCTGGCGATCAAATGCCGCCGGGCGCTGGAGCAAACCGGCCTGAAAACCCTGATTATCGCCGGGGGCGTGTCAGCCAATACCCGCCTGCGGACGGAGCTGGAGGCCGCTCTGGGTAAAATCGGCGCGCGGGTGTACTACGCGCGCCCGGCGTTCTGTACCGACAATGGCGCCATGATCGCCTATGCGGGCTGCCAGCGTCTGATGGCGGGGCAGCGTGAGAGTCTGGCGGTGAACGTCAAGGCGCGCTGGCCGCTCGACAGCTTGCCGCCGCTGTAATCAATGAAAGTAGTTTCCCCACAAGAGGCGCGTCTATGGATATTGTGTATATCCGTGATTTACAGATCGAAACCATTATTGGCATTTATGATTGGGAGCGGCAGGTCAAGCAGACAGTGAGTTTGGACCTGGACATGGCGGCGGATATCCGCAAAGCCGCCGAGACCGACGACATCCAGTACGCGCTCAACTACAAGGCAGTGTCCAAACGCCTGATTGCCTATGTCGAAAACCGGGATGCCTTGCTGGTAGAATCATTGGCAGAAGAGGTGGCCGCGATTATCCGCAACGAGTTCGGCGTGCCCTGGGTGCGTCTGCGCTTGAGTAAGCCGGGTGCATTGCGTGGTGCGCGTGATGTGGGGCTGATTATCGAGCGGGGGGAAAAACCGCAATGACAGGGGTTTACCTGAGTCTGGGGAGCAACATGGCGCGCGAGCAGCATATTCTCGCGGCCCTTGATGCCCTGCGGGCCCAATTCGGTGAGCTGAGTATCTCCTCGGTGTTTGAAAGCGAGGCTGTGGGCTTCGACGGAAGCAATTTTTACAATTTGGTGGTGGGCATAGATACGGCGCTGTCCATTGCCGAATTGTCTGACGTTCTGAAAACCATAGAAGATGATAATGGCCGCTGTCGGAAAGGCCCGAAGTTCAGTTCCCGAACCCTGGATATCGATATTCTCACCTATGGCGACTTCGTCGGCTCCGAGGCCGGGGTAGATCTGCCGCGGGATGAAATTACCAAAAACGCCTTTGTGCTATGGCCCCTGGCGGAAATTGCCCCTGATACCCTCCACCCGGTCGCGGGCAAAGCCTATCGTCAGCTCTGGCTCGACTATGACAAAAACCGCCAGCGCCTGTGGCCGGTGGATTTTGTCTGGCAGGGGCAGGTGATTTCTTCCGCGCTTTAGCCTGCCAGCGAGCGACCACCGTCGACGGCGATAATTTGCCCGGTGATATAGGGTGCGTCGCGCACCAGAAACAAAATCGTCCGGGCAATGTCGTCCGGGTGTCCCTCCCGCCCCAGCGGTACTTTGTGCAGAATCCCCTGTTTGGCATCCTCGCTCATGTCGGCGTCACTTTCCGGCCACAGAATGGCGCCCGGTGCGATGCCATTGACGCGCACCTCGGGCGCGAGCTCGCGCGCCAGTGACTTGGTCAGCATGACGTTACCGGCTTTGGCGGCACAGTAAATCGGGTGTTGGCTCAGAGGTCGGTCGGCGTGAATATCCGCCATGTTGACGATGGTCCCGCCGCTGGCACGCAGGGCTGGTGCGAGCGCCTGGGCGAGAAAAAACGGCGCCTTGAGGTTGCTGTTGATCAGGTCGTCCCAGTGCGCCTCGGTGGCTTCGCCCACCGGCGTCGGAAAAAAGCTCGAGGCGTTGTTGATCAGCGCGTCCAGGCGCTGCCATTGGGCGAGCGCCGCACGCGCGAGTTGTTCGACGTCAGTCGATTGGTTCAGGTCAGCCTGAAGGGCCACGGCGGAATCCGGGCGCGTCCGGTTGAGGTCTGCCGCCAGTTGTTCGGCATCGTTGGCCGAGTGTCGGTAGTGCAGCACAATCCGGTAGCCGGCGGCGTGGAGCGTACGTGCGGTTTGCGCACCGAGGCGTTTGGCGCTGCCGGTAATCAGGGCGACGGGAATCACGTCAGTCATTGAGGGCATCCTTTGACAGGGTCTTTAACGCCAGCAGGCGTTCACGTTCAAGCGCGTCGCCCAGGTCTTTGCCGGACAAGCCGCGGGCGACCAAGTCCTTTACGTTGACGGCTTGGCACTGGCTCAACGCTTGGCGAAAAAGTTTTGCCTGGGGGTAGCTGCGGTCTTCAAACCCGGTGCGCCCCCGGGCGTCAGCTTCGCAGGCCAACAGGAACTGCTCAAAACGCCCAGGGCGGCGCAAGGCGTCGGTACGTTTGAGCACCTTGAGCAGGGTAGCCGGCTTCAGCTCGGCGGCCCGGTGGCAGTGCAGGTGAAATTCGCTCACCAGCAGCGCCAGTTCCCGGTAGTCTTTGGGAACGCTCAAGCGTTCGCACAGCGCCCGCACCAGCGGCAGGCCCCTGGTTTCGTGACCAATATGACGAGGCCATTCACTTTGCGGTGTCACACCTTTGCCCAAATCGTGGGTCAGGGCGGCAAAGCGCACCTGGGTGTCGTCGCTCAGGCGTGCGGCCTGCTCGAGTACCATCAGGGTGTGAATGCCGGTGTCGATTTCCGGGTGGTACTCGGCTCGCTGGGGGACGCCAAAAAGCGCGTCGACTTCCGGCATCAGTCGGGCCAGGGCGCCGCACTCGCGCAGCGCTGAGATATACACCTGCGGCTGGGCTTCACCCAGGGCGCGCTCGGTTTCTTTCCAGACCCGCTCGGGCACCAGGTGGTCCACTTCTCCCGCGGCGACGATGTCGCGCATGAGCGTGGCCGTTTCCTTGGCGATGGTAAACCCCAGGTGGGCGTAGCGGGCGGCAAAGCGTGCAACCCGCACGACCCGTAGAGGATCTTCCACAAAGGCCGGAGACACGTGGCGCAGGACTTTTGCGGCGAGGTCGGCCTGTCCACCCCAGGGGTCGATCACGCGCCCCTGGTCGTCTTCGGCCATGGCGTTGATGGTCAGGTCCCGGCGTTGCAGGTCCTGCTCCAGAGTGACATCCGGTGCGCAGTGGAAGGTGAAGCCGCCGTAGCCGTGACCGCTTTTGCGCTCGGTGCGCGCCAGGGCGTACTCCTCTCTGGTTTCCGGATGCAGAAACACCGGGAAGTCCTTGCCCACGGGTTTAAAACCCTGAGCCTGCAGGGTATCCGGTTGAGCGCCGACCACCACCCAATCATTTTCGTGATGGGGGTAACCCAACAGCTTGTCGCGCACGGCGCCACCAACTCGATAGATCTGCATGGTTTTCGTCTGAATCCACTCTTTTCTGAAAAGACGATGAGTTTGACATAAAAAAGCGCGATCTGCTTATTGTTGGCGGCTGCCGATTGTTTTAGACTCAGTGAACTCGGGGCCGCTTTCGCGAGCGCCGCCGTTCTCTGAACTGATTTGACCATGAGCTACCCCATGAACTGTATGACCCCAGTGATTCGTTCCGTCGCACTGCACGCCCTATGGCGCGCGGTGGTGCGTGCACGTGGGCTGCGGCAGGGGATTTGGCAATGAGTTTCAGTGATACCTGATTGAATTTACCCCAAGCCGCAGCGCCAACCGCCTGCGGCTTTTTTGTTTTTCCTTCCTCAAAAATCCCGCCGGCGGTACGCGCTCACAACAGGATGTGTGTCATGACGATCGCAATTGGATTTATTTTGGTGATACTGATTTGGGCCACTACGCCGCTCAGTATTCAATGGAGCAGTGACAGCCTGAGTTTTGTCGCCGCCGCCAGCGCCCGCATGGTGTTGGCGTTGGTGCTCGCCCTGATTATTAATGCCTTGTTTAACCGGCCGGCGCTGTTTGCTCAACCCGGTGCCTGGAAGGTCTATCTGGCGGCGGCGATCGGCATCTTTCCCAATATGCCCCTGGTGTACTGGTCCGCGCAGTTTATTCCCTCTGGTGTCATTGCCGTGGTGTTCGCACTCTCGCCTTTTGTCACCGGTTTGATGACCTTGCTGATTCTGCGTCAGAACCCGTTTACCCGCCGTCGGGTCCTGGCCCTGGTGGTGGCGGTCGCCGGTTTGGCGGTGATTTTTTCCGAGCAATGGCGCATTGATGTGCAAGCGGCCATCGGCATGTTGGGCATTCTCGGGTCGAGTGTGCTTTTTTCGTTCAGCAGTGTCTCGCTCAAGCGTCTGAATACGACGGTGGACCCTTTCAATCAGGCTGCGGGCGCTCTGCTGTTTGCCGTGCCGGGGTTACTGCTGTGCTGGTGGTTGCTCGATGGCGCGGCGCCCGAGGCGGTATCGGTCAAATCCGCTGGTGCGGTGGTTTATTTGGCGGTGATGGGGTCGCTGGTGGGTTTTACCCTGTTCTTCTATGTGCTCAAACACACCTCGGCCAGCGCGGTGTCGCTCACCACCTTGATAACCCCGGTGCTGGCGTTGCTGCTTGGTGCCTGGGTGGCGGGCGAGAGGCTGACCTTGTCAGTCTTGATCGGATCAGTATTGGTACTGGTGGCGTTGACCGTGTATCTGGAATTCTCGCCCAGACAGTGGTTGCAGCGCCGTGGTAAGCGGCGCCAATCATCGACAGAATTGGCGCTGAAATAGCTGCATTAAATTGGTGCACGGTGTGCCGGGATACCGGGCACTGTCGCACTGTAATGGTGCGTCATGGTTTCGGGATACTGGGTAGAAATGCCAGAAATACGTATAACGTATTGTTTTTTAAGTAAATATAAAAGTTGGCGCGGTCCCTGCTATTTACCGGATAAGCTCGTTCGGTATGGAATCGAATAGCTCCATTAGAAAACCAAGTACTGCCATTACACTTAGAGGAAGAACTCATGAACTTGAAGCAAAAATTTCTTTCCAGCTCTATCGCCGCATCTGCTCTGGCCGTATGTGCTGTAGCGCCGGTTGCTCACGCTCAAACGGAAGTCTCTGCCGAGGTGGGCGCTGCCAGCATGTACTACTGGCGTGGTCAGGATCTGGGCGGTGGTGCCGCCATCTGGGGTGATTTGAGCATCAGCTCCAACGGTTTCTACGCCGGTTTGTGGACCTCTTCAGGTGATGCCTCTGAGGGTACTGAGTATGACATCTACTTGGGTTATGCGGGCGACTACGGCGACTTTTCCTACGACCTGGGTATCGTGACCTATGTCTATCCGGAAACCGAGCAATCACCGGGTGACAATGTTGAAGCCTACCTGGGCCTCGGCTACAGCGCCTTCTCTCTGACCTATTTCCACGGTCTGGAAGATCTGGATGAGTATTGGTACGTTGTCGCTGGCGTTGATGTAGGTGACTTCACCTTCGCCTACGGTCTGCATGAAGATGACTATTCTCACGTTGACATCACCTACAACTACAATGACAACCTGAGCTTCACTCTGGGTCTGGTGGTTGATGATGCCGACGATCCGGACCTGAACGACGAGCCTAAATTCCTGGTGTCTTTCAGCTTGCCGATCGAGTTCTAAACAGCTTTTACCCCGGGCAGGAAGCCCGGGTTTTCTGAACGGACGTTATGCATCTGTCTCCCTTGCCGGCCCTTTGGGTCGGCTCTTTTTATGAGAGGGGATGGAGCCAAAAAAAACCACCCAAGCGGGTGGTTTTTTTTGGTTTTAATCTTTAGGTTCTAAGTGCTGCCGGCCGGCAAAATCAGCGTAAATTCAGCGCCGCCCAGCTCTGCATCGGTCACCGTGATGTTGCCGCCGTAGCTGTCGACAATATCGATAACCACCGACAAGCCGATCCCCTGGCCGGGCTGCAGGGTGTCCAGACGCTGGCCGCGTTGAAGAATGCGCTCGCGCTCGTCTTCGGGCACGCCCGGGCCGTCGTCGCTGATGCTGATGCAGACTTGGTTCCCGGCCCGGCCTTGGACGCTTACCCTGACCTGATGGCGGCAGTATTTGTAGGCGTTCTCGAGCATGTTGCCGAGCACTTCCATCAGGTCCTGCTCGTCGGCGGCAACGTGTAGGCTCTTGTCGATGTCCACTTCGCAGTAGACGGACTTTTCCCGGTACACCTTATCCAGTGCGCTACTCAGGCGTTTGATGACCGCGGCAGGTTTAGCTCGCTGATGCATCCCTTGCTGTTGTTCGGACATGGCGCGCTGTAACTGGTAGTTGACCACCTGGCTCATGCGTGAGACCTGCTCGGTGGCAGTGGCCCGCAAATCGTCTGCGGGTTGGTCCAGGCTGGACTGGAGTACGGCGAGCGGTGTTTTCAGGCTGTGGGCGAGGTCGCTCAGGCTGTGTCGGTAGCGCTGACGCATGGCCTCTTCGCGCGCAAGGACCTGGTTCAGGTTGTCGACCACCTCCTGCATTTCGGTGGGGTAGTGGCCCCCCAGGCGGTTGCTTTGGCCGCGCTCCATCAGGTGCAGCGCCCGCGCCAGTCGACGCAGGGGGCGGAGCCCCCATTTCAGGATGATGCCCTGACCGATCAGCAGCAACAGACCTGCGGCCACGAGCCAGCTCAGCAGGTGGTTGCGATAAGCGGCCAGCTCGGCCATATAGATGGCTTTATTGCGCAGTACCACAAAGCGGAAAGGGTGGGTGTCGCCGTCGTCGTCTTCCCAGATAATATCGAACTGCGCGGCGAAGAAGCGTTCGCCGTCGTAATTTAGCGACTGCATTACCAGGTCGCCCGGCTGACGGGTCGGGTTGAGGCGGGCCACGGGGTCCGGCTTTAGCCCGACCGAGCCGGACTGCCATAACAGGCGATCGTTCTCATCATAGACAAACGCATAGAGTCCGGAGTCAAAACGCTCGAATTCCGGCTCGATCAGAGCGGCAGGCATCTGCAGGCTCGGAATGTCGCCATTGTCGCTCATTTCCGCAACACTGAAGAGCAGATACAGTTGGCCGCGCATCCGCTCTTCGGTGGCGGTCTGCAGGCTGCGCTGAAAGGCATTGTCCAGAAAAACGCCGGTCAGGCCCAGAAACACCGGCATCAATACGGCCGAGGCCATCAATAGGCGGGTTGAAAGGGAGCGCACGCGCACGGTTAAGGGGTTCCTTGTCCTGGCTGAAGGTTAAAGCGGTAGCCAAGCCCCCGCTGTGTGGTAATCAGTTGCAGTGTGCCGTTCGGATCGAGTTTTTTGCGCAGCCGACCGATAAAGACTTCAATGACATTGCTGTCCCGGTCGAAATCCTGAGCGTACAGGTGTTCAGTCAGCTCCGTTTTCGATACCGCCTTGCCGCCGTTGAGTGCCAGGTAGGTCAGGGTGTTGTATTCATAGCTGGTCAGCTCCACCGGCTCACCGTGGAGGCTGACCTGGCGGGCGCTGGTGTCCAAGCGCAGCGGGCCGTACTCCAGGACCGGTGAAGCCTGGCCGTTGGCGCGGCGTACCAGAGCGTTGATACGGGCTTTGAGTTCCTCGGGATGGAAGGGCTTGGTCAGGTAATCGTCGGCGCCGGCTTCCAGGCCTTCGACTTTGTCCTGCCAGGCGCCCCGGGCTGTGAGGATCAGCACCGGAAACCGTCGTTGCTGGTCGCGCCATTGGCGAATGATGGAGATTCCGTCCAGCCCGGGCAGGCCGAGGTCAACAACAGCCAGATCGTAGTCGACTTCCTGGCCCAGGAACAGGCCTTCGTTGCCTTCGGCGGTGGTATCGCAGGCATAGCGCTGCCCCGTAAGCAGCTGGGCGATCTGCTCACGTAGTGCAGGTTCGTCTTCGATGACCAGAATTCGCACGTAACAGCCAGCCTGTAATAACGCGTTAGGCGTTTAGTTCATGATGGCGCCGGTCTCTGCGTTGACGCTCACGGTGCGCATATGTCCCGAGCTTTGCAGAATCTTGACCCGGTACACGGTGATATTGCCCTCTTGACGAGTGCTGACGTTCATCACTTCACCGCCAAAGCGTTGGCGCACGATGGTGGCCGCCTCGGCAGAGGAAATTCGCCCCCGGTTAACCTGTTGGCGATTCTCTTGTTGGGCGGCCGTCCAGCTGCTGCCCGGCGCGGCGGCATAGGCTCCGGCAGCACCCAGCAACAGTGTAGCAGCCAAGGCTAAGGAGGTAAGGCGCGGCATCATTGTACGACTCCTGTAAGTTCATGTGTAGACGCATTTTTCTACGATTACTATCCCGCGAGCACCGCCAACATGCAAGTGCCCGCACTGTAAAGATGCGGACACTTTCGTTTAGCTGCGTTAAAGCCCAGGGTGCGGGCTCAGTAGCGCCGTGCCGGACGAACGCTGACTGTGACCGGGATGCGTCCCCCGGGGTGTTGGCGAGTACGGGTTTCGTACAGGCGCCCCTGATAGCGATAAGTGACATTGTACCCCACAAGCTCCCGGCTGTGCTCGGTGCGGTAGTGGGTTTGGCAGACCTCGTGGTCGCGGTAGCGAGTCGTTGCTGGCGCCCTGTTGCGGGTGGCGTCACGGGCGATGGCCGCGCCCAGTAGCCCTCCGGCGGCGGCACCCACCTGTTTGTTTCGGCGGCTATTGCCCAGTTCGTGGCCTACCGCAGCACCGAGCAGGCCGCCCACCACGGTAACGGTGTCGCGGTTGGTGCCACCGGTGCGGTGGGCCCGAGTTTCAATATGGCAGGCCTGATAGGGTACCCGGTGACTGCGGGTTTGATAGATCGGTTGGGCATCAACGACCCGGCCGTACTGGTGGCCCGGAGGCGCGGCGTGGGCGGTCTGGGTCAGCAGAGATGCCGCCAGCAATGTGCCGGCAAGGCTCAGGGAAAATCGTGAATAGTGACGCTTTTTCATGGCGTTTCTCCTCTTGGACATCGTGTGCCTTTCGCTGGATCGGGTGTTATTCACCCTTGATGCCAGAGTAGCGCCGTGAAGCTGAATACAAACTGAAGGGAACATGGAAAAATCCCCGGTTCGAAATGCGCAAAAATGCACCAAAATGCCGCCCCAAACAGGTATAATCCGCCGTTTAATGCGCAAAACGACGCTGTTTTTGCGCGCTCGAGCCCAATGGTGCGCTCGGGCCTTTGTGTTTTTGGTGGGAGTGGAAGTGAGAAATGGCTGAAATCGACAACGTAGCAGCTTATATGGAAACCTTGGGCGAACAGGCCCGGCAGGCTTCGCGAGTGCTGGCGACCGCCAGCGCCGGGGTCAAGAACAAGGCTCTCCTGGCCATTGCCGAAGCCCTGGAAGCGGCGCGTACTCGCCTGGCCGAGGAAAACCGCAAAGACCTGGATGCGGGCGAGGCCAACGGCCTGGATATGGCGATGCTCGATCGTCTGGCGCTCAAGCCGGCCACCATCGACGGCATGATCGAGGGCTTGCGTCAGGTTGCGGCGCTGGCGGACCCCTGCGGTGCCATCACCGACCTGAATTATCGTCCGAGCGGCATCCAGGTCGGCAAGATGCGTGTGCCCCTGGGGGTCGTGGGCATTATTTATGAGTCCCGCCCCAACGTAACTGTCGACGCGGCCAGCCTGTGTCTCAAGTCCGGCAATGCCGCGATTCTGCGCGGTGGCAGCGAAGCGATCCATTCCAACCGGGCCATTGCCGCGTGTATTCGTCAGGGGCTGGAAAAGGCCGGCCTGCCCGCGACCGCCGTGCAGGTGGTGGAAACCACCGATCGGGCGGCCGTGGGCCGGCTGATTACCATGCCCGAGTATGTGGATGTGATTGTGCCCCGCGGTGGCAAAGGGCTGATCGAACGTATCAGCAACGAGGCGCGGGTACCGGTGATCAAGCATTTGGACGGTATCTGCCACGTGTATATTGATGGCCGTGCCGACCTGGACAAAGCCTTCGCCATCGCCCTGAATGCCAAGACCCACCGTTATGGCGTCTGCAACGCCATGGAAACCCTGCTGGTGGATGAGTCGGTCGCTGGGGACATTCTCCCGCGCCTGGCCGATGCCTACGACGACAAGGGTGTAGAGTTGAGGGGCTGTCCCAAGACTTGTGCCATCATCAGTGCCAGTGACGCCACGGAAGCGGACTGGGCAACGGAGTACCTCGCGCCGGTGTTGTCGATCAAGGTGGTTTCAGGGATTGACGAAGCGATTGCCCACATCACCCGCTACAGCTCCCAGCATACCGAGGCGATAGTGACTGAGGACTACACCCGGGCGCGCCACTTCCTGAGTGCGGTGGACTCCAGCTCGGTAATGGTCAATGCCTCGACCCGCTTTGCCGATGGCTTCGAATACGGACTGGGCGCGGAAATCGGTATCTCTACGGACAAAATCCACGCGCGCGGCCCGGTCGGCTTGGAAGGTTTGACTTCACAGAAGTGGATCGTGCTTGGCGATGGCCACATCCGTCAATAACGCGCACGCTGTCGGATTGATGGGGGGCACCTTTGACCCCATCCATATCGGGCATCTGCGTATGGCGCTGGAGGCGCGGGAGGCGCTCGGGCTGGCACAGGTCCGGTTGTTGCCTTGCCACCGGCCGCCGCACCGGGATCAACCTTCCGTGACCAGCGTCGAACGCGCAAGGATGTTGCAGCTGGCCCTGCAGGACTGCCCCGAGTTGGTACTCGACGAGCGTGAGTTGCGCCGCGACGGGCCGTCCTACACCGTCGAAACCCTGATAGAAGTGCGTCGGGAACTGGGCGCTGATACGCCGCTCTACTGGTTGCTGGGTACCGATGCCTTTGCCGGGCTTGATCGCTGGCACCGTTGGCGCGAGCTGCTTGATCACGCTCACCTGGTGGTGATTGAGCGCCCGGATGCACCGCTGCCGACCCGAGGGCCGGTGGCCGATCTGTTGGCCGAGCGTCGCCGGCCACTGGCGCAGGCGGCGACGACGCCGGCGGGCGCGATTGTAACGTTGAGATTGCGCCTGCTGCCGATCTCGGCGACCGAGATTCGCGCGCAGATCGCGGCCGGTGAGTCGGCGCGCTTTTTGCTGCCGGATCCGGTATGGCACTACATTGAGCAGAACCACTTATACGCCCGGGCTTGAAGCCCTGGCGTCCATTAGACGTAAAAAGCGAGTTATAGAGACCTCATGTCACCGGATGAATTGAATACCCTGATTACCGAAGCCCTGGACAACCTCAAGGGCAAAGAGATTACCAGCCTGAATGTACGCGATCTGAGCGACGTGATGGACACCATGATCATCGCCAGCGGCACCTCCACACGGCACGTCAAATCCCTGGCTGATAACGTCGTACAGGAAGCCAAAAAACAGGGCATGCAACCGCTCGGGAGCGAAGGCATCGAGGCTGGCGACTGGGTGTTGGTCGACTTCGGTGATACCGTGGTTCACGTGATGCTGGAGGAAACCCGGACCTTCTACGACCTGGAAAAACTCTGGTCCACGGAACCTGCCGGCCGCTCCGGGAACTAATAGCGTGCGTTTACGCCTGATTGCTGTGGGCACCAAAATGCCCGCGTGGGTTGAACAGGGCTACCAGGAGTACGCCAAGCGCTTGCCGCGCGACTGTGCGGTGGAGTTGGTTGAGTTACCCTTGGGCTCCAGAGGTAAATCTACCGACCCCGCAAAAGCCATCGAGAAGGAAGGCGAAGCCATGCTCGCGGCGATCGGCAAAGGTGATCAGGTGATTGCGCTGGATGTGAAGGGTAAGCCCTGGAGCACGGAGCAACTGGCTGAACGCATGGCCGATTGGCGCATGAGTGGCCGCAATTACAGTCTGCTCGTCGGTGGTCCTGACGGTCTGGCGCCGGCGTGCCTGGCGCTGGCGCAGCAGCGCTGGTCGCTTTCGGCGCTGACGCTGCCGCATCCGCTGGTGCGCATTGTGCTGATCGAACAGCTTTACCGGGCCTGGACCCTGTTAAATAACCATCCCTATCATAAATAGCGCAGCTCAACGATAACGACGAGCAGTATCGACCTGAGGCAGCATGTCAGAGGCAAGGCGTTTTAAAGATCACCATCGCGAGGAGCGTATCTTCCTCAGCCGCCTGATTGTGGTGGCTGTGCTGGTAGCGCTGATGATGGGCGTGCTGGTCATGCGCTACTATGGCCTGCAGGTGACCCATCATCAGGTTTACGCGACCCAGTCGGATCGCAACCGGGTGCACTTGCAGCCCATTCCACCCACCCGCGGGCTGATTTACGATCGCAATGGCGTCCTGTTGGCGGATAACCGCCCCAGTTACACGCTCTCTGTTGTGCGCGAGCGCGTGGGCGACCTCGAGGCTACCCTCGAACTGTTGCAGCGCTTGGTGGACGTTACCCCGAGCGATATCGATCGTTTTTACGATCAGTTACATCAACGCCGTCGGCCCTTTGAGGCCATCCCTTTGCGCTATCGGCTGAATGAAAAGGAAATTGCCCGCCTGGCGGTCAACGAATACCGCCTCGATGGGGTCGAGGTGGATGCCCAACTGGTGCGCCATTATCCCTATGGCAAGCTCTTTGCGCATACTGTGGGTTATGTGGGGCGCATCAGTGAGCAGGACGTGGCCCGTTTTGACGAGGATGACTTCAAACGCTATAGCGGTACCCACTCAATCGGCAAAATCGGCCTTGAGCGTCAGTACGAACGTATTCTTCTCGGGCAGGTGGGGCACCAGAACGTTGAGACCAACGCTCGTGGCCGGGTGTTGCGGGTACTTGACCGGACACCGCCGGTGCCCGGCCAGGATCTGGTGCTGCACATGGATATCCGCCTGCAAGAAGTCGCCACCGAAGCGATGGCGGGGCGCCGGGGCGCGGTGGTGGCACTGGACGTCAAAACCGGTGGCGTTCTGGCGGCTGTGAGTGTGCCAAGCTATGACCCCAACCTGTTTGTCACCGGTATCAGTTTTACGGATTACAATGCGCTGAACACCTCCCTGGACATTCCGTTGTTCAACCGTTTTATCCAGGGTCAGTACCCTGCGGGTTCAACACTCAAGCCGATTATCGGCCTCGCGGGTTTACACCACGAAATTGTCGACACGGATCATTGGGTACGCGACCCGGGTTACTATCGGTTGCCCGGCGACGATCGTCTGTACCGCGATTGGCGCCGTCGCGGTCACGGTCCCCGGGTGGATATGAAACAGGCCATGGTCGAGTCCTGTGACGTCTATTACTATGACCTGGCGCACCGCATGGGGGTGGACTTGATGCATGAGTTTGGCGCCCGCTTCGGCCTGGGTGCCCGTACTGGCATTGATATTCCCACCGAGCGTGCAGGGATCTGGCCCTCGCGTGACTGGAAGCGCCGCGCCCGAGGGCTGCCCTGGTTTCCCGGGGACAATCTCAATATGGCTATCGGTCAAGGCGATGTGCTGACGACGCCATTGCAGCTGGCCGTGTCCACCGCCGCATTGGCTACTCGCGGTGTCCGCTTGCGTCCACAGGTTGTGCAAAGTGTGGGCGAGGTGCCCCAGCTGGCACAGGTTGACGATGTCGTCACACTCAAGGACGAGCACTGGGATTTCATGTTTGACGCGATGGCCGACGTGGTTCATGGCACACGTGGAACCGCTCAGGGAATTCGACGCGGACTGGACTACCGCATTGCCGGCAAAACCGGTACTGCACAGGTGGTGGCCATCCCGCAAGGTGAAGAGTACGACTCCGAGGCACTGCTCGAGCGTCATCGCGACCACGCTTTGTTTGTGGCCTTTGCACCCGAGGACAACCCGCAGATTGCAGTGGCGGTCATTGTGGAGAATGCCGAATCCGGTGCCGGGGTCGCGGCGCCGGTAGCCCGCAAAATTTTTGATGCCCATTTGCGCGAACGCTACCTGGGTGCGGACAGCGGAGGTCAACCGTGAGCACCCAGGACTTTCTGCGCCGCTTGCCCTCGATGGGCCAGGGCTTTGGGCGACGCGATCGTTTTCAGCAACGCTTCCATGTCGATCTGTTGTTGATCCTGTTGCTGTTGTTGACCGCCGTGTTTGGGTTGGTGGTGCTCTACAGTGCCAGTGGCCAGAGCATGCCCAATGTTCAGCGTCAGGCGGTCTATTTTGTTATTGCTCTGGGCACTATGCTGACAGTGGCGCAAATTCCCGTGCACGTGATGCGACGCTTCGCGATCTGGTTTTACCTGGGCACCGTGCTGGTACTGGTGTTGGTGCTCCTTGTGGGGGTGGGGGCCAAAGGTGCGCAGCGTTGGTTGAGTATTGGCGGGTTCCGGTTCCAGCCGTCCGAGTTGATGAAATTGGCTATGCCCCTGGCCATCGCGGCCTATTTGAGCCAGCGCATGTTGCCGCCAGTATTCAAGCATGTGCTGTGGTCTCTGGTGTTGGTGGTCATTCCGACTTTGTTGATTGTGCGTCAGCCCGATTTGGGAACGTCGATTCTGGTGGCCTCCTCCGGGCTGGTGGTGTTGTTTTTTGCCGGACTGCGTTGGCGTTATATCGTTGGTGCCTTCTTCGCGTTGCTCGCGAGCGTCTGGCCGCTGTGGCAATTTGTCCTGCAGGACTATCAAAAGCGTCGGGTGATCACCTTATTTGATCCCGAACAGGATCGCCTGGGGGCAGGTTGGAATATCATTCAGTCCAAGACCGCCATCGGTTCGGGCGGCACCTCAGGTAAGGGTTGGCTTCAGGGCACTCAGTCGCAGCTGGATTTCTTGCCGGAAGGACACACGGACTTTGTGGTCGCCGTGCTGGCGGAGGAATTTGGCCTCTACGGCATTCTGGTGCTCCTGGGCTTATATACCCTCATCATCATGCGCGGCATGTTGATCGCACTGCGCTCCCAGGACAGCTTTGGCCGCTTGGTGGCCGCGAGCATCACCTTTACGTTTTTCGTGTATATTTTCGTCAATGTCGGCATGGTTGCCGGGCTTCTGCCGGTGGTTGGGGTACCCCTGCCACTGATCAGTCAGGGCGGGACCGCGATCATTTCTATTATGGCTGGCTTTGGTATTTTAATGGCGATTGCCACTGAGCGCCGGCGCGTGACGCGCTGACCTCGGGGACAACAACAGGATTGATAATGATGAGAAAACCCGGAGTGGCCGGCTTGCTGCTGGCTCTGACATTGTCAGCCCATAGCGACTACAGTGAGCACCCGGAGGCTGAGGCCTTCACCGATCACATGGTGAGCGAGCACGGGTTTGAGCGCGAGCAAATTCAGGCTTGGCTGTCCGAGGCCGAAAAGCGTCAGAATATTCTTGATGCCATTGCCCGGCCGGCCGAGCGCACCCTGACCTGGGCCGAGTATCGGCCGATTTTTGTGGTGCCTCTGAGGGTGAACAACGGAGTGGCGTTCTGGCGTGAGCACAAGGATATCCTGGCGCGCGCTGAAAAGGAGTTTGGCGTGCCCGCCGAGATCATCGTTGCCATCATTGGGGTCGAGACCAACTATGGCCGCAATATGGGCAGTCATAGGGTGATTGACGCGCTCTCGACCTTGGCCTTTGACTATCCGCCCCGGTCAGACTTCTTCCGACGGGAACTGGAAAACTATTTTCTGTTGATGCGCGAACAGGAACAGAACCCTTTGGACTTTAAAGGGTCCTATGCCGGAGCCATGGGTTATGGCCAGTTCATGCCCTCGAGTTATCGCCACTACGCGATAGATTTTGATGGCGATGGGTTTACCGATATCTGGAACAACAGGACTGACGCCATCGGCAGTGTTGCGAACTATTTTAGTCGCCACGGCTGGCGTGCGGACGAGCCGGTCGCCGTGCGGGTGCGCACTGACGACAAGCCCGATGACATCCGCTACAACAGTATCAGCCGGCCCGAGACGCCGGTCTCGGAGTGGCGAGAGCGGGGCTTTCAGCCGGTGGTGCCGGTCGACGACGCTGCACCAGCATCACCTCTGCAGCTGGAGGGCGACTACGGTGAAGAGTTCTGGTTTGGGTTTCACAATTTTTATGTGATTACGCGCTATAATCGCAGCCACTTGTATGCCATGGCCGTGTATGATCTGAGCCGTGAACTTCGCTCGCAATTGGAGGCCGGCGAATGACCACTCTGAAACTTTTTTTACCCGCGTGTGCCTTGGCCCTGCTCGCGGCCTGTGCGGGGTTCCCGCCGCTGGCGCCCGAGCCGCCGGAGGAGCGTGATCGGGGGCCGTCCGAGCCAGTCGACCTCTCCGATGTGCCCGACGCTGTTCCCCGGCACGAAGTGCGCACCCTGGCAGGCAACCGCAACCCTTATACAGTCCTCGGGCGGACCTACCGACTGATCGATGATGAGACGGACTATCAGGAGCGCGGGATCGCCTCGTGGTACGGCAAGAAATTTCACGGGCGACACACCTCCAATGGCGAGATTTACGATATGTACGCCATGACCGCGGCGCACAAGAAGCTGCCGATTCCATCGTATGTGCGGGTCACCAACGTCGATAACGGTCGCAGTGTGGTGGTGCGTGTCAATGATCGCGGCCCGTTCCACGACAACAGGATCATCGATTTGAGCTACGCTGCGGCCCAGCGCCTCGGGTTTGCCGATCAGGGTACGGCGATGGTGGACGTTGAAATTATTGTGCCTGATGGCACCGCCCCTGCGCCGCTGCGTCAGGCGGGCGGTGACACAGCGCTGCCCAGCAATGCTTTTTTGCAGGTGGGTGCTTTTCGCGAGCAGAGCAGTGCTCAGCGCCTGGCTGAAAGCCTTGCGCCAGATGTCGAGCACGGTGTGATCGTGTCGCACGCGACGACGCCGGCGCAGGTGTACCGCGTGCGCGTCGGGCCGCTTGTCGATACCGGCGATCTGCACCGCGCGCGTGAGCAACTACAGGCGCTCGGTTACGATCAGACGCCACTGGTTTATGAAACCCCTTAATTCACTTTTAAACGACGACAGTGACAAAATCGCCATGTTGAAGCAACTAATGATCGCCCTGGGGCTTGCGGCTTGCGCAAGTCTGGCTCACGCCCAGCAAGTACTGATCCCGGCGCCGCCGCAGGTCAATGCCTCGGGCTACATCTTGATGGACGCCGATACCGGCCGCGTGCTGATTGAGCGCAACGCCGACGAATTGCTACCACCGGCGAGCCTGAGCAAGATTATGACGGTGTATATCGTCGCCTCCGAGATTGACCAGGGCCGACTGAACAAAAGTGACCTGGTGCGGATCAGCCCCAATGCCTGGCGCAAAGGTGGCGCCGCCAGTGGTGGCTCGACCATGTTCCTCGACCCCAATTCGGAAGTGCCGGTGATTGATTTGCTGCGTGGGGTGATCGTTCAGTCGGGGAATGATGCCAGCATTGCCCTGGCGGAACACATTGCCGGCAGTGAAGACGCCTTTGCCGATGTCATGAACCAGAAAGCCGCCCTGATGGGGATGAATGCCAGTAGTTTTGAAAATGCCACCGGGTTGCCGGGCGCAAACCATTTGACCACAGCGCGGGATATGGCGGTGCTGGCCCGGGCGATGATTCGTGAATACCCGGACATCTACCGGATATACTCCGAGCGGGCCTATACCTACAACGGTATCCGTCAGCCCAACCGCAATGCCTTGCTGTTCCGCGATGACTCGGTCGACGGTATGAAGACCGGACACACCCGCGAGGCAGGCTACTGCCTGGTGGCCTCGGCCCAGCGTCAGGATATGCGTCTGATTTCCGTGGTGATGGGCACCTCAAGCGCCGAAGCGCGTGCGGTCGAAACCCAAAAACTGCTGGCCTACGGCTTCCGCTACTATGAAACCAAGGGCTTTTACGACGCCGGGGATACGCTCACGACCCGGCGTGTATGGTCCGGTCGTGCCAACGAAATTGACCTGACTGTGGCTGAAGATATCCGTCTGACCATCCCCCGGGGCAGTGAACGCGACCTGAAGGCCACCATGACCTTCGAGGACGTGATTCGCGCGCCTATTGAGGCCGGGCAACGCTTGGGTACGCTGACGGTTGAGTTGCACGATGAAATGCTCGCCGAGGTGCCGCTGATTGCCTTGCAGGACGTTGAGCGCGCAGGCTTTTTCGCCCGTATAGTCGACAGCATCAAACTCTTTTTCCGGCGTTTGTTCAGCTAAGGCATACAGCAACTGTTCTGCACACGAGCGGGCTCACCCCAAGGGGTGGGCCCTTTTCTGTTATAATGGCCAGCCACGCAATAGCCACCAAGCCCGTATTATGACTGAACAGCAGCCCCCCAAAATTGAGTTTCCGTGCCAAGATTATCCGATCAAGGTGCTCGGCGATGCCGGCGACGGCCTCTATCAGTGTGTGCTGGAGGTCATGGAGCGCCATGCGCCGGGATTTGACGAGGCGGCGATAACCGTGAAAGACAGCCGCAATGGTCGCTACCAGTCGGTCACCGTCTGGATTGTGGCCACGGGTGAACCCCAACTGCGCAGCATTCACCAGGACCTGACCGCGAGCGGCCTGGTCAAAATGGTCATCTGACGCTGATGACCGAGTCCCTGACTGTCAAATACCTGGGCCGGGCCGAGTACGAGCCGACCTGGGCGGCCATGACCCGCTTCACCGATGAGCGTACTCCCGAGACGCCAGACCAGCTCTGGCTGGTGGAGCACCCGCCGGTATTCACTCAGGGCCAGGCGGGCAAGCCTGAGCACCTGTTGTTTCCAGGTGATATTCCCGTGGTTCAAACTGATCGGGGCGGGCAGGTGACCTATCACGGGCCAGGTCAGCTGGTGGCTTACCCGTTGCTGGATTTGCGCCGTCTCAAGCTCGGCGTGCGTGACCTGGTGACGCTTATTGAGCAGAGTCTGGTGGCACTGCTGGCCGACTACGGCATTGATGCTGAAGCCAAGGCGGATGCCCCGGGGGTTTACGTCAACGGCGATAAAATTGCCTCGTTGGGCTTGCGGGTGCGGCGTGGCTGCAGCTTTCACGGTCTGGCGCTCAACGTTGATATGGATCTGGCTCCCTTTGGGCGCATCAACCCCTGCGGCTATGAGGGGTTGGCGATGACCCAGATGGCGGATCTGCTGACGAAGGCGCCCGCAATGGCTGAAGTGCAGGCGGGGCTGGTGGCTCAGCTTGTACAGAAATTAGGCGTCAAACAGGGTATAATGCCCGCCCGCACGTCGGCACGCACAGCCGAGCACTGATTCACGACCCCATCGAGAGACCATTTCATGTCTGATACGCCGGAATTACAGCCTGTCAAACGCACTCGCCGCTACCAGCAGGGTGAAAAGCTGCGCGATGCTGACAAGGTCGAACGCATTCCCGTTAAAGTGATCGCCACCGACGAGCTGCCGCGCAAGCCCGACTGGATTCGGGTGCGGGTTGCCGCCTCGCCCGAGGTCGACCGTATCAAGCAGATTCTGCGCAAGAACAACCTGTCATCGGTGTGTGAAGAGGCCAACTGCCCGAATCTGGGAGAGTGTTTCAGCGGTGGCACGGCGACCTTTATGATCATGGGTGATATCTGCACCCGGCGCTGTCCCTTCTGCGATGTGGGTCACGGCAAACCCAATCCGCTCGATCAAAGCGAGCCCCGGCACCTGGCCGAAGCGATCGCCGAGATGAAGCTCAAGTATGTGGTGATTACCTCAGTGGACCGTGATGACCTGCGCGATGGCGGTGCTCAGCATTTTGCCGACTGTATCCGCGAGGCGCGCGCGCTCAGCCCCAACCTGCAGGTGGAAGTGCTGACGCCGGACTTTCGCGGGCGTATGGACATCGCTCTGGATATTCTCGAGCAGGAAGCCCCGGATGTGTTCAACCACAACCTGGAAACCGTGCCCAGCCTCTACCGTCAGTCACGCCCAGGTGCCAACTATAAATGGTCATTGGAGCTGCTGCGCAAGTACAAGGAGCGTCGCCCGGATGTGCTCACCAAGTCTGGCCTGATGGTGGGCCTGGGTGAGACCAAGGAAGAAATCATCGAAGTGTTGCACGACATGCGTGCCCACAATATTGACATGCTCACCATCGGTCAGTACCTGCAGCCCTCGCGCGACCATTTACCGGTAGACCGCTACGTCCACCCGGATGAATTTGAAGAGTACACTCGGGTTGCCTATGAGCTGGGCTTTACCCACGCGGCCTGCGGCCCGTTGGTGCGTTCGAGCTACCACGCCGACAAACAGGCCCACGGCGAGCAGGTGGGTGTGCTCAATCCGGCCTTTAGCGGTTAATTTGACGCCCGAACCCGTGACGGTTGTCCCCCTGGGGCAGCGCCCTGAGTATCTGGAGCCGGTGGCGCGTTGGCACCACACGGAGTGCCTGCGCCAGGGGCTGGTGTCTGAGCTGTCGGTACGTCGCGCCCGACTCGAGCAGCAAGTAGCCGGTGGTCGTATCCCGGTTACTCTTATCGCTCTGGCTCCGCAGCCATCGTCGGCGCCCATGCTGGCCGGTTGCATCAGCTTGGTGCGCTACCACTACCGTCCTTTCGACGCGCCCGCACATACTACCTCGCCAGTGTGGCTGAGCAGCTTGTACGTCGCCCCCGCGCAGCGCGAGCAGGGCATAGGCACCCATCTTGTGACCACCGCCGAGGCTTATGCCCGTGCGCGTGGTGAACAGTACCTCTGGTTGAGCACGCACGACAGCACCGGATTTTATCGTCGGCGCGGGTGGCAGCCGGTGCGCACGATTCAATTGGCCGGTCGCGAGGCGCAGGTGATGACCAGGAACCTTATGGGCCCGTGACCACAGCGGTGTGTCTGTGTGAGTTTATTCGCAACGAGAGATGCAACGCCCGCCCGTTTCCGCTACGATGCTCTAACCTGTTGATTGCCAAAGACCTGCTATCGAATGAGCAATGCCGAGATTCTTGACCCCACCGCTTATTTTCCCCATTACCAGCCGGTGGTGGATTTAGTCACCGGTTGTATTGGTGGTTATGAGGCGCTGGCGCGTTATCGCGATGAACAGGGTGTGGTGCGCAGTGCCGGGCCATTGTTCCACGGTGTTGGCTCCGATCGCCTACGTGTGGTTGACCGCCATATCCGCGCCCAGGCCCTGAGCCATTTCGCTGAGCACCCCGAGGCGGGCTATCTGGCGCTCAACATCTCGCCCGACTGGATCGATCGGCTCGAGGGCGATGCCAGCCCGACTATCGCCATGATCGAAGCGTCGGGGATCGACCCGGCTCGCGTGGTGATCGAAATTACCGAGGGCCAAGGCGAGTTGTCCGCGATTCAGCGTCTGGTGCAGGAGTATCACAATGCGGGATTGCGGGTGGCCATTGATGACTTTGGCGCGGGTGCGTCCCAGATCGACCGGGTCGCGGCCTTGCGCCCGGACATTCTCAAACTGGATATGCGCCTGTTCAAGCAGGCCGCGGTGGGCGGCGTGAGTGCCGATGCCATTCTCGCCTGCGCCGCCATCGCCCAGCGGGTGGGCTGTGACATTGTATGTGAAGGTGTCGAAACCATTGAAGAACTGCATTTCGGAATAGAGTGCGGCGCCCGCTATATTCAGGGACACATCTACCAGCCGGCGCTGCCCGCGCTGCTGGATAAACGCCAGCCCCTCGAGCAGACCCGCGCTATTCAGCAGTCCTTTCTCGATCGAAAAACCGAGCGCCTGCGTATGGCCTCGCGCCACAATCGCGTGATCAGTCAGCGGGTGGCGGATCTGCGCCTGCAGTTGATTGAAGAGGATTTTGCCAGTATCGATCCGAGCGGTCTGGCACAGTCCGGTATTCTGCGTTACTACCTATGCAACGCCGATGGCACGCAGGTGACTGATAATTTTGAGCTGAGTCCGGCCGGACTCGTGTGTCAACCGGAGTACATGGGTAGCAACTGGAGCCATCGACCCTACTTCCCGCTGCTGCTGGCGCTTGGGGGGTCTGCCACGCGTGAGCTGGTGGTGTCCAATGCCTATCGCGATGTCAGTACACGCCAACTGTGTAAAACCTACGCCACCTTCATTGGTGACGACCTGATTCTGCTGGTGGATGCGGAGGTTGAAGACGAGGTGCTCTACGCCCCGATGGGCTGAGCGTCAAATCAGAATGCCATGCAGGGGCTAAACCCGAGTCGGTTGTGTTCCAGCAACTGCTCGGGCAAATCGGTAAACACTGCATCCACGCCCAGTGCCTGCAGCCAATCCCAATCCTCTGGGTGATTGACTGTATACACCCAGTTTTTCAGCCCGCGTCGGCGCGCGTCGGCAATCAGCTCGGCGTTGACAAAGGTCATGCCGGTGTTGAACGCGTAGGCGCCCAGCGGTTCGCAGCAGGCGGCGTAGTCAAGCGGATTCCCCTCTACCAGAACGCCCCGGCGTACCGACGGTAGCCGTTGTTTGAGGTCGAACAGTTGGTGGTGATCAAAGCTTGAGGCAATGTAGTGTTCCAGGCCCAACCCGGTATCCTGAGCGTAGCGGGTCAGCTCGCGCGCCAACACCGGCGCACAGCCCGGGCCTTTGATCTCGATATTGAGCAGGACCCGATCCTGCACCCGCTCGAGAATCTGGCGCAGCGTCGGAATGGGTTCACCGTTAGTCAGGCGCAGCTCACGCAATTCCGCCAGCGTGTGATTCACCAGCAGGCCATACCCCGGGACATCGCGTCCCAGGCGGCGGTCGTGGGTGGCGAGCAGCTCGCCCTCGATCTGCCAGACATCGATCTCGATACCGTCAACACCCAGCGCCAGGCTACGGTCCACAGCCTGAAGGCTGTTTTCGGGGCCGGGGCCGCCGCGGTGGGCAATACAGAGAAGGGGATGATCCATGGCAATTCCTGTGGTTGTCGCCGCTAGTATGGCATGGGCTTATGACCAGTCAATGGTCCCTGTGCTTTAATTAGGAGCAGGTATTCCCGGGATCCGATTCTATGCACAGACGCTTGTCCATTACACCCCAGCAAGCCCTGCGGCTGTCTTTAGCGGCGGCCTTTGCCACCATGGGGCTCAAGGCGCTGGCTTGGTACCTCACCGGTTCGGTAGGTTACCTGTCCGATGCGCTCGAATCGTTGGTGAATGTGGCCGGCGCCGGGTTCGCGCTGGCAATGGTGAGCTATGCCCGGCGCCCGGCGGACCGTGGTCACCCCTTTGGCCACGGCAAGGCGGAATATTTCTCTTCCGCATTTGAGGGTGCACTGATCGCGATGGCGGCGGGAATGATTATCTGGGTTGCCGTCGAGCGTTGGCTCAACCCGCGCGAACTGGAGCAGCTCGGAGGAGGTACGCTGATCATCATCGTTGCCAGTGGCATCAACGCAGGGGTTGCCTGGCTCCTGTTTCGCGTCGCCAAGGCCCATCACTCGCCGGCAGTCGAAGCCGACGCGAGGCATCTGCTCACGGATGTCTGGACCAGTGCCGGTGTTATCGTCGGCGTGCTTCTGGCGGGGTGGAGCGGTCTTTACTGGCTGGACCCGTTAGTGGCGATTGCCGTGGCGCTGCACATTCTTTATCACGGCTGGCACTTGCTGGCCAAATCCACTGGCGGGCTCATGGATCATGCCCTCGACGGTGAAGACATCGCTGCTATAGAAGCCGTGTTTGCCCGGTATAGCGAGCGCGGCTGCCGTTTTGTACGCCTGCGCACCCGCGCCGCCGGGGCGCGGAAATTTGCGCAGGTGGCAGTGCAGGTGCCGGGCGATTGGTCGGTGGAGGAGGGACACGCACTGGCCGACGCTGTCGAGCAGGCGCTGCGCGCCCAAGGCTATTACCTGGTCACGCACCTGGAGCCCCTGGGGGCTCACGAGTCCTGAGCGAGCACCTCGGCGATGGCGTCAGCGACGTAGGCGATGGTTTCCGGGTTCAGTCCGGCAATATTGATGCGGCTATTGTCGGTCATGTAAATGCTGTAGCGTGCGCGCAGGGCATGGACCTGCCCGACACTCAGACCCAGGAACGAAAACATGCCGCGCTCGCGGGCGATAAAACCAAAATCCCGGGTCTGCTGGCGCTGGCTCAGGGCATCGACCAGTTGCTCGCGCAACCCTTGAATGCGTGCACGCATGCTGTCCAGCTCGGTGCGCCATTGGGTGCTCAGTGCTGAATCGTGCAGAATAATGTCCACCAGTGCGGCCCCGTGGGCGGGCGGCATGGAGTAGAGCCCCCGGGTGACATTGAGCATCTGGGTATGAATGGCATCGGCCCGCTCCCTGTCTGCCAGCACCAGGCTCAAGCTGCCGGCGCGCTCGCGGTAGAGGCCAAAATTCTTGGAAAAGGACGACGCCACCAGCAGTTCCGGTTGGGTCTGCGCCAGTAAGCGCACGCCGTAGGCGTCCTGGTCCAGACCCTCACCAAAACCCTGATAGGCCATATCGATAAACGGGGTAAATTCCCGCTCGCGCGCGACGTCTGCTACGGCTTGCCATTGGACTTGAGTCAGATCGGCGCCGCTGGGGTTGTGGCAGCAGGCGTGCAACAACACCAGATCGCCTTTGGCGACTTGGCGCAGACTGGCCAGCATGGCGTCAAAGTCGATGCTGTGGCTGGTATGGTCGTAGTAGGGGTATTCCTGTAAGGCAATGCCGGCGTTGCCCAGAAGCGGGACATGGTTGGCCCAGGTGGGGCTGCTCACCCAGATGGTGGCCTCGGGCCGTGCCCGGCGAATCAATTCGGCCGCCACGCGCAGGGCACCGCACCCGCCTGGGGTCTGGATGGTGCGCACCCGTTCGGCCGCGAGCGCCGGATGATCGGCGCCAAAGACCAGCTCATTGACCCCGGCATTGGCGCCCGGGTAGCCGGCCGGATTGGTATACGCTTTGGAGTCTTCCTGCTCAAGCCGACGCTGTTCGGCGGCATGCACGGCCGCCATGATCGGCGTGCGTCCGGCGTCATCTTTGTAAACGCCAACCCCCAGGTCGACTTTGTCGGGGTTGTTGTCCTGTTGAAAGGCAACACTCAAACCCAGAATCGGGTCGGCGGGTAGCTGGGGTAGAGTCTCAAACATGGTGGTTACTCGTGTCGATTCGCGATGGGGCGATTATACAGACACCGGCCTTACTGTATAATGATCGCTGACGTCGATGTTCAAGTCACCCAGTGGAACCTGCCTTTATGTCCAGATTCTGGAGCCCCCGCGTTCGCCAGCTCGTGCCTTATGTGCCCGGCGAGCAGCCCCAAATCGAACAGTTGATCAAGCTCAATACCAACGAGAACCCCTATCCGCCGTCGCCTCGGGTTGCCCAGGTGCTTGACGATGCTGCGCTGCGGGAGCGTCTGCGGCTGTATCCGGACCCGGAGTCGCGCCGCTTTTCCCAGGCCGTGGCCGATTATTACCAGATCGAGCGCGACCAGGTATTTGTCGGCAACGGCTCGGACGAGGTCTTGGCGTTGGCGTTTATGGCATTTTTCCAGCAGGACAAGCCGCTTCTTTATCCCGATATCACCTACAGCTTTTACCCCGTGTACTGCCAATTGTTTGGCATCGAAGCAGAAACTGTGGCGCTGGGGGAAGACTTTCGACTCAAGCTCACCGATTTTGATCGCCCTAATGGCGGCATCATTTTCCCCAATCCGAATGCGCCCACCAGCCTGGGGTTGCCGCTGGCCGAGATCGAGGCCCTGCTGACGCGCAATAGGGATTCAGTGGTGATTGTCGATGAAGCGTACGTGGACTACGGTGCGGAGAGTGCGGTGGCTTTGGTCCAGCGGTTTCCGAACCTGTTGGTGGTGCAGACGCTGTCCAAATCCCGATCGCTTGCGGGGCTGCGTCTGGGGTACGCGATTGGCCACCCGGCGTTGATTGAAGGCCTGGAGCGGGTTAAAAACTCCTTTAACTCCTATCCGGTCGACGCCTTGGCGCAAGCGGCCGGTGAAGCGGCAATGGCTGATACTGCCTACTTTGAACAGTGTCGAGATCGGGTTATCGCGACGCGCGAGCGCACCCGCACTGCCCTTGAGACCCTGGATTTTACGGTGCTGCCCTCACAGGCCAACTTCCTGTTTGCCCGCCCGCCCGCGGGGCAGAGCGCCGAGGCACTGGCGCAGCAGCTGCGCGACGCCCGTATCCTGGTGCGTTATTTCAATAAACCCCGGATCAGCGAGTTCCTGAGGATCAGTGTTGGCACCGATGCGGAAATGGACGCGTTCTTGGCGGCGCTGGGGGATTGCCTGGGACAGTGAAAAAATGACCTTGACTTAGGGTGATTTGGACAAAAAGCGAAAAAAGCGTGGATTGTTGTGCCATACTGGCCTTAATATAAGGAAGTTTTACGGATATCGCTTGCACATCGTTGGATGTTTTAATAGATTGACGCAATAATCTTCTTAGAAGTGAATATTTGAGCACGGCCAATTTTTATTATTATTGGCAATGACGGGCCGCCCCACGGACACGACACGCGATATGTCAAACCAAAACACAGCGGTAGAGCTGATCAAGAAGTTTCAGCAGCTCTTTACTGATCTGAACCACAAGCAGATCGCCGAGCGGCTGGTAAAAATGGTCGCTGTCAAAAGTGCCGTCAGTCGAGCGGTGCTGGTGGTCGAGCGCGACAGCCGCCTCTACGTTGAAGCAGTGGCCAGTAAACGCGACGAACAAATTCAGGTCAGTGCCCTGGCTACGCCCCTCAAGAAGATAAATGGTCTCCCCCACGAGGCGATTACCAACGCCTTCGTATCCGGACAAATCAGCTCCCTTAGCGCCGAATCCATCCGTGCTCACGGCACCCATTCCGCACAGCCTGGCGTTGCCGGGGCTTATCTTTATCCTGTGCTGGAGCGCGGCAAGCCCATGGCCGTGTACTACATCGAAACCGAGCAGAGCCTCGCGCACCTGAGTCGCGCGGTGAGTGAGCTGGATACGGTCTGGACCTTCAGCTCACTCTTGATCCGACAAGTGATTGAGATGTGGCGCCACGATGAACAGGCCGAGCGCTTCCGTCTGGCTGAACAGGCGCTGTGGGCCAGTGAAACCTATCTGAATGCGATTTTGCACCACTCGCCGGCGCTGATTTCGGTGAAAGACCTGGACGGCAATGTGGTGCTTGCGAGCGAGCACTACAAGGAGCTGGCCCAGGTAGACGAGGCCGGGTTCGTCGGTAAAAACGTGTTCGATATCTACCCGGCGGATATTGCGCAGCAGTTGTGGGATATCGACCTGGCGACCCGGGAGAAGGATCGACCCCAGGAAACCGAGCTGGAGCTGATGCACAAGGACGGCAGTCTGCATACCTACTTGATGGTAAAATTTCCACTGCGCAACCAGCTCAACGAAATTTTTGGTGTGTGTACCATCTGTACGGACATCTCCGAGCGTAAGCTCGCGGAAAATGCCCTGCGAGAACAGCAGTCGCGGCTCAACTATCTGGCCTTCCACGACTCGCTCACCGCCCTTCCCAACCGCTCCCTGTTTTACGATCGCATCTACCACAGCCTGAGTCGCGCGCGCCGCAGCAACAGTAAAGTGGCGGTGATGCTGCTGGATATCGACCGGTTCAAGAACGTCAACGACAGCCTCGGCCACGATGCCGGGGATTTGATGTTGAAGGCCATTGCCGTGCGCCTGAAGGAGAGTGTGCGCGACATGGATACGGTGGCGCGCCTGGGGGGCGATGAATTTGTGGTCGTGCTCGAAGGTGTGCACGATATGGACGATGTGATTTTTGTGGCCAACAAGATTCTGGCCATGGTCACCAAACCCATTGATATTTACGGTCACGATATCACTACCACCGCCAGTATCGGCGTGAGTGTATTCCCTGAGCACGGCGACGATGCCGATGATCTTTTGAAGAACGCCGACATCGCCATGTACAAGGCCAAAGAGGCGGGCAAAAATACCTGCCAGTTCTACGCCAGTGGTATGAGCGCCTCGGCGGTGAATTACCTGTTGCTGGAAAATGATTTGCGCCGGGCCTTGGAGCAGAATCAGCTGATTTTGTACTATCAGCCCCAAGTGGATATGCGCACCGGTGAGTTGGTGGGGGTGGAGGCGCTGGTGCGCTGGAAGCACCCCGAGCGCGGCCTGATTTCGCCAGCGCACTTTATTCCGTTGGCAGAAGAAACCGGCTTGATTGTGCCACTCGGCGAATGGGTTCTCTATCAGGCTTGTCTGCAGCGCAAGTGCTGGCTCGACCGTGGTATGCAGGTGGGACGGATTGCGGTCAACCTGTCGCCACGGCAGTTCCGACAGCGCAACTTCCCGGGCAAGGTTGATCAGATACTGATGAGTGTCGGCCTGCCGGCCGAGCTGCTGGAGCTGGAAATTACCGAAAACTGCGCCATGGAGCACGCTGGGGAGACCATCAACCAGTTGCACCAACTGCATCGCATGGGGCTGTGCCTGGCCATCGACGATTTTGGTACCGGTTATTCATCACTCTCGTACTTGCGCCGCTTCCCGATTCAGCGCCTGAAAATCGACAGCAGTTTTATTCGCGATATCGAGGGGATCGAGTCGGACGGTGCGATCGCCCGCTCCATTATCGATCTGGCGCGCAATATGCACCTCAATGTGGTCGCCGAAGGGGTTGAAAACCCCGGTCAAGCGGCCTGGCTCCAGGCCGAAGGTTGCGACCAAGGGCAGGGCTTCCTCTATTCCCAACCCCTCTCGGCCGAGCAGCTCGAAGGCCACTTTGTGCGCGGCAAGTTTGCCCACGACGCCAATGTCATCTCACTGAAGCGTATCGCCAGCGCGGCCTCCTGATTACCCCCAGCTCCCGCTAACGCTATTCCTCGTTTTCCAATGAATCGTCCTGTCCGATAAAGAAGGGTGGATCGTCGCTGGTCAGTGTGTCTTGAAGATCGGCCAACTGGCTGGCCACTTGGCGGGTCTGGCGCTTGAAGCGTGCCAGGTGGAAGAGTGCCTCACCCTCATGGGCCAGGGGCAGGTTGTTGGCGCCGATCACAATGGCCTCATCCGGGGCGGTAATCGGGGTTTCATTGAGTCCGGTGGGGTCGGCAATGTAGCCGAGCACTTCACCGCGCTTGACCCGGTCGCCGAGCGCGATGCGGGTGCGCATCACGCCACTGGCGGGGGCGCGCACCCAACGGCTATCGTCGGCCACCACCGGGTTGTGGACTTTCTGGGCTTTCTTGCGGCTCGGCAGCATGCCCAGCTCGCGCATCACGTTGACAATCCCCCGGGTGCCGGCACGGATACACAGCTCGTCAAAACGCAACGCCTCGCCCGCTTCGTACAGCAACAAGGGAATGCCCAGTTCCCCAGCCGCCGCGCGCAGCGAGCCGTCGCGCAGTTTGGCGTCGAGCACCACCGGGACATCGAAGGCCATGGCCAGGTCGTGGGTAATCGGATCGCTCAGATCGGCGCGGATTTGGGGCAGGTTGCTGCGGTGACGGGCACCTGTGTGCAGGTCAATGCCGTGGGTGCATTGGCGCAGGATCTCCTCCACAAACCGGTGCGCGACGCGCCCCGCCAGTGAGCCCCGGTCGCTGCCGGGAAAACTGCGGTTGAGATCGCGGCCGTCGGGCAGGTAGCGGGACTGGTTCAGAAAGCCGTGAACATTGACCACCGGGATAGCGATCAGGGCGCCGCGCAGCTGATTGATCTGTTTGTAGTTGAGCAGTCGGCGAATGATATCGATGCCGTTGAGCTCGTCGCCGTGAACCGCCGCACACACGAACAGGTGCGGGCCGGGGCGCTTGCCATTGATAACGTGTACGGTCAGTTCCACGTCCGTGTGGGTGTACATGGCAGCCAGGGGAATGTCTACCGAGGTCCGCTCTCCCGGGGCGATATCAATCCCCCCGATGTGCAGGGTTTTATTTTTTGGGCGCATGGCGTTCGGTACCTGTCAGCGGGTTCAGCCTTTACCGCCGCGTGTGCGGTTCTGGTGAGGCTTGGCGTTTTCTTCAATAAACGCAATGATCGCGCTGGCAACGTCCTTGTGGGTGGCGCCCTCGATACCCTCGAGCCCCGGGGACGAGTTCACCTCCATCACCAACGGCCCGCGCGAAGAGCGCAACAGGTCAACACCGGCGAGTTGCAGGCCCATGGTCTGGGCGGCCTTGACGGCGGTGCGGCGCTCGGTCGGTGTCAATTTGACCAGTTGCGCCGAGCCGCCGCGATGCAGGTTCGAGCGGAACTCGCCTTCCTGGGCGGTGCGTTGCATTGAGGCCACCACCTTGTTGCCGATCACCAGGCAGCGGATATCCGAGCCGCCGGCCTCTTTGATAAATTCCTGTACCAGAAACTCTGCACGTAACTCCCGAAACGCCTCGATCACGCTCTCCGCGGCCTTGACCGTCTCCGCCAGGATTACACCTCGGCCCTGGGTGCCTTCGCACAGCTTGACCACCAGAGGCGCGCCGCCCACCAGTTTGATCAGCTCCTTGGTGTTGTGCACGCGAAAGGCGAAGCTGGTCTTGGGCATGCCCACGCCTTTGCGCGACAGCAGTTGCAGCGCGCGCAGTTTATCCCGTGAGCGCCCGAGTGCGACCGATTCGGTCATACAGTAGACCCCCATCATTTCGAACTGGCGAATGACCGCCAGGCCGTAGTGGGTGACTGAGGCGCCGATGCGCGGAATCACCGCGTCAAAGTTCTCCAGTTTATCGCCCTTGTGCCAGATGGCGGGGTGGGCGGAGGTGATATCCATGTAGCAGTCGAGAATATCAACCACGTGCATCTCGTGGCCGCGTGCTTTACCCGCCTCAATCAGGCGGCGGGTCGAGTACAGGCGGCGGTTGCGTGACAAAATAGCTATTTTCATAACGCTCTCTTAATTAGGGGGTTGGGTTTTGGTGCCACCGAGCACAAACGACTGCTCGCTATCGACCAGGTACTCACCACTCAGCGCGGTGCGCCCGAGCAGCATCCGAAAGCGCATGGTCTCGCGGTCGGTCAGCGTGACCTCGGCGGAAAACTGCCTGTCGCCGACTTGCAGCACGGTCTCAATCACATAGCGCTGCTCGCTGTGACCGCCGGAGTCTGTGACTTTACGCTGATCCTTGATTTTGGCTTCGCAGGTCAGCGCGTAGTCGATATTGTCCTGGCGTGGGTGCAGGCCAAAGCGTACCCAGCGTTCGCCTTCGCGCTCGAAGGGTTCGACAAAATAGGCGTGTAGGGCACTGGTGCGTGCGCCGGTGTCTACCTTGGCTTTGATCACCGGCGTATCGCCGGAACTCTCGATAGCTGGCAGGCTGACCCATTCTCGCCAGCCCACGACCGGTCGTGATTCTGCAGTCACAGCTGTCCCTCAGTTTGTGGCTTCGATGGCTAGTTTACCTGTTAAGTGTGGCTCGGTGGCGAGAAAAGTCCAGTGAACGATAAAAGTTGTTGTCTGGGCGGTGCCTGGCGGTTGCGTCAAAAACCCTTGTGATGACGACAAAAATTTTTAGTTTTGCGCGCTAGATAGGCTGTGGTAAATAGCAACCTGATGTGTGGCTTGCCAGAGGAGCGCCCGTATGTCGGTAACCGATGATGATCTGTTGGATATGGATGATGCTCAGGAAGAGGAAACCACTCGCTTGACTGGCCGGGAGGCCAATCAGTTCGTGCTGGAGATGCGCCGTAAAATCGAAGACCGGCTCGAGCGTCGTCGCTTGCGCGATCAGCTCGGCTGCGACGACCTTTGGGAACTGGACTGCTAGGTCAGTGCCTTTGCCAGCAGGGCCGCCAGGCCCTGCTTAACACTCAGATCCTTCCCCGCCCGGCCATAGCAGGCATACAGGGTGCGCTGGAACACGGGCGCATCAAGTACCGGATACACCGCCGCCTCCGCCTCGATCAATGCCGCCGGCAGGTAGGCACACAGACGTTGTTCGCGCACCAGGGTCAAGGCCACATCGAGATTGTTGGTGAACAGCCGGGCATCCTGCTCGCCCAGCTTGCGGGCTTGAAATTGGTCGAAGGCCGCCCCCCAGTCCACCGCCAGATAACCGCGGGCAAGGGCTTGTTCACGCCCGAGGCTGGGCTCTCCGGTGGCCAACTGTAGTGGCCAGGGGCACAGTTTGGTACCGGTCAGCTCAGCGCTGCGCGGCAGCTCGTCCAAAATCACGATATCCAATTGTTGGGCATTGAGGCGCTCAATCAGCTCCTGGCTTTGGTGGGCCTCGGCACGCAGGCGCAGCGTCGGCTGATCAGCGCTCAGGGCGGCCAATGGTCCGCTCAGGGCCAAGCGCCAGATCGCGGGCGCTGCGCCCAGGGCGATGGCGGACGGTTGCTGCTGACCGAGCGCGACGGCCTGGCGCGCTTCCTGCCAGGCCGTCACCAGTTGCTGAGCGTGAGGCAGGAGCCGCTCGCCTTCCTCGGTCATCTGGATATTGCCTCTGATGCGGTGCAGCAGTCTGACGCCGAGGCTTTGTTCGAGCTGGCGAATACGTGCGCTGACCGCCGCCGGGGTCAGAAACAGGTGGTCGGCCGCACGTCCAAAGTGGCGTGTGCGGGTGACCTCGATAAAGGTTTTGAACAGTTCGATATCCACGGCTAAAAGCGGTAGTGACTGTGCAGACTGAGCCGGTTGCCCCGAGGGGTGTCGGCAAAGGCGAGGGCGACATTGAGGCCCGGGCGCACGTAGCGGCCGGTGCGCAGGGTGATCTCGTCGCCCCAGAAGGTGTTGGCGTACTCGGCGCCGATGTGGGTATCCCGATCCAGGTAAAAGTCCGCTCCGAGGTAGTGTTTGGCGCGTGCCTGTTGCTCGAAGTACCGGCCGCTGGGCGCATCGGTGTCGAGCACTCCCGCGTCCAGATGCACAAAATGTCCCGCGCCCAGGTCGAGCAGATAGCGCAGTTGCAGGTTGGCGTCGTAGCCATCGTCATTGAGGGTAGTGGTGATACGCAGGTGCTCCAGAGGCATAACGCCCACCTGGGCAATCCAGCCGCTGTCGGTGCCGGCGCCGGTACGATCGTTGATCAGGGCGGCGCGCGCGTAGAACTGGGTGTCTGGCACGTAAAATTCAAGGCCCGCGAGCACCCGGTCGAGATCCTCTTCGGCGCGGGCAAAGAGGTTGCTGGCGCGGGCGGTATAGCTCGCTTGCGCGCGCGGGTAACGGTGGCCCGGGTTGACCGGGGCAAAATGGTGCACAGCGTAGGCATCAAGGGAGTTGGTGGTGTCGTTGCGGATGTTGAGCTGGGCGCCGACCTCGGTTTGATAGCTGCTGGCAAGGGCGCCAGGTACCCACCCGACGACGAGGGTGGCGGCCAGAAGGGTAGCACGCATTGAGAGGTCTCCCGAACAGTACCAGTGAGCGAAGCGCTCAATTTCTCCCGGCTATTGTAGAGGATTGCGCGCTAACTGCCAGCATCTCGCGTTTTCAGCCTACCAGTCCGCGGCATCGGCAGGCAAAGCGCTCGCCATCGTCCAGACGCAGTGCGGTCAACTCGCCGCCCCAAACGCAGCCGGTGTCCAGTGCCACGACGTTGCTCGCATCAGTGCGACCCTCAAGGGCGGCCCAGTGGCCGAAGAGAATGCGCTGGTCGCGGCAGCGATGGTTGGCGTGCGCAAACCAGGGTTTGTAGCCCTGGGGGTGTTTACCCGGTGCAGTTTTGGTTTCCAGATCCAGGTGTCCCTCGGCGGAGCAAAAGCGCATGCGTGTGAAGTAGTTGGTGATCACGCGCAGGCGATCATTGCCGGTGAGATCGTCAGACCAGATGGCCGGGTTGTTGCCGTACATGGCCGCGAGAAAGCCCTCGAGTTGATCGCCGCGGATGACGGCTTCGACCTCGGCCGCCCGGGCCAGCGCCTGGGCCAGGTCCCACTGGGGCGGAATACCGGCGTGAACCATGGTGTATTGCAACTCAGGGTCGTGATGTACCAGTTTAAGCTGGCGCAACCAGTGCAGTATGTCGTCGCGCTCCGGCGCGTCCAGAATCTCCGTCAGGGTGTCTTTGCGGTTGGGTTTCTTGAACCCGTAAGCCACGGCCAGAAAGTGCAGGTCGTGATTGCCGTGCACCGCGACCACGCTCTCACCCAGTTCCATGAGCAGGCGCAGGGTATCGAGCGATCCCGGGCCGCGGTTGATCAGGTCGCCCGCCACCCAAAGGGTATCCACCGAGGGATCGAAGCGGACTTTGTCGAGCAGCTTTGTCAGCGGCAGGTAGCAGCCCTGAATGTCGCCGACGGCGTAGGTGCTCATGGGTTGACTCCGATCATCAGTGGACGGCGTGCGGTGGTACCAGGGCGAAGGCGGGAATCGCCGCGTCAAAGACCCGACCGTCGTCGTCGCGCATCTGGTAGCTGCCTTGCATCAAACCCGTCTCGGTCTCCAGCACCACACCACTGGTGTAGGTGTAGTGCTCGCCGGGGGCGATATAGGGCTGTTCTCCGACCACGCCTTCGCCCATCACCTCCTGGGTGCGCTCGGCTTCATCCTTGATGATCCAGTGGCGACTGAGTAGCTGGGCGCCGCGTGGGCCCTGGTTGCTGATGGTAATGGTGTAAGCGTAGACGTAACGTCGGGCCTCGGGTATGGATTGTCCGGGCACGTAGTCGGTGGTCACCGCAACGGCGATATCGGTAGGGGTGTCGGGATTCGGGTTCACAGCAGTTCCTCGGGGTCTATCAAGTTGCTGATGGTGACGTAGTCGGCAACCGAGAGGTTCTCCGGGCGTACGCCGGTGTCCACCGGCAGGGTATCGATGCGCTCGGTGGGCAGCAGTTGCTTGAGGGCGTTGCGCAGGGTTTTGCGGCGCTGCTGAAAGGCGACATTGACCAGTCGCGCGAGTAGCTTGGGGTCGCGCGCTTCCAGCGGTGGTGTGGTGTAGGGGCGTAATCGAACGATGGCCGAGTCGACCTTGGGCGCCGGGTCGAAGGCGCCCGGGGGGACCTCGAACAACCAGTCCACCTGACAGTAATATTGCACCATCACGGTCAGGCGCCCGAAGGCTTTCTCACCCGGTGCGGCGGCCATGCGCTTGACCACTTCTTTTTGCAGCATAAAGTGCATATCGTGCACTTGTCCGGCAAAGCTCAGCAGGTGAAAGATCAAAGGCGTTGAAATATTGTAGGGCAGATTGCCGACAATACGCAGCGGCTGCCCGGGGCTCGTCAGCTGACTGAAATCGAAACGCAGGGCATCGGTCTGAAACAGTTCAAAATCCGGGTGCTTTTCGAAGCGTACTCGCAACCAAGGGACCAGATCCCGATCCAGTTCGATGACCCTGAGATGATTGCAGCGCTCGGCCAGTAGACCGGTAATGGCGCCCTTGCCCGGGCCGATCTCTACGATCCGGTCATTTTCACCCGGGTGTATCGCGTCGACGATACGCTGGACAATATTCTGGTCGACCAGAAAGTTCTGGCCGAAGCGCTTGCGCGCCCGATGGCCGCCGAGTGGGGTCTGGGCTTTGCTCATGATGACGGGCCCTCCTGGGCCATGCGGGCCTGCACCATGGCTTGTGCATAGCGCAACGCGGTATCGAGGCTGCCTGGGTCAGCCTTGCCGGTACCGGCCAAATCCAGGGCGGTACCGTGATCCACAGAGGTGCGGACAATGGGCAGCCCGAGGGTGATATTGACGGCGTTGCCAAAGCCTTTGTATTTCAGCACCGGCAGTCCCTGGTCGTGGTACATGGCGAGCACGGCATCGGCCCGCTCCAGGTATTTGGGGGTGAACAGGGTGTCCGCCGGCAGCGGCCCTTCCAGACTCATCCCGGTGCGACGCAGTTCGTTCAGTACCGGTTCGATGATGTCGATTTCCTCGCGCCCCATGTGTCCGCCTTCACCGGCGTGTGGGTTGAGGCCGGCAACCAGAATATGAGGATCGGCTATGCCGAACTGTTGCTGCAGATCGGCATGCAGGATGCGCGTCACGCGGGTCAGCTCTTCGGGGGTGATGGCGTCCGCCACCGCCCGCAGGGGCAGGTGTGTGGTGACCAGGGCCACGCGCAGCCCTTCGGTGGCGAGCATCATCACCACCTTGTCGGTGCCGGTGCGCTCAGCCAGGTATTCGGTGTGGCCGCTGAAGCGAATGCCCGCCTCGTTGATGACACCCTTGTGTACGGGGCCGGTTACCAGCGCTGCGAACTGCCCGGCCAGGCAGCCGTCGATCGCCGCGTCGAGGGTGTCGAGCACGTAGCGGGCGTTGCGCGCGTCGAGGTGTCCAGCGCGGGCAGGCGTTGCCAGGCGAACAGGTACCACGGTCAGTTCGCCGTGGGCGTTGGCGCGTGCCGGGGCCTTGGGATCGAATTCGCGCAGGCGCAGGGCCAACCCCAGGTCGCGCGCGCGTGCCTGCAGAAGCTGTGGGTCGGCGATGACGATGTGTTCACTCAGGGGGTCGGGCCGTTGGGCCAGGGCGACCAGCAGGTCGGGTCCTATGCCCCCGGGTTCGCCGGGGGTAATGGCAATGCGAGCAGGTTGTGAGGTCATGGTGGTCTAGCGTTTGATCTCGATGTAGGCGTTGTCGCGCAACTCGCTGATCCAGGTTTGCAGCTCCTCGTCAAAACGGCGCTGGCGCAGCATCTGCGCGGCCTGGTTGCGCATCATTTCGCGGCTCATGTCCTGTTCACGGCGGTCGTCAACCTTGAGAATGTGCCAGCCGAACTGGCTGCGGAAGGGGCCGGCAATTTCGCCGATATCACTGGCGGCCATGGCCTCTTCGAACGCGGGTACGAAGCTGCCCGGGGCGGCCCAGCCCAGATCACCACCGCCCATACGCGAACCGATGTCCTGGGAGTGTTCCCGGGCCAGTTCGGCAAAGTCAGCGCCGTCTTCCTCGACCCGTCGACGCAGCTCCTGCAGGCGCGCTTGAGCGTCCTCGTCGGACACAATTTCAGTGACTTCGATCAGAATATGGCGCGCTCGGGTCTGGGTCACCAATTGCTCACCGCCGCCGCGCTGTTCCAGATTTTTGAGGATGTGAAAGCCCGCGCCGCTGCGGAAGGGCTCGGTGATCTGACCCACCGACAGGCCTTCGACCGCGTTGCTGAACAACTCGGGCAGTTGGCCGAGCTTGCGCCAGCCCAGGTCGCCGCCGCTGAGGGCGGTGTTCTGGTCGTTGGAGTAGGTCATGGCCATCTGGCCGAAGTCCGCGCCTTCGCGCAGCTCCTCGACGATGCCGCGAGCCTGCTGTTCGGCCTCGCGCACCGTGTCTTGATCGGCGTTGCCGCTGACCGCAATCAGGATATGCCCAAGGCGGTAATCGGGCGAGGTGGCAAAGCGCCCATCGGTGGAGGCGAGAAAGCTGTTGACGTCCTGTTCGCTGACCCGAATCCGGCTGTTCACGATAGCCTGCTGAATCTGGTTGACCGTGAGGTCCCGGCGGATATCCCGGCGGAAGTCCTCGAAGCTGGTGCCCTGCTGAGCGAGCTCCCGGGCCAGTTGCTCCTGAGTGAGCTGGTTGTTGCGCAGGATATTCTGAATGGCCTGATCGACCTGGCTGTCAGTGACGCGAATCTCGAAACGCTCGCCCTGCATCAACTGCAGGCGCTCGTAGATCAACTGGTCGAGAATCTGGGTCTCGAGCACGTCCATCGGGGGCAGTTGGCCCGCCTGGTTGCTGGCGCGCACCCGGTCGAGGATAGCTGCGACCCGGGCATTGAGTTCGCTTTCCATCACCACGTCTTCATCGACGATGGCCACCACGCGATCCAGGTGTTGAGTTTGCGCATGAACGGTGCCAACGCAGGCCATCATCAGGCCCAGTGCCAGCAGTCGAACTGAATGTGTGATGCAAAAAACGCGGTTACCCATAATATGTCGTGCTCTGTCTATTGAAGTGTGGATGCTCGCCGGGCGCCTAGTGTAACGCTTTTTCGCGCGCTTCATAGCCCGGAATGGCTTTGCCCAGCATGCTCGTGATGCGTTCATTGATACTGCCCAGCCCTTTGAACTGGATATCGAAAACAATGCCCTCGTCATAATCTTCCCTGCGCACCTCGGCGAGCAGATCCGGGTTGTAATCAAAGTCCAGCCAGCGCCGGGCCACGACCCGGATGCGGTAGCAGCAGTCATCGTATTCGAGACCGGCAAAGACGTAGAGTTCCCGGTTGTAGGTCAGGTCGTAGTTGTAGCGCCCGATAACACTCCAGCCCCCGGCGATGGGCCAGTGGACGGTGGCGTCCACCTGATCCAGGCTGCGATCGAGAAACGAGTCCGGATCGAGTCGGTCGGGTACAGGCTGGCGCCGGTTGAAGCGGTAGGAGAGGTTGGCGATGCGGGCCTGATCGTCGAAATAACGGACACTCAGGCTACCGCTCTCGATCTGGCTGGCGCCGGGGTTGTAGACCAGGTCGTTGGTCAATTGCAGGTGGTCGCCCACGCGCGCCTGCAGGCGTGTGGCGATGTCGGACTTGTCCAGGGTGTCCTCTTCCTGGGGGCGACCGCGGCGGTTGATTTCCCGGTCGCGGTTGTAAAAAATCCGGCCCACGCCAAGGCTGGCGCGCTCAATGCCGGTGGCGTTGTCGATAAAGCGGCTGGTCAGCCCCAGGGTCCACTGGTCGGCATCGTCGATCCGGTCGCCCCCGGTGAAGCGCGAGGTGCGGTACAGTTGGTTGTAGCCGAAAGTGGGTTCGCGGGTGTCAAAATCGACGTTGCGATTGTTGGCCGTTATCTCAAACAGCTCGCTGTGGTCTTCAAGTTCGCTGTAGAAATAGAAGGCGCGCGGCTCCAGGGTCTGGGTGTAGCGGCTGCCGAAGCGCTCGAACACCAGTCCCATGTCGAGGCTGGTCTGAGCAGCGTCCAGGCTGGGCCGGGCATTGGCGTCCTCGGTCAGCGCTTCGGGTTTAAGGTCATAGTTCAGGGTTCGGTAACCGACGCCGGGTTTAAAGAAGCCCCAGTTCCAGTCTTTATCCCAGCTCACTCGATAGTCGGTGCGCAGGCGTTCACCCAGAATCAGGTTGTCGGTGTCTTCTTCAAAGTAATCGTTGACATCAAAGCGGGTGAATTCATTATCCAGCTCCACCAGAAGGTCGCCCGGCAGGCGGTAGTTGCCGTCCAGATTGATGCGCGGTAGCTCCCGGTAGGGTTCCTGGCGTGTCGTGACCGAGAGAGTACGTTCTTCTTCGCCGCGAATCCCGAACAGCCAGTTGTCGGCCCGGTAGTTGGCGCTGGCGATCTTGCTGACCCGCGCCTGGCGGTTGGCGTCCAGGGCGCCGGCGTCCAGATCGCGCAAATAGTCCGGGTCGCTCAGCTCGGTGTAGTCGATCTGGGTACTCCAGCGCTGCTCGCCGCCGCCCCCGGTCTGGTCGATCTGATAAACCCAGCGCGCTTGCCCGCGGTAGGGGTAAGCTTCCTCCTCGGTTATCTCGCCGTCAGCGATCTGGTTATCCAGGCGGCGATTGTACCCGCCCCGGTCGTTGTTCAGATACGCGCCGCTCAGGTCCGTTTCAAAATAGCGCGACAGGTGCCGGGTTTCCACATCCCAGAGGGTTCCTCGGCGCGACATATACTGCGGGGTAATGGTCATATCAGCCTGGGGCGCGATATTCCAGTAAAAGGGGACGGTGATCTCGGTGCCGTTGCGGCGGCTGTAGCTGGCCGAGGGGAACAGGAAACCGGTCAGGCGATCGTCGCCCACGGGAAAGCGGACGTAGGGCGTATACAGCGTCGGGACATCCTTGATATTGAGCCGGGCGTGACGGGCGGTGCCGTAATTTTTTTCGGGGTGCAGGGTGATTCGGGCGCCGGACACGCTCCAGGTATTGTCATCGGGGGCGCAGCTGGTAAAGCGGCTGCTGTCCATACGAATGAATTCATTCCCGATGCGCTCCAGGCGGTTGGCTTGGCCGCGAATATGGACCTGATGGATGACAAACTCGGCGTCTTTCAGCTGAACATTGTCGCCGTCCTGTTGCATGCTCGCTTCGCTGGCCTTGAGCAGCAGACCGGGTTCACGGATTTCGATATTGCCAAAGGCCTCGGTGTCGCCGGTTTCCTGGTCGTAATTCAGGCGATCGGCCGACAAACTGCGGTAGCCCTGGTAGAGCTCGACGTCGCCGATCAGCTCGATACGGGTTTCCTGGCGAATGTTGGAGTTGTCTGCGCTTGCCCGAATCGGGGCGAGGGAGGGGTCGAGCAGGGCGTCGTCATCGTCCCGGATCGGGCTGACGTAGGCGCCGCAGCAGTGGCGGCGTGTCAGCCCACGCTGCTCCGGGGTCAGGGCTTCGGCGGGCACCCAGTCCAGGTGCTCGCTGCTGGGCTGGCTCGGGACCTCGGCCAGCGCCAGGCCAGCGCTGCTCAGTAGCAGGGCGGCGCTGGCCTGGGTGGTCAGTGAGCGGGCGAGCGCGGCCTGGCGGCGAGTCAACGTCATCTTAGTGCGGTCTCGGAGTGCTCGGGCGCCATTACCGGGGCCCGGAATTGGTTGATACACCCCCGTCGGGGCGCTGGTGCAAGAGCGCGATTCTACTTGAATCGGCGCGAGCATGGAATGAAGGCCGGATTTGCGGTAGTTTGTTTTTTGGAATACCTTGAAAATCATCAATACTGCGGAATCGCAAAAACGCTAATAAGGTTGTTGTTATGAAGGAGACGTTGCAGCAAGGTGCCGGGGAATCAACACGTTTCGAGGCGCTGTGTGAGTGGGCCAGTGAGCAACTTCCGGCCAAAGATGGGGCCGCGGCTCCGGTCTTTACCCGTCTGGGTGGGGATGCGGGCCATCGGCGTTATTTTCGCCTGAACACCGAACCACCGCTCCTGGCTGTCGACGCCCCGGTTGAAGGGGAGAGTGCCACCCACTTCGCCCACCTGGCGCGTTACCTGCGCCAGCATAACATTGGCGCGCCTGCGGTCGTGGCGGTCGATGAGGGCGAGGGATACCTGCTTCTTGAGGACTTGGGCGACGGCCTGCTGGCCCGGTTGCTCAACGAAGAGACGGCGCCAGCGCTTTACGGCGAGGCGCTGATGACCCTGTTGGCCATTCAGCAATGCCCGGACGACCCGGCGCTGCTGCCGCGCTACGACCAGAGCGCCCTGCGGGGCGAGCTGAATGTATTTGATCAGTGGTTCGCCACGGAGCTTCTGGGGGTCGAACTCAGCGAGGCGGACTGGCATTTGTTGCACGGGACCTATGAGCGCCTGGAGGCACTGGCCGTCGAGCAGCCTCAGGTGCTGGTGCATAGGGACTACCATTCGCGCAATCTGTTGGTGGGAGACAACGGCACCGTCGGCGTGATCGACTTCCAGGATGCCGTGTGGGGGCCAATCACTTATGACCTGGTATCACTCCTGCGTGACTGCTACGTCCGCTGGCCGGAGGAGCAGGTGACCAATTGGGCGCTCAGCTACGGTAATTTGCTCATTGATGTGGGTCTGTTGCCCGAAAATATTGACGGTGAAACCTATCTGCGCTGGTTTGACTGGATGGGGCTGCAGCGGCATATCAAGGTGCTCGGGGTGTTTTCGCGTTTGCACCTGCGCGATGGCAAGTCCGACTATCTGAGTCACCTGCCGCTGGTGATCCGCTATACCCTGGAGGTGGCCGAGCGTCACGCTGAATTGAAACCTTTTGCCGATTGGTTCCGCGAGCGGGTGTTGCCCGCAGCCGAGGCTCAGCCTTGGTACAAGGATTATCGGCGCGCCGGTGACGCCAGCCAATGAAGGCCATGATCTTGGCGGCGGGGCTGGGCAAACGCATGCGCCCGCTCACCGATCATACCCCCAAACCGCTGTTGCCGGTCGCGGGTAAGCCCTTGATTCAATACCACCTTGAAGGGTTGGCCGCGGCCGGGGTGTCAGACGTGGTGATCAATCTGGCGTATCTGGGAGAGCAGATCGAAGCTTTTGTCGGCACCGGTGCGGCGTTCGGCGTGCGCGTTCATTACTCCCGAGAGCCCGAACCCCTGGAGACCGGTGGCGCCCTGGTGCGGGCGTTGCCTTTGCTGGGCGAGGCACCTTTTATCCTGGTGAACGGCGATGTCTGGAGTGATTATCCGCTCCTGGACCTGGTATCGGCGACGCTGCCGGACGCACAGGATGGTCATCTGGTGCTGGTACCCAATCCCGAGTTTCACGGTGATGGCGATTTTGCCTTGCCCCAGAACCCCGGATTGATTGGCGTACAGGGGCCGCGCTTCACCTTTTCCGGTATCAGCCTGCTGCGGCCGCGGCTCATTGCTGAGTACCCCGAGCGGCGTTTGCGCTTCGCGTTGGTTGAGACGTTGCGCTGGGCGATAGCGCGGGGTGCGCTCAGTGGCGAGCTGTATCACGGCCGCTGGAATGACGTTGGCACACCGGCGCGTTTGGCCGAACTGGACCGGTTGCTGCAGGTTGAGCCTGCGGGTAGCGCGGGAATTGTAAATTAACCGAAACAGACCCTTGACCTCGCTTGTGCAGATCCCTATAATTCGCCTCCTCAGTTGATGAGCGGCAACGCAAAAGCATCTGAGTTGTGAATGCGGGGTGGAGCAGCCTGGTAGCTCGTCGGGCTCATAACCCGAAGGTCGTTGGTTCAAATCCAGCCCCCGCTACCAAATTCAGCAGTATGGGGTTTTTCCGATGCTGCAGACGAAAAGCCCCTGTTAGGGGCTTTTTTGTATTTGTGTGTTCGAGGCCGTGGCCACAGCACGCCGACATCAGGGGGCAAACCCCGGCCACAGAGGCCTGTGGCAATAAACGAAATGGGCCTCTGGCCCATTTTTTGTTTGTGGCCAAGTCAAAAGTCATTGCGCGTGCTGGCCGAACTGCGCTTTTTCATCAGGTTGTCAGAATATGGCGTCAAAACAAGAGCAGCTCCAGGCGCTGATTGCCCCGGTGGTGGCGGCGCTCGAATGTGAACTCTGGGGATTGGACTATCTTACCCGGGGGCGAAACAGCATCCTGCGTCTGTATATCGAGCGCGAAGGTGGTGTCACCCTGGAGCATTGCGAAAAGGTCAGTCGACAGGTGAGCAGTATGCTCGATGTCGAGGACCCGATCAGCGGCGAGTACACGCTGGAAGTGTCGTCGCCGGGCATGGATCGGCCACTTTATAGTCTGGCGCAGTTTGGTCAATACGTCGGTGAGACTGTCGCTGTGCGCCTGCGGGTGCCAGTGGCGGGACGCCGAAAAATGAAAGGCACCCTGCACAGTGTGGGGGCCAGCGAAGTACAGCTGGTAGTGGATAACGAGACGTATGCACTGCCGTTTGAAACCATTGAACGAGCGAACATCGTCCCGCGTTTTTAAGACGCGTACACGGGAGTTTAACGAGGCAAACTCATGAACAAAGAAATTTTGCTGGTCGCCGAAGCGGTATCCAACGAAAAGGGTGTCGAGAAGGACATCATCTTTGAGGCGATTGAAACCGCCCTGGCCACCGCCACCAAAAAGCGTTTTGACGAAGATTCCCATATTGAAGTCGTCATCGATCGCATGACCGGTGATTACGACACCTTCCGTTGGTGGGAAGTGGTGAGCGATGATGTGATGGCGGAGTTGGGCACCCAGTTCACCCTGGAAGAAGCCCACGAAAAAGATGCCGATCTGAAAGCGGGTGATATTTACCGCGAAAAAATCGAGAACGTTGGGTTTGGTCGCATTGCCGCCCAGACGGCCAAGCAGGTGATTGTGCAGAAAGTGCGCGATGCCGAGCGCGCGCAGATGGTTGATGAGTACCGCGACCGGGTCGGTGAACTGATCAGCGGTTCTGTCAAAAAAGTGACTCGCGATAGCATTATCGTTGACCTGGGCAATAACGCCGAGGGGCTTTTGCCGCGCGATCAACTGGTAGGCCGGGAAATTTTCCGGGTAGGCGATCGGGTGCGCGCACTGCTTCAGGATGTGCGTAGCGAAAGTCGTGGGCCACAGTTGTTCTTGAGTCGCGCTTGCCCGGAAATGCTGGTCGAGCTGTTCCGTATTGAAGTGCCGGAAATCGCCGAAGACGTTATCGAGATCAAAGGCGCGGCGCGCGACCCCGGTTTGCGTGCCAAAATTGCGGTCAATACCAACGACGGCCGTATCGATCCGGTCGGTGCCTGTGTCGGTATGCGCGGTTCGCGCGTACAGGCCGTATCCAACGAGTTGGGCAACGAGCGTGTCGATATCGTGCTCTGGGACGACAACCCGGCTCAGTTTGTGATCAACGCGATGTCGCCAGCGGAAATCGAGTCGATTGTTATCGACGAAGATGCCCACTCAATGGACGTGGCCGTCAATGAAGACAACCTGGCGATGGCCATCGGCCGCGGTGGCCAGAACGTGCGCCTGGCGTGTGACCTGACCGGTTGGGCCATCAATGTCATGAGCATTGAGGATTGGCAGGCCAAACAGCAGGAAGAAGCCGGTAGCTACATCGACAAGTTTATGAATGCGCTTGATGTGGACGAGGACATTGCGGCGATTCTGGTAGAAGAAGGCTTTACCAGTCTCGAAGAAGTGGCTTATGTGCCGCTTGACGAAATGCTCGCGATTGACGGCTTTGACGAAGATATTGCCGAAGAGCTGCGGGCACGGGCCAAAGACGCCCTGTTGACCCAGGCTCTGGCCTCGGAAGAGCAGGTTCAGGGCGGCGACCCTGCGCAAGACCTGCTGGACATGGAAGGTATGGACGATGCCACCGCCCACGCGCTGGCGAAGAAAGGCATCATCACGATGGAAGATCTGGCCGAGCAGTCTGTTGATGACCTGCTCGAGGTGGAAGGTATCGATGATACTCGCGCTGCGGCGCTGATTATGAAGGCTCGCGAGCCCTGGTTTGAGTAACAGTAGTCAACCAGATGCCGGTAGCCAACCGCCTGCCAGTGAGCAACGAACATTATTGAGGAAATGCAATGGCTGAAGTAACTGTAAGCGAACTCGCCACATCAGTCGGGGTTCCGACTGAGCGCCTGCTGCGTCAAATGCAGGAGGCCGGGTTGAGCCATAAATCTGCAGATGCGTCTGTTTCGGACGACGAGAAACAGAAACTGCTGGCTTATCTGAAAACCAGCCACGGTGACTCGGTCGCGCAGCCGAAAAAGATTACGCTGCAACGCAAGACCACCACCACGCTCAAAACGGGCTCGGGCAGTGGCCGCAAAACCGTGAACGTCGAAGTGCGCAAAAAACGCACTTACGTTAAGCGCGATCCCGACGAGCTGGCGGCTGAAGAGGCGGAAGCCAATGCAGCGGCTCAAGCCGAGTTTGAACCGGAAGAGCCAGTAGCGGCGGAGCCGGAAGCCAAACCTGAGACTGAGGTTAAAGCCGAGACGCCGGCACCCGAGCCTGAGGCCGCGCCGAGCGAGCCCGAGCCCGAGGTTGTTGCCGAGCAAGCTGAGCCTGAGGCGGAGCCCAAACCCGAGCCCGAGGCCGCGTCAGCGCGCTCGTTTGTCGATGACATCGAAGAGAAGCGTCAAGCCGCTATCGAACGGCGCAAGGCTGAAGATGCCAAGCGTGAAGCGGAGCTGAAAGCGAAAGAAGATGCGCGTAAGCGCGAGAGCGAGCAAAAAACGAAGCCGGCACCAGCGGCTACCGCACCTGCGACACCTGCGCCCGATGACGGTCCTGCGCCGATCAAGGATGACGGTCGTCCGCACAAGCGTAAAGAGCAGCGTCGTCCGGCGGACGAAGATGACGAAGGTAAGCCGCACCGCAAACGTGCGGGCAAGGCCTCCAAGAAAGCGCTCAGTGGCCCGAAAAAAGGTTCGCGTCGCGATCTGTATGAGATGGCCGTCGAGGGTGAAGACCAGGAGTTGCTGGCTCGTCGACGCACCATGCGTGCCAACCACAAGGCTTCCAACAAACACGCCTTTAAAAAGCCGACCACCAAAATCGTGCACGAAGTTGATGTGCCCGAAGCGATCACAGTGGCCGATCTGGCGCAGCGCATGACCGTCAAGGCCGGTGAAGTCATCAAGCATTTGATGAAGATGGGCGTAATGGCAACCATCAACCACTCGCTTGATCAGGAAACCGCCGTGCTGCTGGTCGAAGAGATGGGCCACAAAGCCCGTCTGGTGAGTGCCAATCAGGTGGAAGATCAACTTGAAGAGCTGGTGGTCATTGAGGGTGAGTTGAAGCCCCGTGCACCGGTCGTTACCGTTATGGGGCACGTTGACCACGGCAAAACCTCGCTGCTGGATTATATTCGCGAAGCTAAAGTCGCTTCGGGTGAAGCGGGCGGTATTACCCAGCATATCGGTGCATACCGCGTGCCCACCAGTCGCGGCGAGATCGCCTTCCTGGATACGCCGGGTCACGCCGCCTTTACCGCCATGCGTGCCCGCGGTGCTCAGTGCACCGACGTGGTTGTGCTGGTCGTTGCGGCTGACGATGGCGTTATGCCTCAGACCGAAGAGGCGATCAATCACTCGCGCGCTGCTGAAGTGCCGATGGTCGTGGCCATCAACAAATGTGACAAAGAAAGTGCCGACCCGGATCGGGTCAAGAACGAGTTGTCCGCTAAAGGCGTAATCCCGGAAGATTGGGGCGGCGATACCCAGTTTATCGAGGTGTCGGCGCACACCGGGCAAGGCATTGATGAACTGCTTGAAGCCATCGCGCTGCAGGCAGAAATCCTGGAGTTGACGGCGGTTGAAGACTCTCCGGCCAAAGGTGTGGTGATTGAATCGCGCATCGAGAAAGGCCGCGGTGTGGTTGCTACGCTGTTGGTTCAGCAAGGTACCCTGAAACACGGCGACCTGGTGCTGGCCGGACAAAGCTACGGGCGCGTCCGTGCCATGAGTGATGAGCGGGCGCAACAGGTCAAGCAGGTGGGACCGTCCTCGCCGGTGGAGATTCTGGGCCTGGATGCAGCCCCCAGCGCCGGTGACGAGTTCGTGGTACTCACTGATGAGCGCAAGGCCCGGGACGTGGCCGAGCATCGTGCCGAGAAAGAACGCCAGACCCGTCTGCAGCGTCAGCAGGCCGCCAAGCTTGAAAACATGTTCTCCAATATGGAGAGCGGACAGGCCAAGACCCTGAGTGTTGTGGTCAAAGCGGATGTGCGCGGCTCGCTCGAAGCGATTCAATCAGCGCTGCTTGATTTGGGTAACGAGGAAGTACAGGTCAATATCGTCTCCTCGGGCGTTGGTGGTATCACCGAGAATGACGTCAACCTGTCGATGACTGCGGACGCCATCATCCTGGGCTTCAATGTTCGGGCCGATGCGCCCAGCCGTCGTCTGGCTGAGACCGAGAATGTCGAGATTCGCTATTACAGCATCATCTATCAGCTGCTCGATGAGATCAAAAGTGCGCTCGGCGGCATGCTGGATCCTGAGCGGGTCGAAACCATTGTCGGTATTGCCGAGGTGCGCGAGGTATTCAGCTCACCCAAGTTTGGCCAGGTGGCTGGCTGTATGGTGGTCGAGGGTACCGTGTACCGCAACAAGCCCATCCGTGTGCTGCGTGACAACGTGGTGATCTTCGAAGGCGAACTGGAATCGCTGCGTCGCTTCAAGGACGACGTCAACGAAGTGCGCAACGGCATGGAGTGTGGTATTGGCGTGAAGAACTACGACGTCAAAGTCGGTGACCAGATCGAGGTCTTCGAAGTCAAAGAAGTCGCGCGCGAGCTTTAAGGCGCGCGCTCGACCTTTCGCCTCGGGCGGTGTCAGACACCGCTCGGGGCGTTGTTGTTTCCACGACGGCTATCGATACCGTTTTTACAGAGGGTGGCTCCTATGGCCAAAGAATTTAATCGTTCCGACCGTATTGGCGATGCCATTCAGCGCTTTCTGGCGCAGATTATTCCCCAGGAATTGCGCGATCCGCGGATTGGCATGGTCAATATTAATGATGTCCGCGTCAGCCGTGATTTGGCCTACGCCAAAGTCTATGTCACTTTTGTCGGTAGCGACGAAAGTACCAGCCTGGAAGGGACTGCAGCTCTGAACAAGGCCTCCGGTTTTCTGCGCAGCTTTCTGGCCAAGGAATTGACCAGTCGCTCGGTGCCGCGGCTACAGTTTATCTATGACAAGACCGCGATCGAGGGTCAGGAACTGTCCTCCTTGATCGACCGGGCGGTGGCCAAGGATCGCGACCGTCAGGAGCAGCGTGAAGAGCCGGACGAGCACTGATGGGGCGCACACGTAAAGGTCGCCCGATCGATGGCGTGATGCTGTTGGACAAACCTGGCGGGATGACCTCGAACAGGGCGCTGCAAAAGGTCAAATGGTTGCTTCAGGCGGCCAAGGCGGGGCATACCGGGAGTCTGGATCCGCTGGCCACGGGGGTCCTGCCCTTGTGCTTCGGCGAAGCCACCAAGTTTTCCCAGTTTCTACTGGATGCCGACAAGTGCTACCGCAGCCGTTTTTACCTGGGTGCCACCACCACCACCGGTGATGCCGACGGCGATATTCTGGAAGAAAAAGACGCCAGTGGTCTGGTTCGCGACCAGGTTGAGCGGGCCCTGGCGAGTTTTGTGGGCGATATCCTGCAGATCCCGTCCATGTACTCGGCGCTCAAACACCAGGGGCAGCCGCTCTACAAACTCGCCCGGCAGGGGGTAGAAATCGAGCGCAAGGCGCGCCCGGTGACTATTTTCCGTATTGACGTGCTTGAGTTTGTGCCCGGTCCCCGCGCCGAGGTGGTCCTTGAGGTTGCCTGCAGCAAGGGTACCTATATTCGTTCGCTGGCCGAAGACCTGGGTGCCGCCCTGGGCTGTGGAGCCCATGTGGCGGAGCTGCGGCGCATCGGTGCCGGACGCTTTGACGATACCCGCATGGTGACCCTGGAAGCGCTCGAAGCGGCACGGGAGGCCGGGGGGCCTGAGGCGCTCGACCATTGGCTTCTGCCGGCCGACGCCCCCGTGGCTGAACTGCCAGGCTTGACCCTGCCCGCCGACAGCGGCTATTACTTCCGTTTGGGGAACCCGGTGATGGACCCCCAAGTCTATCGCCTGGGCCAACAAGGTGATATGGTACGGGTTTTCGTCGCCGCCGAGGGCGCCGAGCCGCGTTTTTTGGGGATCGGTGAGCTCAACGACGAGGGCCAAGTGGCCCCGAAACGATTAATTGCCAGCCCGGCGTGAGCCGATTGGCAGCCCTGTTTGTACCGTCGGCCCCTGGCTGCCGGGCAAATCGGATCAAGGCAATTAGGCGCTTGATCCTGGCCCACCTGTAAATATGCACGGGTGTGGCTGTATTGTTGACGCATATTAACTGAGGAAATGATTATGGCACTGAGTGCTGCAGAAAAAGCTGAAGTCGTGAAAGAGTATCAGCAAGCTGAAGGTGATACCGGATCTCCGGAAGTCCAGGTCGCGCTGTTGACCATCAACATCAACAAGCTGCAAGGCCACTTCTCTGATCACAAACAGGATCACCATTCTCGTCGCGGTCTGATCCGCATGGTAAACCAGCGTCGCAAGCTGCTGGATTACCTGAAAGGTAAAGACGCCAAGCGCTATGCTGCGTTGATCCAAAAACTGGGTCTGCGTCGTTAAGTGTTTTCGTGCCCGCGTTCCGCGGGCACTTTTTTTCTGTCAGCGCGGGGTTGCCGGAGCCGGTAGCTCAGCGTTGGCGTGCCTGTCGGTTGGCCGGAGGTAACGGTCCACTGAAGAGTCATTTGGACGATGTATCGCGTGTAAAACTGTCTGGCTGCGTGATTGAAAAGCCAAGCGAATGCAATAAACAGTCAATTGTTAGAAGGTAGAGAAGAGTGAATCCAGTTATCAAGAAATTCCAGTTTGGGGACGAAACCGTTACCCTTGAAACCGGTCGGGTTGCGCGTCAGGCCACCGGCGCAGTGCTCGTGACCATGGGCGAAACCGCTGTCCTCGTTACCGTTGTCGGTGATAAAAAAGCCAAAGAGAATCAGCCGTTTTTCCCGCTGTCTGTGCACTACCAGGAAAAGGCCTACGCCGCCGGCAAGATTCCCGGTGGTTTTTTCAAGCGTGAAGGCCGCCCGTCGGAAAAAGAAACCCTGACCTCGCGTTTGATTGACCGTCCGATTCGCCCGCTGTTTCCCAAGGGCTTTATGAATGAAATTCAGGTGGTGTGCACGGTCATGTCTACCTGTAAAGCCGTGGATCCGGATATTCCGGCTATGATTGGTACCTCTGCAGCTTTGGCTGTTTCCGGTATCCCGTTCAACGGCCCGATTGGTGCGGCGCGGATTGGCTACAGCGCTGAGCACGGTTACCTGCTCAACCCCAACTACGCCAAGCTGAAAGAGTCCGAGTTGGACATGGTCGTGGCCGGCACTAAAGATGCCGTGCTGATGGTTGAGTCTGAAGCCAAAGAATTGCCCGAAGACATCATGCTCGGTGCTGTGCTCTACGCTCACCAGGAAATGCAGTCTGTGATCCAGGCCTGTGAAGAGCTGGCACGCGATGCGGCCAAGCCCGCTTGGGACTGGACCCCCAAGGTTGTCAACGAAGAGCTGCTGAACGCCGTGAAAAGCGGTTACGAAGCCGGTATCGGCGAGGCCTACCGCATTACCGACAAGATGGAGCGTTACACCCGTCTGCAGGAGCTGCGTGCCCAGGCCGTGGAAAGTCTGAGCAACGAAGAGCAGGGCGTGACCGGTGAAGCGGTATCCGAACTCTTTGCGAAGGTGGAAAAGAACCTGGTGCGTACCCGTGTCGTCAACGGCGAACCCCGTATCGACGGTCGTGATAACAAAACCGTACGCGGTATTGATGTGGAAGTGGGTGTGCTGGCCAAGGCCCACGGCTCGGCTCTGTTCACGCGCGGTGAAACCCAGGCGCTGGTTGTCGCCACCCTCGGTAACGCTCGCGATGCCCAGATCATTGACGCCCTTGAAGGCGAGCGCAAAGATCACTTTATGCTGCACTACAACTTCCCGCCCTACTCTGTGGGCGAGTGTGGTCGCATGGGTGGCACCAACCGCCGTGAAATCGGTCATGGCCGTCTGGCCCGTCGCGGTATTGGCGCGGTTCTGCCGACCGAAGACACCTTTCCCTACACCATGCGTGTGGTGAGCGAAATTACCGAGTCCAACGGTTCCAGCTCAATGGCCTCCGTCTGTGGTGCCAGTCTGGCGCTGATGGATGCCGGTGCGCCTTTGAAAGCGCCGGTTGCCGGTATCGCTATGGGTCTGGTTAAAGAAGGCGAAAAATTCGCGGTTCTGACCGACATCCTGGGTGATGAAGATCACCTGGGTGATATGGACTTTAAAGTGGCCGGTACCGCCAGCGGTGTGACGGCACTGCAGATGGATATCAAGATCGAAGGTATTACCGAAGAGATCATGGAGATTGCCCTGGAGCAGGCCCTGGCTGCACGTCTGCACATTCTGGGCGAGATGAACAAGGTCATCGCTGCGCCGCGTGATACCGTGAGCGACAATGCGCCGCGTTTTGAAACCATCAAAATCGACCCGGACAAAATCCGCGACATCATCGGTAAAGGCGGCGCTACCATTCGCTCGATTACCGAAGAAACCGGCGCGTCTATCGATATCGACGACAACGGCTTGATCAAGATCTATGCTGATGATACCGAGGGCCTGCAGGCGGCGCTCGACCGTATCGGTGAGATCACGGCTGAAGCCGAGATCGGTGCCATCTACGAGGGTACCGTGGTACGCATCGTTGACTTTGGTGCCTTTGTCAACTTCCTGCCGGGCAAAGACGGTCTGGTTCACATCTCCCAGATCGCCGATGAGCGGGTCAACAGCGTAAGTGACTATCTGAAAGAAGGTCAGGTTGTGAAGGTCAAATGTCTGGATGTAGACCAGCGTGGCCGTATCAAGCTGTCGATCAAGGAAGCACAAGCTGAACAGGCCCAGGCTGAAACCTCCGAGGAGTAATCCTCGGGTTTTCCCTGTAATAAAAAACCCCGGCATCGCTGCCGGGGTTTTTTTATGCCTACCCATTTTGGTGGCGCTGAAGTCAGATCGACCTCAGCGCATGAAAGGGTTTAGCAGGCGGTGCCAGCCCTTGGTGAACTGAATCGGGGCCTGAACTACAGTCAAACAAATGCAGTCTTCGTTTTCGAGCGCCCGAGGGGTGTGGATATGCTCAGGACCTACGTCGTGAGAGACAAAATCACCCTCATGGTAGACGCCGTTTTCATCTGAGAACCCGCCTTGCATGATCACCGTCAGCTCAGTGCCTTGGTGGCGGTGAGTCGGCACCTTGGCCCCTGCGCGAATACGCTGAAGCACCACCTCAAAATCGCCGAGCCCCAGTTTGTCTGTCAGGTCATATTTGGCGATATCACCGGTCTGTTTTGACCAGGGCAGGTCATCCCAGCGGTCTGTCGGGAGATACTTGAGCAACGGGTTGCGATAGCCAGGCAGTTGCTCATCAGGCGCGCTGCTCACCGCGTCTGCCGTCGCACACTTACTGCTCTCTATATGCGCCATCAATGCCTCAAAGCTGCCTTCCTCCACACTGGCAGGCTGGGTCGAGTCCAGCAGGGAACCCCCGAGGGTGTTGAGTTTACGCAGTTGCTCTCGACAGTGACCACACATCGATAAGTGAACGGACACGGCCAAAGCGCAGGCCAGGTCGAGATTGCCGGCAGAATACTCCACCAGGGTCATGTCGTCGGGGTGGTGATGACTCATAAATCGGTTGCCTCTAACTTGACGCGTAACTTCTTGAGGGACAATCTCAAGCGCCCCTTCAGGGTACCCAAAGGCACCTGAAGCTCTTCTGCCACCTCTTGGTGGGTCTTACCTTCATAATAGACCTTGCGCACCGCAATCAACTGCTCTTCAGGCAAGGTATTAATGGATTCATTCATGTGCTTGGCGGTCGAGCCGGCCTGAATCGAGCGGATAGTGGTATCTTCAACAGGAATCTGCCACAGGTCCTCAGTCTCAATCACAATTTCCGCTTTTGTACGGTTACGTTTGCGCAACAGATCAATGCGCTGGTTGCGGGCAATCGTAAAGATCCACGTAGATACAGACGCCAATGACGCCGTGTATTTACCCGCATTGCGCCAGACACTGGTCAACACTTCCTGCACCAGCTCCTCTGACTGCTCGCCCATCCCCTGATTGATGGCATAAGCCTTCAGGCGGGGGGCAAAATAATCGTAGACTTGCTTGAACGCTCTCTGGTCACCGGTCTGGGCTACCTGATTTAACAGCTTACCCCAGTCGGGCGTGCGAGACTCGTCCGTGCCGGGATCGCTCATGGAATTGGCCTTGGCTCGGGTCGTCAACATGCAATGCCTCTAAAGTGGTCCGTTATTCGGAATGGCCTGCACGAGCTGGCCAATTGCTGTTACGGACTTTTACGCATTACGTTTGTGGGCGGATCACAAAAAGTGAGCCGAAACAGAAAATGATCTGTTCGGTGGGGACTGGCGTATAAGGAATTACGCGGTTTCAGCACATTTAGAGGCCCGTCGCCTCCAGCATAGGTAATTTGCTGCCAAATTACCAGCAGGTTCATCCGCTCTGAGATCAATGTGTAGCCCGTTGCCCGGCCCTGAGCCGGGCTTTTTTATGGGGCTGTTTCCACCCGGTTGCGGCCTCCGGCCTTGGCCCGGAGCATCGCCTCGTCGGCGCGTCCGAACCAGGCGCTGGGCGTGTCGGAGGCCAGCAGCGGTGCGCATCCAAATGAGGCCGTGACTGGACCGTCAGGGGCCTCCAGCTGGCCTTCGAACTGGCTTCGCAGTTTTTCCGCCAGCAAACGGCCCTGTTCCAGGTCGGTATGTCGAGCCAGGATCACGAACTCTTCGCCCCCATAGCGGAATACCCGGTCAGTCCGGCGCGCGCGCTGGCGCAGGATGTGTGCAGCGTGCACCAACACCTTGTCTCCCACGGGGTGGCCGTAGGTGTCATTAACCCGTTTGAAATTGTCCAGGTCGAGGATGATCAGGGTGGTTGGCGTACCCGAACGGTGGAAGTCATCCAGGCAACGTTTGAGCTCTTCATCGAGCTGGCGGCGGTTGCCGAGATCGGTCAGTGCGTCGTGATGGGCCGCCTGGTCGAGTTTGCGCCGCTGATGATCTGCCAGACGGGAAAAGGTGAACGCCATGGCGCTGCTCAAGGCGAGAGAAGCGCTGACGCTGGCTGCTGTGAGGGTATCACTGGCGGTCAGGAGCAGGGGGAAGAGCGCGGCGACGGTGATCACCGAGAGACTGATGGCGACCCGCTGAGGAAGCAGGAAGTAACAGGTGAGCATGACCGGATGCAGCCACATACTGAATAGGGGGTGGCTCATATAGGTCAGTGTCATGACTGCAATCAGCAGGAAAAATGCCAGAAAGCTGGCCAGCTCGGAGACCCGCTGGGCACGGTAAGAGTAGATATAACTGGTCAGCGCCATGGCGAAGATGACGCAGTTGATGCTTGCCCTTAGCCAATCGCCGCTGTAAAAGCGCCAAAGCGTAAAGGGCAGAATAACCGCGAGGGTCATCAGTGCGAACAGTCGCACCAGCCCCAGTTGAAAGTGTTGCTTCGAGTCGAGTTGCATCCCTTCCTCTGCCAAGTATCGTTATATCCGTGCAGTTACTCGAGCAATAGTAGCGCCATTGGCGCCTGAATTCACGGGGTCCGAGCAAAATTCTGTGTAAAGATTCCGTGTTGGGGCGGCCGCCGTCTCACGCACTGTCGCGCTGCATGATACTGAAACCCACGTCTACCAGTGTCTGTGGCGGGGGGTCGTTGTCGTCCGCGGTCATTTTTGCCACCAGCGCCTGAGCCGCCACCCGACCGATATCGGCGCCGTTGATCTTTACCGACGAGATCGAGGGCAGCGAGGCTTCGGCAAAATCCAGGTCACCGAAGCCGATCACGGCGACGTCCTCAGGCACCCGCAAACCGCGGCTCAGGGCTTCGGTGATCACCCCGTGGGCGAGGGTGTCGGAGCTGCAGTACACCGCATCGCACTTGACCCCTTGATCCAACAGTGTACCAAAGGCCGAGCGGCCGCGACTGAAGCGGGCCGGGGTCTGAATGACATTGGTAGGGACATGCTTGATGCCAGCCTCAGCCAAGTGGTCAGTGAAGCCCTCCAGGCGCTTGGCGGCGCGGGAGTCGTCGGCGGTCACAGCGGCAAAGCGCTGGTAGCCCCGGCCCAGAAGATAGGCCGCCATCTCCTTGCCTACGTCGTAGTGGGAAAAGCCGACCAGCGCATCGACCGGGTCGTCGCCCAGGTCCCAGGTTTCCACAATCGGAATTTGCGAGGCGTGCAGACGCCGCAAGCTGATATCGGTATGGTCGAGACCGGTGAGAATAATGCCGTCCGGGCGGCGACACAAAATCGCCTCAAGCAGGTCCTGCTCCTGGTCGCGGTTGTAGCCCGATAGCCCAAGCAGTGCCTGATACCCGTATTCGGCCAGTGTCTCGTTAATGGCGCGTACGGTTTCCGCAAAGATGGGGTTGGCTACGGTCGGAACGATCAGTGCCACCAGGTGGCTGCTGCGTGTCGCCAGGCCGCCGGCCACCAGGTTGGGCAGGTAGCCGGTCTTTTCGACCGCTTTCTGAACCTTTTCACGGGCTTTTTCCGACACCATATCGGGCTGATTCAATGCCCTGGAGACGGTGATCGGAGATACCCCGGCGACCCGGGCCACATCGATAAGCGTGGGGGCCTTGGGCTTGTTTTTGAGGTCTTTGCGCTGCTTGTATTTTTTCATCCCGACGTCAATCCGTATCGCAGTGAGTGGATGTCGATTTGGCGCATATTATTATTACACAAATAAAAGGCCAGCAGGGTATACCCTGCTGGCCTTTTGTAATCGGTCTCAAAGTGGTAGCTAGGGGCGGACTTGAACCGCCGACCCCAGCATTATGAGTGCTGTGCTCTAACCAGCTGAGCTACCTAGCCACGTCTGAGGGCGCGTATTCTCGCCATCTATGGGTCTAAAGTCAAGCGTTTGGCCGCAACAATTTGGTCTTGGGCCGGCTCGTCTAGACATTAAAGCGAAAGTGCACCACATCGCCATCCTTGACGACGTAGTCTTTGCCTTCCAGGCGCCATTTGCCGGCGTCTTTCGCCCCTTGCTCGCCTTTGTGAGCAATGTAGTCGTCGTAGCTGATGACCTCGGCGCGGATAAAGCCTTTTTCAAAGTCGGTGTGGATCTTGCCCGCTGCCTGGGGAGCGGTGGCACCGACGGGAATGGTCCAGGCGCGTACTTCCTTAACCCCGGCGGTAAAATAGGTATGCAGGCCGAGCAGGTCGTATCCGCCGCGAATCACCCGATCCAGGCCGGGCTCGTCCATCCCCATTTCCTGCAGAAACTCCGCTTTTTCGTCGTCTTCCAATTCGGCAATCTCGGCCTCGAGCTTGTTGCAGATAGGAACCACAACGGCATTTTCCTCGGCGGCGATGGCGCGCACCTTGTCCAGGAGCGGGTTGTTCTCGAAGCCGTCCTCGGCGACGTTGGCGATATACATGGTGGGTTTGAGGGTGAGCATGTTGAGCTCGCGCAGTAGCGCCAGCTCGTCCTTGCTCAAACCGAAGGAGCGCAGGGGCTTGGCCTCATCCAGGTGAGGCTGGACCCTCTCCAGGATGGCCTTCATGGCGATCGCGTGCTTGTCTTGGCCCTTGGCGGCTTTACTGTAACGCAGCAGCGCCTTATCGACGCTTTCCAGATCCGCCAGCGCCAGTTCGGTATTGATGACCTCGATATCCGCCGCCGGGTCGACACTGTTGGCAACGTGAATCACATTGTCGTCTTCAAAGCAGCGTACGACATGGGCTATGGCCTCGGTTTCGCGAATATTGGCCAGAAATTTATTGCCCAGGCCCTCACCCTTGGAGGCACCTGCCACCAAGCCGGCGATATCCACAAATTCCATGGTGGTGGGGACGACTTTTTCCGGTTTGACGATCTCGGCGAGCCGGTCCTGGCGCGGATCCGGCACCATGACAACCCCGGCATTGGGTTCGATGGTGCAGAAAGGGAAGTTCTCTGCGCCGATGCCGGCCTTGGTCAGTGCGTTGAAAAGAGTGGACTTGCCGACGTTGGGCAAGCCAACGATGCCGCAGTTAAAACCCATGATAACCGTCCCGAAAGTGGAGCCCGAAGCTCCGTTGAGTGAAAAAGAAAGGCGCGATTATACAGGGGTGCGAGCCGCTTTTCGACCGGCGTTTCAGGCATCCATGACCCGTTTGGCCCCGCGCAACATGGCGTGTACCAGTTCGTCGGCATCGAACTTGGTGAGTGCCTCGTTGGCCCCAACCTGATGGGCGTAGCTGACACTCATCTCGCTGTTGAGGGAGGTATGCAGGATGATGTAGGCCTGGTTGAGGGCGCGGTTATTGCGGATCTCGAACGCCAGTTCGTAGCCGTCGAGCCCGGGCATTTCGATATCACTGACCAGAATGTCGATGGCGTTGTTGTCGGCGGCAGCCGCTTTCATGCGCGCGAGCGCATCGGCCCCATCGTTGGTGACCTGATAAGGGATATTCAGGTGGTCGAGCGCATCCGAGAGCTGCCTGCGCGCCACATGGGAGTCGTCTACGAGCAGGATGTTGAGTGGCCGCAGCTGTTCGCGCTGAACATCCGTCAGCACCGCATAGCGGCGCTCGGGCGGATCCGGGTAAATCTGGGAAAATAGTAGCTCCAGATCGAGCAATTGGATGGCTTGCCCCTCGAACATAAACAGACCGGTGACGTAGGCTTTCTTGCTGAGCATGGCGGGGGGCTGTTTTATCTCTCGCCAGTTGGCGTCGACGATACGGTCGATATGACGCACCAGAAAGCCCACGTCTTTGCGCTGGCAGTCGGTGATGATGATCGAGCTTGACGGCATTTCCTCAACAGGGATGGGCGGGTAGCCTACCGCCGCCGCCATATCGATGACCGGCAAGGTTTTCCCGCGTACAGTGACCGCCCCAAGCACGGCGGGGTGCTCCTGAAGAATGCGGTTAAACTTCACATAGGGGATGATTTCCCTGACTTTCAGGGTACCCATGGCAAAAGTCTGTCGGCCTGCCAGGGTAAAGAGTAAAAGCTTCTGCGTGTGTTTGGCTTTACTGGTCATACCGACTCCGGTTGTAATGCACTAGAGTATAACGGCAGCGAACAGATTTTATGAAGCCTTGAATCAGGCTTTGGTGTGCAGGGTCTTCATGGCGTTGGCCCAGTCGCCGCTCACGGCCAGGGGCAGGGCGTCGAGTGCGCGATCAATGGCCTCTTCGATCAACTGTTGCTCTGCGGCAGGAGCCCTTTTGAGTACAAAGCCGGATACTTGCGAGGCGTGGCCGGGGTGGCCGATACCCAGACGCAAGCGGTTAAAGTCGCGGTTGTTGCCCAGAGCGCTGATGGTATCGCGCAGGCCGTTGTGACCGCCGTGACCGCCACCGTGTTTGAGGCGTGCGCTGCCCGGGGGCAGATCAAGCTCATCGTGGGCGACAAGGATGGCCTCAGGGGCAATTTTGAAGAACTGCGCAATGGCACCGATGGCCTGGCCGCTGCGGTTCATAAAGGTGGTGGGGATCAGGAGTCGGACGTCGCGGTTGGCAATGCGGATACGCGCGGTGAGGCCGTGAAATTTGGCCTCGGGGGTGAGGCTGGCGCCCATACGGTGCGCCAGCTCGCCCACAAAATCGGCGCCGGCGTTGTGTCGGGTCCGGTCGTAGTCGGGGCCTGGGTTGCCCAGGCCCACGATAAGTTCGATCGGGGTATCCTTCATCACGTCCGGCAGATTCCGCGTTAGGCGTCGCCGCCCTCTTCAGAACCTTCTTCGCCTTCGCCTTCAGTGTCTTCAGCTGCGCCCTTGGGCTTGTTGACGGACACCACCGGCAGGTCGTGGTCCGGGCCGTGAGACAGCGCCACAGAAACAACACCTTTAGGCAGTTTCAGGTCAGAGATATGCAGGGTGTCGCCAATTTTGGCGTCGATCAGGTCCACTTCGATAAACTCGGGCAGATCGGCCGGCAAACAGCTGACTTCCAGTTGCACCATGCTGTGTACGACTTTACCGCCTTGCAGCTTGATACCGTCGGCTTTGTCTTCGTTGATGAAGTGCAGCGGCACGCTGGTCTGCAGCTTGGTGGACTTGGAAACACGCAGGAAGTCGGCGTGCATCGGGAAGCCCTTGGCGGGATGGCGCTGCAGATCTTTCAGGATCACGTTCTCGGCTTTTTTGCCGTCGACGCTCAGGCTGATGATATGCGAGAAAAACGCTTCGCTTTCCAGGTGCTTCTTCAGCTCCTTCAGGCTGATAGAAATACTGACGGGGTTCTTCTTGCCACCGTAAATAATCGCCGGGACTTGGTCCGCCAGGCGACGCAGGCGGCGGCTCGCACCCTTGCCCAGGTCGTCGCGCGCGACGGCATTCAATTCAAAATCTTCAGACATGATGTCTTTCCTCATTAACATTCCGTTGGCATCCGCGACCAGATATCGCCAACGGGGTTATAAAAACACCCGGACAGGTTTGCCCGGGTGTGTTGCCTCGAGTCGATGGGTCCGCTTATTCGCGGAACATCGCACTCAGGGATTCTTCATTGCTCAGGCGGCGCACCGCTTCGGCGAGCATGCGTGACAGCGTCAGTACACGGACACGCCCACAGTCTTTGGCCTCACCGCGCAAGGGGATGGAGTCGGTAACCACCAGCTCATCCAGCTCGGAATTATTGAGGTTGTCTATTGCGTTGCCCGACAAAATCGGGTGAGTACAGTAGGCGACCACGCGGTTAGCGCCAGCTTTTTTCAGCGCTGTCGCGGCGTTGCACAGGGTGCCGGCGGTGTCGACCATGTCGTCCACCAGCAGGCAGGTGCGGCCACTGACATCGCCGATGATGTTCATGACCTCGGCGACGCCGGCCCGCGGGCGACGTTTGTCGATAATGGCCAGCTCTACGCCCAGTTGTTTGGCCACTGCGCGGGCGCGAACGACACCGCCAATATCCGGCGACACCACAACCAGGTCTTCAAAATTCTGCTTTTCAATATCTTCGAGCAGTACCGGCGAGCCGTAGACGTTGTCCACCGGTACATCAAAAAAGCCCTGGATCTGTTCAGCGTGCAGGTCAACCGTCAGTAGCCGGTCGATGCCAGCGCCAACCAGCATATCGGCCACCACCTTGGCGGTAATCGGCACCCGTGCCGAACGTACCCGACGATCCTGACGGGAGTAGCCAAAGTAGGGCACGACCGCCGTGATCCGGCCGGCTGAGGCTCGGCGCAGGGCATCAACCATCACGATCAGTTCGATGAGGTTGTCGTTGGTCGGCGCACAGGTGGGCTGGACAATAAAAACGTCGCGCCCCCGGACGTTAACCAGCAGTTCGACGCAGACTTCGCCGTCGGAGAACTGCGTTACCGAGGCGTCGCCCATGGGCATCCCCAGATAATCGACAATCTTCTGGGCGAGTACGGGGTTGGCGTTGCCGGTGAATACCATCAAGTCAGTCACGCAGGGTACCTTTGCTAACTTAAATTGAGTCTGTCCTGTTCGACGTTCACTGCAACGGTTTACTTATCGGAACTGACGCTGATAGTTGCATGACGAATCGGGTGCTGTCGGGAAAGGTGGCCGGGGCCAGGTGACCTCCGGGTCACCCTGATAAATATGGCTGGGGCGGTAGGATTAGCTCGCCTTCGGCTCACTGGTCTCCGGCGGCGCTGCCGCCTCCGGCTCGAACCTACCCGATCCCAGTAGTTTCGCTCTGGCAGCATCGCTGCCCGATAAATATGGCTGGGGCGGTAGGATTCGAACCTACGCATGACGGGATCAAAACCCGCTGCCTTACCGCTTGGCTACGCCCCAGTAGTGTTTTTCGGCGGTGCGTATTCTGCACCATTACTTGCCAGTTCGTAAAGTGGTGATCGGTTAATTCCTTGGGCTACAAAGCCTGGGAGATCACTCGGTGCCTGGGCAAGTACATGCTCGGCCTCCTGTCGGTTGGCAAAAGCTGCAAAAATGCAGGCGCCGGTGCCAGTGAGCAGAGCATTATCAGTGAAGCGACTCAGCCACGCCAGGGCGTTGGCCACCGCCGGGTAGAGTCTTTCCACCAGGGGCTGACAGTCATTGTGGCCGCCCTCCCTGAGAAAGGCCGCTACTGTAATGGCCGCTGTGTCTCTTGTCAAACCTTTATGTGAAAAAATTTCTTTAGTAGAAACATGGCATTGCGGGCACAAAACCAGGAACCAGCGGGGTGCCAAAGCCACCGGTTTGAGAACCTCGCCGACACCTTCGGCCCAGGCGGTTTCGGCGCCCACAAATACCGGTACATCGGCACCCAGTTGCAGTCCCAAATGTTGTAATTCGGCCCGGGTCAGTCGGCAGTCCCACAGCCGGTTGAGGGCGACCAGGGTGGTGGCGGCATCACTGCTGCCACCACCGATGCCGCCGCCCATGGGTAGGCGCTTGTCGAGGTTGATGTCGGCGCCGGCCGGCCCTCTGGCCCAGGGCCGCAGCAACCGGGCGGCGCGCAGGATCAGGTTGTCGGCATCGGCAACGCCTGGCAGTGCGGGGGTGAGCTGGAGCGTGTCGTCCGGACGCAGGCGAAAATGCAGCTGGTCGCCGTAGTCGAGCAGTTGAAACAGGGTTTGTAGCTGATGGTAGCCGTCGGCTCGTCGCCCGGTGATGTGCAGGAACAGGTTCAGCTTGGCAGGTGCGGGCAGGGTCAGGTGGTCCACAGCCTAGTCCCCGGCGTCGGGCAGTTGCCACTGGCGAATGATCAGGGTCAGGCGGATATCCCCGCTTTGGGCGACAATGCGTCCGGGTAGCGGGTAGCCGTCGACCGCCTGAAACCGGCTGTAGTCCAGTGTCCATCCGGCCTGGGTCAGGCGTTCAGGCCAGCCCTGGCTATTGTGTTCGACCTCGGCGGGCGGGCCGAAGGGTGCCGGTATGCCCTTGACCCAGTAGGTCAATTGGGCCACGGGGAAAACCCAGCCGGTGGTGTCCCAGAGCAGGGTTTCAGCGCTGCTCGCCGTCAGGGGTCGTTCGCCCGCCTGCTCCAGGACGGCATGTTGCTGATCGCCGTGTATCAAGGTGCGCCCCTGACCGAAGGGGCCGCTCAGGTCAATATGAAAGTCGTCCCGATCCTGGCGCCAGCGCACGCTGGCACTGGCGTTCTGCTCGGGCACGCGCAGCCCGAGACGACCGGTGATGTGCCAGTGTTCGAGGTTTTGCAGCAGAGCCTGATGGGCACTCCAGTCTTCGATATCGGGGGCCACAGGCTGGCGCGCACAGCCAGTGGCCAGTAGCACGGCCAGGGCCAGCCACAGTCCGGATGCCGGCAACCTAGTCATCGGCTTGCAGGCGCTCTATCGTTTCGAGAATGACCGGGCTCTCGGGTTTGAGGTCCAGCCCTTCACGCCACACCGCCCGGGCGCGTTCGCGCTCGCCGGTTACCCACAGCAGCTCGCCCAGGTGGGCGGCGACCTCATGGTCCGGGTACACGGCCCAGGCGCGCTCGAGGTAGTGCAGGGCGCGCTCGTGGTCACCGAGGCGGTAGTACACCCAGCCCATGCTGTCCAGAATGGCCCCGTCGTCGGGCTTGAGGGCCAGTGCTTGACTGATCAGGGTATAGGCCTCGTCGTGGCGCTCGGTGCGATCGGTCAAAATATAACCCAGGGCATTGAGTCCGTGCGCACTGTCGGGTTGGTAGCTCAGCAGCTCGCGCAGGTCGCGCTCGGAAGCCTCGATATTGTCCAGTTCAAAATGGACCATGCCGCGGGAGTAAAGTAACTCGGTACTGGTCGGGAAGTGCTCGAGGCCCTGGTCCAGTACCGCTTTGGCGGCACTGTGTTCACCGGCGCGGGTCAGGGCTTGAGCGTGCATGAAGTAGAGGGCCTCGCCCTGCTCGGGAAAGCGTTGGTGTACGCGCTGCATGTGCTGTTCAGCGCTGACCAGGTCGCCCTGGTCGATCAGGATTTCCAGAATCCGTACGGTGGCACTGTAAAAATCGTTGCCCGGTTCGACTTGCAGGTAGTGCATCAGCGCACTTTCCAGGTCTTCGTCGTGCTCGGCCATACCCGCCAGGTAATAGTGGGCGGGTGAAAGGTGCTCATCCAGGTCGAGCAGCGTCTCAAAAGAGTTGGCGGCTGTGTCCCGGTCTCCCTGTTCCAAGGCGATAAGGCCCAGGGACAGGAGCAGATCCGGATCCATCGGGGATTGCCCAAGGAGGGTTTCAAACTGCTCCTGGGCCAGTGCCAGGTCGAGTTCCGTCAGTAGGCGGGCGTACTGCAGGCGCACCCGAAAATCGTTGGGATTGCGTCGCAGCAGTGTCTCGAGTCCACTAATGGCCTCTTCAAGGCGACCGAGTTGATGCAATGCGCTGGCACGCAGAATGGCGGCGGCGGAGTTACTGCGTTCTAGCTTCAGGGCGCGCTCGGCCAGCGCCAGGGCGGCGGCGGGCTGGTTCTGCTGATGGTACATCAGCCCGGTACCGATCAGCAGTTGAACGTCTTCCGGGTATTGCTCCAGCAGATCACTGAAGCGCGCGCGCAGGGCCTCGTGGCGATCATTGGGCAAGTTGGCCGCGTTGGCGGCAATGTTCTGAAACAGGGGGTACTCGCCCTGAGCGTGCAGGCGCCGGGACAGCTCGAAGGCTTCGTTCAGCCGGCCGCCTTGCATCATCAGCAGGGCCGCGTTGAGCTGCGCTTCTGGGTCATCCGGGCTGATGTCCAGCCACAGTTCAGCCGTTTCCAGAGCCAGATTGTCAGCATCGAGGAAGCGGGCGTAGAGCGTGGCGCGTGCGGCGACCTGGGGGTCACGGGTCACAAGCGCCTGCTGGTAGTAATTGGACAGGGCAACGTCGTAAAGTTCGCGGCTGCTGGCCAGTTCGGCGGCCAGCAAGGAGTACAGCGTTTCGCTGGTAAAGGCGCGCACCGGGCGCTCGCGACGGGCCTCGGACGTCGCCTCGTATGACTCGGCTGCGGATTCGGTCCGGGCTTCGGTCGGCGGCGGTATCTCGGGGTCCGGAACCGGTGGTTGCTGGGCGCAGCCACTCAGTAAGCTCCAGCACAGAGCCGCGGACACGAGCGGGAACAGGGTTTTCATGCGAATGGTTTTATCCTCTGAGTGCAGCTATGGGAGCATCATAAACATAGCGCGGTGATATCTCCAGCCTTGCGGCTTCCCGTTTGGAGTCTGATGCCGGCTCAGAATTCCCCGTAAAAGTCGGTATAATGCCTCTTTTGGGGGCCTGCCCTTGCCAGCCCGAGGCGCTGGCTGGACAATGACCCCCCTTTGGTTGGCGAACGCAGCTGGGACTTCATGACCTTATTGGCCTTTGGCATTAACCACACGACAGCCCCCCTCGCAATCCGTGAGCGGGTGGCTTTTGGGCCCGATCGGGTTATCGCTGCGCTGCGCCAGGCGCATGAACGTGCGGGTTTGGCGGAGGTGGCGATTCTGTCCACCTGCAACCGGACCGAGATTTATGCCCACGGCGAAGAGGATCTGCAGCGACTTTTACAGTGGTTGATTGCGCAGACTTCGATCGAACTCGATGATCTCAACAACTGCTATTACTGCCACCGTGACGACGAGGCGGTGCGCCATATGATGAAGGTGGCCGGCGGGCTGGACTCCCTGGTGCTGGGTGAACCCCAGATTCTTGGGCAGATGAAATCGGCCTATTCCGTCGCGCGCGAGGCCGGCACCCTGGGGCCGGTACTCAACGGCACTTTTCAGCAGGTGTTCGGGATCGCCAAACGAGTGCGCTCGGAAACCGCCATCGGCGAGAACCCGGTGTCGGTCGCCTACGCGGCCGTCAGCCTGGCACAACAAATTTTCTCCAATCTCAAGCAGGACACGGCACTGCTGATCGGCGCCGGTGAAACCATTGAGCTGGTGGCCCGGCATCTGGTGGAGCAGGGCATCAAGCATCTGGTGGTGGCCAATCGCACGCTGGAGCGGGCCCAGAGGCTGGCGACGGAGTTCGGAGCCGAAGCTATTTTACTGGCCGATATTCCCGAGCATCTGCACCGGGCGGATATCGTGATTTCTTCCACCGCGAGTCAGCTGCCATTGTTGGGCAAAGGCGCGGTCGAATCAGCCCTGAAAAAGCGCAAGCACCAGCCGATGTTTATGCTCGATATCGCGGTGCCCCGGGATATCGAAGAGGAGGTGGGCGAGCTCGACGACGTCTTTCTGTACACGGTTGATGATCTGCATGCGGTGATTGATGAAAATCGCCGCTCGCGCGTTGAGGCGGCGGACAAGGCGGAAGCGATTATTGCCGAGGGCGTTTCGCTCTATCAGCGGCAGCTGCGCGCGCTCGATGCAGTGGATACCATCAAGGCCTTTCGCCATCAGGCCGAGCAGTTGCGCCAGATCGAGTATGAGCGGGCGCTGCGTCAGCTGCGCAGCGGGGCCGACCCCGAACAGGTGTTGCAACAATTTTCCCGCGGCCTCACCAATAAATTGCTGCACGCGCCCACCACCACGCTCAAAGAGGCCGGTGCCCGTGGGCGTGCTGATATGATTCAGTTGGCGCATCAGCTTTATCATCTATCGCCTGATGCGGACAGCGTCGACGAGCAAGAGTAGCTCGGGCATTGACAAATTTTTAACCGCACTTTTTTACACAGCGAGTTGCAATGAAAGCATCCATGCAGGAAAAACTCGGTCGCCTTGAGGAGCGCTACCAAGAGGTCAGCGCGCTCTTGTCCGAGGCCGAGATCATCAGTGATCAAAACCGTTTTCGGGATTTATCAAAAGAGTACGCCGAGCTCGAGCCGGTGATTCAAGCGTTCAACCGGTTCCGCCAATTGCACAGTGATCGCGCTGAGGCCAAGTCGCTGATGCAGGAGGGCGACGCGGATATGCGCGCGATGGCTGAAGAAGAACTCGACAACTGTGACGCCCAGTTGGAGCCGCTGCAAGAGGAGTTGCAGCGGTTGCTGTTGCCCAGAGATCCGGACGACGACAAAAACGTGTTTCTGGAAGTGCGCGCGGGCACCGGCGGTGACGAGGCGGCGATTTTTGCCGGTGATCTGTTTCGGATGTATTCGCGCTATGCGGAACAGCGCGGCTGGCGCATTGAGGTGCTCAGCGAAAGTGAGGGTGAGCACGGTGGTTACAAGGAGATCATTTCCCGTGTTACCGGTGATGACGTCTACGCCCGGCTCAAGTTTGAGTCCGGTGCACACCGGGTGCAGCGGGTTCCGGAGACGGAGTCTCAGGGGCGCATTCACACCTCGGCCTGCACCGTGGCCGTGTTGCCCGAAGCCGATGAGGCGGAGGAAGTGGCGATCAATAAAAATGATCTGCGCGTAGATACCTTTCGTGCCTCTGGTGCGGGCGGCCAGCACGTCAACAAAACCGATTCAGCGATTCGTCTGACCCACATTCCCAGCGGCATTGTGGTGGAGTGTCAGGATGAGCGCTCACAACATAAAAACCGGGCTCGGGCCATGGCGTTGCTGGCCGCTAAACTCAAAAACCAGCAAGTCGAGGCAGCGGCCAAATCACGTTCTGATGAGCGCCGTTTGTTGGTGGGCAGCGGCGATCGCTCCGAGCGCATTCGCACCTACAACTTTCCTCAGGGACGCATTACCGATCACCGCATCAACCTGACGCTGTATAAGCTCAATGAGGTGATCACGGGGAGCCTGGACGAAGTGATCGAGCCGCTACTGACCGAGTACCAGGCCGATCAGCTCGCGGCACTGGGAGCCTGAGTTGACCATTGCTGAGTGTTTGCGCCGTGCCGCCGAATTGGCGTCTGTCAGTGATAGCCCGCGTCTGGATGCGGAGTTGTTGTTGTGCCGGGTGCTTGAGCGCGAACGCACCTATTTATATACCTGGCCCGAGCGTGAACTGAGTGCGTCGCAGGCGCAAGCCTTTGATATGCTCTGGCAGCGGCGCCGACGCGGCGAGCCAGTGGCGCATATTCTCGGGGTGCGCGAGTTCTGGTCGCTGCCCTTGCAGGTGGATGCCAGCACGCTGATTCCGCGTCCCGATACCGAGTGCCTGGTGGAGGCTGCGCTGGCACTGACCGCTGATGATGATCCACAGGCTCGGCGGCGGGTATTGGATTTGGGTACCGGCACCGGCGCCATCGCTCTGGCCCTGGCGAGTGAAAAACCGCGTTGGTCACTGCTGGGGATCGATCGTGCGCCCGAGGCCGTGGCACTGGCCGAGCGCAACCGCGCCGCGCTCGGCCTGGCCAACGCTGTTTTTCTGGAAAGCGACTGGTTTGCCCAGGTGCCACCCGTGCCGGGGTTTGATGTGATTGTCAGCAACCCGCCCTACATCGCGGAAGGTGATCCGCACCTGACCCAGGGTGATGTGCGCTTTGAGCCGCACTCGGCGCTGGTGGCGGCCGAGCAGGGGCTGGCGGATCTGCGTCACCTGATCGATCGGGCGCGCGATTTTTTGTTGCCCGAAGGCTGGCTGCTGCTTGAGCACGGTTTTGCCCAAGGCGAAGCGGTGCGTGCGTTGATGGCCACGGCGGACTATCGCTCGGTAGCGAGTTGCGCAGATTTGGGCGGCCAGGAACGGGTCACCCTTGGACAAACCCCGGGAGGCAATGCGTGAACGACGACCAGCTGTTGCGCTACAGCCGACAAATCATGCTGCCCGAGGTGGATGTCGCCGGGCAGGAAGCGTTGCTGGCGTCCCGGGTATTGATTGTCGGTCTGGGCGGGCTGGGTTCACCGGTGGCCATGTACCTGGCGGCCGCCGGCGTTGGCCACCTGGTGTTGGCCGATCACGATCATGTGGATCTGTCCAATCTTCAGCGCCAGATTGCCCACACCAGCGAGCGTATCGGTCAGGCCAAGGTGGCTTCGGCAGCCGAAAGCCTGCGGGCGTTAAACCCCGAGGTTCACCTGACTCAGATCGAGGAGCGTCTGGATCAGGCGCGCTTGAACGCTCTGGTACAGGACGTCGACCTGGTACTCGACTGTACCGATAATTTCTCGGTACGCTTCGCCATCAATGCCGCCTGTGTGGCCGCGCGCGTACCGCTGGTGTCCGGTGCCGCTATCCGCCTGGAAGGGCAGGTCGCGGTGTTTGATTCGCGGCGTGAGAACAGCCCCTGCTATCAGTGCCTTTACGAGCACCAGAGCGATGAAGCCCTCAACTGCGCCACCAGCGGCGTACTGGCCCCCCTGGTGGGGGTTGTGGGGAGCCTGCAGGCGCTGGAGGCGATCAAGTTGCTGGTGGGTTTTGGTACTGACCTGGCCGGTCGGTTGCTGATGTTTGATGCCCGCCACAGTCAGTGGCAGAGCTTGCGCTTGCCCCGGGATCCACGTTGCCCCGCCTGCGGTACCGGTCAAAAATAAGAGGTAAAATGTGACGCGGTTCTTTACCCTCGTGCGAGATTACTGGTAATCTTTTGCGCTGCTCACGCTGTGAGCACAACGGAAATCACAATCATAACCTCGAGGGAATGTGCTATGTCACACGATTTGGAAACCCAGCGTTTGCAGGATGCAGAACCCGGCGCCGCCGATGCCGCCGCGCTTACCCCCAACCCGTCCCCCGAAACGGTCAAGACGCCTTTTATTTTTACCGGTAAAGGCGGCGAGTACTTTCGGATCTGGATTGTCAATTTGTTGCTCACCATCGTCACTCTGGGGATTTACTCCGCCTGGGCGAAAGTGCGCAATAAGCAGTACTTTTATGCGAATACCAGCGTCGACGACGCGACCTTCAGCTACCATGCGGACCCCAAGAAAATTTTGTTGGGCCGACTGATTGCCGGTGCTTTCTTTTTACTTTATTTGGGTGCTGAATATATTTCACTGGCCCTGTCGGCAGTGATGTTTGCCGTGTTCCTTCTGGTTCTGCCGTGGGTGGTGTGCAAAGCATTGCGCTTTAATGCCGCCAACAGCGCCTATCGCAATGTCAGCTTTCAGTTTCGAGGCACTATGGCCGAGTCCTATAAGGCATTTCTGCTCTGGCCTTTGGCGGGCGCACTGACTCTGGGTGTGCTGTTTCCGTTTGCGGTTTATAAACAACAGCACTTTATCGCCGGTAGGCACAGTTACGGGGATACCCCCTTTGAGTTCACGGCGAGCCTCGGCCGTTACTACCGCATTTATCTGGTGTTGGCCGGCATTGTGGTGCTCGGATTGGTGGCTGCGTTCTCGGTGGGCATGCTCAGCTCCATGATCGGTGCGGCGATCGGTGTGGTGCTGGTGCCCTTCGTCATTATGGCGCTTTACCTGCTGCTGTTTGCCGGTCATCAAGCCATGATGGCCAATGCCCGCTATCAGCACCTTTCGCTCAATGCGCACCGCACGGACTCGGACTGGGACACCCTGGGCTACGCCTGGTTGCTGGTGACCAACACGTTGGGGATTGCGCTGACCTTCGGGCTTTTTATCCCTTGGGCAAAGGTGCGCGCTGCGCGCTACAAAGCCAAACACACCTGGTGCCTGGTGGCCGGCAATCTCGACGGCATGGTGGCGGATCAACAGTCCCGTAAGGGCTCGGTGGGCGAGGGCATGAGTGACTTCTTCGGTATCGACGTCGGTATTTAAAGGAGCCTGATGTGAATCAGTCACCGCGTCCGCATCAGCTTGATGGGCACTGGTATGTTGCCAACAGCAGCACCCGTGTGCCTGCCCAGATGCACATAATGGGCAGTGAGGTGGTGCAGATATGTGACGTTGGCGCCCATCCCCTGGCTCGGTGCAAAGGTGACGAACTAAGGGTGTCGCCCCGCTTGGGGAACACCCCCAGACAGGTTGAGCTGCCCGGGCTCGGCATTTTTGAGACCCGCGATCACGCGACCCTGGATGCCTGGCTCTCCCAATGGCAACCCAGCCGCTGGCGCGGCTGGGTTCACGCGCTGGAGTCGCGTTGGCGGTTCGTGCTCCTGACGGTGATTGCGGTCATCGCCATCGGTTATCTGACGGTGGAGTACGGCTTGCCCGCCGGGGCCAATCGCATCGCCCACGCCCTGCCCGCCGAAACCCTGGACCGGGTGGCGCATGAGGCACTCGTGATCATGGACCGGCTACAGTTTGAGCCCAGTGAGTTGCCCGAGTCCCGCCAGGCTGAGCTGCTCGCCAGTTTTACGCCCATGCTCGAGCGCTTTCCCGAACTGCCCTTGCGGGTACTGTTTCGCAAGGGCGGCGAGGGCCTGGGGCCGAATGCCATGGCCCTGCCCGATGGCACCATGATCTTTACCGATGAGATGATCGAGCTGGCCGAGAACGATGACGAGCTACTGGCCGTGCTCGCTCATGAAATCGGCCATGTCGCCCACCGTCACAGCCTGCGCTCGGTGATTCAGAACGCGACATTGGGGGTGGCCTATATGCTGATCGTGGGCGATGCCAGCGCCACCGCCGATCTGATGGCAAGCTTGCCGATTGTCATGGCCACCCTGTCCTACTCCCGTCAACACGAATGGGAGGCTGACGCCTTCGCCGCGCAGGTGCTCGATGATATGGGCATCGAGCGGGATGCCTTTGTCACCTTGATGAGTCGCCTGGGCGAACACGGTCACGACGACGATGACACCGGTGGGCGCTGGGATCAGTACTGGTCAACCCACCCGGATACCCGTGAGCGCCTGCGCGCCTTTCACGACCATTAAGCGCGCCCCGGACTATTGACCAAAAAATGCTTGCCTCAGGGCCTGATGTTGCTCCGGGCGCAGGCGCGGTCCGTACTGGCTGACCACTTCGGCGGCGGCGCGGCTGGCGAACTGGCCCGCGGTTTTAAAGTCACAGCCATCCCCCAGGGCGAACAGGAAGGCACCCGCGAACATGTCGCCCGCGCCGTTGGTGTCGATGGCCTCGACCGGGTGACCGTCAACCTTGTGCAGGGTCTTGCCGTCGAATATCAGCGCGCCGTCGGCGCCGCAGGTGATGGCAAAGGTGCGCGCATAGGCTTGCATGCGCTCGACAGCGCTCTCCAGGTCGTCGCTGCCGGTAAAGGCCAACGCCTCCGCTTTATTGCAGAAAATCAGATCCACGCCTTCGCCGATCATCTCCCGCAGGCCTTCGCCAAAAAACTCCACCATGGCCGGGTCGGACAGGCTCAGGGCGGTCAGGGTCTTGCGGGACTCGGCCTGGCGGCGCAACTCGATGGCCGCCGCACGCCCCGTGTCCGAGCTGACCAGATAGCCCTCGATATAGACATAGTCGGCAGCTGAGATGGCAGGGGGGTGCAGTTCGTTAACCGACAGGGTCGCACTGATGCCGAGGAAGGTATTCATGCTGCGCTCGGCATCCGGGGAGATCATCACCAGGCATTTGCCCGTGATGCCCGCCGGCGGCGCCAGGTGCGCCGGATAGTCCACCCCGGCAGCCTGAATGTCATTCAGGTAAAAGGCGCCATTGTCATCGTCGGCGACTTTGCAGGAGTAAAAGCAGCGACTACCGAAGTAGCTGGCGGCGATAATGGTGTTGGCGCCGGAGCCGCCGCTGGCGCGCTGCGAGGCGATCAGATGGTTGTTCAGATAGCGGATCAATTGATGTTGGCGGTCTTCATCCACCAGGGTCATCACACCCTTGGCGACATCCATTGCGGCCAGATCCTCGTCCGTGACTTTGATTTCCGTGTCCACCAGCGCCGCGCCAATGCCGTAGATGTGATAGTGTTCGCTCATTCTGCTCTCGCTTATCAATGTGAAGTGTTCGCTTGAGTTAAGCCGCACATTATGCAAAATAAGCGGCCCCCATTAAAGTCGCTGTTGTCCATTTATGGCCCCACGAAAGAAAACCCGCACTGCCGCCCCCAAGCGCCGTGCCCGCCGCCCGGCGAAACGCCGAGCCCAGGGGCGTCATGGCTGGGCACTACTGCGCCTGTGGCTACTGGCCATCCTGGGCTTGTCTCTGGTGGTTGGGGCGCTTTGGGTGGTGTATCTGGACTGGACAGTACGCGACAAGTTTGACGGCAAAAAGTGGTCGCTGCCGGCCCGGGTTTATGCCCGCCCGCTCGAACTCTATGAAGGCATGGCGCTGGTGCCCGAGCTGTTTGACCAGGAGCTCCAATCCCTGGGTTATCGTCCGGTACGGCGTATCAGCGGGCCCGGGCAGTGGGTCAAAACCCCCACCGGAGGGCGTACCGGGTACGAGGTTCACAGTCGCGGCTTTGAATTCTGGGACGGTTCTGAGTCCGCGCACCATTTTATGCTGATCGTGGAAAACGATCGCCTGGTGCGGCTGCTCAACCCCGATGGCAGCGCCCGCCCGTTGGTGCGCCTGGAGCCTGAGGAAATTGGGGGCATCTACCCCGCGCACATGGAGGACCGGGTGCTGGTGCGCCTGGCGGAGGTGCCAGAATTACTTGGCGCTGGCCTGTTGGCCGTGGAGGACCGGGAGTTTTACGATCACTGGGGATTTTCGGTGCGGGGGATTACCCGAGCGGCCATCGCCAATCTGCGCTCGGCGGGCGTGGTGCAGGGCGGCAGCACCATCACCCAGCAGTTGGTCAAGAATTTTTACCTGACCCAGGAGCGCACTTTGTGGCGGAAAGGGCAGGAAGCGGTGATGGCGGTGTTGCTTGAGCGGCGCTATAGCAAAGCTGACATTCTGGAAACCTACATCAACGAAGTTTATCTGGGCCAGAGCGGCCCACGCGGCGTGCACGGCTTTGGCCTGGCCGCGCAGCACTACTTCCGCCAGCCCTTGAGCGAGCTCAGCACCGAGCAGATCGCTCTCCTGGTCGGTTTGGCCAAAGGCGCCTCCTTTTATAATCCCTGGCGACATCCCCAGCGAGCGACCACGCGCCGCAATCTGGTGTTGCAGGTGATGGCTCAGGAGCGCCTGATTTCCCCCGAGGAGCACGAGCGGGCTCGCCAGGCGCCGTTGGCTGTGGTCGATCGGGCGCAGCACAGCCTGGTCAGTTACCCGGCCTTTGTGGATCTGGTCAAACGTCAGTTGCAGCGCGACTACCGGGAAGCGGATTTGCGCAGTGAAGGGTTGCGGATCTTTACCAGCCTGTCTCCCATGGTTCAGCGTCAGGCCGAGGCGGCCCTTAGCGGGCGTATCGAGCGCCTGGCGCGCCAGCACGACGACGAGCAGCTGCAGGGCGGCATGGTGATTACCTCGGTCGGCGCCGGTGAAGTGCTGGCCGTGGTGGGTGATCGCAATCCGCGCTTTGATGGTTTCAATCGAGCTCTGGATGCCCGGCGGCCTGTGGGTTCGCTGATCAAGCCGTTCATCTATCTGACGGCGCTGGAAAGCGGTGCGGGTTACCACCCGGCGAGTATCGTCAGCGATGCCCCGGTGGTGGTGGAAGGGCGCGACGGTCAGCGCTGGGAGCCGCGCAATGCCAACCGTAAAAGCCATGGCGACGTTCTGTTGTATCAGGCACTGGTACATTCGTACAACCAGGCCAATGCCCGTTTGGGCATGGAGTTGGGGCTGGACACGGTATACCGCACCCTGCGTCGGGCGGGCTTTGAAGGTCTGGTCCCCCCGGTGCCGGCAATGCTCCTGGGGTCGGTGGATATGTCGGCCTACGAGGTGGCGGGGATTTACCATACCCTGGCAGCGGAGGGGGTTTACACGCCGCTGCGTGCCATTCGCGAGGTGCTCGATGCCGATGGTCAGCCCCTGCGTCGCTATCCCCTGACCATGGAGCAGCGCTTCAGCCCTGAGAGTGCGTTCCAGACCCAGCACACCCTGCAATGGGTGCTGCGTGAAGGTACCGGGCGTTCAGTCTATCAGCGCCTGCCGGAAAACCTGCCTCTGGCGGGCAAAACCGGCACCACCAACGACCGGCGCGACAGCTGGTTTGCGGGTTTCAGTGGCGAGCACCTGGCGGTGACCTGGCTTGGCCACGACGACAATTCGGTGACTCCGCTCACCGGGGCCAGTGGCGCGCTGCAAGCCTGGGCGGATGTATTCAGTACGCTGCCGACCCAGGGTTTGACGCTGTATCCACCCGGGGACGTCAGTTTTGACTGGGTCGATAGCGAGACCGGGCTGTTGAGTGCTGAACACTGTGCCAACGCTGTCTGGCTGCCCTTGCGTGAGCAGGGCCGCCCGTCGGAATCCGGAGACTGTGATTGGCGCCGGGGTGGACAACCGCGTTGGTGGCAGTTCTGGCGCTAAGCGGATACTGGTAGAATGCGACCCAGTGACCGGAAACCCCCATTTTTTGAATAATGAGACGTGATTATGCCCGCAATTGCCTTGATGCGCTCCCTGAGCTTGCTTGCCCTGTTACTGGTACTGGTCGGGTGCGCAGGCCCGCTTGTGCAGGAGGAGCAGACCGATCCGCAGGTTGATGCGGCCGATCAGCGCGAATCACAACCCTCTGAAGCCGAAGCCGTGTCAGGCCTGTCACATCAGGCACGGGAGCATTATCAGCAGGGCAATTATTCGGCCGCAATTGCCGCTGCTGAACGCGGTTTGCGCATCAACCGGCGCACTCCGGAGCTGTATCTGGTGCTCGCCCAAAGTTACTTCCAGATGGCGCAGCACCAGCAGGCGGATCAGTTCGCCCAGCAGGGGTTAAGATACAGTGAGCCGGGCTCGGTCCTGTCCGAGGCGCTTCAGGCCATGCGCGAGCTGGTCAGCGCCCGCCAACCGCTGCATTTTTAGGGTTGTCGGTCAATTTATACCCAAAAGGCCTGACGGTGCTTCCCAAGCATTGCAAATCCGTTTAATAAAACCTCGCTCCCCGCTGGCGCTTTGCGGATGAGCAGCGATACTTAGCAGTAACTGGTGTCCCCCTTCGCGCTGTACCACCAGGAGGCCAGTGGCCTTAGCGGCCAGCGCAGTCAGCCGTGTTTGTGACCCTCTCAGTCTTTTTTCGCCGGCGTTACCCCCCAAGGGCGTCGGCTTTTTTTGCTTTTCCGCGGCCCACCCGTTTACAGACGCGTCACAGATGCTATAATCGGGCCCGCTTTGAGCGATCAAAGCCTGTCGGAGCGTAGCGCAGCCTGGTAGCGCACCTCGTTCGGGACGAGGGGGTCGGAGGTTCGAATCCTCTCGCTCCGACCACTATTCTAAAACCCTGGTTCGAATGAGCCGGGGTTTTTTATTGCCATCGAAAAGGTCTGCCTTTAAAGTAAAGCGCTACCGTTGTTTCAAAGGAGTGAAACCATGCGCTTGTGCATCCCGCCGTTAATGACGTTGTTTGTTCTCGCTTCCCTCTCTTGGCCTCTGGCGGCCGGCGCGTGTGAATCCCTGAAAAGCCGTGCCGAACATTACCGGGATCTGCGCCGGGCCGGTGGCACGGCGAGGCAGCTGGCCCGCTGGCAGTCGCAGTACAATCACTATTGGAATCGCTATCAGGACTGCCATCGTCGGGGGCTGAGTGCCCAAGGGGTAGAGCGGGTGCAAGGTCAGGCGCCGCTGGATGCGAACCCACAGCGCTGGCGTCGTCGACAGACTGAGGTCACCGACCCGGTGGTGCGGAGTCTGCTGCGTACCTGCAATTATTGGATCGACGAGTACAATCAACAGCCCACGGAGCACGCCCGCCAGTACCGGGCCAGCGCCTGCCGTGATTTTGCCAGTGCCGAGCGGCGCGCACTCAATCCGCCGGCGCGACTGCCCGCGCAGCACCGACCGCTGAGCGAGTGTGCCAAGCCCGGCAATGTCCTGGATAACGAAGTGCTCGAGTGTATGCAGGGGCTTCGGCAGCCGAGCTGGTAGGCTTACTCAAAGATATTATCGGGACCGGGGAAGGCGCCATTTTTGACGTCGGCGACGTACTTTTTCATGGCCCCCGGGATGTCGCCGGTTTCGGTCAGGAAGTTTTTCGAAAATTTTGGTGGGTGCTCGGTGAGGCCGAGAATATCGTTAATGACCAACACCTGGGCATCGGTATCCGTGCCTGCGCCAATACCGATAGTAGGGATGTTGATGGCCTGGGTAATGCGTTGGGCCAGTTCGGCCGGGACGCACTCAAGGACCAGTAAATCGGCGCCAGCATCCGCCAGGCGCCGGGCGTCGGCGAGGATTGTGTCGGCCTGTTCCGGGGTCCTTCCCTGTACCCGAAAACCACCGAATTTGTTGACTGACTGCGGCGTGAGCCCCAAATGGGCGCACACCGGAATACCCCGTTCCGCAAGCATGGTGACGGTGCCTGCGAGCCATTCGCCGCCCTCGAGTTTCACCATTTGGGCGCCCGCTTGCATGATACGAGTGGCGTTGCGCAGGGCGTCCTCGGGCGTGGCGTAGGTCATAAAAGGCAGGTCGCCAATGATCAGCGACTTGTTGTTACCTCGGGCCACGGCTTCGATATGGTAAATCATGTGTTCCATGGTTACCGGCACCGTGCTGTCGTATCCGAGTACGGTCATACCCAGAGAGTCGCCAATCAGTACTGCCTCGACGCCGCAGCGTTGGGCCATCGCCGCCATATGGGCGTCGTAGAGGGCAATCACCACAAACTTCTCCCCGCTGTCCTTGTACTTACGCAGGGTGTTTATGGTCACCGGCTTGCTCAGGGCGGCCTCTGGGCCGGGGCTCGAGTAGGGCATGGCGCTCTCCATAGCCGGTGCTAGAGCACCGGTGTCGGGTTGTAATAGTGACGGCCGCTTTTGATGGTCAGTACATACTCCACCAGCTGGCGGAAGTGGCTGGGGTTGCTGGCCAGGTCCAGGTCTTGAGCGTTGACGATCAGCAGCGGCGCGCTGTCATAGTAATGGAAGAAATGGGTATAGGCGTCGTTCAGCGTACTCAGGTAGTCGCTACTGATGCTCTGCTCCATCGCCACGCCGCGCTGGCGGATGCGCTCGTTGAGCACCTTGGTGGGGGCCTGCAGATAGACCACCAGATCCGGCACTGGCGCATCGATGGTGAGCTTGTCGTACACCTGCTGATAGATGGCCAGCTCGTCGTCATCGAGCGTGGCCTGGGCAAACAACTGATCTTTTTCGATCATGAAGTCCGCGACCCGCACCGGCTCAAAAATATCGTTCTGACGCAGCTGCTGAATCTGGTTGGCGCGCTGAAACAGAAAGAACAACTGTGTGGGCAGGGCGACGCTTTTGGGGTCGCGATAAAAGCGCTCGAGAAACGGGTTTTCTTCGGGCTGCTCCAGCAGCGTGTCATAGTTGAACAGTTGCGCGATATTGCGCGCGAGGGTGGTTTTGCCCACGCCGATGGGGCCTTCTACGGCGATGTAGCGCGGCAGTTCGAGGCCGCTTAAATCCAGTGCCAGATCGTCAAAGATGGGTTCCACTGACGGCTCCTGTGGTCAGTTCAGTTTCATTCACGGGGACGAGGCCGTCCCGGTCGCAGTGCTCAAGCAGCGCGGCCAGGCTTCGGCCATCGGGTAACACCAGTGTAGGCGCAATGTCGGCCAAGGGGTAGAGGACAAAGTTGCGCTCGCTCAAGTAGGGGTGGGGCACACTCAGGCGTGGCAGATCAAGGGTGTGCTCGCCGTAAAGCAGCAGGTCCAGATCCAGGGTACGGGGCCCCCAGTGTTGTTTGCGCACCCGTCGGTGGGCTTGCTCAATACCCTGCAAAGCGTCAAGCAAGGCCAGCGCGGGTAGGCGGGTGTGCAGTGCGGCTACGGCATTGATGTAGTCCGGCTGCGGTGGCCCCACGGCACGGCTGCGGTAGAGAGGGGAGCGCGCCACCAGCTTGCTGTCGGGCAGTACCGCGAGAGCGTCAAAGGCGCGCGTAATCTGCGTGTGCGGATTATCGAGGTTACTCCCAAGCCCGATATAGGCCGTGATCGGAGCCGCATCGGTCATGCCTAACTGTCCTGCTCGCCCGGTGTGGTGTCGCTGCGCCGGGGTTTGCGGCGCCGGCGGCGTTTGTTGCGTCCGGCGCCGGGCTCGCGCCCGAGGTTGTTGACCATGCGCTGACGTTCTTCGTCGTCCACCGCCTGGAATTTGGTCCACCAGTCACCCAGTCCGTCGAGCTTTTCGCCCGAGGCTTCACGCATCAGCACAAAGTCGTAGGCGGCGCGAAAGCGCATGTGGTCCATCAGGCGCCAGGCCCGCTGGCCATGGCGTTTGGCCAGGCGGTGCTGGAGATCCCAGATATCGCGCATTGGGATCAGGAAGCGCTTGGGAATGGAGGTGTGCGCCAACTGCTGGCCGATGACTTCCTGGGCCGCCTGGTTATGGGCGATGTTGGGCGGCATCTGCTCGGCCAACTCGCGTTCGCGAATCTGTACGGGCGGCCAGAGCAGTGCAGCATAGATGAACGCAGGTGTGACCGGCTTGCTGGCCCGTATGCGTTTATCGGTGTTGGTCATGGTAGCTTCAATCAGGCCCTGCGCATGCAGGTCGCCACTTTGCAGCACTTCGTCGGTGCCCGGGAACAGATGTCCGAGCAGCTGGTATTCCTGTAACAGCTGAAAGGTGGCCGTGGCCGAGCCGTTCATAAACAGTTTGAGCACTTCTTCGAACAGGCGTGCCGGTGGGATGTTACGCAGCATCTCACCCACCTCGAAAATCGGTTCCGCGGTTTTCGGTTCGATGCTGAAGCCGAGCTTGGCGGCAAAGCGCACCGCCCGCAGCATGCGCACCGGGTCTTCCTTGTAGCGGGTTTCGGGGTCGCCGATGATACGCAGGGTACGGTTTTTCAGGTCGCGCAGGCCACCGGTGTAGTCGTGAACGGTAAAGCCGTCGAGGCTGTAGTAGAGCGCGTTGATGGTAAAGTCGCGGCGCATGGCATCACTTTCCATATCGCCGTAAACGTTATCGCGCAGGAGCATGCCCTCGTCGGTACGCTCGGCATTGTGATGGCCGCGGAAGGTGGTAACCTCAATCAGCTCACGTCCCATGCGCACGTGCACGATCTGGAAGCGCCGCCCGATGATACGGGCGCTGCGGAACAGACGTTTGATTTGCTCGGGCTTGGCGTTGGTGCCGACATCGAAGTCCTTGGGATGGCCGCCCAGCAGCAGGTCGCGGACACCGCCGCCGACCAGGTAGGCCTCATAGCCCCCGTCGCGCAATATCCGCATGATTTTGAGCGCCCCTGGACTGATGTCCCGCCGGGAAATATTGTGTTGATCGCGGGGTAACACCAGGGGGCCATCCTGAACCGCGCTGGTTGCGCGTGAGGACAGTAACTTGAACAGCCGTTTCAGCATAGAATCCGTTGCGTCTTGAAAGTGAGCGGGTTGGTACCCGATATCGGCGCGTTTGATACCAGTGCACGCCATTTTGCGCTGGATTTTAGCACGAACGCCTAACGGTGGAAATAAGAGGGCCAGACAGCAAAACGGGAAAGCCTTAGCTTTCCCGTGTAGGAGGTACCAATTTACGCATTTTGCGCTAAACAGGCGCGTCCTTGCCCATCGTTAACTATTGCTTTTGTGCATCCCGTTCCAGTACTAGTCAGCTTCGCTTTATTCTTCTCATATCATTATTCTTGTGTCTTGCTCAGTCTTTGCTTGTGTTTCATTTATTCTTCTTTCGTTATTGTTATTACAATGTCTTTTTTTATTGTTTCTTGTCGTTATTAGTCAGTCTTTCGTTTCTTATTGTTTGTTGTCGTTATTATCGTCTTTTCGTTTCTTATTGTTTCTTGTTGTTATTCTATTTGAACCACTGTTCTTATTGTTTGTCTTTGTTATAGCGCCATTTGGCGGTTTTCTTATTGTTTCTTGTTTTTATAAGGCTCTGGGAACCTGCGTTTTTATTATTTGTCGTTGTTATGTGCCGGATATAGAGCACTTCCTGTGCCAGAAATGGAGAGTCCTTTAAAAACAGTAACTTAGCTTATTTGTCTGATCATATATTCGGTTTTGTTATTTCCAAAGGTTACAACTTTAAGGTTTGGTTTGTTACAAAGGTGGGCGGAGGTAACACATTCGTGAATGTGGGGTGGCAGGGTAACACCGCTCCCGACGGTAACAGATAGGATCGATCTGGCGTATAAAATCGATTATCAGAATGAAAAGGGCGCCAAAGGGCGCCCTGTGGTATCACTGTGTTACCGCCGTATTGAGGGGGTTACTTGGCGCTTGAGGCCGAACCGGTCTTGTTGCGAGGGATGCCAAGGCGTTGACGACGTTCCCACAGGCATTTGCGACTGACCCCCAGTTTGCGCGCCAATTCGGTTTCGCTCATGGTGTCCTGATGCTCAAGCACAAAGCGCTGGAAGTAGTCCTCCAGTGACAGGTCTTCGTTCGGGTCCTGACGACTTGGGGGTGCCTGCCTGCGGAGAGGCTCGCCGCCTGTGGAGCCGGCTGTGTCAGGCTCATCGTCCATGCGTACCAGATCCAGGTCGATATCCAGCAGCTCGTGACTGATCTCTTTGCCCGCCTCGCACAGGATGACTGCGCGCTGGATGGCATTTTCCAGCTCGCGCACGTTGCCCGGCCAGGTGTAGGTGGTGATGGCCTGGATCGCCTCTGGGGCCAGTTTCAGGCCCGGTTTGTTCATTTCCTTGGCAAAGCGCTCCAGCAGAGCCTCGGCCAGGGTCAGAATGTCGCGTCCGCGGTCGCGTAGCGGCGGCAGCTCCATCTGCACGACATTGATGCGAAAATAGAGGTCTTCACGGAATTTGCCCTCTTTGGCCAGCTTGCGTAAATCCCGGTGGGTGGCGGCGATCAGGCGGACGTCTACCTTGTGTGACTCCACCGAGCCAATCGGGCGTACTTCGCCTTCCTGGAGCACCCGCAGCAGGCGTGCTTGCGCTTCAAGGGGCAATTCACCGATTTCATCGAGAAACAGGGTGCTGCCATCGGCGGCCGCCACCAGACCGTCGCGGGTGGTGTTGGCGCCGGTGAAGGCGCCTTTTTCATGCCCAAAAAGCTCGGATTCGATCAGGGTCTCGGGAATGGCGGCACAGTTGACTGAAATCATCTGCTGCTTGCGCCGGGGGCTCTCCTCGTGCAGCGCCTTGGCGACCAACTCCTTGCCGGTGCCGGTTTCACCATGGACCAGCACGGTAGCGGACGTGGGCGCGACCTTGTGGATGCGGGCGTAGAGCTCGCGCATGATATCGCTATTGCCAATCATGCCGGCAACGGCACGGTTTTCGGTGCCGGGCTCGGGCGCTTTCTGCCGTTGGGCGGCGGCCGTGGCCTTGCCGATCACCCGTTTGACGGCAGTGACCATCTCTTCATGGTCAAAGGGCTTGGCAATATAGTCCACAGCGCCCATGCGCATGGAGTCCACGGCGGAGCGCAGGCTGGCGTAGCTGGTCATGATCAACACCGGCACGTTGCCCGCCAGCTTGATCAGGTCGGTGCCCGGTGCGCCGGGCAGGCGCAGGTCACTGATGATCAGGTCGAAGTCGTTCAGATCGAACTTGCCAGTGGCCTCCTTGACCGAAGGGGCCTCACTGACATCATATTTATTGCGCTCGAGCAGCTTGCGCAGCGCATTGCGGATGATCATTTCGTCTTCAACAATCAGAATTTTGCTCATGACTCTCACTATCGTCAGTTGAGTGACCGCCCTAGGGGCATATTACCGCAGGTAACATCGGTTGGCACCCGGTAACGGGATCGAGTAACACTTATGTTAACCGATGCGCCATCGGGTTACACCAGTGAATCGATATGGCGGGGCAGTTTTATGGTGAATCGTGCGCCGCGCTGGTTGACGGGGTCGGCTGGGCTTTCGATATCCAGGTGCCCGCCGTGGTCCTCGATGATGCTGTACACCATGGCCAGACCCAGGCCGGTGCCTTCGCCCGGGTCCTTGGTGGTGAAGAAGGGTTCCAGAATCTGCTCCAGGTGCTCGGGGGGAATTCCCGGGCCTTCGTCGGTAACATCAAACAGAATGCTGTACTCATCTTCACTGCTGGCGAGCATCACCCGTCCGCCCTCGGGGCTGGCATCGCGGGCGTTGGAGAGCAGGTTGATAAAAATCTGGATGACCTGCTGACTGTCGCCGGCAACGATGGCATTGCGTGCGATTTCATTGATGAATATCACCTGATTCTTGTCTTTTTGCAGCGATAACAGTTGAATCGCTTCGTCCGCGCAGTCGCGCAGGCTGACCGCCTCAAACTCACTTTTCTTATTCTGACCGCTGTGGGAGAAGCTCACCAGAGACTGGACGATGGTAGTGACCCGCTTGGTCTGGCCCAGAATCTGCTCGGCGGTTTCCAGGATTTCCGGGTCTTCGGAGTCGTAGCGCAGTTCCTGGGCCAGGCAGGCGATGCCGGTGATCGGGTTGCCGATTTCGTGGGCCACGCCCGCCGCCAGTCGGCCCACGGAGGCCAGGCGCTCACTGTGGACCAGCTCCTGTTCCAGCAATTGGGTCTCGGTGACATCCTCAAGCAGGATGACCTGGTCGTAGACGTCACTGGTGTCGGTGTGGAGGCCGCCCTTGATGTTGGCCTTGTGCAGGCTCACCCAGTGCGGTCGACCGTTGAGCTCAATGGCCTGGCGGTAAAAGTGCGGCTCGGTGCTGTTACTGAAATCGATCAACAGGCTGCGCCAGGGTTCGTCCAGGTCGTCCAGGCGCGAACCGGTGACTTCCTCGCCGGGGGTGCCGGTGAGGGCTTCCATAGCGCCGTTCCACATCAGAATTTCATAGTCGCGGCCCAGGGAGCAGACCGCCATAGGCAGGTCCTGCAGGGTTTTGCGGTGGTACAGGCGCAGGTTGTTGAGCTCTGCCGCCATACCGGTGAGGTGGGTGCGGTACTGCGCCAAACGGCTTTCAATCAGGTTGATATCGGGGGTACTGCGGGTTTCTGCCAGGTGGTAGGGCAGGTGTTTGTCCATGATTTCACTGGCCACGTGGACGCCCATCAGGCCCGACAGGTTGGCTTCGATCTGGTCGCGCAGGCGGCGCAGGGCGTAGGGCCGGCGTTCGTTGATACTCAGCCCCAGCTCGCTCAGGGCAATGTCTACTTCGCGACTGGCGGTGACTTTGCCCAGGGATTTGGCCAGCCGGCTTTTAAACTCGCTGGCGCTGTGGACATCCAGTACCTGGCGCGCGGGATGACTGAGTTCGTCGGCTGCGCACAGTTCGGCACTGTACTGCTCGGCCTCGCTTTGGCGGGTAAGCAGCGAGATGGCAACAAAAAGTGCGGTATTGACGCCCAGAGAGAGCAGGGTAACGTCGCTCCAGTGGTCAATGCCCACGCCGATATCGAGTAAGGGCAGGGACTGGATGCCGGTCATCATGGGCACCAGCAGGCCGCCTGCCCAGATCAGGGTGCCGGCGGCGAGCCCGGTAAACAGCCCGCGGCGATTGCCCCGGGGCCAGAATACAATGGCAAAAATACCGGGCAGGAACTGCAAGGTCTCGATAAAGGTGATCAGGGCCAGGTTGGTGAGACTGTGGCGGTTGTCGAGCATCCAGTAAAACAGATAGCCGCCGACAAAAATTACCGCGATCAAAAACCGCCGCAGCCACAGCAACTGGCTGTAGAGGTCGTGGCGGGTGCGCAGCTTGAACGCGGGCAGTAACCAGTGATTCATGACCATGGTCGACAGCGCCAGGGTGATGACCACGGTGGCGCCGGTGGCGGCGGACAGACCGCCGATGAAGGCGAGCACCGTCAGCCAGGTTGAGCCGGCCAGAATCGGTACCCCCAGGGTGAAATACTGGGCCGGCAGGGGCACGGCCAGCTCAAAACCCGCCCAGAGGATCGGGAACACCGGCAGGGCCATGAGCAACAGGAACAGCGGGAAGGCCCAGGTGACCGTATGGGTGCTGCGCATAATGGGGTTTTCCGCGACCCCCATATGGAAAATGTGGGGCATGGTGACGGCGGTGGCCAGAAACACCAGCAACAGGGTGTGGGCCGCGCCGTCGCGAATCGGGGCGTGCAGCAGGGCCAGGTTTTCCGGGTTTTGCTGGAGCCAGTTGTCGAGGCCGCTGAAACCGTCAAAGATGCCGTAGACCGCCAGCAGGCCGATGGCACAGAAGGCGAACACCTTGAGCAGGGACTCGAACGCCATGGCGGTGATCAGGCCCCGGGACTGCTCCCGGTTGGAGCCGAACAGCACGGTAAAGACCGCCAGGATCCCGCAGTAGGCCAGGGCCATGGTGTCCTTGAAGGTAAAGCCGGTGCCCACCAGGGGCAGGGAGGGGCTGCCGCTGACGGTGAGGATATACATGGTGTCGGCGATGGCCTGGATTTGCAGGGCCATGAGCGGCAGGATGCCGAGCAGCATACACAGGGTGGTCAGGGCGCCCACGGCATTGCTGTGGTAGCGGAACACCAGCAGGTCGGCCAGCGAGTGCACCTGATGGCGCCGGGCCAACTCTGCCAGCGGTGCCAGCGCCACCGGGGCAAACAGGAACAGGGCGCCGACCCCGAGGTAATAAGCCAGAGCACCGTAGCCGTACTGGAAGGCCAGGTCGATGACCCCATAGAACGCCCAGGCGCTGGCGAAGATACCCAGCGACAGGATATAGGTGAGTGGGTGCTGGGTAATGGCGGCGGGAATCCAGCCCCGCTCCGCGGCCCAGGCGACCCCAAAGACAATCAGTAGATAGGCGAGCCCGAGCAGGGCAACGTGCAACAGGTCAAAGGTCATTGGGCTCTTTTCTTCTGATTTGCATGATAAAGGCGATGACAATCACGAACACCCACACCAGATAGGGGCGGTACCAGGCACCGTCCGGGTTCAGTACCCAGGTAAAGAGTGTGGGTGAGAAAATATAGGCAACCAGCAGCAGCAGGATCACCAGACGTTGATTGTTCATGAGGGTGTGGCCTCGGTTGTGATGGTGCCGGTTTCCGGGTCGACCGCGTGGCCGGTGCCCTGAACGGCATTGGCGCGCCAGTGACTCTTCGCCCATTCGAGCAGCCTGCCTGGGGGCGCCGCGCGCAGCTCTGCCGGAGGATTTTGCCCTAAAAACCTCAGCGCGTGCCACAGGTTCTCCCCCGCTCGGTGCGCCTGAAGCGCGGGGGCATGGGTTTGTTTACTCAGTTTGTCGCCCTGTGGATGCAGTGCCATGGGCACGTGGCCAAAGTGCGGTACCGGGGCGTCGAGCAACTCAAAAAGCCGGGATTGCGCGCCGGTGATTGGCAGCAGGTCAGCGCCGCGGATACTGTGGGTGATACCCTGAGCGATATCGTCGACCACCACGGCCAGTTGATAGGCGTGCAGGCCGTCCTTGCGCCGCAGAATGGTGTCATCGGCGTCGGTGCGCAGGTTGTACCCGTGTCGTCCCTGAAAGATGTCCTCAACGGCGAGGGTATCCGGCAGCCCCGTGTAAGGTGCGGGTAAATCCGTGAGTTTCAGGCGCAGGGCGTAAGGGGCGTCAGTGTCAGCCCGGTGCCGACGGCAGTGGCCATTATACAGGCCGCCCATGGCACGGATCGCCTTGCGGGTGCAGGTGCACGGATAAACCAGGTCCCGAGCCAGAAGTTGCTCAAGCGCGTGCTCGTAGGCGGCCAGGCGCGTGCTTTGAAACAGAACTTCGCCGTCCCAGTGCAGACCGTGCGCCTCCAGGCTGGCCAGAATCGCGCTATCGGCGCCCGGTTGCTCCCGGGGCGGATCCAGATCTTCCATGCGTACCAGCCAGCGGCCACCGGCGTGGTGGGCGTGCAGATAGCTGGCGAGGGCGGCGACCAGAGAGCCGAAGTGTAACGGGCCGGTCGGGGAGGGCGCGAAGCGTCCGACATAGGCCGGCGAGCTCGCGCTTGAGGCGGCGGTCTGAGACGATGCCTGGGTCATAGCGGGTGGCCTGGGCCGGACAGGCGAAGCCGAAGCTCCGCCGAGGCGGGCTTAACGGCCGACCTGCTTCTCTTTGATTTCGTCCAGGGTCTTGCAGTCCACACACAGGGTCGCGGTGGGGCGGGCCTCCAAGCGGCGGATACCGATCTCGACGCCGCAGGCATCGCAGAAGCCGTAGTCGTCGTTTTCGATCAGTTCCAGGGTGCTGTCAATTTTCTTGATCAGCTTGCGTTCGCGATCGCGGGTGCGCAACTCCAGACTGAACTCTTCCTCCTGACTGGCGCGGTCGGCCGGGTCGGGAAAATTGGCGGCCTCGTCTTTCAGGTGGCTCATGGTGCGGTCCACCTCTTCCATCAGCTCCCGGCGCCAGCTGAGCAGCATCTGGCGAAAGTGCTCTTTCTGGTTGTCATTCATGTACTCCTCGCCTTTCTTCTCCTTGTAGGGAACAAAGGTATTCAGAGCGGCACTGTCGGCGGCATTGGATGAACTTTTGGGCATGATTGAAAGCCTCGCGTCACTGCTAACCAAGCGGATTTTTTAAGGGTTGGCAAGCTACCAGATATTCCTGCACTTCGCCAGCACTTTTTCCTGTGGGCGATGGCCTCCCACAGACCTTGTGACCATCATCAACTATAGCGCTTTCTGGCGGGGGTGCTGGATTTTTCGCGGTTGGCATTTGTGATCACAGTTGTAAAAATGGGCGCTCTTTCAGCAACGTAATCGTTTGTGGTCCCTTATGAATCAACCGGATATTTCCTGGCAGCGTGGCACCTTGCTGCGCCGCTACAAACGTTTTATGGCGGATGTGCGCCTGGACGACGGCAGTGAATTGACCCTTCACTGTCCCAACACCGGCTCCATGCGCCACTGCGTGGTGCCCGAAAGCCCCTGCTGGTTCTCCGACTCCGGCAACCCCAAGCGCAAGTACCGCCACACCTGGGAGGTGGCCACCACGCCGAGCGGCGACCTGGCGGGGGTCAATACCGGGCGCGCCAACCACCTGGTGCGGGCGGCGATTGCGGACGGTACCATCGCCGAGCTGCAGGGCTATGACGCCGTGCGCAGCGAGGTGCGCTACGGGGCGGAAAACTCGCGCATCGACTTCCTGCTCAGCCACCCCGACCGGCCCGACTGCTACGTCGAGGTCAAAAGTGTCACCCTGATGGAGGCGCCGGGCGAGGGGCTGTTCCCCGATGCGATCAGCAGTCGGGGCAGCAAGCATTTACGCGAATTGATAGCGGTGGCCGAGGCGGGCGAACGGGCGGTGCTGTTGTTCTGTGTCCAGCACACCGGCGTCCAATGGGTGAGCCCGGCGGACGCCATTGACCCGGTGTATGGCCGGACCCTGCGCGAGGCCGTCGCGGCCGGTGTCGAGGTGTTCGCCTACGGCGCCCGGATCGAGCCGGACGCCGGGCATATCGCGCTCACCCACCCGCTGCCGGTCAGGCTTTAGGCGGCCAGTCTGAGTATGGCTTTGGCGTCGGCCGGGGTGATATCGCCGTGTTCCCCGAGGGCGGTAAATCCGTGGGCTTCGAGCTGCGCCACCAGAGGGTCGATGATGGTTTCATCCAGGTCGTAATCGCGCAGGCGGGTCGGGTTGCCCATCTGTTCGAAGAACCGCCGGGTGGCTTCAATGGCGCCGTCGATCAACGCCTCTTCGTCGGTGCCGCTCAGTTGCCAGACCCGGCGGGCGTACTGGATCAGTTTGGCGCGTTTGTGCTCGCGCTGCTTGTGCAGCACCGCGGGTAACACCACGGCCAGGGTCTGGGCGTGATCCAGGCCGTGCAGGGCGGTCAGCTCGTGGCCGATCATATGGGTGGCCCAGTCCTGGGGCACCCCGGCGCCGATCAGGCCATTGAGGGCCAGGGTGGCGGACCACATGATATTGGCGCGCACGTCGTAATTTTCCGGCTCCTCCAGAGCCCGGGGGCCGTCTTCGATCAGGGTCTGCAGAATACCCTCGGCAAAGCGGTCCTGGACCTTGGCGTCGACCGGATAGGTCAGGTACTGCTCGACGGTGTGCACAAAGGCATCGACCACGCCGTTGGCGACCTGGCGCCGGGGCAGGGTGTAAGTGGTGGTGGGGTCGAGCACCGCAAATTGCGGGTACACCAGCGGGCTGAAAAAGGGCAGCTTATCGTGGCTGCTGCGGCGATTGACCACCGAGTTGCCGTTGCTCTCCGAGCCCGTGGCCGGGAGCGTCAGAACGCAGCCGATGGGCAGGGCCTGCTTCACCTCGGCACCCTTAGCCAGAATATCCCAGGGGTCACCCTCGAACGGCACCGCGGCGGCGATAAATTTGGTGCCGTCGAGTACGCTGCCGCCACCGACCGAGAGCAGGTAGTCGATTTTCTCGTCGCGTACCTGTTGGACGGCACGCATCAGGGTATCGAACTCCGGGTTGGGTTCGATGCCGCTGAACTCGAACCAGGTGTAACCGTCGAGTGCTGTCTTGACCTGGTCATAGACGCCATTTTTCTTGATGGAACCGCCGCCGTAGGTCACCAGAATCCGGCTGCCCTTGGGCAGGCGCTCGGCAATGGTCTGGATCTGACCCTTACCAAAAATGATTTCAGTGGGATTTTTAAACGTAAAATTTTCCATGGTCGCGCCTCACTTGGGTTGCGATCAGTGTATGAAGGTGTGGCAGTGTTATACGTCGATCTGGGCAAACAGATGCCCGTCGCGCAGGGTGTAAGCTATGGCCTCCAGTGCCTGACCCCGACAGGGACCGGCGACGCAGTGGCCGTCCTCAATAGTAAATTGCGCCCCGTGATTGGCGCATTGAATCAGGGCGCCGCTGGGGTCGAGAAACCGGTCCGGCACCCACTCCAAAGGAATGCCTACGTGGGGGCAACTGTTGCGATACAGATAAATTTCGCCGCCCTTTTTGACGGCAAACAACAGTTCGCTGCCACTGTGATAGCCCTTGCTGCCGCCTTCGGGGATGGCCGCAGCCGGGCCAAGATCCAGTTCGCTCATATCAGTTCTGCGGTGCCGCCAGTGTCAGTGGGGTGGTGCGCGCCCGTTGGCCGCGCACATAGTGAACAGTGACCTCGTCACCGGGCTGGTATTTTTCCAGAGCAGTCATCAGCTCATCGTAGTTGCGGGTTGTGTGGTTGTCGATGCCGATGATGACGTCCCCGAGAATGACTGAACCCCAGCGGTTGCGTCGGGCGCCTTCGAGGCCGGCGCGCGCGGCGGGCAGATCGGGGGCGACGCGAAGAATGGGTACCCCCTGAATACCTGCCTGGCGGGCCCATTGATCGGGTCCGATATCAATCCCGATGATCGGCCGCACCAGCCGCCCATGCTCGATCAGTTGCGGGACGATTTCCTTGACCGTATTGACCGGGATGGCGAAACCGATACCGGCGTTGGCGCCGCTCGGGCTATAAATCATGGTGTTGACACCCACCAGCTCGCCGCTGGAGTTGAGCAGCGGGCCACCGGAGTTGCCCGGGTTGATGGCGGCGTCGGTCTGAATGACGTTGCGGATGGTGCGCCGGTTGGGTGCCTGAATCTCCCGACCCAGAGCGCTGACGACACCCACCGTCAAGGTGGCATCCAGGCCGAAGGGATTCCCGATCGCGAGCACCTTTCGGCCGACTGACAGGCGGCTGGAGTCGCCCCGGTGCAATGGCTGTAAATCCGTGCCATCGGGATCGATTTTGAGGACCGCCAGATCGGTGTCCGGTGCCAGCCCGACCACTTCGGCGGGCACACTGCGCTGATCCGGCAGGGTGATCATGATCTGACGGGCGTTCTCGATCACATGGAAATTGGTGACAATATAGCCTGCCTCATTCCAGATAAAGCCGGTGCTGGCGCCCCGGGGCACCGTCATCAGATCCCAGGAGCGAGGGTCGCGCACCAGCTGCTGGTTGGTGACATAGACCACGCTCGGACGGGCATGCTCGAACACCTGAATGGTATTGCGCTCGTCGTCCGTGGCAAAGTCCACGGCGGTCGCGGGCGACGCCAGTAACGCCAGGCAAAACAACAGCAGGGTGCGCAGCGGGCTCATAACCTCTCCAGTCAGGGAAGTGGGATCAGGCCATACGGCTGAGGGCGTCGATACGCTCCTGAAGCGGCGGGTGGCTGGCGAACAGCTTGCCAAATTTCTGTTTGAAGCCGCCGCTGATACCGAAGGCCTTCATGGTATCGGGCATGGGGCTTTCGACACCGGCGTTGACTTCGGCCTGCAGGCGTTGCAGGGCGCGGATCATGGCGCCGCGACCGGCCAATTGGGCACCGGCGACGTCGGCCCGGTATTCGCGGTAGCGAGAGAAGGCCATCACAATCATTGAGGCCAGGAATGCCAGGATCATCTCGGTAATAAAGGTGACGATATAAAAACCGATGCCGTGGCCGCGCTCGGTCTTGAAGATCACCCGGTCCACCGTGTGGCCCACGATGCGGGCAAAAAACATGACAAAGGTGTTTACCACCCCCTGAATCAGGCTCAGGGTGATCATGTCACCGTTGGCCACGTGGCCGATTTCGTGGGCCATGACCGCGCGCACCTCATCGCGATCAAAGCGCTGAAGCATGCCCTGACTGACGGCCACCAGCGCCGCGTTACGGTTCCAACCGGTGGCAAAGGCGTTGGCCTGCTGTGCCGGGAAGATGCCCACTTCGGGCGTCTTGATGCCGGCCTGACGGGCCAGATCCTCAACGGTCGATACCAGCCACTGCTCGTCGGCGGAGCGGGGCTGCTTGATCACCTGGGTGCCGGTGCCCCGCTTGGCCAGCGTTTTGGACAGGAACAGGGAGATGAACGAACCCGCGAAACCGAATACGGCGCAAAAAATCAACAGATGTTGGAGGTTCAGGCCACCGGTTTCATCCAGGTAGCGCCCTACCCCTAGAAGGTTGAGAGTAATACTGGCGACCACCAAGACTGCCAGATTGGTCAGTAAAAACAGGCCGATACGCATGGTTGGGTGTACTCCTTGAACACGGAAAGCGGAAATTGCTGCCAATGATAGACCGCAAAGATTGCGCTTTATATGCGTGTCGATTCGGGAAATTTCAAGGTCGGGGGGAGCAAAGACCGTTTCGGTGGGAAAAGATGGCCACCCGAAGGTGGCCCAAGCAACCGTGATTAGCCGAGTCTGCGGGGTTAGCCGATCCGCAGACTGACAGGTGAAGATCCGGCGGCAGACTTTGCGGGTGCCGCGTTCACTTCATCCCGAGTCGGGGAGATAGGCCTTCTCGGGATTTGTTAATGATAATCATTATCTATTGAGGTTGTCAACAGTCTTCCCTGTTTTTTGAGAGCGGCTCAGGAAACGAGGGAGTCGGTGGCCAGTGCCGCCTGGGCTTCGCGCACCAATCGGTCTTTGACCTCGGTGGACAGTTCGCTCCAGTGGCGGTCGACCAGTGCCCCGTGCAGGGCGTAGAGCATGACCTTGGAAACATTGATATCACGCGCGACGATACGACAGTAGACTTCTACGGCGCCGAAGTGCGCAAGTTCTTCGCGGGTGTGGATGCCCACGGCATTGATGATGTTGACAGATGCGATACCGAGATTTTTGAGCCCTAGGAGCTCACTGCGGTTGACGGACATGGCCACTCTCCCTTTATTACTTATCATTATCTTATAGTGGTGACAGCAGTACTTTCTGGTTTACCCTTGGGGCATGAGCATGCTGCGGAGCAGGTACTGGCTGTGCTGGATGCGCTAACGGCCAAGGCTTTGGTTATAGCGCTCAGTTATAATACCTGCTCGAGGCATTATGGCAAGTGACGAGGTTCACGAGATGCAAGAAAACAGCCTGGCGCGTCGGGCATTGGGGCTCGAAGAGACGGGCTTGGTGACTCTGCCGGACGGACGCAACCGGATTCAGCAGGCACTGCTGGCCCCTTTGGCGCAACTCAATGCCGCGGCGGTGAGGGCGGGCTTCACGTTGGGCGTGGCCAGTGGCTTCCGCGGTTTTGCGCAGCAGGCTGCGATCTGGAACGCCAAGGCACGCGGCGAGCGACCTATTCTCGACCCGCGCGAGCGGCCACTCGACCCCGAAACTCTGGATGATGAGCAGAAGCTCTGGGCGATTTTGCGCTGGTCAGCGCTGCCCGGCACGTCTCGTCACCACTGGGGGACGGACATCGATGTCTATGAATGCAGTCACCTGCCCGAAGGCTACGTGTTGCAGTTGACCCGAGCGGAGTGCGCTCCTGGAGGACCTCTGGCCGACTTTCACCACTGGCTGAGTGAGTACCTGGCGTCAGTGGATAACCCCGGCTTTTACCGTCCCTACAGTGAGGACACGGGTGGGGTGTCGCCGGAGCCCTGGCATCTGAGTTTCGCACCCTTGGCAGAGCCGTTGGAGACGGTGCTCACCGAGACATTGGTTGAACGTCAGGTAGCGAGCGCCGACCTGGCACTTAAGCCCCAGATACTGACGCACCTGTCGGCGATCATGCGTCGCTTCGTGCATTCTTCAGCGGCCGGACTACGCACCGAGGTCGGACCATGACACAAGCGGAAAAAAACGCCGCCCCGAGTCAGTTTGCGTTATTGCGCGAGCGCCGCTTCCTGCCCTTTTTTATCGCCCAGTTTGGCGGTGCTTTTAACGACAATTTCTATAAAAGCGCGTTGTTGATTCTTTTTACTTACGGCGGCATCGAACGCTGGGGGCTCGATGTCAACGTGATCAATAATCTGGTGGCGGCCACCCTGATTATCCCGTTTTTCCTGTTTGCTCCGCTGATGGGACAGTACGCGGACAAGTACGAAAAAGCCCTGATTATTCGCCGTATCAAAGTGGCGGAAATTCTGACCATGGTCTTTGCGGCCATCGCCCTCTGGTTGAACAGTCCTGGGCTCCTGATGCTGGTGCTGTTTCTGACGGGTACCCAGTCGGCCTGTTTCAGTCCCCTGAAATACTCGATTCTGCCGCAGCATGTGTCTGCGCGCGAGCTCACCGGCGCCAATGGTTTGGTTCATACGGGCACCTCGCTGGCGATTTTTTTGGGGCTGATCGCGGGCACCCTGGCACTGGAATTTAGCGGTGGGCGCTGGGTAGTGGCAGCGGGCGCGCTCTTGGTGGCCTGGATTGGCTGGCGCGCCAGTTGCCGGATTCCTGATGCACCTCCCGCGGATGCCGGTGTTCAGCTCCAGCACAATATTTTTACACAGACGCTGCGTACCCTGCGCTACGCGCGGGAATACCCGATGGTGTTCTGGAGTATCATGGGCGCGTCCTGGTACTGGTTTTTGGGCTCGGTATACCTGACCCAGTTGCCCAACTTTACGCGCAGTGTGCTCTACGGTTCGCCGGCTGTGGTGAGCGTGTTGCTGATTCTGTTTCTGCTGGGTATCTGCGTCGGCGCGCTCCTGTGTGAGCGGCTGAGTCGGCGCACCGTCGAGCCCGCGATTGTGCCTTTGGGGGCGTTGCTGGTGGCACTCTTTGGTCTCGACCTGGCCTGGTCCGGGGCCGCGTTCGAGCGTGCGCACGCGCTCGCGGATGGCGAGTTATACGCGATTTCTGATCTCTTTGGACTGGCGTACTGGTGGCGTATTGTTGTGGATGTTACTGTGCTCGGCGTTGCCGGTGGCCTCTATATGATCCCTCTGGCGGCGCTGATGCAGAGCCGTAGCCGCGATGATAATCGGGCCCAGATCATTGCGGCCAACAACGTCATCAACGCGATCTTTATGGTGCTGGCGTCGGTGGTTGGCGTTGTCGGTCTGGGGGTTATCGGGCTGTCCATTCCCCAACTGTTTGTTGTGATCGTCGTGATGCATCTGGCGATGATGACATTGTTGTTTGTGGCGGTAGCGGAGTTTCGGCAGCGGTTTTTTGCGCGCTTTTTCGGCGTGCTTAGTACTAAGAGGTAAGCGGTAACATGTTGGTGATTTTTGACTGTGATGGCGTGCTCGTGGACAGCGAGATCATCTCTGCCCGGGTGCTCAGTGAGTGTTTGGCGGCCGAGGGTTTTACCCTGAGTGCCGGACAGGTGATTGAGCGCTATCGCGGTAAGTCCGTGCCCCATTGCGAGCGCATGGCGGCTGCGGACCTGGCGGGTGCTGATGACCAGACGCCCTTGAGCGATGAACAGCTGGCGCGCGGTCAGCGTTTCTGGCGCCATATGCAGGCTGAAACACTGCGCGCGTGCGAGCGCGACCTGGATACGGTGCCCGGCGTTGAGGCGGTGCTTGAGGAGCTGGAAGCGCGCGGGATTCCTTACTGCGTGGCCTCCAACGGTAAACACGAAAAAATGGCTGTGACCCTGCGTGCTACCGGTTTACAGGCGCGTTTTGACGGGCGTATTTTCAGTTACGAGGATGTCGCCCAGGGTAAGCCCGCGCCGGATCTGTTCCTGTTCGCTGCGCACAGCCTCGGCGTCGAGCCGTCTCAATCGGTGGTCATTGAGGACTCGGTGACCGGCGTACGCGCCGCGAAGGCGGCCGGTATGCGGGTGCTGGGTTTTTGTCCGCCCGAGCCCGATGGCAACGCCAATCCGCTTTTGGGAGAAATGCAGGCGCTGGGCGCCGAATGCTTTTTCGCCATGCCCGAGCTGCTGGAGCGGCTGGACAAGCCGACCGCGGTGCGGGAGATTGCCGATGGTTGATCCGACCCTGTACCAGGATATCAGTGTCGCCGGCGTTTGGCGGGCGCTGCGCGCCGAGGCGCAGGCGGCGGCTCAGGTCGAGCCGGTGTTGGCGAGCTTCTATCATGCCAGTCTGCTCAATCACGACAATTTTGCGGCCGCAATCAGCTTCCATTTGGCCAACAAACTCGACAGTCATGCGGTGCCCGCGATGCAGATTCGCGAAGTATTTGAAGCGGCTATGGTGCGTGAACCGGCGCTGGCTGAAGCCATGTGCCGGGATATGCGCGCCTACCGCGACCGCGATCCGGCTTGCGATCGCTACACCCTGCCGTTTCTGTTTTTCAAGGGCTATCACGCGCTCCAGGCCCATCGCTTTGCGCATCACTTGTGGGACCAGGGGCGTGAAACCCTGGCGCTCTATTTACAGAATCAAATCTCCCGTGCCTTCGACGTCGATATTCATCCGGCCGCTCGCATCGGGGACGGTATTATGATTGACCATGCCACCGGTGTGGTGGTGGGTGAAACGGCAGTTATCGAAAACGATGTATCCCTGCTGCATGCGGTGACCCTGGGTGGCTCCGGACTTACCAGTGGTGATCGCCACCCTAAAATCCGCCACGGCGTTCTGATTAGCACCGGCGCTAAAATTTTGGGTAATATTGAGGTAGGCGAGGGCGCGGTGGTGGGCGCGGGCAGTGTGGTGCTCGAGTCGGTCCCGGCGCACTCCACGGTGGTGGGGGTGCCCGCCCGGGTGGTCGGGCGCCCACGGGTGGATGAGCCCGCCCTGACCATGGATCACGAATTTCCTTCGACGCCGGAGTAAGCCATGAGTGAGACCCGATACGATATTGTATTTCGCGGCGATCTGGTTCTCGGCCAGAACATTGTTGAGGTAAAAGCGCGCCTGCAGAAACTCTTCAAAGCCGATGCCGCCCGTATCGATGCGCTCTTCTCCGGACGCCCGGTCACCCTCAAACGCAATCTCGATCAGGCCGCTGCCCAGAAATACCGCCAGGTGCTGGAGCAGGCCGGTATTCAGGTACAGGTCAAAGCCCAGTCCGAGCCATCGGCGCCCGCCCAGGCGGCGGCGAAAGCTCCGGTTGCGCCGGCGGCCAGTCCGGCCACGACGGACGGATGGGACTTGGCGCCCGTGGGCGAGCTGCTGCGTCCGGAGGAGCGGCCGCGCCTGCAACCGGTCCACGTGGATACCAGCGCTATCAGTCTCAAGCCTCAAACAGGTAACCTGGTGGATGCGGAAGAGTTGCCGATGAATGATCTGCCGCCACCGGTGATTCCCGAGTTGGATATCGCCGAGCCGGGCAGTGATGTGCTGCGCCCGGAAGAGCGTGCGCCGGAACCCGAAGCGACGGTGATGGCCGGGGACTGGGACATTGCTGAGGTAGGCGAGGACGTACTCAAGCCTGAGGAGCGACAGAAAGTCGAGCCGGTCGAGGTGGATATCAGTGGTATTTCGTTGGCGGATTGATGGGTAGTGCCGGGGGGGAGAGCGCCCGGCGCAAGGCACCGGGCGCGAGGCTGAAGCGAGGCTTAGCCTTTTTTGTAGCGCTCGACCGAGTCGATGATTTCCTGACGCGCGGCTTCCGGGCCGGCCCAGCCTTCAATTTTCACCCACTTGCCTTTTTCCAGATCCTTGTAGCGCTCGAAAAAGTGCTCGATCTGGTTCAGAGTAATTTCCGGCAGGTCAGTGGCTTTTTCAATCTTGCTGTAAAGCGTGGTGACCTTGTCCACCGGCACGGCCAGGACTTTGGCGTCTTCACCGGATTCGTCGGTCATCTTGAGTACACCGATGGGGCGGCAGCGAATTACGGCACCCGGGGGCAGAGCGTGGGGGAAAACCACCAGCACGTCGACCGGGTCGCCATCGCCGCACAGGGTGTGAGGCACATAGCCGTAGTTGCAGGGGTAATGCATGGCGGTGCCGAGCAGGCGGTCTACCATGATGGCGCCGCTGTCCTTGTCCACTTCGTATTTGATGGGTTTGCCATCCATGGGGATTTCAATAATCACGTTGAGATCGTCCGGCAGGTTCTTACCGGCGGGTACTTTGTCCAGGCTCATAAGCAGCTTCCCGTTGGGTTGAGGGTGGAAATAAGGTTCGGGATTCTACCACAAGCGCGCGCTGTGGGCCGCACCCCGCGCTTGCAAGTCCGTCCCACTCCGCCATAATAGACCCTCATCCGAACGGCAACCTAAGGCTTGTGCATGCGCGTTTTTCTGTCTCTGTACCAGTGGCTGGTCATCAAACACCCCGTGCTGACCCTGGTGGGCATCGCCCTGTTGACTCTGGTCGCGGCCTTGGGGCTGCCCAACTTCAAGCTCGACGCCTCGGCCGACTCGCTGACGCTGGAGAGCGATCAGGATCTGGACTACTTTCGCGAGATCAACCAACGCTACCAGAGCGGCGATTTCCTGGTGGTGACCTACACGCCGCACACCGACATGTTCTCCGACGAATCCCTGGAGACTCTGGCGGCACTGCGGGAAGAGTTGGCCGATGTCGACGGTGTTGCCAGCATCAACTCCCTGCTGGATGTGCCTCTACTCTACAGTCCCATGCGTCCGATGGCGGAGCAGCAGGATGGGGTGCGCACTCTGCAGACCGAGGGCGTCGATCGGGACATGGCCCGGGACGAATTTCTCAACAGCCCTATTTATCGGGATATGCTGCTCAGTCCTGATGGTCGCACCACCGCGCTGCTGCTCAACCTGGACGTGGACAATACCTATATCGACCTGGTGCGTGAGCGCGATGCTCTGCGCCTGAAGCGCAGCCGGGACGGTCTGGATTCCGATGAGGAGGCGCGTCTGGCGGACGTCACCGCCGAGTTCCGTACCTATCAGACCGAGGCCAACGCCCGCGCCCATGCCCGGGTTTATGAAGTGCGCGACATTCTGGTGAATTACGAGGACCGCGCGGAGGTGTTCCTGGGCGGCCCGAGCATGATTACCGCCGATATGATCGCCTTTATCCAGAGTGATCTGGTGGTTTTCGGCACCGGCATCATTATTTTTGTGATTGTGATGTTGGCGATCATCTTCCGCCAGTGGCGCTTTGTGGTTCTGCCCTTGGGTACTTGTGTTCTGGCGGTGGTGTTGATGCTCGGCTGGTTGAGCTGGATCGACTGGCGCCTGACGGTAATTTCCGCCAACTTCGTTGCCCTGCTGCTGATAATGACCCTGGCACTCACCATTCACCTGGTGGTGCGTTTTCGTGAGTTCCATGCCCAGAACCCGGACTGGAGTCGCGAGCAGTTGGTGCTCTCCACCGTGAGCTTTATGGTACGCCCTTGCTTGTACACGGCGTTGACCACGATGGTCGCCTTTGTGTCCCTGGTAGTGAGCGATATCCGCCCGGTGATCGACTTCGGTTGGATGATGACCATTGGCCTTGCGCTGGCATTTGTGCTTGCGTTTCTGATTCTGCCTGCGGGTTTGATGCTCTGGCCCAAAGGTGAACCCAAAGACAAGGGTGACAACTCCGGTGCCTTTACCTTGCATTTTTCCCGCATCGCCGAACACCATGGTGGCAAGGTGGTGGTGATCGCCCTGGTGGCTGCGCTGGTGAGCGTGTGGGGGGTAACCCGCCTGGAAGTGGAAAACCGGTTTATCGATTACTTCCATAAGGACACTGAGATCTATCAGGGCCTGAAGGTGATCGACCAACAGCTCGGTGGCACGATCAATTTGGATATCATTCTCGATGCCGATTCGACCGTGCTGGAAGAGCCGGGCAGCTTTAGTCTGAGCGATTCGGCGTACGGCGAAGATGACCCCTTTGGAGAGCCTGAGGGTGACCCCTTCGGCGACGATCAGGATCCTTTCGCCAGCGATGATGACCCCTTTGCGGATGGCGACGATCCTTTTGCGGACGAAAACGGCAACGACGCCACTGTGGCGGACAGCTACTGGTTCACCCTCTATGGATTGCAGGAAGTCGCGCACCTACATGATTACCTGGAAGCCCGGCCGGAAGTGGGCAAGGTGCAGTCCCTGGCGATCGTACGGGAGCTGGCGCAAGATATTGCTGGCGGTCGACTGAACAATTTTGAACTCAATGTGTTGCGCCGCTCGCTCCCGGAAGAGGTGCGGGACTTCCTGATTGCGCCCTATCTGTCTGAGGAACACCATCAGACGCGCATCAGCATGCGTATCAAGGAAACCCACCCGGAGCTGCGCCGGGCGGAGCTGGTCGAGCAGATCAAAACCTTTGCCGTGGAAGAGGCGGGATTCAATGAGGATCAGGTGCAGGTCACGGGTATGCTGGTGCTCTACAACAACATGCTCCAGAGCCTGTTCTATTCTCAGATCGTCACCCTGGGTGCGGTGTTTGTGGGCATCATGTTGATGTTTCTGGTGTTATTCCGCTCAATGAGCATAGCGATTATAGCCATTCTGCCCAATATGCTTGCCGCCGGCGTGGTGTTGGGAGGCATGGGGATTGTGGGGGTGCCGCTGGATATGATGACCATCACCATTGCGGCGATTACCGTCGGGGTGGGCGTTGATCACGCTATTCACTACCTCTACCGGTTCCGTAAGGAGTTGGCGGACAGTGTCAGCTATGTGGAGGCCATGCACCGTTCCCACGCCTCCATTGGTCGGGCCATGTACTACACCGCCATTACCATTATCGTGGGCTTTTCGATTCTGGCGCTGTCGCAGTTTATCCCGTCGATCTATTTTGGTCTGCTGACGGCCTTCGCCATGCTGACCGCGATTCTCGGGTCGCTGACGCTGTTGCCGAAGCTGGTGTTGATGGTCAAGCCGTTTGGTGCGGCGGGGCCGACCGACAACTAGGTTGCCGGTCGGCCCGCACGCGTTGGTGCGGGCCGGGTGAGTGTAGCCCCCGGAAACGGGGGCCGGAAGGGTTACTCAGCGAAACTCACGGTCACGCTGTGAATCGTCAGAGTGCCCGCGACGTTGCCACCTTCATGTTTGGCGCCGAGTATAAAGGCCAACTGCTCTCCCTCTGCGATGTCAAACGCACCGGTTCCCAGGGTGCACTGGGAGGTCTGCTCTGCGCCGGTCAAGTCCTCATTGTTGATCCAGCAGTCCCAGTGGCCAGTCCAACCGCCAAATTGCTCCTGTGCCATGGGTTGCACATTGGCACCGCTCGCGCGGTAGTCTTCATCGGCGGTAAAGACGACGGTAAACGTTGCGCCTGCGAGATTAACCGGGCCGTCGATCAAGTAGCGGGTACTGTGATCATGGGCTGAGGCTGAGAAAACGACCCCGGCTTCTGAATAGCTCACGGATGCCCCTTCGCCCTCGACTGACCAGCCTTCGGTCACACCGAGGCTCAGGTCGACGTCGTCATCCCCGCCGTTGCCATTGCCGTTGTCGCCATTGCCATTGCCGTTGTCGCCATTACCGTTGCCGTTGTCGCCATTACCATTGCCATTGTCACCGTTGCCGTTGCCATTGTCGCCGCCGTTGTCATCCGGGGTGTCGTCAGCGAGGTAGAGTCGGGCGGCGTGAAGGGTGATGCTGCCTTCCAGCGTGCTGTCAACGGGGCCTTCGGGGTTGGCGCCTTCATCGGCGCCGTCGCCGCGCAGCACCTGCAGGCCCACCTGGCCGGTGTCGCCGCCGGTGGAGAAGACGAGGGAGTCGCTATCCAGCGGGAATTCGCAGCTGTAGGTGTAGGGTGAAGCGTCGATGTCCTGATTGTAGACCTCGCAACCCCAGAAGCCGCCCCACGGCGCTACTTGTTGCTGGCCATAACCCTGCAGAATGATGCCGCCGGGCTGCCCGTTGTTGTCAAGAATACTTTGGTCGATGTCCAGTTCGAACACCAAGGTCGCACCGCGTAAATCAATAGGCCCGTCCATGCTGTAATTGGCCGCAAACACACAGCGGGCGTTGGCATCCCAGTCTTGTGGGCAAGCCTCCTGGGTGAAGTCGGGCGTCAGGATCAGAACCTCGTTCTCGGTATCATAGCTGAGCGTGGCAGAGGATCCGTTATTGGTCCAGGCGCTGTCGCCAAGTGGTAAGTGCATCGCGTCGCTGGTGTCATCGCCGTTGTCACCACCATTGCCGTTGCCGTTCTCGTTTCCATTCCCATTCCCGTTGCCGTTGCCATTTTCAGGCTCTTCGTGCTCCTGGGAATGATCAATACTGGTGTCCGGCGGGTTAAGGTTGCTGCCGCCACAGGCGCTGAGCACCAGCGCGGCGGCCATCGAAAGACTGGTTAGCCAGAATTTGTTAAACATAAAGCACTGCCCTCTTTATTGTTACTGTCGGCACCGGGGCCTACAGCACGGCTTGCCCGGGGGTGCATTGTGGGATACCCATCCAGTGAATGTGGTTTATCTAATATATCAGATAAATAAGACGTGATTAACCGGTTTCAGTGAGTTTGTGGGTCTGTTTTAGTCAAATTTGCTATTAGAGGTGTGTGAGCTTAGAGCTTGAGGTTCAGTCGCTCATTGGCGGGGTGCAGGCTGCGTACGCCCGCGAGGTTGAGGGTCAAGTCCAGCAGTTCATCCCAGGGTTGGGCGTTGCGCATGCCTTTGATCGAGCGGTCGACAGCGTTGGCTTTGCGCAGTAACTGTTGCAGTTGTGCGGGTTTGAGGCGACGAGTGGCCTGCTGGATCAGGGGTTGACGCTTTTGCCAGACGTTGGCCTGCTTGGCGGCCCAGGCAAAGGCTTTGCCCTGGCCTAGAGCGTGGGTGACATCCACCAGGGTCCGGATTTCTCGCGTCAGGGCCCAGAGTATGGCGATGGCTTCGGTGCCCTCGGTACGCAGCCCCTGAAGGGTTTTGATTGCGCCTCGGGCATCGCCCAGGAGCGCCTTGTCGACCAGCCCGAAGACATCGTAACGGGCGCTGTCGGCCACAACAGAGGCCATCAGCTCACGGCTGACCAGCCCGTCCGGGGCCAACAATTTCAGTTTTTCAATTTCTTGCACGGCCGCGAGCAAGTTGCCTTCAATACGCGCTGCCAGCAATTCAATAGCATCGCTATCGGCGTTCAAGCCGGCCTGTTGCAGGCGCTGGCCGATCCAGCGTATCAGGGGCTGCCCCGGGGCCACGGGCCAGACGGTGACATGGGCGCCGACATTGTCGAGGGTTTTGAACCAGCGGGTATTCTGGCTGCTGCGTTCCAGTTTCCCGGTGACCAACAGCAGTAGGTTGTCGCTTGAGACGTTGGCGGCATACTCCTGCAATGCCTTGCCACCCTTGTCGCCGGGTTTTCCGCTGGGCAATCGGACTTCAATAATTTTCTGTTCAGCAAACAGAGACAGGCTGTTGGCGGCGCTCAGCACCTGGCCCCAATCAAAATTGGCGTCGGCATGGTAGAGCTCCCGCTCGCTGAAGCCCCGATCCCGGGCAGCCTGGCGAATGCTGTCGCAGGCCTCCTGAACCAGCAGGGGCTCGTCCCCCGAGACCAGATAAATGGGGGCCAGGGAGCGCTTCAATTGGGCGGGTAGTTCCTCAGGGCGAAGCTTCGCCATGGGCGTCCTCGATCAGGTCGGTGTCTGGCGCCGCATTCGGGTCACTGCCGGCGACGGCGTAGAAGCGGCGCAAAATTTGCTGGCCCAGTTCCCGACGCATTTCCCGCACCAGTAACCGTTCCTGCTGATGGGTGCTACCGTCACCGACGCTGTAGTCGTAGGAGCGGATGATGCTGGCGCTGGCGCCGCTCACCAGGGTGTCTCCTGCGCGCGAGCGGATATCAAATTCCGCTTCCAGTGTCAGCTCGTAGGCGCTGGCCAGGGTATCGGCGCCGACGCCGGCCACCCGGCGCTCAAAACTTTCGTCGGTGATATAGAGGCTGAACGGTGCCTGATTGGCATTCGCGACCAGCTCGACACCGGCCCCCCGAAGCAGGTTGCGCATCTCTGACGCCAGCTCGCCGTGAGCTTCCGAGGCCTGCAGGTAGATCTGCTCCACGGTGGCCTGAGGCCCTTGGGTGCCGCGCAGATGCCAACCGCAGGCAGCGGTCAGCAGGCACAGCAAGGTAACGACAAGCACAGGCATAACACGCATGGCCGGACTCCGGTTAGTTGGCAACGATGTTGACCAGTTTGTTGGGTACCACGATGATTTTGCGTACCGTGACGCCCTCAAGGAAGCGCTGGACATTGGGCAGTGCCTGGGCCAGGTGCTCCATTTGCGCTTTGGGGGCATCCACCGGCGCCTGGATTTTGTCGCGCACTTTGCCGTTGACCTGCACCACCACCTCGATGCTTGAGCGCACCAGTGCGGCTTCGTCCACCATTGGCCAGGGGGTATCCAGCGGAATGCCGTCGTGGCCGAGCGCTTGCCAGAGTGCCTGGGTGGCGTGCGGGACAATCGGCGCCAACAGCAATACCGCGGCTTCCAGCGCTTCCCGCTCCACCGCGAGGGTGTCCGGGGTGTTGCGATCGGCGAGCTTGCTTACCTCGTTCAGCAATTCCATGACCGCCGCAATCGCGGTGTTGAAGGTCTGGCGACGACCGTAGTCGTCACCCACCTTGGCAATGGTCTCATGCGTCTTGCGGCGCAGATCCTTTTGCTCATTGCTGAGCGCGTCCGGGTTGAGGGTGCCAGGGGTGCCGGCCTGCAGGTGCCCGTGCACGGCTTTCCACAGCCGGCGCAGGAAGCGGTGGGCACCATCCACCCCCGAATCACTCCACTCCATGCTCTGATCCGGCGGCGCCGCGAACATGGAAAACAGGCGTACAGTATCGGCACCGTACTGGTCGATCAGGGCCTGTGGGTCCACGGTGTTGCCCTTGGACTTGCTCATTTTGGCGCCGTCTTTGAGTACCATGCCCTGACACAGCAGGCGCTCAAAGGGTTCATCGCCGGAGACCAATCCCTCGTCGCGCATCAGCTTGTGGAAGAAGCGCGCGTACAACAAGTGCAAGATTGCGTGTTCGATGCCGCCCACATACTGATCCACCGGCAGCCAGTAGTCCGCCGCCTCTTTGTCGATCATGCCCTCGGCATAGTGGGGGCAGGTGTAGCGGGCGTAATACCAGGAGGATTCCATAAAGGTATCAAAGGTATCGGTCTCCTTCTCTACCGGTTGGCCGTCCAGTTCATCCTTGCGCCATTCGGGGTCGGCCTTGATGGGCGACTGCACGCCGTCCATGACCACATCTTCGGGTAGCAGGACCGGCAGCTTGTGCGCCGGTACCGGAATTTCGCCGCCTTCAGGCAGATTGAACATGGGTATCGGGGATCCCCAGTAGCGCTGGCGAGAGACACCCCAATCGCGCAGGCGGTAATTGGTGGTGATACGTCCTTTGCCGGCCGCATCAAGGGTGTCGGCAATGGCGCTGAAAGCGGCGTCAAAGTCGAGCCCGCCGAATTCACCGGAGTTGATCAGTACGCCTTTGTCGACAAAGGCCGCCTTGTCCAGGTCGCAGTCCTCGCCGTTTTCGGGGGCGATGACCTGGGTGATGGGGAGGCCGTACTTTTTAGCAAATTCGTAGTCACGCTGATCGTGAGCGGGTACTGCCATGACCGCGCCCGAGCCGTAATCCATGAGCACATAGTTGGCGACCCAGACGGCTACCGGCTCCCCGGTGATCGGGTGCAGGGCTTTGAGGCCGGTATCCAGGCCGCGCTTTTCCATGTTGGCCATATCGGCCTCGGCCACCGACTGCTTTTTGCATTCGGCAATAAAACCCGCCAGTTCAGGGCTGTTCTTGGCCAGTGCCTCGGCAATCGGGTGCTCCGCCGCCAGGCTCACATATGTGACCCCCATCAGCGTGTCCGGGCGCGTCGTGTAGACCTCAAAACTGTCGTGCTCGCCCACCGCCTGGGCCAGGTCAAAACGCATCTGCACGCCCTGGCTCTTGCCGATCCAGTTGCGTTGCATGGTGCGCACCTGGTCCGGCCAGTGAGGCAGTTGGTCGAGATCGTTGAGCAGCTCTTCGGCGTAGTCGGTGATCTTGATAAACCACTGGGGAATTTCTTTGCGCTCCACCAGTGCACCCGAGCGCCAGCCGCGGCCATCAATCACCTGCTCATTGGCCAAAACGGTCTGATCTTCCGGGTCCCAGTTGACCGTGGCCATCTTCTTGTACACCAGGCCCTTCTCGTACAGACGGGTGAAGAACCACTGTTCCCATTTGTAGTACTCGGGGGTACAGGTGGTCAGCTCCCGGGACCAGTCAAAGCCAAAGCCCAGAGACTTGAGCTGCTCGCGCATATGGTCGGTGTTGGCGTAGGTCCATTTTGCCGGGGCGGTATTGTTCTTGATGGCAGCGTTTTCAGCGGGCAGACCGAAGGCATCCCAGCCCATGGGGTGAAGCACATTTTTACCCTGCATACGTTGGTAGCGGGCAATCACATCGGAGATGGTGTAGTTGCGCACATGGCCCATATGCAGCTTGCCGCTGGGGTAGGGGAACATCGCCAGGCAGTAGAATTTGTCTTTACTGTGATCCACCTGGACCTCGAAGGTCTTGTGGTCGTCCCAGTAGCGCTGTACGTCGGATTCAATCTGCTCGGGATGGTATTGCTCTTCCATCAGTGATAAAGGCCTGTGCTCGGTAATGGGTGGGTTTACAAAAGCCCACGATTATAGAGCCTTGCGGCCCAGAAAGCGAAGGCCTGGTGGTAGACTATGGATCCGGGCCGGCGCATTCGCGGGCGGCCCCGGTAGTGATAAAAACAAACTGAGAGAGAGCACATGATGAACCCGAAAGAGTTGGGCCAGTTATTGGTCTTGTCGCTGCTGCTGGCGCTGAGTGCCGCCGGGGCGAGTGAGCGTCCGGCGGACGGTGAGCCGCTACCCTTGTGGCCAGAGCGGGAACCGGTGCAGCCGGATCGCCAGCGCATTGAAGATCAGCGGATCTATCACGTGGACAACCCCGCGATCACACCGTTTTGGCCCGAAGCCGGGCAGGCTAATGGTGCCGCCATGCTGGTGTTCCCCGGCGGTGGCTATCGACGCCTGGCGTGGGACAAAGAGGGCACCGACATCGCTGATTGGCTGACCGCGCGCGGGATCGCGGCGTTTGTGGTGACCTATCGGATGATCGATTACGGCTACCCGGCACCGCAGCTCGATGGCCAGCGGGCGGTGCGTTATCTGCGCCGGGAAGCCGAGCAATGGGGCCTGGACCCGAACCGTATTGGGGTGATGGGCTTCTCTGCCGGCGGCCATCTGGCGGGCAGCGTGGCCCTGCGGGAGCCGCTGAGCGTGAAGCAGTCCGACGCCTGGGACACGTTTGATCCGCGTCCGGATCTGGCCGTGTTGGCCTACCCAGTGGTCACTCTGGAGGGTGAGGCGGCGCATATCGGCTCGCGTGATGCACTCTTGGGTGAGGGGCCAGATCCCGCCAGGGTGAAGGAGAATTCCCTGCACCATCAGGTCACAGAGCGGGTTCCGCCGCTGTTTTTGGTTCACGGCGGCGGGGATCGTTCGGTGCCGCTGGCCAATAGCCTCATGCTGCTGGAGGCCGTGCGCGCCCACAGTGACGATGTGGAGCTCCATGTTTACCCGACCGACGTGCACGGTTTTGGGATGGAGGCCGGGCACGGTTCAGCCTCCAGCTGGCCTCAGGCGCTGGAAGCCTGGCTGCGGACTCAGGACTTCATCCGTTAGGACAAAGTCCGAGCGGTGACTCAGTGGCTTACTACCTGCTCGTTTGGGCGCAAGGTGTCGGCCAGCGTGGCTGGAGTCAACAATTGCGGGAGCAGCTGCCCAGGGCCTCGGTGACCTGCCGGGTACCACAGGTATAGGGGAACGCCACTGCGTCCATAGCGCTCAAGCAAGGCGGTAATCTCCGGGTCGCGGTTGGTCCAGTCTCCCTTAAGCGTAACGACGCCCAACTCATCAAAGAGGGTATTGGCGCTGTTGGTGCCAAGCGCGACTCGCTCATTGGCCAGGCAAGTGATGCACCAGTCGGCGGTCAGGTTGATAAAGACCGGTTTACCCGCTGCGCGCAGGCTGGCCAGACGCTCGGCGCTGTAGGATTCCCAGCGGTCGGCGTCGCGCTTCCCGTCCACTATTTGCCAGGGCAGCATCAGAGCCACCACCCAGGCGGCCGCCATGGCGCCGCGGCGCACCAGGTTGACGGCGCCCCGGGCGGCCTGTTGGCGCAACCAGAGTGCAAAGATGATCATTAGCCCGCCGGATGCTACCGCGATCACGGCGTTGAGCCCCACTTGGCGACCGAGCACCCAGAGCAACCAGATGGCGGTGAGATACAGCGGGAAGGCCAGGAGTTCTTTCAGGGTTTCCATCCAGGGGCCGGGACGGGGCAGGTGCTTGGCCAGCTGTGGCAGGTGGCACAGCAGTAGTAGCGGCAGCGCCATCCCCAGGCCCAGCGCCGCAAAGACGCCCAGGCTCACTGCGCCGGGTTGGGTCAGAGCAAAGCCGAGGGCGGCACCCATAAAGGGGGCCGTACACGGACTGGCCACCACCGCCGCCAGTACACCGGTAAAAAAGGAGCCGCGTAACCCCGAGCCTTCGGTCAGCGACTGGCCCGCACCCATCAATCCGGTGCCGATATTGATCATGCCCGAGAGTCCGAGGCCCAGTAGTAAAAACAAGTAGGCGAGGGCGGCCACCAGCAGTGGCGACTGCAGTTGGAAGCCCCAGCCCAGTGCCTGCCCGCCCGCGCGCGCGAGCATCAACACGGCGGCCAGTGCTATAAAACTGGCCATGATACCGAGGGTGTAAGCCCAGCCGTGCTTGGCCAGGCGCTCGGGTTCCGATTGCACCAGGCTCATCACCTTGATGGAGAGCACCGGGAATACGCAGGGCATGGCGTTGAGAATTACACCGCCAAGGAGTGCGAATACCAGCGCTTGCAGCAACCACAGTGAGGGGCGTTCGCTGTCTGTTACTGCTCCTGGCCCCTGTAGCTCACGAAATTGGTCAGCACTGATGGGAGTGACGCCGGCAGAGCGCGGGTCTACCTTCAGGTAGTCCCGGTGCGGGGGGTAGCAGAGACCGGCCTCGGCACAGCCCTGGCTGACCACTTCCAGCGCAAAAGGTCCGTGCGCGTCCACAGGCAGAATCACGGTGGCGCTGTCGCGGAACACGGCCATATCTTCTTCAAAGTAGGGATCATAGATCATCTGTGCTTCGCTGAATTGCAGCTCGACCGGTTGCGCTGGCGCGGCGCTAACCCGCGTGCGATCGCGGTAGAGATAATACTCGGGGGCAATGTCCCAGCGCAGAATGACCTGCTCGCCGGTCCAGTGGGCGTCGAGCTCAAAGGCTTCGGTCACGGGCAGGAAGTCGTCCTGAACCAGGGCATTGGCGCTGTAACTGAACCACAAAACGGGAATCAGCAGGGTGCGTATTAACAGTTGGAAAAATCGGTTGTTCATGAGGGTTGTCCAATAGCAGGCGTAGCGTAGGTGCCGTGGGTTTGCAGTGTGCCGCTCAGGCGCAGAGCGGGGTCGACCAGCAGGTAGGGTAACCCCTGGTCGGTCAGCCACTGGGGTTCAAGGGGGCTTTTGAGTAGCGCCAGGGTCGAGAAGGAGCCCGCGATCAGGCAGCGTGCGGCAATCACGCTGGCCGAGGCGAAAGTCGGTTGCAGGCTGCGCCCGGTAAACGGATTGAGCAGGTGTGAATAGCGAATGCCGTCGACCACCATATAGCGCTCATAGTCGCCACTGGTGGCGATGGCGCCTTCGGTCATGGTCACCTTGGCAATAGGTTTGCCGGGCGAGCGCGGGTTCTGAATACCCACAAGCCAGGGGCTGCCGTCCGGGTGAGGGCCGATCAAATGAATGTCCCCGCCGAGGTTTACCAGCCCGTGGGTAATGCCGTGCTGGCGACAGAGGTCCGCTACCTGGTCGGCGCAGTACTCTTTGACGTAACCGCCAAAGTCCAGCTCCATTCCAGGGTCCGGCAAAAAAATCTGGTGGCCATCCCAACCAACTCGGTGCCAGCCTATGAGGGGCGTCAGATGGGTCAGCTCCACCTCCGATGGTAACTTGTTGCTGGTGAAGTCCCACGCTCGACGCAAGATGCCTGAGGTGACGTCGAACAGGCCGCTGCTCTGTTGGTAGAGGGCATCGGCGTAGTCGAGCAGCCGGGCGGTCTCATGGTCCACTGTGACCGGATGCAGGCCCGCCGCCAGATTGATGGTGCTGGTGACACTGTCGCCCCGGTAACGACTGTATTTGCGCTCCAGTCGACGCACGTAGGCCAGGGCCACCTCGCCCACGGTGCGGGCGAGGTGTTCACTGCCATACAGCTGCAATTCACAACGGCTGCCCATGGCCTTGAAGCGCAGGCTGTGCAAGCGACCCTGACTCATTGGAAGCGGTACCCTATGCCCAAGGTGAGCAGATCGTAGCTGAGCAGTCCCGGGTGATCGCCTTCGGCCTGGTAGTGCTCATAGCCGATGTCCAACTGCAGTGTATCAAAGCGCTTGATGAGTTTGAGCTGGCCGCTGTAGGCATCAAATGCCGACAATCGATAGTCGCTCGAGTAATAGCCATCGTTGCGGGTCTGGGTGTAATAGGGACGATAAAACGTCGCCGCGCTCTGACTGTGATAGCGCAGTGTCGGCGTCAACTGCCAGCCATTGCCCAGGTTCTGATACCAACTCAGCTCGAGGGTGTGAGCGTCGATCTCCCAGTCGCTGGTGAAGTAGCGATAGTCCAGGTGCAACGCGGCGTTGGCGCCTTTGATGAACCGGCGCCACGACAGATCAATGTTGATCTGTTCGTGGGTGTCAGGACGTGAGTCAGCCACTGTCTCCTGTCCTACCAGTGCCAGTTTATAAGGATCGGATAGAAAACCCTCAACCAGATTCAAGCCGACGTTGATACTGGCCAAATTGATTGGGTTGATCACCTGGGTCACCCCCGCACTTAATCCGGAGCGGTTCAGGCGCTCGCCGGTAGGGCGGTTAAAACGCTCCGCATCGGTGGCATCGATGTAGTCCCGGGAGCTGTTGGCACCAAAGTTCAACGAGGTATGGTCCTGGTTTAAACGCCAGGCGCCGGAGAAGCCGATGCTGTAAGAGGAATAGTCGTTTTCAGTGGAGTGCCCTGCCGACAGGGTCACCTCCGAGCGCTGGTTGTAGCTGCGAAAATCGACACCCAGCTCGGTGCGCTCTTCCGAAATAGTGGCTTCGCTCATGACCTGTACCAGCTCGCCCTCTGCGTCGGGCATCACAAACCAGGGGGACGCGCCACTCATGGATTCGTGCAGTAGCGACAGGTTCAATTCGGTGTCGCTGGAGGTCGGCGCTTTGAAGCGCAAATGGCTGACGTCGATCAGGTAACGCTGATCGCTACCCAGGCCAAGTTTGTGCTGGGGAATGGGCGCCTCCTGGTAGCGCGCCTGTGAGAACTGCACCTGGTATTGCTGATCCGGCGGATCGGCCTGAGCCGCGTTGGGTAGCATCATGGCGGCGGCGGTTAAGGCCATAAGCGCCGAGGGTGAGTGGGCCGTGTTTTTTTGTGTATTCATGGATACCTTTCCCTCAGTTACATCCGCAACCGCCGCCTGAACCGCTCGAAACGGAGGAAGCTGCCTCTTTGCTGTGATGGATGTGGCTGCGTAACAGCGCTCCCATGGGGTCTGGCTCAAGGGCCATCTCTGGCCGAGCCAAGTAGTTGCGCTCCCAAGGTTGCACCTGGGTGCAAGCTGACACAGAGACCAGCAAGACACCGAGAAGCGTCAGTGTTTTTATGCGCATGGTCACAGTCCTATCAACTGGGTAACGACGTCTTCGATCAGCGTGGCATCGCGGTAGTCGTCAAACCCGACCACCACCTGACGTACCTGACCCTGCTGATCGACGATATAGGCACTGGGCATCCCTTTGAGCTGATACTCCAGTGCAACGTCGCCCTTGGGATCCCATGCAATGGGGAAATCCACCGGGTGGCTGTTTAAAAACTGCTGTGCATCGCGCTCATTCTCGTCCAGATTGATGGCGATGACTTCAAAGCCCCATTCGCCGAATTTTTCCCGCAGTTCCTGCATCTTGGGGAAGGAGCGCCGGCAGGGGCCGCACCAGGATGCCCAAAAGTCTACATAAACCACCTGGCCCCGGTAGTCCGCCAGGTTAATGGCTTTGTCGTCGGGGACATTGGCGATACCCGGAAGACTGAACGCGGGCGCAGAGGCACCCGGTTCCACGGCGTGAGTCAAACTGGCGGCACCGAGCAGAGCGATGGCGCTTATCCGGCGAAAAATCTGTTTCATGGCTTACCTCGTTGTGTGGTGTATCAAAAGATGTTTGTTATTCAGGTCAGGTCAAAATACCGGTCGCAGGCGAGCTGCTATAGGGCGCAATCACGCCATAGGCGCCCATATACTCCGCCACTGTATCGAGCAACTGGTGGTGATTATCGACATTGACCACTTGACCTCGACGAATGGCGTTGCCGCCGCCAGCGAGCATAAAGGGTGCATCGTGACCGTAGTGGGCATCACCGTCGCCCATGTCGGTGACTTGAACCACAAGGGTGTTGTCGAGCAGGCTTCCGCCGCTGGTGGGGTCGGTAGTTTCGGCCAACCGCTGAATTAGGTGGGTCATGCGCTCGGAAAAGTAGCTCCGAAAGTGTTCGTAGCGTGGGCGGTCACCGCTGTGAATCGCATCGTGATACTCGCCGTCGCGCGTGGTCACGCTGAAGTCGGCCTGATGGGTGCCCAGCTGCATCGTTGCGACTCGGGTGATGTTGCAGCTCAATGCCAGAATGATGTTTTCGGTTTGAAGCGCAAACAGATCGGTAAACGCGCTGTCGTTGCTGATGTCGTTCAGGCCCTGAGGGTTGTAGTTGGGCTCGGTGCAGCCTGCGGGCGCGGAGCCCGATGCCGCATGCTCAATATCCGAATGCAGCTTTTCGATGCTCGCCATATGCTGTTCAATGCGTTGGCGCTCGTAGTGACCCAGGCGTTGCTGGAGTTGCTCCAGCGCCAGGCGATTGACTTCAAGGATGCGTTTTTCCCGGCGCTCACCAATGGGGCTGGTATCGATAGTGCCGCCAAAGAGTCGGTCAAAGGCTGAGCGCGGATTGTCCTGGAAATCGGTAACGGCCGAGAAGCCGCGAGCAGAGATGGGATCCTCGCCGCGTGTGCGAACACCCAGACGTAAAGAGGCGACGGGCGATGTCGCCCCGACTACGCTTTCCAGTGCCAGGTCGATACTACCCTGCACGCCGTCAGCAAAGGCGCCCAGTACCCGCTGGGTCAAACCGTGGCCACCGCCGCCTACGATGTTCATGTCATCGAAGAAAACACACTCCTGTTTGACGGGCTCCAGCGGTGCCGAGCAGATCTTGAGTGTCAGGTCGGCAGAGGGTGTGTAAGAAAAGGATGCACCCCTGGGCGTGCCGTCCGGGATGTAAACAAAAATAACCCGACGGGTCGGATTGCCGGAGGCCTGCGCTTGGCGCGTCAGCAGGGCCCCAGATCCCAAGGCCGAGGCCTTGAGGAGGGGGAGTGATACGCCGGCAGCCCCGAGAAACTTCATGAACTCCCGGCGTTGTCGCTGTGCAGCTTTCTGATTGTGTTCCATAGTGACACCTCGTTGAATTCGTTGGCTCGGTTAGCGGGTAACATCTTTGCGGTAGCGCACACTGTCCATACTGCCCAGTGCCTTGAGCAGCTCGCGAGTGCTGTAACCGCGTTCGCGCATCACATTGTCCAAATGGTTGGCTTCGCAGCTGTAGCTTTGACGCTCTGCCGCTGAAAGCTGAATAGCGGGCAAGCCGTGGTCAAAGTGGTTGGTGCCTGTACCCATGGCCAATCGGAAAACGTTGTCAATAAAGCAGTGACGGGTGACATCCAGCCCGGCAATTGCGTGCGCAAATTCCTTGGCACCCTCAAAGTGAATGGTCTGGCTGTCGTTGACGCTATTGACGCCGTACAGGGCACCCATGGCGTCGATCGTCAGGTTGTTGAAGTCAGTGGCTTGCGGTAGGCCAACCGAGTTGAAGTCCTCAAAGCCGCCACCCAGGGGGTTGATCATTTCTTCGTGGCAGGTGGCGCACAGTGGTGCGGAGGTCTGATACTCGTACTTGGCACGGCTGGTGGCGACGCCGTCGTTTGCTTCAAGGTAGGCCTCCCAAGCCTCACGGGCGGCTTCACGCTCTTCATCAAAGTCCTCACCGCTCAGGGCGACACCAGTGGGGGGCGCGGGTACGTTGTGACACAGAAAGGCGCGACGGGCTCTTACAGCGCGCTGGATCGGTGAGGTTTCCTGCTCGTGGGCATGGACTGCCAGGAACGCACCTGACGTCACCAGGCCAGCGCGAGTGCTGGTGGTGACTTTGCGCAATTGATCACCGTTGACGCCGGGAATGCCGTAGAACTCGGCCAACGACTGGTTAACAAAGGCAAAGTTGCCGTCGTAGAGGCTCTCGAAGGGCGCATCCTCGTCCAGAATTACGTGATTGAACAACTCGCGCACTTCCTGGGCCATTGCTTGGCGAACATCGTCGGTAAAGCCGGGGTAGAGGCTCATATCCTTGTTCTGTTCGAGTACCCGGTCGGTGTGTAGCCACTGGGCTGCCAGGTTACCGAACTGTGCCCGCGCCTGGGGTGTGTCCAGCAAGCGATCAACCTGGGCTTCAATCTGTTCGCGGGTGGTCAGTTCATTGTTGCGTGCAGCCTGCAACAGGATCATATCCGGCGTGGTGCCCGCAAAGGTGAAGCTCAGGAAGGAAGCCAGCTGATAGGGAGTGAGCACATAGGCATCGGGATCCAGCTCTACAGTCGGCAGGGAAATTTCCACCTCTTGGGCCGCCGCAAGGGTAGCGGAGGTGACCTCAATGGTGTGCGGCTCCCCGGTTGTTTCGACAAAACCAAAGTAGGTGTTGTTGCCGGTCAGCCCCTCAAGCATGACTCGATAGGTTTTCTCATAGCTGGCATCGATGGTGATGCGAACATCCGCTTGACCATTGCCGCCGGTAATATGCAGTTCCGGCCAGCTGCCAGCGCCATTGGGCTGAGCGCTTGCAACAATTTCCAGTAACTCGGTGCCGGTGAAATTGTGGCTCACATTATTGCCCGTGTGATAGCCGGGGGTAACAGGATCGGCAAAGATGGTGGCAACCGGGCCCATCGCCTCGTACTGCGGGTCGTCAGACCCATTTTCGAGATCAGCCACCGACACCCCGGTTTCATCGCGGTAGAGGAAGTTGGGGGAGGTCAGCAGGGTGCGCACGGCCAGTCGTAGCCCTTCGTTCAGGTCGCCGCCGGTGTACTCGTTGGTGAACATGCTTTGGAACTGGTCGCGTTCATCGTTGCTGAGAGGGCGGCGGAAGGCCCGGAAACCAAAGTCATCAAGCAGGCGCATCCCACACTGGCCATCGGCGATGCCGCTGCAGTCGACAATATCGGCAAAGTCGTGTTCGGCTAACGCATCCACCACACGACTGACCACCAAACTGTAGGCTTGCAGTGTGCCGCTCTCGATATTGGCCATGATGTTGTTCGAGAAACCCTCAATGCGGTTGTCTGAAGGCAGGGTGTCGTACACACTTTGTCCCAGGTCCTCGCGAATATCGACTCCGGTCAGATCACGTACGCTATTGATAAATTCGTGTCGGGTGAGTACGCGCAGGTGGCGCGGGCCATAGGCAATCTCACAGCTGCTTTCGATGGGCGGTTGGTTGCTGGATGAGGAGCTGCTGGAACTGCTTGAGGACTCCGAGGATTGACTCGATGACGAACTGCTGGAGCTTCCCGGTGAGTCGCTCGATGTCTGGCTGGAGCTGGACTGACTTGAGCTCGATTGACTCGAAGATGAGCTGCTGGACGGTGGTTCACTGCCTGGTGCCGGCAGGCCGTAGTGGATATAGGTTGCGAGCAGGGTAGCGCACTCGGCATCACAACGACTCGGGATGCCGTAAGGCATGGTTTGCTCGATTTTACTTGCCAGGCTCAACTCATTACTGCAAGACGGGCAGTTAAACAAGTTGTAAGCCCCGGGGGGATCGGCTTGGGGGGCAGTGAAGGTGGTTGTGCCATCAACGCCGTGGCAAGTGGCGCATTGTTGGGAGTGGTACAGATCGTGTGCTTGGGCAATATCGATTGACCAACCGCTTTCTGTGTCGCTGTCACTGCTGGAACTGCTGGATTGCTGATCGCTGCTTGAGCTTTCAGAGCTGCTGGATTGCTGATCGCTGCTTGAGCTTTCAGAGCTGCTGGATTGCTGATCGCTGCTTGAGCTTTCAGAGCTGCTGGATTGCTGATCGCTGCTTGAGCTTTCAGAGCTACTGGATTGCTGTTCGCTGCTATTGTTGTCACTACTGGGAGGGGCAGGGAAACCGGCCTCGATATAGTTGGCCATCAGTTGAGCGCATTCACCCACACAGGAAGTGGGCGTCAGCAGTGGCATGGTGTGCTCAATGACATCAAAGAGTGCATTGGAGTCGCCACAAGCGGAACAGTTGAGCAGGTCGCCGCCCACGCCGCCTTTGCCTTGATCGCCGTGGCAGCTGGCACACTCCGTTTGATAGACGTAGTGTGCTTCCGCAACGTCAAAAACGGTATCATTAATGGGAGGCGTTTCATCTGAAGGAGGGGCACTACTGTTGTGATCGCTCTGGGAGCTGGAGCTGTCCGCACTCGGTGGTGTGTTGGGCGAACCGTTGCCCTCATCGAAGCTGGCGTCACCGCCACAGCCGGCAAACAACAGGGCACTGAGGGCGAGCACCAGTGGTCGCCAGTGGCGCGCGGATAATATCCCTAGGGCTTTCATGGTTGCATTCCTATCATCAGGTGAGTGAGTGAGCGCTGCCGCAGTAAAAATGTCAGGCAAAACCATCCCGCGACCTTTTGGTGTTGCAAAAGGCCTGTTCAATGTCCCGGGTTTCGGCGGAAAAATGTCGCGGAGGTTAGTGTGTTTTACTTATAGTGATGTCTGCCTTTTTTTCTGACGGTTGCTTAGAGTCATTCTAGGAAAAAGTCATCGTGGTCGATGTGAGGGCTGTCTCACGCGAGGGGGGCTTGAGTCACAAAAAAAAGGTGTTGGCACATTTTTATCTAACAGGGATCACACTTTGGCGATACTGGGTTTTGATAGGTGAATTTTTGTTTACAAGTTAATCGTTGTCGAATTCGCGGGTTCGATCAGGGTAAAATGGCGATTACTAACAGCGATGAGTGAGACGTGTATGAAATCCCTAACTAACCGTAACCGAGCTGGATGGTGGATCCTGTCGACCATGATACTGACTTTGATGTTTTTGGGCGGTTGTGCCTCTGTCTCGGACGAGCAGCGCGGACCCACCCTGTACCTGGTGGGTGACTCCACCATGGCTGAGCAACCGGAAGAGAAACACCCGGAGTGGGGCTGGGGCCAGGCTCTGCCGCCGCTCCTGGAAGAGGGTATCGCCCTGGAAAACCACGCCCGCAATGGCCGCAGCACCAAGAGCTTCGTCGACGAGGGTCGCTGGGCCACCGTGCGTGACCGACTGCAGCCGGGCGACTTTGTGGTGATCGGCTTCGGTCACAACGACCAGAAAAGCGAAGATCCCAACCGCTACGCGGAGGCTCAAACCGACTATCGGGACTATCTGAACCGTTTTATCGATGAGGCCACCGAGCGCGGTGCCGAGGTGATTTTGGTGACCTCGATTGTCCGTCGCCGGTTTGACGATGAGGGACAGCCGGTCGCGACGCTCGGGGATTACCCGGACGCCGTGCGAGCGGTGGCGGCCGAGCGCGCCGTGGCGCTGGTGGATCTGAACGCCTTTACCCGCCAGCTGCTGGTCGAGGCTGGCCCCGAGATGTCGCGCCACATTTATATGCACGCCCATCCAGGGCAGTACGACAACTTGCCCCCCGAAGGCAAGCAGGATGACACCCATCTGCAGGTGCGCGGGGCCGAAGTGGTGGCGAAACTCTTTGTCGCCGAGGTCCAGAACCAGGATTTGCCCCTCGCCCGGTGGCTGAAACAGCTTTATTGATCAAGGATTAGCTTCGATATCGATGCCAAGCAGCGGGGGGTTATCCCCTTCCGGGACCGTCTGCCGCCCGGACGGCGGCAGTCGAGCCCCCATGGATGGGTTCACGGCGTGTCTCGGAAGGGGATAACCCCCCGCTGCTGCCGGGCTCGAAGCCTGTTGCCTTTTGGAAGTGTTTGGCCTACAATCGGCGCCCCTGAAAATCAGTCTACGACGCTAGTCCCAAACGCCGAGGCATACCGCCTGGCTACTTCGTGTCGTCCAAGCGTGTATTGGAGCAACTATGTACGCAATTATTGAAAGCGGTGGCAAGCAGCACCGGGTAGTGGAAGGCGAAACCCTGAAGCTGGAAAAAATCGAAGTCGCCACTGGCGAAACCATCGAATTTGACAAAATCTACCTGGTCGGTAGCGGCAGCGACGTTAAAATCGGTGCTCCGATCGTAGAAGGTGCCAAGGTAACGGCTGAAGTCGTTAGCCACGGTCGCGGCGACAAGGTGACCATCATCAAATTCCGTCGTCGCAAGCACTCCATGAAACGTCAGGGTCATCGTCAGTGGTACACTGAAGTGAAGATCACTGGCATCACAGGTTAAGAGGAGTAATGACTCATGGCTCATAAAAAAGCTGGTGGTAGTACGCGTAACGGACGCGATTCACAGAGCAAACGCCTTGGTGTTAAAGCTTACGGCGGCGAAACCGTGTCTGCGGGCAGCATCATCGTGCGTCAGCGCGGCACCCGTATTCACGCAGGCGTCAACGTTGGTGTAGGCAAAGACCACACCCTGTTCGCCAAAGCCGACGGTCAAGTGAAGTTTGAGACCAAAGGCCCGCACAACCGCAAGTTCGTCAACATCGAATCTGCGTAAGTGCCTGTTCTGCCTCACTTCGGTGAGGCGGCAACACGATCAAAGCCCTGTCGATCCGTCGTCAGGGCTTTGTTGTATTCTAACCCCGGTAAAAAATCGCCATAATGGCGGTCATTGCGATCCAAGCGGAGCCCCACTGTGAAATTTGTAGACGAAGCGCCCATTTACGTTGAAGCCGGCAAAGGCGGCAACGGCTGCTTGAGCTTCCGGCGCGAGAAATTTATCGCCAAAGGCGGCCCCGATGGCGGCGATGGCGGCGATGGCGGCAGCGTCTACCTGGTGGCGGACGAGAACCTCAATACCCTGATCGACTACCGCTATCAGCCCCGTTACCGGGCGGAGTCAGGCAGTAATGGCATGGGTAAGGACTGCACCGGGAAAAAGGGCGAGGACCTGTTCCTGCCGGTACCCGTGGGCACCACGGTGCTGGATATGGACACCGAGGAAACCCTGGGGGACCTGACCGAAGCCGGACAAAAGCTCAAAGTCGCCCAGGGCGGCTTCCACGGGTTGGGTAATACCCGCTTCAAGTCCAGTACCAACCGGGCCCCGCGCAAGACCAGCAATGGCTCCGAGGGCGAAAAGCGCCAGCTCAAGCTGGAGATGAAGGTGCTTGCCGATGTCGGTCTGCTGGGGTTGCCCAATGCCGGCAAGTCCAGTTTTATCCGCGCGATCAGCTCCGCCAAGCCCAAAGTGGCAGACTATCCCTTCACCACCCTGGTGCCCAACCTGGGGGTGGTGAGTGTCCAGAAGCACCGCAGCTTCGTGGTGGCGGATATTCCGGGTCTGATCGAAGGCGCCTCGGAGGGTGCTGGCCTGGGGATTCGCTTCCTCAAGCACCTGACCCGTTGCCGGGTATTGCTGCACATTGTCGATATGCTGCCGCCGGACGGCAGTGACCCCGCCGAGCAGGCCCAGATGATCATTGAGGAGCTGGAAGAGTTCAGTCCGACCCTGGCCGGGCGCGAGCGCTGGCTGTTGCTCAACAAAATTGACCTGCTGCCACCCGGCGAAGCCGAGGCTCGCTGCCAGGCGGTGGTTGATGCGCTCGAGTGGGAGGGGCCGGTATACACCATTTCTGCACTCAACCGCGATGGCACCGAACCCCTGTGCGGTAAGATAATGACGCACCTGGAAGACATCTGGGCAGCGGAAGAAGATCCCGAGATCCGGGCTCGCGAGCTGGCCTTGCAGGACCAGATGGCCCAAGAGGGGCGCGACCGCATTGAAGAACTGCGCGATCGCCACCGTGCGGCCCGCAAGGCCGCCAAGGGCGAGCATGATGATGACGATGATTTCGACGATGATGATTACGACGTCGAAGTGGAGTATGTGCGCTAGCCCTGCCGGCGCCACGGACATAAGCTGAGGCTATGAGCGAAAAACGCCAACAAGTGACCCGCGCCCGGCGCTGGGTGGTAAAAATCGGCAGTGCCCTGCTGACCAATGACGGCAAAGGCCTGGACACCGCCGCGATTGCTGTCTGGGTGGCGCAGATGGCCGCGCTGCGCGAGCGCGGCATTGAGCTGGTCTTGGTCTCCTCCGGGGCGGTCGCCGCAGGCATGAACCGCCTGGGCTGGCACAAGCGCCCCACGGAAGTTCACCGTCTGCAGGCGGCCGCGGCCGTGGGGCAGATGGGCCTGGTGCAGACCTACGAGAATGCCTTTCAGCAGTATGGGTTGCAGACCGCCCAAGTGCTGCTCGACCACGATGACCTTTCTTCCCGCGAGCGCTACCTCAACGCCCGCTCGACCCTGAAAACCCTGATCGGACTCGGAGTGGTGCCGGTGGTCAATGAAAACGATACCGTGATCACCGATGAAATCCGCTTTGGCGACAACGACACCCTGGGCGCACTGGTGGCCAATCTGGTGGAAGCCGATCTGTTGGTGATCCTGACGGATCAGGACGGTATGTACGACAGTGACCCGCGTACCAATCCGGCGGCCAGGCTGCTGTCTGAGGCGGCGGCCAATGACCCGCAGTTGGCGATGATGGCAGGCGACGGCGGCGCTCTGGGCCGTGGCGGCATGATCACCAAAGTGCGTGCGGCGCGGGTGGCAGCCCGTTCTGGAGCGGATACCCTGATTGCCGGTGGGCGTTTGGAGCAGGTGTTGAACCGGATCGCCGAGGGCGAGGCGGTGGGCACCCTGCTGTGGGCCTCGGAAGAGCCCCAGGCCGCGCGCAAGCGCTGGCTCTCCGGTCAACTTCAGACCCGGGGTACTCTGGTCATTGATCGCGGCGCGGTCAAAGTGCTGCGCGAGCAGGGCAAGAGCCTGCTACCGGTGGGCGTCAAAGCGGTCAAGGGCCGGTTTACCCGCGGGGATATGGTGATCTGTCTCGATCCGGACGGGAACGAAGTCGCGCGCGGACTGGTCAACTACAGTGCCGAAGAGGCCGGTAAGATCATCGGCAAGCCGACCGCCCGGATTATCGAGTTACTGGGCTATAAAGATGACGACGAACTGATTCACCGGGATAACCTGGTATTGAGCTGAGCTTTGCACCGGATCGGTTCTGGAATAAGCGGGAGATCGATATGAGCCCCAAGTGGTTGCGACGCCTGGTCAACTTCTGGCCGCCCATGCTGTTTACCGGAATCCGCGCGACCTACATCAGTGACGATTTTTGCAAAGTGGATGTAACCCTCAAATACCGCTGGTACAACCGCAATTATGTGGGGACTCAGTACGGCGGCAGCCTCTTTTCCATGACCGATCCCTGGTACATGATGATGCTTCACCACAACCTGGGCAATGACTACTACGTCTGGGACAAGAGTGCCGATATCGATTTTGTTTCCCCGGGGCGCGGACCCGTCCATGCGCATTTTGTGATCGATGATTACCTGCTTCACACTATCCGCGAGCAAACCGCACAAGGCGAAAAATACCTGCCCGAATTCACGATCGATATTGTCGACGGCGACCACAACCTGGTGGCGCGGGTAAATCGGACGCTCTACGTGCGCCGCAAGCCCCGGGCGCGCCAGTCTACCGACAGGCAGGATAAACCCACAGCGGCGTAAAACAGGAGTGCGAAAGAGTGTCCAGTTGGAGTACACGACGTTTGATACTGATGCTCTGCCTGTACCTGCCCGGGCTGGCGTCTGCCTCGGAGGCGCCGGTGCCAGCATCGGAATGGCTGTCTGTGGTGCGAGCAACTCCCTACTGGACCAGTCAGGGCGTCTACGACAATCTGGTGACCCTGCGTCGCTGGGTCCTGACCGGTAGTGCTTACTGCACTGAACGTGAGCGCCACATCCTGTTCAACCACCGTGCTACCTTCCTCGGCTACATCAGCAATGATCCCGACGCGGAGGTGACACAGGCGCGCCTGAATGAACGCCGGCGCGCGTTGGCCGCCAATGAGAGAACGGAACACTGGAGTGAGGGCGCGCCGGGGAGCGCGGGATATCCGTTTGCACTCAGCTGTGATCAACCGGAAGCGGAACTGCAACAGGCGCTGGCGCGCTATCGGGGAGACGATCCTGAAGCGCGTCTGTGGGGCACCTGGGACGGCATGCGGATTGGCACCGAAGCAGAGACCGTGTCACTCCACGCCGCGATCCGCAAAGTGTACGACGATCGGCGCACCCAGGGGCGCATCAGTATGCCCGAGGAAGTGTTGACGACCCTGGCGGGTAAGGTCCTGATTGAAAGCGGTGGTCGGGCCATGGCGCGCTCGGCGGCCGATGCCCGGGGGGTGATGCAGTTGTCGGTGGCGGCGCTCAATGACTGCGAGCTGGCCGAACGTTTTCACTTTCACCGCCTGGCACAGATTGATTGTGCACTGCGGTTGCTGGAGCAGAACCACCGCAATCTGGCTTCGGTGTTTGACGGGATCTTTGGCCATTTGCCGGAGGACAAAGCCGATCAACTCTATGCGTTTTTGTTGATCCAGGCCTATCACGGTGGCGTCGGGCGTGTGAGCGCACTGCTTGTGGACAGCGAACTCAACGGTGCGGCCCGTTACTTTGCCCGTCATCACGAGCGCTTCACGGCCGGGGATATCGCCCTGGGCATGGTATTTCACAACCTCGGGCGCAACCAGCTCGGTTTTGCCTCACTCTACTATGTTACCGACGTTGGCATCGCCATGGCCGAAGCCTGCCGACAGCTTGACGATTTACCGGGCTGTGCTTCATTGAAATAGGGCAGGGGTGGTTTATAATCAATGTACCCAGTTCGAGACTGTGGCACAGGGTCTACTGTGGCGGAGTCCGGCACGCCCGCATGAACGGGCACTCGCGCCCGCTCCGTGGCCCGGCAACAGAGACACCGGAAGCTTAACGGCAGACTGTTGATTGCACATACACAATAAGTGGACAGGCTCAATGGGAAAATTGCTCAAAGTACTCTATGTCGAAGACTCGGCAGCCGATGCCGAACTGGTGGGTCTCGAACTCCGGCGCGGTGGCTTCGCTCCGGATGGGCTGCGGGTAGAGACCCGGGATCAGATGGTTTCCGCGCTGCGTCGTAGCGCTTGGGATCTGATCTTGTGCGATTACAGTCTGCCGCAATTCAGCGCTGAAGAAGCATTGAACACCCTTCACAACAGTGGGCTGGACCTGCCTTTTATCATCACTTCGGGTGCCGTAGAGGCCGAGGATGTGGTCAACCTGCTTAAGCAGGGCGCCCACGACTTTATGAGCAAGGAGTCCTACGCCCGCCTGATACCAGCGATTGAGCGGGAGCTGCGCGATGCGGAGGTTCGCCGCCTTCGTCGCCAGGCCGAGGACAAGGTGCGCATACTGTCGCGCGCCGTGGAGCAGAGCCCGGTGGCTGTGGTCATCAGCGATGCCCAGGGTGTGATTGAGTATGTCAATCCCCGTTTTGAACAGGCCACCGGCTACACCGCAGAGGAGGCTATCGGTCAGGAATTGGGCTTTACTCTCCTGGACGAGGATAGCGCCCAGGCCATGCGCGAATTGCTGGCCAGCGTTCAAAACGGTCGGGAGTGGCGCGGCGAGTTTTGTCACAAGCACCGGGACGGCCAGCTTTTCTGGGAGTTTGTGCACGCCTCCCCCCTCAATAACGACCAGGGCCAGCCCACGCATTTCGTGATCGTCAAGGAGGACATCACCGTCCGCCGCAGTTACGAAGAACAGCTGTTGCGACAGGCGCACTATGACCACCTGACCGGCCTCGCCAATCGGGCCCTGATGGTCGATCGGCTCACCGTCGCGGTGGCGTCGGCCCAGCGCCACCAGCATTTGGCGGCACTGCTGTTTATCGACCTGGATCACTTCAAGAACGTCAACGACAGCCTCGGTCACAGCATTGGGGATGCCCTGCTGACCAAGGCTGCGGGACGTCTGAGCGCTTGTATTCGCGGTGGTGACACCCTGGCGCGCATGGGCGGGGACGAGTTTGTCATTGTCCTGCCAGAAGTGGGCAGTGCGCTGGAAGTGCAGCAGATCGCGGAAAAAATCATCGACGCTTTCGCACGTTCGTTTACCCTTATCGGGCGGGAGTACTTTGTCACGGCCAGCGTCGGTATTGCCCTCTACCCGCAGGATGGAGAGAATCCCCACCTGATACTGCGCAATGCGGACCTGGCGATGTACAAGGCCAAGGACCTGGGGCGAAACCAGTTCCACTTCTTCACCGAGGACATCAATACCCAATTGATGCAACGGCTGGAACTGGAAACCCGTTTGCGCCATGCGGTTAAGCGTCGTGAACTGGAACTGCATTACCAACCCATATTCAACCTGCAGACCCAGAAAATTGTCGGTATTGAGGCATTGGTGCGCTGGCGCCAGCCGGATGGCAGCCTCTGGGCGCCAAACCGCTTTATTCCGCAGGCCGAAGACATGAGCATAGTCGCCGAAATAGACAACTGGGTGCTCAGTCAGGCCTGCACCGAAGCGGCCCCGCTGCTCAAGGCAGGTGGCGATGCTTCCCCTATGCGGCTGGCTCTCAATGTGTCAGCAACGCAGTTGCAGGTCCCCGGTTTTGACCGACAGGTCACAGAACAGTTGGCGATGTCCGGTCTTGTTCCTGCGCAACTGGAACTGGAGGTTACCGAACGGGTGCTGGTCGATGATGACGAACAGACCCAGCGCAATATGAACGCGCTCTGTGAACTGGGCGTGCGCCTTTCCATTGACGATTTTGGTACGGGCTACTCGTCGCTCGGCTACCTGCAAAAGTATCCTTTCAAAACCCTCAAGATAGACCGCAGTTTTGTCAGTCAGATTATTGAAAACCCCCACACCGGAAAGTTGGTAGAAACGATTGTCGTCATGGCGCGGGGGCTGGACCTTGAAGTCGTGGCGGAGGGCGTAGAAACCGAAGAGCAGCGCCAGCGCGTTGCCGAGCTCGGCTGCGATCAGGCCCAGGGCTACCTGCTCGGCTACCCCGTTCCTATCGCAGAGCTCTATCACAGGATCACACCCAAGGCGCAATAAAAAACCCGCCGAAGCGGGTTCAAGTTTTGCGCCCTGAAGCGCTGATTTGTTATTTCAGGCCTGAAGAATCAGCGGGGCGGTATCACCGTCCAGCCTCGCTCCCGAGCACACTCGACCAGTCCCCGGCCACCACTGACAACCCGCGGGTGCCCGACGGCCTGGAGCATGGGCAAATCGGAGATATCATCACCGTAGGCGTAACAGTCGTCTGACTTGCCACCAACCGCCTCGAGAAATAGCCCGATGGCCTCCGCCTTGCCCGTACCGATGGTCTGGGGAGGAAGTATTTCACCGGTATAGCGATCGCCGGCAACCTCCATGCGTGTAGCGAGTATCTGCCGCACACCCAGGTGGTCGGCAACAGGCTGCAGAAGTGCAGGAAAAGAGCCGGAAACAAACACCGGCTCCCGCCCCTCCGCCTGATGCCAGCGCAGCTCGGCCAGTGAACCCGCGTGAAAAAAGTCGTCCCGGGACGCCGTTTGCCAACGGAACCACTCCCGCCCGGCCTGCTCGACGTCTACCACCTTGCGCCCGGCAAAGTAGTGGTAGTAGCGCCGGTTCAGTACTTCCCAGGATGCACGCTCGTGCAGGTGCTGTTCGATTTCACGCAGATAGCGCTCGCGCTCGCCATTATCCGGGCGCGAGGCGTACCAGAACGCCTGAAAACTGAGCATGCTTTTGACATCAATCAATGTGTCATCCACATCAAAAAATGCAAACGTGCAGTGCTCGTCCGCAGGTGCCACCTTGGCGAGTGGCGTGACAGGTTTGGATTGCATAGTCATCACAGATTCTCCACCTTCTGTTTCCGGTTTTCCGGCAGGGACTGGGTGATGCTCGCCAGATAATTATCCTGCATCTTGTTGGCCAGCATTCGCTCGCGCTTGCCGAGACGTTCGTGTTCCATCGCAGAGATGGAAAAACGGAACGCGGTGACCGTCATCCCGCATTGGCGCACCTCTGCCTCCATGACAAAATTGAGGCGGCGAGGGTTATCCAACTGCTTTTCCACTATGCGGCAAACGATACTGGCCGCAATCGGGAAGGTGAAGTTGTTGTAATCTGCGCTCATGCTGTTGAGTACAAAGCCATAGTTCACATCACTCTTGGGTATCAGGAAGCATTCCGATATCAGAATGGTCATCTGGCGCGCCGCTTCAATCAGGACCATGCCCTGGATGTGTTGACCGCTCTGGTGATCCTGCATCAACTCTGAATGTTCATCGATCATCAGGTGCATTTCATACTCATCCTCGGACAGCTGGCGCGGCATGGACAGCAGGATATTCTCCGGCCGTCGTTTGTGCGACAGGGCGGAGGTAGCGCGCTCCGGAAGGTGGTGCCACAAGCTGAAATCAAAATGCGCAAGGTTGGCGGACCGGGAAGCCGCGTCGAGCAGCTCACGCACCGCCGTATCACCCAAGCCCTGACCAGGAACCAGAAGGGTGGTGCTCTGGCCTGGCAGGAACTGCACCGGCAAGCTGAGCAAGCCGTGCAATTGCGATAGGGTAATGGCATCCTTACCCTGGACGTAGAAAGAGAATTTGTCGCCTACAACGAGTAAAATACGCTGGTTCATAAGATATGACCTCATTTAACAAAATAAAAAAGAGTGGGCCAGTGTTTCGCCAGACCCTCTGGCGAGCATCAGCGCCACCCGGTACACTCATCCTTGAAAAACAACACCTGATCGCCCTCTGGCCCAACCCGGGACGTGACGTACCGACAGGGCCTGACCGAACACCTGCGATTCGCTGCAGCAGTCGACTGCGAGGGTTGACAGGCCCTCCAATCCTGACAAACGCCGTGCCATAGCGGACAAATTCAGGGAAAATAGGCTATAGATAGGTGAGGTTGCGCTGCGGGTTGGCGCTTAAAAATGAATCAGACGACACTGGATGACGCTATGCCCTCCGTTGCCGCTTTTATTTTGCTGTTACTCTGCTGGCCGTTATTGGCGACGGCAGCTCAGGATGACGCGAACGCCAATAATACGATGAGCTTTATCACCATTGATGTGGCCCCCTGGGCTTCCGTGGATCCGTCGAGCGGGCGCTTTGTGGGCGCGTTCCCCGAACTTATCGAGGCCATTGGCGAGCGCAGTGGCCTGAGTATGAGTATCTCCCTGACACCCTTTGCCCGGGTCGATCGGGAGTTGGAATCCGGTGATCACGACTGCACCATCCTCATTCCCCGGGATGAGAGCCTGGTGGTACCCGGCGAGCTGGTTTCCTATCACGCCATCGGTGTGATCGCTCGCGAGGGAATCGTGCTGCGCGAGTATGACGATATGGCCGGGCGTGCGATCTCCGTACTGAGAGGCGCAAGTATTCACCCGCGTTTTGATGAGGACCCGACGCTGGATAAGCAGTTTGATACCGATTACGCCATCGCCCTGCGCAAGATGGAACGTGAACGTATTGATGTGATTGCCGGTGCCATACCAACCATCCAGTTTATTGCCGAGCAGGAAGGTGTCGCCGATCAATTGGGTGATATTCTGCAGCTTGCTGAGGTACCCTTGGTCTTCCAGTGTTCAAGAAAATCTTCTCAGCTCGACAACATGTCGGCCATCAACCAGGCCATACGCGATATCAAGGAAGACGGCACACTGGAAGAGATACGGCAGCGTCATTATTTCTGACCGAGTGAGGTGCTGCTCCTGGCTGACAACCCTGCTTTTGGATTCAAAGATGCCCTATAGTCCCTCGCCTTCGTCCGGCCTTCGCTCCGCCTTCAGCCGCCGCGGCATTGGCCGGAGACTGTTGCTGTTGATCATTCTGTTCAGCTCCTGTGTGACACTTCTGTCAACCGGCGTTCAGCTGTACGTCGACTATCAGCGAGACCTGAGCGCCATCAATACCCGGCTGGACGAAGTGGAAAGCGGTTACCTTGGCAGCATCAGCGCCAGCCTGTGGAATCTCGATATCCGGCAACTGCAGTTGCAACTGGAGGGCGTCAGGCACCTGCCGGACATCCAGTCGGTCGCCGTTTATGAGAACCCCCAGGGTGTCGACAATCCGTTGGCTCTGCGTATCGGTGAGCCTGTTGAACAACGCGCCATAGTGCGTGAGTATCGGCTGGTCTATCATCTGGGGGGTGAAGGCCGCGATATTGGCCGGCTGGTTATCAACGCATCCATGGACGAAGTCTACCGGCGCCTCTGGGAAAAGGCGGTGGTCATTCTGATGACCCAGGGTGTAAAGACCTTCGTGGTGTCCCTGTTCATCCTGTATATTTTTTACCGACTGGTCACCCAGCATTTGAGTACCATCGCGCAGTTTGTGAGCCGGTTCAAATTGGGCAAGGCGACTTCGCAATTGACCCTGGCCCGCACGCCCCCCAGGAAGGCCGATGAACTGGATCAGGTGACCCATGCCTTCAATGAGCTGGGCGACAACCTTCATCAGGCCTATGAGGCGTTGCGCGAGGTCAACGCTGAGCTGGAACGCGATATTATCGCCCGGCGTCGGGCGGAGGAGGAAGTGAAGCGGCTCAACGAAGGGCTGGAGCAGCGCGTACGACAGCGCACCGCCGAACTGGAGGCGGCGAACAAGGAGTTGGCGAGCTTCAGTTACTCGGTGTCCCACGATTTGCGGGCCCCGCTGCGCCGTATTGAGGGTTTTCGCCGCATCCTGGTGGAGGACTGCGGCCACGACCTGCACGGTGACGCCGGGCACTACCTGAGCAGGATTGAAAGCGGCACGCGGGAAATGGCTGAGATGATTGACAGCTTTTTACGCCTGTCCCGGGTAACCCAGGGCGAACTGTGCGTTGAGGACACCAATGTGTCGCAACTGGTGCAACGCGTGTTCAACCAACAACAGGAGCGGGAGCCCGACCGCCCGGCGCGGTTGGAGCTGGAACCGGATATCTGTGCGGACGTCGACAGGCGCATTTTTGAGGTGTTGATCACCAACTTGCTGGATAACGCCTGGAAGTACTCCCGCCAGCGAAACGAGATCCTGATCCGGTTCGCGCGTGACCAAAGCAGCGGCCAAAACGTTTACTGCCTTGGCGATAATGGCGTCGGCTTCGACATGAAGTATGCCGACAGGTTGTTTACCCCCTTCAGTCGGCTGCACAAAGCCGAAGACTTTGACGGAATCGGCATTGGGCTGGCCACGGTTCAACGTATCATCGCCAGACACGGTGGCCGGATCTGGGCAAAATCTTCTCCGGGGGCGGGCGCGACATTTTATTTTACTCTTTGGGAAAGGAATACAGAGTGTGAGCAAGGATACTATTCTGTTGGTTGAGGACCATCCCGACGAGGCGGAGCTGGCTCTGCGCGGCTTCGCCAAAATGGCCGACGATTATGATGTACAACTGGCCCGGGATGGCGAAGAAGCGCTGGATTTTCTGTTTTCCCGGGGCCAACACCGGGGACGTCCATCTGCCCGCAAGCCGGGCCTGATCATTCTCGACCTGTCACTGCCAGGCATCGATGGTTTTGAGGTGGTCCAGCAACTGCGAGAGCACAGCGATTACCGGTATACACCGGTCGTGGTACTTACCACGTCCGATGAGCAGTCGGACATCCTGCAAAGTTACAACCTGGGGGTCAACAGTTATCTGTGCAAGCCTCTGGACTTCGAAAATTTTTCCGACGTTCTGCAACTGGTCAGTCACTACTGGCTTAGGAACAACGCCGCTCCACGCCCCTGACCCTCAGTCGTTGCCAACAGTTGTTGCCAAAAGGGGCGCCTAGCGGGCCCGGCGCAGCGTCAGGTTTATCCGGCAGTCACCCAGCGGAAAATGTGTCCCCTCCTTGAGGGTCAGTACCCTGTGATAGTGGCGCCTGACCGGCCCGCCCCAGACCACCACATCGCCGTGAGTCAGTAGCACCTTGGTGGTCGGGTCGCTGCGCTGGGCGCCGCCAAACGCAAAGGTGGCCGGCAGCCCCAGGGAGACAGATACAATCGGTTGGCTGAAGTCCTGCTCGTCCCGATCCTGATGCAGGCCCATTTTTGTCCCCACAGCGTAGCGGTTGATCAGGCAGGCATCGGGCGCAAACACTGGATAGCCCGCTTCGGCCGCCGCCCGCTGGGCGAGTCTGAAAAAGCGCTCGGGCATGGCGGGCCAGGGGGTATCGGTGAGCGGGTCGCGTGGGGCATAGCGGTAACCGTGGCGGTCGCTGATCCAGCCGTAGGCGCCGCAGTTGCTGGTCCTGACCGACAGCGGTTTGCCGCCGGGGGTGAACAGCTGGCGCCAGGGCGCTTGTGTGACGACCTGTTCGATGTCGGTCAGCAGTCCGTCTGCCTCGGCCAGGGCAAAGCGCCTCAACACCACGGCCCCACCCGTGAGGGGCTCCTGCCAGGGCTGGGTATCGTCGGCAAAAAGGTCGTCAGTCATCGTTGCCGTTATGGCTCTCTTCATCCGTGTCATCGGCTTCAGGGCGGATACGCTCGGCGATCCAGTCGTGCTCATCAGGGTCGAGGGCGATCATCATGTCACCGCGCACCTCTCCCGTATAACGGGTGTCTTCAATCTCAAAGCTGATCTCAGCGCCCTTCAAGTGGGCGCTACTGATGCGCGTCCACGTGTTACCCGCCGTGGCGTGACCGCGGATATCCTGGAATGACTGCTCCAGTGACAGGGGAATTTCGTCGCCGTCTGCGGTGGTAATCACCCAGTTACCCGCTACATCAGCGGGTACGTACCAGAGGTACACTTTCAAACGCTCGTCGGCCTTGTCCGGCTGCCAGTCTTCCATGTCAAAAACATAGGAAATCACTCGCGTTCCCGGCGCCAGAGTTTCCAGAATAATCGGCCGCAGCTGAATGTTGAGCGGTTGCAGGAGAAACATTGTGAGCACCGTGGCATCGGAAAAGTCCGTCTCAAAAAGATCTGCCTCGATAAAGCGCGCGCGCCGGTGCACGCCATCGGCGCGGGCGTTCTCCCGCGACTGTTGCACCAGGAGGGGATCGATTTCAATGCCCAGACCCCGGGCGCCATGATCCCTTGCGGCGGTAATGACAATGCGCCCATCGCCGGAGCCCAGGTCGATGACATAGTCGTCGGCGCTGATATCGGCCATTGCCATCATCCGATCGACGGTTTCCTGAGGGGTGGGAACATAGACCACATCCGGCTCGCGTTTGGGTACTGCGTCATCGTCGATACCCGGGTATGCGGCACAGCTGCTGAGTAGCAAAAAGCTCAAGGGAAGGGTCAAAAACGTCAGAAGAGCACGCATGCGGGGATCCTGGCAATAGAGTGAGTCTCCATTGTAGGAAAAGGCGCGGAGGATTACAAAACAGTGGGGCAAAAAAAGGCCCGCCGAAGCGGGCCTGGTAAAGCTAGGGAGTATAGCCGTGAGCGCCAATCTCGGGAGCCTCTCCGGAGAAGGGGAACCCGATGTTGACACCGGCTTCTTTAAACGCGCTGGCTTCAAGGACTTTGAAAAGTTCAATGTCCGGCAGAGAGCCATCGGCCTGGCGTTCGCTACGGGCGAGCTCCAGGTCCGGGATGTTGATATCGCTCTGGCGCGGATTGGTATCCATTTGCCAGCTGTTGCCGTCGGATGAAAGACCGCCTACGAGTGGGGAGAACAACTCAAGGTTGCCGAGCAAACTGAAGTTGTTGTACATGATATAGCGTTCGTCCTCTTCTTCCGGCGGGTTGGGGAAAGAGAAGTTGCGCGGGTTGTTGACAGCGGTATTGTGGATCAGCACTTGGGGCGCCGGGTTATTGTTGTGATCGAAACCCTTGGCATTTTCGAGGTGTCCCAAGTTGTTAAAGGCGATATTGCCGATGGCGATGTGAGCGCCGTAGACGCCATCGCCGCCAAATTTGAAGCCATTGCCGTTGCCGCGGAAGTCGGTCAGGTGACCATAAACATCATTGCGGCCCTGATCAAAAGCCCAGTTGTTTTGCAGGACGATAGTGCTGGAGGCGCGCCAGAAGTCAAAACCGTCATCGGAGTTGTTCCAGGCCCGGTTACCGTAGTAATGGTTGCCGGGGCCGATATCGAATTTGGCTCCAAAGCCGTCGGCGTTGTTGCCGGGGTTGGCGGTATAGCCGCCATTGGCCGAGCCAAGATTGACATTGTCGTAGCTGTCGCAGTTCATGATCAGGTTGTGTGAAGCGCCGCCCGCCATGTGAATGCCGGTGTCGTAGTTTCCGTGGGATACCACTCGCTCCAGACGATTGTAGCTGCCGTCCATGCGGATGCCGTTATGCCCGGCATTGCGGATGGTGAGGCCGTACAGGTGCCAGTGGCTGCCGTTCAAGCGAACGCCGTGGCGGTTGTTACCCAGCCCCTGGCTGGTAAAGTCCAAAATGGGCTCCTCGCCAGGGTAGGCGAACAGCGTAATTTTTTCATCCTGGGTACCACTAGAGTCGATTCGCAGCGTAGTGCTTTTCTCGTAGACACCGCCACGCACAACAATCACATCGCCGGGTCCCACTTGACTGATCGCGTGGCTCAAGGTCGCAAAAGGTCGGTCTTCACCGGTGCCATCATCCTGGTTGCTACCGGTGGTGGCGACAAAAAAGACCTGATTGCCCTCAGGAATCTGGTCGTGGGGTGTTGGTGTCGGCGGTGTGGGAATCAGATCGCTGACATCCTCAAGCAGTGGAACCTGCTCGACCGGCGGTTCCTGGCCGTTCCCGTTGCCATTGCCATTGCCATTGCCATTGCCGTTGCCATTACCGTTGCCATTACCGGGGGGGGTGTCGCTGGAGCTGCTGCCGCAGCCTGCCAATAACCCTAAACTCAGGGCCAGAAAGATGGAGGGAATCAAGTATTTCATAGTGGTGACTACTCTTTATTTACTAGGGTGAAAACAGACCCGGTGATGTCACCGGGTCAAAACTGACGTTAGTGCTAGGGTTGATACTCGTAGGCGCCCATATCCGGTGCGCTGCCATTGAAGGGGCGGCCGATATCGACTCCGCCATCAACCATGGGGCTATCGGGCTTAGGTTTCAGGAGATCAATCTCCGGCAGAGAGCCGTCGGCCTGACGTTCACTTTTTGCGAGATCAACGTTCAGAGAGACAAAATCACCGGTGGTTGGTTCGTTGGCAAGCTGCCAACTGTTGCCTTCTTGAACAGACCTGTTGGCAATGTTGACGTTTCCAATCAGACTCGCGTTGTTCTGGAATACATGACGTTTACTGCTGTCGTCCGGATTGCTCCCGATATTGAAATTGTTGACGCTGTTCAAGGCCGTATTGTGAATCAGTGTCAGGGCGCCGGTGTTGTTGTTTCTGTCGAACGCGGCGTTGCTATTGCCATAGCGAAGGTCGAACGCCATGTTGCGGTAAACTAGATGGTCGCCGGGTTCGTGATTACCACCGAGTTTGAAGCCATTACCGCCACCGTCAAAATCACTGCCTTCATAGCCTAGCGCCTCTTGATTCCCATTGCTGAAGGTCCAGTTGTTGTACAGGACAATGGGGTGGGGCGCGCGCCAGAAATCGAAGCCGTCATCGGAGTTCTCCCAGGCGCGGTTACCGTAGAACATATTGCCCGGGCCCAGGTCGGGGAACTTGGCACCAAAGCCATCAGCGTTGTTGCCAATCCGTTCGTTCGGGCTGTCACCGGCGGCCTTGCGGCGACCGTCGTTGAAGTTGCGATAGCTGTCGCAGTTCATGATCAGGTTGTTGGAGGCGGAGCCGGCCATATGAATGCCCGTGTCATAGTTCTCCTTTGCCACCAGGCGTTCGAGGCGGTTGAAGCTGCCGTCCATACGGATACCGTTGTGGCCGGCGTGACGAATCTTCAGCCCGTAGAGATGCCAGTAGTTGGCGTTCAAGCGAATACCGTTATTATTGCCGCCAATATTCTGGCTGGAGAAATCGAGAATCGGCGTCTCGCCGGGGTAGGCAAAAATCGTAATGGGGTTCTCGGGGCTGCCACTGACATTGTTGATGTTGATGGTGCTACTGTGGTTGTAGACCCCGCCGCGCATCACGATGACGTCGCCGGGCGCTACCTGACTGAGCGCGTGGTTCAGCGTGGCAAAGGGTGCAGCTTCGCTGCCCGCGTCGCTGTTGTTGCCGTCGGTCGCGACATAGTAAATATTCTCACCCGCGGGAATCACGTCGTGAGGTGTCGGTGTGGGCGGCTCGGGAATGGTCAGTTCGACCGGTTCGTCGGCGCCGTCGTCTTTACAGTCGCGAGTATCTTCCGAGTCTCCGTAGCCAATGATACAGCCAATATTTGCGGGCAGTTTTCCGGCCAGTTCATCGGGCGAGTAAGCTGCTTCGTCGGTCCATATCAACCAGTCGAGTTCGGCTTTGTATTGGTGGCTGCCGCCATCGCCAAAACGAATGTAGTTGTCACCATCGTTCACGGCTGAGCGCAACGCGGCTGATTCCAGTTCCAGTACCGGGTCGGCTTCGCCGTCGATATACACCCGTACGTCGCCGGTGGCGGGATCAGTCAGGGTTATCGCGACCTGGTAGATACGGAAGCGGTCCATTTCATACCCGTAGGCCTCCACCGATTCATCGTTATTGGCACGTTCAAGCTGCACACCTTGTGCGCTGCCGTCAGCACGGATAATGGTTTTCAGGCGGCTGCCGGGTTGACCTTCATCGGCCAGAGCGACCTCGATATCGAGCAGGCGAAAGCCTTCAGCGAAACCGGTCATGCCAGTGACAAACGTGAGGTGCTTCGGGTAGTCGCCTTGATTGTTGGCGATGCCTTCGTGCTGTGCGACCAGGCGATAGCTGCCCACAGCGCTGCTATCGAAGGTGACTGTGCCGTCGCCGTTGTCGGTGAAAAAGTCGGCGTCGGCTGGTTCAGCACTCTCGAGTGCGAAGGCCGTCGCGGAGCCATCACTGAGGGTGAGAGAGCCGTCTACTGTTGGGTGGTAGTCGGCGGCGTAGACATTCCAGTGAATGCCGTTCTGATTGTCCACAGAACTGCTGGAGGAGCTGCTTGAATCTCCGCCATTGCCATTGCCATTGCCGTTGGTGGTTCCTGTATCAGTACTGCTGCTGCCGCAACCCACAAGGAGCGAGGCACTCGCGAGTGCGATAAAAAAGGGGCTTAATTTCATTGGATGACCTCTAGGTCTTATCGTTGTTTGAGATATGAGGCCCGCTGCCTTCCGGCAGCGGGTATCCGACGGGTTGCCTATTCAGAAAATTCGCGCGCGCCGATATCTGGCGCTGAACCGTTAAATGGGAGGCCCTCTTGGGGGTCTGTGCCGGCATTGATCAGCGCGCTGCCGGGTGCCAGCTTGAACAGATCGGTGTCGGGCAGCGAGCCGTCCGGGTTGCGCGGCTCGAGTGCAAGGGAGGTGTCGGTGCTGACAAAGTGGCTCTCGTCGATGGTGACGTCGTCCAGATCCCAGCTGTTGGTCACTTGGGTATTGGCGCCGCCTACGTCGTGTATACCCACCAGTGCGAGGTTGTTTGCCAGTACATTTCGGCCCGAGAACGCAAAATTGCGCCCGTTGTTGTAAGCCGTGTTGTTGACCAGCAGGATGGTGCCGGAGTTGCTGTTCTGATCGAAACCTTTGTGGGCGTTTCCGCGGGTGTTGTCAAAGGCCATATTGCGGTACACCACGTGATTGCCGTTCTCGTCAGTGCGGCCGAGTTTAAAGCCATTGCCGCCGCCAGTGAAGGCGCTCTGGAATTCGGCAAAGGTCATGTCCAATCGCTCCAGCAGGTCTTCCCGGTATTCAAAGACATCCGGGTTGCCATTATCAAAGGCCCAGTTGTTGTACAGAATAATCGTGGAATCAGATTCCCAGAAGTCAAAGCCGTCATCCGAGTTGTTCCAGGCACGGTTGCCATAGAACATATTGCCCGCACCCAGGCGGTCGCCTTTGGCGGTAAAGCCATCAGCACGGTTACCCACAGGGTCACGGGCATTGACGTTCTTATAGGAGTCGCAGTTCATGACGAGGTTGTAGGAACCATAGCCACTGATGTGAACACCGGTATCTTCGTTGCCGTAGGAGACGCAACGTTCCAGCCGGATGTGGTTACCTTCGATGTTGATGCCGTTGTGGGCGGCGTAGCGAACCTTGACGCCCACAATATTCCAATAGTCTCCCCACAGGCGCAAGCCGCGGCCACTCTCTTGGGCGGAGAAGTCCAGAATGGGTGTTTCGCCGGGGTAATTGATCAAGGTGATACGGGCTTCTGCTGTACCGTCGACACCGCGGATATTGACCGTGTCATCCTCGTGATAGACGCCGCCGCGCAGCACAATCACGTCGCCCGGGCCAACCATTTCAACCGCCAAGGGGATGCTGCGCAACGGCTGCTCTTCGGTTCCGGGGTTGTTGTCGCTGCCATCGGGCGCGACGAAAAAGACGTTCTCGCCGTCAGGAATACTGTCGTGAGGCGTAGGCTCCGGCGGTGGGTTGGGAATCAGGTGCAGGCCCGAGTCGAAAGGGTCCAACTCGACCGTTACCGGGGGCTCCTCCCCGTTTCCGCTGCCGTTGCTGTTGCCGTTACCATTGCCGTTTCCGGGGGTTTCACCGACCGGGTCGCTGGAGGAGCTGCCGCAGCCGACCAACAGAAGGGCGAGTGCAAGCAGGATCGTTGATTGGGCAAGTGCTTTCATAGGGGGCTCTCATCGTCTTGCGTTATCGTTTTCGTGCGCGGATTTGACCAAGCGCGACGTATGATCTCTTCGAGTATAAATGGTTGCGTATATCAATTGAAGCGTCTTTACATATCTAAGCGGATGAATGACTACATTAAGCTGGCAGGTATCTTGCTGTGAACAATACACTGGACACCGAAAACGAGGTTACCGCATGGCACTGAAATCCCCGGGCTCCCTATGGCCTCCTGCCTGGCAGCGATGCGCCGAACCCCCTGAGCTGGCCGCCTGGCTGCCGGGGTTTTGTGCGCAGGAGCGGCTCTCGCCGACCGTGGGCGGGGCGTTGGTGGCGCTTTATTGGCCCCTGGCAGTGGCGCTGGCTGAGCGTGCCGAGGCGCTGGGGCGCCCCTTGGTGCTGGGCGTCAATGGCGCCCAGGGCACTGGCAAATCAACCGCCGCAGCCTGCCTGGAGGGCTTGCTGGCGCTGTGCGGGGCGAGGGCCTGCTGCCTATCCATCGATGATGTGTATTTGACCCGTGCCGAGCGCCAGCAATTGGCCCGCGATGTCCACCCGCTGTTTGCGACCCGGGGTGTGCCCGGCACCCACGATCTGGCACTGGCCGAGCGGGTACTGGCGGCGCTGCGAGCGGCCAGACCCGGGACCCTCACGCCACTGCCTCGCTTTGATAAGGCGCAGGATGACCGATTGCCACCGGATCAATGGCCGGTGTTTGAGGGTCGGCCAGCGGTCATTTTACTCGAAGGTTGGTGCCTGGGGGCCGTACCTGAGCCCGATGGGGCCCTGGCGAAGCCGTACAATGCGCTCGAGCGTGAGTCGGACCCCGAGGGCCTATGGCGGACAAGCGTCAATCGCGCGCTCGCGGACTACCAGCCGTGGTTTTCCCAGTTGGACTGCCTGGTCATGCTCAAGGCACCTTCGTTCGAGCAGGTCTATGAGTGGCGTGAACTGCAAGAGCAGAAACTGCGCGCCCGGCTCTCCCCCGAAGAGCTGGCCCACTCCCGGGTCATGAGCCCGGCACAGGTTGCACACTTTATCAGCCATTACGAGCGCCTGACGCGCTGGATGCTCGACGAGATGCCCGCGCGCGCTGACGTCGTTATAGCCCTGGATGCTGAACACCGGGTGACCGGTCTGACGGTGGCGCCCACAACTGCTCTCATGCCGGAGGAGACCCCCCGATGACTTATGACCCTTATCTGGTGTTTACCGATCTCGACGGAACCCTGCTCAATCACCACGACTATGATTGGCGCCCGGCGCAACCGGCACTGACACGCCTGCGCGAGCGCGAAATTCCGGTGATTCTGGTATCGAGCAAAACCGCGCCAGAAATGCTGGAGTTGCGCGCTGAGCTTGATAACGCCGCGCCTTTTGTCTGTGAAAATGGCAGCGTGATTGTGATTCCCGAGGCAATGCAGGCGATTTTACAGCTGGATATCACCTCAGGGCCGGCAGCGGGCTACTATTACAGTTACCGGGGGGCCAGTCGCGAACGCATTCTGACGGTGCTGGCGCCCCTGAAAAAACAGTTTGCCTTTACCGGGTTTGCCGAAATGAGTGTTGAGGACATTGTCGCCAGGACTGGCTTGTCGGAAGAAGCGGCCACCCGGGCCGGCAAACGTATGGCGTCCGAGCCCCTGCTGTGGCGGGACGATGATGCAGCCTTGGAGGCCTTCACCGAGCAGTTGGCACAGCAGCGCTTGCGCCTGATCAAAGGGGGACGGTTTTACCATGTGATGGGTCAGTGCGATAAGGGGGATGCGGTACGCTCCTTGCAGCAGGCCTACCAGCACCAGTTTCGGGCAATCCCCAAAGCCATTGCACTGGGAGATAGCCCCAACGACCTGGACATGCTGAAACAGGCGGATATTGCGGTTGTGATTCCGCGCCACAATGGTGCAGTTATGCAGGATGATGCACTAAGAGATGCCATTGTTGCCCCAGAGCCCGGTGCGGCCGGGTGGCGACAGGCGATTGAAGCGATTCTGGCCGGGCTGCCAACGTCGACCAATAAACCATGAGGGTTAAGCCGTGAGTGACTTTTTTCAGAATGGACGTATTGCCACCTTGCACAACCTGGGTGCTCATCCCATTGAGGCTTTGGAGAAGCAGCTCAACGAGTGGAAAGAAAGAAAACCGATGTGTCTGGTATTGCCGTGTCTTTACTCTGAGCTGGAGGGGCCGGCGCTGGAGCATATTGTCGATGAACTGTGCAAGGTGACGTATCTCGATCAGATCATTATCGGTTTGGATCGAGCCACCGAGGAGGAGTTTCGCCACGCCAAAAAATTCTTTTCCCGCTTGCCGCAGGAGCATCACATTCTCTGGAACGACGGTCCGCGCCTGAGAGCTATTGATGCGGTACTGGCCGACCACGGCCTCGCACCCAGTGAGTTGGGCAAGGGGCGCAACGTCTGGTACTGCCTGGGGTATGCTTTGGCTCTGGGCAAGGCCAAGGCCGTAGCGCTGCACGACTGCGACATCCTTACCTACAAACGCGATATCGTTGCCAAGTTGTTCTATCCGGTAGTGCATCCGACGTTTAATTACGCCTTCTGCAAAGGCTATTACTACCGCGCCGCAAGCGGCAAGCTCAATGGTCGGGTCAGTCGCCTGCTGGTGTCGCCGTTGGTCCGGGCCCTGGAAAAAGTCTACGGAGCGGATGATTACCTGGATTTTATCGACAGCTTCCGTTACCCGCTCGCGGGTGAGTTTTCCATGGTCATGGACGTGGTGAGTTCGATCCGGATTCCCAGTGATTGGGGTTTGGAGATCGGCGTGCTGTCGGAAGTCAATCGGCGCTATTCCGATGAGCGCGTGTGTCAGGTCGATATTGCCGACGCCTACGATCATAAGCACCAGGACTTGTCCCCCGACAATCCCGATGGCGGCTTGTCAAAGATGAGCACGGATATTTCCAAGTCGCTGTTTCGCAAGTTGGCCATCAAGGGCAGGGTATTTACCCCGGAAGTGTTTCGTACGATTAAAGCCAGCTATTATCGGTTGGCATTGGATCTGGTGGATCGCTATCACAATGACGCGGTAATCAATGGCATGACCCTGGACCGCAATCAGGAAGAGGACACCATCGAGCTGTTTACCAAGTGCATCATGCGCGCGGGCGAGCAGTTTTTGAGTGACCCCACCGAGCGCCCGTTTATGTCCAATTGGTCGCGGGTGTTGAGCGCGGTGCCCGATGTGTACGGCCGGCTGCGAGAGGCAGTTGATGAGGATCGGGCGATATAGGTTAAGCGAGCAATGGCTCGCTGTTGTTGGGTTGGGTGCCTCAGTGTCGGATTACGGCTGCGCCTAATCCGACCTACTCGGACAAAGGCACGTTGTATCTATGCGGTTGGTGGTTATTTTGTCGGATTACGGCTGCGCCTAATCCGACCTACTCAAACAATGGCACGTTGCACCCAGTAGGTCGGATTAGCCCAAAGGGCGTAATCCGACGATGAGGCACCCAGTCCCCAGCCCCGACAATCACAGTAGCAATGGCACGTTGTTGCGAGTAGGTCGGATTAGCCCGAAGGGCGTAATCCGACACCTGAGGCACCTGACCCGACTCAATCCCTGCCGTGCCAATTGGTCAACCAGACCGACTGATAAGGTGCAAGCGTCAACACCCCGTACAGATCTCCTATCGATTCACCGCTGATCAAATCCCGCCAGTCATCGGTGCTGATCAGATTGATGTCCGCCAGATTCACCTGCTGCTCTCGATCGCTGACATTATTCAAGCAAAAAATACTCTGCTGGCGCTGCATGCTCTGACGCCAAAAGGCGAAAACCTCCGGCTTTAAATGCAAGGTAAACTGGGTCGCGTTCGGATGAAACGCCGGTTGCTCACAGCGTATTGCGATGAGTTCGCGCAGGCGATTGAAAATTCTGTGATTGGGCGTTTCGGGATCGTTCAACAGTTCGTTGAGCTCACTCATCTGCCAGTTCTTGCGGTTGATCGAACGATTACTTTGCGTCGCTTCGAGTTTGTCCTGGTCATTGGGGGTGGCAAATAACGTGTGAATGTAAAACGCCGGGATGCCCTCCAGCGACAGCATGATGATTTGCGAGCACAGCAGACGCGCCTCCTGCCAGCGGTCGGTGCCCCTGAGAGAACCCTTGAAGGCATCGAACAGGCTGATATTGGCTTCGTAGGGCTTGCGATTACCCTCCGCATCGGTGCGCCAGCTGATACGCCCACCAAAGGATTGGAGTGCCTGCAGAAAGATGTCCAACTCGTGATCATCAAGCAAGCCCTCTACCGGACGCAAACCGATGCCGTCGTGGGAGGCGGTAAAGTTCAGATAGGTGCAGCCCACCGGCGACGGCGGCATACTCATCATCCAGCTCTTAAGGTACTGCGACGTGCCGGCGAGCAAGGCATGGATCACCAGGGGCGGCAGGCTGAAGTTGTAAATGATGTGCGCTTCGTTACTGTTGCCAAAGTAAGTCAGGTTCTCCCGGTTGGGCACATTGGTCTCGCTGATAAGCAACGCATGGGCGTTCTTATAGTCCATCAGCAGTCGAAGCAGCTTGATCACATCGTGAGTCTGCGGCAGATGGATGCAGGAGGTGCCGATTTCCTTCCACAGGAATGCCACCGCATCCAGGCGCAACCACTGGGCCCCTTCATCCAGGTATTGGCCAATGATCGCGATAAACTCCAGCAGCACTTTCGGGTTGCGAAAATCCACATCCACCTGATCGTGGCTGAACGTGCACCACACATGCTTGGTACCTTCAGTCGTCTCCACCGCACGCAGCAGTGGACTGGTGCGAGGGCGCACCACCTGGCTCAGGTCGTAGTGGGGGCTGGCTTCGACAAAATAGTCGCGCCCGGGGTCTTTCCCGTACAGGTAGTTGCGAAACCAGCGGCTCTGGCTCGATGTGTGATTGATGACCAGGTCGGCCATCAACTTGAAGTCTTTTCCCAGGGCGTTGATGTCTTCCCAGTCGCCCAGCTCGGGGTCGACCTGGGTGTAATCAATCACGGAAAAGCCATCGTCGGAGCTGTAGGGAAAAAACGGCAATACGTGCACCGCGCTGAACACCTCGCGCAAATGATCGTGCAGAAAGTGTTGCAGGGTATCCAGGGGTTTGTGACCGTGTTCGCGCAGGGAGTTGCCATAGGTGATCAGTAGGCAATCGCGCTCGGACCAGAGTTCCTCAGGCGGCACCACGGCCTTGTTCTGGCGGGTGCCAATAGCATCCAGGCACTCCTGGGTTAACGCTTGGGGGTCGCTGGCGGGGTAGAGCCCAGCCAGCAGGGTGCTCACTTTACTGCGCAATTCGTCGAGAGACAAAAAATCGGTGGTCATTGCCCGGCTCCTTGAGGGTCATGTTGTGGATTATGACGCAATATCCGGGCCAGTGCGTTTCTTGTATCTCAGGGGATGAGCGCCCGTTGCTTGAGAATGTTGAGTGCGTTGTCGACGACGTCGTTCAGGGGCGGGTGGGTATCCAGTGGCGTAACATCCTTTTCGTCCGCGGGACTTTCCAGGCTATCGAATTGACTGTCCAGCAGTGAGACCGGCATAAAGTGATCGCGGCGCTCTTCCAAACGCTCACGGATGAGTGCTTTGTCGCCCGTGAGCCAAAAGAAATGGGTGCAAAAATCCAGTTGACGCAGGGCCTCGCGATGCTGGCGGCGCAGACCGGAAAAGGCCAGGGTGCAGCTCTGGCCGCGCTTTCGATGATCGCTCAGGGTTTCGCTCAGGCTCGCAATCCAGGGAGCGCGCATGGCGTCGTCGAGGGGTCGACCTTCGGTCATACGTTTTCGGGCTTCAGGGGTGTGAAAGTCGTCAGCGTCGAGAAAAGGGATGCCGAGTGCCTGGGCCAGCCGCTTGGCCGTTACCGACTTGCCACAACCCGAGACTCCCATAACAACCAGCAGCATTGGTGGGGCGTGCGGCATTGTCGGAGATTCCTTATCGGTGTCATCTAAATCATTATTCAGTAGGGGTGTTCAAGACAGTACCATGAAAAATCTGGTAGCGCAAACACGCGGGCCATGCTACCATGTTTGCGGTAACAAATCACAAAGGCAAGACAAGAGGATTGTTTTATGCTGCTGGATGCTCGTAAAGCCCGCAAAAAAGTGACTTTGGCCGATGTCGCCAGGATGGCAGGGGTCAGCTCCATGACCGCGTCGCGCACCATCAATTACCCCGAAAAAGTATCCGAGCAGTTGCGCGACAAGGTGCAGCAGGCGATTGATACGCTGGGCTATATACCCAATCAGTTCGCCAGCTCCCTGGCATCCGCACGTTCCCATGTTATCGGCGTAGCAATACCGTCCCTGTCCAATACCGTGTTCAACGAAGTGTTGCGGGGCATTTACGACGTGACCGGACGCGCCGGCTACAAGGTGGTGTTGGTGGATACGCACTACTGTCCGGCTGAGGAAGAGCGCCTGGTGCGCACATTGCTCAGTCAGTCCCCCGAAGCGATGATCATTACCGGTGCGGATCAGACCGACGCTTGCCGAACCATGCTGCGTCGCTCCTGTGTGCCGGTGGTGCAGATGATGGAAATGGTGGAGGCGCCGATTGATATGAATATCGGGTTTTCCCACTATCAGGCGGGTTATGACGTGGCCGCAGGCCTGCTGGCGCGGGGGTGTGAGCGTATCGGATTTCTTGGCGCGCGCATGGATCCGCGCGTACATCAGCGCCTGCATGGCTATCGCCGGGCCCTGTCTGAGCGTCAGCTCAACAATAAAACGCTGGAGGTCACCACCGAGGATCCCTCATCGGTGGGAATGGGCGGGCAATTGATGCGACAGCTCTGGACGCAAGCCGCGGGCCAATTGGACGCGGTCTTCTGTTGCAACGACGACCTGGCCCTGGGGGCGCTGTTCGAGTGCCAGCGGCTGGGGATCGATATTCCGGGGCAAATGCTGCTGTGTGGCTTCAATGACATGGATGCCATGGCACACGTCAATCCGTCGCTTTCGAGTGTGCACACCCCGCGTTACGAGATGGGTGTGAAGGCCGCTGAAATGGTGCTTGGGGCGCTGTCCGATGAAGGCGAGACCGGTCCCAAGCGGCTGGATATTGGCTACACCGTCAAATGGCGCGATTCTGCTCGCGCCCCGCGTCCTCTGACCGCCTAGGCTGTCTCTTGGATTTTTTCCGCGCGCTCGGCCACCAGGCGTAGATACTTGATCCAGGCCTGTTCAATCGGGCTTCTGGGGGCGTACTGGTGGTCGATCACCTTGAGCAGGTGTTGGTCCTCATCCGTAGGGTTGGTGACCTCTTTGCGGCACAGGGCCTGAATCAGGGTGCCGTACTTGCGCAGCAGGCGAGCCTGAGTGCTGGACAGCTGGTCGTCGTGGTCAAAGCCCTTGGGGAAATGGGTTTGGTCGTGAAAGGGCTGCTTCAGATAGTGATCTCTAGGCAACATAACGCGTTCTCCCTTGTTGTGTGCCCGTTATATAGGGTTATTGTGTCTGAAATATGTCAATCACCGCCGAAAAAATCAACCCTTTTTTACCCGCAACAAAAAAACCGGCCCTGGGCCGGTCTTCGGGCAGCGCGCTCGGCGCCGCCGGTCGTACTTGACTGCCCCGCAGGGCAGGCACCCGCTTAGGCAGCCATGGCCTTGATGCGAGTGTTCAGGCGGCTCTTATGACGAGCGGCCTTGTTCTTGTGGATAATGCCTTTATCCGCAATACGGTCAATGACCGGTACCGCGGCGGCGTAAGCGCCTTTGGCCGCTTCCACATCACCTGACTCAATGGCGCTAATGACGCGTTTGAGGTAGGTGCGAGCCATAGAACGGAGGCTGGCGTTGTGCTTGCGCGCTTTTTCGTTCTGGCGTGCACGTTTTTTAGCTTGGGGGGTATTGGCCACCGAAGTGCTCCTATAAATTAAATCAGTACTGAAATTGGTTGTCGTTCGGGCGACGTTGGATCGCAAGCCGAGCAAGGACGCGACATTATGCTGATTTAGCGCGCAATGTCAACTATCCTGTGAGGGTAAAAAGGCGCAAAATAGTGTCTAGGCGAGGTGCTTTGCGCACCGCCGGAAGGAGAAATCATGAACAAGCTCTTAAAGGGCTGCCTGTCCCCCGACCAGGAAGAAGTCCGCCTGGCGGCGCTGGCCGCCTACGAGATCCTGGATACCCCGGAAGAGGCGGCTTTTGACGAGCTGGTGGAGGTGGCCGCCTATATCTGTGATGCCCCCATCGCCGTGATCAATTTCGTTGATCGCCACCGCCAATGGTTTAAGGCCGTTAAAGGCCTGGGCGTGCGCGAGACCCCTCTCGATGTGTCGATCTGCGCGCATGCCATCATGCAGCCGGGCCTGTTTATTGTGCCCGATACCACCCGGGATCCCCGATTTGCCCAGAACCCGTTGGTCACCGGCGAGCCTCACTTGCGCTTTTACGCGGGGGCTCTGCTCGAAAGCCATGACGGACAGCCCTTGGGTACCCTGTGTGTGCTTGACTACAAGCCCCGGACCCTCAGTGAACGACAGGCCTTCGCACTTCAGGCCCTGGCCAACCAGGTCATGGCCCACATGGAGCTGATGCTTGCCCACCGCCAGCAGGTGACGCTGATTCGCGACCTGGACGCGGCACGCAAGGAAATGACCCATTGGGCGTCCACCGATTCGCTCACCGGGTTGCTCAACCGGCGCGCCTTTGAGCAGCGATTGTCCCAGGAGTTGGCGCTGGTCAAGCGCGGGGCTCGCCCCGGCGCGTTGATGATGCTGGATCTGGATGACTTCAAACGTATCAACGACAACTTTGGCCACCACGCCGGAGACGATGCAATCGTGTGCTTTGCGGATGCTTGTCGAGAGGTGTTCCGACAAGCGGATGTGGTGGGCCGCTGGGGCGGGGAGGAATTTATCATTTTGTTGCCGAGCACCGAACTGGGTGAAGCGGGGCACGCCGCGGAGCGCCTGCACCAGTCGTTGTCCCGTGAGCCCATTGCCCGTTCCGGCAGTGAGCCGCTGACAGTGACGGCCAGTATTGGCCTCTGCGCGTTGACCCCCGATGGCGAGCTGGACGATACCCTGCGCAACCTCGACGCCCTGCTTTACCAAGCCAAGCGCAAGGGCCGCAACTGTACCGTATGCGAAGTGATTGAACAGGACGATCATGACTGACACTGCAAGCACAGCCTACCCGGTACTGGCGAGCCCGTGCGAGTGGACCCACGAGGAAAAACGCAGCCAGTTTATCGCTCTATTGGAGCCAGTCACCACGCGCGAACAGGCCATGGCGGCATTGGAGCGCATCCGCACCGAACGCCCCGGCGCCAGCCATTACTGTTGGGCCTATATTCTGGGGCCAGCACGTCAACCCCTGAGTCAGGCCTTCAGCGACGACGGCGAGCCCGGTGGCACCGCGGGCAAGCCCATGCTCAACGTGTTGGCCCACCGCGACGCTGGCGATACGCTCGCCGTGGTGGTGCGTATCTTTGGTGGTGTAAAACTCGGCGCCGGCGGATTGGTGCGCGCTTATGGCGCCGCGGTCTCCGGTGCCCTGGACCTCGCCCAGTGGCGCACCGTCACCCCCTCCACCGCCGTCACCATCCACATCGACTTCGCCCAGGAAGCGGCCCTGCGCCACGCCCTCGAACAGCGCAATTTGATGGTCGAATCGGCCGCCTACAGCCAACGCGTCAGCCTCGACGTAGCCGTGCCGATGAATGACATCGAACAGTTAAGAGACATTGTGCAAACCCTTACCGCCGGACAAGGTGAATTAACGACGGATTGAGGGGCGTTTCTTGTGTGGCTGGGTGCCTCATTGTCGGATTACGGCTGCGCCTAATCCGACCTACAAAAACTCTGGCACGGTGTTTCGGGGTGGGTGCCGCATTGTCGGATTACGGCTGCGCCTAATCCGACCTACTAAAACTCTGGCACGATGTTTCGGGGTGGGGGCCGCATTGTCGGATTACGGCTGTGCCTAATCCGACCTACTAAAACTCTGGCGCGATGTCCCGCGTAGGTCGGATTAGCCCGAAGGGCGTAATCCGACACTGAGGCACCGGTTCCGTTTATTCCTGTTCATCCAACTCAAAGGTATAACGACTCCCCTCGTCATTCCAGGACGGGCAGCCGCCTTCGAAAACGGCGTACTCTGGCTGCACTTCGACGGTTTTAGGCGCGTAGTGTTCAGCGGTCAAGGTGAATTCGTAGTCGCCATCGCTATTGCCGAATTGGCAGGGCAGGTCACAAATCAGTACATCGTCCTCGGGCGTCGCATTCTCACAGTAGATGCCGCCGATGGGTGGGTAACTCATCCCGGTGGGCATGTCGGGGCAGAGTTCTTGGGCTGAGAAGGGGATGCCGCCCAAGCTGAAATCCGACAGGGTTACCTGGGATAACTCGGTTCCGGCCGGAGTGCCGATGACGCGCTCCAGGGTGATGATGGGTTCGAGGTAGTTGTGGACACAGGGTCCGAAGCCGTTGTCGTCTGATCCACAGCCAACCAGTAGTGCTGTCATTGCAAGACTCGCGGCGGGGGCAATCCTAGTCACTTTCATGGCGCGCTCCTTCGGGCTCGGTTTAGCCTCAAGCATAGGCGCACGGGCCCGATGTAACAACGTTTTTTGCCAATGAGTAACCTTTGCTCACAGATTCTTACAGGTCTGGCTTACTCTCCCTGCAAGGTCAACACCAGGCTGCGGCCACTGGCGCGGTTGCGGTGTTCGCACAGGTAGATGCCCTGCCAGATACCCAGGTTGAGTCGGCCGTTGGTGACCGGGATGTTCAGGCTGGCGCCGAGCAGGCTGGCCTTGAGGTGGGCGGGCATATCGTCCGGGCCTTCGTCGTTGTGGCGGTAGTAGGGCTCGTTCTCCGGCACGGCGCGGCTGAAGTAGCTTTCAAAGTCGTCGCGCACGGTGGGGTCGGCATTCTCATTGATGGTCAGTGAGGCCGAGGTGTGTTTAAGGGTGATATTGAGCAGGCCAATACTGACCTGGCTCAGCTCGGGGAACTGGCTCAGGATCTCGTCAGTGACCAGGTGGAAGCCCCGGCGGTAGGGTTTGAGCCGAATTTCTTTTTGGTACCACATGCTGATGCTGACTCCGGGCGAAATGAATGATCGCCCGCTATCTTAATCGCCTTGCTCGGTCAGCTCAAACTGATAGCGGCTGCCGCCGTCGCGCCAGGACGGGCAACCGCCCTCAAACACACTGTACTCGGGCTCGATGGTCACAGCGTTTGGTTGAAAGTGCTCAGCGCTCACGGTGAACTGATACGCTCTTTCGGAGTTGCCGAATTGACAGGGCAGGTCACACACAAGAGTTTCTTCCTCGATTGTGATGCCTTCGCAGTCGATATTGGCGGCGACCGGGTGACCTGTGCCGTCGGGTCTCTGCCTGCAGAGCTCTTGAGGGTGGAAAGGCTCCCCGTCGCGCTTAAAATCCGAGAGCCGAACCTGCGCCAGGGCGGTCCCTGCGGGCTGACCAACCACTTCCTCAAGGGTGATGATGGGTTCGTGATACATCTCGACGCAAGGGCCACCATCTCGCTCATCATTGTCGTTATCGTCCGCAGTCCAGGTCTCGGCGCCGTCAGAGCCGCAGGCGCTCAGCATGACAACCGCGGCGAGAGTAATCAGTGGTGTCTTCATCGGTGTCCTCCCGTGGACTGTGACAGTACCCACAGGGTAGGCGGCGGGGTGAATGAGGGCAATGGCTTTAATACTTTGGTAACGTTGGCTCACGCTTTTTAACAGGTGCGGTTTACCACCAGTGTTTGCCCCAGCGTTCCGGGTTGGCCCAGAAACGGGCGTTATTCCAGGGGCGTTTGTGGTTGTAGGTGTCGATATTGTAGGTGTAGAGGCTGAGCGGCGGGTCGGTATCCAGTTGTGCCTGGCGCCGAAAACCGAGGCCGATAAAGTCGCTCAGGGTCCAGGGGGTGCTGTCGGTGACCAGTACCGCGATCTGGCGGGTGCCGTAGTTGCGCAGTTGCCCGAGCAGTTGCCGGGCCTCGCTCTTGTCCCGGTGCTCCAGGGTGTCGGTGACCAGCGCCAGGTCCTGTACGGCCGGTGGGCGCCAGCCTGAAGGCAGCTCGGCTGCATCCAGGGCGGTGAGGTGACAGGGGCTGTGGCCCTCGGCCCAGCGTCCGGCCATCTGTCGGGCAAGGGTGCCCAGCGCTACCAGGCTTTGGGGCTCGCAGGCGTCTATCACTTGGGCAAGCGCAGTTTGTGCGGGAGTCATAGGCTGGGCTTTGGTCAGTAGACGATTGCCCACTTTACGCCCGCAGGTGCCAGCGAGCAAGCGTGCGCACCTCAAAGAAATCCTTGTGAGGGGTGGTTTATGGGTGGCGGACGCGGGCGTCTCCGGCGAGAATAGCGCCCTACGCCCGGTAACCGGGGTCACTGCTTAAGAAAGGCTGTCAACGGAGTGCTGCTGATGATGAAACTGCCTGTCACTGTTTGGGGCCTGGCGCTGGGGATGGCGCTACTGGTCACCGGCAATATCCTGCTGGTCTCGGTCACCGCACTGGTGGGCGTCCAACTGGCGCCAAGGCCTGCGCTGATCACTCTGCCGGTCGCCCTTCAATTTATCGGCCTTATGGCCGCGACCTTGCCCGCTGCCCATTTGATGCGCTGGCTGGGACGCAAGGTGGGCTTCCTGCTCGGCAATCTGGTGGGCGTCACCGGTGCCTTGGTGGCGTATTTCGCGTTAGCTGCTGAGCATTTTGGGTTTTTCTGTGTGGGCACTTTTTTGGTGGGGGCGGCGATTGGGGCGAGCCAGCAGTACCGGTTTGCCGCCATTGAGGCGTGTGTACCGGAGGCGCGCCCCAAGGCCATCAGCCTGGTGATGGCGGGCGGTGTGTTAGCGGCGATTCTCGGCCCCAATCTGGCGGTCTGGTCCGGTCATTGGTGGCCCGGGCGGGAATTTCTGGGCGCTTTTGGGGCTTTGGTGGGGTTGTATGTGCTGGCGCTGTTCTTGATCGCCAGTTTGCCTTTGCCCAAGCCGACCCTTGAGGAGCAGCAGGGCCCGAGCCGAAGCTACCGGGAGCTGCTGCGCCAACCGATGTTGGTCACCGCGATCATTGCCGGGGCGATTGGCTACGGAGTGATGGTGTTGGTGATGACCGCCACGCCGGTGGCCATGCACGGTCATCATCATGGCTTCAGCGATACCGCCAGTGTGATTCAGTGGCATGTATTGGGGATGTTTTTGCCGTCGTTTTTTACCGGGCGTTTGATTGCCCGTTTTGGTGAAACCCGGATTATTTACAGCGGCTGTGTGTTGTTGGCGTTGTGCGCGCTGGTGGCTCAATGGGACAGCGGTTTTTGGTATTACTGGTTTGCGCTGGTGACCTTGGGCGTAGGTTGGAATTTTACTTTTATCGGTGCGACGTCATTGTTGGCGCAGACTTATCAGCCGGCGGAGAAAGCCAAAGTGCAGGGGCTGAATGATTTTCTGGTGTTTGGGTGTGCGGCCTTTGGTAGTCTGATGGCCGGGCATTTGCAGTCCTGGCTGGGCTGGGAGTTGCTCAACCTGTGGATGCTGCCGCCCATCGCCATTGCGATAGGGATGTTGTGGTATGCGAACCGGGTGCCCGAGGTGGTTGAGGGGGATCGGGTGTTGTGAGTGGTGGTTTTGTATTGGGATGGGTGCCTCAGGTGTCGGATTACGGCTGCGCCTAATCCGACCTACTCGAACAACGGCACCTTGCCCCCAGTAGGTCGGATTAGCCCGTAGGGCGTAATCCGACAAAAACGCCCCCAACCCACCCAGTAGCAACGGCACCTTGTTTTGTGTAGGTCGGATTAGCCCGCAAGGGCGTAATCCGACAACATGCCCCCAACCGCCACAAGCGACTCTTGGGAATCTCACTGGCAGTGGTTGCTGTCAGTGGGAACGCAGAAACTCGCGCAGCTTTTCCGCTTCTGGCTGGGCTTTTTCAAGAATGTCGTTCAAACGGTTGAAGTGCAGTAGCTGAATGTCACCGGTGTCGGGCTTGAGGTAGAGGTCCGGCTCGTCCTGCTGGCGCATTTGACGGATGATGGACTGCTGCATAATTTCAAAGGTTTTAAACAGGTATTGGGTCAGGCCGGCGGCTTCCTCGCTTCTTTCGCGGACACCGGAGACGTCGATGGCAATGACGTGATCGTAGCGGCCCATTAACAACTGATAGGGCAGGGGGTTGGCGAGCCCGCCGTCGAGTAATACCTGGTCGCCCCGGGTCACAGGTTTGAACAGCCCGGGCACTGCCATGCTGGCGGCAATGGCCTCAAAGAGGTCGCCTTCCTCAATCACTACCGCCTCGCCGGTCCAGTAGTCGGTCGCAACGATGGAGAGCGGGATCTGCAGGTCTTCAAAGCGCTCGGCCTCAACTTGCTCGGCCAGATAATCCAGAAAGTTGCTGGCGTCGAGCAGACCGCCTTCGTTGATACTGGTTTTCAGCAGATTACCGATACTGAGGCCGGAGTCCCAGATGCCCTGCAGAACGTCAAAGCCGTCGCCGTTGAACTCTTTGAACACGGCCTCAATCTCCTTGGCGCTCAGTCCGGCGGCGTAAAGGGCACCAATGACTGCGCCGACACTGGTGCCGCTGATATGCGCGGGCTTTTGTTTCAGTTCGTCAAAGACGCCGAGCATAGCGATGTGGGACAAACCGCCGGCGCCGCCGGAGCCCAGGGCGAGAGCAATGTCGGTTGCCGTGGCCGGTGTGTTGTCCTCGGCCGCAGCGGGTATGGCCAGGGCGAGGAACAGGGCGAAGGTGGTGATCAGGTGGCGTAGCATTGATGGGGCCCTTAGGTGCGTTGGTGGTGGGGACGGCTGTCCCCATATCGGAGTATGGCACGTTGTTCGGTGTGGGTGCCTCCTTGCTGAAGTAGCCTGAAACAGTACGTTAATAGGTGGACAGGTATGTGAACCCTATCACACGGTCGGGGGGCAGTTTTATGGTAATTTTTGACCCGCTTCTTACCTCACTCAGAAAAGGATGTTCTGCATGCCATATCAACTTCTCGCGTACGAAGTCCAGCCCGGCGACAGTGCTGACCAGATTATTAACCGGTACTATGGGCCGGTAAGCCAGCTCCGGAAAGCTGAAATCAAGGATAAAATTGCGAGCCTAAACCCTCATTTATCGTCTGTCACGGCCCTCCCGCCAGGTCAACTGATTATGTTGGCCACCCCCAAGCAATACTGTGCGGTGCCAGCGAATTTCGAGCGTATTATCGAAGCGGAGGCGGCGCCGGGTAAGCACCCATGGTTTCATCAGTTAAATGATGAATGGCGCTCGATGGATCGTGCGGAACGGGATCTGGCCTACCATGTGTCGCCTTACATGGCGGGAGCGGGCGCGGCATCCTTGGCCATGATGAATACAACGTTTCGTACAAATGCACCATTGGTAGGCGAAATTGCTAGCCTGTATGAATCGTACCGCTCGGGCGATCTTTCCAAGGGTCAGTATGACTATCGCCGTCGGGTCGCCCTCCGAACGCTTTCAGAAAAGCTGGGCCCGACGCAGTCGCTGCTATATGGGGGGAGGCCCCCGGGAGAGGTGATTCGTATCAATCGCCAGAGTGGCGTGTCGTCGACGGCGACTATTGACCGGGAGATGCGGCGTATGACCGGTTTAGCGAAAACTGCGAGCCGAGGTGGCATTGCATTGTCCGTAGTGGGCTTGGGTGTTGCTTGCCACGATATTGCTAGTGCGGCAACGAGGCAGGAGAAGAATGAAATTCTGGTGCAAAGCGGGGGAAGCATTACTTCAGGGCTTGCATATGCGGTAGTTTCTGGCGTTGCTCTCCTCCTGATTGCGACCCCGGTTGGTTGGGTTGGCGCTCTCACAATTGGTTTAGGAGGGGCTATAGTGAGCTATGGTGGTGGGGCGGTTGCACGCAAAATTTACGACAGGAATGGATCGCAGATTGATTTTGTTGAAAAGTTAGGTGTAGACCACGTGTGCAGTTCAGCTTCAAGGAATGAAAGTTACTCTGCGACAGAAAGTATCATCAGTGGCCGTGCAACGTTTATGCGATAATTGATTTTAGTAGGTTGTGGAAATGGAAGTGGCAGATTCTCTTTTTGTTGTGATGCTGACCTTGTCGGCGATGATTTTTTCTGTTGTGCCTTTTGCTTTTATATTGTGGTATGCGCTACATCTTGTGCTGTCGCCGAGACTCGATCCTTTGCTTTTTAAGGATCCTTATTTTACGCGCTCGGAGCAGGTTAGCTATCAGTGCTTTCCGCTATCCTTTCTAAAATCTGGTAACTATGTCTATCTTTTGGTGGCGCCGTCACTCGCCAAGAAACGTCGATTTAAGGGGTTGTCGGAGCCGGTGCCTGTTGGGAGAGTGATGCGCATTGTGTGTGTCGTTCAACTCTCTTTGATGTGTCTGGGTTCTTTGGTAGGCATTTTATGGTTCCTACTCATGGGGTATGCGGCATTTGTCGTACTGTTGTAGTGATCAACAACCTGATTGAAGTGCTGACTTATGTGGAACCAACGGTATCTGTCAACAGTATTGGCAAAGGCTTCCCACATGTTGAGCGCCACCGATGGAGTCTGCTATTCGGCTACTTTGCATTGCTCAGCTATGCGTGATGTCGCTTACCGTTCTATTGGCTGTTGTGTGGTTTCTGTTGGTGGTGCTTGCATTATATTTTTGAATTTCTCTGTCGGTTTGGCTTCTGTGCCTCAGGTGTCGGATTACGCCTTCGGCTAATCCGACCTACTTGAACAGCGGCACCCGCTTTTCAGCACTCTGACGTATGCCACAATATTCAACATATCAAATTACAGACTGGTCATGCCGAGCCTGTTGGCTCGCCAATTCGGTGCCGCGCCGCCGCGCCAGCCGCGTGAGCGTGACAGATTCAGGACATCCCGCGCGGTGTAGTGTCGCCAGCCGTTGAACAGGCTCTCGGCAATGATCGCTCTCAACTCATCCAGTGCGGTCTGATCCAGCTTGAAAAACGCCAGGGAGTTTTCGGATTGCTCGTGGCGGTAGAGGGCCACAGCGTAGGCGGCATGATCCATTTTCAGTTTCAGGGTCTTCGCCGTTTTGATGATCTGGAGCACCGTGTATTGGTCGGAAGCGCCGTAGCGGTTCGCCAGTGCAGGTCCCAGTTGGTAGATGTAACGCCGGACGCTGCGCCCCAGGCGGTAATTCCTGATGTAGTTGATCATCGCAGTTTGGAGTCTGGCGTTTTGAGTTAGTGGTTTGGCGAGTTTATCACCGATTTTGGGGTTTTTGTTTGGGGTTTTGGTGCCTCAGTGTCGGATTATGCTGCGCTAATCCGACCTACTTGAACAGTGGTGGTTTTTTATTGGGATGGGTGCCTCAGTGTCGGATTACGGCTGCGCCTAATCCGACAAAACGCCCGCAACCCACCCAGTAGCAATGGCACCTTGTTTTGCGTAGGTCGGATTAGCCCGCAAGGGCGTAATCCGACAATGAGGCACCCAACCCGACAGCGCGGGCATTTAGCGCAAGCGCCACTCCTCCCGCCAGGCGTAGAGCACCGGCACGGAAAACAGACTTAGCAGCACAAACACCAGTCCGCCCAGGGTGGGGATGGCCATGGGGATCATCAGATCCGCGCCGCGGCCGGTGGCGGTGAGCACCGGCAGCAAGGCCAATACGGTCGTGGTGGTGGTCAGCAGCGCCGGGCGGGCCCGACGCTGGCCCGCTGACAGGGCACAGGCGCGGATGGCGTCGACGGTTGCCGGGCGCTCGGCGTCGAAGCGCTGGCGCAAGTGAGTGGCCATCATCACCGCGTCGTCGACGGCGATGCCAAAGAGCGCCAAAAAGCCCACCCAGACCGCCACACTCAGGTTGACGGTGTGCAACTGAAACAGCTCGCGCAGGTTGATACCGAACACCGAGACGTTGGCAAACCAGTCCTGCCCGTACAGCCAGAGCATGATAAAGCCCCCGCCCCAGGCCACCGCGATGCTGCTGAACACCATCAGCGAGGTGCTCAGGGTGCGGAACTGTAAATACAGAATGATCAGAATCAGTGCCAGGGCTACCGGGATGACCACCTGTAGGGTCTGCATGGCCCGCTGTTGGTGTTCGTAGCTGCCGGCAAACTGGTAGTGGCTGCCGGCGGGCAGGCGCCACTCGCCCTCGGCCCGGGCGTTTTCAAGGTAGTCGCGCACCGCTTCCACCACGTCCACCTCGGCCCAGCCACTGGCGGCGGCGAAGGTGACATAGCCGGTGAGAAAGGTGTTCTCGGTGCGGATCATCTGCGGGCCGCGTTCGTAGCGAATTTCTGCCAGCTCGCCCAAAGGAATATGCGTGCCGTCCGGCGTGGCCACCAGGATGCGTGCCATCTGCTCCGGCGTCTGGCGTAGCTCACGGGGGTAGCGCACCCGCACCGGGTAGCGCTCGCGCCCCTCCACCGTGCGGGTGGCGGTGGCACCGCCAATGGCCGCTGCCAGAGTGTTCTGCACTTGCGCCATGCTCAGTCCGTAGCGGGCGATCTGGGCCCGGTCCGGGTGGATCTCCAGGTAGGGCTTGCCCACCACCCGGTCGGCATTGACGCTCGCGCTATTGACTCCGGGGGCCTCGCGCATCAACGCTTCGAGGCGCACGGCCAGTTCGTCCAACGTGGCCAGGTCGGGTGCGGCCACCTTGATGCCCATGCTCGCGCGCATGCCGGTTTGTAGCATCAGCTGGCGGGTCTCGATGGGTTGCAGCCGGGGTGCGGAGGTGGCGCCGGGCACAGTGGCGGCGCGGCTGATCTCGTCCCAGATATCACTCGGGGACTGGATGTGCTCGCGCCACTGACGGTAGGGGCGCCCGCGCCGGTCGGGGATCAGATCGCCGTCGTCATCGCGCACAAATTCGCCCGCCGAGCGGTCGTAGCGGAAGTTCAGGCGCCGCCCGTCGGCATCGGTTTTGTACTCATTTTTGTAGGTGATCACGGTTTCGATCATGGACAGAGGCGCCGGGTCCAGGGCGGTCTCGGCCCGCCCCAGTTTGCCCACCACGGTATCCACTTCGGGAATGGCGGCGATGGCCTTGTCCTGTTGCTGCATGATCTCCTTGGCTGCGCCCAGGGAGGCGTGGGGCATGGTGGTGGGCATCCACAGGAAGCTGCCTTCATCCAAAGGTGGCATAAACTCCCGGCCCATCTGGGACCAGGACCAGAGGCCCAAAACGACGACCGCCACCGGTAACACCAGAAACACCGGCTTGTAGTTCAGGCAGGCGCGCAACAGGCAAGGATAGAGCCGCAAAAACCCTACGCTGGCGCCCACCACAACACCAAAGAGCACCAGCAAAAACACGCTGTTACCCACGCGGCCGTAGCCCGGCCCCAGCGGCTCCCAGAAGCCCGCCAGACTGATCAATAGGGTGAGTGCCAAGGCGCCGGTCAGCACCCGCGGCCCCCACGCTTGCCAGCGCGGCGGCAGGCGCCGGTGCCAGAGCACCCAGGCGCCGGTCAGCGCAAGCAGGGCCGCGCCCAACAGCACCCAGCCCCAACCCTGAACCAGTGCGATCGGCACCAGCAGCGCCGCCAGCGCCAGTTGCACACGCGCCAGGCCCCGGCGAACATCCAGTGCCAGCAGGGCGCGCAGCAGGGCCGGAATCAGCACCAGAGCCAGGATGATGGCCGCGATCAGGATAAAGGTTTTGGTGTAGGCGAGGGGCGCGAACAGCTTGCCCTCGGCGCCGGTCATGGTGAATACCGGCAAAAAGCTGATCACGGTGGTGGCCACGGCGGTCAGCACTGCCGAGCCCACTTCGCGGGTGCCCTCGTAGACCTGCTCGCTCAGGGGCTCGTCCGGGTACTTGCGGGTTCGGTGCAGGACGCTTTCGCTGATGATGATGCCCATATCGACAATGGTGCCGATGGCGATGGCGATACCGGCGAGGGAGACGATATTGGCATCCACCCCGGCGTAGCGCATGGCGATAAAGGCCATAAGGACCGCCAGGGGCAGCATCAGGCTGACCCCGAGGGCCGCACGCAGGTGCCCGAGCAGCAGCAGAATGACAATGGCGGTGACCAGCATCTGTTGCAGCAGGGCATCGTTGAGGGTGCCCAGGGTTTGCTGAATCAGTTCGCTGCGGTCGTAAAAGGGCTCGATGGTGACCTGGCTCAGGGTCAGCCAGTCGGGCCACTGCTCGCGTGGGTGCTGTTCCAGCCACTGGGTCCATTGAGTGACTGTCTCCGGACCTTTGGCGGGCAACTGTTGTTCATGGGTAAAGGTGTCGACGCTGTCGGTATGGGTCTGTGACCAGTCGATCCAGGCCCGGGCCGGCAGGCCGGGGGCGATCTCGTCGATTTTGGCGCGGGTGTTGGTGATGGCGGCGCGCGGGTTGAAGCCTTCGCGCACCGTGACCACGCCGCCCACGGCCTCGGCGCCGTCCACATCCAGTACGCCCCGGCGCTCAGCCGGGCCCAGGGTGACATGGGCCACATCCTTGACCCGGATGGGGGTCTGGTCCGGGCCCGGGCGCACCACGGCTTGTTCAATGTCGGACAAGGAGCGGATAAAGCCCACGCCGCGCACCAGGTATTCCACCTGATTGATTTCCGTGGGGCCGGCACTGACGTCCAGGTTGGCGTCGCGCACGGCGGCCAGCACCTGTTCGAGGGTGACTTCGTGGATCCGCAGGGCGTCCGGGTCCAGGTCGATCTGGTACTCGCGCACATAGCCGCCCACCGAGGCCACTTCGCTGATGCCTTCGGCGGTCATCAGACCGTAGCGCACATGCCAGTCCTGCAGGCTGCGCAGCTCGTGCAGCTCCCAACCGCCGGCGGGGTTGCCGTCCGGGTCGCGGCCTTCCAGGGTGTACCAGAACACCTGGCCCAGGCCAGTGGCGTCGGGCCCCAGGGCCGGCTGCACGCCCTCGGGCAGCGTGCCGGCGGAAAGGCTGCTGAGTTTTTCCAGGAGCCGGGCCCGCGCCCAGTAAAACTCGGCATCCTCCTCAAAAATCACGGTGATAAAGGAACTGCCGAACATGGACAGGCTGCGCACATCCACCACCCCGGGTACGCCCATCAGGGCGGTGGTCAGGGGGTAGGTGAGTTGATCCTCCACATCCCGGGGGGAGTGGCCGGGCCAGTCGCTGTAGACGATCTGCTGGTTCTCCCCCAGGTTGGGGATGGCGTCCACCGGCACCGGTGAACGCGGCAGCGGCGTGTGCCAGTCAAAAGGGCTGACCGCCAGACCCAGGCCCAGGGTGAGTGCCAGAAGCAGCGCCGGAATCAGTTTTTCCCGCAGGCACAGGTGAATAAAGCGGTCGAACAGGGTGGCCTGCTCAGTCATGGTCGCCTCCCGGGGTCAGGCGTTCCTGGCGTTCGCCGCAGCGGTACATCATGGAGCCGAAATAGGGGTTGCGCAGCTCGTCGTCGGCCTGTAGCCAGTGGGCACCTTCATCGTCCCGGGCCATAGGGCAATAGAACAGGTAGTGAGCTTCCGGCGCCAGCCCGCGACGGGCCAGGGTAATCATGGCCTGGGAGTGGTCGTAGAACTGGTCCACGGCCTGATCGAGGTCGTTCACATGGTGGCTGTGGCCCGCGCCGGTGAGCAGTTGCTCCCGGGCTTCGCTCAGCGCCTCGGGCCAGTCCAGCGCCTGCGCGGCCTGATGCAGGGCGCCGGTGGCGGCCTGCCAGGCCCCCAGATCGTCGTGGGCCAGAGCGTCCTGGGCCGCCAGGTAGTGGGGGAAGAGGCTGGCCCAGTCAACGTCGTGGTCTTCATGACCGCCGGTGGCGTGAGCAGGGTCGCTGTGATCGTGCGCGCGGCTATGGCCACCGTGGTCGTGCCCCTCATGCGGCTCGTCGCCATTGGCATCCGGGGCAGGCTGGTCGCCATGGTCGTGCCCGGGTGCGCCTCCGCCATCGGGGGCCATCATGCTGGGCAGACCGCGAATCTGCAGTTCGCTGTCGAGCCGGAAGGCGCCCTGACTGACCACCAGCTCGCCTTCGGCGAGACCGTCGACCACGGCGTAGTGATCGCCCACACGCGGGCCGAGCGTGACCTGGCGTGGGGTGAAGCGCCCGGGCTCGTCCGGGTCTCGCAGGTATACCAGCGCTCTTTCGCCGGTGAGCAGAGGGGCCGAGGCGGGAATCATCAGCGCTTCGGGGGTCGGAATATGGAGACGGCCGTTAATCAGCATGCCCGGCTTGAGCCGGCCGTCGGTATTGTCCAGGGCGATGCGCACGGCGGTGGTGCGCTTGTCCCGCTGGACACTGGGTTCAATAAACAGAACCTCCCCCTCGAGGGTTTCTCCGGGTAGGGCGCGGCTGCGCAAGCTAACGGTTTGGCCTGTCTGGATGCCCGCCAGATCCTGTTCGTAGACCTCGACAATGGCCCATAAGCGGGTGAGATCCGCCACCTGATAGAGGGCGTCGCCGGTCTGGACATAGGCGCCTTCGGTAGCCAAACGCTCAATCACGGTGCCGGACTGGGGTGCCCGAATGGTGAGGTAATCGCTCACTTCGCCGTCGTGGCCGTCTTCAATAATGGTGTCGATTTGTTGGCTGTCCAGCCCCAGCAGGCGCAGGCGGTTGCGCGCCGCGCGGGCGGTCTGCTCGGCCTGGCTGCCGCGTGCCTGGGTTCCTTCGGTAATACGCAGGGCTCGCAGAAGCTCGGTTTGCGCGGTGAGCAGCTCGGGGCTGTAGATGTCGGCCACCGGTTGGCCACGCTCGATATGGGCACCGGTGCTGTCGATATGAAGTCGCTCCAGGCGTCCGGCGCTCCAGGCGCTCAAGGTGCGCAAGCGGGTTTCATCGTAGTCCACACGTCCCGCCACGGGCAGTTCACGGGCCAGGGTGTCATAGCGGGCAGGAGTAACACTCACGGCCAGCAGGGACAGGGCGCGCTCGCTCAGGGTCAGGCTGGGGGCATCGGCCGCTTCGTGATCATGACCGTTGCTCTCCACGGGTATCAGGGCCATGCCGCAGATGGGACAGCGGTCATTGGGGTCGTTGGAGCGCACTTGCGGGTGCATGGAGCAGGTGTACATCTGCTCCTGAGTCATGGCCACCTGTGGGTTCGGCGACGATGCCGGTGCCAGCCCGGTATGTGAGTGGTCACTGTGACTGTGGGCCACCAGTGACAGGCTGCCCAGCGCGATGACGGAGAAAACTTTGATGGACGATTTCATAACGGTATTCCTGATTGATAGACGAACAAAACCCCAGCGGCAAGTGCACAAGCGCCGCGAGGATCAAATCAGGAAGCGTTGATTCAGAAGGTGTAGTCGGTGCTTCGGAGGGGGTATTGGTGGTGGAATAAGCCCGGTTTCGAGTGCACTGGTGGCGGCCAGCGGAAAGTCGCCGTGCCAGCTCGACAGGGTGGCTGCGGACAGATTTTGGAATTGTGAGGTGACTTCCAGGGCCGGCTGGTCGCACTCCGGGCAATCGCTGGGGGCGTGATGCTGCTGGGTGTCCGCCTCGACCTGAAGGGTTACCGGCGTGCCGTGACAGTCGATGACGACCTCGGTGGTAGCGGGTGCCGCCTGCACCGGTGCAAGGCAATAGACCAAGCACCAGGAAACCGCCAGCGCGAGCGCCAGCGGCAGGGCCCAGTAACGGTGTTGTGAACGCAGGGCGGCCATGGTCATGTCTCCATAATAAACCCCGAAATCCAGTCTGTCTCGGTGTTTGTTGCCCTGGGGCTCGGGTAAAAGAGTGTAAATGGCAGGGCAATCCCTTTTTAAACAAGGGTTTAGGGTGGCGGATTTTCTTGCGCGGCTATCCCCCCTTGGTTATGCTGTACTCCCTTTTTGCCGGCGCACACCGGCGTATCGAGTGAAGCCTGTCCGCCACAAGAAACGCACAGATTCGGTGCACCACCAGGCTCACTGGCCATAAGGAGCTGCCTGACACAATGCTATTTGCCGTTCTATCGGGTTTTATTGTCGCCGCATTGGCCCCCTGGCTGATGGGCTTTCTCAAAGACCGTATCGGCTGGGGCCTGGCCCTCTTGCCGGCGGGGCTGACACTGTACTTTGCCAGCTTCATTCCCGCGGTGAGTGGGGGCGAGGTGGTGCTGCAACACTGGGCCTGGATGCCGATCCTGGATGTGCATTTGAGCTTTATGCTCGACGGCCTGTCCCTGATGTTTGCGCTCCTGATCAGTTTTATCGGCACCTTTATTCTGATCTACGCCGGCGCCTACCTTAAAGGCCATGAGTATCTGGGGCGCTTTTACGTCATCATGCTCAGCTTTATGGCCTCGATGCTGGGGCTGGTGCTGTCCAATAATCTGATCAGCCTGTTTGTGTTCTGGGAGCTGACCAGTGTCACCTCCTATCTGCTGATCGGGTTCAATCACCGGGATCTGGACGCGCGCAAGTGTGCCCTGCAGGGGTTGTTTGTTACGGTAGCGGGCGGTCTGGCGTTGATGGCCGGTCTGGTGATGCTCGGCCTGGTGAGTGGCAGTTTCCAGATATCTGAAGTGCTGGTCGCCGACGGCCTGCTTGAGAGCCCGTTGATCACCGGCATCATTATCTGCGTGCTTCTGGGCACTTTCACCAAATCGGCGCAGTTCCCCTTCCACTTCTGGTTGCCCAACGCCATGGCGGCACCGACGCCGGTGTCGGCCTATTTGCACTCGGCCACCATGGTCAAAGCGGGTATCTACCTGATGGCGCGCCTGAACCCGGCGCTGGGTGAACATATGCTCTGGACGGTGCTGCTGTGCAGTGCCGGGGGCATCACCATGCTTCTGGGGGTGTACCTGGCCTACAGTGCCACTGGCGTGAAAAAAGTGCTCGCCTACTCCACGGTCATGGCGCTGGGCACGCTCACCATGCTCATCGGCATCGGTACCGATTACGCCATGATCGCCTTCGCCAGTTTCCTGCTCGGTCACTCTCTCTACAAGGGTGCGCTCTTTATGATTGCCGGCGCGCTCGATCACGAAACCGGCACCAAGGATCTGACCCGCATGGGCGGGTTGCGCAAGGCCATGCCGATCACGGCCACGGCGGCATTGATAGCAGGCTTGTCGCTGGCGGGGTTGCCGCCGTTGTTCGGTTTTATCGGCAAGGAACTGATGCTTGAAGCGGTGCTTTCGGCAGAATGGCAGAGCAGCCTGTTGCTGGTGGCCGCCGTGCTGACCGCGAGCCTGGGCATCGCGGTAGCGGCAGCTGTGGCGATCAAGCCTTTCTGGGGCAAGGTGGGCGACACCCCGAAAAAGCCCCACGAAGCGCCGGTGGGCATGTGGCTGGGCCCGGTGGTGCTGGCGGCGACATCGCTGCTGTTTGGTATTCTGCCCTTCTTGCCGGAAGGCTGGGTGGTCGCCGCAGCCGTGACGTCGGTCAAGGGCCAGTCGGTGGACTTTTATCTCTCCCTTTGGCACGGCATTAACCTGCCACTCATCCTCTCCGGTGCGAGCCTGGTCGCGGGCGCGGTACTTTACGCGCTCTGGGGTCGCACCCGAGCGCCCCTGACAATGGTCAATGACGTGTTCAGTCGCGTTGGCCCGGAGGTGGGGTACTTCCGCTTTATGAGTGCTATGACCGGTTTTGCCGCCTGGCAGACCCGGGTACTGCAAAACGGGGTGATGGGCATCTATATGATCGTTCTGATCATGACTACCGTCGTGCTTGCCGGGTATACCCTGCTCAGTCAGTACGGTTTGCACCTGACGCTGACCGGCATAGGCGAGGTGCACTTCTACGAATGGGCAATTGCACTGTTGATGGTGATGGCGGCGGTGTACGTGATCTTTACCCGCTCGCGCTTGGGGGCGGTGGCCACTATCGGTGCCCTCGGTTTCTCCGTGGCATTGATTTTCATTCTGTTCAGCGCGCCGGATCTGGGGATTACCCAGGTTTTGATCGAAACCCTGACGGTGATTCTGCTGGTACTGGTGCTGTTCCGGTTGCCCGGCTTCTCCCATTATTCCAGCCGTTTTGAAATCTGGCGCGATGGTACCGTGGCCGTGCTTTTCGGCGGTTTGATGACCCTGTTGATGCTCGGTGCTCTGGATACCCGCTACTTTGAAACCATCTCGGGCTTCTTTGTGGAGGCCAGTTACCCAGAGGCGCAGGGACGTAACATTGTCAATGTGATTCTGGTGGACTTCCGGGCCCTGGATACCCTGGGTGAGATATTTGTTCTGGCGATTGCAGCCATGGGTGTTTACTCCATGCTGCGCCTGCGTGCGGAGGTGAAAGATGACCGAGGTTAAGGCGAAAGTCATCAAGTCCAATACGGTTATTCTGCATACCGCCAGCCTGTTTTTGCTGCCACTGCAGTTGTTGTTTTCGATGTTCCTGCTGCTGCGTGGACACGATGAGCCGGGCGGTGGCTTTATTGCCGGGCTGGTGGCTGCAGGGGCGTTTGTGTTGTACCTGTTTGCCCACGGGGTGGACTCAACACGCAAAATTCTGCGGGTTGAACCCCACGATCTTATCGGGGCCGGCTTATTGTTCGGGGTGATCTCAGCACTGCCAGCCATTTTCTTTGGCCAGGCACTTTTGACCGCTCAGTGGTGGAGCTTTTACCTGGTGGGCACTGAGGTCAAGTTGTCGACAGTGTTGTTGTTCGACCTGGGCGTTTATCTGGTGGTGATGGGCAGTATTCTCACCATCGTCATGTCCCTTAACGAGGCAGAGGAGTAGGGTTCGCCCGAGACGCGTTATGGAACACTTAATGGCTTACATTATTGGCATCCTGTTCGGCTCTGCCGTGTACATGATGCTGCGTCGCTCAATCGTCAAGCTGGTCATCGGGTTGATGATTTTGAGCAACGCCGCCAACCTGCTGATTTTTACGGTCGCGGGCATGACTCGCGGCGCGCCGCCGCTGATCGCCGAAGGCGCGCTGATGCCCGAGGGGGCTGTGGCGGATCCGCTGCCCCAGGCGCTGGTGCTGACCGCAATCGTGATTGCGTTCGGGGTGCTGGCGTTTGCGGTGGTTTTGATTCACCGCGCATACGAAGTGGTAGGCAATGACGACCTGGATCAGATGAAGGATACCGATACGTGAGACTGGAAGTCATACTCCCGATTTTTATCCCGCTGATTGCCGGTACGCTCTCGGTTGTTGTCTGGCGCTCGACTTTCTATCAACGCTGGATTGCCGTGCTCGGCACGGCTGCTCTGCTGGCGTCCGGGTTGTGGCTGCTGAGTGCGGTACGCGCCGAAGGGCACGTGGTCATGCAGATGGGCAATTGGCAGGCGCCCTTCGGCATCACCATCGTCGCCGATACCCTGAGTGCGGTCATGGCCGTGTTGACCGGCCTGATGGGACTGGTGGTAGCGATTTATTCGCTCGGCTCGATTCCCGCCAGTCACGAACGCTTTGGTTACTACCCGTTGATGCATTTGTTGCTCGCCGGGGTCGCGGGCTCATTTCTGACCGGCGACCTGTTTAACCTCTATGTCTGGTTTGAGGTGATGTTGCTCGCGTCTTTTGCCCTGCTGACTCTGGGGGGTGAGCGCGCGCAGATGGAAGGGGCGATCAAATACGTCACCCTTAACCTGTTTTCCTCGGCGATTTTCCTGTCCTCCATCGGTTTGATGTACGGTATGGTGGGCACACTCAATATGGCGGATATTGCCGACAAGTTGAGTGAGGTTGAGCACACCGGCATGGTCAATGTGCTGGCGGTCATGTTTATGGTGGCCTTCGGGATTAAAGCCGCCGCTTTCCCGCTGTTCTTCTGGCTGCCGGCGTCCTACCACACTCCGCGGGTGGCGGTGTCAGCGCTTTTTGCCGGCTTGCTCACCAAAGTGGGCATTTACGCTCTTTACCGCATGTTCACCCTGATTTTCAACGGCGATGTCGCCTACACCCACACCATTCTGTTGTGGAGTGCGGGCTTTACCATGGTCACCGGGGTGCTCGGCGCGGCAGCGCAGTTTGAGTTCCGCCGGATTCTGGCGTTTCACAGTGTCAGTCAGATCGGCTATATGATTCTCGGTTTGGCGCTGTACACACCCCTGGCGCTGATTGGTGGTCTGTTCTATGTGATTCACCACAGTCTGGTGAAAACCTGCCTGTTCCTGATCAGTGGTCTGGTGTACCGGCTTACGGGCACTTACGAATTGAAGGAGCTGGGTGAGGTCTACCGTCATCGTCCGGGGATCGCCATCCTGTTTCTGATTGCGGCCCTGTCGCTGGCGGGTATTCCGCCGCTGTCGGGCTTTTTTGCCAAGTTCATCATCGTTCGCGCCGGTCTCGAAATTGGCGCCTACACGCTCACCGGTATCGCCCTGGCGGTGGGTTTGCTGACGCTCTTCTCGATGATCAAAATCTGGGCCGAAGTGTTCTGGAAGGCGGCGCCGGAGGGCATGGATATGGAAAGGCTCAAGGCGCCGGTCAACGACAGCCACGGAAGGTTTATGCTGACCGGCATCGGTATTCTGATCGCGGGTATTCTGTTACTGGGCTTCTGGGGTCAGCCGGTGATCGAACTGTTCGAAGTCATGGCTGAGCAGTTGATGAACCCGGAAGGCTATATTGAGGCGGTTTTGGGAGGCGAGCAATGATCGGCTTTTTCTGGAACCTGACCCTGGCTCTGGCCTGGATCGCGTTGACCGGCAGCTTTAGCGGCCTCAACTTTGTGCTCGGCTTTGCGATCAGCTATCTGTTTCTGGCGGTGATTCAATCCCAGGTACCGGTGCTACGGGGCTATGCCCAGCGGGTACCGCTGTTTGTGTTGTTCCTGCTGTTTTTCGTCAAAGAGCTGGTGAAGGCCAACTACAAGGTGGCTTTTGACGTGCTCACGCCCCCCTGGCATATGAAGCCAGGCGTGATTGGTCTACCGTTGGAGGCAACCACAGATCTGGAAGTCACCATGGTAGCCAATTTCATCTCCCTGACACCCGGCACCCTGAGTCTGGATATTTCAGACGATCGCCGGGTGCTGTTTATCCACGCCATGTTTTTGCAGGATGAACAGGCCCTGATCCGCGAACTCAAGGAGATTGAGCGGCGGATCCTGGAAATCATGCGCTGAGGAGCCCAACGTGATTCACCCGTTTATTATAAACCTGGTTTACCTGATGCTGACGATTGCCCTGTTGTTGGCATTCTGGCGTCTGAGCAAGGGGCCTTCGCTGCCCGACAGGGTGGTGGCGCTGGAGTTGATCGCCACGCTCGTCGCCTCCATTGTGGGTGTCCATGCGATTGATACCGGTGTATCCAGCTTTCTGGATATCGCCATTGTACTGGCTTTGACGGCATTCCTGGCGGCGATCGGGTTTGCCCGCTTCCTGGAACGAGGAGGTCCCCGTGATGATTGAGATTCTGGTTTCAGCCCTGTTGCTGCTTGGCGCGTTTTTGATGCTACTGGCATCCATCGGTTTGGTGCGTCTACCGGATTTGCCCACACGTATGCACGCAACCACCAAGTCCGGGGCCTTGGGCACCAGTGTAATTATGCTGGGTGTCGGTTTTACGTTTATGGAGCCGGTGGTCTGGGCGCGGGTGGCCGCGGTCATCGCATTCATTATCGTGACCGCGCCCGTGGCGGCACATGTCATTGGCCGCGCCGGCTATTTTGTGGGGGTACCTCTGTGGGAGGGCTCGGTCAAGGATGATCTGAAGGATCACTACGATCCTGAAACTCACACACTCAGCTGCAGTCTTTCAGATTACGCTGATAAAAACACAGATAAAACTAAGGCTGACCCTGACGAACAATAGCCAATTGAATGCTGCCGACCCTGAAGCCCCATTTGCGCAGGGTCGACTCATTGAGCACGGTATTCTCGTCAATGCGCCACATCCAATCTTCGACATTCAGGCTCAGTTTTCGGCCCCGGTAATCAATTTCCAGAACGTAATCCAGGCGCAGCGCATTCCCCGCCACCTGTAGCGTCCCCGTGCCAATGACATCCTCGGCTGTGCCACTGTAGCGGCCGTCGCCCTCAGGCGTTAGCGTCCAGGTGCGGTGCTGGATTTCGCCGTCATCAAACTCAAAGCGTTCCACCAGACGCCCGACGCCCTCGTCATCCCAACTGGCATCAATGCTGGCGTTGAAGTGACGGGTTACTTCGCCGCCGCGGTTTTTGAGCACGCCGTGCGCGGTCAGGTGACCGTCAAAGAACTCTTCGAGCGTGAATACCGGGGCATTGTCCCGGTATTGGCCTACATCTGTGGACGAGCAGGCACTTAAACTGGCGACAATACTCACAATAAATGCTCGCTTAATCATGGTTATAAAGGTCATTTGGGGTCTCATGGTTGTTCAGTGGCCGAGCGCTAGGCTATGACCTGTGTACGCACTGGCAGGGTGGTTGGTTCAGAAGAGAATGATTATTTGTGGGTAAATGAGGTTTGCGGGGCAGGGGGGCCGTGGAGGGGCGACGTCAGGATGCGTCAGATCCCCTCAACCAATGTTCCATCGCACGCTCGGTACCGAGCGAAAGCAGATCAATGCCGCGCTCAATCACGGAAAAATAGAAATCGATAATATCGGATGTCAGGCTGAACAGCCGGCTGGAATCGGCCCGGACCTGGCCACTGAGTACGTCCTGTTCGACCATAGTCAGCAGGTAGACCAGTTTCAACTCATAGGCTTTGAGCTGCGACAGCTGACTGAAGTCGTCCTCGACGATGGCTTCCAGGCGCTTGCTTTGATGGCGTAATTTTTCGTTATTGACCCGGGTGTTCTGAATGGCAAAGCGCAATTTCCCGTCGTGATGACTGTCGCACTGCCCGCGCGCTGCAGCGTAACTTGACAGCGCACGGACCCGCCCGAGCTGTTCAGCGATGGCGGGCATCTGGCGTAAGGTGAAATGCAGTAGCTCCAGGTGCTGAAAGGGGGTATGGCCCGGGGCAGAGGTCTCGGTCGTCTCCAGGGGAGACTCCAGGGTCCGGGAGAGCCCACCGAGGATGGCCAGCAGTTGCTCGATCAGGTGGGAGTGAAGCTCGTAGTTGTCGATGACGGTGTCTTGCTGCCAATCGTGGCGGATGGTGCTCCAGGCGGTTTCCAGATTAGTGCGGTCCTTGGTACTCAACAGCTCGGCGTTGCCCGCCACCACCTGCACCAGCTTCAAGCGTCGCTCCAGCTCCCGCCCAAGAGCGACGAATGCTTGCCGAAACTCGGCATTGCCGCCCAGCAGGGCCATACTCATCCCCCGATGGCGCTGTACTCCGCGAATAATCTGGGTCAACTGGTGGGCCAGAATCAGGGCGTCATGTTGTCGCCGGTAACGTTGATACAGCCGGTCATAGCGGTCGGCGTCGGTGTTCGCCGGGACGGTCTCGGGTATCAGTGATTGTTCCATGGTGGTGCACTCTTTGCGTGATCTTTGCGTGCATGCACCAGAATGGGCGCCCCAACAGGGCTAATCTGGTGCAATATCGCACTCTTCAGGCCTTAGCTTTCTGTATGAGCAACAACTGTACCAGGGCCAAGAGGTTGCCAACCTCTTGGCCCTGGGCCACACTTGCCGGGCAGCCTAACAACAATCACGGAGGTTCTCGCATGGTTAAGCGTCAACAATTGATTCGGATTTTACTCGGGGCAGTCTGCCTCGCCGCCGCGCCCTGGGTTCAGGCTCAGACCCTGGATTTGCGCCCTGGCTTGTGGGAGCACAGCATTACCATTACCGGGCAGTCGGCGGAGATGGATGCCGCCATGCGCGAAATGAAGGCGCAGTTAGAAAGTATGCCGCCGGAGCAGCGCGCCATGATGGAGCGGATGATGGCCGATCAGGGCATCAGCTTTGATGATTCAGGGGCAACCATGAGTTCCATTAAAGTTTGTCTCACAGAGGACGATATTGCTCAGGGAGAGCTGCCGCAGCAAGATGAGTGTGAGCAGGAAATTCTGGAGCGCAGTGCCGAGCGCCTGCGGGTCAGATTCGAGTGTCAGGACCCACCCGCCCGCGGCGAGGGGGAGGTGGTATTTCACAGCCCCACCCACTACACCAGCACAGCGACCATGACCTCGCCCGCCTCGGGTAGCGAGCAGACGCTGGTGATGGAGCAGACCGGGGAGTGGTTGTCGGAAGACTGCGCCGGGCACTGATTGCCGATAAGTGAGACGTTATGAAAAACCCTTTTGGGGATCACCCGGCCCGGAGCCTGTGGCTCCTGGTGCTGGGCGTGGTGGTCGCGTTACCGGTCGATGCCGGGAGTGAGCGCTCCGGTGGACTGCCGCAGATTGAAGTGAGTTTTGAAGACAGCGGTACCTCGGCCCTGGGGCACGATATCTGGGGCCTGGGACTGCGCTGGAACGACATCGCCGGCAGTGGTCACGCTATGGGTTACCGCTTTAACCGGACCGGCAAGAAAGGCGGCTTGGAAGCCCACGGTGTGAACTACCGTGTGCCTCTGGAGGAGGGGCGCGGTCTTCTGCTTGGGGCCCGCTACGCCGAGGTCAGCGACAAGGTGGTCGACGTCGACCCCCGGGCCCGCAGCGACGCCTACTGGTTGCGTCTCGAATTACCTCTGGGAGAAGACGACAGCCCTGTGACCCAGCGCCTGCGGGTGGGGATGGATTACAAGAACTACAACAACGATTTGATCTATTTTGGCGATGCGGTCTACGACAACTTCGTCAAGATCATTCAACTGGTCGCCAGTTACTCGGCGGTCCGCCCGGACGAGTCGGGCATCAACCAATGGTTTCTGCACTTTGTGGCCAGCCCCGGCGGGCTTGGGCGCAACAACCAGACCAGCCGCTTCGAAGCGGCTCGCACCAATGCGGAGGCCAACTACCACCGGATTCAGCTGGGCTTTGAGCGCCACCAGCGCCTGCGCCACGGTTATGCCTGGGTGGTGCGCAGCCGGATTCAGCAGACCGACAGCCGGTTGTTGCCCAGCGAGCAGATGGCGCTGGGCGGACGCACCAGCATTCGCGGCTTCAATGAGCGGGATACCGGCGGCGATAACGGTTACTGGTTGTCCAACGAGCTGCGCTCGCCGCACTTCGAGCTGCCCGGTATACAGGGGCCATCCTTGGGGGATGCCCAATTGTTGATGTTTGCCGACTGGGGACGGGCGAGTACCGTGCAGCCGGAAGAGGACGAGTTCAGCCACAGAGCATTGGCGTCGGTGGGCTTTGGTGTACGTTATCAGTGGCGTGAACACCTGCAAGTCGAGGGCGATTTCGGCTGGCAGGTGGCCGGTCGCTATGACGATATCAGCGATCAGGCGCGCACCCATTGGCGAGTGTCCGCGAGTTTCTAACGCGCCTACAAGGTACTGTCGAGAATCGTCATCAGGGCGAAGCCCCCGAGTAGGGCAAAGGTGGCGGCATTTTCGTGGCCGTCCTTGTGGGTCTCGGGGATGATTTCGTTACTGATGATAAACAGCATCGCGCCAGCGGCACCGCCCAGAATCCAGGGCAGTAAGGGCACGGCGATGGTGACCAGGGTTGCCCCAAACAGCCCGCCGATGGGCTCTATCATTCCTGTGAGTACCGCGACCCAGAACGCAAACGTTCGTGAATAGCCGATGGTGTAAAGCGCCACGGCGATCGCGAGCCCCTCGGGAATATTCTGGATAAAGATACCAATGGCGAGAGGAATACCGTTGGTAACATTCCCGTCGGCAAAGCCCACTCCCACGGCCATACCCTCGGGAAAGTTGTGCAGGGTGATGGCAATCACGAATAGCCAGATGCCATTCATACGCTTGATGTCGATGCCTTCGCGACCTTTGAGAAAGTGCTGGTGGGGTGAGTAGTGGTGTATCAGTGCGAGAATCACGGCACCGATCAGCATGCCCAGGGTGACCACGATAACGGCAACCAGAAGCGTTCTTCCCTGATTCTCGGCAATTTCAAACCCGGGAATCAGCAGTGAAAAAATCGAAGCCGCCAGCATCACCCCGGCCGCCGAGGCGAGCAGTATGTCCTGGGCGCGTACCGTAAGGGCGCGTACAAAGAAAATGCCCGCAGCGCCCAGGGTGGTGCCAAAACTTGCCAGCAGACTCGCGACTGAGCCGATCAGAATCACGTTATCCGGATTGTCGAGCATGGCTTGCCACGCGCTCATTGGTCCCCCTGTGACGGATGAATCGTTAATCTCTTTCTATAATAGAATGGCTGGGTATAGCGAAAAAGCAAGCCGCCGGATCACCGGGAGAGACCCCGGAAGACGATTACCGAGGGAATCGTGTATACTTCGGCCACATTTTGTACAGTAAGGTAAGTGTTTTGATCGGGAAACTATTCAAAAAACTGTCGGGAAGCACCCCGGAGAAGGCTTCGGAGCCCGCCCCCAAAGCGCGCGCTGAGCAGTCCGCAAAAGCCGACACCAAGAGCCGCAACGGTAATACCGCGCGGCCCGCTAAAAACCCGAACCCGGGGCGCTCGCGCCCGGATGCCACGTCCAAGGATGACAAGGCGCCAACGGGGAATCGCAAGCGTCGCTCCCGAGGCGGGCGCAAAGGGGCTCAGAAGCCCGCCAGCGCGCCCTGGGATATCTCCCAGTTTCCGGTGCCGGAAGTCGAGGGCAAAACCCGCTTCCACGATCTGGGCCTGCCTGACACCCTGATGCACGCCATTGCTGACCTCGGCTTTGAATACTGCTCACCCATTCAGGCTCAGTCGCTTCCCCACGCCCTGCAGGGCAAAGATGTGGTGGGCAAGGCTCAGACCGGCACGGGCAAGACGGCTGCTTTCCTGGTGGCCATCATCGACGACCTGCTCAAACACCCGATTGAAGAAACCCGCTATGCCGGTGAGGCGCGGGCCCTGATCGTGGCGCCCACACGGGAGCTGGTGATGCAGATTGCCGACGATGCCAAGGGTCTGTGTAAATACACGGATTTGCAGATCCACACCCTGGTGGGCGGCATGGACTACCAGAAGCAGCAACGCCGTTTGCACAATGACCAGGCCGATATTGTGGTGGCTACCCCCGGGCGTCTGCTGGATTTTTGCGAGCGCCGGGACGTGTTTCTGGATCAGATCGAAGTGCTGGTGCTGGACGAAGCCGATCGGATGCTGGATATGGGCTTTATTCCGCAAGTCCGCCGGATCGTGCGCCAGACACCGCGGCGCGAAGATCGCCAGACCCTGTTTTTCTCCGCCACCTTCACCGATGACGTTCACCGGCTGGTCGAGCAGTGGACCTACAAGCCGGTACAGGTGGAAATCGAGCCCGAGAGCGTGGCGACCGATACCGTCGACCAACGGGTGTATCTGGTGTCCACGGAAGAGAAGTACACGCTGCTCTACAACCTGATTCAACACGAAGATGTCGACAGCCTGATCGTGTTTGCCAATCGCCGGGATCAGTGCCGTGACCTGCATGAGAAGCTGCAACGCCACGGGATAAAAGCCGGGCTGTTGTCGGGTGAAGTGGCCCAGAACAAGCGGGTCTCCACCCTCGAAGCGTTTAAATCGGGCGAGCTGAAAGTGTTGGTGGCCACCGATGTGGCCGGACGCGGGATTCACATCAGCGGCATCAGCCACGTGGTGAATTTTACCTTGCCCGAAGAGGCCGAGGATTATGTTCATCGCATCGGCCGTACCGGCCGGGCGGGCAAGACCGGTACCTCGGTGAGCTTTGCCTGCGAGGACGACGCTTTCCAATTGGAACCCATCGGCCAGCTGCTGGGTAACAAACTGGCCTGCGAGCAGCCGCCTGAGCATTTACTGGCCGAAACCCCGGCGCTGCCCCCCAAACCCCGCTCAAGCAGCGGCCCGCGCCGCAGCAGCGGTGGTGGCAGAAACGATGGCAACAACCGCCGAGGTGGTGGTGGCCGCCCCGGCGGACGCCGTTAACCGGCCCGTCTCACCGCTCTGCATAAGGCCCGCGTTTGCGGGCCTTATTGATTAACCACGCTAATCCCCACGCCAGCCCCGCCAGAGCCCCAAACAAATGTGCGTCTACCGCCACCGGTACCGGCAGCAACTCATGGCTGGCATCGAAGCCGGGCAGTTGTTCGCGCCCGATCTTGACGGCGGCGATGCCCAGGGCGGCGGCGTTGAAGAGCGGGGTTTGCGGCAGGCTGAAGACCAGTCCGGCTACCAGCAGGCCGTGCAGTACCCCCGACAACCCCGCGTAGTAGAGCATTTCCGGATTGCGCCAGAGCAGCCCTGTGCTGACGGCGACGCTGCACGCCAGCCATAAAATCACAAAGCCTTTCACGGGCAATTCCTTGAGCAGCACCCAGCCGATGGCAATCAGGGCGAGCACATTCATGCCCAGGTGGTAGAGTCCGTAGTGCACAAAATGTCCGGTCAGCAGGCGCCACCACTGGCCACTTGCGATGGCTTCGCGGTTGTACTCCAGTGCGGGTTCGCTCCAACCGGGTAGGGCGGCCAGCAGCAGCGCTACGGCGGCGAACAGCAGGGTGAGTTTAACGCTGGGTGTCAGGATCGGTGTGGCGGTCATGGGTACCTGAAAAGCGACGCTGAGAGAGCGGGCTATTCTGGCACAGATTGGCGCTGGGGGCGAAAGGCAAAAAAAAGCCGGGGCATCGCTGCCCCGGTATCATCAAGTGAGCTGAGCGGTACTTAGGCGGATTTGCGGATCCGCCGACGGGTGGCGGCCAGTCCCAACAGGCCGGTGAGCATCAGCAGGAAGGTGCTGGTCTCGGGAACGGTAGCCACTTCGCGAATAAAGCCTGCAGCGTAGGAGTATTTGTTCTCCTGCGTCGGGTTAGGGTTATTGCCTTTAGAGTTGACCCAGAAGTTGTTAAAGCCACCCTCAATACCGAGCGTGACGTCTTTGAACAGGTAAGACATATAGCTGTCGCTGGCTTGCTTTACGCCCAAGACCCAGTCGACTTTGGTGCCGATCCAAGCTTCGGGAACGACAAGCTGATAGCTGTATGCAAAGCCATCGCTGCTGGGCGCTACGGTCAAGGTAAAGCCGGGATCATAGTTTGGGGGCTCCGGGGACTTGAAGCTCTCGGGATCCTTTTCGTAGCGACCAATATACGAGAACATTCCATCGTCGGCCCAGCTCAAGGCGTTCAGGTGGGCCAGTACGGTGTCGTCCCCATTGTCAGAAAGTCCCGTTTCAAAATGGCAGTCATCGGCATAGGCGCCGTTGGCTGTTGCACTTTCTGTGGTGTGAAGCGGCCCACAGGATATCGGTGAAGCCGAACTCAACTGGCTAAAAGCCAGCAGGGTTGCGGCGGCCAGCCAACTGGTATGTTTCAGAAGAAGTAGCCTGCTCATATGTTGCTCCTTGCATCGCGCAATGGTTGCAAAAGATTGTTCTTGGTTTTGGGGTTCTGCACAGCAGTGGAACCCTTGCGGGATAGAGAGCAAAAGGCGCGCCAGCGGCAAGAACTTCAATATTTTTGCGGACTTAGGTGACATGCAAGAGGATGGGGGCGCCAGGATTGTCAATCCTGCCGACGCCCCCAAATGCGGTAGGCCGAGCGATCGTCAGTGTAACGCCAGCTGTTCCAGGCGTCCCAGTTCACTGACCAGGTGCCAGTGACCACCGCTGGCTTCCACCCGCTCTTGCCAGCGTGATAGCCGTTCGCGGTAGTGCGCTGGGTTGTGGTTGTCCTGTTGCTGGCGTTTGGCATTGATGGCGACCACCTGAACCCCCTGCAAATTCACCGCGACATCCCGATTGAGCCAGGGGGGCAGGTCCTCGTGCAGATCGGAAAGAATGAACAATTGACGCTGCCCGGCACCGGTCTCGTGGAGGTAGTCCGCCCCCAGTAACAGACCACCGGTGATGTCACTGTGGTGGCTGGGCACCCGAAAGCGCGTGACAAAGGCGTCAAGCTGTTGCCGGATCAAGCGCTTTTGGTGGGTGGTGACACTGGGGCGATGGTCGAAGGTTGCCCGGGCGATGATATTGCGCTCGGTAAAACTGCTGTTATCGATAAAGGCGATCGCCAGGGAGTCGCCGCTATTGAGTTCCCCCAGCAGGTAACGCGTCAATGTCTGGGCTTGATGCAGCTCACTGGCGTAGTCACTGGAGATATCCACCAGCACAAACACGGCGCGGGACTGGGCGCCGTTCTGGCTGCAGCCGATAAGGCCCAGACACAGAAGCCCCATAAGCAGACGCCGAAAGCCGTTATTCAGAATGTTAAATTTACTGACAAGGGTGTGGAAATTCATGCTCAGGCCTCCCCGGGAGTCAGGTTCATGTCGGGCGCACCGGTTCGAGCCCGGTTTTTGCGGGCGGGTTTGGCTGCCTCGGCGGGTGCTTCGTCCGCAGTGGTAGTGTCTTCAGCGTCGGCTTCGACCTCTACCTGCCGGCGTTCGCGCTGCCCGGCGCGCCAGTGGGTGATCAGGCGCTCCAGACTCAAGGGCAGCATTACGAAGATATCGTAGGCGTGAATCAACATCCGGCTACCGTGATGAGCCGCGCCGCCCAGAATCCGCAAGCTCAGGCGCAGGGCACGCAACAGCCCAACGGCCAGCAACCCGAGCAGGGTGCGCAGGGAGTGCACAAAGGCCTCCAGAGGAATGGCGACGAAGGCCAACGCAAAGGGCAGAATAAAGCCCAGCAGCAACTGCCCGACCGAGGGAATCCAGCGGAACGCGACCTCGCCGGTCTCGGCGCCGGTGAGCGACTGTTGCAGGGCTTCCCGGTCCAGAGCGAGCAGGTCGCGCATATAGGCCAGGGAGGCTTCGATGCTGGCGAAAATTACCAGAATGGTGAAGGCGGCAATGGCCATACGCTTGCGCATGCGGTCGTCCATGCTGCCAATCAGCGGGAACAGGCGGGTGATGCCCAGGGCTTCGAGCAGGAAGATCCCCATGGCAATTTCCACCATGATGATCACCAGAGCCGCGATATCCGAGGTACGGACCGACCCGATGGTACTGGCGCCGCCGACCATCTCTGACATGGGCATGGCGATCAGGTGAAAATTGATGATGCCGCCGAAGGTGGCGATCACCAGGACCAGGCTGGCGATAAAAAACTGGGTCAACGATGAGGCAGTCAGGGCGTGGACGGCTTTGTCTTCGGCCTTACGCAGGCTCTCATAATCGGCCATCTGCCGGTCGATGACTTTGGCACGGCCTTCGAGCCCGGTGATGGTCTGTTCGACCCGGTTCATGGTCTGGTTGAGACTGCGCCACTGGGGCTGCAGTGTGCTGAGAATGCGGTGACGCTCTCCAGCACTCTTCTGATAAGCCTTGAGGGTCTGCTGGTGCGACTCCTCCACTGCGGTGCGGATTTCTTCCAGAATACGGGTCACCGCCGGGTCACCGTTGTTGGGCAGGGCGGCGATGGTGTCCATGACCTGATTCCAGGCCGGCGGCAGGGGCGCGTCGTCGGTGGCGGCGTGGTAGTCCGCCTGGACCCGCTCCAGCGTGTCCTTGAGCTCGCGGTGCAGGACCGGGTAGTGGCTCAGGTCGCGCTCGACCAGGGCGCCGACCCGGTCGAAGTCCCGCTCGATGGCTTTTTCGGCGTGCTCCCGGCCCATGGCCAGAAGGACGTCGCGGTTGCGCGCCGAGACCCGTTGCTCCAGTTGGCGCACGCCGGTCGCGGCGAGCCGCAGGGAGCTGTAAAGCGCCCGCCCGGTACTGCGCAGTAGCAGGTGCGCGTGGGGGCGGCCAGCGTACAGAAGGACGATGGCAATGATCAGCCAGATTGCCAGCGAGAGCGCGGGCGAATCGGACCAGATGGTAAAGAGATCTGAGAACATGGTTATTACCCTCGGTTATAGATAGCGTCGGCTGTTAGTGGTTTGCCGATCTGACAGACTCAGTATCCGGGGCGGCGGTGAAAAATCTGTGAGTTGATCCCGCAAGGTGTGCGCTGAGTCGCGCTTTGGCGCCGTTTACTTCGGGTAGACTGGGACAAATACCAACAGGAATGGCCTATGGCCAACATATTGTGGGTCGAAGACCAACTGCATTGGGTCGACCGCTTTCAGCCCATTCTCGAAGCGACTGACTTTGACGGCGAGCCGACCCGGGTAACCGTGTTCGGGTTTGCCGAGGCGGCCTGCCAACATATTCGCTCGCCCGGCGCTGCGCGTCCGGACCTGGCTTTGCTCGACGCCCATATGAATGGCAATGACAGCGCAGGCTTTTCGGTGTCCCGGGCGCTCAGGCGCAAGTGGCCGGAGCTGCCCATGATCTATCTGTCAGAGCACAGCGGCACCGGCATCGAGCAGCAGGCCTTTGAAACCTCAGAAGCGCGCGACTTCATTGCCAAACACCAGGCCAATATCGAGTCGGTGTTATGTTGGCGGATCAAGGCGGTGTTGCGTCAGCACGCACTTCAGCAGCGCGGTGCGAGCGATGCGGTGATCGACAGTGGCGACCTGCGTCTGGATACCGAAACCTGGGAAGTCTACTGGCGCGGGCACAAACTGATGAACCCGGGCAACAGCAGGCGCCCGCTCGGGCCAACGCCGCGCAAGATTCTGCGCTACCTGGTGGAAGCCGCGCCGCGGCCGTTGAGCACGGCGCAGATTGCCGACAGGCTCGACGCCGATCCCGAGCGCTTTTCCTACGCCAATTACCGCCAGCATATTCGCACCCTGCGCCTGGCCTTTGATCACGCCGAGGGTGGGCAGGGCGACTTTATTGAGGCCTGCAAGCGAGGCGAGGGCATCGTCACTTTCGGCGATCAAGGGGCTTACTGTTGGAAGCCGGTGGTCCGCTGAGGTCACGCTACACGAGAGGAGGCGCTGTGATGGACACAGAGGCTCAGGAGCAGAACAGCCCGGTTGGCCGGGTGCAGAAAGTCACCTACCCCTGGTTGAGCGCCCTGGCGGCGCTGGGGCTTGTGAGTTATTTCGCCTGGTTGACCCTGCCGATGCTGAGTGCGCGCTACCCGGTTCCTCCGCTGTGGCAGGAAGAGCTGCTGATCTACGCGCTGTTGGTCGTGTTCGTTGTGCTGGTGTTGTGGGATGTGCGTCGCTACCTGTACCAGTACCGTCGCCAGCGCGCCGACTTGCGGCTTTTGCGCACTCAGGTCAGCGACTTGTGGCGCGACAAAAAACAGCTGCAACTCAAGGCTCACACCTATTCCGGTCATGCGGAAAAGCTCAAGTTGTTTATCAGCGACAAACTGCTCGACTACATCGAATACGACGAGAAATTTCTGCATTTTAAAAGCATTGCGGCCGAGGTGCGCCACAACGGTGTGATCAGTTTTGACAAGGTCCAGCGGGCTTTGCAGCTCAGTGTGGACGATACCGCGTCGGGGGCGGAGAGTGAGGCCAACCGGGAGGCGCTCGATGCCATGCGCTACCTGTGGGATCTGCTCGACCTGTCCACCGCCGACAACCTGGCGCTGCATATCGGCAACCTTCTGTGCGAATGCGAGGAGCATTATTATCAACGTCTGCTCAATGTCGAGCAGGCCCGGGCGTTGCCTTTCGAGCCGGTGTATTCACCCCAACGCGCGGCCTGGCGCGCCCTGACGCTGGTGTGCGGCGAGCGCCCGCCGGCGCCGGTGGCGGACATGGATTACCTGCTCAGTAACAATCAGTGGTACGTGCGTCTGGCGCCGGTGGCACAGCTGCTGGGTAACGAAAATCACCTGGTGCTCCTGCTCGAAAATCTGCTCAAGAATGCGCAGTATTTTGCCGGCAAGCGCGGTTACAAAAGTCCCTTTGCGTCAGTGGCATTGGTGCTCGAAGAGCGCGAGGGCCAGGTGCTGATCCGGGTGTATAACCGCGGCCCTCATGTCAGCGACGAGGATCGCACCAATCTGTTTCAATTGGGATTCTCCACCCGGCGGGTACGCGAACACCACGGGCGGGGTCTCGGGCTGTACTTCGTCAATGAAATTGTCAAAGGCTATGAGGGCCGGGTGGAAGTGCACAATATCCATACCCGTTCGGCCCGCTATACAGTGCGCATTGAGCTGGAAAACGGCGAGCTGGCGACCGAGTTGCTGGAAGTGAGTGTCAGTGACGGCCAGCCTCAGGTGGTGTTGCCCGACGGTGGCACCGATGATGCCCGACACTGGCAGTTCCGTTCGCCGATACGCAGTGTCGAGGTGACCACCACGGGTACTCAGGGCAGTGACGGTACCCAATGCCTGGCCGATTTTGTGAGCAAGGGCAAAGACAGTCGCTTCGATCCGGCGCACCCGGAGCGGCCCCAGTGGCGTATTCACTCCCACGCCAAGCGCGGCGATCATCAGCTGAGTTTTGAGCCCCTGGCGATTACCGGTGTCGAGTTTGAGGTGTGTCTGCCCTCGGCTCAGCAGCGCCTGGACAACGAAGCGGTGGCGATCGACGAGAATATCGATGAGGAAGTGGAGCGCCTGGACGGTTATTTCAAACCCCAGGCGGTATAAGGCCCATGAGCGGGCCCTATACCCTGACGGCTTATTGGGCGCCGGCTTTTTCCAGTGCTTCGATGTAGGGTTCAGCCCAGCGGTGATCCCGGATGGATTGCAGGAAGGTCTTACCGTCCGGGCCTGGGGCATTGAGATCGTACCCGGCATCGGTAAAAAACTGCACGAAGGTGGCGAAGTTCTCTTCGCGCATACCCCGGTAGGCTTTTTCCAGCAGGTGGTAGTCTCGGCTGACACCTGCCGGTGGTTCAAAGGTCAGGAAGCTTTTGATCCGTTCGTCATCAAAAAACTCGCCCAGCACTTTCTGTTTGTCTTTGCGTAATACCATCAGTTTAGTCACTCAGTTTTTTCAAGAGAATTTCGTTCACGGCCTGTGGGTTGGCTTGGCCTTTACTGGCTTTCATTACTTGCCCGACAAAGAAGCCGAGCATTTTAGGACGTTTGGCCTCGTCGGCGTTACGGTAGTTGTCTACCTGGGCCTGATTGTTGGCAATAACCTCGTCGACGATTTTCTCCAGCGCACCGGTATCGGATACCTGCTTGAGACCTCTGGCGTCGATTACGGCATCGGCATCGCCTTCACCCGCGCACATGGCCTCGAACACGGTCTTGGCGATTTTACTGGAGATGGTGTTGTCTTTGATGCGGGCGATAAGCCCGGCCAGTTGCTCGGGGCTGACCGGCGATTGATCGATACTCAGTTCCTGCTTGTTCAGGTACGCGGCCAGATCCGCCATGATCCAGTTGGCGGCCAGCTTGGGCTCGCCGGAGGCCTTGGCCGAAGCTTCGAAGAAGTCGGCAGTGGCCCGGTCGCTGGTCAGTTGCGTGGCGTCGTAGTCGGACAGACCGAGATCGTTGATAAAGCGCTGGCGCCGCTCTTCCGGCAGCTCCGGCATCTGTTGGCGCACCGACTCGATATAGTCGTCGTCGAGCATGATGGGCAGCAGGTCCGGGCAGGGGAAGTAACGGTAATCGTTGGAGTCTTCCTTGGTGCGCATGCTCCGGGCTTTCTTGGTGTCGCCATTGTAGAGGCGGGTTTCCTGCACGATGGTGCCGCCGCTTTCGAGCACGCTGATCTGACGTTCGACTTCCAGCTCAATGGCTTCTTCCATAAACCGGAAGGAGTTGAGGTTTTTGGTTTCGGTGCGGGTGCCGAGCTTCTCTTCGCCTTTGGGGCGCACGGAGACGTTGACGTCAAAGCGCATGGAGCCCTGGGACATTTCGCCGTCGCAGATTTCCAGTGAGGTGACGATGTTGTGCAGTTTTTTGGCGAAGGCCACAGCTTCTTCGGCGTTGCGCATATCCGGCTCGGTCACGACTTCAATCAGCGGTGTGCCGGCGCGGTTGAGGTCGATGCCGGTCATACCGTGGAAGTCTTCGTGCAGGGATTTGCCCGCGTCTTCTTCCAGGTGGGCGTGGTGAATGCGCACGCGCTTGGTGCGCCCGCCGTCCAGTTCCAGGTCGACATGGCCGGGCCCGACGATGGGTTCGGCCAGTTGGGTGGTCTGGTAGCCTTTGGGGAGGTCCGGGTAGAAGTAGTTTTTGCGCTCGAAGACGGAGCGCTTGCCGATCTCGGCGTTGACGGCGAGCCCGAACATGACGGCGTAGCGGAACGCGCCTTCGTTGGCGACTGGCAGGGTGCCGGGCAGCGCCAGGTCGACCGCGCAGGCCTGGGTGTTGGGGTCGGCGCCGAAGGCGGTGCTGGCGCCGGAGAAGATTTTACTTTTGGTGGCGAGCTGTACGTGTACTTCCAGCCCTATCACTGTTTCCCATTCCATCTCTATCAACCTTGGTTGGTGCCTGTGTTGGTGGGGCAGGCGGAGCGTAAAGCCTTGCGGGACTCGCTGTGAATACGTCCCTGTACGCTCGAAGTCGGCATCCATGCCTCCTACGGTCCCGCAAGGCTTCACACTCCGCCTGCCGTGCCACATTCAGTGCTCACAGTAGTTAATCGGTTTTCCTAATTAGGAAAACGTTGGTGGGTGAATCCACGCTGTCGTTTGCTGGCACTGAGGCCGAAGCGAGGGGGTGTCCTTGCGAAACCCTCTCTTCAGGGATGAAGAGAGGGAGCTACAGGGACGTATTCACCGCGTTTTCGCAAGGACACCCCCTCGCTTTGGCCGGAAGCTCACTAAAGCATGCCAAAGCTTCGTCCGGAGGGGGCTTTTTGCGACACTTTATAAACCGTATTCAATCCAATGCCGAAGGCGCTACCTGTTGGTGGTGGTCGGTTGCCTGTTGGAATTGGTGGGCAACGTTGAGTAGCTTTGATTCGGCGAAATAATCGCCGATCAATTGCAAGCCTACCGGTTTGTTGTCCACCAGCCCGCAGGGAATCGACAAGCCCGGCAAGCCCGCCAGGTTGGTGGCGATCGTGTAAATGTCTTCCAGGTACATCGCCACCGGGTCCTTGGTTTTTGCGCCAAAGGCAAAAGCCGGCGAGGGCGAGGTCGGGCCCATGATCACATCGACGGACTCAAAGGCTTCGACAAAGTCCCGTTTGATCAGTCGGCGGACCTGTTGCGCCTTGTTGTAGTAGGCGTCGTAATAGCCGGTCGAGAGCGCATAGGTGCCCACCAGAATCCGGCGTTTCACTTCCTCACCAAAACCCTCGCTGCGGGTGCGCATGTACATGTCGGTCAGATCCTTCGGATCCTCACAGCGGTAGCCGTAGCGCACGCCGTCAAAGCGCGACAGGTTGGCCGAGCATTCGGCTGGGGCAATGACGTAGTAGGCCGGTACCGCCAGGTGGGTATGGGGCAGGCTGATGGACTTGATGGTCGCGCCCAACTGCTCGTAAAGCTTGATGGCGTCTTCGACGATTTGCGCGGTTTTCGGGTCCAGGCCTTCGCTGAAGTACTCCTTGGGAACCCCGATGGTGAGGCCCTTGATCGGGTTGTTCAGTTCCGCGGTGTAGTCCGGCACTGGCATTTCGACGCAGGTGGAGTCCTTGGGGTCGTAGCTCGCCAGGTCGTTCATCATCAGTGCCGCGTCTTCGGCGGTGCGGGTAAGCACGCCGGCCTGATCCAGGCTTGAGGCAAAGGCGATCATGCCCCAGCGCGATACCCGGCCGTAGGTGGGCTTGATGCCGGTGAGTCCGCACAGAGCCGCGGGCTGGCGAATGGAGCCACCGGTGTCACTGGCGGTGGCGCCGGGGGCGAGCAGGGCTGATACCGCCGCTGCCGAACCGCCCGAGGAGCCGCCGGGCACGCAGTCGGTCGCCCAGGGGTTTTTCACCGGACCGTAGTAGCTGGTCTCGTTGGACGAGCCCATGGCGAACTCGTCCATGTTGGTCTTACCCAGGGTCACGGCACCGGCGCGCCGGTAGTTGTCGACGATGGTGGCATCGTAGGGGGCAATAAAGTTGTCCAACATCTTTGAACCGCAACTGGTGCGTACGCCGTTGGTACAGAAGATGTCCTTATGGGCGATAGGCACGCCGCACAGGGCCGGGGCGTCACCCTGGGCCAAACGGGCATCGGCGGCCTCCGCCTGGGCCAGGGCCAGCTCCGGGGTGACGGTGATGTAACTGTTGTAGGTGGCATCCCGCGCCTGGATACGCTCCAGGTAGTGGCGAGTCAGCTCGACACTGGAAAAGGCTTTGCTGCGCAGGCCCTGCACCAGTTCGGCAATGGTCTTGGTATGCATTGCGACAATAATCCTCGGGTTATTCGATCACGCGGGGGACCAGGTACAGGCCCGCCTCGGCGGCAGGTGCCAGGCTCTGAAAAGTGTCGCGCTGGTCGGGTTCAGTCACGTCGTCCGGGCGCAGGCGCTGCACAGCATCCAGTGGGTGCGCCATGGGGGTGACGCCCTGGGTGTCTACCGCCTGCAGTTGGTCGACCAGATCCAGCACCTGGGAGATGCGCGCGGCGGCCTCGCCGCTTTCAGCGTCGGAGATTTCGATCCGCGCCAAACTCGCCATTTTGGCGATGGTGGAAGTGTCTACAGCCATTCGGGTTGCTCCGCTGTGATGGCAAGCACGGTAATTCCGTGGTAACGGTCGTTATTTGGCCAGTTTGGGCGTAAAATAGCCCGCAATGTGTCCGGCCTGTGATTCAGGCCGCTAAACTTATCACATTTGCGCCTTGCCCTAAATCCCTGCCGTTGATAGAGTGCGACAATTAAGAAGAATGCGGCAAGATACGCGCTTTTTGTGCCTGTGGGGCCGCAGACGAGCAGCAAATCGCTACATAATGGCAGCGCGCAGGGAACTGGAATGGGACTTTCGTCTCTGACGTGCTCTACCAGAACAAAACAAGGCTAGAAACACACATGTTGAAACATCTTCGCGGAGCTTTCTCCAACGACCTCTCCATTGACCTGGGAACGGCCAACACGCTTATTTATGTTCGGGGTAAGGGCATCGTCTTGAATGAGCCCTCGGTGGTCGCCATTCGCCACCACAAGGGCCAGAAAGTGGTTGAGGCGGTAGGTAAAGAAGCCAAGCGTATGCTTGGCCGCACCCCGGGCAACATCACTGCAATTCGCCCGCTGAAAGACGGTGTCATTGCCGACTTCCAGGTCACAGAGAAAATGCTCCAGCATTTCATCAGAAAAGTACACGAGGCCAATTGGTTCCAGCCCAGCCCGCGGGTCCTGGTCAGCGTACCCTGCCTGTCCACGGAAGTGGAAAAACGCGCGATCCGCGAGTCAGCCATGGGCGCCGGTGCCCGGGAAGTCCGCCTGATTGAAGAGCCTATGGCCGCGGCGATCGGCGCCGGCCTGAAGGTCGACGAAGCCAATGGTTCCATGGTGGTGGACATCGGCGGCGGTACGACTGAGATTGCCGTAATTTCTCTCAACGGCGTGGTTTATTCCGACTCGGTGCGTATCGGCGGTGACCGCTTTGATGAAGCCATTGTCAACTACGTGCGTCGCAACTACGGCAGCGTGATCGGTGATGCCACGGCGGAGCGTATCAAGCAGGAAATCGGCTGTGCCTTTGCCGGTAGCGAAGTGCGCGAAATTGACGTGCGCGGCCGCAACCTTGCCGAAGGGGTGCCGCGCAGTTTTACCCTTAATAGCGATGAGATTCTCGAAGCCCTGCAGGAGCCCCTGGCGGGTATCGTGCAGTCGGTGAAAAGTGCGCTCGAACAATCGCCCCCGGAGCTGGCGTCAGATATCGCCGAGAGCGGTGTGGTGCTGACCGGTGGTGGTGCCCTGTTGCGCGATATCGACCGGCTACTGTCTAACGAAACCGGCCTGCCGTTCATCGTCGCGGACGATCCGCTGACCTGCGTTGCCCGGGGCGGCGGCATGGCCCTGGAGATGATGGACAAGCGCAATATCGATTTGCTGTCGTCTTAAGCGCCGGGTGGATGGGGGTTAGCCCCCGACGATCGCGGGAGATTTCGTTATCAAACGGTTGTTTACCAAAGGCCCGTCGGTTGCCGCGCGTGCAGTGATACTCAGTGCGGTGGCGGTCGGGCTGATTCTCGTCAACCTCTATACCGACTGGCTCAACCCGGTCAGGGAACAGTTGGGCTCGGTAGCTGCGCCTTTCAATTGGGTGACCAACGTGCCCACGGTGATCTCCGAATGGGGGCAAGACACCTTTGTCTCGCGCACCGAGCTCAAAGCCGAAAACGACGCCCTCCAATCCGAAATTCTGATTCATCGGCGCAAGCTCCAGCAGATGGCGGCGTTGGCGGCTGAGAACGTGCGCCTGCGCCAACTGCTCGGATCCAGCGACATGCTCCAGGACAATGTCCTGGTGGCCGAGTTGATCGGCGTGTCCCCTGACCCCATGCGCCATGCACTGGTCATCAACAAAGGCCGGCGCGACGGCGTCTACATGGGCCAGGCAGTTCTCGACGCCTTTGGTCTGATGGGGCAGGTGATCGAGGTTAACCAAGGTACCGCTCGGGTGCTGCTGATTACTGACGCTTCCCACGCTCTGCCGGTGCAGGTCAACCGCAACGGGGTGCGCGCGGTAGCCGAGGGCAGCGGTGACTTGAACCGCCTGCATCTGCGTCACGTGTCCAATACTACCGATATTCGGCCCGGCGATGTGCTGGTCAGTTCCGGCTTGGGTCAGCGTTTTCCTGTGGGCTATCCCGTGGCCGAGGTCGAGCGTGTGGTGCGCGACCCGGGCATGCCTTTCGCAACGGTGATCGCCAAGCCCAAAGCGCGCCTGGATCGCAGTCGACACCTCTTGCTGGTCTTTGGGAACGAGGAGGCAGGCCTTGATTGACCTGCTGCGCGGGCACAATCGTTGGATGCTGCTCTTGCCGATTCTTCTGGGATTGCTACTTTCTGTCTATCCGCTGCCGCTGGAGTTGCGCTGGTGGCGGCCAGCCTGGGTTTTGTTGATTGTCATCTACTGGTTGTTCACGGCCCCGGAAGATTTCAGCCTTACCTTTGTCTTCGGCCTGGGGTTGGTGCAGGACCTTATTACCGGGTCGCCCCTGGGTCAGCACAGCCTGGGTTTGGTGATCGTGTCTTATATCTGTCTGCAGTCCTATCAGCGGGTGCGCAACTACGCGCGCTGGCAACAGGCCTTGTGGGTATTTGTTCTGGTGGGGATCAGTCAGGTTATAGGCAACTGGGTCTACAGTATGAGCGGACTGACGGTGTCGGGGATGCAATTTCTCTATCCGGCGCTGACCAGCGCCTTGCTATGGCCCCTGATGTTCCGGATACTGGAGATCTTTCGTACCGCTAACCGGATAAGTTGAGCTGTCACTGTGACGATCGATCTGTACCTGGCCTCCCGCTCTCCCCGCCGCCGCGAGCTGCTGCGCCAAATCGGTGTGCGTCATGCGACGCTCCCGGTAGCGGTGCCCGAAGTACCCGCTGTGGGGGAATCCCCTGAAGATTACGTGTGCCGTCTGGCGCGCGAGAAAGCGCAAGCCGGACTTGAGGCCTCGGCCCGTGCCGGACTGGCCGAGCGGCCCGTGCTCGGCGCTGACACCCTGGGCGTCTGCCAGGGCCGAATTCTGGAAAAGCCCGCCGATGCTGAGGCCTCGCTGAAAATGCTGCGCGCCATGTCTGGTGCCACGCACCAGGTGTTGAGTGCCGTCGCGTTGGCGACGCCAGAGCGCGTCGATGTCGGGCTATCGATCACCGATGTGGATTTCCGCCTGCTCAGTGATGAGGAAATTCGTGCCTATTGGGACACCGGTGAGCCCCGCGACAAGGCCGGTAGCTATGCCATTCAGGGGTTGGGTGCGGCGTTTGTGACCGGGCTGCGCGGCAGCTACAGCGGCGTCGTTGGCTTGCCCCTGGAGGTTACCTTGCCGCTGCTCAGGGAGTTCGGGGTCCCTTGGTGGCAGGAGCCGGACGATGAGTGAGGAAATTCTGATCAATGTCTCCCCGGTGGAGACCCGAGTGGCGCTGGTCGAGAATGGCGTTGCCCAGGAGCTGTATATTGAGCGCAGTCAGCATAAAGGTTACGTGGGCAACATCTATAAAGGCAAGGTGGTACGCGTGCTGCCGGGAATGCAGGCCGCATTTGTGGACATTGGCCTGGCACGTACCGGTTTTATCCACGCCGCCGAGCTGGTGCCCGAGATGGATGAGCAGGGTGAGTCCGGTAGGCGCAGTGAAACCCCGGATATTCGTTCGCTGGTTCGCGAGGGTGAGAGCATCGTCGTGCAGGTCAGCAAGGATCCAATAGGGACCAAAGGCGCGCGTCTGACGACACACTTGAGCTTGTCCGCGCGCTTTCTGGTGTACATGCCCGGCAGCCCGCACATTGGCATTTCCAGCCGTATCGAAGATGATGCTGAGCGCGAGCGTTTGCGCACATTGCTTGACGAGGTACAGTCGCGCGAGGGAATCGAGGGCGGCTTTATTCTGCGTACCGTGGCGGAGGGCGCCGAGCAGGACGCCCTGCAGGCGGATATCCTGTTTTTGCAGAAGCACTGGCAAAAGTTGCGCGCGGTTTTGGCCGACGCGCCCACTCCCTCGGTGATTCACACCGACATGCCACTTTTTCTACGTGTTTTACGCGACTTGGCACGTGCCCCCATTGAGAAAATTCGCGTCGATTCACGACAGACCTGGCACCAGATGCGCGACTTTGCCGCGGGTTATTCGCCCCAATTGGTCGATCTGATTGAATGCTACACCGGCGAGCGGCCGCTGCTTGATCTCTACGGTGTCGAGGATGAAATTGCCCGTGCCCTGGATCCACGTGTGGCACTCAAGTCCAATGGTTATCTGGTGATTGAGCAGACGGAAGCGATGACCACCATTGACGTCAACACCGGGGCTTTTGTGGGGCGACGCAATCTGGAAGAAACCATCTTCAAAACCAACATGGAGGCGGCCAGTGCCATTGCCCGGCAATTGCGTTTGCGCAATCTCGGGGGCATCATCATTCTCGACTTTATTGATATGCGCGACCCCGAGCACGAGCGCCAAGTGTTACGCACACTCGAAAAGGCGCTCGAAAAGGACCACGCGAAAACCCGGATTACCGGCGTGTCGGAATTAGGTCTGGTGGAAATGACCCGCAAGCGCACGCGCGAGTCGCTCGGGCAGATGCTGTGCGAGCCCTGCCCATTGTGCACAGGGCGCGGCCAGATCAAGTCGGCCGAGACCATTTGCTACGAGATCTTTCGGGAAATTCTGCGAGAGGCGCGGGCCTACGATAACGAAAAATTTCTCGTGCTTGCGGCGCAGGTGGTGGTCGATCGTCTGCTCGATGAGGAGGCGGCTTATGTCGCTGACCTGGAGGCCTTTATCGGCCGAACCATCGAGTTCCAGGTCGAGCAGCTATTCACCCCAGAGCAGTACGATATCGTACTGGTTTAGGCGCGAGGGTTGGTACGCTGGTTATGGCTCGCTTCGTTGGTTCTCTAGTGAAAACGCTTTACCTCACGGTGGCAGTCGCTCTGATCGCGCTGGCTGTGATGGTTCAGCTCGGGCGCAGTTTTGCCCATCTGGCGAGCGATTACTCTGAGCCACTGAGTCACTACCTGTCCGAGCGGCTCGGGTTGACGGTGGTTATTGCCGAACTCGAAGTTCAGTGGCCGGGTATCAACCCACAGGTCGTTCTTACTGATGTTCAGCTCACCGGTGAGTCCGAGTTGCCGGTACTTGAGCTTGAGCGCGCGGCCCTGGAGTTGGATCTTTGGCAGAGTGCGTTGCGCGGCCGGCTCCATTGGGGGCGGGCCGATGTTGACGGGGGGGCCATGACCCTGTGGCAGTTTGCTGATGGCCGCTGGCAGATTCCGGGGTTGCCGGTGGTCGGTACCGATACCGAGATGGCTGAAGACGTCGGGAATGCGACACCTGACAGTTTTTTCGAGTTGTTCCTGTTGGGAACCCAAATTCACTTTCGCGATACCCACTTCACTCTGCGCTTCTCTGATCAGCGCGAAGTGCAATTGTTTGCCCCTCAGGTCTCGTTGGAAAATCGGCGCAACTTCCACCGTCTGGCGCTCGACGTCGACATTGACGAGCGCGCGCAAGCCCTGCAACTGATTGTGGAAGGGCGGGGTGACCCCCGGGTGCCGGCGCGCTTTGATGCCCGTGGCTATTTGCAACTGCGTGACGTGCCCACCTCTGAGCCTCTCATTGGTGTCGCTGCGTTACTCCTTGGGGGGATTGATCACCCCAATTGGTACAGCAGCGGTCGACTCGATGCGGAGCTCTGGTTCAACTCTCGCCCGGGTGGCGATGGCTACGCGCTCAAGGGGCAGCTGAGCAGCTCTGATCTGCTCTGGCCCACCGGTGAGTTCCCGGTGGCTATTCACGAGTTGCACACCGATGTCACTGGCCATTGGTTGCGTACTGGCGCCTGGCAGGTGGCGCTGCAAGACCTGCATGGGCGCTGGAATGAATCAAGCCTGGAAGGGATCAATATTGCAGCGTCTGCCGACGGGCTCGGGGAGCCTTTGCGCCTGATGAGCGATGCGATCGCGCTGGATGTGGTCCAGCGCCTGGCCCTGGAGAATACCTGGTTGATGGCCTCACCGCGACTTGAAGAGGTCATCACCACCCTGGCCCCGCTCGGTGAACTGCGCGATCTGACGTTTGAATTGCCGCTTGATGAGCCGGGTAGTTGGCAGCTGAGTGCCCAACTGGAATCGGTGAGTGTCAGACCCTGGGCGGGGGTACCGGGTCTACAGGGCGTGGACGGCTATGTCTATGCCGATCGCCGGGGGGGGCACGTGGATCTCGCGCGCGAGGGCAGTTTCAGCATGTTCTACCCCCAGGTCTACGACGCCCCCATGCGTTATGGCGGTGCCCAGGGGCAGGTGGCCTGGTGGTTGCGTCCTGAGGACAACCGCGTGTACGTCAACAGCGGGCCACTGACTCTGCAAGGCGAGCCCGGCAACAGCGAACATGCTCGCGGCTATATGTGGCTATCGGTTCCCTGGGAGCGGTACTCGGCGGACCTGGACCTCTATCTCTATATTGGCGGGCACGATATTCCCGCCGGTCTGCACACCAAATATGTACCGGCGGTCGTTCCTCGGGCACTGACGGGGTGGCTCGAACGCGCCGTCGGACGCAGTAATCCGGGCTATGCCTCCGATGGCGCGTTCATCTTTCGCGGTACCCTCAACAATCCCGAGGCTCTGGCGCGCAGCCACCAGCTGTACCTCAATGTCCACAATGCCAACCTGGACTACCACCCCGAATGGCCTGCACTGCGACGCTTCACCGGCGAGCTGGTACTCAATGACAATCTGCTTGATGCGCGCGTGGATAATGGCCATATATACAACAGCCGGGTCAAGGCGCTGCAGGTGGCGCTCCAGCCCAACCCCGAAGGCGAGCAGTCGCTGCTGAAGCTCAATGGCCGTATTGATGGCCTGGCAAGTGATGGCCTGCGGGTTTTGCGCGAGAGCTTTCTGCGCCGATTTGTCGGCAACCAGATGGATGGCTGGTATATGCATGGCAACCTGCAGGCGGATGTCAGTCTGGATATACCCCTCGGCGAGGGTGAGGCGGGGGCGCGCCAGCAGGTGGATATTGCTCTGAGCTCACCCAGTCTGCGCATGGATAATTTTGGTGTGAATGTGGCTCAAGTGCGCGGTGATCTGCACTACGACAGTCGCTCCGGACTGAGCAGCGACAATTTGCGCGGACAGCTGTTTGGTGAACCGCTGGCGGTGAGCATTCATCCCCACACGGATCCGCGTGGCGCCAATCAGACCCGTATCGATCTCAGTAGCCGTATCAGTCGCGACAACCTGCTGGACTGGCTGAGGCGCCCGGAGCTGTTATTTTTTGAGGGCGAAACCCAGGTGGACGCGCGCATTTCCCTCAAGCATGGGGAGAACGTGGCGGCAGATGCTCGCGATCCTGATCCCGCACGGGTCGCTATTGAGGTGCAATCGGATCTGCAGGGTATGGCGGTGAATCTCCCGTTGGGGTACCGCAAGACCGCGGAGGAGACGCGCCCGTTAGCGCTGACGCTGCGCCTGCATGAACAGACGCGCGAATTGAAACTGGACTATGGCGACGATCTGGGGCTGTGGCTAGAGGCCGGCGCCGAAACCCTGACGTTGTTGCGCGGCAATCTTGCCCTCGGGGCGCCCGCGCACCTGCCCGCAGAGCCGATACTGTTGTTGAGCGGTGCGCTCGAAAATCTCGATCCCCAACCCTGGCAAGGGCTGGTTGACGACTATCAGGGCTATGTTCGTCAAATGCGTGAAGAGCAGGGGGATCTGGAGGCGCTGACCGATGTCCTGTCGCTTTCGGCCCTGCCACCGCTGCATGCGCAGATTCTGGTGCGCGATCAACAATTGGGGCCATTGCAGTTGACCGATCTGGCATTGGAAGTAACGCCGCTTGATGATGATTGGCAGATTGGCTTCAGCAACCCGGCGATGGCGGGCGAGCTGTTGTTTACCGGCGATGAGCGCCCCTCGCGCTTGGCGCTCCGGCGTCTGGATGTGCAACTTCCGGCGCAGGCGACGCGGGGCGAAGACACGGCAGCCGGTTCAGTGGTCGACGCCATTGATCCGCGCAGCCTGCCTGCACTGGATGTGGTGATCGATGAGCTTGCCTGGCAAGGTGAACCACTGGGTCGAGTCAGTTTTCGCTTGCGCTCGGATGAGCACGGCAGCTTGTTTGACGATATTCACGCTGACATTAGAGGCTTGCGTTTGCAGGGCGAGACGGCTGAGCAGGGCGCGAGTTTACTTTGGCTGGTCGATGAGGCCGGTGCTGCCTTGACGCTTGCCAATGGGGTAGTCAGCGCTGATGACCTGGGCGGGGTGATGGCGGCCTGGGGGCAGCCGGTGATGATCGAGAGTGAATCGGCCCGCTACGGGCTGAATTTGCGTTGGGCGGGTGCGCCCCACGAGGTCGACCTGACGCGCCTCGAAGGCGACGTCAGCATGCAGGTCAACAATGGTCGCTTTACCCGCAACCCGGGCGCGGGCGACGGGGTGCTGCGTCTGTTTGCGGTTTTGAATTTTGACTCTCTCGCCCGGCGGTTGCGCCTGGACTTTTCCGATCTGGTGCAAAGTGGGTTGGCCTATGACGAGATTCGCGGCACCGCCAGTTTTGATCAGGGCCTGATGTCCTTCAGTGAACCGTTATCCGTGCGCGGCCCCTCAAGCCGCTTCCAGCTTGCGGGCAATATCGACCTGCTCGATGAGACTCTGGATGCACGCCTGGTGGCGACGCTGCCGGTGGCGGGCAACCTGACTTTTCTGACGGCGCTGGCCGCAGGCCTGCCCGCTGCCGCCGGGGTTTACCTGGTCAGTCGATTGTTCGAGCGTCAAGTGGACCGTGCGACGAGTATGAGCTACCGGGTGCGCGGCCCCTGGGACGACCCGGAGGTCCGCTTCGATCGGCTGTTTGACAGTGATGCCAGTCTGCGTGCGACCCCTGGCGGGGTTGTGGTGGAGCCTCTTCCGGAAGCGGCCGAGCCCACTGATCAGGACTGATCTTGCGCCAGCACCTCCAGCAGATAGCGAAACAGTTTACGTGCATGCGCCGGAGGTTTCTGGCCGGATTTTTCTTTCAAGGCCTGGCGTAGCAGCGAGCGCAAGTGTTGAATATCGGTGTTTGGATACTGGGCGATAAAGGCTTCGAGCTGTGCCTTGTCGCCGGTCATCAGTTGTTCGCGCCAGCGCTCCACCAGGTGTTGGCGATGGATGTGCTGGTTGTGCTTGTCTTTCAGGCGGGCGACGCCGTCAATAATGCTCTGGTGATCGCCTTCGCGCATAAGCCGGCCAATGTATTGCATCTGCCGTCGGCGCGCCTCGTTGTGTCTCAGGCGCTGGAATTCATGGATGGCATCAAGCAGCTCGCCGGTGACCGGAATCTCGCCCAGTTGCCCGTCGTTCATCTCGGTCAGTTCCTTGCCCAGATCCTGTAGCGCGAGCATTTCACGCTTGACCTGGGATTTACTTTTGTACGACTCCTCGTCGTGGGCGTCGTCATGGGGATTGTCGGTCATTGATGATTACTCGTCTTCTTCAAAACGTTGGGCGATCAACTCGCAAAGGGTATCCAGGGCCTGCTCGGCATCGTCACCGTCGGTGGCGACTTCGAGGCAGCTGCCCTTGGCGGCTGCGAGCAGCATGAGTGACATAACGCTCTTACCGTCGACCCAGCTACCCTCAGGGGTGCGAGCCTGAATCCGGCAACTGAATAGGTTTGCCGCCGTGGCAAACTTGGCCGCCGCGCGGGCGTGTAGCCCGCGCTTATTGACGATGGTAACGGTGCGTTGCGGCATGACGTTAGTGGGTCTTCTGGCGGTTGATGTCGCGGTGGCGAACCTGCACGTTATCGTGCGTGGCGGCGACATGTTGGTAGAGCTTTTCGGCCAGGTACACCGAGCGATGCTGGCCGCCGGTGCAGCCGAGGGCAATGGTGATGTAGCTGCGGTTGTTGGCCGAATAGTGGGGCAGCCAGCGGTCCAGGAAGCCAGCCACGTCAGAGTACATTTGATGCACCGTCTCTTCCTGCTCCAGAAACTCGATCACGGCCGGGTCTTTGCCCGTTTGAGGGCGTAGCTCGGGCTTCCAGTGAGGGTTGGGCAGGCAGCGGGCGTCAAATACCAGGTCGGCGTTGACCGGGGACCCGTGTTTGAATCCGAAGGACTCGAACAAAATCGCCATGGTTGATGTGTCGCGTCCCACCACCCGCTGTTTGACCAGATCGCGGAGCTCGTGGAGGTTCAGGTGGCTGGTGTCGAGCACCTGATCAGCGGTGTCGCGAATCGGTTCCAGCAGCGTCTGTTCGGCGGCGATAGCCTCTTTGAGGTTGGTGTGTTTGTCGCTCAGGGGGTGTTTCCGCCGGGTTTCGCTAAAACGTTGAATCAACACCGGTGCCTGGGTGTCGAGAAACAGCACGTGAAAGGGTAGATGGGCGTCCTTGAGGGTTTTGATCAAGGTCGGGAAGACGTTCAGGTCCTGCCAGGCGTTGCGCACGTCGATGCCGATGGCAAACTTCAGATCGTCGCCATTTTTATGAATCTGCATTTGTGCCACCAGCGCGGGCAGCAGGCTCACGGGCAGGTTGTCGATGCAGTTGTAGCCCACATCCTCGAGGACATGCAGGGCCGTACTCTTTCCCGAACCTGACAGTCCGCTGACGATAACCAAATGCATGGTGACGATGTTTCCCTGAATAGGCGGATGAATTAGTGGTTGCCGGTAGCGACCTGAAACAGCGCGTCGTGGCTGTCGGCGCTACGCAGTGCATCGCGAAAGGCACTGTCATTGAGTGCAGCCGCGAGCGCCGCGAGGGTCTGCAGGTGTTCGTCCTGGGCGCGCTCGGGTACCAGCATGGCAAACAGGATGTCTACCGATTCGCCATCAATGGCATCAAAGTCGATCGGATCCTTGAGGGTGATCAGTGCGCCCAGGGTGCCCTCGGCATTCTCCACCCGGCAGTGCGGGATGGCGATACCGTGGCCGATACCGGTCGAGCCCAGACGTTCACGGGCCACCAGGCGGCGGAACAGGTCGTCGGCGTCAATGGCCGGGACGTCCGCCGATATGGTGTTGGCCAGCAGCTCCAGGGCGCGCTTTTTGCTGACTCCCTCAATGCCGCACAGGGTGCGGCCGGGGGTGATGATATCTTTAATTAACATGGGCGTTATCGATGGCTGCGGAGTTTTTCTTTGTGTTTGATCAACTGTCGGTCGAGCTTGTCGGCGAGCATGTCGATGGCGGCGTACATATCTTCGGAGGTGGCATCGGCAAACAGGTCCTTGCCGCTCACATGGACGGTAGCTTCGGCTTTCTGGTCCAGCTTCTCAATGGTCAAGATCACCTGGGTTTTGGTTATCCGGTCGTGATGGTTGGTTAAGCGCTCAAGTTTGCTGTTGACGTAGTCGCGCAGGGCATCGGTAATTTCCAGGTGGTGACCGCTGATGGTGATTTGCATAGATACGTCCTCTTCTTTTGGGGCTGCACCGGGCGGGAACAGCCCGCTCGGCTGATGTCTTCGGTTATCGCTGGCTTGCCGACCGTCCACCCTTCAGCATAGCAGTGGCTTTGCAAGAGTTCATGCCCCCGTGCACTAAACCAGCCGTTTACGTTCGTTGGAAGGCGGTATGCCAAGAGATTCACGGTACTTGGCGATGGTGCGCCGGGCCACTTTAATGCCCTGCTCAGCCAGCAGCGCGGTAATCTTACTGTCACTCAAGGGCTTTTTCGTGCTTTCCCCGGCGACCAGCTTCTTGATCATGGCCCTGATGGCGGTCGATGAGCACTCGCCGCCCGAGTCGGTGCTGACGTGACTGGAGAAGAAGTACTTGAGCTCGTAGATACCCTGCGGGGTGTGCATATACTTCTGCGTCGTCACTCGGGAGATGGTGGATTCGTGCATCTCCACCAGCTCGGCGATGTCGTGCAGGACCAGCGGCTTCATAGCCTCAGCGCCGTGCTCGAGAAATTCGCGCTGTTTCTCAACGATACAGGTGGCCACTTTAAGCAGGGTCTCGTTGCGGCTCTGCAGGCTCTTTAGGAACCAGCGGGCCTCTTGCAGGTTGTCTTTGAGGAAGGTGTTGTCCGAGCTGGAGTCCGCCCGCTTGACCATCGAGGCATAGTCAGTGTTGATGCGCAGGCGCGGCGCGATATCCGGGTTGAGCTCGACGCTCCAGCGGCCGTGGAGTTTACGCACAAACACATCCGGCACGACATACTCGGTTTCGCCGGTGTCGATCGCGTCGCCGGGGCGCGGGTTGAGCGCCTGAATAAGGGCGATGGCCTGTCCCAGCTCCGCTTCCTTCAGGCGCGTGCGGCGCATCAGCTGGCGGTAGTCGCGGCTGCCCAGCAGCCCGAGGTGCTGGCGCACGATCAGCTCGGCAGCTTCCAGTTGTGGCGTTTCCCGGGGCAGTTGCTGGAGTTGCACCAACAGGCATTCGGACAGATCCTGGCTGGCCACGCCAATCGGGTCAAATTGCTGGATGCGGTGTTGCACGGCAACCACCTCGTCGTACTCCAGCTCGCCCCAGTTGTCGTCGTCCCAGTCGCTACTCAAGCCCTCGTGAATATCGCTGAGTGGGGTCGAGAGCATGCCGCCGGGCTCTACGGCATCGATAATGGCCATGGCGATTACCCGGTCCTGGTCGGACATGGGGGTCAGGTTCAGCTGCCACATCAGGTGATCGTACAGGGATTCAGTGGTGCCACGGCGGCTGTCGTAGTCGCCGTCCTCGCCGTCGTAAGGGGTGCTGGCGCCGGCAGGGCCACTGGCCTGGTAGACGTCGTCCCAGCTGGTGTCGACGGGCAGGTCCTCGGGGATAGCGTCATTCCAGTCGCTGCCCTCCTCGGCGCTGCCTTCACTGGCGTCACCACGGCGATCGTCGGTGTCGGCACTCGGTTTTTCCGGATCGCGGGTGTTTTCGCGCGAGTCGTAGTCACGCTCGTCGGTGCCGCTGTCGGACTCGCCATCGCCGACTTCCTCGACTTCGAGCATGGGATTGGAGTCTAGGGCCTCCTGAATCTCCTGCTGCAGGTCGAGTGTCGAGAGCTGCAGCAAGCGGATAGCCTGTTGCAGTTGGGGCGTCATGGTCAGCTGCTGACCGAGTTTTAGCTGGAGAGATTGTTTCATCGCCGGTTAAGCCAAACTCCTCGTCACCGAAAAATGCGAATGGTTACTGCGAGTTTAGTCAGTGTCACGGCGCCAGGCAATATCTGTAAGCAATGTTTATGCCTGTTCTATGAAAATAGCTTTTTGTCAAGCCCTCTAAGGCGCGCCGTATGGGTGTATACCGTTTTCTGAGGGGCTAGAGGTGAAAGTTTTCACCCAGGTAGACCTGGCGGACTTTCTCGTTGGCGAGCACGTCCTGAGGGCTGCCCTCAGCAATAATATGGCCTTCGCTGACGATATAGGCTTCCTCGCAGATATCCAGGGTTTCACGCACGTTGTGATCGGTGATCAAAACCCCAATACCCCGGTCGCGCAGGTGACGCACGATCTGCTTGATGTCGGAGACCGAAATCGGGTCGACCCCGGCGAAGGGCTCATCGAGCAGAATGAACTGTGGCTCGGTGGCCAAGGCGCGGGCAATCTCAACGCGTCGGCGCTCCCCGCCAGACAGGGCCATGCCCAGGTTGTCCTTGATGTGAGTGATGTGAAACTCACGGATCAGGGCGTCGAGCTTGGCCAGGCGCTGCTTGCGGTTGAGCTCTTTACGGGTTTCGAGAATGGCCATGATGTTGTCGGCCACAGTGAGCTTTCGAAATACCGACGCCTCCTGGGGCAGATAGCCAATGCCCGCGCGCGCCCGACCGTGGATCGGCAGGTGGGTAATGTCATTGTCATCGATGCCGACTTTGCCGGCGTCAGCCGGCACCAGCCCGGCGATCATGTAAAAACAGGTGGTTTTACCGGCGCCGTTGGGGCCCAGCAAACCGACGATTTGCCCAGCGGATACGTTGAGAGACACGTCGATAACGACCTTGCGGCCACTGTAGCTTTTGGCCAGATTGTGTGCGTACAGAGTAGGCATACGGCGATCAATCCTCGGCGGGGGTGCGTGTGCGGGGCGGTATGACCATTTCTACCCGGGGGCTGTCGGAGTCGCGCTCGCCGGTGATGTTGACCAGGTCTTCGAGCATGTTGTAATTGATGCGGTTGCCCGACATGGTTGAACCGTCCTGTTCGAGGCTGGCGTTGCGCAGCAGCAGGACCTGCTCTCGGGCCACATCGTAGTCAATGGCATCGGCCCGGGCGTGCATGGGGCCGCGCTCGGGGTCGCGCCGCTGCTGCAGGTGTGCCGGGCTGCCATGGGCTTCGACGCGCTCGACGTCGTTGGCCTCGTTGGTATGGATAATCACCTTGTCTGCTTCAATACGCATGCTGCCCTGGCGCATACGCACATCACCTTCGTAGGTGGTGATGCCTCGACGTTGATCGAGTTCGGCGCGATCGGCCTCGATATGGATGGGCTGTTCGCGGTCATCGGGTAGGGCGCTGGCCACCAAAGGCAGGCTCAGAACCAATGCCAGCAGCCACTGAGGGCTCCGGGGCTGGCGTATACGGGAGTAATCAGGGTTCATAATCCCCTCTGACATTGGCTAAAAGTTCAATTCGGTCCTGGTCCAGGTAGGCGCGCATGCCGATCGAGCGGGTCACCCCCTGAGGGGTGCGAATGGTAACAGCTTTGTCGGTTTGTGCGAATTGTTGTTCCGGGCGCAACTCCAGCCGCTCGGTGGTGAGTTCCAGGAGTCCGCCGTCGACCGGTCGCTTCCAACCCCTAACCTGACCCTCGAGGGTGACGCGTTCGCCTTCTTCTTCACTCCGACCGGTATCGGCACGCACTTGCCAGGGTGCGTCGCCGTCGGCACTGTGGAAAGTCATTTCCGGGTTGTGAAAAAGGATATAGTCGCGGGGGCTGGTGCGGCCAGGGGATTGCTGGAAGTGCTCGACTTCGGGGGCAGCCAATTGATACCCAAGGGCGCCCTCGGCGTCATACTCCCAGCTTTGGGCGCCGCGCAGGTAAGCATTCGGAAAGCGTTCATCGGCCTCTGGCGGCGGCGCCAGCAATTCCCGTGGGTCGGAGTCCCAAAAGGCCACCACCAAAAAAACCACCAGGGCGCCCAGCCCTCCGAAAATCAGACGGCGATTCAAACCGAGCCCTCCGGTGTGGCCAGATAGGGGGCAAGGCGCTCGTCAAAGCAGCCCTGGGCTTCCATGAGCAGGTCGCAGGCCTCCCGTACTGCACCCTGGCCGCCAGGCGCGTCGCTGCACCAGTGGGCGCGTTCGCGCACGCTCTTGTGGGCGTTGGGTACCGTCAGTGCCAGACCAACCCGGGTCATGACGCCCAGATCCGGCCAGTCGTCACCCATAAAGGCGATATTTTCCAGCGGCAGAGGGCGGTCTGCGCGCAGTTCCTCAAGGGCCAGCCATTTGTCTTCGCGTCCCTGGATCAGCACGGTCACGCCCAGGTCGCGAGCCCGGCGCGCCACCAGGCCGCTGGTGCGACCGGTGATGATGCCTACGGTGACGCCGCTTTTTTGCAGCATCTTGATGCCGTGGCCGTCGAGGGTGCTGAAGGCTTTGTACTCGTTGCCGTCGTTGCTGAAATACAGGCGGCCATCGGTGAGCACGCCGTCGACATCGAGTAGCAGCAGTTTAATGTCGGCGGCGCGCTCTTGCAGGCGCGCCCGTGACAAGGGTTTGCGGGTGTCTTGCATAAATGAATCCATAATCGGTTAGACCACCCCGGCGCGCAGGATATCGTGCATATGCAGCACGCCCACAGGGCGGCGCTGATCGTCTTCGACAATCAGCGCGGTGATTTTGCTGTCTTCCATGATATTCAACGCCTCGGCCGCAAGCGTGGTGTCGCGCAGCGTCTTGGGTGTCCGGTTCATCAGCTCACCGATAGTGGCGGCGTTGATGTCGATGCCCTGGTCGATACTGCGGCGCAGGTCGCCGTCGGTGTAGATGCCCAGCAGGCAGCCCTGATCATCGACCACGGTGGTCATGCCAAAGCCTTTTTCGGTCATCACCAGCAGGGCGTGGGGCAGCGGGGTATTCGGACTGACCCGCGGAATTTCCTCGCCTGCGTGCATGATATCCGAAGCGCGCAACAGCAATTTGCGCCCAAGGGCACCCCCGGGGTGGGAAAAGGCAAAATCCTCCGCGGTAAAGCCGCGCGCCTCGAGCAGTGCGATGGCCAAAGCGTCGCCCATCACCAGTGCGGTCGTCGTGCTGGAGGTCGGCGCGAGCGCCAAAGGACAGGCCTCGTGGGGGACGCTGACATCCAGGTGCACTTCCGAGACTTCTGCCAGCGGCGACGCCGGATTGCCGGTCATACTGATGATGGGGGTCCCCATGCGCTTGAATAAGGGCAACAGCGTCAGGATCTCAGTGGAGGTGCCGGAGTAGGAGATGGCCACCACCAGATCGCCAGGGGTAATCATGCCCAGGTCGCCGTGGCTGGCTTCGCCCGGGTGTACAAAGTAGGCGGGGGTACCGGTGCTGGCCAGGGTGGCGGCGATCTTCTTGCCGATATGGCCGGACTTGCCCATACCGGTGACGATGGTGCGCCCGCCACAGCTGAGAATCAGTTCGCAGGCGCGACTGAATTGGCCGTCGATGCGCTCACCCAGCGCACGCACTGCCTCGGCCTCGGTGGCCACGGTGCGCTGTCCTGAACTGATAAAGTCGAATTCGCTCATGCCTTGCCTGTTGTCAATCCTGATAAGGGCGCCTGGTTGCTCAGGGTGCGCCATTATAGCTTACCTGAGCAGGTGTTGCTGGGCGGGGGGTCAGCCGCTGAAGAGCCAGACGTAATAGCCACAGTAACTGGCCAGCAGCGCCACGCCCAGCGCTCTGCCCAGGTGCGCCTGAGGGCGGCGCAGTGCCCAAACAATGGCGCCCACCAGTATCAAAGTGATCGCCGCCATGGTGATAAAATCCCGGGTGAACACCTCGGGGGCCATGGCTGGTTGTTGAATCACGGCCGGGATGGCCATGACCATCAGAAGATTGAAAATGTTTGAGCCGATGATATTGCCCAAGGCAATATCGTGGTGGCCGCGCAGGGCGCTGACCACCGAGGCGGCCAGCTCCGGCAGGCTCGTACCGACCGCAATAACCGTAAGCCCTACAATCAACGGGCTGACCCCCAGTGCCAAGGCGATGGTCTGGGCGCCCCAGACCAGCACTTCGGCGCTGGCAATCAGAAGCGCGAGGCCGACAATAAACCACAGGATCGCGGGTGCACGGCTCATGCTCGGGAGTGTTTGGTCGGCCAGATCCCTGGTTTTGCCCCGCATCAGCAGGTAGAGCGCCAGGGGTAGGGCCGCGAGCAACAACCAGCCCTCCCAGGCGTGGAGGTGGCCCCCGACCAGCAGTGCGCCGGAGAGTGCTGTGACCGCGAGCAGTACCGGCAGTTCGCGTTGGGACAAATGGCGTTTGACGGGCAGAGGCGCGATAAGTGCTGTGATCGCCAGCACCAGGGCTATATTGGCGATGTTTGACCCGAGGGCATTGCCCACGGCGAGCTCGCCGGCCTGACGCAGGGCGGCGCTAAAGGACACCACAATTTCAGGCGCCGAGGTGCCAAACGAGACAATGGTCAGGCCGATGACCAGTTTCGAGACCCCGGCGTGATGGGCCAGCGCCGCGCCGCCACTGACAAAGCGATCCGCGCTCCACAGGACCCCGATAAAGCCGCCGATGACGGCCAGCAGCGGGAGCCAGAGGGGCGACAGTATTGCTATCATGGTATGGTCCTGGGCGGGTGTATCGGCGTTGACGCAATGGTATAGTGCGGCAGTCCGTCTGTCAGCCGCGATTGTGTCCCGAGAGGGCACCTGTGGGCAGTTTTGCAGTCCAAGGCGCTGACCCGTTCAGTATCGGGCAAACTCATGCATTAAGGAAACGATCATGTTCAGACAAATAGTACTCCCCTCTGCATTGTTGGCCGTCCTGGCGTTGTTCGGGGCTGTAGCTCAGGCTGACACCGCCGAGTCCGAGCCGCACGCGGTGGTGGAACAGGTCACCGAAACCATTATGGAGAAAGTCCAGGCCTACGCCCGCGGCGACTTGAGTGGCCAGGCCTACGAGCAGGCGATCTCGGAAGCCCTGGAGCCGGTGGTGGATTTTCCCTTCATTGCCCGGGTGGTCATGGGCAATCACGGTGAGGGTGCCAGCGAAGAGCAGATCAGAACCTTCGCCGAGGAGTTCAAGCGCGGTCTGGTCACCACCTATTCTCGCGGCTTGGCCAGTTATGCGAGCAGCACTATCCGCTTGCGCGGGCCGAACGAGAGCACTGAGGGCAAGAACCGAGTCAGTGTTCATCAGGAGGTACGCGACGGCAGTGAGAGCCATCGGCTGTCCTACACGATGATGCGTAACCGCGCCGGTGAATGGAAAGTGACCAATGTGATCCTTGATGGTGTCAACCTCGGTCAGTCCTTCCGCAGCCAGTTCAATCAGTCCATGCGCCAGTATGGCAATGACATCGATAAGGTGATCGCCAACTGGATCGATGACGCCGACGACATCTGATCTTCGACCCCGGGCGCTCCGGGTGGGGTGCGTTTGTCGCCCGCATTGGGTAGAATTCGCCTTTTGCCTGGGGTGAGCTATGCAACCTGAAAACATCAAGACACTGATCGAAACCGAAATGCCCGGCAGCCAAGCGCAAGTCAGTATCGACGGCAGCCATGTGAGCCTGGTGGTGATCAGCGAAGAATTTGCCGGTCTGTCGCCGGTCAAAAAGCAGCAGCGTGTCTATGCGATCCTGAACGATGCGATCAGTAGTGGCACCATCCATGCCGTACACATGAAAACCCTGACCCCTGACGAGTGGGCCCAGCAGCAATAATACGCCAACCCCGAATCGCGGTTCGGGGCAAAAATACGATCGCTCACGTTTTAGTGGGCTGGGATGCCAGGAACACCATGGATAAATTGATGATCAAAAACGGGGGCCCGCTCAACGGAGAAATCCGTATCTCCGGCTCCAAGAACTCGGCCCTGCCTATTTTGGCGGCTACCCTGTTGGCGGATGGGCCAGTGCATATCTGCAATATGCCGCACCTGAACGACATCACCACAATGCTTGCGCTGCTGCGCTGTATGGGCGTAGGTGTGACCATCGACGAGCGCATGTGCGTAGAGATTGACCCGTTGAGTATCAACGACTTCACCGCGCCCTACGAGCTTGTCAAGACCATGCGCGCCTCGATTCTGGTGCTGGGACCGATTCTGGCGCGCCATGGCGAAGCCAATGTGTCCTTCCCCGGCGGCTGCGCCATTGGCAGTCGTCCGGTGGATATCCACCTGCGCGGGCTCGAAGCCATGGGTGCCCAGATCGATGTGGATGAAGGTTATATTCGTGCCCGGGTCGACGGTCGACTGAAAGGTGCCCATATTTTGATGGACACAGTGACAGTCGGTGGCACCGAGAACCTGCTGATGGCGGCGGCTTTGGCTGATGGCATCACGGTTCTGGAGAACGCGGCGCGCGAGCCTGAAGTGGTCGACTTGGCCAACTGTCTGGTGGCTATGGGTGCCCAAATCGACGGTATCGGCACGCCAACGCTGACGATCCGAGGTGTTGAACGCCTGGAGGGCTGTACCTATACGGTGATGCCAGATCGGATTGAGACCGGCACCTATCTGGTTGCCGCTGCCGCGACCCGGGGCCGCGTCAAGCTTAAGGATACACGCGAAGATATTCTCGAAGGCGTGCTCTTGAAGCTGGAGGAGGCCGGTGCCCACATCAGCACCGGCAAGGATTGGATCGCGCTCGACATGAAGGGCAATCGCCCGCGTGCCGTCAATTTGCGGACCATGCCCTACCCTGGTTTCCCTACGGATATGCAGGCGCAGTTTACTGCCATGAATGCTGTTGCCGAGGGCAGCTCGTCGGTAACCGAGACCATTTTTGAGAACCGCCTGATCCAGGTGCATGAGCTCAATCGTATGGGGGCTGATATCAAGCTCGAAGGTAATACGGCGATCATCAAGGGCGTTGAGCGCCTCAAAGGCGCACCGGTGATGGCGACCGATCTGCGCGCCTCGGCCAGCCTGGTTATTGCGGGCATGGTGGCTGAAGGCACGACACTGGTTGATCGGATTTACCACATCGATCGCGGTTATGAATGTATTGAGGAAAAATTGCAGATGCTCGGCGCCGATATTCGCCGGGTAACTGGCTGAGTCCTATTATGAGTGAAACCCTGACTTTTGCCCTGACCAAGGGCCGTATTCTGGAAGAGACCTTGCCGTTACTTAAAGCGGCTGGCATCGAGCCGTTGGAAGATATCAGCAAAAGCCGCAAGCTGGTGTTTGAAACCGACCAGCCCGGCGTGCGCTTGTTGATTCTGCGCGGCTCGGACGTACCCACCTATGTTCAGTTTGGTGCGGCCGATATGGGGATTTCCGGTAAGGATACCCTGATGGAAAATGGCGCCGACGGCCTCTATGAGCCGCTCGACCTGAACATTGCCCGTTGCCGTCTGATGACGGCGGGCATCAAAGGTGTACCGCGCAAAAGTGGGCGCCTGCGCGTGGCCACCAAATACGTCAATATTGCCAAGCAGTACTATGCCACCCAAGGCCGGCAAACGGACATGATCAAGCTTTATGGCGCGATGGAATTAGCGCCGATCATGCATTTGGCGGATGAAATTGTGGACATTGTTGACACCGGCAATACCCTGCGTGCCAACGGCCTTGAGGCGCGCGAGCTGATCGCTGACATCAGCTCGCGCCTGATCGTCAATAAGGCTTCGATGAAGATGAAACACGCCCGAATTCAGGGTGTGATCGACGCGATCGCAGAGGCGGTCGCCAACCCGGCCTAGGGCCAGATACCCACAGGAAACCATTATGTCCGACATGATTGCCCGACTCGATGCCAACCAGCCCGATTTTGCCGAGCGCCTCGACGCGCTTCTGGCCTGGGACTCGGTGTCGGATCATCATGTGGCGGATGTGGTGACTGAAATTCTCGCGGCGGTGCGCAGTCGCGGCGATGCGGCGGTATTGGAATACACCAATCGTTTCGATCGGCGCAGTGCCGACTCCGTGGCGGCGCTGGAGATCAGTCAGGCTCAGTTGCAGGCCGCGCTCAGTGAGATCTCGCCTGCCCAACGCGAGGCGCTGGAAACCGCCGCCGAACGTGTGCGTCGCTATCACCAGCGCCAACGTCAGGAGAGCTGGCAGTACACGGAAGCCGATGGCACCGTGCTCGGTCAGCAGATTACCGCGATGGAAAAAGTCGGACTTTATGTGCCCGGGGGCAAAGCCTCCTACCCATCGTCGGTGCTGATGAACGCGATTCCGGCCAAGGTCGCCGGTGTCGATGAGGTGGTTATGGTGGTGCCTGCACCGGATGACAGGCTCAACCCCATGGTGCTCGCGGCGGCGGCGATTGCCGGGGTCGACCGGGTGTTTACCGTGGGTGGCGCCCAGGCCGTAGCGGCCCTGGCCTACGGCACCGAGACCGTGCCCCGAGTGGATAAAATTGTGGGGCCGGGGAATATCTTTGTGGCTACGGCCAAGCGCGCCGTGTTTGGCCAGGTGGCGATCGATATGATTGCCGGGCCATCGGAGATTCTGGTGATCTGTGACGGCGAGACCGACCCCGAGTGGATCGCCTACGACCTGTTCAGTCAGGCTGAGCACGATGAGCAGGCTCAATCCATTCTGCTGTGCCCGGATGCGAAGTATCTGGATCAGGTGGCGGAGGCCATGGCGCGGCTGTTACCGCAGTTGTCCCGCGCCGACATTGCTCGGGAGTCCCTGGCGCAGCGTGGCGCACTCATCAAGGTCGATAGCCTCGAGCAGGCGGTGACCCTCAGCAACCGGATTGCGCCCGAGCATTTGGAGTTATCGGTGGCCGACCCCGACGCACTGTTGCCGAAGATCCGTCATGCCGGCGCCATTTTTATGGGCCGGCACACGCCCGAGGCGCTGGGAGACTACTGCGCAGGGCCCAATCACGTGCTGCCCACGTCGGGCACGGCGCGCTTTTCGTCGCCGTTGGGGGTGTATGACTTCCAGAAGCGCAGCTCAATCATCAACTGCTCGCCGAGCGGTGCGTCGGTTCTGGGTAAAGTGGCGTCGGTGCTGGCGCGCAGCGAGGATCTTGAAGCGCACGCCATCTCCGCCGAACGCCGTATTCTCGACTGAATCCTTTAACTGCGGCTGGTTTCGATCGGCCGCACGCCCACCTCTGCTTCCAGTTCGAGCGTGTCGCCACCGCGTAACAGGCGGATACGCACCGTGTCGCCTGGAGGGGTTTCAGCCACTTCGTACATCCCGCGCCGACCATCGCCGACGGAAACATCATTGATATGGGTAATCACATCGCCGGGGTTAATACCGGCGCGGTGCGCAGGCCCCTGGCTGTGGACATAGGTGATGATCACCCCTTCGGTGGACTCCAGACCGAAAGATTGGGCCAGGGCGGGGGTCATCTGCTGGGCGTCGAGCCCCAACCAGCCGCGCACCACCGTGCCGTGGGCGACAATGTCGCTCAGGGACTTCATGGCCCAGTCGGCCGGGATGGCAAAACTGATGCCGACCGAATAGCCGGTCTGGTCGAGCATGGCGGTGTTGATGCCCAGTAGGCGGCCTCGGGCATCGACCAGGGCGCCACCGGAGTTGCCCGGATTGATTGCGGCATCGGTCTGGATAAAATTCTCATAGGTATTGATGCCCAGGCCGTAGCGCCCGGTCGCGCTGACAATGCCCTGGGTCACCGTTTGGCCCACCCCGAAGGGGTTGCCGATGGCGAGCACCACATCGCCCACCTGTGCCTGGGCGGGCCGGCCCAGCTCAATAGCGATCAGGTTGTCGAGCTCAATTTTGAGTACCGCCAGGTCACTGTCGGGATCACTACCGACCAGACGCGCACGCGCTTCGCGGCCATCGTGCAGAAGCACCAGAATTTCTTCGGCGCCCTCAATCACGTGATTGTTGGTGAGCAGGTAGCCGTCATCGCTGACGATGACCCCCGAGCCGAGCGCTGATTGCATACGCTGTTGGTAGGGCAGGTCAGAGTTCTCAAAAAAGTGTCGGAACAGCGGGTCATCCATAAGCGGATGGCCGCGGCGCTGGCTGAGCTTGCGGGTATAGATGTTGACCACGGCAGGCGCGGCCCGGCGCACGGCCTCCGAATAGGATACGGGGCTCTCAAAGTCGCTCGACGACGTCGCCTGGCGCTGCCCGTTATTGGCCAGCTGGGGAAACGCCAACAGCGCCGCCAGCGCGGCGATCAGCCCCAAGGCCACTGGCCAGGCCAGGAAACGAAACAGCGGGTGGGTGGCCATATAAGCTCCGGTTACAGTGGCGAGGAGAGGGCGCGATCAGTTTTTACGCGCGATCTCCTCGTCCCGATCGACGCCAGTCTCAGTCTCGCTGGTCACCTCGGTCTCGGCCTCGCTTTCGCTCTCGGGCTGCGCCTCGGTATCGTCGAGCCCGTAATCTTCGCTCAGCGCGCCTTTTTCGCCCCGAGGGGCCCAGTCGCGTGGTGGCTCGACGCTGGTGTCCTCGCTGTAGGCATAGGCAGCGGTTTCACTGGACAACAAGTGGCCTTTCGCCGACTCCAGGATTTGTCGGCTGATGGCGGGCGTGGCAAGTTTGAGCGCACCTTTGGCCAGATGCTCATGCACATCCCGGTAGCTCTGGGTCAGATTGTTGACCAATGCAGAGGTCTCGCCAAAGTGCTGGGCGACGTCGTGCTGATAGTTTTTCAGGGCGTTTTCTGCCTCTGCAACCCGGCGCTCCATTTCGCGCGAATAGGTGTGACTGCGCAGTGCGTTGAGCAGTGCTGCCCCCGCTGCCGCGCCTGCGATCAGGCAGATAATGCCAGTAAACACCAAGGCTCCAAATGAATACACAAAACACTCCTTAAACGTTGAGTCAAATACTGCCGAGCTTCAGTGGGCAAGGATGCCCTTCTTACGTAAAAGTCTAGCCCGAACTGTGCCGTGCTGCTCGTGAGCGTGCAAGGCGCCATTTGTGAAAGTGTGAAACCGGACCGACGTTCAGGTTATTATACGGACTTTTTCGCTCGGGGCGGTGCTTTTGGGCGAGGAATTCCCCCAACAGCCAGGGCCTGGAAATAATGACGCTATTCTCGCAAAACCCCGGTGCAATTACCATTGATGGCCCCTGCGGGGCGCTCGAAGCGCGCCTGACTCCGGCTGCGAACGAGGGCATGCTCGGCGCGGGGTGGCTGGCGCTGGTGTGCCACCCGCACCCGCAACATGGAGGCACCATGAATAACAAGGTGGTGACCACGCTGGAGCGTTGTTACCGGGATCTGGGCGCCGAGGTCATTTGTTTCAATTTTCGTGGCGTCGGCGCCAGTGCAGGGACGTTTGACCATGCTGTGGGCGAGGTGGACGATCTGTGCGCTGTGGCTGAGTGGGCCAGGCGCCAGGCGCCGGACGCCAAGTTGCTGTTGGCCGGTTTTTCATTTGGGTCGTCGGTGGCCGCCCAGGCGGCGCATCGCCTGGACGGGGTCCGCCACCTGACGCTGGTCGCCCCGCCCGTGGAGCGCTATCCCTACGACCGGGACGGAGGCTTCCCCTGTCCTGTATGCGTGCTGCAGGGGCTGGAGGACGAGCGGGTGGATGTGCCCGGTGTCCAGGCCTGGACAGATGCCCTGCGGACGCCAGCGCGCTGGCTGCCTTTCCCCGCCGCTGGCCACTTTTTTCACGGCAAGCTGACGCCCATGAAGCGGGCCCTGGCCGATGCCCTTAGTGAGCAGCTCAAGCTTGAGGAGCGCCCACGATGAGTCATCAGGACGGTCCGCAGCGGCGCTATGAACGTGACCTGGAGTCCGGCAACTTTACCCGCGACCCCGCCCAGGCTGAGGCGGTTGAGCACCTGCAGCGGCTCTATGAGGCGCTTGTTGCCGGGGACCGCCGGCGGCCCGGCCCGCTGGCGAGAGCCTGGCAGCGCCTGCGTCCGCCCCGACGCACGCCGGTAACGGGGCTCTATTTTTGGGGCGGGGTGGGTCGAGGCAAGACCTGGCTCATGGATAACTTCTACGAGAGCCTGCCCTTTGAGGACAAGCTGCGCTCGCACTTTCACCGCTTTATGCGCCGGGTCCACGCCGAGCTTAAATCGCTCGACGGCGAAAAAAACCCGCTCGAGCAGGTGGCAGAGCGCATCAGTCGTGATGCCCGGGTGATTTGCTTTGACGAGTTTTTTGTCTCGGATATCGCTGACGCGATGATTTTGGCGACGCTGCTGGACGGTTTGTTTCGCCGGGGGGTGACCTTGGTGGCGACATCGAATATCGTGCCCGATGGCCTCTATCGCGACGGTCTGCAGCGCGGGCGCTTCCTGCCGGCGATCGAATTACTGAAAACCCACACCCGAGTGGTCAATATTGACGGTGGCGTTGACTATCGTCTGCGAGCCCTGGAGCAGGCCGAGCTTTACCACGCGCCGCTGGATGAAAGTGCCGACGAAAGTCTGATGGCCAGCTTTCGCGGTCTGGTACCGGCCGAGGGTGAGATCCGTCAGGAGGTTCCGCTCGAGGTCGAGGGGCGGCGCATCCATGCCCGCTATGTGGGGGAGGACGTCGCCTGGTTTGAATTTGCCGCTCTGTGTGACGGCCCGCGCTCGCAGAACGACTATATCGAGCTGGCGCGCGAGTTTCATGCCATCATTATCAGCAACGTACCGGGGATGGGGCGCGCCAATGACGATCAGGCTCGGCGCTTTATCAACCTGGTGGATGAATTCTATGACCGTCAGGTGAAGCTGGTTCTGTCCGCCGCAAGGCCGCTGACCGAACTCTATAGTGAAGGCCGCCTGAATTTCGAGTTTGAGCGCACCGTGAGCCGGCTGCTGGAAATGCAGAGCCATGACTACCTGGCCAAGCCTCACAGGCCCTGAGGGCCGGGGAGGGTGGTTAAAAAACCCGCAAGACCCCCTTGAAAAACACTGGACGCTTATGTAGTATTCGCGCTCGTTTGTGGGAAGCACCCCTCCTATTTTCAAGGCAGGTACAACATGAAGACATACAGTGCTAAACCTGAAACAGTCATCCATGACTGGTTCGTCGTCGATGCAGACGGCAAGACCCTGGGCCGCATGGCCTCAGAGATTGCCACTCGCCTGCGCGGCAAGCATAAGCCGGAGTTCACACCGCACGTGGACACTGGCGATTACATTGTCGTTATCAACGCGGAGAAAGTGCGCGTTACCGGTAACAAGGCTAAAGACAAGCTTTACTATCACCATACCGGTTACATCGGTGGCATCAAGTCGATCAGCTTCGAACAGCAGATCGCTAAGGCTCCCGAGCGCACTATCCAATCAGCTGTCAAAGGCATGTTGCCCCGGGGTCCCCTGGGTCGCGCCATGTATAAAAAGCTGAAAGTGTACGCAGGCAGTGAGCATCCGCACACTGCTCAGCAACCGAAAGCACTGAACATTTAACCGGGAAGCTGATTATGGCAGATTCACAGTATTACGGCACAGGCCGTCGTAAAACCTCCACTGCCCGGGTGTTCATTACCCCAGGTAAGGGAACCATTGTTATCAATGATCGCCCGATTGAGCAGTATTTCGGCCGCGAAGTGGCACGTATGATCGTGCGCCAGCCGCTGGAAAACGTCGAGATGGTCGACAAGTTCGATGTCAAGGTCACCGTCAAAGGTGGCGGTAGCTTCGGCCAGGCCGGCGCCATTCGCCACGGTCTGACCCGCGCCTTGATGGAATACGACGAAGCGTTGCGTCAGCCGCTGCGCGCCGCCGGCTACGTTACCCGGGATTCGCGCGCTGTCGAGCGTAAGAAGATCGGTCTGCGCAAGGCGCGCAAGCGTCCGCAGTACTCCAAGCGTTAAGATTTCTGGCCTCCGGCCTTTCCGGTGGGCAGAAACCATGCTTGCAAAAGGAACGCCCAGGTGCCAGAGCTCCTGGGCGTTTTCTTTATCCGGTACGGAAAGATTGAGCTTATCTTGTAAGATGGGCGTATTTTCATTAAGATTGAGCATTTTTTGAAACTCGAAAAATTATGCTAAGCCATTGTTTTCTGGCGAAATTACAGGCCGTCACAAGCTGTTAGGGGAGATTTCCGTCATGAGTAATGACGCTGTAAACGTAACGCGCCGCCGGGTGCTCACGGCTGCCACCGCGGTGGTGGGTGCTGTGGGTGCTGTAGGTGCTGCTGTACCTTTTGTGGGTTCCTGGAATCCGAGTGCACGTGCCCGGGCCGCCGGTGCCCCGGTGCGGGTGAATATTTCCCGCATGGAGCCGGGTGAAATGGTGACCGTTGAGTGGCGCGGTCGGCCAGTCTATATCGTGCGTCGCACGCGCGAGGCGCTGGCGACTCTGGAGCAGATCGAAGACCGTTTGCGGGACCCGGAGTCCGAAGTCCCCCAGCAGCCCGAGTATGCCCGCAACCGCCACCGCTCCATCAGAGAGGAATATCTGATACTGCTTGGCTTGTGCACCCACTTCGGCTGTGCGCCGACTTTCCGCCCAGATGTGGGCGCCCAGGACCTGGGTGGCGACAGCTGGCTTGGCGGTTTCTTTTGTGCCTGCCACGGGTCGCGTTTTGACATGGCTGGCCGCGTCTTCCGCGGTGTACCGGCACCGACCAACCTCGAAGTGCCCCCGCACGCCTATGAAGGCGACGGCTTGGTCATTATCGGCGTGGATCAGGAGGTTTAATAGATGAGCAAGATGGTAGGACTTTGGAACTGGATTGATAAGCGCCTCCCGGTACAGCGTGCCTGGGATACCCACATGGGCAAGTACTACGCGCCCAAAAACTTCAACTTTTGGTATTTTTTCGGCGTCCTGTCGCTATTGGTGCTGGTGAATCAGCTGGTCACCGGTATCTGGCTGACCATGAACTATGTCCCCTCGCCTGATGACGCCTTCCGCTCTGTTGAGTACATCATGCGCGATGTGGAATATGGCTGGTTACTGCGCTATCTGCACTCCACCGGTGCTTCGGCTTTCTTTGTGGTGGTGTACTTGCACATGTTCCGCGGCCTGATGTACGGCTCCTACAAGGCCCCGCGTGAGCTGGTGTGGATCTTTGGTATGACCATTTACGTGGTGTTGATGGCGGAAGCCTTCCTCGGCTACGTGTTGCCCTGGGGTCAGATGTCCTACTGGGGTGCGCAGGTGATTGTGTCCCTGTTCGGTGCGATCCCTGTGGTGGGTGAAGACCTGGTCCAGTGGATTCGCGGTGATTACCTGATTTCCGGTATTACCCTGAACCGTTTCTTTGCACTGCATGTAGTGGCCCTCCCGATCGTACTGTTGGCGTTGGTAGTGCTGCACATTCTGGCGCTGCACGAAGTGGGTTCCAACAACCCGGACGGCATCGATATCAAGGCCAACAAGGATGAAAACGGTATTCCTAAAGACGGCGTGCCTTTCCACCCCTATTACACGGTGCATGACCTGACCGGTATTGCGGTGTTCCTGTTCGTGTTCTGCTTTATCGTGTTCTTCTTCCCGGAGATGGGTGGGTTCTTCCTGGAGCACCCGAACTTTGAAGAAGCGAACAACCTGATGACGCCGGAGCACATCGCACCGGTGTGGTATTTCACGCCGTTCTACGCGATTCTGCGTGCGATTACGGTCGATGTTGGCCCGCTTGACTCGCGCTTCCTGGGTCTGATGGCGATGGGTGCCGCGATCGCGGTGCTGTTTGTACTGCCCTGGCTGGACCGCAGCCCGGTGCGCTCCATGCGCTATAAAGGCATGTTCAGCCGTGTCGCCCTGATCGTTTTTGTCTCGGCCTTCGTGATTCTGGGTTATCTGGGTGTTCAGCCCTCGACTGCAGGTCGTACGGCACTGGCGCAGATCTGTACCCTGATCTATTTTGCGTACTTTATCGGCATGCCCTTCTGGACCACGCGTGAGAAGACGTCACCGGTGCCCGACCGTGTGCAGAAGAAGGGGCTGCCGCTGCGTTTGACCCTGGGTGGCTTGGCGTTGTTTGCCGTGCTGGTTGTGGTACCGATTGCCGCCGTTGGCGCCGGTGCCCCCAGCTGTGGTGATGTGCCCTGTGACGTAATGAAAACCGACCCGCGCAATAAGGACTCCCTGCAGCGCGGTGCGAAGTGGTACATGAATTACTGCATGGGCTGCCACTCGGTGAAGTTTTCCCGCTACGAGCGTGTCGCTGACGATCTGGATATTCCCCACGACCTGATGCGTGACAACATGATCTTCTCCACCCACCGCATTGGCGAGCGTATGGAGATTTCCATGAGCACGCAGGACGGCGCCGCCTGGTTTGGGGTAGCGCCGCCGGACCTGAGTCTGGTGGCCCGCTCGCGCAGTCCCGAGTGGTTGTACACCTACTTGCGTAACTTTTACCGCGATGACAGCCGCCCGTTCGGCGTCAACAACCGGGTGTTCAGCAACGTCGGCATGCCCCACGCCATGCTTGAGCTGCAAGGCCTGCTGGAGTGTGGTGCAGGGCCAGAGCGCGATCAGCGCGGCAATGTGGTACGCGACGGTGCCGGGAACCCGGTCATTGATGAAAACTGCGGCAATCTCGTTGAAGGTGCAATTAGTGGTAGTATGAGCCAGGACGAGTTCGATCAGGTTACTTACGATCTGGTGAACTTCCTCGCCTACGTCGCTGAGCCTTACAAAGTTGACCGTCAGCGCATTGGGATTTATGTGCTGTTGTTCATTCTGGTTTTCTTTGTTTTTGCTTATCTGCTCAACCGTGAATACTGGAAGGACATCCACTGACACTGGTTTGACGTCGGCGTAACCGGGCGCGCAAGCGCCCGTTTGTGCTTTAAAAACATCTTACAGAGGTGAATCGAATGGGTGTTGTGACCAAGCGCTCCTCCATGGCGCTGTTTTCCGATGCCAGGGATCATTACAGTCATCGGGTCAGAATCGTTCTGGCCGAAAAGGGTGTGTCCGTCGATCTTGTCGACGTCGACCCGAAAAGCAAACCCCAGGAGTTGGCGGATCTCAATCCCTACAACTCACTGCCCACACTGGCTGACCGGGATCTTGCGCTGTATGAATCCAAAGTGATTATGGAATACCTCGACGAGCGTTTCCCGCATCCTCCACTGTTGCCCGTGTACCCGGTGGCGCGCGCGCAAAGCCGCTTGTGGATGCACCGTCTGGAAAAGGACTGGGCACCGCTGGTGGATATCATTGTCGGCGCTAAAAGCAAGGATCAGGCGGCCAAGGCGCGTAAGGAGCTCAAAGAGGGCCTTCTTGCGATCGGTCCGATTTTTGCCGAAATGCCCTTCTTTATGAGCGACGAGTTCACGATCGTTGACTGCTGCCTGGGCCCGATTCTTTGGCGTTTACCGATGCTGGAAATTGAGCTGCCCTCAACTCGGCAGAGCAAGCCCTTGCTGGACTATATGGAGCGCCTGTTTGCGCGCGACTCTTTTCAGCAGAGTTTGAGTGAGTTCGAGCGGGAAATGCGTCCCGCTGCCTGAAGTGAGTAACCGCGGGGCCATCGGCCCCGGTTTTTTATCTGTTCCTGTTACGGAGTTCCTCCATGGCCATGACGTCCAGTCGCCCCTACCTGATGCGTGCGCTTTACGAGTGGATTGTCGACAACGACTGCACCCCCCATATTCTGGTTGATGCACATCTTGAAGGTGTTCTGGTGCCACAGAGTTTCGTGAATAAGGACGGTCAGATCATTCTCAATATCAATCCGACAGCGGTCCAGGATCTGGTGATCGGTGACGACGCGATTCGTTTTAATGCCCGCTTTGGGGGAGTGCCCACGGATCTGTTCATTCCCTGTTATGCGGTGTTGGGCATCTATGCGCGGGAAAATGGTCAGGGTATGGCCTTCGAGCCGGAAACGCCGCCGCCGGCACCGCCGACGCCAGAGGACGATACCCCAACGGGGGTAGAGAAAAAACGTCCCAGTCTTAAAGTGGTTAAATAGCGATCAGAAAAGGCGTTTTTATAACTCTTGATACTTTTTGTGGTTCTTTTTATTGCTAATGTGTCTTTGCAGCACAGGCACCTCTAGCTGATACTAGATCCGTACTTACTATAAGAAAACAAGCAGTTAGGAGTAGCAGATGGCGATTTTACAGCACACCCTGGGCATCCTGGTTAACCCCGATCGCGAGTGGCAACGGATTCGCAACGAAGACCAGTCGTTTTTCAAAGTTTTTATGCTGCACGTGCCGATTCTGGCACTGATTCCTGTGATTGCCGGTTACTTTGGCCTGACCCAAGTAGGTTGGGTGGTGGGTAGCGGTCCGGTGGTGAAGTTGACTCACGAAAGTGCGCTGCTGATTTGCGCCTCCGCGTATATCGCGCAGCTGGTCGTGGTCTATGTGTTGGGCGAGTATATCAACTGGATGTCGCGGACATTCGGTGTGAGTGACAGCGCCAGCAAGCGTCATTACGAGGGCACGGCGTTGGCCGTCTATACAGCGGCGCCTATGATGCTGGCCGGGGTGGTACTCCTTTACCCCCAGCTCTGGCTGGTCGTAGGGGTGCTGGTGGTGGCCGCAGCCTATTCGGTTTATCTGACTTACGAAGGCATTCCGATTCTGATGGACATTCCCAAAGAGCGCGGCTTTATCTACGCCAGCTCGGTAGTCACCGTAGCCTTGGTACTGGCGGTGGTGGTGATGGTGTCCAGCGTGATCATCTGGAGCGCGGGCATGGGCCCGGTGTTCACCAGCTAATTGACATGTTCGGGGTGTGATAGGGCGGCTTCGGCCGCCTTTTTTGTGTCTGGGCGAAAAGCGTTTGAGCTTCACACAAGTGTCACAATTGATGGTTAAAGTGCTTGCCAAGGGTGAGGAGACCTCATCTTTACACACTATGACTTAATGTCCTGACTTGAAGATAACGGAGCGCTCAATGAACGCTAAGCAAATCCTGAAAGGCCTGGCTCTTGCCGGCTCACTGGTCTGTGCCTCGGCAAGCAACGCCCAGGTGGACCCCAATCTGCCGGAGTATCGTCCGGTCTCTGGTATCTCTGGCAACCTGAGCAGCATCGGTTCAGATACCCTGAACAACCTGATGACTCTGTGGGCGGAAGACTTCCGCAGCTTCTACCCCAATACCAGCGTACAGATCCAGGGTGCTGGCACCTCCACGGCGCCGCCGGCTCTGGCTGAGGGTACCGCCAATTTCGGTCCCATGAGTCGCACCATGCGCGACAGCGAAGTGGCGCAGTTTGAAGCCGCGCACGGTTATGCGCCGACCATGGTGCGTGTGGGTATCGATACCATTGCGGTATTCGTGAACCGCGATAACCCGATCGAAGGCCTGACCCTGGCTCAGGTGGACGCTATCTTCTCCAGCACCCGTCGCTGTGGTGGTGCTCGCGACATTACCCGCTGGGGTCAGGTGGGCATGGACGGCGCCTGGGCGAACCGCGATATTACCCTGTACAGCCGCAACGCCGTATCCGGTACTTACGGTTACTTCCGTCAGCACGCCCTGTGTGATGGCGACTTTAAAGACAACATGAATGAGCAGCCCGGTTCAGCCTCGGTGGTTCAGGGCGTGAGCGAGTCGCTGAACGGTATTGGCTACTCAGGTATTGGTTACGAAACGGCGGGCGTGCGCGCCATCAAGTTGGGTACAGAAGAAGGTCGCCTGTTTGAGCCTACCGGTGAAAACGCGGCAACCGGCGACTACCCGCTGGCCCGCTTCCTCTACGTCTACGTCAACAAGCACCCCGAAGACGGTCTGGATCCGCGCACCCGCGAGTTCCTGCGCATGGTACTGTCCAAGCAGGGCCAGGAAGTGACTCACCGCGACGGCTTTATCCCGCTGCCTGCGTCGGTCGCCGCGCAGGAGCGTCAGCGCTTGGGTATCGACCAATAACGTTCAGACACGTAGTGACATGAATATCGCTTGGGCCCCTTAAGGGGCCCTTTTTATTGTGGGGTTGTATGACGGTGTTGTGACAGTTTGTCATATAACTGTCATATGGCGCCGATACCATAGCGTCGTCATGAGCAATGGCCGGCGGTCGCCGGTCTGGCCAAGCCGAGGAGAGTTATGAACCAGTCTGCGCCTTCGCTATCGTCCGCGGGTAGAGAACCCGGTCAACCGGGTGCCTTGCCGGACGGTGAGCGCCGCAAACGCCTGCGTCGTTGGCGGACGATCAAAGATTATTTTGCCAAGTATTCCGTGGGCACATTTGGGGTGGGTGTGATCATCGCACTGGCTCTGATCTTTGTGTACCTTTTTAGCGAGGTGGCGCCCATGTTGCGCCCCGCCTCGTTGACGGTCGAAGCTCAGTATCCGGCTCCCGGGGGCACCCAGGCAGAAACCCTGCATATTGCCATGGATCGTCACAAGGCGGTGGCCGTGCGCTACACCAGCGAGCGCGAAGCGGTGTTTTTCAACACTGTCGATGGTAGCGTGATCCGCCGGGAGGCGTTGCCGATACCCGAGGACGTTAGGGTCACAGCCTTCGGCTTGGCGGAGCCACGCAATCGGCTATCGATTTTCGGATTGGAGAACGGCGAGGCACTGCTGGTACGCCATGAGTTTAACGAATCTTTTTCACGCGATGGGCGCCTGTACAACCCCAGCCTGGTGTATCCAGTACGCGATGGCGAGCGGGTGTTGTTGGACGTGGCGGGTGATGGCAGCGGCATCGCATCCATTGCCATTCAGCGCGGGAGCACCGGAACCAGCGTCGCGGCGGCGCTGGATGATGGCCGTTTGCGGCTGGTGCGTTTTGAAGAAACCACGTCCTTCCTGACCGGTGAGGTCACCGTTCGCCGCAACGCCTACGATATTCCGCGGTTGCCGGAAGGTGCAGAGCCGACCCGGGTACTGCTCGATATCACCATGCGCCATCTGCTTGTGGGAGACAATCAGGGGCACCTGCATTATTACGACGTCAGTCGCCCCGCCCAGGCCGAACGGGTGGACTCCAAGCGTATCATCCGTGCTGACAGCGCTGAAGTTTCGGCTCTGGAATACCTGCTCGGCACCGTATCAGTGATTGTGGGTGGTTCCGAGGGCAGTGTCAGTCAGATCATGCTGGTGCGCGATGAGGACAATATCAACCGTATCACCCGTGTGCGTGACTTCGAGTCGCACGCCTCGGCGGTGACAGGTATCTCTCCCGAGTATATCCGCAAGGGGTTTGTCACCTACGATGCCGGTGGCAATCTGAAGCTTCACTATTCCACCTCCTATCGCACCCTGCTGAGCCGCACAGTCACAGATGCTCCACTGGCGTTGGTGCATATGGCGCCGCGCGCCAATGGCCTGTTCGCGGTGGACAATCAGGAACGGGTACATAAGGTGGATGTGTTCAATCCCCATCCGGAAGTGTCTGTGCGCGCACTCTGGGGCAAGGTCTGGTACGAGGGTCGCTCGCAGCCGGAGTATGTCTGGCAGTCGTCGTCGGCAACCGATGAATTCGAGCCCAAGTTCTCGCTCATGCCTCTGACATTGGGAACCGTAAAAGCGGCTTTCTACGCGATGTTGTTTGCCATGCCTCTGGCGATTCTGGGAGCGGTGTACAGCGCCTACTTCATGTCGCCCAAGCTGCGCCAACTGGTCAAGCCTTCCATCGAGATCATGGAGGCATTGCCAACAGTCATTCTCGGTTTCCTTGCCGGCTTGTGGCTCGCACCTTTCGCTGAGCGCAACCTGCCCGCAGTCTTCTCAATTCTGCTGTTGATGCCGGTGTTTCTGATTTTCGCCGGCTACGTCTGGATGAAATGGATGCCGCGCGCCCTGCTGCAGCGGGTGCCGGACGGCTGGGAGGCTGCCATTCTCGTGCCGGTGGTGATCTTTGTGGGTTGGGCTTGTGTGGTGTTGAGCCCCTGGGTTGAGATTGCGCTGTTTTCGGGTGATATGCGTCAGTGGCTGACCGATGTCGGTATCACTTACGACCAACGCAACGCCATGGTGGTGGGTATCGCGATGGGCTTCGCCGTCATCCCCACGATCTATTCCATCTCCGAGGATGCGGTTTTCAATGTGCCCAAGCATCTGACCCAGGGGGCCCTCGCGCTGGGCGCAACCCCTTGGCAAACCGTGACCCGGGTTGTGCTGCTGACGGCCAGTCCGGGCATTTTCTCTGCTGTCATGATCGGTTTCGGTCGCGCTGTAGGCGAGACCATGATTGTGCTGATGGCCACAGGTAACAGCCCGGTGATGAACTTCAACATCTTCGAAGGTATGCGCACCCTCTCGGCCAACATCGCCGTGGAGATGCCTGAGGCGGCAGTTGGAGGCACCCACTACCGCATTCTGTTCCTGGCGGCGCTGGTGTTGTTCGTGCTGACGTTTTTCCTGAACACGATTGCCGAAATTGTGCGTCATCGCTTGCGCAAGCGCTACAGCTCGCTTTAAGGCCCTGGCAGAGACAACTTGAGGAACGATGATGAAAGATTGGTTTAGCAAGGGTTCGCCCTGGATCTGGCTGAGTGGCGGCGCCGTCAGTATCTGTATGGTAGCCGTTACCGGGCTGGTGTTGATGATTGCCATCAATGGCCTGTCGCACTTCTGGCCCAAGCCGGTGGTCGAATTTGAGTACCGCTTACCGGGTCAAAGTGAGGGTCAGCGGGTCATTGGTGAGGTCAACCGCACCGAGACCATGACCGCCATCGCCATGCGCGAGGCGGGCTTGACGGTGCCAGAGGGTCAGGAGTTGGTGACCCGGCATATGATCAAGCGGGGCAATCGTGATGTGACCGGACAGGATTTTGTCTGGTACCTGGACGATCACATGTATGACCGCCGGTTCCCTCGGGATATTCTGGTGCTGGAGCGCCTGACCTGGGGAGACTTTTACGGTTACCTGGTGGATTACCGCATCGATGGCGAAGTGGTGGCTGAAGGCGCTGAAGCGCGAGCGGCGTTTCGCCAGCGTATGGCCGAGACCGCCGATCTTGTGCGCGAAATCAACGTGATCGAGCGGGTGGATATCGGGGACGTCAACTTCCGTATGGAGCAGCTGCGTCTGCGCGATCGGGGTCTGAATCTGAACGAGCGCCTGAGCGAGGCGCAGCGCGAACAGGCCCGAGCGGAAATGGCCGAACGGCAGGCGGCGCTGGATGAAGACTACGCGGTGCTGGAGCAGCGTCGCAATGAACTGCGCCACGAGGTTGGTCGGTATGCTATTACCATGGAGACCATGGAAGGGCAGATGCGTACCATTCGCCTGGATGCGGTGGTCCACGCCTGGTGGCCTAACGATATGAGTATGTTCCAGAAAATGGGTCACTACGGGCGTAACTTCTGGGATTTTGTCAGCGGTTATCCGCGCGAGGCCAATACTGAGGGCGGCATTCTGCCCGCCATTTATGGCACGGTGCTGATGGTGATTCTCATGTCTATTGTGGTCACGCCCTTTGGGGTGCTGGCGGCCATCTACCTGCGTGAGTACGCCAAGCAGGGGTGGCTCACCCGGGTGATCCGGATTTCGGTCAACAACCTTGCCGGTGTGCCTTCCATTGTCTTTGGTGTTTTTGGTCTCGGCTTTTTTGTCTACTTTCTGGGGGGCAACATTGATCGCCTGTTCTACCAGGAGGCGTTGCCTTCACCGACCTTTGGGAGTCCCGCGTTGATTTGGGCCTCGCTGACTCTGGCGCTGCTGACCCTGCCGGTGGTGATTGTGGCCACCGAGGAGGGTCTGTCGCGTATTCCTCGCAGTATTCGCGATGGCAGCCTGGCGCTGGGTGCGACCAAGGCGGAGACGCTGTGGCGAACGGTGATACCGCTGGCGGCGCCCGCAATGATGACCGGTGTGATCCTGTCCGTGGCACGCGCTGCCGGTGAAGTGGCGCCACTGATGTTGGTGGGTGTGGTCAAGCTGGCGCCCAGCCTGCCACTCGATGGCAACGCGCCCTTCCTGCACCTGGATCGCGCCTTTATGCACCTGGGCTTCCATATTTTTGACGTCGGTTTCCAAAGCCCTAACGTCGAAGCAGGTCGCCCCTTGGTGTATGCCACGGCCTTGATATTGGTGGCCCTGATTATTGTGCTCAACCTGACCGCGATGATAATCCGCAATCGCTTGCGTGAACGTTACCGCAGCGAAAGTGACTGACGCACGCTTACCCATTTGAATGTGAGTGAAAGGTTAATATTATGAATGATCAAACGACTCGTACCCACGCGGTTGACAGCAGCCGCCTGCGCAATACCCAAGGACAGCCGCTGAACCTGGGCGATGAGAAGATCTGCCTGAGTATCCGTGATCTCAAGCTGTATTACGGTCAGGATCAGGCGATCAAAGGCGTTGATCTGGAGATTCCCGAGAAGCGTGTAACAGCGTTTATCGGACCCAGTGGTTGCGGCAAATCGACCCTCTTGCGCTGTATCAATCGCATGAATGATCTGATTGATATCTGTCGTATTGAGGGGGAGGTACTGTTGGATGGCGATAACATCTATGACCCGAAAGTTGACGTGGCCGAGTTGCGGCGGCGTGTGGGGATGGTATTCCAGAAGCCCAACCCTTTTCCGAAAACGATCTACGAGAACGTCGCCTTCGGTTTGCGTATTCAAGGCGTCAACTCACGGCGTGTTCTCGACGAAGTTGTGGAAACGTCTCTGCGCCGAGCGGCGCTCTGGGATGAGGTCAAAGATCGCCTGAACGAGAATGCTTTCAGTCTGTCGGGTGGTCAGCAGCAGCGCTTGGTCATCGCGCGGGCCATTGCCATTGAGCCGGAAGTGATCCTGCTGGACGAGCCGGCCTCGGCCCTGGATCCCATCTCGACACTGAAGATTGAGGAGTTGATTTACGAACTCAAGGATAATTACACCATTGTAATTGTGACCCACAATATGCAGCAGGCGGCACGGGTCTCTGATTACACCGCCTTTATGTATATGGGCGAGCTAGTGGAGTATGGCGATACCGATACGGTGTTCACCAATCCGAGCAAGAAACAAACCGAAGATTATATTACCGGCCGTTACGGTTAAGCACACAAGGGGCTATGGCAATGGAAATCAGCAGTCACAAAGATCATATTTCCCAGCAGTACAATATCGAGCTGGATGACATTCGGACGCACCTGTCAGAGATGGGAGGGTTGGCCCAGCGTCAGGTGAACGATGCGATTCAGGCGCTGGTCGATGCCGACCAGGAGAAGGCCGAAGCGGTTGTGCGTGCCGACAGCAAGGTCAACAAGATGGAAATCTCCATCGACGAGGAGTGTGTTCGCATTCTGGCACGGCGCCAGCCGGCCGCCAGTGATTTGCGGCTGGTCATCGCTGTGACCAAAGCGATTACGGACCTGGAACGTATCGGCGACGAAGCGAGCAAAATTGCGCGCCAGGCGATTTCACTCAATCGCGATGGGATTTCGCCCCGGGGCTATGTGGAAGTCCGCCATATCGGGAACCATGTTTCACACATGTTGCACGATGCCCTCGACGCTTTTGCCCGGCTGGATGTCGATACCGCGATGAAGGTGGTGCACACTGACAAGATGGTGGACATGGAGTACGGCACGGCCATGCGCGAAATGATCACCTTCATGATTGAAGACCCACGCAGTATTACCCGGGTGCTCAATATCATGTGGTCACTGCGCTCGCTTGAACGTATTGGCGACCACGCGCGCAACCTGGCTCAGTACGTGATTTATCTGGTGAAGGGTGAGGACGTGCGCCACGATAACACGACCGAGGCCATCGAAGAGCAGATCGGTACCGATAGCGAGTAAAGCCAAGTGCGGCCAGGTATCAGCTTACCAGGCCGCACAACTGCAGCACCCAGAAGCCCAGCGTGACCGTAAAAATCGACCAGAGTGTGGATTGGACGATAATGTTGGCCGCCAGCTGGGTGTTGCCGTTCAAGGCTTGTACCATGATAAAGCTGGCGGTTGCGGCTGGCGCCGCCGACAGAAAGAACACCACACCCACCAATTTATCGCTCAGCCCCAAAGCCACGGCCAGCAGACAGGCAATGATGGGCGAGAGCAGCAGCTTCCAGACGGTTGCCGATACAGTCGCCTTATCGACGTGATGCACCCGTTTGATGTCCAGCGCCCCCCCGATGCAGATAAGCGCCAGCGGCAATACCATTTGGCCCAGGTAGTCGCCTGTGGCACTCACTACGTCCGGGATCGGCAGCCTCACCATGTTGGCGAGCAGTCCCAGGGCGATCCCGATGATCAGTGGGTTGCGTACAATACCTCGGACGACCTTCATGGCCGAGCCGCGCCCTGCAGGGCTCAGGCTGTTATTGAGGATATACACCGAGAGCATATTGTAGAGGATGATCGTCAGCGCCACCGGTAGGGTCGCCAGGGCCAGCCCTTCTTCGCCGTAGGCATTGACGCAAAAGGCCAGGCCAATAATGATCAGATTGCCCCGAAAGGCCCCCTGGACGAGGACGCCGCGGTCCTTGGGGCTCTGGATAAACCAGGAGGCGCTCAGGTTACTGAAGACGAATACCAGCAGGGTAACCATACCGATCACCAGCAGCACCCGCGGGTCGGCCATCTCGCTGGCAAAATCAATGTTTGCGCTGCTGAAGAACAGCAATACCGGGAGGCCCAGGGTAAAGACCAGGCGCGAGGTGACGTCAATAAAGTCGTCGTCAATCATGCGCAGCTGCTTGAGGCCCAGGCCCAGCAACACCATCACAAAAATCGGTGCTGTGACGGAAAAGGCAAAATTTAGGGTTTCAAGGCTCGTCACAAGGGATTGACCCGCTCAGTCTTATTAAATGCTAATCGTATATCATTTTGCCTAGCATAAACAAAAAACCCGGCGATTGCCGGGTTTTTTGTTAGCGAACAACGATTTTTTACTTATTTGGGGACTTCGAAGGGAAAGTAACCTTCGGCGTTGTTGTAGCTGATGTCCCGCACCATGCCCCCGACCATCGCCAGGTCGTCGGGAACATAACCGTTGACCATGTCGCGGCCCAGAATGCGGCACAGCAGGCGGCGGAAGTACTCGTGCCGGCTGTAGCTCAGGAAGCTGCGGCTGTCCGTGAGCATGCCTACAAAGCGGCTCAGGAGCCCGAGTTGGCTCAGGGCCTCGATCTGGCGGGTCATGCCGTCCATCTGATCCAGGAACCACCAGCCACTGCCCATCTGCATCTTGCCGGCGGAGGAACCGTCCTGGAAGTTGCCGATCATGGTGGCGATCATCTCGTTGTCACGGGGGTTCAGGTTGTAGAGGATGGTCTTGGCCAGGCGGTTGTCGCTGTCCAGGCGTCCGAGGAACTTCGACAGGGGCTTGGCATAGCAGTGATCACCGATCGAGTCAAAACCGGTATCCGGGCCCAAATCCCGGAAAAGGCGCGGGTTATTGTTGCGAATGGCGCCGATATGGTACTGCTGGACCCAGCCTTTCTCATGGTCCTGGCGGGCAAATTCAACCAGCATGGCGGACTGAAATTTCTCGATTTCCTCGCCGCTGAGGTCGCTGCCCCCGCGGATCTTGGCGAAGATGGTCTTGATTTCGGCATCGGTGTAGTCGGCAGCCATCACCGTTTCCAGGCCGTGGTCGGACAGGCGGCAGCCCTGGGCGTGGAAAAAGTCGTGACGCTTCTGCAGAGCCTGCATCAGACTGTCGTAATCGCTGATGTCGGTATCGGCCACTTTTGCGAGTGTGTCCAGGTAGCGGTTGTACTCGCGGGCATCTTCCACGGCCATGGCTTTGTCCGGGCGCCAGGTGGGCAGTACCGCGGTTTTGCAGTCGCCCTGGGCGACTTTCTGGTGATGCTCAAGGCTGTCGGTGGGATCGTCGGTGGTGCATACCAGCTTGACGTTGGCCTGAGCCATCAGGCCCTGGGGGGTAAACTCCGGGCTTGCCAGCTTTTCGTTGCACTCGTCCCAGACGCGCTTGGCACTGCTACTGTCGAGCAGGGTGTCAGTAATGCCAAAGGGCTTGCGCAGCTCCAGGTGGGTCCAGTGATACAGCGGGTTGCGCAGGGTGTGAGGCACGGTCTCGGCCCACTTCTGGAATTTTTCCCAGTCACTGGCATCACCGGTGCAGTAGCGCTCGTCGACGCCGTTGGAGCGCATGGCGCGCCACTTGTAGTGGTCACCCGCCAGCCACACCTGGTACAGGTTGTCGAACTGCTTGTTGTCGGCAATCAGTTTGGGGGGCAGGTGACAGTGGTAATCGATAATTGGCATGGCTTTGGCGTAATCATGGTAGAGCGCCTTGGCCTGCTCGGTGTCGAGCATAAAATCTTCGTGAATAAAACTCATTCTCACTCCCTCATCGGTGGTCTCTGGCGATATTCTGCGATATCTCGGTACAAAAACGGGTTGTTGTCGGCGTGCCCGGTTGTGCGGACCGGGCAAATTAGCGGGCCATTATACGGCTTTTACGGGGCAGATTGTAATCGTTAAGCGCGACGCTCAGGCTTCGGATTTCCACTTGATGTTGCAGCCCAGGCTGGGCTTTTGGCTCTCGGCCGGTGGTGTTTCGCCCCGTGCGAGGGCTTCGGCGGCAGCCAACAGGTCCACGCCAGTCACAGGAATGTCGTTACCCGGGCGGCTGTCGTCGAGCTGACCGCGATAGGCGAGCTTGAGCTGGCTGTCGAACAGGAAAAAATCCGGGGTACAGGCAGCGTTGAAGGCCTTGGCCACGTCCTGGCTCTCGTCGTACAGATAGGGATAGCCCAGCGTGTACTTCTGGGCAAACTCGGCCATTTTATCCGGCGCATCGTCCGGGTAGGCGCTGACATCGTTACTGCTTATCGCAACGGTGCGTATCCCCAGGGCATTGAGCTTGTCATCCAGCTCGGCCAAAAAAGGCGCGATATGCAGCACGAACGGGCAGTGGTTGCAGATAAACATCACCAGCAGGCCGTTTTCGCCCTTGCGTTGGGCGATGGGCCAAGTTTCACCGCCCGGGTCAGGCAGTTTGACTTCAGGCAGGGGGGTGCCCAGGGCGAGCATGTTGGATGGGGTGCGGGCCATGATTCCTCCACATCGTTGGCTTGCGAAGCCCTTATTGTATACCCCGAATCGGGTCACTGACAGCTGGCGTAAAAATCAGCGTTGTCGCTGTTCGGCGTTGGCGCTAACATGCACTTTCAGGATACAACAAACCCTAAATAGTGTAAGGAGACAAGCATGTTTCGTTCAATCTTCCCCTTGGGGCGAGCGTTGGCATACGCTTTTTTGCTGTGCAGCCTGTGGAGTCTGCCGGCCAGCGCCCAGAGTGCCTCGTCGGTCTATGAAGTCACGCGCGGCGACCAGCGGCTGCTGTTGGGCGGTACCATTCACCTGCTCCGGCCCGAAGAGTTTCCACTGCCTGCGCCGTTTTACGCTGCCTACCAGGAGGCCGATGTCATCTACCTGGAAGCGGACCCGGCGATAGCCGACGACCCGCACTTTGGCCAGCAGGTCGCTCAGGTCATGCTCTATCCCACGGGCAAGACCCTGTCTTCGGAGTTGGCGCCGGAAACCTGGCAGGCTCTGGTAGCTTACGCTGAAGCCAATGACTTTCCGTTGCAACAGATGATCGGCTTTCATCCGGCGATGGTGTCATTGGTGATCAGCGTGACCGAGGCTCAGCGACGGGGAATGACCGACGGCGTGGAAACCCATTTTGCCCAGATGGCCAGAAAGGATGGTGTGCCCATCGGTGAACTCGAGGGCATGGCTGAGGTGATGACGATGCTGGAAGACATGAAAGCGCTGGATGAGGACGAGATTATCCTGCATACCCTGCGCGACCTGGAAAATTTGGACGATTTTATGGGGCCGGCGCTGGATGCCTGGCGCGTAGGCGATATGGACGCCCTGTATACGGTATTGGGGAAACCCTTTTATGAGGAGTCTGAAGAGTTCTATCACCTGATTCTGACCGACCGCAACAAGCTCTGGGTGGAGCGCCTGCAACCGATTTTTGAGCAGGACGCCACGGCGCTGGTTCTGGTGGGCGCTCTGCATCTGGCCGGCGATAACAGCCTGATCAAGATGCTGGAAGCCCGGGGCTATCAGGTGCGGCCTTACATCGCCGAATAGCGATGCAGGGCTGTTCGTCGGGGTTAGCCAGCCCCGGCGACTGCGGCAATCATCGGCTTTCTTCAGGGGCCTTCGGCTCTTTATATTTGGATTTGCGTATATGTGGATATCCACATATCATAGGCCCATCGTGTGACTGCAACCCAATTATCCGGATGGCCCTATGGCGTCGACTGCAACACTCTCACTGATCAACCCTGCGGCCACCTCGCCGGTGGCTTTTTTCAAGGCGCTTTCAGAACCCACGCGCTTGCTCAGCCTGCTGCTGATCCAGTCTCACGGCGAGCTTTGTGTGTGCGAACTGATGCGTGCGCTGCAGCAACCCCAGACCAAGGTCTCCCGCCATTTGTCGCATCTGCGCCAGGTCGGCCTGCTGTGCGGTGAGCGGCGCGGGCAGTGGGTGTTTTATCGTCTCGCGGCCCTGCCCGAGTGGATGCAGGTGGTGTTGCGCGAGACCCACGCCGCCAATCCGACACTGTTGGGCCCGGCCATCGGCCGGCTCGCGGCCAGTGATCGCCCATCGTGTTGTTGAGCAACACTCAAGCGGAGTAGGGCATGGGTATTTTTGAGCGTTATATGACCTTATGGGTCGCCCTGTGTATTGCCGTCGGAGTGCTGGTGGGAAATCTGGTGCCGGGGGTGTTTTCCGTTATTGCCAGGCTGGAAGTGTTTCATGTCAACCTGGTGGTCGCGGTGTTTATCTGGGTGATGATCTACCCGATGATGGTGCAGATCGACTTTCGAGCCCTCGGACAGGTGACCCGGCGACCCAAAGGACTGATTTTGACCCTGGTGGTGAATTGGCTGATCAAACCGTTCACCATGGCGGCTCTCGGCTGGCTGTTCTTCCGGGTCCTGTTTGCCGGATGGGTCGATCCGCAGACCGCGACTGAGTATATCGCCGGCATGATTCTGCTCGGGGTGGCGCCGTGCACGGCGATGGTGTTTGTCTGGAGTCAGCTGACCAAGGGTGACGCGAATTACACCCTGGTACAGGTGTCGCTCAACGATGTGATCATGATTTTTGCGTTTGCGCCTCTGGCCGCTTTTCTGCTCGGGGTCACTGACATTTACGTCCCCTGGGAAACCTTGACGGTATCAGTCGTGCTCTATGTGCTGCTGCCGTTGGTGGCCGGGGTGCTCACGCGTCACTGGCTCTCGCGCCGCCGCGGTGCGCTCGGAGTCGACAGTTTTCTCGCGCAGGTCAAACCCTGGTCTATCCTCGGGTTGCTCGCAACCGTGGTGCTGTTGTTCGGTTTTCAGGCTGAGCGGATTATCGACCAGCCCGGCGTCATCGGGCTGATTGCGATTCCATTGCTGATTCAAACCTATGGCATTTTTTTCCTGGCCTATGTCGCCGCTTACTGGCTGCGCTTGCCGCACCGGATTGCTGCGCCCGCTTGCATGATCAGTACCTCCAACTTTTTCGAGCTGGCTGTGGCTGTGGCCATCTCTGTATTTGGCCTGCATTCAGGCGCCGCCCTCGCGACTGTGGTGGGTGTCCTGGTGGAAGTGCCGGTGATGCTGTCCCTGGTCGCCATTGCCAATCGCACACGTGCGCATTTTGATCGGCGTGCGGATCACTAACATTCTGTTTTCGAGGATTCACCAATGACCATCAAAGTCGGTATTAACGGGTTTGGCCGTATGGGTCGCCTGACGCTGCGCGCCGCCTGGGGTTGGGATGATATGCAGATCGTCCACATCAACGATCCGGCGGGCGATGCGGCGACCTTGGCGCATTTGCTCAATTTTGATTCCGTTCACGGACGCTGGCAGCATGAAGCGCTGACCGACGGCGATACCATTCTGGTGGATTCGGCGCGTATCAGTACCTCGCGCAACACCGCCATTGCCGACACCGACTGGTCCGGTTGCGACCTGGTGATTGAGGCGTCGGGCAAAATGAATCGCACCGAGGCCTTGCAGGCGTATCTGGATCAGGGCGTCAAGCGTGTCGTGGTGTCGGCGCCGGTGAAGGAAGAGGGCGTGCTCAATGTGGTGATGGGGGTCAACGACCACCTGTATGAGGCGGACAAGCACCGGATCGTGACCGCGGCGTCCTGCACTACCAATTGTCTGGCACCGGTGGTCAAGGTGATTCACGAACATCTGGGCATTGTCCATGGCAGCATGACCACCATTCACGATATCACCAACACCCAGACGATCATTGATGCGCCGCACAAGGATTTGCGTCGGGCGCGCGCCTGTGGCAGTAGCCTGATTCCCACCACCACGGGCTCGGCCACGGCCATCACCCATATTTTCCCCGAGCTCAAAGGCAAGCTGAACGGCCACGCGATCCGGGTGCCGTTGACCAACGCTTCGCTCACCGATTGTGTGTTCGAAGTGGCGCGGGCCACCACGGCGGAAGACGTTAACGCGCTTCTGAAAAAAGCGGCCGAAGGCGAGCTTAAAGACATCCTCGGTTATGAATCCCGTCCATTGGTGTCGGTGGATTACAAAACTGATCCGCGCTCAAGCATTATCGATGCGCTCTCCACGCTGGTCGTTGACGGCACCCAGGTAAAAATCTACGCCTGGTACGACAACGAGTGGGGTTACGCCAATCGTACTGCCGAGCTGGCGCGTAAGGTCGGCCGTTCGGATCAGAGCGCCTGATATGGGGTGGCTTGCAGCACTGTCGCCCGGGGTGCGCCAGTACCTGGTGGTCACCGGCAACTACTGGGCGTTTACCCTTACCGACGGCGCTTTGCGCATGTTGGTGGTGCTGCACTTTAATGCCCTGGGTTACTCGCCCCTGGAAATCGCGCTGTTGTTTCTGTTCTACGAGTTCTTCGGTGTAGTCACCAACCTCGCGGGCGGCTGGTTGGGTGCGCGCATCGGCCTGAACAAAACCATGAACATTGGCTTGGCGCTCCAGGTAGTGGCGCTGAGCATGTTGCTGGTGCCCGCGGCGCTGCTGACCGTGCCCTGGGTGATGGCGGCCCAGGCGCTTTCCGGGGTCGCCAAGGATCTCAACAAAATGAGTGCCAAGGGTGCGATCAAACTGCTGGTGCCGGACGAGGCCCAGTCCGCGCTTTATCGCTGGGTCGCCCTGCTCACCGGTTCCAAAAACGCGCTCAAAGGCGTGGGCTTTTTTATGGGCGGCGCGCTGCTGGTAGCGCTCGGTTTTACGGGGGCGGTGGCGGTCATGGCCTTGGCCTTGGCGCTGGTGTGGGTGGCCAGCCTGTTGTTGCTCAAGCGTGACTTGGGGCGGGCAAAAGCCAAACCCAAGTTCAAAGACATTTTTTCCAAAAGTCGGGCCATCAATGTGCTGTCGGCGGCACGGATGTGCCTGTTCGGCGCACGCGATGTCTGGTTTGTGGTGGCGCTGCCGGTGTTTCTGGCCCAAAGTCTGGGGTGGAGCCCGTGGCAGACCGGGGGCTTTATGGCCGCCTGGGTGATCGGTTACGGGGGCGTGCAGGCGCTGGCGCCGAGCATCAGTGGGCGTCACCCGGACGGGCGTGCGGCCTTGCTGTGGGCCAGTCTGCTCTTCCTGTCGCCGGTGGGTATTGCGCTGGGGCTGGCCCGGGGTGTCGATCCGGCCGGGCTGGTGATCATCGGTTTGCTGATTTTTGGTGGGCTCTTTGCCGTCAACTCGTCATTGCACAGTTATTTGATCGTGAGTTTTGCCGGTCGCGATGGGGTTTCGCTGGATGTGGGCTTTTACTATATGGCCAATGCCATGGGGCGGCTGCTCGGCACGCTCCTGTCCGGCTGGGTATTTCAGGTGGCGGGGCAGGGCAGTTCCGGGTTGGCGGCCTGCCTGTGGCTGTCCGCGGGGCTGATTCTGGCGACCGTGCTCATCTCAACAGCGCTACCGAGGCAGCGCCGTGACAGACTGACTTAAACGGCACTTTCATCCTGCTGCCTGTTGCGGCGGCGAATCATCACCAGACACAAGAGGCCCAGACCCAGCATAGCGGCTGCGCCGGGCTCCGGCACGGCTACGGGCTGAATGCCGCCCAGGCGTACCTGGCGCAGGTCATCGGCCAGAAAATCAACGCTGTTGATGCCGGCAGACGTGAAAAACGTCAGGGACGAAAAGTGTTCCCCAAAAATGGTAAAGCGGTTCTGGCCGTTGCGCCGCAGAGCCATAGGATCGCTCTCGCCGCCCGGCGCGCCGCTAAAGGTCACGGTGCCATTGGCGTTGGCATTGATATTCAATTGTAGGGTCGAGAAGGTAAAACCCGGGTCTGCGAGGGAGATGGTCAGCCAGTTGAGGCTGCCCGACTCCGCCATCAGCATCGCCTGGCCGCCACCGCCAAATACCAGGTTCTGGTCGCTGGTAAAGTCCACCAGAAAGTCGTGATCGGTATTCAGGCAGCCCTGAATACGGGTGGCCGGGCCGGTAATATTGCCGTTACAGGCTTTGGACAGAACATTGTCCAGGGAACCGCTGCCGCCGGCCTGCCCGGAGACCACAATCATTGCACCACTGGCAACACCGGATGTGCCCAGTGTTGCTGCCAGAATAAGTCCCTTGATCCATTGTCTTGTCATTTCGGTCCACGATCTCTTTCTAGAGTGCGCTGATGGTCTGGCGTGTTTTGCCAATTATTCGCCTGAAAATTGACGGCCTCTGAAGCTGGCGCATTAATCAACGCAGGCTTGACGGGATATTAGCACCTCTGTCACAAGAAAGGAATAATGCGCCAAAAAAATCGCTGGTGTCACAGACGGGGGAATACGCTCGGGCTGACGCCGGTTCGGTCTTTCGCCTGGCATTTTCGTGCTCAACATTCCGCTGTGACGAGCCGGACAAAAACGGTATCCTGCGCCCTATGGCCAAACTCTTTGAAGAACTCGACAGTCGCGACACGCCTATCGGCGAGATTTCCCTGCGCCGGCGTGTTATTCCCGCCCTGGGGGCAACACCCATCTACGAGGTCAAATTGGGCGAGGAGTTTTTGATGTCCAGCCTGTTTGTGGCCGCGGAAGAAGCGCTGGCCGAGCAGGGACTGGCGGCCTGTAACGGCGACGCGCTGGATGTGGTGGTCGGCGGTCTGGGCCTGGGGCATACGGCCGTGGCGGCCCTGCAGGACGCCCGGGTACAGCGGGTCAAAGTGGTCGAGTTGTTGGCGCCGGTCATCGACTGGCATCAGCGTCACTGGGTACCCTTGGGCAAGACCCTGAGCGACGATCCTCGCTGTGAATTTATCAACGGCAGCTTTTTCGAGCTCGCGGTCTCCGACTTTGACAGCCAGGAGCCCGGGCATCAATACGATGCCATTCTGCTGGATATCGATCATTCCCCTCGCGCTTTTCTGCACACGGGCAACGCGGGCTTCTACGTCCCCGACAACCTCGTGGCCATGGCCCGACAGCTCAAGCCCGGCGGCGTCTTTGCCATGTGGAGTCAGGATCTGCCAGAGCCGGAATTTGTCGCCCTGCTGGAACAGGTTTTCCCCTCGGTGAGCACCGAGATTGTTTATTTCGACAACCCTTTCCGCCAGGCCAGAGAGAGCAATTGCCTGTATATCGCCCGCACCCACGGCTGATAAGTCTGACCATCGAGTGGTTTTGGTTTCCTGTGGGCGCGTTTGACGTTGTGGGCCGGGTAGGTCGAATGTATGATATGACAAATCATAATTTTGCCCCGTCTTGATGCGGGCAAGTGCTCTATAAGGAAATGTCATGCTGAAACTCCCGCGCGCACGGTACCTGTCCACACTCGTCATCGCGCTGCTCGCCGCCGCCTGCACGCGTACCGACACCACAACTGACACGCCCCAGCGCTTCGATCGTTCCCAGACACTGACGCAACTGGGCATCGCCCCGGAAAAAATTGGCGAGATTGACGCGCTCCTGCAATCCTATGTCGATGACCATAAAACCGGCAGTGTCGCTGCCCTGGTCGCCAAAGACGGCAAGGTGGTGTACGCCGATGCCTTTGGCTGGCGCGACCGGGAGAACCGCGTGCCCGCCTCGCTCGACGACTACTATGTGCTCTTCTCCCAGACCAAAGCAGTCACCACCGTGGCCTTTATGACTCTGGTGGAGCAGGGGCTGGTGGACATTCACGATCCGGTGGCCGACTACTTCCCGGGCATCTCCGATCAGGTGCTGGTCCACATCAACGACGACGGCAGCTATGAAACCCGACCCGTGGCCAGCCCCATGACCTTTGCGCACCTGATGGCCCATACCTCGGGCCTGTACGCGGGTCTGGCCGGTGAGGCGCGCCGCGCTGACACCGATGGCAGCGGCGCCCCCCTGGGATTCGGCGGCCAGGAGCCCGAATTTCAAATCAGCGGCCAGCGCACCGGCGGTGGTAACTTTGCCGCGCCTTTTCTGGAAGATGAAATGCTGGTGATGGCCGGGTACCCCCTCGGCTTTGATCCGGGCACCCAGTGGAACTACCACGTCAGCACCAATATGCTGGGCTACCTGGTGGAGCGGATATCCGGCCAGCCCCTGCGCGACTACGTCAGGGAAACCATTCTCGACCCGCTGGGCATGGACCAGACCGATTGGTTCTACGCGCCGGAGGCCCTGGAGCGTTTTGTGCGGCCCTACAGCGCCGTGGACGGCGAACTGGTGCCGGGCTCTACCGTGTACATCAAAGGTGCCGTCAGCTCCGAGCAAACCTACGCCGAAGGTGCCATCGGCCTGAACGGCCCCATCGAAGACTACGCCAAGTTCGCCCAGATGTTGCTCAACAAAGGCACATTCAACGGCCAGCGGATACTGCAACCGGACACCGTCGAGCGGATGACCACCATCAACCGCCTGCCTGGGGCGGAAGAGGGTGAAGAGGACTTCCGCTTCGGCCTGGGCTTTGAACTCTACCACGAGGACAAAAAGCCCGCGCCGGAAGTCTCCAACAGCGCCTACGCCTGGGGCGGCATGCTCGGCACAGAGTACATTATCGACCCGGAGGAAAACCTGATCGCACTCTTCTACATCAATATGTACCAAAGGGAACCGCTCTACCCGGCGTTTCTGAGTAAGGCTTATCAGTTATTTGAGGAATAAAGCGTCGAGATGAAAGTCGGGTCCCGGCGGCAACGGGTTTGCTGTGTGGTCTGAGCCCAGTGCCTGATAGGTAAGGGTGGTCAGTTGTGACGCACAAGGACGTCACGCTGGAGTTCTTTTCCGAGCCGCGACGCTGTGCGCGAACAGCGTGCGAATCTGTTGCTGGCGTTGGAAACCAGGCCTGTATATTAACCATTATAGGAAATTAATATGTTCAGGTATTTTGGGGTCGTTTTCTTGGCTGCTTTTCCGTCTATTGCTCTGGCATGCAGCTGCCTGCATGCGCCGCTTGAGCGACATGTCTCTGATGCTCGAGACATTTATGTTGGTGTTCTCGTCTCGTCAAGAGTGGTTGAGTCGGAGTCGGGCGAGGATTGGCCTCACATAGAAGGAACGCTAAGAGTGGAGACGGTTATAAAAGGATCGCCGAATCAGGTGGAAATCGTCCGTACGGGATTCGGGGGTGGCGACTGTGGTATCCCTATGACGGTTGGTCGCGCGTATGTCATATTTATCGATAACGATCGTCGATCAATTGGGAACTGCGGGGCTTCTGAGCAGTTGCGGCGTTATGAAGAAAAGCGTTATATCGAAAGGCTCAAGGGAATTGTTTACGATCAGACCCTTTAAGCAATTGGTCGCGACGTCGGCGCGTGTCCGCTGGTTCGCTGGCACTGTAAAGAAGGTTATTTCATTCGGGAGCGTGCAAACAGGTGACACGGTGAAAATTACTATTGTTTTGCTTATTTTTCTAAGTTGCGTAGCCAATGCATCTACGCCCATCGAATTTCACGCTCATGAAATGAGCATGAGTGGGGTTCTCCCTCAGCCCTATGGAACGTTGGAGTTTACGATAAGGTTAAACGAAGAGACGGATGACGTTGAGGAATTCGTTATCTTCAGAGGAGCAGAGAGGATTCATGTTCCGGATGGCATAATTTCGCAATTGACGGATATCGAGCTTGGCACATTGCAGGTGTCTCACGAGATGCACCGGGGTGATGATCCGTTTGAGTCACTCTTTGGGGATGACGGAGACTGGCTTCATTTTACCTTCGAGCATGGACCTCGTCATCGGGCGGAGGCAGTAAGAGATGAGGTTCCTGTATTTCAGTGGGGAAGGGACAGAATCACGGTAACGATTATCAAAGGAAAGGATGTCACCGTAACCAGGGAGCCTCTGGTAGACTCTTACGAGGGTTGGAGGGAAAGAACGTGGTAGTTAATAGATGAAAACCGTCGAATTTCTCGCCCTCGGCCTTCGCCTGGTAGGCATTTATGCGTTTCTCAAGGGTATTCAGAATATTGCGCTAGTCTTTTCTCAGGCGCCGATTTATCACGCACAGAACGTCGATTTTACGGCGTACTATCTGGTGTCTGGCATTCTTGTCGCGCTCTACTTTGCGGTGGCACTGTTGCTGGTGATTCGGCCAGTCTGGCTGGCTCAGCTGCTGATGCCCAAGGTGCCCGTACAAGAAGATGCAACGCCTGATTCTTCCTATAGTGCCTTACAGACGGCAGCGCTGACTGTGCTGGGTGTCTACATTGTTTCCTATTCGCTGCCGCAAGTGGTGCACAATTTGGCGCTTTTCTGGCAAGCAACAACGATGGTCGAGTACTACTCTCAGATTCAGCGTCATAATCACGGCTTCCACTTGCTGGCGCGTTGTATTGAATTGGGCATCGGCATTTATCTATGTCTTCAGGCCAAGGGGCTCGTCAATCTCTTGCAGCGGTTAAGGGGGCGTGGGTAGTGGCGTACAGAGAATACAAAGTGCTTATTAAATTGCTCCGGATCCAAGGGGCTGCCCTTCTGATGGTTCTTCTGGCATCTTGTCACAACGTGTCACCTGACGTTGCGGGAAGCAGTGCTACCAAAGTTCCGCTCGATCACCTGCCTGCGTTGAGTGGCGATTACTTTCGGTTTGACTCCCGGTCGGTGGGTAGGCCATTTCATATCTACGTTCGATTTCCTGAAGGCTACTCGGCCAGCGATCGCGATTACCCTGTTGTTTATCTGTTGGATGGCGATTCGCTATTTCCCATTCTGGCGGCCAATCATCTGTTTCTCACCTACGACGAGGGACTGGAGGAAGCGATAGTGGTGGGGATTGCCTATGGCTCCTTTGACGGTTCCATCAATAGGCGCGGACATGACTTTTCTACGCGATCTCTCGATGATGACTCGAAGCAGGGTGGCGCGGAAGCCTTCCATAACTTCCTCGAGTCCGAGTTGATACCGGAGGTGGAGGATCGTTACCGGGCTGAACCGTCAAGGCGCATCCTGTTCGGTCAGAGCCGGGGTGGGTATATGGTGCTTTATTCCGCGTTCACGCACCCGGATGTGTTCTGGGGCCGAATCGCCAGTAACCCGACGTTCGATCCCGAGCGTGAACAGTTTTTCTCGCCGGCTGCCTCTGCATCACGGGACGACCTGGGTTTGGTGGTGACCAGCGGCACTCGCGATTTTTCAACCCTGAGGGAAGTTGCATTAGAGTGGCATGAAGCCTGGAAAGAGGCCGATGGCATGCCGTGGGCACTCAATTTTGTCTCCATCGAGGACGGAACCCATGCGGCCAGCAGCACAGATAGCTATCGATCAGGTGTGTTGTGGCTTTTCTCTGAGGACAGGTAACAAGGTAATTTGAACTATGAGCAAGGAAAAGGCATTCAGCTTCATTAAAGGGTATTCATTTTCATTCGAGGATGAGGGGCGAAAGATCGAGGCGTGGTTCAGTACCTTCTCCGGTCTGGAGAAAGTATACGTTGATGGCGAGCTGGTGTCGTCCCAGAGAAACTTTGCCAAGGAATCGTCCAATACATTTGTGATTGGCGCTGATGAGTATGCCACAAGACTCAAGATGGTCAGCCTACTCAAAGGCCCGTTTGAATGCACTTTGAGTAAGAACGGAAACGCGCTCAGACGTCAAAAAATGGTTTTCCCTAAGAGGACGTCAGGGGCGGAAAGATTTCCGTTTTTTGTTCAGTTGGCATTTTTTATTGCTCTGGGCGGGGTGTTTGGTTTTGCCAAAGCTTATTGGCAGCTCCCGGAGGTATCCATGTATGTTTTTCTGGGAATCTTGTTTGTCTTGATCGTTGTCTTACAGGGTAAAGGTTATATGGGATCGCGACCGGTTTTTGAGGACGATGACCTTACCTGACGTCTGTTTGAAAGGCTGCGCCGTTACTCGCGTTTCATCGCCCTGAACTTCCGCAGTTTTCGCACGCTATCCACCGACGCTACAAGGATGTAGCCAGCCAGAATCGGGCCGATCACGCCCTGGCCGATATCCCACTGACTGATCCCTTCTTCGGTGTTCATGTGCAACGCTATGGCGTTGTCCCATTGGTAAATGATGGCCAGTATGATCACGGCGGGAATGTAGAGGCACAGATCGAGCGCAATTTTGCGCCGTGTCCAGTAGGGGAATAGCAGCTTGCTGAGGCTTAGGGTAACGCTGGCGATGATCACAGCGTTGATCCAGGGCAACAGGCTCGGCCACTGTTCGGAAAACACCAGTCCAACGGGGTTATCAAACAGACTCTGTGGAACGATGTGGTTGAGCCACGCGAAAAAATACACGGTGACGACCGTTTCAATGGCGGAGCCGGTGCGGCTGATGTATTCACCTTGCGGCGTGACCCTGGGCAGGGACTCGGGTTTCCAGTTTTTGAAGAAATCGGTCAGGTTGATGTATTCACCGAACAGATAAAAGATCAACGTCAGCCAAGCGAAGCCATAGAGACTGGCGTGCAGGGTGTTCCAACTGAGATGGATGATTGATTGCCCGATGTTTTGCTCTGGTTGGTTAAGTACTGATATCGCTGCCAATCCGATCTGCACGACGGCAATGGCGACGATCACCCAGCGCAGAAGTAGCAGGAAGAGAGGGTATAACTCTTCGCTCACCAGTGCCCGGCGGGGTTGATAGTTGGCTGCGACCAGCAGTGGGTGCCCGCGCTCTTTGAGCAGCGCTTTGGTCTCATCATCGGTGAGCTCGCGGCCCAGGGATTCGGCCCGGTGATCCCGCTCGTCCAGGAGGTCGCTGAGTAGCTCGTCTGCCACATCCTGGCGGACGTCCGTCGGCAGATGTGCCTTTACGGCGAAGGTATAACGTTCCAACCAGTTCATGGTGTGTTCCCCGCAATACGGTGTAGTGCCTGATTCAGTAACTGCCATTCTTCGAGCATTGACTGGTGTGCGGCGTCGCCTGCGCCTGAACGCCGGTATACCCGGCGTTTGCGGCCCTCCTGCAGTTCCCATACGCTGCTGAGCAGTCCTTGGGCCTCGAGCCGTCGCAGGAGCGGGTAGAGGGTGCCTTCATCCACCTCCAGACCCTTCTCCCCGAGGAAGCGGCGCAGCGAGTAGCCATAGTGGGGGGCCGCCAGGGCCTCCAGCACCGCCATGACCAACACTCCCCGACGCAGCTCCATGGTGAGCTTGGTTTGCCGTTCACTCTCTGTTGTCACGAAATACCCAGTACTGTGTGATACACAGTAAATACTATGTATCACACGGTATGGTTTGTCAAGATCCGGGTTTACGTGGTCCGGAAGCGGCTAAAGGGTTGGGTATAAGGCGGTAAAAGGGGCGGGGGGCAAGGTCGGTGAACTGGCCTCCCGAGCCGACCGCCGGGAGGCCAAGGGGAGTTACTTGCTGATGCCCTTGCCCGTGGCAGCCCACAGCAGACCACCGAAGACGTGCTCCAGGAACAGGTCGTCTTCGTAAAGGGCGGGTACGTGCCCCAGGGCGGTATAGAAGGAGCGGCCGCCATCGTACTCGTGGTACCAGGCCAGCGGGTGGAAGTCACCCATGCCGTCACCGGATACCCGACCCCAGTCGGCGGAGGGGTCGTAGGTGCTCTCGTCAACGGCCAGAAGGTAGTTGAGGCCTTCGATCTTCTCCGGGCCGAACTCGTAGTATTCGTCGGTCAGCCAGAAGCGCTCGGGCATACTTTCCATACCGGGAAAGTTGCTGTCCAGTACCTCCAGTTGCGCGGTCTGGATAGGCGGGTGGATGACGAACATGCGGCCCACCAGCTTGGTGTACCACTCCCAGTCGTAATGGGTGTCAGACGCGCTGTGGATGCCCACAAAGCCATTGCCAGCCTGAATAAAGCGCTTCATGGCGCCTTGTTGCTCTTCATTGAGGATATTGCCCGTGGTCAGCAGAAACACCACGGCATCATATCGGGCCAGGCGTTCGTCGGTGAAGACACCAGAGTCTTCGTGCCAGTCGATGGAGAAGTGATGCTTCTGACTGAGCTTGCGCATGGCGGTGACACCTTCGTTCACCGCTTTATGGTGAAAGCCATCCATCTTGGAGAACAGCAGCACATTGAATTGAGGCGGATCGGCGTGAGCCGTTGCATGGGTAAGCAGAAAGCCGAACAGGCAGAACATTGTTAGAAGAGTCTTCTTTAACATTTTGAGGCTCCGTTGGTTATGGTTTTGTGGACTATATTGTGCCGTGGAGATTCTGACATTGGAAGTGTCGACTGGGTTAAGTTTGGTAACGGTGCTGGCGCAATATAGCGATGTCACTCTCAGTCTACGAATCTGATGGTTTTCCAGTGGTCAAAAAACAACCATTTTGTCACCTGAATTTGCAAGCTGTGTGAAATCGTCCACACTTGTTGTTGATGCCGAGTACATTTTGTGACACAGCCTTGGGTTCGTACTTGTCCGCTGTAGTGATCAAGCAGAAAATCCGCGCGCTTTACGCGCGCTATTTTGGGGGATAGGGTTCAAGCGTTGAGAACGTGAGGTTAAATATGAGCGTTGCAAAGACCTTTGATCTGATTGATTGGCTAAGAAGAGCAAGATTACCGCTTGTCATAGTGATTTCTGTAATGATTTTGGGGGTTTGTTTTTTAGTTTACGTGACGGGCGGTGTAAGGTATGTGTTTGCCCATTCGATGTACGTTCCCATCGTCCTGGCCGCTATATTTTTTGGTGTTAAAGGAGGGATTCTCGCGGGGTTGATTGGTGGTCTTGTTTTGGGGCCGCTTATGCCTATCGACACAAATACCGGTGAAATGCAAAACACCATTAACTGGCTTTACAGGGTTGGTTTTTTCTCACTTATAGGGTTTGTTGTAGGCTTCGCCAGCGATAGGGTAGCCATCTATATTAAAGAAATGAAATGGCAGTCCTCGCATGATCGGCCCACAGGGCTACCTAACAGGGCGTTGATGGCGGATTCTATACGAGACCTTTCCAAGCTTTCTGAGAGAGAAGGGCATTCGCATTTCCTGATGGGGATTGTAATGTCGAATGCGGATGAAGTCGAAATGAATTTCGGCGTTAGTGCAATACATCAACTGATCACTCAGATGGCACATGTAGCACGATGTGAATTAGGGAGCAGTTCGACAGTTTATCGTATTGCCCATGATTGCCTTGGGGTAGTCCTTCCTGAAATCACGGAGGCTGATGTAACGCAGTATGCAAAGAATCTTGGGTCCGTTTACAAAGAGCCTTTGGCGTTTGGTGGTCTGCGTCTTCATTGCGATATCTATCTTGGCGGGGTTTCGTTAGATGGTGTTACAGACGATCCTGCCAGATACATTGAAAAAGTCAGGTACATTGCATCAGAGTCGAGAGCAAAAAAGAAACAGGGGATGTTACTTGTCAGTTCCAAGAATGATGCCAGCGTAAGAGAGAATATCGAGCTTCTTGGTGAGTTGTCTCAAGCATTGGATGTCGGGCAGCTGTCCATGCACTATCAGCCAAAGATTGTTATGAAGACAGGCTGCATTTATGGCGCTGAGGCGCTTATGCGATGGACGCACCCTGTTCGTGGAAAAATTCCACCAAACATGTTTATACCGCGCGCTGAGGAAAGCACGCTGATTGACTTGGTTACGCATTTTGCAATTGATCAAGCGCTAGGCCAGCTTTCAGTATGGGAAAAGAGCGGAATATCGGGGATGAATATGGCGGTGAACATATCAACCAGAAACCTGATGAATCGCGACTTTGGAAAAACGGTTCACCAACTTTTGGATTTCCATGGGGTAAGCGGTGAATCGCTTGAGCTTGAAATTACTGAGACGTCTTTTATGGAAGATGTTGAGAGCTGCATGGAAAATCTGACGGAGCTATCTGACTATAATGTTATTCTTTCGATCGACGATTTTGGCACGGGATATTCATCATTGCAGTATCTGGACAAGCTCCCTGTTTCTATCATAAAGATTGATCAATCGTTTGTTCGTGGGCTTCCTGGTGATATGGGGTCGATACATATTGTAGAGGCAGCTGTAGATCTGGCTCACAAGCTGGGGATGAAGGTTGTAGCCGAGGGGGTAGAGACCTCGGAGGCATGTGACTTTCTCAGAAACGCAGGCTGTGACATACTGCAGGGGTACTATGCGAGTGCGCCGGTGACCGCTGAGGAGTTCGATAGACTGTACAGTCAGTGCAATGGTCAGCTGTTGAGCTACCCGCGTTATGGCAGCAGCGCAGTGCGTACTTGATTGCCCATTCGTTGCAGGTTGTCATTGTCGCCATTAAGCAGGCAGGCATGATGACATCATGGAACTTGTGATTTGACTGGAAGGGGCGCTGTTGGGCGCCCCTTCCTCCGTTGTCATTTTACGATGGCTGTTCCCGCGCTATCGCCCGGTAGGCGATATCGGTGCGATAGTAAACATCATCCCAGTGGATCTGTTTGAGCAGCTTATAGGCCCGCTGTTGCGCTTCGCTGACACTGTTGCCCAACGCGGTAGCGCAAAGCACCCGGCCGCCGTTGGTGACCGCCTCATCGTATTTCAGCGTGGTGCCCGCATGGAACACTTTCTCGCCGGCGACTTCGTCGGTGGGCAGGCCGGCAATCACATCCCCTTTGCGATAGCTGCCCGGGTAACCGCCGGCGGCCAGCACCACACCGACAGCGGCGCGTTCGTCCCAGTCGGCCTTGGCGTTATCGAGTTTGCCATCGAGTGCCGCCAGGCACAGGTCAGCCAGGTCGGATTTCAGGCGCAGCATGATCGGTTGGGTTTCCGGATCCCCAAAGCGGCAGTTGTACTCGATGACTTTGGGTTGACCGTCGGGGCTGATCATCAGGCCCGCGTAAAGAAAGCCGGTGTAATCATTGCCCTCCGCCGCCATGCCATCCACGGTGGGACGAATGACCTGGTCCATGATCCGTTGATGGACTTCGTCAGTCACCACCGGTGCGGGTGAGTAAGCACCCATGCCGCCCGTGTTGGGGCCGCTGTCGCCATCGCCCATGCGTTTGTGGTCCTGACTGGTGGCCATGGGCAGAATGTTTTTACCGTCCACCATGACGATAAAACTGGCTTCTTCGCCGCTCAGAAATTCCTCGATGACAACCCGGCAGCCGGCATCGCCGAAAGCGTTGCCGGAGAGCATATCGCGCACCGCGTCCTCGGCCTGCTCCAGCGTCTCCGCCACAATCACGCCTTTACCCGCCGCGAGTCCGTCGGCCTTGACCACGATGGGAGCGCCTTTTTCGCGCAGGTAGGCGAGGGCGGGCTCGACTTCGGTGAAGTTCTGGTAGTCGCCGGTGGGAATCTTGTGGCGCGCCAGAAAGTCTTTGGTGAAGGCCTTGGAGCCTTCGAGTTGGGCGGCGCCTTTGCTGGGGCCAAAGCAGGGCAGGCCGCGCTCGCTGAAGTAGTCGACCACACCTTCAACCAGCGGTGCCTCTGGGCCTACGATGGTCAGGCTGACCTGGTTGTCCTGGGCAAACTGCGCGAGCTTGTCGAACTCGAGTACATCGATAGCGACGTTCTCCACCTTCGGCTCAAATGCTGTGCCGGCATTGCCTGGCGCTACAAAAACCGTCTCTACGGCGGCGCTCTGGGCGACCTTCCAGGCCAGTGCATGTTCGCGGCCACCGCCGCCGATAATCAATACATTCATGTTGCTTGTCCTGTCAAATTGCGCTTTCGGTTGGGAGCTTGTGGGGAGGCACAGGCCGTAGTGTTATTGTCGGATTACGCCCTGTGGGCTAATCCGACCTACACAAGCAATCAGTGGCGGAAATGGCGCATGCCGGTCAATACCATGGCGATGCCGTGTTCGTCAGCGGCGGCGATGACTTCGTCGTCACGCATGGAGCCGCCCGGCTGAATCACCGCCGCAATCCCCGCAGCGGCGGCATTGTCGATACCGTCACGGAACGGAAAGAAAGCATCGGAAGCCATGACCGAGCCCTTCACCTCCAGCCCGGCATGGTCGGCCTTGATGCCGGCAATGCGCGCCGAGTTGACCCGGCTCATCTGTCCGGCGCCCACGCCCACAGTGGCGCCGTCCTTGCCGTAAACAATGGCGTTGGACTTGACCATTTTGGCCACCTTCCAGGTAAACAGCAGATCGCGCATCTGTGCCTCGGAGGGCACCTGCTTGGTCACTACCTTCAAGTCGCTGGCAGCGACGGTGCCGTTGTCCCGATCCTGAACCAGCAGGCCGCCGGAGACACGCTTGTAGTCAAAGTCAGCGGCTGCCTGGCCCCAGTCACCGCACACCAGCAGGCGGACGTTTTTCTTGGCGGCGACAATCTCGCTGACACCCTGGGCGACACGGGGGGCAATAATCACTTCGACAAACTGCTTCTCGACTATCGCCTGGGCGGTGTCCGCATCCAGCTCGCGGTTAAAGGCGATGATGCCGCCAAAAGCGGACTCGGGATCGGTATCGAAGGCACGCAAGTAGGCCTCTTTGAGGGTGTTGGCACTCGCGACGCCGCAAGGGTTGGCGTGTTTGACGATCACGCAGGTAGGCGCGTCAAAGAGTTTGACGGTTTCCAGGGCGGCATCGGTGTCCGCGATATTGTTGTAAGAGAGTTCTTTGCCTTGCAACTGTTGGGCTGTTGCGATGGTGCCTGTTGCCGGGTTCTTCTCGACGTAAAAAGCACTTTTCTGGTGAGAGTTCTCACCGTAACGCAGGGTTTGTACTTGGTGGAACTGGCTGTTGAAGGTGCGCGGGAAGTCGGCGTTGCCACCGGGCACTTTGCGGCCGAAATAGTTGGCGATGGCGCCGTCGTAGGCGGCAGTGTGCTCGTACGCCTTGATGGCCAGGTCGAAGCGGGTGTCGAGTGAGGTCGATCCCTGGTTGGCTTTCATCTCGGCGATGATCGCCGGGTAGTCGCTGGCATTGACCACGATATTGACCCAGGCGTGGTTCTTGGCGGCGGCGCGCACCATGGTGGGGCCCCCGATATCGATGTTCTCCACCGCGTCCTCAAGGGTGCAATCGGGTTTAGCCACAGTTTGTTCGAAGGGGTAAAGATTGACCACGACCATGTCGATCGCCTTGATGCCGTGCTCGGCCATCACCGCGTCGTCCTGGCCGCGTCGGCCGAGGACGCCGCCGTGCACTTTCGGGTGCAGCGTCTTGACCCGCCCATCCATCATCTCCGGAAAGCCGGTGTAATCCGAGACTTCTATGGCCGGGATGCCGGCATCGGTGAGCAGGCGGAAAGTGCCGCCGGTGGACAGAATTTCAACGCCCTGGCTGTGCAGCGCCTGAGCGAATTCCACAATGCCGGATTTATCGGAGACGCTGATCAGCGCACGCTTGACGGGGACAAGGTTGGTACTATTGGACATGGTGTGGGGTATTCCAATCGACAGTGAATAAACGGGTTAAAAACAAAAGGGCGAGTCATGGCTCGCCCCTTACAATCGGTGGTTGTGTGTTTACAACAGGTCGTATTGCTTGAGTTTCTTGCGCAGGGTGCCGCGGTTCAAGCCCAGCACCTGAGCCGCACGGGTCTGGTTGTGGCGCGTGTACTTGAGTACGGTTTCGAGCAGGGGGGCTTCGACTTCGGCCAGGACCATCTCGTAGACATTGCTCACCGATTGGCCATCGAGGTTCTGGAAGTAGTTTTCCATTGCGCGCTCAACGCAGCCGCGTAGCGACTGGGTCTCGACGACCTGTTCTTGTTGTGGTGGCGTGGCCTGGGGGCCGTCGGCGAAAAAGTTTTCTGCTGTGTTCATGCCGCTTTATCCTCTTGCGTGGTCAGCTGTTCGAAAAAATTCAGAACGCTGGCATGTTGTTCTTCCAAATGTTCGAGAGTGTTGAACTGTTTGCGAAAATCATCGCCCTGGTCCAGGGTCTTCAGGTACCAGCCCACGTGTTTGCGGGCGATACGCGGCCCCATGACATCGCCATAAAAGGCGGACAGTTCGCGCAAATGGTTGCAAAGTATGTCCCTGATTTCACTCAGGGGGGGCTCGGGCAATCGCTCACCGGTTTGCAGGTAGTGATCGATTTCCCGAAAAATCCAGGGTCGGCCCTGTGCTGCACGGCCGATCATCACCGCCGCTGCACCCGTGTATTCAAGCGCTTGGCGGGCCTTTTCCGGCGAGTCGATATCGCCGTTGCAGAACACCGGAATATTCACCGCGTCAACGACGCGCGCGATGGTATCGTACTCCGCTTCGCCCCGATAGCCGCACGCCCGTGTACGGCCGTGGACGGCCAGCGCCGCAATGCCCAGATCTTCCGCCATGCGCGCTACGGTCACGGCATTGCGGTGATCGGGCGACCAGCCTGTCCGGATTTTCAGGGTCACGGGAACGCTGACGCTCGCCACGACGGCCTGAAGAATATCGTAGACCAGTGGTTCGTCCTTCAGCAGTGCCGAACCCGCGGCCTTTTTGCAGACTTTCTTTGCCGGACAGCCCATGTTGATATCGATAATCTGGGCGCCATTGGCGGCGTTGAGCAAAGCCGCCTCGGCCATCATCTGCGGGTCGCCACCGGCGATCTGGACACTGATCGGGCCTGCTTCGCCCCGGTGGTCCATACGCAGCTGGCTTTTCCGGCTGTACCACAGACCGGTGTCCGAGGTGACCATCTCCGATACCGCCAAACCGGCGCCCAAGCGGCGGCACAATTGCCGAAAGGGACGGTCAGTCACCCCGGCCATGGGCGCGAGTATGACCTGATTGTCAATACAATAGGGCCCAATCTGGAGCACAGGACGGTTTCCGCTTTGCGTCAATGGTTACTGCTGTCTCGCCCCGAACAGGGCGATCTGAATACCGCTGAAAAGGTTGGCTATGATACCTTGTTGGCGGCCGCTTTGGAACGCGAAAAAGTGCCCAATTGATGTTTTTTTGAGCACTATTTTTGCTTGGTATTTGTACAAGCCTGGCCGCCACTGGGTTCTGTGGTCAGTTGGTTTTGGCGCGTGCGCGTACCGGTATTCCCGTCAGTCGGGGATATAGGCGCGGTAGTTGACGGCCTCCGGGCCAGGGTCAACCAATTCCAGGGTCAGGTGCACCGGCTGGTTGCGGGGCATCAGTCGGTGCCCAGTCAGCTCGCCGCGCAGATACTCCTCGGGGCTAAAGCGGCGTGAGGCCAGGGTATTTTCCTGAATATCGCTGAAGGTCAGCACCAGGTCGGGGAAGGGTTGTTCAAATCCGGCCTGGTTGAGCAGAATGGCGTCCACAATAAGGGCGTTGTCGGTCTCTGGGTGGTTGCGCACCACCAGATTGTAGGCGCGAATCTGCTGGCGATCGATCAAATCGGGCAGTGAGCATCCCAGCCAGGGGCAGATTTTGGCGTACACGCTGCGATAGGGCTCGATACGGCTCAGGCTGTGAAATTGTAGCCAGGCGATCTGGGTGATCAGCACCAGGGCTGCCAGCAGACAGAGTCCGGGCCACATCAGCCGTCGTGCACCCCGCGTGGGCTGCCAGTCCAGTTCCAGGGGGGCCGCTTCGATGCGATTGATCAGCGCGGCACGATCGTCGGGCGCGTTGTTCAAGTCAAAGTCTTGCGTCTTTTCTTCGGACAGCGGGGTGAGATCGCCGGTGACCTTGACGCTGCCTTTCGGAGGGGCCAGCGGGGCTTCTGCCAGGCTCCGTTGCGCCTGGGGGGTTTCCTCTGGCGCGATGAAATCCGCCTGTCCCTCCGCGGGCGACAGGGGCTGGGGGTTCTTATGGATGTCGAGAACGTCATCCTCATCGTCGTCAAGCAGGCTCAGGGCCCAGGACTCGTCAGCACCGTCGCTGGACTCTTGCTGAGTCTCCTGGATTTCCCGGTCGAACAGCGAGGTACGCGTCTGTTTGCCGCTGCCATCCATCGCCAAAAACTCTTCGCTGAGCTCGACGTCGTACCGGCTCTTACCATTTTCCATGTCATCGCTGATCAGGAAGTCTTCGTCGTCTTCCGGGCGCTCGGGGGCGCGTGGTAGCTCGGCGGCCTTGGCCGGTGGCGCTGTCGGGCGCGTTGGCTGGGGTTTCGGTTGGTCAGTGCGGGTGCCGAGGTCGGGCTTATTCCCGGGTGCCGCCGCCGGGCGTTTTACGGCTGTCGGGCGCGCGGAGGCGGACTTTTGTGGTCGTATGCCCGGTGGCGCCGCACGTGCGGGTGCACGGTTGTCACCCACGAGGTGATCCTGAGCCCGGAAGACGTGCAGGCACGAGCCGCACCGAACCACCCCTTTGGCTGTACTCAGCTGGGAGGTGGTGAGGCGGAACGAGGTCTTGCAGCGTGGGCACCGGGTGACCAGGGATGTGCTCATGGCGGATTTGCCGTCCTATTTGTTCCGTTATTCAGGCGCCAGTTTAGCCCCACTGGGGCGTCGGGTAAATCGACTAACGCACACGGCGTGCGCTCAGGCACACCCACTCCTCTTTTTGGGCCACCGGCTCGAACTCAAACCAGGGCTTGTAGGCGGCCACAACCGTATCTGCCTGGGTTGCCAAAATGCCCGACAGGCACAGTCGTCCGTCGAGGCGGGTCAGGTCACGCAGTGTGGGGGCCAAGTCCACCAACGGACCGGCGAGAATGTTGGCCAGCACCACGTCAGCGCAGATTTGTGGGCATTGCTCGGGAAGATACACCGGCATAGCGTCGCCGGGCAATTGGTTGCGCCGGGCATTTTCCGTCGTGGCAAGCAATGCCTGCGGGTCGATGTCTACGCCTACGGCTTGTTTCGCACCCATCAATAATGCGGCGATGCCCAGGACCCCGGAGCCACAGCCGTAGTCGATAACGGTGGCATCGGTCAGAGACTGTTGATCGATCCATTGCAGGCACATAAACGTGGTGGGGTGCGTACCGGTACCGAAGGCCAGGCCGGGGTCGAGCATCAGGTTGACCTTGTCCGGCTCTGGGGGTGTTTGCCAACTGGGGCAGATCCAGAGGCGTTCACCGCAGCGGATGGCGTGGTAATTTTTCATCCACTCCCGCTCCCAGTCTTTGTCCTCGAGCTGTTCCCACTGATGTTCCGGGAGTGCGCTTCCCAAAAGCTGCTCAATGAGCCCTGTCATCTGTGCGATATCGATATCGGCCTGGTACAGGGCGCTGATTCTCACCGTGTCCCACAGGGGCGTCTCTCCGAGGGCAGGTTCGAAAATGGGTTGATCGGCGTTGTCCTGCAGGGTCACAGAAGCCGAGCCGCTGTCGAGCAGCGCGTCCTCGAGTGCGGGTGCCTGATCGCGCCCGGTGATGAGTTTGAGTTGAAGCCAAGGCATAGCTGGGTATCCAAAAAACGCTGCGCGCCGGCAGCAGAAGGCTAGCGGCGCGCAGGGTCTGACTGGGGGCGGGTCAGCGCCGGTTACAGGGAGAGTTTTTTCTCCAGGTAATGAATGTTGACCCCACCTTTGCGGAACTCCGAGTCGCGGACCAGATCCTGTTGCAGCGGGATGTTGGTGCGAATACCCTCGATCACGGTTTCGTCCAGTGCCTGGCGCATACGATCCAGGGCAACTTCACGCGTTTCGCCGTGAGTAATGATCTTGGCGATCATCGAGTCATAGTTGGGCGGAACCGTATAGCCACTGTACAAATGTGAGTCGACCCGTACACCCAGGCCACCAGGAGCATGAAAGTTCTTGATGGTGCCGGGGCTGGGCATAAAGGTGCGTGGATCCTCGGCGTTGATCCGGCACTCGAAGGAATGACCGCGGATCACAATATCTTCCTGTTTATAGGAAAGCTTCTCACCCGAGCACACTCGGATTTGCTCCTTGATCAGGTCCACGCCGGTGACCATTTCGGACACCGGATGCTCGACCTGAATACGGGTATTCATCTCGATAAAGTAGAAGTTGCCGTCTTCGTACAAAAACTCGAACGTACCGGCGCCACGATAGCCGATTTTGATACAGGCGTTGACGCAAGCCTGGGCGGTTTCCGCTCGTATATCGTCCGGGATACCCGGTGCAGGTGCCTCTTCCAGCACTTTCTGGTGGCGGCGCTGAAGGGAGCAGTCACGGTCACCCAGGTGAATAGCGCTGCCCTGGCCGTCAGACATGACCTGAATTTCCACGTGACGTGGATTTTGCAGGAATTTTTCCATATACACGGTATCGTCGCCGAAGGCGGCTTTGGCCTCGGTTTGCGTGATGTGGATTGAGCTCATCAGGGACGCTTCGGTATGGACGACGCGCATACCGCGTCCACCGCCACCGGCGGCGGCTTTGATAATAACGGGATAGCCAACGCGCCGACCGATCTCCAGGCACTTATCGCGATCGTTAGAGGGCAGGGGGCCATCGGAGCCCGGCACTGTGGGCACACCGGCAACTTTCATGGCTTTAATGGCGGAGACCTTGTCGCCCATCATGCGGATGGTTTCGGCGTCGGGGCCGATAAAGGTAAAGCCGCTGTTGCGGACCTGCTCGGCAAAGTCAGCGTTCTCCGACAGAAATCCGTAGCCCGGGTGTACGGCTTCGGCATCGGTGACTTCCATGGCGGCGATGATGGCCGGAATATTCAAATAGCTTTTGGTCGACGGGTTGGGACCAATACACACGGTCTCGTCGGCCAGGCGCACGTGTTTCAGGTCGCGGTCGACCTGGGAGTGCACGGCGACGGTCTTGATCCCCATCTCTTTGCAGGCTCGCAAAACGCGCAGCGCGATCTCGCCACGGTTGGCGATCAAAATTTTGTCAAACATAAGCCAACTCCTCAGTCGTCTGGTTTATACGATGGTGACCAGCGGCTGATCAAACTCCACCGGCTCGCCGTCCTCGACCAGAATGGCTTCGATGACGCCTGCTTTGTCGGCTTCGATCTGATTCATCATCTTCATGGCTTCGATGATGCAAATGACTTCGCCGGCTTTTACATGCTGCCCCACCTCGATAAACGCGGCTGAGCCGGGGCTGGGTGAGCGATAGAAGGTACCGACCATGGGCGATTTGACTTGATGGCCAGAGGAAACTGGTGCTGCCGGCGCTGCGGCGGCGGGCTCGGCCGCTGCCGGCGCTGCGGGTGCAGGAGCGGGCGCGGGCGCTGCATAGGCGTACTGGGGCGGCATGGCGTAGCCAGCGTTCGGTGAGTTGCGGCTGATGCGCACCGACTCTTCACCTTCTTTAATTTCCAGCTCGCCGATATCGGATTCTTCGAGCAACTCAATGAGTTTTTTGATCTTGCGAATATCCATAGTGCCCTCTCATGACTGTCAATACTGAGCCCGCCACCGCAGTGGCGGGCATGTTGAAAACCGAAATTATTCGGTGACTTCCTGAAGGCGGAAGGTGGCGCGTTCGCGTTCGTTTCGGCTGACCGAATCGACACGGACGTCATCCAAACCGCGCTGAACCAGGTATTTGTTGCGCTCGCCGTAGGCCTGCAAAGAGGTCCACTGGCGATCCGCCAGACCGCGAACCTTTTTAAAGGTGGCGAGTCGTTCAAAGTCGTCACTGCCATCGTGCTTGGCAATGATCACGCGCCCAGTGCTGGTGCGCTTCAGGTAAAAGCCAGGCAGATTCTCTGCCTGCAGTGAAACATAGTCGCTTCCGTCATTGGCGAGCCCGGGAACCACGTGCCACTTGTAGTCGTAAGCGGCCAGGCGTTCGTCGTGATTGGGGCTGAGCAGCGGCTCGCCCGGGTTGGCAATCTTGGGCGTACGGTTCTGGTGGCGCAAAAAGTGATTTGGGCCGGCCATAACCTGGAGCCTGTAAGGAGTGTAGGCAATACCCGAGGCTGTCGCTATTAATTGGTCAATACTGCCGTCGGCGTTGTGATCGAATTTCTCGATCGATACGGCGCGGCGATAGTTGCCGCCGGTGGGCAGCGCGGCGGTGTGGTAAATGAAGTACCACTGGCCATCGAAATATTCCACGGCTGGGTGGCTGGTCCCGGTGTCGGGCAGAACATCCAGCAGCAGGCCGCCGTAGGACCAGGGGCCTTCTAGGCTGGGCGCAGTGGCGTAGCCGATACGCTCGGGATAATCCATGGCGTAGGTCATGTAGTAGGTGTCATTGTGCTTGTGCAGGTAGGGGCCTTCGGTAAAGGTACCGGGCATATCCTGAATTTCGACCTGCACGATATCACCATCCAGTTCGAGCATGTTGTCTTTGAGTTTGGCGTAGTAAAGGTGGCTGTTTCCCCAGTAGAGAAAGGCCTGACCGTCATCGTCGATATACACGGTTGGGTCGATGTTGTCCCAGGTTTCGTGTGACTGCATGTGCGCCGGCGCTTCCGTCATATCGCTACTGACCAGGGGACCCCCGAGAGCGTCACGCCAGCCGTCGACCGGATTGTCGGAAACCGCAACGCCGATGGCAAAGCCGTTTTTCTCGGGTTCATCCGGTGCGTCGTTGAGTACGGTCACATACCAGTAGAACTTGCCGTCGCGTTCAATGGCCTGTGCTGCCCAGGCGGTGGGGCGACGTGCCCATTCGAAAATCGAGCGCGGTACAGCGTTTTCATACTGCCAGTTGAGCATGTCGTCGGACGAGTAGATGACCCACTCGTTCATGACAAAGAAGTTGCCATCTTCGGCCGCTTCGTCGTGGCCCGCATACAGATAGGCGCGCCCGTCGTGAACCAGAAGCGCTGGGTCGGCGGTAAAGCGGTCGCGAATAACCGGGTTCCCGGCATGTGCTTGTACGATCGCCAGCAGGCTTACAAAGGCCGCTGCGAGCAATGTTGTTACTTTTTTCATCGTGCCCTTCTCCAATCAGAGTATTGTTTTTCAAATCGGTTGACTGATTTGCCGCATGTAGGCGGAAAACAATCTCTCACGGGTGTTACTGCTCTTTTGGCAAGAGTCTTAATCACGTGAAGTTCTCGGGTCACGCGTGTGTGTTCAGGTGTGCGAAGGCCGCTTCCAGTGCCAGCGTGTAGCTGTTGGCACCAAAGCCGCAGATCACACCTTGAGCGACGTCGGAAAAATACGAATGCTGACGAAAGGCTTCGCGCGCATGCACATTGGACAGGTGGACTTCGATAAAGGGGATAGCCACCGCCAGCAGGGCGTCTCGGAGTGCCACGCTGGTATGGGTAAAGGCTGCCGGGTTTATCAGAATGAAGTCCACGCCTTCCTTGCGGGCGTCGTGAATTCGGTCGATCAGCTCGTACTCGGCGTTGCTCTGCAGCGTTTGCAGGTGGTGGCCCGCTTCGATGCAGCGCTCGGTCAGATCACGATTGATGGTTTCCAGGCTGGTGGCACCGTAAATCCCGGGCTCGCGAGAGCCCAGAAGATTTAAATTGGGGCCGTGTAAAACCAAGATGGTTGCCATAAATCCGATCCAGTACCTGTTATATGCGCGCGTTTCCGGCGATTGTCTCTGGCGGTTGCCCTGCGATGGGGCCGTTGCCAGGCCGGTTGCTGCCGAGCATGATGCTTTTGATGGTGTGAGGAGAAGTTTGCCGCAAAAGCGCGGGCGTGTCCACGCCCTGAGTAAAAATTGTGACAAATCCGGTGTTTTGTCTGCACGATTAAAGAAATTAGGCCGGTTTTTCGGATAAGACGAGGTGCGCTAGTGGCCGCAGGGGGCATGTTTCGACACGATAACCTCCAATCGCGACCTGTTGGGGGCGAGATTGAAGGTGTTGTTTCCATCTTCGGCGAATACTTAGGTAACGTCCGCTATCATGGGGTGATTATGGGGTTAACGTACCGTTTATTGTGTTGATGACGCGGTTTCGGGTCAGCACTTGGGGCAAAATGTCTGCTGCTCCTTCGCGCCCCGCCGGGTACCAGAGGTAAAGCGGGACGCCGCTGCGGCCGTAATTTTCCAGTAGAGCGGTGATTTGCGGGTTGGTGTTGGTCCAGTCGCCCTTCAGCGTGACAACGCCGTGCTCGTCAAAGGCCGCCTCGACGTCACCGGTGCTCAGTACCATGCGTTCATTGGCGAGGCAGGTCAGGCACCAGTCAGCCGTGAGATTGATAAATACCGGGCGACCTTCAGCGCGTAGCTGCTGGAGGCGCTCGGGGGTATAGGCCTGCCAGCGGTTGGTTTCGTTTTGGCTGTTCAGCCAGTGCCAGGGCAGCGCCAGGGCCAGCAGCCAGGCGATAACCGCAAAGCCGCGCCGAATCATCAGGCCGCGATGGGTGCGGGTGTGGCGATGGCTGAGCCAGCAGGCAAAGGCAATCAGAATCATGCCAACAATGGCGGCAACAATGGCGTCGCTGCCCGCCTGTCTGCCCAGGACCCACAACAGCCAAGCCGCAGACAAGTAGAGAGGGAAGGCCAACAATTGTTTGAGGGTGTCCATCCAGGGGCCGGGTTGGGGTAGTTTACGTGCCAGGCCGGGGGCGTAACACAGGGCCAGCAAGGGCAGTGCCATGCCCAGCCCCAGAGCGGCAAATACGCTCAGGCTGACCAGGGCGGGCTGAGTCAGGGCAAAGCCCAGGGCGGCCCCCATAAATGGGGCGGTGCAGGGGCTGGCAACCACGCTGGCGAGAACACCGGTGAAGAAAGAGCCGCTCAGCCCGCTGCGTTGGGTCAGCGACTGACCCGCGCCCATCAAGCGGGTGCCCAAGTGCAGCAGGCCGGACAAGCTCAGCCCCAGAACAAAGAACAGGTACGCCAGCCCCGCAATGAGTAGGGGTGATTGCAATTGAAAGCCCCAGCCCACGGCCTCGCCGCCCGCCCGTGCGACCAGTAAGGCAACGGCAATGGCGACAAAGCTCGCGACAACCCCCGCTGTGTAGGCCCACCCGTGCAGGGGCAGGCGTGCGCGATCGGCCTGAGCCAGGCTCAGCACTTTGATCGACAATACAGGAAAGACGCAGGGCATCAGGTTGAGAATAACCCCGCCGAGCAAGGCAAACAGCAGGGCGTAGCCGAGCCAGGCACTGCTTGCGATCGATTCAGCGCCATCGGCTGGCTGCTCACTCCCATCGCGATAGTCAAAAAACTGGGCCCGTTCCAACCGGGTGACTTCGCCGGTTTGAGGGTCGACCCACAAGTAGTCACTGTGGGGAGGGTAGCAGAGCCCGGCGTCCGCGCAGCCTTGGGAGACCACTTCCAGGGCGAAAGGGGACGTTGCGGTGTCCAGGTCGACGTAGAGGGTCGCGGTGCCGTAAAACACTTCCATGTCGCGCTCAAAGTACTCGTCGAACACCACGCGCCCAGCGCGGGAGAAACTGTGCCCGGGAAGCTCGGCGTCAACCGGGGCCAAGCGGAAGCGTTCCTCGTAGAGGTAGTATTCCGGGGCAACATCCCAATGCAGTACCAGACGATCGTTGTGGACGGCGGCTTCCAGTTGAAAGGCTTCCTCTACCGGCAGAAAGTCGTCGCTGTTGCCGAGAATGTCCGTGCCGCCACTGCGGCTGCCGCCGAACGGGTCCTGGGCGCTCGCCAGCGCGCTTGCGAACAGCGCCAGGGCCATTGCAAGCGACCGGGACAGTCGACTTGGTGCGGGAAGCTGCCAGTGAAAGGCGGGTGCGAGGTCAACGGTTCGATATAGAAGAGAAAGTAACCGGTGCAACATAGATGCCGATGCTCATTGTTGGAGGTTTTGGCCAGGGAAGGCTGCGCCTGAGCGCGGCTTTCGGGTAGTATTGGCCAGCAGTGCGATATTGTAACGGAAATGACCGGGATGTGTGGTGATGCAGACGAGTAAATCGAAACGCCTGCTGGGCGGCGCTCTGGGGGTGCTGCTGATGGCAGGTTGCCAGTCCGCGCCAGAACCTGTCGAGGTGCCGGCCGGCGCATCCGGCCCAGAGCCTGAGGCACCTCCCGAGCCCGCTGTCGACTACCAACCTTATGACTGGCAGGGGCGGATCGACACGCTCCTGAATCGGGGCGACCGAGCCCTGTCGGCAGGGCGATTACTGGAGCCTTCGCGCGATAACGCCTACGATTATTATCAGCAGGTGTTGTTGATCGAGCCCGATAATGCCATGGCGCGCACTGGGATTCAGGCGATTATGCTCAGCTACCTGGATAGCGCGCGCACGGCAGCGGCCAATAGTGACCATCGCGGTGCGCGTCGGGCGCTTGCCCAGGCCGCTTCCATTGACCCTGAGAGTGATTTGGTGGCGGAAGTGCGCGCAACCATTGAAGCCCAGGCCGAAGCGCGTGTACGTGCCCAAGGTGGCGCTGAGGGAAGCTTCCACCGGCTTGATTCGGGAGCGCTTAGCGCCCGCTCCGACGCGGTAGCGGCGCAGTTGGTTGAGCTGGCTGAGCAGGTGCGTGAACAGGGCGCCAGTATATTGATCAGCGCTCGAAACGACGCTGAGGGCCGCTGGATCTATCAGCAGATGCGCGCGGCCGTGCCCGGATTTTTGCTCCGCGGTGACATTGCCATACAATCGCCGCCCGGGGTCAGGGTGTTGCCGCCCATCTGACCCCCAAGTGGCTGACGACAAAGAGGAAAATAATGATGAAGTGCATTGCAACATTCCTGAGAGCGGCGGCCGCCGCCCTGACGCTCTCGCTGGTGGGGCTCCCGGCCGCGATGGCGGGGGCGGGCGTGAGCGTTGAGGACGGTTATGTCCGGGCACCGGTGCCCGGGCGCAACGTCAGTGCGGGCTTTTTTACGTTGCACAACCACACCGAGGCGTCGGTCACGTTGGTGGCCGTGCAGGCCGACTTTGCCGAGCGGGCTGAAATTCACAGCCACACCCACAGCGACGGTATGATGCGTATGCGCAAGGAGGAAAGTGTCAGTGTCGAGGCAGGTGCTACCCTGGCGTTCGCCCCGGGCGGCTATCATATTATGCTGTTTGGATTACAGGAAGGTATCGGCGTAGGTGACGAGCTGGACCTGACAATCGTATTCGACGACGGCGAATCTCTGACTGTGCCAGTGATGGTGCGCTCGCTGTCGCGCCAATCCCACCACTGATCGGGAGATCCCGCGATGCCTTTATCGAAAGCCCGGCAACTGTGGGTTGCCGGCTTGCGCAAGACCCGCGACACCGTTGCCGACACCCGCGATGACGTTAATCGCGCTTGGCGCTATTGGCGCTTTGGGGCGGGTTTATTGGTTGCTTATTTGCTTATTACTTTGGTGCTGGGTGTATTCTGGAGTCGCCCGCCAGCCTTGATGGAGCTGCAAGCTGGTGTGGACCGGCGGTTTGAAGACAGGTCGGTGCCTCCTGGCGCGGCGCTCAGTGTTGGCGTGATCGATGTCGCTCAGACCCTACTCGACAAGCGCGGCGGCTACCTGGCTAATGATATTGCCCCGCCGGGGGTGTGGCTGGATAACATGCCCAGTTGGGAGTACGGGGTGCTGCAGCAGGTGCGCTTGCTTAGTGGAGCGCTTGATCAGCACTTCACAGGGGGTGCCGACAGTGAGCTGACGCTTGCCGCCTCGCGTTTCCAGTTCAATCACCGCAGCTGGATAATGCCGGCGAGTGAGTCGCGCTACCGTGACGGCATCGCCAAAACGGAGAACTATCTCGAGCGCCTGCAGGCCGGTGAGGCGAACTTCGATGCCCGGCGCGGGCCCCTTGATGCCTGGTTGGCCGAGGTCGAGCAGGCCCTGGAGCTGTTGGTGGCGCGCCTTAACGCCAGCGTCGGCGATGTGCGGGCTCCGCAATGGCTGGAGGATCAGGACGGCAATGACGAGGGCATGATTGGCCGCACGCGTTGGCGGGATCTGGACAATGTGTTTTTTGAAGCGCGGGGATCGGCTTGGGCGCTACACCATTTTATCCAGGCGCTCGAGCGGGATTTTGCCGACGTGGTCGCCCGTCAGGGCTTGGCCCCCTTGCTGGAGGAGTTGCGTGGGGAGCTGGCCGACAGTCAGCGCCGTCTGCGCAGTCCAGTGATTCTCAATGGCAGCGGCTACGGAATTCTGGCCAATCATTCGCTGGTCAAGGCGGCCTACCTGAATCGCAGCTACCGCTTGGTGGCCGCCATTCGCGCACGCTTGGCCAGTGCACCCTAATCACTTTACTGACAGAAAGCCCGTTATGGACGATATGATTGATTTACTGCGCGAGCGCCATCAGGCAGTGCCTGTGCCGCTTGAGCTTCCCACCCATGATCAACTGGTGGTGGTGGAAGAGGAGCTGTTGCTGCCTTTGCCGCGTGAATTGCGCACGTTTTTGTTGGAGGCCAGCGATCTGATCATCGGCTCCCTCGAGCCGGTGACGGCGGCGGATCCGAGCAGTCATACCTACCTGTCCGATGTCGCGGCTCGAGCCTGGGATGAGGGAATGCCCCGCCACTTGGCCCCGCTGTGTGAAACTGCCCAGGGCTTCTATGCCGTGGAGCCGGAAGGTGAAGTGGTTTATTGGTGTTCGGGGGAGCTGACCGAGGAAACCTGGCCCTCGGTCTGGCACTGGGCCCAAGAGATCTGGCTGGAGTCTTGAGGTGAGCCGCGACCCCTGGGGTATCGATGACGGCTGGTTGCGCAGCGCCCGGCTGTGCCCTTCACCCAACTGCAATGACCGTCCCGCAGGGGTCGCCATTGACTTGTTGGTGGTTCACAATATCAGTCTGCCGCCGGGCCAGTTTGGCACCGGTTGTGTTCAGCGGTTTTTCTGCAATCAGTTGCCACCTGATGAGCACCCCTATTTCGTGGAGATTGCCGCGCTCAAAGTGTCGGCACACCTGCTGATTGAACGCACTGGCGCGCTCACGCAGTTTGTACCCTTCGAGCGGCGCGCCTGGCATGCGGGACAGTCGCGTTACCGGGGGCGGGAAAACTGCAATGACTTCAGTATCGGGGTCGAACTGGAAGGAACCGACGAGCAGCCCTACACTGAGGCGCAGTATCAGCAATTGAGTGCGGTGGCGCGCACCCTGATGCGTCATTACCCGGGCCTGAGCGCAGATCGAATCACGGGACATGCCGATATTGCCCCGGGGCGTAAAACGGATCCCGGATCCGCATTTGATTGGTCATATTTTCGCCAACTGTTGGCGGTATAGTGCCGCTGAGTGCGCGAGCGTCGATCGACGTCTACGCGCTGATTAAAAAAGGAATCTGCAATGATATTTCTCACGGTAATTGTGGTGTTAGCGCTGGTGCAGTTCTGGGGCTCCGGGGCGCCGTTGCAAAAAGATGGTTGGTTTGTGATGCTGCAGGAGCGTTTGAAGACCCTGCCGGTTGTCGACGGTTGGCCCGCGCTGCATCTGGCCTTGAGTTTGGCGATTCCGCTGTTGGTGCTCGGTTTGGTCATCGGCTTGATCGGCGCGCTGTTTTCGCCGTTCTGGGCGATTTTGGTTTACGTACCCGTGCTCCTCTACAGTCTTGGGCGGGGTGACTTCAGCGCCGACATCAAGGCGTACCTCGTCGCCAGTCGACGCGAGGACTCGGTGGCGGCGGTGACGGCGCTTGACCAGCTGCGCGGCGGTGCGGGACATGAGCGCGATGAGCTCGACAGCGACGATTGGCCGAGTTTGCACGCCGAGGCGCTGCGGGTCATCGGATATCGCGGCTTTGAGCGGATGTTTGCTGTTATTTTCTGGTTCTTTATATTCGGGCCGGTGGGTGCTTTGCTTTATCGCTTGAGTGTCCTTTACCGGGAGCAGGAAGCGAACACTGACTTGCTCCTGGCGCGTCGTTGGCTGTGGCTCGTGGAATGGCCTGCGGTCCGGGTGCTGGGGTTGACCTGGGCCCTGGTGGGCGACTTTGACCTGTGCATCAAACGCTGGCAGCGCAGCCTGACCGACTTCAGCAGCACATCCATGGCGGTGCTGGCGACCTGCCTCTCCGGTGCGCTGGGGCGTGCCGAGCAGCCCGCCGCCGCTGGTCCTGAAACGGTACCTGCACAGGATGACGAAAGCGAGGAGAGTGAGGTTGATGATGAGGTGCCCGTGGGGGAGCCCAAGCCTTATTCGCGCACCATGATCAAGGTCACCCAAGCGCTCTTTTCCCGGTCGTTGTTACTCTGGGTCAGCCTTGTCGCACTGGTGACGCTGCTGGTATAAAGTGCCTGTCTAACTTATTGTCTAAGGAAATAACATTATGCCGTCTTTTGATGTGGTGTCCGAGGTCGACAAGCACGATTTGACCAACGCCGTTGATCAAGCCAATCGCCTGATCGGTAATCGCTATGACTTCAAGGGCGTCGACGCCAGTTTTGAGCGCAATGACTTTCAAGTCACCCTCACCGCCGATGCGGACTTTCAGGTGCAACAGATGCTCGATGTGCTTCAGGGGGCGCTCCTGAAAAACAACATCGATATCATCTGCCTGGAGATCAAGGACCCCAAGCCTTCGGGCAAACAGGTCAAGCAGGAGGTGGTTGTGCGTACCGGGCTGGAGTCCGATATGTGCAAAAAAATTGTCAGGTTGCTCAAGGACAGTAAAATCAAAGTACAGTCCCAGATTCAGGGTGATCAGGTGCGGGTCACGGGCAAGAAGCGCGATGACCTGCAACAGGCCATCGCACTGCTGCGCGAGGCCGAGGGCATCGACATGCCGCTGCAGTTCAACAACTTTCGGGATTGATGCCCACTTCCTCATTGCGTGCGGCTGCGCCCGCGCGCGAGTGCCTTGACGGTTACCCCCTATGAAGTCTTATTTTTCCCTGTTCGTCGATCGGCGCTTGCTGTTTATTTTCGTGCTCGGGTTTGCCAGTGGGTTTCCCTGGGCCCTGATCGGCAGTACGTTTTCCGCGTGGTTGTCTGATTCGGGGCTGACCCGAACCAGCATTGGCATTCTGGGCAGCGTCACCATGATTTATGCCCTCAATTTTCTCTGGGCGCCGCTGCTGGACCGGGTGCGCCTGCCGTGGGTGTGCGCGCGCATGGGGCAGCGGCGTGGGTGGATTCTGCTGGCGCAGATCGGGATCTTGCTGGGTACCCTGGCCATTGCAACCACGGATCCTGGCTTGGGCACTGGCGCGACGGTATTGGCCGCTGCGTTGATTGTGTTCTCCTCGGCCACTCAGGATGTGGGGGTTGATGCCTATCGGATTGAAATGATTCCTGCGGAGGAGAGCCGCAAATTGGCAGCGGGCTCGGCAGTTACCGCCGCGGGCTGGTGGACCGGTGCGGGCTTGCCCGGCGCGGTCGCGTTTATGATTGCGGGCCAGGCTGATAGCGGCTGGACGGCGGCTTACTTCTTTTTGGCCGGTGTCATGGCCGTGCTCTTGCTGGTGACCCTGTTGTTGCCTGAGCCGGTATCCGATCGCGAAGCGCATCAGGCCGAAGACGAGGCGAAGGTGCGTGAAACCCTCGCGGCTACCGGAAGCACCGGCGCCCTGGCCGCTGCGGGGGCTTGGCTGACCGTCACGGCGGTGCATCCGCTGGCAGAGTTTGTGCGCCGCAATGGCTGGCGTCTGGCGGTGCTGATTCTCAGTTTCATCGTGCTGTTCAAGGTGGGCGAAGCCTTTATGGGGCGTATGGCCACGGTGTTTTACCTGGAGCTGGGCCTGACACACAACCAGATCGCGATGGTCAGCGGCTTTATGGGCTGGTTTACCATGGTTGGCTTCATTCTGCTCAGTGGCCTGATCAATGTCCGCCTGGGTATTTTCCGGGGGTTGTTGATCAGTGGCGTGGCGATGGCCCTGGCGAACCTGATGTTCTCGCTGATGGCGGTGGTCGGGCCTCATATGGGCGTCTTCGCGGTGGCAGTGATTGTTGATAATTTCACCACAGCGTTTTCTACGGTTGCCTTTGTGGCGTTTATTTCATTTTTGACCAGTAAGGTTTACACCGCAAGCCAGTATGCGCTTATGGCCTCGCTTGGAAACCTCAGTCGCACATCCCTGGCGGCAGGCAGTGGTTATATGGTGGATGTACTCGGGGGCAATTGGGCGGTTTTCTTCGCGATTACCGCCGTGATGGCCATTCCGGGGTTGTTGCTGCTGATCAGTATCCGGCACAAGCTGACCCACCGCCTGGGTGACGTATTCCGGCGAGCAACGCCGACTGTTGCCAAAGACCCGGGGTAAAGCAACCGCAAAGAAACGTCAGTGTTTGTTGATACGCTTCGTCGCTTTGTTCAACGCTTGTCCAATGTGTTAATATCCGCCGCCAAAGCCACGCTGCTCACTGCGTGTGCCAGGCGGTCGGTGAAAATACGAACCCTCATTCATCCGGACGCTGGCAATCCGGAGTGAACCTCATAACGATAATCCCCTCAAACGACCAGTTGCTGGCCAGTCCGTGTGGGCATGGGCGGCTCCAGCTACAGCGGCGACAACCAAGAGACCATTGATCAGGTATTAGCGTGAGACAACTTATTGGGGCACTACGGGTATTGGCGGGAGGTGTGGTGGCGGTCGCGCTGGCGAGCACGCCTGGCGCGCTCGCCGGTACGCTCGACCTGCGCAATGGCGACCGGGTCGAGGGGCGCTTTGTGCGGGTTGAAGACGGGAAAATTGTCTGGGCATCGCGCCATTTCGGGCGCCTGAGCATCCCTCAGGAGCAGGTGAGCAACATCGAGACCACGACACCCATGAAGATCGACGGCGTGAGCACACCCTGTCTGATCGAGGGTATGGAAGACGAATTTCTGATTTATATCTGCGGTGGCGATCCGACTCAGCGGCGGGTTCCGCTTGCCTCATTCAGTAATATCATCCCCTACGAGAGCTTTATTGCCGGTGACTACAGTTACCACGGGCGCCTGAATATTTCGGGTAACTATGCCCGGGGCAACGAAATTCGTGACGACTGGCGGTTGTTCACGAGCACTGAATACCGGCGCGCCGACTGGCGTCACAACGCCAGCCTGGAGTATGCCAGCTATTCTCGCAACCACGGCTCACCGGAAAAAAAATGGGGTGGGCGTTACCGGATCGATTGGTTCTTTCGCGAGCGCTGGTTCTGGTTCAACGACACCACCCTGGGACGCGACGAGCAGCGCAGTATCTCTCATTATTATACCGCCGGTAGTGGTACCGGTTTACAGGTTTGGGAGAATCAGCGCACGGCACTCGCGTTTACCGCCGGTCTGATGTACCTCTATGAAGCCTACCTGGCGCCCGAAAGCCCCGATTCCGATTTTAGCAGCAGTGATGAACGGGCCGCCTGGCGTGTGGGTATGGACTTTCGCTACCGGTTGCCTCTGGGGGTCAACATGTACCATCGCAATGAGCTGGTGCGTTCGTTCCAGGAAACCGAAGATTGGCAGCTCACCAGCACCACGGGCCTGAGCACCACACTGATAGGGCAGCTGCGCTCGGAGCTGAGCCTGGACTACAATGTCGATAATACGCCGCAACAGGGGCGCAAGCGCGAAGACGTGCGGATGCGCATTGGCCTGAGCTACGACTGGTAGCCGCAATATTACACGGAGGCCTTATGGGCTTGGTTTTACTGGTACTTATTCTGATTCCGATCACCGAAATCTGGCTCCTGATTCAAGTCGGCAGCGAGATCGGGGCCTTTGCAACCATCGCATTGATTCTGCTGACAGCGGCCGTTGGTCTGGTATTGGTTCGCCTGCAGGGGCTTTCCACCCTGATGCGCTTCAATCAACGGGTTGCCGAGGGCGAGGCGCCCGCACGTGAGATGGTCGAGGGGCTGTTGCTTGTGCTCACCGGGATTTTGATGATTGTGCCGGGATTTGCCACCGATGTGGTCGGTTTCGCCCTGCTTCTGCCGCCCCTGCGCCAGTATCTGGCGCAACGCTGGCTGTCCCGGGCAGGCGGAATGTCCTCGGTTCATGTCTATCATACCCAAGGCCGCGCCAAGGACGTTACCCCGCCGACCAAGGATCCCTCGTCCGGTCGCACCCTGGAGGGGGATTTTGAGCGCAAGGACGACGAGCGCTAAAAAAATCCGCCCCTTGGGTATTGAAATCCCCAAATCCAACCCCACCTCAGTACACAGCCGAGCCAGGGCCCCAAAGCGGCACCTGGCCTTCGTGATCGGCCCTTGAAATTTTATCGGCCGACACCATATAGGCATCACTCCCGGGTAAACCCGGCTTAATTTCAGTTCAACCACGCTATTTGGAGATAACAGTCCATGAAAATTCGTCCTTTACACGATCGTGTTGTGGTTCGCCGCAAGGAAGAGGAAGAAAAGACCGCTGGCGGCATCGTGTTGCCGGGTTCAGCCAAGGAAAAGCCCAATCAGGGTGAGGTGGTTGCCGTCGGTAACGGCCGCGTGCTGGATAACGGCGAGACCCGCCCGGTTGACGTAAAAGTCGGTGACGTGGTGGTTTTCGGCAAGTACGCCGGTAGCGACACCATCGAGGTAGACGGCGAAGAGCTGGTCATCCTCAGCGAGAGCGACATCAAGGCCGTGTTGTCCTGATTACGGACAGCGCGTAACCCTATCCCAGTTTGAATAAACGATTGATTGGAAGGAATTGAATTATGTCAGCGAAGCAAGTGAAATTTGGCGACAGTGCTCGTCAGCGTATGGTAGCCGGTGTCAACATCCTGGCCGACGCAGTAAAGGCCACTCTTGGCCCCAAGGGTCGTAATGTGGTCCTGGAGAAGTCTTTTGGCGCACCGACCGTCACCAAAGACGGCGTCTCTGTTGCTAAAGAGATCAGCCTGAAAGACAAGTTTGAAAACATGGGTGCGCAAATGGTCAAGGAAGTGGCCTCACGTGCCTCTGACGACGCCGGCGACGGCACCACAACCGCCACTGTATTGGCCCAGTCCATCGTCAATGAAGGCCTCAAGTCCGTTGCGGCAGGCATGAACCCGATGGATCTCAAGCGCGGTATCGACAAAGCCGTAATCGCCGCCGTTGAGCACATCCGCTCTATCTCTCAGCCCTGCACCGACAGCAAGGCGATTTCCCAAGTGGGTACCATCTCGGCCAACAGCGACAGCATCGTGGGCGAGCTGATCGCCAAGGCGATGGAAAAAGTGGGCAAAGAGGGTGTGATCACCGTTGAGGAAGGCACCAGCCTGGAGAACGAGCTGGACGTGGTTGAGGGTATGCAGTTTGATCGCGGCTACCTGTCGCCTTACTTCATCACCAATCAGGACAATATGGCGGTTGAGCAGGACGAGCCTTACATCCTGTTGGTCGACAAGAAAATCTCCAATATCCGCGAACTGCTGCCGGTACTCGAGGCTGTGGCCAAGTCGGGCAAACCGCTGGTTATCGTCGGTGAAGATGTTGAGGGCGAAGCCCTGGCGACCCTGGTGGTCAACAACATCCGCGGTATCGTGAAAGTGGCTGCCTGTAAGGCGCCGGGCTTCGGCGACCGTCGCAAGGCTATGCTGCAGGATATCGCTATCCTGACTGGCGGTACGGTGATTTCTGAAGAAGTCGGTCTGGATCTGGAAAGCGTCACTCTGGAGCATTTGGGTCGCGCCAAACGCGTCACCATGTCCAAAGAGAACACCGTGATCGTTGACGGTGCTGGCAACAACGCCGACATCCAGGCGCGTGTTAACCAGATTCGCACCCAGATGGAAGAAACCACGTCCGATTACGACCGTGAGAAGCTGCAAGAACGCGTGGCTAAGCTGGCCGGTGGTGTAGCGGTGATCAAAGTGGGCGCCGCTACCGAAATGGAAATGAAAGAGAAGAAAGCCCGCGTTGAAGATGCGCTGCACGCCACCCGCGCGGCAGTGGAAGAGGGCGTCGTACCTGGCGGCGGTACTGCACTGTTGCGCGCCGTCGCGGCCATTGTCGACCTGAAGGGCGACAACGAAGACCAGAACGCCGGTATCTCTATTGCCCGTCGTGCGATGGAAGCCCCGCTGCGCCAGATCGTAGCCAACGCCGGTGATGAGCCGTCTGTGGTCGCCGATCAGGTGAAGAAAGGCGACGGCAACTACGGTTACAACGCCGCAACCGGTGAGTATGGCGACATGCTCGAGTTCGGTATTCTGGACCCGGCCAAAGTGACTCGCACGGCGCTGCAAGCTGCCGGCTCCATCGCCGGTCTGATGATCACCACCGAGGCCATGGTCGCTGACCTGCCGGAAGATGACAAAGCGGCCGGTGGCGCGCCTGATATGGGCGGCATGGGTGGAATGGGCGGCATGGGCATGATGTAAGCCTGGCCTGCAGCTTTACCCAAAGTGGGTTATACTGGCGGCCCTTCGGGGCCGCTTCTATTATGAGTTGATATTCCTACAAGTCAGCGGGCTCCCCAAAGCTGACGTTCTAGACGCTGTGCGCCGGACTGCAACGGTGGATAGCGCAATTAATCGCTAACCGTGTTCAGGAGAACTCTTATGGCTTTCGAATTACCCGCACTTCCCTACGAGCAGAATGCTCTGGAACCACACATTTCAGCGGAAACCCTGGAATACCACTACGGCAAGCATCACAAAACCTACGTAGACAAGCTCAACGGTCTGGTACCGGGCAGCGAGTACGAAGGCAAAAGCCTGGAAGACATCATCAAATCAGCCCCGTCCGGCGGTGTGTTCAACAATGCTGCCCAGGTGTGGAATCACACCTTTTACTGGCACTGCCTGAGCCCCAACGGCGGCGGCGAAGCCAAAGGTGCAGTGGCTGACGCCATCAACGCGGCCTTCGGCTCCTTTGACAAGTTCAAAGAAGAGTTCACCACTACAGCGGTGAACAACTTCGGCTCAGGTTGGACTTGGTTGGTGAAAAAGTCGGACGGTACCGTAGGCCTGGTAAACACCAGCAACGCGGGCACGCCGTTGACTGACAGCAGTGTTACTCCGCTGCTGACTGTGGATGTTTGGGAACACGCCTACTACATCGATTACCGCAATGCCCGTCCCAAGTATATGGACGCCTTTTGGGCGTTGGTAAACTGGGATTTTGTGAACGAAAACTTCACTCAGTAAGTTTACCGTTCTAAAAAAATCAGGCCTCAGGGCCTGATTTTTTTTGGTATTTAGCGGTCATAAGAGCTCGCACCTTACTAATTGGCAGAGTTATGGAACGAAAAGAACCGACTTTCTCTGGTATCAAGCCGGAGCCCGATGAGATTTCCGAGCGCCAAAAGCGCGCTGTTCCCGGTGCCGACGCCAAGCCCGGTGGCGATGGGCGTCCCGAGCGCAATAAGGGCTCAGGGGGCGGTGACAAGCGCCGCCCGCCACCGCCCCCGAGGCCACCCTCGGGGTCAGCGCCCGGTGGGGGAGTGCCCATTGTGGCCGTTCTTGCGCTTCTGGTGGCTCTTGCCGGGGTGAGTGCAAGCGCCTACCTGGGGTTACAGTTGGTGGAAACTCAGGATGACTTGGCCTTGGCCAACCAGCGCATTCGCGATCTGCGCGAACGCCTCGATCTGACCTCGGATGAATCCAGCGAAACGGTCGATGAAATTAGGGACAAACTGCAGTGGGCGGATTCGGAAATTCGGAAGCTCTGGGGTGTATCCCACGACCGCAATCGTCGTGCGATTGCGGAAAACAAGGAGCAGCTCGAACAGCTGGGTCGCGACCTATCCGCCGCGCGCTCACAAACCTCGTCGGTTGATGAGAAGCTGGGCCGTCTGGAAAGTCAGGTCAATGAAAGTCGCACGGCGCTGGATGAGCGTCTGAGTGAGGTCAACGAGCGTATCGGTCAAGTGGTGGATCAGACTGGACGTTTACAGGCAATCAGTGACCGTCTGACCCGCACCGAAAACCAGGTGCGCAGTTTGCGAGAGCAGAGCGCCAAGGTAGAGGCCAACGTTGAGGCCATTGAGGCCATCGACAACTTCCGCCGCACCGTCAATCGCGACCTGCTGGAAATTCGCCAACAACTGGGTATGCCCGCGAACTAGGAGCGGGCCTCAGCCTTAGCCGTGTCCGGTCGCCCACAGGCCGGCCATAGGATGAAGGTCAGCGGGGTCCGGTGTCGATGTCGGCCGGCGGGCCTGATTCCAGTGGCCAATGGCGTTTTCGAGTGCGGGTGAGTGAGGGCCGCAGGTTTTACAGCTCTCGCACACGACGCAATGGCTGAGACCGTTGTGGTGAATATGCAGGTGTTCACTGCCGCAAAAGGGGCAGGGGGCAATGGTTAGTGCCATAAATATCTACCTCCGCACGCCCGGGTTATCGGCGCGAAAACAGCGGTGTTACGGTTGGCTATACAAATGTCTGGGGGAGGGAAGCTGGGGCCGGACGAAGAATCCAGCGCAACGGGGTCCTGCTCTAAGGGTGCACCGACGGGTCGATGCATGGATCTGGTCATATTGACTTCTCTAAACCATCTCACTCTTGATTCTAGGCCATTGGCGTATAAATGCAAGCCGCCAGTACCTCTTCGACCGGTTTGGGCCGGGAAAATTCACCGTCTTTGGTGTAAAATGCCCGCCTTCCAAGCCGTCAGAGAGCGAGAGCCCTATCATGACCACCGTGATTCGCCAGAATGATTTGATCGACAGCGTGGCCGACGCGCTGCAATTTATCTCCTATTACCATCCCGTTGACTTTATCCAGGCTGTGCATCAGGCCTACGAGCGTGAGGCCAACCCGGCCGCCAAAGACGCGATGGCCCAGATCCTGATTAACTCCCGTATGTGTGCCATGGGGCATCGCCCGATCTGTCAGGACACCGGTATCGTCACGGTATTTCTTACCGTAGGTATGAATGTTCAGTGGGACGCCGAGATGGGCCTGGAAGATATGGTGAACGAAGGGGTACGTCGCGCTTACAGCCATCCGGACAATGTTTTGCGCGCGTCGATTCTGGCGGACCCTGACGGCGCTCGAACAAATACTGGGGATAACACCCCGGCAGTGATTCACACCAAAATTGTGCCTGGCGATACCGTTGAAGTACACGTTGCGGCCAAGGGAGGTGGCAGTGAGGCCAAGACCAAATTCGCGATGCTCAATCCCTCGGACTCCGTAGTCGACTGGGTATTGGATATGGTGCCCAAAATGGGCGCCGGCTGGTGTCCGCCGGGTATGCTCGGCATCGGTATCGGCGGTACCGCCGAGAAGGCGATGCTATTGGCCAAGGAGGCGTTGCTGGACCCGGTGGATATTCAGGACCTCAAGGCCCGTGGTGCGGATGGGCGCAGCGAAGAGCTGCGCCTGGAGCTGTACGACAAGGTGAATCGCCTGGGCATTGGTGCACAGGGGCTGGGCGGATTGACCACGGTGCTGGACGTTAAGGTCAAGGATTACCCGACCCACGCCGCCAACAAGGCCGTAGCGATCATTCCCAACTGCGCCGCGACCCGGCACGCCCATTTCACCCTTACCGGTGCCGGGCCGGCTTTGCAGACTCCGCCCAGCCTTGAGGACTGGCCAGAGATCAGCTGGGAGGTAAGCGATACCGTGCGCCGGGTCAACCTCGATACTGTGACTCAAGCCGAGGTTAAAACCTGGCAGCCGGGCGATACCTTGCTGCTGTCGGGCAAGATGCTGACCGGGCGCGATGCCGCACACAAGAAAATGGTGGACCTGTTGGCACAGGGCGAATCGTTGCCAGTAGATCTTACCGGGCGCTTCATTTACTACGTGGGTCCGGTTGACCCGGTACGGGACGAGGTCGTTGGGCCCGCTGGGCCGACGACGGCTACCCGGATGGATAAATTTACCCGCACCATGCTTGAGCAGACCGGCCTGCTCGGAATGATCGGCAAGGCCGAGCGGGGTCCCGCAGCCATTGAGGCGATTCGAGATAATGAATCGGTCTACCTGATGGCCGTGGGCGGTGCAGCCTACCTGGTGGCGCAGGCGATCAAGTCAGCCAAAGTGCTCGGTTTTCCGGAGCTGGGTATGGAAGCGATTTACGAGTTCGACGTGCAGGATATGCCGGTAACGGTTGCGGTTGACAGCCAGGGCGAGTCAGTGCACCAAACGGGCCCACAAATCTGGAAAGCCAAAATCGAGGACGAGGCGATCACAATCGTTTGAGTTTGATACAGCACCCTGCCGCCGGCAGGGTGTGACCCTTCGTTACCCCCGCTACGCTTCCGCGCTATCGCTGCTACACTCTAGATTGACTATTCACGCAATCGGGAGCTTTTTCATGACTGACCTAGCCGACCAGACATGCGACGCCTGCAGCGGCGACGCACCCAAGCTGACCAAAGACGAGATCACGGCCTTGATCTTCGATCTGCCCGAGTGGCGCATCAAGGACTTTGACGGGGTCGCGGTGCTGTCTCGCCAGTACACGTTCAAAGATTTTGCCAAGGCCTTGGCATTCACCCAGAAAGTCGGTGATATCGCCGAAGCGGCGAATCACCACCCGGCGATCATTACCGAGTACGGTAAAGTGACCGTGGACTGGTGGACGCACAAAATCGGGGGTTTGCACCACAACGACTTCATTATGGCCGCCAAAACCGACCGCCTTTACGCATAAATGCTGGAGCAATGGCTCGACCGCTTCGCCGCCTTCATGTGGGGGCCACCGTTGGTGGCACTGTTGGTCGGCGGTGGTCTGTTTTTTCTGATTTTCTCCCGTGCGTTGCCTTATCGCCATTTTGGGCATGCCCTTGGGATTCTCAGCGGGCGGTATGATGATTCACGTGATCCGGGCACGCTCAGTCACTTCCAGGCTTTGTCAACGGCCCTCTCCGGTACCCTCGGGTTGGGCAATATTGCCGGCGTTGCAGTGGCTATTACTATGGGTGGCCCAGGCGCTATTTTCTGGATGTGGCTGACGGCGGTCGTCGGGGTGGCGACCAAGTTCTACACCGCCTCGCTGGCGATCATGTACCGGGGGCGTGACAGTCGCGGCGACCTTCAGGGTGGCCCCATGTATGTGATTCGCGAGGGGCTCGGGCGCCGCTGGTGGCCGTTGGCCGCTTTTTTTGCCGTCGCTGGCCTGTTTGGCACGTTACCGGTGTTTCAGGTTAACCAGTTGGTGCAAATGCTGCGAGACTCGGTGGCTTACCCTCTGGGATGGGCGACGCCGGATCAGCATTTGCACTTTGATCTTGTGGCGGGAGTGGCGGTCGCTGCGCTGGTGCTTGCGGTGATCTTGGGCAATGTCCAGCGTGTCGGCCAGGTGACCGCGCGCCTGGTGCCGGCCATGGTCGCTTTCTACTTGGTCATGACCGCAGGGGTTTTGGTTCAATATGCCGCTGAAGTGCCCGCCGCGTTGACACTGATCGTTACCGATGCCTTTACCGGCCAGGCCGCTGCCGGCGGCGCCGTGGGCACGGTTATCATGATGGGGATTCGACGAGGGGCATTTTCCAACGAGGCGGGCATTGGCACCGAGTCGATGGCTCACGGTGCCGCCCGCACCCGCGAACCGGTTCGAGAAGGCCTGGTGGCGATGATGGGGCCGGTGATTGATACTCTCATTGTGTGCACGTGTACGGCGCTGGCGATTTTGGTGACTGGTGCCTGGCATGCGCACGGGGATCTCGACGGCGTGTCGTTGACTGCGCAGGCCTTCGCCACGGCCTACCCAAGTATCGGCCAGTGGCTATTGACCGTGATGGTGATCTGCCTTAGTTTAAGCACAGTAATGACTTTTTGGTATTACGGCAGCAAGTGCCTGGGGTTTTTGATCGGTGCGGAGCGCCAGCACTGGTATATTTGGCTCTATACGCTATTGATTGTGCTCGGGAGTGTGGTTTCGTTGCGGGCCATTATTGGCTTTCTTGATGGAATGTATGCGGCCATGGCCATTCCGACCATGGTGTCAGCGCTGCTTCTGGCGCCGAAGGTTAACCGTGCGACGCGTCGCTACTTTGCGCAGCGAATAGCCACTGCACAGAGATCATAATAACTAACAGGCACCCGGTGGGTGTCGGCTTATTGGGGCGATAGTCATGGATGGATTGCGGTATCGGTGTTCGGGCGGGATCACATGAAACTATTAGTCAATGCTGAAGAGGCCTTCCAGAGACTGGCCAACAGTGTATCGAATAGCGGGGCTGAAGACTTTTTCAGCGCGCTGGTGCGGTGCTTGGGTGAGGTGTTGGCGGTTGACTATGTGGTGATTTCCGAGCTCGGTGCGGACCGCAGTGAAGCCCAAACGCTCAGCGTCTGGTCCACTGAGGGCATGCAGCCAAACTTCCATTATGCGCTTGCCGGCACCCCTTGCGCTTTGGCCAGTCGGGGTGAAGTCTGCGTTTTCAGCGAGGGTGTGCAAGCCCGATTTCCCAGCGATGAACTGCTTGCCGAAATGGGTATTGAAAGCTTTGTCGGGCTGGGTCTCAGCGGTCCAGAGGGGGAGATCGTGGGTATCATTAACCTGCTCTCCAGGCAGCCGTCAGCGCTGCCCGGTGTGAGCCGGGAAGTGATTCGCATTGCCGCGTCCCAGGCGGGCGCCGAATTGGCCCGCCGGCAGGCCTACGCGACCCTTAACCGCAATGAAGCCCGCCTCAATACCCTGCTCAACCATTTGCCCGGAACGGTGTACCGATGCCGCTCCGACAAGGACTGGTCAATTGAATTTGTCAGTGAGGGATGCCTGGCGTTGACGGGCTACGCGCCTGAAGACTTCACCAGCGGCGTGATTGCCGGCTTTGCGGCTCTGGTGCACCCGGATGATCTCGAACGGGTGGTCGACGAAGTTCAGAACGCGATGAATCGGCGCCAGCCCTATGAGCTCACTTACCGCCTGATCACCAAAGCTGGAGAGCAGCGCTGGGCCTGGGAGCAGGGGCAGGCAATGGTGGATGAAGAGACGCAAGAGGTGCTGCTTGAGGGCTTCCTGATGGATGTCACTGAGCGCCACGAGTCCGAGCAGATGCAGCGGGCGGTGGTGCGCACGGCAACTGCCATCACCTCGCGCGCCGGGCAGGACTTTTTTCGGCAGTTGTTGCAGCACCTGGTGCAGGCACTGGACGCCGATTGTGCCTACATAGCCACGCTTGAACCGAGTTCACGAGATCTTCTTGAGACGCGCGCCGTGGTGATTGATGGCCGGGTTGAGGATAATTTTGTGTACTCGCTCTCAGGTACACCCTGCGCCGAGATTCTGGCCAAGGGCGAGTGCCAGGGCGATGATAACGTGCCTATCCCGCTGCCGGCGGCGCCGGGCAAGGACAGTGACTGGGCGTGCAGCTATGTCGGGCGACGCCTGGATGATAACGATGGGCGGCCCATAGGCGTGTTGATGGTGATGTTCCGTCGGCCCATTCGTGACTACAGCTTTGCGACTTCGGTGATCCGGATTTTGGCCTCGGGGGCGGCCGGAGAGCTGGAGCGTGAGACCAGCCAGCAGCGCATTCAGCAGTTGGCCTATGTGGATCCTATTACCGGGCTGCCCAACCGCATTCAATTTATGGAGCAATTGAATGAGCTGGTCATTCCCCAGAGTGCCAACGGGAAGCCGCTGGCACTGGTTTTTATTGATATTCGTCGTTTTAAAGAAGTGAATGATTTGCAGGGGCATCACGTTGGCGACCAACTGTTGCGCCAGTTGGGGCAGCAGTTGCGCCATATCCTGCGCCCGGGAGAGTTTCTGGCGCGCCTGGCGGGTGATGAGTTTGCCTTATTGGTGCCGGGTTGCGGGGCTTCGGATGTGAGTGCCGTGGTGGTGCGTATCCAGTCGGCGTTGGCTTGGCCCATTCGCCTGGATGACCGGGAGTACACCCTCAGCGCCAATTTGGGAGTGGCACGGTATCCGGCCGATGCCCAGACGCCTGGCGCGTTGTTTCAATGCGCGAGTGTGGCGTTGCACCAGGCCAAACAGGAAGAGCACGGTGTCTGCGTATTCGCCAAGAGTATGACCGAGAACCTGAGTCGCCGTCAGCAACTGACCGAGCGTTTTGTGCAGGCGCTCAACCGCAACCAGCTCGAACTCTACTATCAGCCCCAGGTCGACCTGAAAACTGGCCGAATGACGGGTGCGGAGGCCTTGTGTCGCTGGCATGACCAGGAGTGGGGGTGGGTGAGTCCGGGGGAGTTCATTCCCTTGGCCGAAGAGCGCGGGCTGATGCCTCAGTTGGGCAACTGGGTCCTCAACGAGGCGTGCCGGCAATTGCAGGCCTGGGCAGATGATGGCTATGTCTTACCGGGTCGCTTGAGTGTCAACATTTCCGCACACCAGTTTGACGACGATCATTTGCTCGAGCGCATCCAGCGCATTACCCAGGCCCACGAAGTCGAGCCCAAAGCGCTGTCTCTGGAGCTGACGGAAAGCAGCCTGATGCGCAACCCGGAGCAGGCGGTTGCAACGACCGAGGCGCTCAGTGCGGCGGGCTATGGGCTGTCTATCGATGATTTCGGCACCGGGTATTCGTCACTGTCCTACCTCAAGCGTTTTGCCGCCGATACACTGAAAATTGACATGTCCTTTGTACGCGACATGTTGGAGGACAGCCACGACAATACCATTGTCACCACCATTATTGTCATGGCGCGCAGCCTGGGAATGAAAACCATTGCCGAGGGCGTTGAGACCCAGGCTCAGGCCGAGGCTCTGTACGCCCTGGGTTGCGAGCAGGCGCAGGGCTTTTTCTACGGCCGCCCGGTGAGCGAACGCGAATTTCGCAAGGTCGCAGGCCCTTTGCGGGCTAACGAATCCGGTAGTGCGGGTCAATCTGCTCGGCGCGGGTGATCGGTTCGATCAGCTTGCGCAGGATGCCGTCCTTGATGCTGTAAATCCAGCCGTGAATTGTCAGCTCCTGGCCCTGATCCCACGCATTCTGCACAATGTTGGTATGTGATACGTTGGCAACCTGCTGAATCACATTGAGCTCGCACAGTCGGTCCAGGCGCTCGGCTTCATCGTCGATCTCGTCGAGGGTATCGGCGTGGCGGAAGTAGACGTCGCGGATATTGCGGATCCAATAATCGATCAGCCCCAGCTGTTTGTGTTCCATCGCGGCTTTAACACCACCGCAGCCGTAGTGGCCGGTGACTATGATGTGTTTGACTTTCAGATACTCAACAGCAAATTGCATTACAGACATGCAATTGAGATCCGTTTGCACTACCAGGTTGGCGACGTTGCGATGCACGAACAGATCGCCGGGTAGCAGACCCACGATCTGGTTGGCGGGTACGCGGGAATCGGCGCAACCGATCCACAGGTACTCGGGTGTTTGCTGCTTGCTTAGCTTCTCAAAGAATGCCGGGTTCTCCGACTTGATCTGCTCGGCCCAGCGCGCATTATTTTCGAGCAGGTGCTCCAATCTGTGCATGATCTCCCCCTTATATGCTGGGCGAAGTATATTTCATCGCGTGGTACAAGTGATACAGTTGGCCCGATAAACTCGACCTGAACTCAGGAGTGACCTGTGAATCAACATCCAGACAAGGGCCGTACCCTCTACTGGCACGACTATGAAACCTGGGGCGAGAACCCGGCCAGCGATCGTCCGTCGCAGTTCGCCGGTGTGCGCACTGACGAGCAACTCAATGTTATCGACGAGCCCCTGATGCTCTACTGTCAGCCGCCTGAAGACGCGCTGCCTAAGCCTGAAGCCTGTCTGGTCACCGGCATCACACCTCAGCAGGCGCAGGCAGAGGGCGTGCCAGAGCGCGAGTTTATCGCCGCCATCCATGCCCAGCTGGCCCGTCCGGGCACCTGCGGGGTCGGCTACAACTCGATTCGTTTCGATGACGAGGTCACGCGCTACACGCTGTATCGCAACTTCTATGATCCCTATGAGCGTGAGTGGCGTAACGGTAATTCGAGGTGGGATATTATCGATATGCTGCGCATGACTCGGGCGCTGCGTCCCGAGGGCATTCAATGGCCGGACTATGAGGATGGTCGACCCTGTTTTCGCCTGGAGCGCCTGACGGCCGCCAATGGCCTGAGTCACGAGGCCGCTCACGATGCCCTGTCAGACGTCTACGCCACCATTGCGATGGCGCGTCTGGTCAGGGAACGCCAACCGCGCCTCTACGACTATGCGTATCGACTGCGCGACAAACGTTTTGCGCGCAAATTGATTGATCTGGACGGCCGTAAGCCCCTGCTGCACATCTCGTCCAAATTCGGTTGGGAGCAGGCCTATGCGGGCCTGGTTGTGCCGCTGGCGATGCACCCGAGTAACGCCAACAGTGTGATTGTGTTTAACCTGAGTCAGTCGCCCAAGGATTTGCTGGAACTGTCGGTCGAAGCGCTTCAGGAGCGCCTGTTTGTGACAGGCGACGAGTTGCCTGAAGGGGTTGAGCGTCTGGCGCTTAAAGAGGTGCACCTCAATAAAACCCCGATGCTGCTGCCACCGACCATGCTTGATGGTGCCGCTGCCGAGCGTCTGGGTATCGATCGTGACCGGTGTGAGCGCCACTGGCAGACGCTGGTCAATATGACCCTGGACGAGCAGAGCCGCTTGGCGGGCAAACTGCAGCAGCTTTACCAGCAGCGACGCTTTGAAACGCCTGAAGACCCTGAGCGACAGCTTTACAATGGATTTCTGGAGGATGCTGATCGGGCGCTGTTAGCCAAGGTGCGGGCTGCGCCCCCGGAAGAGCTCGCGGCCCTGGAAAGCCGTTTTCGGGACCCGAGGATGCCCGAGTTGCTGTTTCGCTATCGGGCGCGCAATTTCCCGGCCACCCTAAGCCCGCCTGAGCGGGAGCGCTGGGCGCAGTGGTGCCGGTTCCGACTGAGCGATCCGGGCACCGAAGTCAATGCTCAGGCCTTCCAGGTACGCCTGCAGGCGGCGCGTGACCGGGTCGCGGACCCCGCCGAGGCAGTCCTCCTGGAACAGCTCGCCGCTTACGGGGCCGAGCTTTTGGCCCGTCACGGGCTGGCTCACGGGCGGGGATAAACCCGGGCAAAAACCGGGTAGATAGGTAACATCAGGAGTGGGAATCTGGTGTTATAAAGGGTACAATCTGGCCCGTTTTTGTTCGCCTTGGCCGCCGGCCGGGCCGACATGTCTGAATCTGATTGGGAGCACCTATGTCATCCATCAAAAAAGTGGTTTTGGCCTATTCCGGCGGCCTGGACACTTCTGTGATTGTTAAATGGTTGCAAGAGACCTACAACTGTGAGGTGGTGACCTTTACCGCCGATATCGGTCAGGGTGAAGAGGTTGAGCCAGCGCGCACCAAAGCGCAGGCACTGGGTGTCAAGGAGATCTACATCGAAGATCTGCGCGAGGAGTTTGTCCGTGATTACGTGTTCCCGATGTTTCGCGCCAATACCATCTACGAGGGCGAGTACCTGCTCGGCACCTCCATTGCCCGGCCGCTGATCGCCAAACGGTTGATCGAGATTGCCAATGAGACCGGCGCTGACGCTATTTCGCACGGGGCCACCGGCAAGGGCAATGACCAGGTACGCTTTGAGTTGGGTGCCTACGCCCTCAAGCCTGGCGTTCAGGTGATTGCGCCCTGGCGCGAGTGGGACCTCAACTCACGGGACAAGCTGATGGCCTACTGTGAGGAGCACAACATTCCGGTCGACTTCTCCAAAGGCAAAAAGAAGTCACCCTATTCGATGGATGCGAACCTGTTGCACATCTCTTACGAGGGCGGTGTGCTGGAAGATCCCTGGACCGAGGCTGAAGAGGACATGTGGCGCTGGAGCGTCTCGCCCGAGGCCGCTCCGGATCAGCCCACCTACATTGACGTGACCTTTGAGAAAGGCGATATCGTCGCTATTGACGGTGAACGTCTGTCCCCGGCCACAGTGCTGGAGCGCCTGAACAAGCTCGGCGGTGAGAACGGTATTGGCCGTCTGGATATCGTGGAAAACCGCTACGTCGGCATGAAATCCCGGGGCTGCTATGAAACCCCCGGTGGCACCATCATTCTCAAGGCGCACCGCGCTATCGAGTCCATCACTCTGGATCGCGAAGTCGCGCACCTTAAGGATGAGATGATGCCCAAGTATGCCGAGCTGATCTACAATGGCTACTGGTGGAGTCCGGAGCGAAAAATGCTCCAGGTGGCCATCGACGAGTCCCAACATGTGGTTAATGGCGAAGTACGCCTGAAGTTGTACAAAGGTGCCGTGCACGTGGTAGGGCGTCGTTCCGAAGACAGCCTGTTCGATGAAAAAGTCGCCACTTTCGAAGACGATGCGGGCGCGTACAATCAAAAAGATGCCGAGGGCTTCATCAAGTTGAATGCCCTGCGTATGCGCATCGCCGCGAGCAAAGGCCGCGACCTGAGTTGATGTTGTAAGCCGGGACCAAGTCCCGGTTTTTTCACGCTTTTTTGACAAGAATCAATAACGACAATGCTTCCCTGGTAGACAATGCCGCCGGGCCGCCAGTGCGCGCGCGCCGGATGGAGTCGCCGCGGAAGCATCCGGCGTGGGGTTTTCCCGGCCGAATTTGAACCGTAGAGGGTGTTTTGTCACTGACAACAGCCGTTAACATTAGGTAACCAGGAACTCCTATGAGTAGTCACGAGGCAGCCGCCGGGGCCCCCCCGGTTTATCACTACAAGGTCGTACGCCAGTTTGCTATTGCCACGATTGTCTGGGGCATTGTGGGTATGGCCGTTGGGGTATTACTTGCCGCCCAGTTGTACTGGCCGGGCCTGAATGACATTTTTCAGCCGTTTTCACATTTTGGTCGACTGCGCCCGCTGCATACCAATGCCGTGATTTTTGCCTTTGGGGGCTCGGCGTTGATGGCCACCTCCCTCTATGTCGTGCAGCGCACCTCCCAGGCACGCCTGTTTGGTGGACCGCTGATTCCTTTTGTCTTCTGGGGCTGGCAGCTGGTCATTGTGCTCGCGGCCATTACCCTGCCGTTGGGCTACACCACGGCCAAGGAATATGCCGAGCTTGAGTGGCCCATTGGTATTCTCATCGCGATTGTCTGGGTTTCCTATGCGGTGGTGTTTTTCGGCACCATCATGAAACGCCGGGTGGCGCACATCTATGTGGCGAACTGGTTCTTTGGCGCCTTTATTCTGACCATTGCGCTGCTGCACATCGTCAACAATCTGGCGGTGCCGGTTTCGGCGTTCAAGTCCTACTCCATATACTCCGGCGCGACCGATGCCATGATCCAGTGGTGGTACGGGCACAACGCCGTGGGCTTTTTCCTGACAGCGGGCTTCCTGGGCATCATGTACTATTTTGTTCCCAAGCAGGCTGAGCGCCCGATTTATTCCTATCAGCTGTCGATCGTGCACTTCTGGGCGCTGATCTCCATTTACATCTGGGCGGGTCCGCACCACCTGCATTACTCGGCTCTGCCGGACTGGACCCAGAGCCTCGGGATGGTGATGTCGCTGATTCTGTTGGCGCCCAGCTGGGGCGGTATGATCAACGGTATCATGACCCTTTCCGGTGCCTGGCATAAATTGCGCACCGACCCGACTCTGCGCTTTTTGGTGGTGTCTCTCTCCTTCTACGGTATGTCCACGTTCGAAGGCCCGATGATGTCGATCAAAACGGTGAATGCCCTGTCACACAACACCGACTGGACCATCGGTCACGTACACTCGGGCGCGCTGGGCTGGGTTGCCATGATCAGTATTGGCGCCATCTATCATTTATTGCCGATTCTTTATGGGCGCAAAGAGATGTACAGCGTCAAGTGGATCAATATTCATTTCTGGTTGGCCACGATCGGTACCGTTCTGTATATCGCCTCCATGTGGGTCAACGGCATTATGCAGGGCCTGATGTGGCGCGCCTTCAATGAAGACGGCACACTCACCTACAGCTTTATCGAGTCTGTCATTGCCAGCTACCCGGGTTACTTTGTGCGCTTCGTTGGCGGCGCCATATTCCTGGCGGGCATGTTCCTGATGGCGTACAACGCCTATCGCACGGCCAAGGCTCCGGGTGCCAAAGCCATCGACGAAAGTCCGGCACCGAAAGCGGCGTAAGGGGAAGGTAACAGATGAAGAATCACGATATCGTCGAAAAAAACCTGGGTCTGATGACCATTCTGGTCATCGTAGCGATCAGTTTTGGCGGCCTGGTACAGATTGTTCCCCAGTTCTTTCTGGAGGAAACCACCGTGCCGGTCGAGGGGCTGCGTCCGCTCGGGGCGGTTGAGTTGGAAGGGCGGGACGTATACATCCGCGAAGGTTGCCACGTGTGTCATACGCAGATGGTGCGCCCGCTGCGAGCCGAGGTCGAGCGCTATGGGCACTATTCAGTCGCGGGTGAGTTTACTTACGACCACCCGTTTCTCTGGGGCTCAAAGCGCACCGGGCCGGACCTGGCACGGGTAGGCGGCCGCTACACGGATGACTGGCACAAAGTTCACTTGTACAACCCGCGCCTGGTGGTTCCCGAGTCCAATATGCCGGCGTTTCCGTGGCTCTACGACAATGTACTTGACGGTCGTCATACGGCTCGAAAAATGCGCGCCCTGCGCGCGGTCGGTGTGCCTTACACGGACGAAGATATCGAAACCGCCCAGGAGCAGGTACAGGGTGTGACTGAAATGGACGCGGTTGTCGCCTACTTGCAGCAACTGGGCACCTTGATCCAAGAGAAGCGCTGATATGTTTGACTCAAGCACGTTGGGCATCATCTCGACCTTATTGATGGTGCCCGCCATTATCGGGATCGCCTGGTGGGCCTTTGCCCCCCGGCGCAAGAAGCGTTTCGATGACGCGGCGCAGTTGCCGTTTGCCGATGAAGCGCCACGCGCAGAGGATGATCCAGACGCGCAGAACACCAATGGCCAGAGCACCGCTAGCGGTGACGGCGAAGACGAGCGGAATTGACTATGAGTACGTTTTGGAGCCTTTGGATTATCATTCTCACCGTGATCAACGTGGCGTTGATCCTTTGGGTACTGCTGGCGAACCGCAAAGTGGCGGTGCGTGATGACGAAGATCCGGAGAACCGGAAAACCGGACACGTTTACGATGGCATTGAGGAGTACGATAACCCGCTGCCCCGCTGGTGGTTCAATCTGTTCATCGCGACGCTGATTTTCTCGGCGGTCTACCTGCTGCTGTACCCGGGTTTGGGCGCCTTTCAGGGGCTGCTCAACTGGAGCTCGACCAAGGAATTGCGCGGCCATCAGCAGCAGGCTGAGGCGCGCTTCTCCGAGCGCTTTGGCGTCTATGCCGAGACGCCGATTGCGGAGCTGGCCGAAGACCCACAGGCCATGCGTATCGGTATGCGCTTGTTTGCCAACAACTGTGCGGTGTGTCATGGCTCGGATGGTGGTGGCAACTGGGGTTACCCCAACCTGACTAACAACGACTGGATTTGGGGTGGAGAGCCCGAACAGATCCTGGTCAGTATTCGTGATGGTCGCCAGGCGAACATGCCGGGTTGGAGTAATGTTCTGGGGGAATCGGGTATTGCCGATGTGACCGAACACGTGCTTCGTATCGCCGGGCGGGAGCATAATACTGAGCGCGCCGAGCGCGGTGCTCAGGCGTTCGCTCGCAATTGCGCGGCTTGCCACGGTGCCGAAGGCAAGGGCAATCCGGTGCTCGGTGCCCCCGACCTGACCAATGATATTTGGCTGTACGGCGGCGAGCCCCAGGAGATTCGTCAAACCTTGCGCGAAGGGCGCTTTGGTGTCATGCCGGCGCAGAAGGACATGCTGCGAGAAGATCGTATCCACCTGCTGGCGGCCTACGTTTACAGTCTGTCGCTCGATTACGACGAAGAGTAATTCTCGCCTCTCTCAAGCCCCCACGTCGCGGGGGCTTGCTTCACCTGCCCGCTGTTGTCTGCTGATCGAGGTGCGCTTTGACCGAGCAAAAAGATACCGACCCAAGCACCAAGGAAGGCATTCGCTACGTCAATCTCTATGAGGCGGAAGACAAGGTCTACGTCCGTCGTATTACCGGTTTCTATCAGCGCTTGCGCCGCTACACGGGCATCCCGCTGCTGCTTGGGTTTTTGCTCATGCCCTGGCTTGTCATCGATGGGCGACCGGCCATGCTGTTTGATCTGCCCACGCGACAGTTCCATATCCTGTGGACGACCTTTCGCCCCCAGGACGGGATGTATCTCGCCTGGCTTTTGATTATTGCGGCTTTCTTGTTGTTTACCGTGACGGTGCTGGTAGGCCGTGTCTGGTGTGGGTTTACCTGCCCGCAAACGGTGTGGACGCACATGTTTCTGTGGGCCGAACACGTTTGTGAAGGCGACCGCAATAAGCGTATTAAACTCGACCGCCAACCCTGGCACAAAGAGAAAGTCATTCGAAAGAGCGCCAAGCACGGCATCTGGCTGATGATTGCGTTGATAACGGCGCTGACGTTTGTCGGATACTTTATGCCGATACGTGAACTGATTGTCGGCCTGATCACACTGGATGTACACCTCGCGGCGGCCTTTTGGGTGGCCTTTTTTACCGGCGCGACGTATATGAACGCGGGTTTTTTACGCGAGCAGGTCTGCAAGTACATGTGCCCTTACGCGCGTTTTCAGTCGGTGATGTATGACAAGGATACGCTGACGGTCGCCTATAACTATCAGCGCGGTGAGCCGCGCGGGCCACGCAAACCCAAAGATGATTATCGGGCGCAGGGGTTGGGTGACTGCATTGATTGTTCCTGGTGCGTGCAGGTCTGTCCCGTAGACATTGATATCCGCGATGGCCTGCAGGCGGAGTGCATTGACTGTGGTCTGTGTGTGGATGCCTGTGATCAGGTGATGGAGCGAATGGGTTACCCTCGGGGTCTGATCGACTTTACCACCGAAGAGCGTATCGAGACCGGGCGCAGTCGGGGGGTGTTGCGACCGCGGTTTTTGGCGTACCTGGCCGTTTTGTTGGTGATGATGGCGGTCTTCGTCAATGCGCTCAGCAGCCGGTTGCCCGTGGGTCTTGACGTGACCCGTGACCGGGGCGTACGTATGTACCGGATCAGTGGCGATACGGTACAGAATGTTTATACCCTCAAAATTGACAATCTTGACCGGAGTACGCACGTCTACGACTTGAGCGTGAGTGGTGATTATCCCTTCGAGATTCAGGGTTATCGTGCTTATCCGGTGGATGAGGGGGATCATCTGACCATAGCGATTCGGGTGGCGGTACCTCGTTCCGAGCTGACTGAGGTCAAAACCACGATTACGTTCGAAGTAGAGGCGCGCGACAACCCTGATATTCGGGCGCGCCATTCGACCACATTTATCGGACCACAACCCCGGGGCTGAACGCCGGGTTCGTACTCACAATGACAGGTAAAACGCATGCAGACGCGCGATAAAAGGCCTGGTGGCCCCTACTACAGAGAGCCGGGTTTTTGGCTGGTCATGGCACCGTTGATTGCGGTGTTTTTTGTCGTGGCAGCATTGTTGACCGCCGCCTATAGCGGTCGTGACCACGAAGTGATTGACAACTACTACAAGCAGGGTCGGTTGATCAATCAAACCTTCGAGCAGGACGCGCGCGCCAAGGCTCTGGGGTTGAAGGCCGACGTCAGCTTTGACGCCGAGGCGCAACGGGTGCAGGTCACCATTACCCGTGCTGACGGGGAGAGCCTGCCCGGACAGTTGTTGCTGGTCATGGATCACCCGGTGAACGAGAATCTGGATCAACATCTGGTGTTGCGTCGTGTGGGCGCAGAACGCTACGAAGCGTCGCTCGATGCTGAACTTGTTCACCACTGGTATCTCACCCTCTATCCCGAGCTGGATTTGGCGCAGCGCCGTTCGGCGCCTTGGCGACTGCGCGGTGCAATTGCGTTTAGCGAATCCTACAATACTGAGCTGGCCGTCCGCCGGACGGCCGATTGACGCTATGACCGAGACTTCATCGACCCCCTTGGACTGTTATCACTGCGGCTTGCCGGTACCGAGCGATGTGTACTATCCGGTGACTGTGGATGGCCGTGAGCAGCGAATGTGCTGCCCGGGCTGCCAGGCCGTGGCGACAGCCATTGTCGATGGGGGGCTGGAGAGCTTTTATCGCTTTCGCACGGAAGCCAATAACCGCCCGGAGAACGGCGAGGGCATTGAGCAGCAACAGTGGGCCGTCTATGACTTGCCCGACATTCAGGGTGAGTTTGTCACCGAGTTGGCGGACGACCGTCATCAAGCCAGTCTGTTGCTTGAGGGCATTACCTGTGCGGCCTGCAGCTGGCTGGTGGAAAAGCACCTGCAAAAATCGCCCGGGCTGGAATCGGTACGTCTGGATGTCACCACGCACCGCTGTGTTTTGGTGTGGAACCCACAGGTTCAGCCACTAAGCGAGCTGTTGGCGGCGCTGGCGGAGATCGGCTACACCCCGCGCCCGGCCACCGACGAAGGCCAGCAGGCCATGATGGCCAAGGAGAATCGCACGGCGCTGTTGCGCTTGGGCGTCGCCGGTTTTGGCATGATGCAGGTGGGTATGGTCGCGGTCGGCATTTACACCGGCGCTACCGGTGAGTGGCTCGAGGTGTTGCGCTGGTTGAACCTGTTGATGGCCGCGCCGGTGATCACCTACAGTTGCTGGCCTTTCTACATTGGGGCCTGGCGGGCCCTCAAAGCCGGTGGTCTGACCATGGATGTGCCGGTTTCTCTGGCCATCATTCTGGCCTTTATCGCCAGTACCTGGGCGACGGTGTTCGGGGGCGGTGAGGTCTACTTCGAGGCGATCACCACTTTCGCTTTTTTTCTGTTGGCAGGTCGTTATCTGGAGATGCGCACCCGTCACCGCAATCGTCAGGGTTACGGCAATCTGGCGCAGTTGATGCCTTTGACCGCTCGCCGACTGACGCCCGATGGGGCAGAGGACGCGTTGGTGCCGATCAAGTCCCTGATTGCGGGGGATCGGGTTCTGATCAAAAGTGGCGAGACCTTTCCGGCCGACGGGCGTGTACTCGGGGGCGAAAGTGCGGTGGTCGAGGCATTGCTGACCGGCGAGTCGCGGCCGGTGGTCAAGCGTGTAGGCGACACCGTCATCGGCGGTACCCTCAATAGCGACAGTGCCCTGGAGGTCGAAGTGACGGCGACGGGCCAGCATACCCAGCTGTCTGCCATTGAACGCCTGGTGACCCAGGCCGCCGACGAGAAACCCTATCAAGTGGCGGTGGCTGATCGGGTTGCCCGCTACTTTGTCGCGGCGGTGCTGATTGTGTGCAGCGCCGTGTTTGCCTTTTGGTGGTGGTATGAAGCCGGGCGCGCGGTTTGGGTGGCACTTTCGGTGCTGGTGGTCACCTGCCCCTGTGCCCTGGGGCTGGCGATGCCAACGGCGCTCACCGCCGCGACCGCGAATCTGCGTCAACAGGGTTTTCTGGTGGCCCGGGGCCACGTTATTGAAACCCTCACCAAAGTCAATCGGGTCATCTTTGACAAAACCGGCACGCTCACCAAGGGCGAATTCGCCCTGGTAGCCACCCGGGTACTGGGTACGCGCTCTGAGGCAGAAGTTCGGTCGTTGGCGGCGGCGTTGGAAAGTCGTTCGAACCATCCTCTGGCGGCTGCCTTTGCCCCTTATCTGGGCAATCATGTCGCCAGCGATACCCGTCAAGTGACGGCGCAGGGTGTCGAAGGCCTGATTGACGGAGAGCGCTACCGGTTGGGCGCCGCCGCCTTCGCCAGCGCGCTCTCTACCGATGATGAGACGCCTGAGCTGCCGGACCAAACCCGGTTGTGGGTGCTGTTGGCGAGCGAGCAGGGGCCGCTGGCCTGGTTCGCGCTTGAAGATGAGGTGCGTCCGGGTGCCCGGGCGCTGGTGTCGGCACTGGTGGAGCAGGGCGTTGCCGTGGAGCTGCTCAGTGGAGACCACTCCGGGGCGGTAGCGGATCTGGCTCAGACACTGGGGATCCCGACGTATACGGCGGGCGCCAAGCCAGACGATAAACTGGCGCGGCTCAAGGCCTGTCAGGCCGCTGGGGATACCGTGCTGATGTTGGGTGACGGCATCAACGACGTGCCTGTGCTGTCGGGGGCCGATGTCTCGGTCGCCATGGCGGCGGCTTCGGATCTGGCTCAGACACGGGCGGACGCGGTGCTGCTCAACGAGCGTATGACCACTATCGCCGATACGCTGGTTCTGGCTCGGCGCACTAAAAAAATCATCAAACAAAACCTCGGGTTGTCGCTCCTGTACAATTTATGCTCCCTGCCCCTGGCATCGGCCGGACTGGTGAGCCCTTGGGCGGCGGCAATCGGCATGACGGCCAGTTCTTTTGTGGTCATTTTCAATGCCTTGCGCTTGAGTCGGCGCTCCGTCGACGCCCCGGTTGCGGCGGTCGCCCGGGTCGAGGACGACGCCAAACTGACGTCGGAGGCGTGAGATGGAGAGCTTGTTCATCCTGATTCCCATTGGCATCGTCTTTATCGTGATCGCGGTAAAGATCCTGTTTTGGGCGATCAACAGCGGGCAGTACGATAACCTCGATACCGAAGCCCATCGCATTCTGTTTGACGAGGAAACGCACCTGAACCCCGACAGAGCGGATCGGGAAAGTGAACCCTCCGAGGAGGATGAGCCGGGGGCGGAGCCAGCCCCCGAACGGAACCAGGATGGGGAGCGCAAGTCTCCATGACGGACGCTTTTCTCGTTGTTGTCGCCGCGTTCAGCTTGGGCTTTTTAAGCAGCGCCCACTGTGTCGGTATGTGCGGCGGGATCATGGGGGCGCTGACCATGGCTATTCCACCCGAAGCGCGTGGTCGGCGCCTGCGCCTGGTGTTGTGTTACAACGTCGGGCGGATTGCCAGTTACACTCTGATGGGGGCGGGTTTGGGCGCCTTGGCTGGCCTTCTGCAGATGTCGGGCTTTGGCGCTGTGTTGCGCTTGCTCGCGGGCTTGTTACTCATCGCCATGGGCCTTTATCTCGCGGATTGGTGGCGTGGACTGACGTGGCTGGAGCGAGGGGGGCGTTATCTGTGGGCGTACCTGCAGCCCTTCGGAAAAGCCCTGATGCCGGTGACCACCGCGCCCAAAGCGATGGCTCTGGGCGCCCTGTGGGGGTGGTTACCCTGTGGTCTGGTTTACACCGCATTGGCCTACAGCGCCGCTCAGGGCAGTGCCTGGTGGTCTGGCGCCGTTATGTTGGCCTTCGGTCTGGGCACCTTGCCCGCTGTGCTGGCCACGGGGCTCGCGGCCCGTCAATTCGCTGTCCTGCTTCAGCGCCGGGGCGTGCGTCGTGGGTCTGCGCTGCTGATCATCGGGTTCGGTCTCTGGACTCTCATTGGCGGCAGTCATTCAGTGGGCCACGATCACCCGCACGATCACCACCGTACTCCCGCCGTCGAGCAGACACCGACACCCCGCCACCACGCTCACTAAGTTTTAACAAAATGGGGATTCTCTCTCTCCCCCAAGAGTGGTAATCTGAATGACCGTTTTTTGTTAGAACACAATAACAATCAGGTGGTTATGCAGTATTTTGGCGCAGTGGCAGGTGCGATACACCGGAAGTCTCGGCACCTGACAGGTGCCTTGGTGCTGTTGGCCGCGCTGCCCACCTGGGCCGAAAGCCTGGAAATCTTCGATATCCCGCTCGACCCCTCCTGTGAATGGACCGAGTACCCCCACCTGGATTTGAGCCGGGAGTCCAACTACAACCGCGTCCGTTCGGCGCTGGATGAGCTGGAAGGGCACCGGATCAGGCATATCCGTATTGTCAGTGGCGATATCTTTGATGAAAACGATCCGGATGAAAATAACGCCCTGTTTCGGGGCCTTAACCGGGTTCATATCAATACCACAGTCACCACCATTCGCGCCCAACTATTGATGACCGAAGGCGAGGATTTGCGCTCGCGCTACGTCAACGAGTCCGAGCGGATCCTGCGCACTCGCAGTTATTTGTCCGATGCCTATATCGTCCCGGAAGTGGTGTGTGATGGCGGGGTGGATTTGTTAGTGCTCACTCGCGACGCCTGGGTAACCGAGCCGGAAGTGTATTTCGGTTACGAAGGGGGCGAAACGCGCTCCGGTTTTGGTTTGAAAGATGGCAACTTTCTGGGCAGTGGCGACAACCTGTCAGTCGGCTACGTTCAGGATGAATTGCGCAGCAGCGTTACCTACGATTATCGCAGCCCGCACCTGTTTAATACGCAATTGCGCGCGCGGGTATCCTATGCGGACAAAAGCGATGGCACCGACAAGGTGTTCAGCCTCGAACAACCTTTCTATTCGCTGGACTCTCCTTGGGCGGCAGGTTATATCAGTGAAAACATCTCGGAAGTGAATGTGGTACGCAATCGGGGTGAAGATATCAACGAGTACCGCCAACGGATGATCAAAAACGAGGTCTACTACGGCCGGGCTCTGACGGTTGGCAGCGATGATATTCGCCGACTCCTGATCGGGTTGACCAGTGAGGAGGATCGTTTCTCCGAGACCGATGCATCCGTAACCGAAGTGCCTACAGACCGGCGCGCCAACTATCCTTGGTTGGCCTATGAATACATTGAGAACGACTACGGTACCTATCGCAATGTGTACCAGATACAGCGCACCGAGGATATCGCTCAGGGACTGAATATATACCTGCGCGCCGGCTACGGCGGCGCTTCACTGGGCAACGACCGGGATGTAGTGCGCTTCAAGGGGCGGGTGAGCAATTACCTGGATATTGGTCCCGGGCAGTTGCTGCGCGTGGAAGGCCAGCTTGACGGCCGGTACTACCCCAATTTTGAGGGTAGCGACTCGACCGTGGCACAAACCCGGATTGATCACCATTACTTTATCGACCGCAACAACCGCTGGTTTACCAGCTTTCGCTATGCCCAGGGCTATGACCTGGCTCAGCATGAAGAGCTGACGCTCGGCGGCATTTCCGGGTTGCGCGGTTATCCCACTGATTTTCAACGCGGCGCGCAACGTTATCTGCTGACGGTTGAACGGCGTTACTTTTCGGATATTCACCTGCTCAATATTGTCCGCATGGGCGGCGTGGCCTTCATCGATGCCGGGCGGGCCTGGGGCGGGGAGGGGAATCGCGACAACAGTCATCTGTCCAACTTGGGCCTGGGTTTGCGCTTTACCTCAAGTAAGGCACGCATTGGCAACCTTCTGCATATCGACGTTGCGGTTCCTACCGGGACGCGCGAAAATACCCGCAGTGTGCAGTGGTTAATCAAGGGCTCCACGGTGTTTTAGGCGCCAATGCCGATCGCCACGCCAATAGTGCAACGTGGAATGAATTAAAGGGAGTGAGAATGAAAAAATTTATTGGAACACTGGTGGTGTTGGTCCTGGTTTATGTGACCGCTGCCTATGCTACTGGCTATCTCGGCGAGCGTGAAGTTCGGCAACAATTGCTCAGCGAAGCTGAGTTTTTGGCGGGGCAGCAAGTCGCTATCAGCCTGGAGGACTATCGCCGCGGCATCACGTCAAGTGAAGTGACGACCGTTATTCGTTACCGGGATGTGTTGCCTGAGGGCGAGCTGGTGCTGACTGTCGATGCGCGCGTGAGTCATGGCCCCCTGTTTTGGCAAGGCGGTGCACCCAGGCTCGGGCTTTCGAGCATTGAGGGCGAGTTCCGCTTGCATGCACCGGATCAACCTGAACTCAACGCCGTGCTAGAACGCCTGTGGGGTGAAAGCCTGGGAACCTTTACCGGCTACACCGGGTTTACGGGGCGCTACACGCTCGACTGGCAGATTCCGGGCTTTGATCAATCGCTGGATACCGATGATGCCCGGTTCAGTTTTGCCGGGGCTCAAGGCCGTCTTTCTGGTGTTGCCAACGAGCATCAGTATTCGGGCGATGTCAGCGTTGGTGCAGTCACCATTGAAGATCAGCAGGGCAGTGGTGAACGTATCGAGATCAGCGGTTTGCAGTCGACTTTCGATCTGCACTACCTCAATGCCTACATCAGCGTCGGCGAGGTGGAGGTCGATATTTCGCGTATTGCCTGGCAGCAGCTTGAAGGTAGCACCGGTGAACTAACCGACGTGAGGCTGCGCGCGGAGAGCGAAGCCGTGGGCGATAAGCTCAACTCTCAGCTATCGATTGATGCGTCTCGCCTGGAGGGTGTGATGTTGCCGGTTCGGGACATTTACTACCGCTTCGCTTTGAACAACGTTAGTCAGGCGGCCCTGACTCAGTGGCAAGCGAGTGCCAGCCAGTGGGGCAACGATGTCACGGAAGCCGAAATCATCGAGGTCATGGATGCACTTTTGCAGCCGGGCTTGCAGTTCAGCGCCGATATGGGGGCAGGGCTGATGGACGGACAGTCGCGTCTGACGTTGAATGCGGATTATATCGGTTTGGGGGCCGGCCGCAGTCTGTCTCAGCTCGACAGTTACGGCGATTTGTTGGCCGCGGTTAACGCCGAGCTAGTATTTCGTGCCGATGACGCCATCGTTATGAATACCCCGTTGATTCTTGTGACTGCCGACTATATCGGGACCTACCTGATTGATGAGGGTGGGGAATACGTCATGCGCGCCAAACTGCAGGATGGCCGTTTGACGATTGCGGATATTCCCTTTCCCATCGAGTTCTTGTTGATGGGATTGATGTAGGGGTGCAGCGGAATTTGAGCGTACGTCACAGGGCGGCGCTCGCCACTGGTTGATTGCCGGTACTGTGGCAGTTCTGGCGGTAAACATAACTTTAAACTTCTTTATCAATGCTGCTTCTCCTCTTTTTGCCTCCCCAGTAGTAGTCTGTTAAGTTAGCGCGTCCGGTTTGACGCTGCTGAGATGGCGTGTGCGCGCCGGTGAATTAAAAGACAATTCTAAATACAGAATGGGACACAAGAGATGAGACCTTTTACCCTGCAGCCCGTCAGGCGGCTGTTGTACGCCCCCCTATTGCTGTTTGTCACGTGCGCGTTGCTGCTGAGTGTAGGCTGCACGACAGAGCGGCAAAGCCAATCGAGTACCTCGCCAGGGACGACCGAACAGGTGGATACGGTTCGGATTCTGGTATTTTCCGTCACGGCCGGTTATCGCCACCGGGTGATCCCCTATGGCAACGAGCAGATTGCGCAGATGTCGGAGCGCATTAAAGAGCTGACCGGGGCCAGGCACGTCGAAGTCGATATTATTGACGACGAAGACGGTGATGCCTCTGCCTTCCCCAGTGACTTCGAAACACTGAGCCGTTACCACACCATTGTCTGGAACAGCACCACCGGCAGCCCGCTCAATGAAGCGCAACAGGCGGCGTTCAAGGCCTATATCCAGGCCGGTGGCGGTTATGCCGGGATTCATGCGGCTTCCGATACCCACTACGACTGGCCCTGGTACGGTGATCTGGTCGGGGCTTACTTTGACGGTCACCCCGACCGCCAGGAGGGTGAGCTCAATGTTACCGACCGCAGCCACCCGTCAACCCGGCACATGCCTGCCCGCTATCGGCTCTACGACGAGTTCTATGATTTTCACCGCAACCCCCGCGGTCATGTTCATGTGTTGATGACTATCAATGAAGACTCCTACGAGGGCGCGGGCATGGAGGGTGGCCGAGTCGACCATCCCATGGCCTGGAGTCACTACTATGATGGCGGACGGGCCTGGTTCACAGCGCTGGGCCATACCCAGCAGGCCTGGGAAGATGAGTATTTTCTGGAGCATGTCCTGCAGGGCATACTTTGGGCAGGCGGTCTGGTCGAGGGCGATTCCGAGGCGACGGTGTGGGACTCGTACGAGCAGGTCACTGTCACCCAGGATATATCGGAGCCCATGTCCATGAGCGTGGCACCGGATGGTCGGATTTTTCTGATCCAGCGCACCGGTGAGATTCTGGTGACCAATACCGAGCAAACCGACATCGCCCTCGCGCTCAAGCTGGACGTTCACTACGCCCGGGAAGACGGCGGTTTGGGGATCGTGGTCGACCCCAACTTTGCCGAGAACGGCTGGGTCTACGTTTACTACTCGCCGGAGTTGGAGGCTGCTCCCCACGCTCAACAGGGCCACGGCCATCACGGCAGTGCCCAGGCCGAAGACATCAAAGATGAAATGCCTTACAACCGTCTGTCGCGCTTTGTGGTTACGGGCGATACGCTGGATCCAGCGTCCGAAGTGGAAATTCTGCGGGTACACCATACTCGCGAGGGTGGGCGTCATTCCGGAGGCGACCTTCAGTTTGGTCCCGATGGTGCTCTGTGGTTGTCCACCGGCGATGACATCGGTGGCCCGGGTATCGACGGCTATACCCCGACCTACGATCAGGACTTTGAGACAAAAACGGCCACCGATGCCCGGGGTACAGCGGCCAATACCGCCGATCTGCGCGGCAAAATGATCCGTATTTTCCCCCACGAAGACGGTAGCTACTCTATCCCCGAAGACAACCTGTTTACCGTTGAGCGCGGTTACGGGGACGAAATTGAGGCCGGTCTGGTGCGTCCGGAAATCTTCCTGATGGGCGCCCGCAATCCTTTCCGGTTCGGTGTTGACAGTGAAACCGGCTGGCTCTACTACGCTGATTACGGTCCGGATGCTACCGAGTGGTCGCCCGAGCGTGGGCCCATTGGTATTCGTGAATACAATCAGGTGCGTGAGGCAGGCAACGCCGGCTGGCCTATGGTTCGTGGTCCCCAGCTTGCTTATCCGGACTACGATTGGGCGCAGCGTAAACCCATTGCTTTGTTTGATCCGGATAACCCCATCAATGACTCGCCGTTTAACACGGGACTGAGGGAGTTGCCCCCGGTGCAGCCCGCCACCCTGTACGTGCCGCGTCACGGGCTGTGGGATGTGTTTGTCAATCCGCCCAAGGACCACCCTTGGGGTGACGCCTGGGATGTGCCCGAAAAGCCGCCTTTCCCCCAGTTGACCAACTCGGCCCCCAATGGCGGCCCCATGTATCGCCACAAAGCGACCCATGCGCCTACGGCCTTGCCTGAAGCCTTTGACGGCAAATGGTTTATCGGCGAGTGGAGCGGAGGTCGGTTGCTGATGGTGTCGTTTGATGAGCAAGGGGATTTCCTCGAAATTGAGCCATTTTTCCCACCGCTGGACATTCATCGTCCTCACGATATTGAAATTGGTCCCGACGGTCATCTGTACGTCCTCGACTACGGCGCGTCCTGGTCGGGCCGGGATAACCCCGGTATCTACCGCATTGACTACCTGCCCCGTGGGCAGGGTGTGCTGGCGCTGGATTGGGAGCTTGACAACAGCGTCATGGCACCTGGCTCAAGTACCCGCTTGCGCGCTCGACTGGATACCCGGTTTGAGCAAACGGTCCGGGACATCGAAGTTTCGGTATTGGGTCAGCGCGACGGTTTGCGTGTGGAAGCCCAGGGTGAATTGGCGCGTGCGCGCCTGGGTGCGGGTGAGTCCTACGACATTGTCTGGGACATCGCGGTAGACGCTGACGCCTTTGGTGGCGAGCAGACGCTGATTCTGCGGGTAAAATACCTCGATCGCTCGGGACAGATCCGTTGGCTTTCCCAGCAGTTGACGTTGACCGTGGACGGGCCGGTCGAAGTGCCTTTCGGTTTTAACCTGGGTGGCAATGAAGCCGTTGAAATTCAGGGTTTGACCTTCCAGCCCTGGCCGCATATCGCTGTCCAATCGCTTTCCGATGAACCTGAAAGCGAGCGTTACAGCGGTGATATTGAAGGCGCTGGCCGACCTTTGAGAGATCTTTATCAAACGGCCCATGTGGGGCGTGATTTGGGTTATCGCGTTGCACTGGCGAACGGCACCTACGACCTGCGGTTACACTTTTCTGAGGTGTCCGAAGACGCGCAGGGGGCCAATGCGCGGATTTTTGATGTACGGGTGCAGGGTGAGCGTGTGTTGACGGATTTCGAAATCGCCGCCGAGCGTGATTTCGCACAGATGCTTACAGTCACCCTGAACGGTGTGGAGGTGGTTGACGGTTACTTGCGCCTGGAAACCGAGTCCAAAGGAAACCGTACGCTGCTAAGCGGTTTTGAAGTGCGCGAATCCATTGAACGGCTGCCTTCGGATCTGTCTTTGGCGGCAGACGAAGCCTTCGATCCGGCACAGACCATTCGCATCAAAGGCGATATGGGAGGCTGGACGGGAATTGCGCCGGAGTCGATCAAGGGGGTGCGCAATCCTACCCTGGTACTGACGGAGGGTGAAACCTACACCCTGGAATGGTTGAATGCCGACGGCGTGTACCATAACTTCGCCGTGGCCAGCGATGGACTTCAGTCTTTCTTCTTCGTTTCCAGTGGTACCACCGGTGTTGAGGCGGCAGAAACTGTCGAATTTACCGCCGAGTCAGGCATGGGCGTTTATCTGTGCACACCTCACCCGGAAGACATGCTGGGTCAGATTCGGGTTGTGGAAGCGGAGGGTGACTAAAGCTGAGCGCTAAGAAACTCCCTTTGTAGACAAAAAAACCCCGGCTTGCCGGGGTTTTTTTGTTTCAGGCAGTGCCCGTGATTGTTACTGCGCTTTATCCAAATGAATATCCATTTGCGGGAAGGGAATGCTGATGTCATTCTCGTCAAAAGCAATTTTAATCTCTTCGGTCATGTGCCACTTGAGAGGCCAATAGTCGTCGGTTTTGACCCAGGGGCGCGCGAGAATATCGACACTGCTGTCCCCCAGCTCGCCCACCACGATGGTGGGTTCAGGCTCGGGCAAAATCCGTTCGTCCTTGGCAAAGACCTCGGAAATGATTTTCTTGGCTTTGCGGATATCGTCGTCGTAGCTGATACTGAATACCATATCCACGCGCCGGGTTTCCCGCGCGGACCAGTTGATGATGTTGCCGCCGTAGATGGCACCGTTGGGAATAATGACTTCCTTGTTGTCCGGGGTGCGCATAGTGGTGGTGAAGATGCTGATACGCTCTACTACGCCCATGGTGCCGCCACCCTCGACAAAATCACCGGCTTTGAACGGGCGGAATACCAGCAGCATAAAGCCGGACGCAAAATTCTGCAGTGAACCTTGCAGCGCCAGGCCGACGGCCAGGCCAATGGCACCGAGAACAGCGATCAGTGAGGTGGTGTTGACCCCCAGTTGATCGAGAGATGCGACAATCACAAAGATCAGCAGTATGGTGTTCACTACTGACTGGACAAACTCCACCAGAATTTTGTCGAGCTTGGTACGGCCCAGGATGCGGCCCAAAACACTGACAATAATACTGACAATGAACTTACCAACCACAAAAACCAGAATCGCCAGAAGGATATTTATCCCCCAGGGAACAGCGTAGGCGTGGGTCAGTTCCGCAATGACTTCTTGATCGGGCATGGAGGGCTCCTCAGATGACGTAAAAATAGCAAGACTATCTGGTTTAAAAGTGTAGACCAGATAGTGACAAAATAAAGTTGAGGTTAATTGACGGCGCCCGTGGTGCGTACGCGCTTGCTTCCTTTGATGGGCTTGGTCTTGAGAATCGCCCGGCGCTTTTCAATGCGGGCATCGATCAGATTCTTCAAGGCGATCAGAAAACCGGTCACGATAAACGCGCCCGGAGGCAGCACCGCGACCAGGAAACCGGGGTAGTTTTCAAAGGGCGTAATAACCCAGCCGCGGGCCATATCGCCGAACAGCAGGTGCATATTGGCGAACAGCGTGCCGCTGCCGAGCAGTTCCCGCACCGCCCCGATCGCGAGCAGTACCGCCATAAAGCCCAGGCCCATCATCAGTCCGTCGACAAATGAAGGGAATACCTTGTTCTTGCTGGCAAAGGCGTCTGCCCGCCCCAAAATGGCACAGTTGGTTACGATCAATGGGATAAAAATCCCGAGAATGGTGTACAGCTCAAACGTATAGGCGCGCATCAGCAGCTCGATGCAGGTGGTGAGCGTGGCGATGATCATCACGAAGGCAGGCAAACGTACCGCATCGCTCACGGTTTTACGGATCAGGGAGACGGTGATATTTGAGCAGGTCAGCACCATCAGCGTCGCCAATCCGAGCCCGAGCGCATTGACCACCGAGCCGGTGACCGCCAGCAGCGGACAAAGCCCCAGCAATTGTACCAGCGCCGGGTTGTTGGTCCACAGACCATTGCCGCTGATCTTCTGGTAATCGACCGCTTCGCTCATTGTTCGGTCTCCTCTGTCTCGCTTATCTGCGTGTCGGGGAACAGCAGGGCTTGATGCGTGGTGGCAAATGCCAGGGTGCGGCGTACTTGGCGTACGACAGCACGGGGGGTAATGGTCGCCCCGGTGAATTGATCAAAATCGCCCCCGTCTTTCCGAACCTCCCAGCGGCTTGGCGCTGGCTCCGTCAGCGAGGTGCCGTCGAAGTCGAGAATCCAGTCGCTGCGGCTCAGGTCAACTTTGTCGCCCAGCCCCGGGGTTTCCCGGTGGTTGAGTACGCGTACGCCTGCGATACTCAGGTCCTTGTTAACGCCGACAATCATACGAATGTCACCGCTGTAGCCATCCGGAGCCACGCTGGGAATAATTGCACCGATAACCTCACCGCCCTGGCGCGCCAGATGAATGTGGTGTGCGTCGCGCAACCCGAGCTGTGCCCAGGCGTCCAGAGGAACCGGGATGACGTCTTCGAGCAGGTCATTGTCGTGGCGCTGCTCGGGAATGATTTCGAACAGTGCACGCTGCTGTGCGCGGCGCTCGGACTCGGATATCTGTTCCCGGGTCATCAGGAAAGTGCTGGCGAGTACGGTGGCGGTGATCAGCGCAAACAGGGTCAGCAGGATGCCATTCTTACTGATAGACGCTCCCAGCATCAGTGCCCCTCCTTTTCGGTGGCCTTGCGTGGTTTCTTGTGGCCATAAGTGCGCGGCAAGGTGTAATGATCGATAAAGGGCGCGGCAAAGTTCATTAGTAGCACCGCAAAAGCGACCCCGTCGGGGTAGTTGCTCCAGGTGCGAATGACGTAAATAAGTACACCAATAGCGGCACCGTAAATGATGCGCCCACGGACACTCACCGCCGAGCTGACCGGGTCGGTGATAATGAAGAAGGCCCCGAGCATGGTCGCCCCGGAGAGCAGGTGAAACAGTGGCGAGCCACCGCTGTTGGAGCTGCCGCCATCATAAAAAACGGCAGCCATCAGAGCCAGAGCAATCAGCATGCTTACGGGCGCGTGCCAGGTGTATACCCGCTTGTAAAGCAGGACTAACCCGCCGAGCAGGAATGCCAGGTTAACCCACTCCCAACCGGCGCCGGCCCAGATACCTGAGACCAAGGTGGGATCCTGGCTGTATAGATCCTCCAGCAATAAGCCCGGGTTTTGCTTCAGCGTATCGAGGGGTGTGGCCGCGGTGTAGGCATCGATGGGTGCCCCCGCCCAAATCATACGCAGACCTTCGATAATCCCAACGGCGCTCTGGTCATCCACCAGGGCGTTGCGCGGTGCCGTCCACTGGGTCATTTCCACCGGGAAGGAGATCAGCAGGATCACGTAGGCAACCATTGCCGGGTTAAAGGGGTTGAAGCCCATGCCGCCGTAGAGTTGCTTGGCAAGCAGTATTGCCGACACACTGCCGACCACCGCAATCCACCAAGGGGCGTAGGGCGGTAGCGCCAGCCCCAGAAGGACGGCAGTGACCAGGGCGCTGTAGTCGCCCAGGTAAAAGCTCACGGGGCGGCCCCGCAGCCTGACGGCCAGCGCTTCACAGGCGAGCGCGGTAACACTGGCCAGTGCAACGTTGAGCAGGCTGCCCCAACCGAAGAACAGCGTCAGAGCCGCCAGTCCCGGAAGGGTCGCGTAGATCACCAGGCGCATCAGCTGGCCGGTGCTCAGGGCGCTATGTGTGTGGGGCGAAGTTACCTTCAGCATGGTTTCAGTGCATCCGTCCTAGTCCGCCGAGGCGTTGGCTTGTTGTTCCAGAGTTTCGAGTTTGGAGCTCAGTTTTTCAACGCCGGTGCGAAAGGCTTCGACATTGTCGTCGGCCTCCGCCTCAGCTTTGGCCAAACGCTCCCGGGCTTTTTCCAGGCGCGCCTTGACCGAGTCAATCTGGTTGCGGAGCTTGTCGTCGGCGCTCATGGTGGCCATAGCAGCCGCCTTGGCCTTGGCTTTTTCGATGGCCAGGCCGGCAACATCTGCTTCGTGCCGGCCACTGGGGCTGGGTTCTGCGACGGTACTGGGCGACAGCTCAGCGAGCTCAGTCTGGGTATCCTTGATTTTTTGCTGCAGTTTTTGCACCCCTTGCGCCAACGCGTCGGCCTTCTCATCGCCGGCGGCACGCGCGGCTTCGGCTTTTTCTTCAGCTTTGGCCAATCGTTGCTGCAAAGAGTCGAGGTTCGCGCGGAGTTTCTCCGCGGGATCCATATCCATCTTGGCCTTGGCCTTGGCAATCGCTGCAGCGACCGGGTCGCTATCCGCGGGCGCCGGTGTTTCGGCGCTTTTCCCCTGCTCGGCGCGGAAGTCGCTCAGCTTTTGTTCGGCGTCATGCACTTTCAATTCCGCTTGCTTGATCCGCGCCTGTTGTTTTTCCCGTTGCTCGTCGGTGACCGACTGGCCGGGCTCGTTAGCTTCCAGCGGTTGCTGGGCTTTCTTCAGGCTTTCTTGTGCTGAAGCCAACAGGCGCTCCAGACGCGCCTGTTGCTCGGCCGGTGTTTTCTGTTTGGCCCCGGCTTTGGTCTGGGCGTCGCTGACGGGCGCGGGGACCGGGCCTGCTTCGACGCCTGCCTGCTTTTCGTTGGCAAGTTTTTTCTTGGCGGCCTCGGCGGCTTGCTTGCGGGCCAGGCGCTTGGCTTCCTTCTCGGCTTCGACTTTGGCGATACGCTCCTGCCGGAATTCGAAGCGCCGACGTGAACGGTCGGATTTCTCCCGCTCCTTCTCGTGCAGGCGAATACTGCCTTTGGCCGCACGGTAGTACTGTACCAGCGGAATATGGCTGGGGCAGACAAAAGAGCAGGCGCCGCACTCAATACAGTCGAACAGGCTGTGCGCTTCGAGCTTCTCGTAGTCCTCGGCCTGAGCATACCAGTACAGCTGCTGTGGTAGCAGACTGGCGGGGCAGGCTTCGGCGCACAGGCCACAGCGAATGCAGGCCTGGGCGGGCAGGGGCGGCGGCAACTCTTTTTTACTGGGGGCGAGTATGCAGTTGGTGGTCTTGATCAATGGCACCTGCGGATCGGGCAGGGTAAAGCCCATCATGGGGCCGCCCATCACCAGGCGCGAGGCTTTCTTGGCATCAAAGCCGTGTTCTTTGAGGATGAAGTCAATAGGGGTTCCCAAAAGCACGTCGATATTGCGCTGGCGCGTCAGCGCCTCGCCCACCACCGTGGTCACTCTCGAAACCAGCGGCTCGCCATAGCGCACGGCGCGCCAGCTCGCGACAGCAGTACCGACGTTCTGGCACACCACGCCGATGCTCGCAGGAATCTGTCCACTGGGCACTTCGCGTCCGGTCAAAATCTGGATCAGTTGCTTTTCGCCCCCGGAGGGGTACTTGGTGGGGAATGAAACCACCTGAATTTCAGTGTCAGCCGCCGCACGTTGCAGGGCCTCAACGGCCCTGGGCTTGTTATCCTCGACACCGATGACCACCCGGCCGGGGTTATTGAGCAGGTAGGCGAGTAATTGCGTACCCGCGACAACTTCGTCGGCGCGGGTCTGCATCAGCATGTCATCAGCGGTGATGTAGGGCTCGCACTCGGTGCCATTGAGAATCAGGGTGTCGATAATGTGATTGGCACGGGGGTTGAGCTTGACCGACGTGGGGAAGCCCGCGCCCCCGAGACCGGCTACACCGGCATCGCGAATTTTAGCCAGCAGTGTGGTGCGCTCGAGTTTGTGGTAGTCGTCGGTCGCAGTCAGCGTCACCCAGTCGTCTTTGCCGTCGGTGTCGATGGTGATACAGGGCGCACTCAAGCCTGAAGGGTGGGGAATGAGGTGATCGTCGATCGCGCTGATGGTACCGGATGTGGGCGCGTGCACGTGCGCACTGAAAATGCCATCGGCTTCGGCGATCCGCTGGCCGCCGCGCACATGATCGCCTATGGCGACCACCGGTTTGGCCGGATTGCCGATGTGTTGATTGAGCGGCAAGATCAACTGCGGCGCAATAGGCAGCTTGGCCAGAGGCTCCTGCAGCGACTGGCTCTTGTTCTCGGGCGGATGAACACCGCCGGGGATTTCCCAGACTTTGATCAAACTGGTCATCAGGCTGCTTGTTCGCCTCCTGGAGGGTTATCGCGGTCGGTGGCAATGAGTTCCACGGCTTGTTTCTCACTGGGTGGGGGCATCTGCCACTTCCACTCCTGAAGCGTCGATTCCACAGGAATCATGTCGATGCAGTCCACCGGGCAGGGCTCAACGCAGAGATCACAGCCGGTACATTCTTCGGCGATCACTGTGTGCATTTGCTTGGCGGCACCGAGAATGGCATCCACCGGACAGGCCTGGATGCACTTGGTGCAGCCAATGCACTCATCTTCACGAATATACGCGACGGTTTTCACCGCAGACTCTTCGCCATGCTCTTCGTCAAGCGTAGGGGCTTCGACGTCCAGCAGGTCGGCGAGGGCATTGATGGTCGACTGGCCGCCCGGCGGGCACTTGTTGATGGCGTCGCCGTTGGCAATGGCCTGGGCATAGGGGCGGCAACCGGGGTAGCCGCATTGACCACACTGTGTTTGTGGCAGCAGTTCGTCGATTTGCTCGACCACAGGGTCGCCTTCGATGCGGAACCGTACGGCCGCAAAGCCCAAAATGCCGCCAAACACCAACGCCAGACCGCCGAGGGCGATCAGGGAGGCGATTAACGGGTTTTGTACAATCAATTCGAGCATAGGTTAATCCGTGTTACACCAGCCCGCCGAAGCCCATAAAGGCCAGTGACATCAAGCCGGCGGTGATCATGCCGATGGCGGCACCTTTGAAGGGTGTCGGTACATCGGCAATGGCCAGGCGTTCGCGCATGGCGGCAAAGAGTATCAGCACCAGGGCAAAGCCGAGGGCAGCACCAAAGCCGAAGATCAGTGCTTCAAAAAAGTTGTGTTGGCCCTGCACGTTGAGCATGGCCACACCCAGTACGGCGCAGTTGGTGGTAATCAGGGGCAAGAAGATGCCGAGCACCCGGTACAGCAGCGGGCTGGTCTTCTCGATAAACATTTTGGAAAACTGCACGACCACGGCGATCACCAGAATAAAGGCGATGGTACGCATAAATTCGATGCCCAGGGGCGTGAGTATCCAGGTGTTGATCAGGTAGCTGCTGACCGAGGCCAGAGTGAGTACAAAGGTGGTGGCGCCAGCCATACCAATGGCGGTCTCCAGTTTGTTGGATACGCCCATAAAGGGGCACAGGCCAAGAAACTGGACCAGCACGAAGTTGTTCACCAGTATGGTGCTCAACAGAATGATGAAAAATTCGGTCATTGCTACCTGGTTCTCACGTTAAGCGCCGTAGAGGCGCACATTATCGGCCATGGGGTCAGTACCCTTCAATCTAAAACCCTATAATCCTTAGGCCGATTGTCTATATGGTTATGCCCGCTGTTTCTCTGTGGTGCTCCGTCATTCGGCGGCGCCGGGCAAGGGTTGGGCGACACGCTGTGAATACATCCCTGTACGCTTGAAGTCGGCATCCATGCCTCCTACAGTCGCCCAACCCTCACCCGGCGCCGCCTCGGGTTGGGTGCCGCGTCGAGAAAAACATCGGGCGGGTGGGGTGCCGCGATGCTCAAGTAGGTCGGATTAGCCAAAGGCGTAATCCGACAATCTACGCCGCACCCCACCGTTTGGCGTTCCTCCCCGCGGAAGCACTGCGATCGTTCAGCGCAAAGGCCCGGAAGGGGAAGGGGGTGAGCGACCGTCACCCGCGGGACAGCGGGTGCCGAGCCCCCAGGGATGGGTTCACGGCGTGTCGCTCACCCCCTTCCCCTTCCGGGCCGCTCCCAAGCCGCGACAACGCGCCGACCAAAGAACGCCAAACAACCCCGATCACATCACCCGCTGCCCAGCCTTCGCCCCCTCGTGAGGCTCCAGAATATGAATATCCTTACCCCCGGGCCCCGCCGCCAGGACCATGCCCTCGCTCATGCCGAACTTCATCTTGCGCGGCTTGAGGTTGGCCACCATGATCGTCAGCTTGCCTTCCAGGTCCTCAGGGTTATACGCACTCTTGATACCCGCGAACACATTGCGGGTCTCGCCGCCCAGATCCAGGGTCAGGCGCAGCAGCTTGTCCGCACCCTCCACATGCTCGGCCTTGGCGATCAGGGCTACGCGCAGGTCCACCTTGGCGAAATCCCCAAATTCGATTTCCTCGGCGATCGGCTCATCCGCGAGCGGGCCTGTGGCCTTGGGCGCGGCGTCTTCCTTACTGGCGTCAATCATGGCATCCACCTTGTCTTTCTCTACCCGCACCATCAGGGGCTTGAATTCGTTGATCGTGTCGCTGGCGCGAAAGCGCAGCGGCTCGGCCCAGTTCAGGCTTTCACCCAGAAAGGCTTCGGCTTTTTCGGCCAGGTGCGGCAACACCGGCTTGAGCCAGGTGATCAAGGCCCGGAACATATTCAGGCCCTGGGTGCAGATGGCCTGTACCTCCGCTTCACTGCCTTCCTGTTTGGCCAGTTTCCAGGGCGCTTGGGCCGCGATATATTCATTGGCGGCGTCGGCCAGGGCCATGATTTCACGCATGGCTTTGCTGAACTCGCGCTGCTCGTAGTGCTCGGCGATGCGCTCGCTGGCATCGACGAACTGTTGCCACAGCGCCGGTTCGGCCACCTCGGCCGCCAGGGTGCCGCCCGCCTTGTTGATGAATTTGGCGGTACGGCTGGCGATATTGACGACTTTGCCCACCAGGTCACTGTTGACCCGCTGGATAAAATCATCGAGATTCAAATCCAGGTCGTCCACAGCGCTGGTGAGCTTGGCGGCGAAGTAATAGCGCAAGTATTCGGGGTCCAGATGTTCCAGATAGGTCTTGCCATTGATAAAGGTGCCCCGGGACTTGGACATCTTTTTGCCGTTGACCGTCACAAAGCCGTGTACACAGACTTTGGTGGGCGTGCGCAGCTCGGCCGAGTGCAGCATGGCCGGCCAGAACAGGGCGTGGAAGTTGACGATGTCCTTGCCGATAAAGTGATAAACCTCGGCGTCGGAGTCCGGCTTCCAGTAGTCGAGCCAGTCTTCGCCTTTGGGGTCGAGCAGGTTCTTCAGGCTGGCAATATAGCCGATCGGCGCATCCAGCCAGACGTAGAAATACTTGCCCGGTTGCCCGGGAATTTCAAAACCGAAGTAGGGGGCATCTCGTGAGATGTCCCACTCCTGCAGATCGCTTTCCAGCCACTCCGCCACCTTGTTGGCGACTTCGTCCTGCAGGTGCCCGGCGCGGGTCCACTGTTTGAGGAAGTCGCTGAATTCGGGCAGCTTGAAGAAAAAGTGCTCGGACTCTTTGGGCACAGGGATCGCTCCCGAAAGTGCCGACACCGGGTCGATCAGCTCCATGGGCGAGTAGGTGGCACCACAGGCTTCGCAGTTGTCGCCGTACTGGTCCGGGGTTTTACATTTGGGGCAGGTGCCTTTGATGTAGCGGTCCGCCAGAAACAGGTTTTTTTCCGGGTCGAAGGCCTGGGTGATGCTGCGCCGGGCGATATGGCCGTTGGCGTCCAGGCGGTTGTAGATCATCTCGGCCAACTCGCGGTTTTCGGACGAGTGGGTGGTGTGATAGTTGTCGTGGGCCACCAGGAAGCCTTTGGAGACCGCTTGGTGAGCCGCTTTCATCTGCTCAATGTGGGCTTCCGGGGTGATGCCCAGCTCTTCCGCCTTGAGGGTGATGGCGGTGCCGTGGGCGTCATCGGCGCAGACGTAGAGGCAGTCATGCCCCCGCAGTTTCTGGAAGCGGACCCAGATGTCGGTCTGGATCTGTTCCATGATGTGGCCCAGGTGGAGATCGCCATTGGCGTAGGGCAGGGCGCTGGTGACCAGTATTTTGCGGGGTGTGTTCATGGTGTGTGTGATTTGGTTGCCTGTGGGGTGGAAAATGAGGCGCACTATAGCAAATTTTGGTTGGGACTTCAGGGGGTTAGGGGTAAAAGTTGACTGTTTTGCTTGGTTTTTCGGCGGTGCCGGGTGTTAGTATTGTGTTTTCAAGGCGCCTGTCCCTCTGGAGGGGCAGTGGCGCGGCCAGATTAACGCTGAGGACGGGTATCGCTTTTCAGGACACGCCGTAAACCCTTCCCTGGGGGCTCGACTGCCGCCGTCCGGGCGGCAGACGGTCCCGAAAAGCGATCCCCGTCCTCAGCTCGTGCCAAACCGGCGACCCTTTTTCCGTTTACCCCGTTCTGCAGGAGTGTCGAGTCTCATGTCCCTGTCCGTTGAGCAAGTCCGTCAAGCCCTGGTCGATCTGCCCGAGCCAACCTTGGGTGTTCCTCTATCTGAGCTCGGGGTCACCCCCGAAGTGAGTGTCGAGGGGGGCAAGGTGAGTGTACGCCTGGTGCTGGGCTATGCCGCCGATGGCGTGGCAGAGGCCTTGGCGGGGGCGGTGAATGAGACGCTGGCCGGGATTGCGGGGGTGGCGGATGTAGCGGTAGAGATCGCCTGGGAGATTGCCGCCGGGGGCGCCGCCAATCAGGCCGGGCGGGTGCCGGGGGTGAAGAATATTATTGCGGTGGCGTCGGGTAAAGGCGGGGTGGGCAAGTCCACTACGGCGGTGAATCTGGCCCTGGCTTTATCGGCCGAAGGCGCGCGGGTGGGAATTCTGGACGCGGATATTTACGGGCCCAGTATTCCCCAGATGCTGGGTATTGGCCATCAGCGGCCCCAGGTGGTGGGCGAGCAGGGCAGTCAGCAGATGATTCCGATTGAGGCACACGGCATCCAGTCGATTTCTATGGGCTATCTGGCGAGTGAGAAGACCCCGATGGTGTGGCGCGGTCCAATGGCGAGTGGGGCGCTGCAGCAGCTGTTGACCCAGACCCGCTGGGACGAGGTGGATTATCTGGTGATCGACATGCCGCCGGGTACCGGGGATATTCAGTTGACCCTGTCCCAGAAGGTGCCGGTGACCGGGGCGGTGATCGTAACCACGCCTCAGGATATTGCGCTGCTGGATGCCCAAAAAGGGATTGAGATGTTTCGCAAGGTGTCGGTCCCGGTGCTGGGGGTGGTAGAAAATATGGCGGTGCATATCTGCTCAAACTGCGGTCACGAGGAGCACATCTTCGGGGCCGGCGGGGGCGAGCGCATCGCCCGGGACTACGCTACCCGGCTACTGGGCTCGCTGCCGCTGGATTTGTCGATCCGTGTCACCACCGATGCCGGCAAGCCTTCGGTGGTGGCCGAGCCGGACGGTGCCATTGCCCTTCGCTATCGCGCCATCGCCCGTGAGCTGGGCGCTTCGTTGTGGCAACAGGGGCACAACGCAGCTGCGGCACCGGAGATCGTGATCAGCGATGATTGAGGGGTATTTCGGTAGGTTTTTGCCCCAAAAAACGCTATTATGCCGCCCAAAGATGCCACAACCCGGGGAGATTCAATGAGTATCAAGTCTGACAAATGGATGCGCCGGATGGCCGAAGAGCAGGGTATGATCGAGCCCTTCGAGCCCGGCCAGGTGCGTTACGATCAGAACCAGCAGCGCCTGATTTCTTACGGTACGTCCAGCTATGGTTACGACGTGCGCTGTGCGGATGAATTCAAAATTTTCACCAACGTCCATTCGTCCATTGTTGATCCCAAAAACTTCGATGAAAACAGTTTCGTTGATGTCAAAGGTGACGTGTGTGTGATTCCACCCAACTCGTTTGCGTTGGCGCGCACCGTAGAGTACTTCCGGATTCCCCGCTCAGTGCTCACCATTTGCCTGGGGAAATCCACCTATGCGCGTTGTGGGATTATTGTGAATGTCACACCGCTCGAACCTGAGTGGGAGGGTCATGTGACCCTGGAATTTTCCAACACCACCCCGTTGCCGGCCAAGATTTATGCTCACGAGGGGGTGGCCCAGATGTTATTTTTCGAGTCGGATGAAGTTTGTGAAACCTCTTATCGTGACCGCGGTGGCAAGTATCAGGGCCAGCGTGGTGTCACCTTGCCCCGGACCTGATCGTCGCTTGATCGCTAAACTGCGCCTTGCATTTCGTCGTCCCCTGCGCACTTTTAGTGTTGCGCTGGCGGGGGCGCTGTTGGCGGCGGGCGCCAGTGCGGCCACTTACACGCTCAACGATGGCTATGATGTGATCGGCGAGGTGCGCATTACTCAGGCGCGCTTCGAGGACACCCTTATGGACATCGCGCGGGCCTACAATATGGGCTATCGCGAGATGCGGCTCGCCAACCCCGGGGTTGATATCTGGTTGCCTGGCGAGGGGGAGCGGGTGCGCATCCCCTCGCAGTTTGTGCTGCCCGATGCGCCGCGTGATGGCATTATCATCAATCGGGCTGAAAAGCGCCTGTACTATTTTTACCGCGATCCAGGCACCGGTGAGCACAAGGTCGATACCCATCCGATGGGGATTGGCCGGGTCGATCGTCAGACGCCGTTGGGCCAGAGCCGGGTTCGGGTCAAGCTCGAAGATCCCGCCTGGTACCCGACGGAGAATGTGCGCGCCGACTATGCCAGCCGGGGCATTGATTTGCCGCATATGGTGCCGCCGGGCCCGGAGAACCCGCTTGGGCGTTTTGCTCTGGTGTTGGATATTCCAGGCTATCTGATTCATGGTACTAACCGTCCGGATGGCGTCGGCATGCAGGTGAGTCAAGGCTGTATCCGCCTGTTTCCGGAGGATATTGAGTCGCTCGTGCGCAGGGTGCCGGTCAATACGCCCGTGTACCTGATTGATCAGCCGCTCAAGGTGGGCATTGCCGATGGTCAATTATTGATTGAGGTGCACCCGCAGGCTTACCCGGATGACAGCGTCGATCGGGTTGAGCTCAGTGAGCAACAAATGATCAATAAGATTTTTGCAGTGATTCGCGAGCGCGGTGATGAACTTGAGGGTGAGGTGGATTGGGACAGGGTGACTGAGGTGTTCCGTAAGGCGGATGGTATGCCCGCTGTGGTGAGCAGGCCCCTGGTTGCCGAATCCTGAGAGTCGGCAACCAGGCTGCAACAGGTAAGACTTACTTCTGTTGCATGCGCTCCAGAGCGCGATCCAGCTTCTCGGTGTTGGCATCACAGCAGCGCTGAGCGGCATCGGCAGAGCGTTGAGCGGCGCGGGCTGCTTCTGCGGCTTGCTGAGCAGTGCGCTGCGCTTCCTCGGCAACTTCCAGTGCGCGTTGAGCGTCGCTTTGAGCTTCCTCAATGGCGGCGTTTGAGGCACAGCCAGTTGCCAGAGCAAAGCCCATAATCAGTGCTACAGCCTTGAGGCTCGCAAAGGTCTTTTGAATAGCCATATTGACTCCTTGTTACACGGTATGTAGATAAAAGAGTTCGAGCTGTTGCCACAGCCCGCTCGACGATAATAGTACGCTAATTTAAGTTGGTGTGTGCAACTTCTTAGCGACTTACCTCACAGTTATAGCATAAATTTAGATTAAATTTGCATAAACTGTGCCTTCGTTTGAGTTATAAGGGCACGAATGCTAAATTCCGTGAAAGACTTCTCAATAATGAAAAGAAGTTGCCGCTAACAACATACAGGCGATAGTGGCCGATTCTACGTCGGTCGGGAGCCGTTGCCGGGGCCGGTGAAAAAGCTGGATTTCGGGCAAAAATGGGAATTATTTCAGAGAGTTGGGTGAGAGTAACGCGTGAAACGTAGAGACGTACTGGCCGGTTTTGCCGCGGGGGTGGGGTTTACTCTGGGGAACGGCTACCTGTGGCAGCTGGCCGAGAATACCTACAACCGCGAACCGTTGAAGGTACAGCTGGATGCTGACGAGCCGATTGAGGACCTGTTTCTCGATGAGGAGATCATTGCGTCTTTCGAAGAAGGTATTTACGCTCCCAAAAGCGACCCTGTGGTGCTCGGTGAAAAGCTCCAGTCGGCTATCGATGCGGTAGTCAATGAGGTAAGCGATCCTGAGCCGGGCACATTGAAGGTGCTTAGCAGTGCCGATGATCTGCTCGATCGGGTACGCTATTTCGAGCGCGAGTTTGAGGATGATCTTTACCTACCCGAGAGTGAGCGACCGCTGTTTCACTCGGTGTTTGAGCGTTTACGTCAAACGGAAAAGACCGTGGGTCACGGCAATTTCAATTTACTGAGTTTTGATGAGCTGTTTCTTTACGCTCGTAACTACGGCAATGTCGGCCAGTTCAGTCGGGCCGAGTTGGATCTGGTGGACAAGCTTTTCTTCACTGATGCGCGGGATTACGGTTTTTTTGGCCAAAAAGTAACCACCGAATTGACCGCCAAGATCAACCCAAACGATACCTATAAAGTGCCTTACTCGGGCCACTTCCTGCTCAAGGGCGGTTCGCTTGATCATTATCGGCAGTTGGAAAGTGATATCGGCGATAGCCTTATCCTGACGTCGGGGGTGCGCGGCAACGTCAAGCAGATGCATCTGTTTATGGCCAAATGCCTGGAGTCGAACTACAACCTGTCTATGGCCTCGCGCTCATTGGCGCCACCGGGCTACTCGTACCATGGAATTGGGGACTTTGACGTGGGCCGAACGGGTCTGGGATACGCGAATTTTACCGAGGAGTTCGCCCACACGGATGAGTTTAAGCGTATGCAGGATTTGGGCTATATCCGGATCCGCTACACCGAGGACAATCGCTTTGGTGTGCGCTTTGAGCCCTGGCATATCAAGGTAGTTTAGCCGAGGCACCCTGGAAGGGGTGCCCGGCCTAACCGCCAGAGCGAGATCAGTGTTCTTCGCCGCCGGCGCCGTGAGCATGGCCGTGAGCCTGCTCGTCTTCACTGGCTTCACGCACTTCAGTGACTTCCACATCGAAAGTCAGATCAATGCCTGCCAGCGGGTGGTTGGCATCGATGGTGACGTTCTCGCCCTCAACGCTGACCACGGTCACAACCTGCATGCCCTGCTCGGTTTGAGCGTGGAACTGCATACCCGCTTCTACGTTGTCGACGCCGGAGAACATGGTGGCAGGCAGTTCCTGGATCAGCTGATCGTTGCGCTCGCCGTAGGCTTCGGCCGCCGGGATAGTCGCCTTGAACTTGTCGCCCGCGGTCTTGCCGGACATTTCCTTTTCCAGGCCGGGGATGATGTTGCTGGCGCCGTGCAGATAAGCCAGCGGCTCGCGGCCTTCGGAGCTGTCCAGAACCTTGCCTTCGCCGTCAGTCAGCGTGTAGTGGAAGCTGGCGACGCAATTGTTGCTGATGTTCATAACAAAATAACCTTTTGGGTTTTAGGTGAGTGAAAGCGGTCGTTTAGACTTCTTGTGGTTAGAGTCGGTGGTTGGGCATTGTCACTAAAAGCGCCTGATCGCCTGGCCGTTCACATTGGCCTTGCTGATATTCAGGGTGTAGGACGTACCGCCCTCGTCCTGCTCCAGGCGGACCAGAAGCAGGTTGTGGTCTTTGGCCAACCAAAGGTTGGTGGTGCGGTCACTGCCCTCACGGCTGCGGCGCACCTTGATGGTGTCAACCTCGCCCAGGGTAGTGTCCAAGCGCTCTTCTCCAACGATGTCGAACTGATATTCGCGCAGATCGCCGCCGTCGGTAATCTGGTAAAAGAGCGTATCTTTTCCTTGCAGCAGGTCTTTCTGCAGTTGTACCTGAAAACTCAGTCGATCTTGCAGGCGCTGCTCGGTGTCAATCGGCCAGCTCTCGCCATTGCCGTCGCTGACCTCTGCCTCATCCCAGTCAAAGCTGAGCTGGTGGTCGCGGCCGCGCCCCAGGCCCCGGCGCCGATAGCTGTAATTCAGTGGTTGTACTTCGCCCTCATCGCTCCAGGCAAAGTGCGTTTTTTCGTCGAGACTGGCGAGCCAGGTACTGGCGGAAAAATGCAGTTCCTGGGTGCCGTCGCTGTTGCTTTTGAGTTCATGGACGGCGGTAATGGAGAAGCCCATGATCCGGGTACGGTATTCGTTTTTGAAGGTCTCTGGCATTTCAGCCGCGGTAGTTGTGCTCCAGCACAGCGCGGCCAACAGGCTTATCAGAGGTAAAAAGATCCGTTGCGGTGTCGTCATAAAGACTCTCTCAGTCGGCTTCGGTCTCGATTAGATACCCGGATGCGGGTAAAGGTTCGCCATCCAGTAGCGATTGACCATTGTGCATCCTCAGCCGGCCTTGCGCAAACCACTGTATCGCCAGTGGATAAATACGATGCTCCTGGCGTTGAACGCGGCTTGCCAGGGCGGCGGCATCATCGCCCGGGCGCACGGCCAGCCTGGCCTGCACTGCCGGTGGTCCGCCGTCGAGTTCGGCTGTGACAAAGTGCACGGTAACCCCGTGCTCGCGGTCGCCGGCGTCCAGCACACGCTGGTGGGTATTGAGCCCCTGATACTTGGGCAGCAGCGAGGGATGAATATTGAGCATGCGCCCCGCATAGTGATTGGCGAAGGTTGGCGTCAAAATCCTCATAAAGCCCGCCAGCACCACCAGGTCCGGCGAAAACTCATCGATCTGGGCCATGAGCGCCCGATCGAAGGCCTCGCGTCCGTCAAACTCTGTATGATCGAGCACCCGTGCCGGAATACCCGCCTGTTTCGCTCGCTCCAGGCCTTTGACCCCGGGCCGATTGCTCACGACTGCCGCAATCTGTGCCGGAATCTGGCCGGAGCGGGTGGCGTCGATAATGGCTTGCAGGTTGCTGCCGCTACCGGAGATCAGTACGACCAGCCGTACCGGCTGGGAGTCATCACTCATTGGCTCAAGCCCTTGAGTTCAACCCGCTCGTCGCCGTCCTGGCAGGATTCGATGGTGCCGACGACGAAGGCGTTTTCGCCGGCCTCGCGCAGCAGTGCCAATGCGGCGTCAACCCGTCCAGCGGGAACTGCGATCACCATGCCCACGCCGCAGTTGAAGGTGCGGTACATTTCTCGTGCCTGGACATTGCCGCTGCGCTGCAGCCACTGGAACACCGGAGGCAGTGTCCAGGTAGTCGTGTCAATCACCGCTTTGCAGTGCTCGGGGAGCACCCGGGGAATATTCTCGAGCAGGCCGCCACCCGTGATGTGCGAGAGTGCGTGAACCGGCTCTTGTGCAATCAGCTTGAGCAGTGCTTTGACATAGATACGGGTGGGCGCCATCAGGGCTTCTGCCAACGTCGTGTCGCCGCAGCCCTGGTTCAGATCGGCATTACTTACCTCAATGATCTTGCGGATCAGGGAGTAGCCGTTGGAGTGGGGGCCGCTGGCGGCCAGCCCGATCAGGGCGTCGCCCGCCTGGACTTTGCTGCCGTCGATAATGCCGGACTTTTCCACCACGCCGACGCAGAACCCGGCCAGGTCATAGTCGTCGCCCTCGTACATACCGGGCATTTCGGCGGTTTCGCCGCCGACCAGGGCGCAGCCGGCCTGTTCGCAGCCGGTACCAATGCCAGTGACGACATCCGCCGCCACATCCACGTTGAGCTTGCCGGTGGCGTAGTAATCGAGGAAAAACAGCGGCTCAGCACCGGCGACCACCAGATCATTGACACACATGGCCACCAGGTCGATACCGATGGTGTCGTGCTTGCCCAAGGTCATCGCCAGGCGCAGTTTGGTGCCCACGCCGTCGGTGCCAGACACCAGCACCGGCTCCTTGTAGCCTTTGGGCAGCTCACACAGGGCGCCAAATCCACCCAGGCCGCCCATGACCTCGGGGCGCTGGGTGCGCTTGGCAACGCCCTTGATACGCTGCACCAGGGCTTCGCCTGCGTCGATGTCGACACCGGCATCTTTATAGCTCAAAGAAGTGGGCTGTTGTTCGCTCATAAGGGCTCACTCGTGGGTCGCCAGCGTCAGGCTGGACGAGGGTTGGCAGAAAAAGCGCGTATTCTACCAGCTTCTGTTGCCAAGTTGCAGGAGCGCGCTGACAAAAGAGTGAACGGCGACGGGTTTCAGCCGGTCTATTGCCTGCTACAATGCGCCTCTGGCAGGGCCTGTCACCGATTGGAGAGACGATTGAAACGCTTATTAACCTTGATATTGTTCATGTGTGCCCCTCTGGTTGCGTCCGGACAACCGCTGGATCTGTACCAGGCCGATGTGTTGGTGCTGGATCAGAGTGAGGCGGAGCGGGTGCGGGGCGCGCGCGCGAGCCTGGCGGACGTCATGTTGCGTCTCTCCGGCCATCCCCGGGTGCTCGAGCACGAGGATGTGCGCGCTGCTATTGCCCGGGCCGAAAGTTATATGCACGAATTCAGCTACAGCGGCACCGACGAGCGTTTGGAGCGCGACGGGGAAGAGCATCCCGCCCGCAGGCTCTCTATACGCTTCGCGCCGAGCGCCCTGGAGGAGATCCTGCGCACCGCCGGACTGCCCTTATGGCCGGCAAACCGACCGGTCGTGCTGGTCTGGATGGTCGAGGCCGAAGCCGGTGAGCGCCAGTTCGTCAATGATACCGAGTACTGGCGGACTCTGCGCTCGCAGGCCCGGGTGCGGGGCTTGCCGCTGGTGTCGCCGTTGCTGGATCTGGAAGACCGGTTGGCGCTGTCTGCCGACGAGCTTTGGCGTCTCGACCAGGCGGCGATTCGCAATGCCGCACGCCGCTATCAGGCCGATGCGGTACTGGTGGGGCGCTATACCCGCAGCAGCGCCGGCGTTGTGCGCTCGGAGTGGGATCTCTTTCACGGTCTGAGTCGTCACGGCTACGATATTCGGGCTGAAGCGGTTGTTGACGTGCTCAGCGACAGTGTCGATCAGGTGGCTAATTACTTTGCGGAACAGTACGCCATTATTCCTCAAGAGGAAGGCCCCGACGCGCTGATTGTCCAAGTGTCGGCGGTCGGCAGCTTTGCTGCCTATAAAAGTTTGCAGCGCTACGTTGAGAGTTTACCCGTGGTGCGCCGCGCGGAGTTGGTGAGCCTGCGCGATGATGCCCTGACGCTGCGTCTGTATACCGAGGGTGGTGTCGACCGCTTGATTAGCCAGTTTGCCCGGGATGACCGGCTCCGGGAGCCGCGCGTGTCCGGTACCTTGCGTCTGCCCGAGAACCGTTACCTGCCGCAGGGCAGCCAGGCCAACCCGTTGAGCTATATCTGGTCGGAGTAATGCCATGACCCAAACCGGTAAGCCCTGTGCGCCGCGCCAGTTGTCATTAGGGGTCAGCCTCAACGACGATGCCACCTTCGACAATTTCTATGCCCCGGACGACTCGGCCAATGCCCAGGTGCTGGCGTTGTTGCGCGAGCAGGTCAACGGGGGCGCGGAATGGTTTGTTTACCTGTGGGGGGCCTCCGGTGTTGGGCTCACGCATTTGCTTCAGGCCGGTTGCCATCGCGCACAGGCGGCGGGCCTGAGTGTTCAGTACTTACCGCTGGCAGAATTGGTGGGCTTTGCGCCGAGCGATTTACTCGACGGCCTGGAGCAGGTCGACTATGTGTGTATCGATGCCTTGCAGGCCGTTGCTGGGCGGCCGGACTGGGATGAAGCGCTGTTCCACTTTTACAACCGGATGCGCGATGCCGGTGGCCGACTCCTGGTGGCCGCTGTGCAGGGGCCACAGGAACTGCCGGTGGGGTTAGCGGATTTGCGCTCACGCCTCCAGTGGGGGGTCACCTGTCAGGTGCAGCCATTGACCGATGAGCAGAAGTGCGCGGCGTTGATGCGCCGAGCGCATGCGCGCGGACTGGAGTTGAGTGAAGAGGTGGCGCACTACATTATCCAGCGGGTGCCCCGGGACATGAACGAGTTGTTCTGTTATTTACAGCGCCTCGACCACGCCTCGCTCGCCGAGCAGCGCCGGCTTACCATTCCTTTCGTCAAAAAAGCCCTCAACCTTTAACCCCGGTTTGGGGAGGCTCCTCGTCGACACTGGCGCTGCCTCGGTGGTGTTTCTCCACCAGGTACAGGGGGCGACGCTTGGTCTCTGAAAACATTCGCCCCAGGTATTCACCCAGCACACCGAGAAACAGCAGCTGCATCCCTCCGAGAAACAGGACCACGGTCATCAGTGATGGATAACCCGGGACCGGATCGCCGTAGATCAGGGTTTTGGCAACGATAAAGCTGCCCGTAATGATGGCAGAAAAGGCGATAAGCAATCCCAGGTAAGAAGCGATCTTCAACGGCAGGGTGGTAAATGAGGTGATGCCATCCAGGGCGAAATTCCACAGATTCCAATAATTGAAAGTGGACGTGCCCTCAAAGCGCGCATCGCGCTGATAGGGCAGGGCAATCTGGCGGTAGCCGACCCAGGCGAACAGTCCCTTCATAAACCGGTTGCTCTCTGGCAGCTGGCGCAACGCTGTGACCGCCCGGCGACTGAGTAATCGAAAGTCCCCCGTGTCGCGCGGAATATTGACCCGGCTGACGCGTTTGATCACCTTATAGAAATATTTCGCGGTGAGTTTTTTCACCGCGCTTTCACCGCGTCGCTCGGTGCGCTGTCCGTAGATATTGTCGTAGCCTTCGCGCCAGAGTTCGATCATTTTGGGAATCAGTTCCGGCGGGTCCTGCAGGTCGGCATCAATAATCACCACCGCATCGGCGTCCACCAGATCCAGTCCGGCGGACATGGCCGCTTCCTTGCCAAAATTCCGGCTCAGGTTGATGTAGGACACCTGGGGATCCTGTTGTGCCAGAGCCCGGATAATGCTCAGAGAGTTGTCCGAGCTGCCATCGTTAACAAACAACATCTCACAGCGGACATCCAGGGTTTTAAACAGCTCGGACAGGCGTCGGTGGGTTTCGCCCAGACAACCTTCTTCGTTATATACCGGTACCAATACCGTGATTTTGTCGGTCATGATCGTCAGTCCGTTTGTCTCTGTTCGAAACGTTTTATTGTGGCCAGGCAGGTGTTCCAGGCTGAGCTATACCTTGCGATAAATCCAGTGCTTGTGCAACAGGTAGTTGACCACCAGGGTGATCATGGTTGCCCCGACCTGAGCCAGCAAGTACCAGGGCAGGACCAGCAATAACAACCAGAAACTCAGGGTATTGAGGCCGAGGCCGAGGGCGACCACCAGCACGAACTTGCTCAGGGTATCCCGATGGCGCTGGCGTGAGGCAAAGGTGAAGTAGTAGTTGAGCAGGTAGTTGACCGCCGCGCCGATGGCATAGGCGCTGGCCGAGGCAGCTACGGCGGGCAACAACCGGCTCTCAACAAACAGGATAAGGCTGACGTACTGAGCGCCGGTAGCAACGCCACCCACCAGTACAAAACGCACCCACTGAGGGGCCAGGCGGTGTTGAATACCCATTTCCGGCACCGGTCAGGGCGCCGTGCAGTTCAGGCAGCGGGCGTAGGTTGCGCGCGGATCATTGAATTCGCGCAGCATTAACAGCGGCTCGAGGCCGGCGTCCAGTCCGCTGCGCCACTCCGGTGGCGCCAGGTTCAGGAGCCATCGCTCGGGTAGCAGCGCGCCGACGCTGGAGCCGCTGAGGCGGCTGAGCAGCATTTCGCGCGCCGACATCGGACGGCTTACCGGCTCAACGCTGTAGTGCTCCAGCCCGGCGTGTTCAGCGGCTGCAGCAATCACCTCGTTGAGGTCACCGAGCCGATCTACAAGACCCAGCTCCAGCGCGCTGGCGCCAGTCCACACTTGCCCCTGCGCGACTTCATGGACCGCCTCAGGCGTGGTGCCCCGAGCCTCGGCAACCAGAACCAAAAAGCGCTGATAGATATCATCGACGCCGAGCTGAATGATGTCACGCATTTGCGGCGACAGGGGGCGATCCAGACGTGTCGCACCGGCGAGTGCCGTGCTGCCTACACCGTCGGTGTAGATGCCCAGGTGTTCGAGACTGTCCTCAAAGGTGGGGATGGCACCAAAGACGCCGATGGACCCGGTCAGGGTTGTGGGTGTGGCCCAGATCTCATCGGCACCGGCGGCAATCCAGTAGCCGCCGGACGCAGCCATACTGCCCATGGAGACCAATACCGGAATGCCGCTGGCGCGTAAAGTTTCTACCTCTGCCCGGATGACTTCCGAGGCAAAGGCGCTGCCCCCGGGGCTGTCAACGCGGATGACCAGGGCCTTGATGTTCGGATTTTCGGCGACTGATCGCAGTTGCTCGGCCATAGTGGCGCTGCCGATCTGGCCGTCGCCCTGGTAACCGTCCATGATCCGGCCCGAGGCCACCAGCACCCCGATCTGATCGCTGTGGCGTGGGATAAAGGGTTGGATGTCAGCCAGGTAACGGCGGTGATTGATGCCGCGGTAACGATGCGCATCGCCGGACGTGGCGCCAAAGAGCGGAATCAACTGGTCGTGGATATCCCGGTGGTCGCTCAGGCCATCCACCAGACCGCTTTCAAGCGCAAGCCGCGCCGAGCTACCACCGCTGGCGCGGAGCTTCTGATCCAGGTTGTTGATGTAGTCATCGATGGCACCGGTGGGCAGGTTACGAAGGCTTTCAACCCGGGAGGTATAGACGCCCCAGAGCTCGTTCAGCCACTGACTGGTGTTGGCCCGGGCCTCGTCAGACATGTCGTCGCGACTGAAAGGCTCGATCGCACTCTTATAGGCGCCGGACTGAAAGGTGTGGAAGTTGATGTGCAGCTTATCCAGCGCCGACTTGAAGTAGCTGCTGTAGGCCCCGTACCCGGTCAGCAATACCATGCCCATATCGTGCAAGTAAATTTCATCGGCGTAGCTCGCCAGATAATACTGTTGTTGCGAGAAGTTGGTGCCCACGGCCACCACCGGCTTGCCCGATTCGCGAAACGCCACCAGAGCCCGGCCGACTTCCTCGAGTTTGCTGATGCCGCCGCCCGCGAGGCCGTCCAGTTCCATCACCAGACCCGTGACGCGCTCGTCTTCGGCGGCGTAGTGCAAGGTATCGACCAGGTCGCTGACCTGGGTTTCCGGCGGTGGACTGCCGTCGTCAAACAGGAGTTCCATCGGGGTTGGCTGGCGCCGCTGGTCTACCAGCATGCCGCTTGGGGCTAGCGTCAGGGCGAAGCTATCCGGCAGCGGTTCTGGGGCTCGAGGCATAAGCACCAGAACGACAAACAGGATAAGTGCAATAAACAGCAGGTTTGCCAGGGCGATACGGAGCCAGGTGATGGTCCGTCCAATGGCACCAAATAAACGGCGTATCGGGCCGCGCTGGCGTTGCTTGGGGGTGTGGTCGTACACGGCAGTGTTCCTTCAATTATTCCCGGGTCGTCGGTGCGTTTGCAGGTTGCTCCGAGTGAAGCATTTGATCGAGCATCTCGCGCTGCTTCCAGCGGCTGGTCATCATGGCACCGACAAACACTATCACGGACAGTACCAGGACAATATAGCCGTAGACGTGCACCACCGGCGACATGACGTTGGTGACCGCCCAGATGAAATACACCAGAATAATGAAACAGAGCCAGCTATACACGCGGTAGTGGTCTCTGATCAGACCGGGAAGAATCACGGCCAGAGGCAGGGTTTGCACGACCCAAAGCTTGAAGCTACCACCGGGAAAGGTCAGATTCCAGATCACAAAGCTGAACAATAGCAGGCCATAGCAGGCGGTGGTTATGGCCTGAGCAATGCGACGTTTGCGCGATACGGTAGGGGTCATGAGGGTTCTCCAATAAGTCGTTTGGCCAGGCGGCCGACGCGCTCGCCGAGCGCCTGGCAAAGCACTGTTTCGTCTTCGCTCAAGGTTGCTGGGGTATCCCCGGCAGCCAAGTGGGAGGGGCCGTAGGGTGTCCCGCCGGTACGGGTGCGCGCCAGCGCCGGATGATCGTAGGGCTGGCCGACCAACACCATACCGTGGTGCAACAAGGGCACCAGCATGGTCAGTAGCGTCGACTCCTGTCCACCGTGGAGCGTAGAGGTGGAGGTAAACACGGCGGCGGGTTTGTCGATCAGGTTGCCGTTCACCCACAGGCTGCTGGTGCTGTCGATAAAGTATTTTAGCGGTGCAGCCATATTGCCAAAGCGCGTTGGGCTGCCCACAATCAGGCCCGCGCACTGCTTGAGGTCGTCCAGGGTGACGTAGGGAGGCCCCTGGTCGGGTATCGGAGGCTCACTGGCTTCGGTCGTTGGCGACACGGCCGGTACCGTGCGCACCCGGGCCTCAAGTCCACTGCGGGTTACGCCGCGGGCCACCTGGGCGGCCATTTCACGGGTTGAGCCCGAGCGGCTATAGTAGAGTACAAGAACGTAGGAATCGGAATCGCTCATAGAGTCGGCTCGACGAGAGTGTTTGCAAATTCTACCGCAAACCCGCCGACTTTGCCGGGCAGGTATGTGGCCAATAGTAGGGTTATGGGGGTAGTGGTGCACAAAATAGTGGTGGAAAAGATGGCGCAGTTGCGTTTTTTTGGATGGCGCGCCAAACAGTTCGTGGTGCTTTTGGGACAGATTTTTGTCGAAAAGTCCTGCCAGAAAAGTGCCGCCTCGCTCACTTACGTGACGCTGTTTGCTCTGGTGCCACTGATGACCGTGACCTACTCGATGTTCACCGTCATCCCGGCCTTCCACGATCTGGCTGATGACCTCCAGCAGATGTTGTTCGCCCACGTGGTACCGGAAACCGGACAGGAACTGGTCAACTATTTACAGGATTTTTCGGAACAGGCCCGTCGCCTGACGGTGGTCGGGGTGGCCTTTTTGGTGGGCGCAGCCTACCTGATGCTCAAGAATATCGAGAAGAACTTTAATGCCATCTGGGGTGTGGAGCAGGGTCGTCGCGGTTTGATGAGCTTCCTGTTGTATTGGGCGGTGCTCAGTCTCGGGCCGCTGCTGCTCGGTATCGGTTTGGGGATGAGCACTTATTTGGTGTCCGTGCGCATGATGGTGGATGAGTACGACCCGCTCGGATTGATTACCTGGGTGTTTGAGCTGGTGCCCTGGTTGCTGTCGGCGGCCACTTTTACGCTGTTGTTTGCGGCGGTGCCCAACACCCGCGTACCTTTTGGGCACGCGGTGCTGGGCGGGATCGTGACGTCTATTGGATTCGAGGTGCTCAAGCGGGTCTTTGGCCTGATTGTCACGCATTCGTCGCTGACCTTCATCTACGGGGCCTTCGCGATGGTGCCGTTGTTTCTTTTGTGGATTAATTTTACCTGGATGCTGGTGTTGGCCGGGGCGGTGTTCGTGCGCACCATCGGCTCCTATCAGGTGATGATCAAAGATAAGGGTTACCCGGATCTGTTGGCCGGATTGCTGGTGCTGTGGCACTTCTATCAAAAGGCGGCACTAACCGGGGAGGGGATTTCCGACCGGCAATTGCAAAATATCGGTCTGTCCGGCGACCAATGGCAACGGATCCGCTCGGCGCTGTTGCGTCACCACGTGGTCACGATCACGGATAACAGTGATTTGGTCTTGTCCCGGGATCTACACCAGCTTTCCTTGCGCGAGCTGGCCAATATACTGTCGATGACAGTGCAAATGCCCGATTCGGCCAAACGCCTTGATCACCTGCCTTGGTACGAGAGCGCGGCTGCGCGCCTGGGGGCGATCGACGCGTTTACCGTTGGCCAACTGGATGCTTCGGTGGCCGATTTATTCGAAAGCGGAGAGCAGGACGATACCGAGGCGAATTAGCGCCAGAACGCCCACCAGGGGCGTTTTTGCAGATAGTGCGCCAAGTGCGCTTCGCGGTCTTCATTTGAGGTGAAAAACAGGTAGTCCTGCTTGGGTCTTGGGCCCGAGCGTTTGCCTGGGGTGACCGCCTCGATGCTGAGCTTGGGTAGGCCGAGCTTGCGGTCGGCGTTAAAGCTCTGGTTCCAGTGCATCAGTATGTCGCGCTTGGCGAGGGCCACGGCCATGGCCTCGTTTTCGGCTTTGATAATACGACAGGCGATAAAGCCGGTCACTGGCTCGGGGCTGCCGTAGTTGTCAAAGAAAAAGCCCTCGCCCGCTATCACGATTCGGTAGTATGTCATGGGTAAACTGTCAGTCTCTCACCGCTGTGCGCCGTCGCCCGGGTTGGGCGGCGGCGCTATTGTATCAGTCTAATTCGGTGTCGGCTTGCCCTGTATAGAGAGGGTCGGTGTGGGGCAGCTGCTGGAACAGCTTGTTAAAGTGCTGCTGAATGCGTGCCTGGTTCATAAAGCCCATGCCGCTGGAGAAGCCAAACCAGACGTAGAGGCCGTTCAGGTCCCGGAACATGCTGGGAATATAGCGCGGTGCAGCGATGACGCCCTCCAGGTAGCGCTCGTACAGTACCGGGAGGTCGTCCAGTGTCACCTTGCCCACAAACAGCATCGGAATAATCTCCGGCACCCCTGATTGGATGGCGCTGCGGATGAAGTTGACGTTCTCCACAAAGCCTTTGACGTAGGAAATATCCTTGGTGAACACCGATCCGGGGCCTGTCCCATTGGCCAGCATGCCGCCCCGAAAGACCCGCTGCGTGACCCGATAACTGTCGTGCTCAGTCACACCTTTGTCGAGAAAGTGGCGATAGACCTCGCAAAAATCCGCTCCCTGTTCCGCCAGATCCACCGCAACCACCCGGTCGCTCACGCGTCGGGCACGCTGGGGGAAACTGCTGAAGGTCAGGGTTTCCATCAGCACCGCCATGCCTTCCTGAATGGCGGTGATGCGCGGCGACCCGACGCTCAGCCAGGTCGCCCAAGGCTGCTGGCGACCGTTGAGCGTGGTGCCGATATGCACCCAGCCCTCGTGCACTTCCAGCACCTGCAGGTCCAGCTCAGAGAAGTGCGCCCGTCGGTTGATCTTGAAGCAATCGCCGCCGGCGGCGGCATCGGAGACAATATCGTCGCTGATTTCTACCCGCACTGCGCCCGGGGTGAAGTACTTGTCCATGCGTTCGCGCAGGAGTTCTACCGCTCGCGGGGCGTCAATATCGCTGGCGTAGGGCCGGTTCAGATGCTCGACCGCCGGCAGGGAGAAGACGTCGCACAGGCGCTCACCCAACTGGCGCAGGGTCTTGCGATCGCCGCGAATATGATCGCTGGCAGAGCCGTAGAGCTCACGGCTATAGCGTCCAAATTCGGGACCGCCCCGGTGCCGCAGCAGCTCGATGACCACCTGGTACTGCTCAGTGGTGGATTGCAGGATACGCCCGAGGGCATCACCCCGGCCCAGTTGCCGGGGAATATCCCGTTTCAGCTCAGCCAAGTCGCGCGCCAGGGCGTCCGGATCAAACCCCAGCTTCTGTTGCTGATAATAGTCTTTGGGCAGGGCCGGCAGGGCCTTGCCGCCCTTGGCCCTGAACTCTGATTCCAGCCCCGACGGCCATTTGATGGCATCGAGAATCCGGATCGGTCGTTGCAGGTTCACCAACCGGGAGGAGAGGGTTTTGAGTGTTTCGAGAGGGTTGGTTGAAGGCATGGGGTCTCCTGAATCAGGGGGACTGGCGGCGCAGCAGCAGGTGCCAGACCGATTTGATATCGGCTCGGCGCTCGCGCAGGTACAAGGTAATGCAGGATTGCTCCAGGGCCGCCAGGATAATCAGTACACAGGCCAATCGGAAGGGCCAGTGAGGTCCGCCGGAGAACATGATTATACACCCCAGCGCCAATGCCACCGCCGCCACCTTGGTCATCCAGGTGTGATAACTGGCCAGCCCTCCAAACTTGAATAACCCCAAAATCATCGCTGCGCTCATGCTGCCGAAGGCTGTCATTACATAGACGCGTTCCTCGGCCATTTCCCGGGGCCAGAGTAGGTGGGCGGCGATCGCCAGAGCGAGATAAAGTGCGATATCGCCCCAGCTGTCCAGCTGCGCGCCGAATTCGCTGCAGACGTTGAAACGGCGCGCCAGCGCGCCGTCGAGCGCATCGGTAATAAAGGCCACGAGCAGCAGAGACAGGAAAGCGGCCTGCCAGCCGTACCAGGCCAGCCACACTAAAACCGGGGTCATGGCCAGACGCAGCAGACTCAGGGCGTTGGGTAAATAAGAGGCTATAGGGCTCATCGCGGGGTCATTTCATCCTGAAAACCGCCAGCAGTGGCGTGTGGTCCGAGAGGTTGCGCCAGGGTTTGTGTGTCAAACACTCGCACTCCACTGGCTCCAGACCCCGATAATAGACCCGGTCTACCGGTAACAGCGGGAATAGGGCCGGAAAGGTGCGGGCATAGCGGCCGCAGGTTTCCTGAAAAACTTCAGTCAGCTTCAGATCATTGGATAAATGGCGTTCGGCGTCGCCGGTCCAGTCATTAAAGTCCCCGGCCACGATCAAAGGCTCGTCCATGGGCACATGGTCGGCGATATGGCGGCTGAGAATGCCCATCTGGCGTTGGCGGTGGTGGGTAAAGAGGTCCAGATGGATGCACACCAGATGGAGGCGTTGCCCCTCAATGGTGACCACACCGTGGAGCAGGCTGCGGCTGGCCTTGCGCATATGAGAGACGTTGATATTGTCCCAACGGGCAAAGGGGTATTTGCTCAGGATGGCGTTGCCGTGGTGGCCGTGGTCGTAGATGGCGTTCTTGCCATAGGCGTAGTGGGGCCAGAGCTCATCGGCCAGGAACTCGAACTGGCTCTCCAGGGGCCAGCCCTTGATACGCTGCTCCTTGCGGGTATTCCGTCCCTGGATTTCCTGCAAAAACGCCAAATCCACATTGGCGCCGCGCAGCTGCTCGCGCATCTGGTGCAGCATAAAGCGCAGATTGCCCGCCGCAAAGCCTTTGTGGATGTTGTAAGTCAGCATTCGTATCAGCATAAGCGGAAACATACACCAGCCATCCGGGAAAATCTCCCCTTTATTTTCGGGCAAATGACCCTATTTAGTCCGGGATTCCGGGCGCGGGCGCCGCGCCGCAGGTGCGGCTTTCTCGCAACCCCGCTCCTGAGGTATAATCCCCGCCTTTTGGTTGGAGGGCTAAGGCCCGTCAACCGGGCCCGGGTGTGACCCATTGGCAATCAGTGTTTTGAGGATTCTGTGATGCCCATATATGAATATCAGTGTAGCGCCTGTGGCCACCAGCACGAGGCCCTTCAAAAGTTGAGTGACGAGCCCTTGGTGGACTGCCCCGCGTGCAGTGCGCCAGCGCTCACCAAACTGATCTCTGCGGCGGGCTTTCGCCTCAAGGGCGGTGGCTGGTACGAGACCGACTTTAAAGGCGGTGACAAGAAAAAGAACCTGTTTGGCGCTCAGGAGAAAAAGCCCGAAACCAAGACTGTTGGCGGCCATACCCACAAGGGTGGTGGCAGCTGCTCGGCCTGCTGAAGCAGGCCCAACCCTATAGACCGAACGATTGACGGGAAAACACTATGCGCAGTGATTACTGCGGCGCCTTGCGCGCCGACCACATCGACCAGGAAGTAACCCTTTGCGGCTGGGTTGACCGCCGCCGGGATCATGGCGGGGTGATTTTTATCGACCTGCGTGATCGCGAGGGTATTGTGCAGGTGGTGTTCGATCCGGACGGCAAGGACAACTTTGCCCTGGCCGACAAAGTGCGGGGCGAATATGTGTTGCAGGTCACCGGTCGGGTGCGCGCCCGGGATGCAGCCACCGTCAATCCCAATATGGCTACCGGCGCGATTGAAGTCTACGGCACCGGCCTGCAGATTCTGAACGAGGCGGAAACCATCCCCTTTCCCCTGGACGAACACTCCAAAGTGGGCGAGGACGTGCGCCTCAAGTACCGCTATCTGGACCTGCGCCGCAGCGAGATGCAGCACAACCTGCGGTTCCGCTCCAAGGTGACCAACGCGGTGCGCAACTACCTGGACGATAACGGCTTCCTGGATATCGAAACCCCGATTCTGACCCGCGCCACGCCCGAGGGCGCGCGCGACTACCTGGTGCCCTCGCGCACACACGATGGCAAGTTCTTTGCGCTGCCGCAGTCGCCCCAGCTGTTCAAGCAGCTGCTGATGGTGTCCGGTTTTGATCGCTACTACCAGATTGCCAAGTGCTTCCGCGACGAAGACCTGCGCGCTGATCGCCAGCCGGAATTCACCCAGATCGACATCGAAACCGCCTTTATGGATCAGGACGGCATCATGGCGGTCACCGAAGGCATGGTGCGCTCGGTCTTCAAAAGTGCCATGGACGTGGAGTTCGGCGACTTTCCGCGCATGAGTTACGCTGAGGCCATCGCCAAATACGGTTCCGACAAGCCCGATCTGCGCATCCCGCTGGAACTGGTGGACGTCAAGGACCTGATGACCGAAGTGGATTTCAAAGTCTTCTCCGGCCCGGCCAAGGATCCCAAAGGCCGCGTGACCGCCCTGAAGGTCCCGGGTGGCAACGAGAAACTGACCCGCAAACAGATCGACGACTACACCAAGTTCGTGGGCATCTACGGAGCCAAGGGCCTGGCCTATATCAAGGTCAACGACAAGAGCGATCTGGAAGAAGGCCTGCAGTCCCCGATTGTGAAATTCCTGCCCACCGAGGTGCGCGCCGCGATCCTCGATCGCCTGGACGCCCAAAACGGCGACCTGATCTTCTTCGGGGCAGACAAGCACCGGGTCGTCACCGAAGCCTTGGGCGCACTGCGCTGCAAACTGGGGGAAGACCTCGATCTCTACACCGCCGAGTGGGCGCCCTTGTGGGTGGTGGACTTCCCCATGTTCGAAGATGATGAACAGGGTGGCTGGGCCGCCTTGCACCACCCATTCACCGCGCCCAACTGCTCGCCGGACGCCCTCGAAGCCAACCCGGGCGAAGCCCTGTCCAAGGCCTACGATATGGTGCTCAACGGCACCGAGCTGGGTGGCGGCTCGATCCGTATCCACAACCAGGCGATGCAGCAGGCGGTATTCCGGCTGTTGGGTATCGAGGCCGAGGAGCAACGGGAGAAGTTCGGCTTCCTGCTCGACGCCCTCAAGTACGGCGCACCGCCCCACGGTGGTCTGGCCTTCGGCCTGGATCGCTTGATCATGCTGATGACCGGCGCCAGCTCGATCCGCGACGTGATCGCCTTCCCGAAAACCCAGACGGCGGCCTGTGTCATGACTGATGCACCGGGAGCGGTGGATGAGGTGCAGCTGCGCGACCTCAACATCCGCCTCCGGAAGAAGGAAAAGCCGGCCGCTGCTGAGTAGCCCGATTCGACAGCGGTAAGGCGTGTCGGGAGTGGCCCGCCGCGCGGGGCCGGGGTAAACCTTTCGGGACACGCAGCAAGTACATCCTTGTATGCTCGAGAGCCGCATCCCTGCGGCTCACGGTCCCGAAAGGTTTACCCCGGCTCCGCGCTCACGCCTCCACGTAGTAGAGACTTTGTGAAAGTGGTTACTTGAAAGTGAGCGGGCCGGCTTAGGGGGGGGGAGGAAAAGGTTGCCCCCCATCACACCACACAACTGCAGACGTTTTGTGGGTTGGTCACGACAACGTGAGGAGGCTGGCTTAGGGGGAGAAGGGTTTCAAGACCGTGAGCCGCAGGGATGCGGCTCTCGAGCGTACAGGGAAGTATTCACAGCGAGTCTTGAAACCCTTCTCCCCCTAAGTCGGCCGGACCCCAAAAACACGAGCAAAAATTCAGCAGACCCAACAATACGGAGGCCCGAGATGGCAGGTCATAGTAAATGGGCGAACATCAAACACCGTAAAGCCGCGCAAGACGCTAAGCGGGGCAAGATCTTCACCAAAATGATTCGCGAACTCACCGTCGCGGCCAAATCCAGCCCCAACCCGGAAGACAACCCGCGCCTGCGTACCGCCGTCGACAAAGCCCTGGGCGCGAACATGAAACGCGACACCATCGACAAAGCCATCGCCCGCGGCGCGGGCGCCGCCGATGCGGACAACTATGAAGAGGTCACCTACGAAGGCTACGGCAATGCCGGCGTTGCCGTCTTGGTCGAATGCATGACCGACAACAAAAACCGCACCGTCTCCGAAGTCCGTCACGCCTTCAGCAAACGCGGCGGCAACCTGGGCACCGACGGCTCGGTTGCCTACCTGTTCAGCCGTATCGGCCAGATCAGCTACCCGGCGGGCACCGACGAAAACCGGCTGATGGAGGCGGCCCTGGAAGCGGGCGCCGAAGACGTGGTGACCAACAGCGATGGCAGCTACGACGTTCAGACCGCGTTTGAAGACTACTTCGTGGTCAAAGATGGGTTGATTGCGGCCGGTTTCGAGCCGGAGAACGCCGAAATCACGATGAAACCCTCGACTCTCATCGAACTCGACAAGGCCGGTGCCGAAAACCTGCTCGCCCTGGTGGACATGCTCGAAGACCTGGACGACGTCCAGAATGTGTACACCAACGCCGATATTCCCGATGCAGTGATGGAAGAGCTCAACAGCTGATGTCCTCTGCCCCCTGTGCAGCACCGTCAGGCGGCGCTACACTGGCTGCTCATACAGGACATTGACCATGAAGCGAATATTGGGCATCGATCCGGGCTCACGTAAAACCGGGTTTGGCATCATTGACGTCAGCGGTGCCAGCACCCGCTACGTCACCAGTGGCGTGATCCGGGTGCCCGAGGGCAGTCTACCGGAGCGGCTCAAAGTGATTTTTGACGCCATTACCCAAATCTGCCTGCAGCACAGCCCTGACCAGGTGGCGGTGGAGCAGGTATTTATGGCCAAAAACGCCAGCTCGGCCCTCAAGCTGGGTCAGGCCCGGGGGGCGGCCATCACTGCCGCGGTCAATCAGTCCCTGCCAGTGGCCGAGTACGAGGCACGCAAGGTCAAGCAGTCGGTGGTGGGTACCGGGGCGGCGGACAAGCTCCAGGTGCAGCATATGGTCAAGGTGCTCCTGCGCTTGCCGGCCACGCCCCAGGAGGATGCGGCCGACGCCTTGGCGGTGGCTCTTTGCCACGCCAACACTCAGGAGCAACTGATCGGCCTCGCCGGTCGCGGCCAGTTTCGGCGCGGACGCATGGTGTAACGCGACTGTGCACGCCGTCCGTGCGTCAGCATCGGCAATCCTGTATATTTCGTCACACACCCATAGCCATTCACGACCCGCCAAGACGGACTCCCATGATCGGACGCCTGCACGGAACACTACTGGAAAAACAGCCGCCTTACTTGCTGATTGACGTCAACGGCGTCGGCTACGAAGTGCAGGCGCCCATGACCACCTTCTATCAGTTGCCCGCATTGGGCGAGACCGCCACCCTCTACACTCACCTGGCGGTGAGCGAGACCGCCCAACAGTTGTTCGGCTTCGCCCAGGAGCGCGACCGGCGCCTGTTTCGCACCCTGATCAAGGTCAGCGGTGTCGGCCCCAAACTGGCGGTGGCCATTCTTTCGGGCATGGAAACCGATGATATCGTGCGCTGCGTGCGCGATGACGACGTCAAGGCTCTGGTACGGGTGCCGGGCGTGGGCAAGAAGACTGCCGAGCGGCTGATGATTGAGCTCGGTGACCGGCTCAAACAATGGGAACTGCCGCGCCACGATCTGCTGACCCCGGATGTGGCACCGGCGCCCGGCAACCAGGACAAGGACAATCAGGCTGAGGCCGAGAGCGCCCTGATTGCCTTGGGCTACAAGCCCACCGAGGCCGCTAAAATGATCGCGGCCGCTGTCCGTCAGGACCCGGTGGCAGGCAGCGAGACGCTGATCCGCCTGGCCCTGCGCAGCATGGTTTCGGGCTGAGTCCGAACAACGATAACCGCCGTGAGCGAGCACCACTGCCATGATTGAAACTGACCGTCTGATTGCCGCCGCCCCCCAGGAGCGAGAAGAACAATTTGATCGGGCCATTCGCCCGAAAACCCTGGCTGAGTACGTCGGGCAGCCTACCGTGCGCGAGCAAATGGAGATTTTTATCGGCGCGGCCCGGCAGCGGGGCGATTCTCTCGATCATACCCTGGTGTTTGGCCCACCCGGATTGGGCAAAACCACCCTTGCCAATATCATCGCCGCCGAAATGAGGGTGTCGCTCAAAAGCACCTCCGGGCCGGTGCTGGAAAAGGCGGGCGACCTGGCCGCCATGATGACCAACCTCGAGGCCGGCGACGTGCTCTTTATCGACGAGATTCACCGGTTGAGCCCGGTGGTCGAAGAGATCCTCTATCCGGCGATGGAGGACTTTCAGCTCGACATCATGATCGGCGAGGGCCCGGCGGCGCGCTCCATCAAACTGGACTTGCCGCCCTTCACCCTGGTGGGCGCCACCACCCGCGCCGGGCTCCTGACCTCGCCATTGCGTGATCGCTTCGGTATCGTTCAGCGCCTGGAGTTTTATAACATTGCTGACCTGAGCCATATCGTGGCCCGCTCGGCGAGCCTGCTCGGGGTGGAGATGGAGTCCGGCGGCGCCGAGGAGGTGGCCCGGCGCTCGCGCGGCACGCCCCGGATTGCCAACCGTCTGCTGCGCCGTGTGCGCGATTACGCCGAAGTCAAAAGTGACGGCCGGATCACCACCGACATCGCCGACCGGGCCCTGAATATGCTCAATGTCGACGAGCGCGGTTTCGATCATATGGACCGACGGCTGCTGCTGACCCTGATGGAAAATTTTGGCGGGGGCCCGGTGGGTATTGAGAGCCTCTCGGCGGCGATCAGCGAAGAGCGCGGGACGATTGAGGATGTGATTGAGCCTTACCTGATCCAGCAGGGCTTCCTTGCGCGCACCCCGCGTGGACGCGTGGTTACTGACCATGCCTACGTACACTTTGGCCTGCCCGTGCCGGGCAGTGCCACGCCCGACAACTGATTGTCATCAAACGGGAACCGCTGTATGGCATTTTCGATCCCCGTGCGCGTTTACATTGAGGACACCGACGCGGGCGGTATTGTCTATTACGTCAATTACCTCAAGTATATGGAGCGGGCGCGGACAGAACTTCTGCGGGCTTTGGGGTATGATAAGCCCGCGATTTTGGAGGGTGGTCAACTGCTGGTGGTGCACTCGGCCCAGATCAGTTACCGGCGTCCCGCGCGGCTCGACGACGCACTTGGCGTAACCGCCGATGTCGCCCGGCTGGCGCGCACTTACGTAGAATTCGAGCAGCGTGTGTGGCGAGGGAACGATTTGTTATGCGAGGGTCTAATCCGCGTTGCCTGTGTCAGCGGAGAGCGGATGAAACCCAGCGCCATGCCCAAAGATTTGCACGAAAATGTGGCGCGTTGGTGCGAACAGCACCAGGAACAGACCGACTGACAAAAATTTACATGATTTAACGCCCGGGACCGGGCCAACTGACGAGAAGCTTACTGATATGTCTGACGTTCAGCATTCCATGTCGATTTGGGGATTGATCGCCGATGCCGGCGTACTGGTGCAACTGGTGATGCTGTCACTGTTGCTCGCCTCGGTGTTTTCCTGGGTGGTGATTGTCCAGCGGGGTATCTATCAAACGCGGGCCCGGTCGCAGTTCCTCGCCTTCGAGAAGCAATTTTGGTCCGGCGTCGACCTGGGCAACCTCTACCGCCAGGGCAATGGTCGGGTGATTGATGGGGCGGAGACTATCTTTCGTGCAGGCTTCAAGGAATTCACTCGCCTGCGACAGCAATCCGGTGCCGACTCGGATGCGGTCATGGACGGTAGCCAGCGGGCTATGCGCGTGGCTTTGGCGCGGGAAGAGGAAAAGCTGGAGTCCGGCCTCCCGTTTCTGGCCAGTGTCGGGTCGGTCAGCCCCTATGTGGGTTTGTTTGGTACCGTCTGGGGGATCATGAATGCGTTTCGTGGCCTTGCCAGTGTGCACCAGCCGACCTTGGCGGTGGTTGCCCCGGGTATCGCCGAGGCCCTGATTGCTACGGCCATGGGCCTGTTCGCCGCGATCCCCGCAGTGCTTGCTTTCAACCGCTACTCATCCCGTGCCGAGTCGTTGCTAGGTAACTATCAGACCTTTGCGGAAGAGTTTTCCTCGATTTTGCACCGCCAGGTGCATCACAAAAACGTGTCCTCATAGGCAAAAGGGTAGCGGTTTATGGCGGAGTTCAGGCCCAGAGGCAAGAAAAAACGCTTTATGTCAGACATCAATGTGGTTCCCTATATTGATGTCATGCTGGTGCTGTTGATTGTGTTTATGGTGACCGCACCCATGCTGATGCAGGGTGTGCGCGTCGATCTGCCGCAATCGGCGGCCGAGGCTATCGAAACCAATGAAGACGAAGAGCCGATTATTGTGTCAGTACGTGCTGATGGCACTTACTATCTGAATGTCGGTGGCGATCAGGAAGAGGAAAAGCCCCTGGCGGACATTACTGAAATGGTCAGCCGGGTGCTGCGTCAACAGCCTCAGACCCAGGTGCTGGTGTGGGGCGATCGCAATGTCAGCTACGGTGTGGTGGTAAGCCTGATGAGTGAACTCCAGGGCGCCGGTGCTCCCGCCGTAGGCTTGATCACGGAGCCGCCACAGTAACCATGGGCTGGATAAGAGCGAACTGGCTATCGGCGAACAGCTATACACTGCCTGTGGTGGTGAGCTTGGTGATGCACAGCTTTTTGGTCGTAGTGATGGCCTGGGGCTGGGAGCCTTCGACACCGGAAATACGTCAGGTGCAGACGCCCCGCTATATTCAGGCCACATTGGTGGAAATGAGTGCCAGCGCGCCTGAGCCGGCCCAGCAGGAACAGAGTAACGTCATTGATATGCGTGAGCGGCAACGGGAGCGGGAGCGCCAGGAAGCGGAGCGTCAACGCCAGCAGGAGGCCGAACGTCAGCGCCAGCAGCAGCGTGAACGGGAACAGCGTGAGCGCGAGCAACGAGAACGCGAAGCCCGTGAGCGGCGGGAGCGGGAGGCTCAGGCCCAAGCCCAGCGCGAGCGCGAAGAACGGGAGCGTCAGGAGCGTGAACGTCAGGCCCGCGAGGCCCGGGAGCGTGAGGCTCGGCAACGCCTCGACGACGCTATGGCGCGCGAGGAAGAGTTTCTTGATGCCCAGCGCGCCCAGACGCTGGCGCAGAGCTATGTCGGCCAGATTGCGGCGCGTATTGAACAAAACTGGAGTCGCCCGCCCTCGGCCCGGCGCGATATGGAAGTGGAATTGTTGATCCAACTGGTACCCACCGGGCGGGTTGTCAATGTTACGGTGACCCGCAGCAGTGGGGATGCGGCTTTTGACCGGTCCGCCGAGCAGGCGGTCAACCGTGTAGAGCGATTTACCGAGGTGCAGGATATGCCCACCGATCTATTCGAGCGTCAATTTCGCCAGCTGCGGCTGGTATTCAAACCAGAGGACTTACGCTTGTGAGACATATGCTTGTCAGACAGTTTGTTGTGGTCGCACTGCTGCTGTGGGGGGCGAGCGCCCAGGCGCAGTTGACCATTGAAATCACCCGTGGGGTTGATAACCCGACCCCCATCGCGATCGTGCCCATGGGCTGGAACGGTCCGGCTCTGGACGAAGATATCAGTGCGATTATCTCCGCCAACCTGTTGCGCAGTGGTCTGTTCGACCCGCTGTCGCGAAATGATATGCTCTCCTTTCCCACCAGCGGCTCAGACGTGCACTTTCGCGACTGGCGAGTACTGGGCACGGAATACCTGTTGGTGGGTAATATCGAGCAGCGCGGCGATCGCTATCATGTCAGTTTTGAGCTGTTTGACGTGCTTGGGCAGAGCCGATTGATGGCCCGTCAAACCATTGATGGTAGCGCTGGCCAGCTGCGCGATATCGCCCACACCATCAGTGATCGCATTTACGAGACCCTGACTGGCGTACGCGGTGCGTTCGCCACCGAGATCGTTTTCGTCGAGGCATTTCACGAAGAAGGCACGGCCGAGCCAAGCTTGTACCGTTTGATGCTCGCTGATGCCGACGGCGCACGGCCGCGTATGTTGCTGGAGTCGAGCGAGCCGATTCTTTCACCGGCGTGGTCGCCGGACGGGGAGCGCATCGCCTATGTGTCCTTCGAAACCAGTCGACCGGCCATTTTTGTGCAGGACCTGGCCACTGGCGAGCGGCAGCAGATTACCGACTTCCAGGGCCTCAACGGTGCCCCAGCCTGGTCGCCGGATGGCACCAAGCTCGCCATGGTGCTGTCCCGTGACGGAAATCCGGAGATTTACACCATTGATGTGCGCACGCGCGAGCTGACCCGGATCACCAACCATTTTGCAATTGATACCGAACCCAGCTGGACGCCGGACGGAAAAGGGATTATTTTTACCTCAAATCGCGGCGGCCGTCCCCAGATTTATCAGGTGACGCTTGCCAACGGGCGGGTTGAGCGCTTAACCTTCGAAGGTAACTTCAACGCCAGCGCGCGTCTGACTGCGGATGGCAAGCATATGGTCATGGTGCACCAGCGTGGCGGCGTGTTCCACATTGCCGTGCAGGACCTGGAAACCGGGGTCGTACGCATTTTGTCGGAGACCGACTGGGATGAATCCCCAACCATCGCCCCCAATGGTGCCATGCTGATGTACGCGACTCGACAGAACGGTAAGGGTATTCTGGCGGCGGTGTCACTCGATGCCGGAACCCGTTTCCGCCTGCCGTCCGAGCAGGGCGATGTCAGGGAACCGGCCTGGTCGCCGTATTTTGATTAGTAGTAAGCCGGGGGCCGAAAAGCGCCCGGCCAAGGTTTTTCTACTGAGTGCAACACAACAAACACAGTCCAACACATTATTGGAGTCGACACATGATGATTAAATTAATAAAACAGGGTTTGAGTCTGGCCGTGGTTCTGGCCTTTTTGGCGGGTTGTTCCAGCACCGATACCGTTGACGAAGATGCGGCGGCAGCGGCGGAAGCTGAGCGCAGCGGCGTGACTACCGGTACCAGTGGTCGTGAAGGTATGGGCAGTCGCAGTGACCGCGACGAGGAAGCCGAAAGTCTGGAACGCATCGTGTACTTTGACTTCGACCAAGCCGTACTCAAGCCGCAAACCCGTGCGCTGTTGCTGGCGCATGCCGAGCGTCTGCGCAATAACCCGGTGAATGTCCGTCTGGAAGGCCACACTGATGAGCGCGGTACCCGCGAATACAACATGGCCCTTGGCGAGCGTCGTGCCAACGCTGTGCGTGACTTCCTGGTACTGCAGGGTGTGCCGCGCAACTCCATCGAAGTGGTCAGCTATGGTGAAGAGCGCCCGCTGGCCTCAGGCAGCAACGAACGTGCTTGGGGACAAAACCGTCGCGTTGAAATCAAATACTAAACCACAGGTTTGATCATGGTTAAATATCTGCTTGCAGCGGCCGTTCTGGCCGCTGCGCCTGTACTTCAGGCCCAGGTGGAAGTTCGCGAATCCACGCCTCAGGGTGTGCGTGCCTCTTCGGGCGCGCAATCCGGGCAGCCGCAGTCAGGTCAAGGCAGCGGTGCAGGCGAAGCATCCTCCATGCTGTCGGAACTCTATTTTCAGCTGCAAACGCTGCAGCAGGAAGTGCTTGAGTTGCGCGGTCAGGTTGAAGAGCAGGCACACGAAATCCAGCGTCTCAAACAGCAGCGCATGGATGACTACATGGACCTGGACCGACGCCTGAGTGAGCTTAGCGGTGGCGGAGCGCTGCCCGGTGGCAGTGTGGGGGCGGGTCGCGCCGGTGGTGGCAGTCTCGACAGTGATGCCGAGGCGGAAGTTTACCGCGCTGCCTATGACCGCCTGCGTCAACGGGACCTCGACGGTGCCGCAGAGGCGTTCAAGTCACATCTTGAGCGCTTTCCGGATGGTGACTTTACCGGCAACAGCTACTACTGGCTGGGTGAAATCTATCTTCTGAAAGACGAGCTGGGTGATGCCCGCGATTGGTTCAGCCGGTTATTGGAAGACTTTCCGGATGACCGCAAGGTGCCCGACGCCAAGTATAAGCTGGCACGGGTGTATCATTTGCAAGGGGATGACAATCAAGCCCGACGCCTGATGCAGGAAGTTGCCGATAGTGGCAGTGACGCGGCGCGTCTTGCGCAGCAGTACCTGCAGGAAAATTTTTAGCCCGGCGTTAATGGGCTTAAAACAAAAAAATCCCGGCAGTCGCCGGGATTTTTTGTTTCTGCCTTCGGGTGTCCGGCTTCAATCCTTGACGATGCGATAACAGGGTACATACTCCTTGCCGGGGAATTTCATCCGGTTCTGTGCGACAAAGGCATTCAGCAGATCGTCCAGCGAGGCCATCATGGTCGAATCGCCCCGCAGCTCGAAGTGCCCGTGAGCCTCGATCGCTCGTATGCCTTCCTCTTTTACATTGCCCGCCACGATTCCCGAAAATGCCCGGCGCAAGTTGGCGGCGAGCAGGTGTGTTGCCTGATCGCGATGCAGTGGTAGGGCGTGCATATTCTCGTGAGTAGGGTTAAAGGGCTGCTGAAAGTCTGGCTCAATGTGTAGCTGCCAATTGAAATAATAGGCATCGTCGGTATCGCGCCGGTGTTGGCGGACTTTCTTCATGGTTTCGCTCATGATTGAGGCGACCCGGGCCGGATCGTCAATCGCGATAGTGTAGAGCTTTTGTGCTTCGGGGCCGAGGGTATCGGCAATGAAGGCATCGATCTGTTCGAAATAGTCGGCTGAGCCGGAGGGTCCGGTAAATACCACCGGCAGAGGGATGTCGCGATTACTCGGGTGCAGGAGAACGCCGAGGATGTACAGAATTTCCTCCGCCGTGCCTACGCCCCCGGGAAAGATCACAATGCCGTGGCCGACACGCACGAACGCCTCCAGGCGTTTTTCGATGTCGGGCATGATCGCCAGTTCGTTGACAATTGGGTTGGGCGATTCAGCCGCAATGATGCCCGGCTCGGAAATGCCTAGATAACGTCCTCGCGTGATACGCTGTTTGGCGTGGCCTACGGCGGCACCCTTCATGGGGCCCTTCATGGCGCCGGGGCCACAGCCGGTGCAGATATCCAGTCCTCGCAGACCCATTTGGTAGCCCACTTCCTTGGAGTAGTCGTATTCGACCTGGGATATCGAGTGACCGCCCCAGCACACCACCAGACTCGGTTCGGTGCCCGGACGCAGAATGCGGGCGTTGCGGAGCATATGGAAGACCGCATCGGTGATGCCATCGGTGGTGCTCAGGTCGAAGCGCGGGTTGTCGTGAATCTCGTCATTGGCGTAAACCACATCGCGCAGTACCGCGAACAGGTGTTCGTTGATACCGCGGATCATTTTGCCGTCGACAAAAGCGCTGGCCGGGGCGCCGGTCAGTTGTAGCTTGATGCCCCGTTCTTTCTGAAGAATTTTGATGTCGAAATCTTTGAAGCGCTCCAGCAACTCCTTGCCGTCATCAATATAGTTCCCGGCGTTCATCACTGCCAGCGCACAGCCTCGCAGCATCGGGTAAAGCCTCCCGGTGGCCACATCGAGCAGCCGGCCGATTTCTTCGCGCGTGAGCAGGTTGAGTTGCCCGACCGGGGATACGGTGGTGTCGATCGTCTCATAGGGTTCACAGCCATAGTGGCCACGCAGATGGGGGGGGATGGTTTGTAGCTTTTGATTCATAGGACCTCGCACTTCTACGGTTGACGGGGGCAGACGCCATTTTGGGGGCTCGCGCGTCGGGGGAACCTCCAAGGGTGTGTTACCCTTCGGTTTTGTTATCCAAGTATAGTCGAGTCACGTGCTCGAGGCGGGAGAGCTTATGAAATATTTACCTTGTGTAGAGATGGAAGCCGGCGCTGCCGGTGCGGTTGATAGTGCTGTGATCTGGTTACACGGCCTTGGGGCTGACGGCCACGATTTTGCACCGTTGGTGCCGCAGTTGCGCTTGCCCGAAGGCGTTCGCACCCGCTTTGTCTTTCCCCATGCGCCCAAGATGCCGGTGACCATCAACGGCGGTTATGTGATGCCCGCCTGGTACGATATTCTGGAAATGAGCATCGATCGTCGGGTTGACGTTGCGCAACTGAGCGCCTCTTCTGAGGCTGTTCAGGGGCTGATTCAGCGGGAGCTGGACGCGGGGGTGCGCAGCGAGCGTATTGTCCTCGCCGGTTTTTCCCAGGGGGGCGCAGTGGCCTACGAGGCCGGTCTGAGTTTTGACAAGCCGCTGGCGGGATTGCTGATCCTGTCCAGTTACCTCGCCACGCGCGACAGTATTGCGCTGCACGCGGCCAATCGGAAAACTCCCATCCTGATTGAGCACGGCACCCGCGATCCGGTGGTGCCGGAAGCGCTGGGGGCTGCGGCCTATGAATGGTTGCGAGAGAAGGGTTATGCCGTGCGCTATCAGACTTACCCCATGGAGCACGGGGTATGCCCACAGCAAGTGGGCGCCATCAGCGAGTGGTTACAAGAGCGCCTGAAGAAAGGTTAGGCGGCGTTTTGCCACCGATCACTCGGTGGCAAAACGCTGTTGCATGTAGCGGTCAAGGTGCGGCGTGTCTACCTCGTGCAGGCCCATGGGGACACCGGACATATCCGGCAAGTGGTGGGCGATACCTTTGTGACAGTCGATGCAGGTTTTTTCACCACTGGCCAGATAGGTGGAGTGCATGGCGCGCGCCCGGGGTGCTTGTAGGGTAAAGTCCATGGATTCAAACTCGTGGCAGTTACGGCATTCGAGTGAATCATTCGCTTTAAGGCGGCGCCATTCCCGCTCGGCCAGTTCCCGGCGTTTCGCCTCATACTTTTCATGGGTATTGATGGTGCCAAAGATCCAGCCCCACACTTCCTTTGAAGCCTCCATTTTGCGTGCAATTTTGAAGGTCCAGTCGTGCGGCACATGGCAGTCCGCACACTCGGCCCGCACGCCGGAGCGATTGGTGTAGTGGATGGTGGAAATCAGCTCCTGGTAGGGTTTGGACTGCATCTCGTGGCAACTGATACAGAACTCCTGGGTATTGGTCACCTCCAGGGCGGTGTTGAACCCGCCCCAGAACATGATACCCATGATAAAGCCACCCATACTCAGCACACCCATGCTGATGTAGGAAGCCGGGCGGTTAAAAACCTGCCAGTAGGTTTTCAGGAATTTCAGCATAGGTGACCTCGTTAATTGTCCTGGCTTTCCCGAAAGACGGCGTCGATACCCTTAAAGCGGTTGTCGCTGGCTGCGCGGGTGTCGTGTTGGGGTACGTGGCACTGGGTGCAGAAGTAGCGTCGCGGCGATACTGCGCCGAGCGCCTGACCTTCGCGGTTCCAGTAGTGGGTAATGCTCACCATGGGCGCACCGGTCTGGACGCTCTGGCTGCGGCTGTGGCACACCAGGCATTGGTTGAAGTTCTTATCCACCTGGTACTCCCGAATCGGGTGCGGGATCATCGGGGGTTGCTCCGGGTAATTGCGCGTCGCGCGGTGAATGCCCGCGCGCTCCCCTGCCAGTGGTGGTGCCGGGTTGTCCTGTAAAATGGTGCCGCCGCGGCGCAAGCCGTCCGGTGCTGGCGGATCGACCAGCTCATTGGCAACGAGCGCGGCCGGTAGTGCGAGCAAGAGTGGAATCAACAGTTTTTTCACGCCAGCCTCCTTATGCCAAGCTGATCAGTTCGAGTTTAACGGCACACTTTTTGTAATCAGTCTGCAGTGAGATAGGATCGGTAGCATCCAGTATCAACTTGTTCACCAGGCGATTGGCGTCAAAGAAGGGGATGTACACCAGGCCCTTGGGTGGTTTTACCCGACCCCGGGTTTCTACCCGAGCGCGCATGGTGCCGCGCCGGCTGGTGATGCGAATCTCGCTGCCGCGCCGGAAGCCTTGGGCCCGTGCGTCGTCGTGATGCATATATACCAATGCGTGAGGCACCGCCAGATTCAGTTCCTCCACCCGTTGAGTCATGGTGCCGGTGTGCCAGTGCTCCAGAACCCGGCCAGTGCTGAGCCAGTAGGGAAACTCTTCGTCGGGCACCTCCGCCGGTGGCTCGTAGGGCAGCGCAAAAATGATCGCCTTGTTGTCCGGCTTGCCGTAAAACTGGACGCCGGAGCCCTTCTCGACATAGGGGTCGTAGCCCTCGCGGAAGCGCCAGAGGGTTTCCTTGCCGTCCACCACCGGCCAGCGCAGGCCGCGCACCTGGTGATAGGTTTCAAAGGGCGCCAGGTCGTGGGCCTTACCTCGACCGAACTGGGCATACTCTTCAAACAGGCCCTTGTGCACGTAAAAGCCGAAGTGGTGGGATTCATCGTTACGGTAATCCTTATTCACCTCGGACAGCGGGAAGCGATCCACCTGACCGTTGGCAAACAGAATGTCGAACAGGGTTTTGTCCCGGAAGTCCGGGGCTTTTGCCAGCAGCTCTTCGGGCCAGACATCTTTTACACCAATGCGGCGCGACAGCTCCATCATCTGCCACAGGTCAGAGCGGGCATCGCCCGGTGGCGATACCAGTTGATGCCAGAATTGGGTGCGCCGTTCGGCATTGCCATAGGCGCCTTCTTTTTCCACCCACATGGCGGCGGGCAGAATCAGATCGGCGGCCTGGGCCGAGACGGTCGGGTAGACGTCAGACACCACCACAAAGGCTTTCGGGTTGCGCCAGCCGGGCATGATTTCCTGCATGATATTGGGGCCGGCCTGGACGTTGTTGTTGACCTGGGTCCAGTAAAAGCGCAGCACCCCATCTTTGAGTTTGCGGCTTTGCTCGACCGCAGAGAATCCGACTTTTGAGGGCACGGCGCCCTCGGGCAGCTTCCAGACTTTTTCCGCAAAGGCCCGATGCTCGGCATTGGTCACCAGCATATCGGCGGGCAGGCGGTGGGCAAAGGTGCCCACTTCCCGGGCTGAGCCACAGGCCGAGGGTTGCCCGGTGAGAGAGAAGGGGCTGTTGCCCGGCTCGCTGATTTTACCGGTCAGCAAATGCAGGTTGTAGACCATGTTGTTGGCCCACACACCGCGGGTGTGTTGGTTAAAGCCCATGGTCCAGAAGGACATGACCTTTTTGTTCGGGTTGGCATAAATCTCCGCCAGGTGGCGCAGACGCTGAGCCGGTACACCGGTTTCGCGTTCGGCGCGCTCGACGGTGTAGGGGCGCACAAACGCGGCGAACTCCTCAAAGCTGATATCGCTCCAGGTGTTGGCCTTGCCGGCACCGGTAGCACGCTGCTGGCGCGGGTCTTCCGGGCGCAGGCCATAGCCGATGTCATCCTGGCCTTTGGCGAAGCGGGTGTATTTGTTGACGAAGTCCTCGTTGACCTTGCCTTCCTGAATGATGTAGTTGGCAATGTAGTTGAGGATGATCAGGTCGGTGTGCGGTTTGAAGATCATGGGCACATCGGCGAGTTCGAAACTGCGGGTTTCGTAGGGCGACATGGCCACCACTTCGACGTGGTCGAAGGACAGGCGGCGGTCGGCCACGCGGCTCCAGAGCATGGGATGCATTTCGGCCATGTTGGCGCCCCAGAGAACGAAGGCGTCGGCGTGCTCGATGTCGTCATAGCATCCCATGGGTTCGTCGATGCCAAAGGTGCGCATAAAGCCCGCAACCGCCGAGGCCATGCAGTGACGGGCGTTGGGGTCGAGGTTGTTGCTCAGCAGCCCGGCTTTGAACAGTTTGCTGGCGGCGTAGGCCTCCCAGATGGTCCACTGGCCGGAGCCGAACATGGCGACGCTCTCCGGGCCGTCCTCCCGGATGGCTTCCTTGATCTTGTCGGCCATCAGATCGAGCGCGTGATCCCAGCTGACCTCGGTAAACTGGCCCTGCTTGTCGTACTTGCCGTCCTTCATCCGCAACAAGGGTTTGTGCAGACGGTCCGGGCCGTACATGATCTTTGACAGGAAATAGCCTTTGACGCAGTTCAGGCCCCGGTTGACCTCGCTTTGAACGTCGCCGTGAGTGGCGACCACATGGTCGTTCTTGGTGGCAACCATCACACCACAGCCCACGCCACAAAAACGGCAGGGGGCCTTGTCCCACTTCAGGGAGGCCAGCTCCCGGTTGGTGACAACGTTAGTGGCACTGGCGGGTAAGGGCAGACCGACGGCGGCAGCGGCGGCGGCGGCAGCGTTAGCCTTGGCAAAATCGCGGCGGGTGAGTTTCATGGTGCTCAAAGCTCCTCATCGAGTATTTCGTGGTAAACCAGCGCGGCGCTGATAACACCGGGTCGCTCGCCGGTTTGGTCGATGGCGTCGAGAATGGCCTGGGGGTCGGCACACTCCATAACAACCACCAACTTGCCTGCGGGGTCCTGTGCGTGAATTTCGGTGGCTGGACGGGCCAGCAACCAGGTTTTGGTGTCTTCAAAGGCCTCTGGCCGGACATGCACCACATAGCTGGCGACGTGCATGGAATGCGGGTCAATCTCGGCCGTGGCGATACGCGTGGGCATCATGGCGGTAGTCTCCTAATTGTGTGGCCGACTATACGCCGGGCGGGCCCATGACGAGCTGGTACATCCAGATGCTGAAGCCCATGCCAGCGACCAGGAAAAAGGTCAACAGCGGAAAAAGGAGAACGATGATAAAGAGAAACAGCCGCCACTCGCGGCGTTTCTGTAGTTGTTGTTCCGGGGTCAGGGAATTGCTCTCACTGGCCACACGTACCTCCCGTACTCATCGTGGTTTTGAGTTCTTATGGTAATGATGCGATCGACGTCATCGTTTGATATGTATCAAGCGTAGATTCGATACGTGGGTAAGGCTAGTGGACCATCGGGGGTACCGCCAAGGGGGTAGGGCGGATTTTTGATGCGGATCAAATAGTCAGAGAATTTCGGCAGGAAGGTCGAGATGCGCGACGTGGGCTGGCATGAATAATGCCAGCCCGGGGCGCCTGGTTAGCGGGGAGCCCAGACGCTGCACCAGCCTTTGGCGGCAACACTTTTGCCCGGGAAGAGGTTACAACCCACCCAGTCTTCCGAAAGGTCGCCTGAGGCGTGGATGCAGTTGTCGCAATACTGGCCTTCGACTTCGCTGGTTTCAATGTACTGAAGGGCCTGCGCCTGAGGGTCATCGGTGGCGAGACGGGGCTTATCGGCCGCCGCGTAACCCACTGGGATATTCACCAGCGGAATCAGTCCGGCGGTGGCTGTGGACAGTTTGAGAAAATCTCTGCGTTTCATGGCTAACTCCTCACGGGTTATAGGTCGGGTTGCTTGGTTTCATAATTATACGTTGAGCTTAACCCTTGGATGCCTAAAACGTCAAAAAACTGTCGTAATAAGAATCTTTATTATTTAGATTTATGGCTGAAATGTATGGTTGAGAGAGACCCACTGTCTAGCCGGTATTTTCTATCCAAGCTCAATAATCTGACTGCGAAAATCCAGAGACTTGAAGTCTTCCTGGATGTCTTCACCGAATTCCAGAATTGTTTCATCGTCCTCGTCATAGAACCAGTTTAGCGTGATGTGATTTCCGTCGGCGGCAGAGTTGTTAAGAGCTTCAAAAAAGCTGAACAGTAGTTTAGTACTGGAACTGTTAAAGTAACCCAAAGAAATGTTTACCGTGATTGCGGAGCCTCCGCATTCGGCGAGGTAGGCGCGGGTGGCATCAATGATGGGCTGGTAGAACGCTGACGCGTTTTCCGGATAGGATTCACCTTTGATGGCCAGGCTGTGCGCGGAAAAGTCAAACTCAACCTCAGGTGTGGTGGGTGAGGCAGGTATGCGGAGGTGATTCATGTTGACTCCTTGGATATCAAATGATGGCTTTTACACAAAAGAGTATTGATGTCGGGTCATCGGGGGCCGGGGTAAAGTAAAAATCGAGTGGGGCGCTGGCGTCACGGGCAATGGTCAGAAACCCCAATCCCGCGCCTTTGCTGTTGGTATCCGGATTCTGTTCCTGCCGCAGTGCTGCACGGTAAGCCTGCTTGATGTCTGTGAGTGTCATGTCGCGCAAGGGCAATAGCCGTTCGCGAAGACGCTCGATATCGCTGTGTTTTATGGGATTGGTTGATAACAGGGTATAGCCGTCTTCACTCAAATGAATGCACAGCGATCCTCGCCGGATTTCACCGTCAGTGATTTCGCTGGGTGTCAGTGAATCTGCCGAGTAGTGAACAATGTTTTGAGACATTTCAACAAAAGACGAGAATATTTTCTTCCGTTGGGTATTCGAAATGTCGGAGCCGGCCAGACGGCTGCGTATGGTTTCAGCCATTGCGGCAATCACATTTTGAGAAAAGTAACCGGAATAGTAGAACAGCACATTGGCTTCTTGTGCGCTGGCTTTGAAGTCGGACAGGACGTCAAGGGACATGGTGGATCCTCAAACGTGGATTCGAAAGCAAAAGAATGTCAGGTCATCACGGCGCAGCTCTTCACCCTGCCAGAGTGACAGCTGATCAAGCAGTGATTTGCTGAGTGCAGCAGGTGTCGCCTGGCGCTGGTTCTGGAGCAGTGTTCGTATTGGACGTTTTCCGAAGGCGATGTTCTTGCGGTCACCGATTTGGTCGATAAGACCATCGGTTGTGACCAGTACTAGCGTCTCTGGTGGGAGGAAAAGCCGTTGATTATGCCATTTAAAATTGTCAGGTGTGTCGACATGGCCGACGCCCATTCTGTCGCCTTTGAAGTGCAATACCTCCTCGGAATCCGGTGAGAGTGAAAACAGCGCGGCTTTTGCGCCTGCGACAGTGAGCGCTTGACTACGTCTGTCAAACCACATAAACGTCGCATCAAAACCGTCATCAGATTCAGGGGTTATGCCGTTTGTCGAGCATTGGCCGAGTTGCGACTTGATGCTCTGGTTGACCTCTGCCAGTAAGGCGGCAGGGTCCTCAGGGCCGAGCTTCTCCAGTGCCTGTCCAAGGCAAGAAGATGCAATCAATGTCATGAATGCGCCGGGGACCCCGTGGCCGGTACAATCGGCAATGGCCGCAAACCAGCCCTCGGCACGATTGACGAAGTGGTAAAAATCACCGCCGACGGTATCTCTGGGTTGCCACTCCAAGTGAGCAGTGGGCAGGCTTTCGCTAAGGGCCTGATCCGATGTCCGAAGCATGGCGCGCTGTATGACACTGGCATAGTCAATGCTGTGCATGATCTGGCGGTTTTTTTCAGCTTGTAGCTCGGCCACCAGATTCATGAGGTCCATCCCCGAGCCCAGGCCCAGATAAGTGTTGTCATCGGTAATAATGAAACCGTCAGACAGGGCCTTTTCACCGCTGGCAACTGCCTGGAAGGTCAACGCTTCAATTGACAGGCCTTGATCGACGATCAGGGGTTCGGCGTCCATAAAAAGCGTGCAGTTCTTTCGACCGTACACTTCTTTGTGGAAGGGCTTGGCAACCTGTGTAAGAAAGCGGTCCCGATTTATCAGGCCAACCGGAAGGCCATTATCTACGACAGGCAGGCTGGTGACTTTGGCGTGTTGGTCGAAGAGGGCCTGAACATCCTGGTTGGTCAGATCGGGAGACACCTGGAGCTGATGAGCACACAGGTCCCGTGCGGAGACCTGCGTGGGGCGGGGCATAGTCGTGCGTGATGCATCGAAAGCGATGGTCATAATGGCTTCCCATTGGTGTAGATTTTGGTGCCATTATCGGGGCTGCCTATGACCGCTTTATGACAGGTTAACCGCCAGTGACCGGTGGAAAAAAAGCGACTTCATCGCCCGGGTTTACCGGTGCCGTGCGATCCACCAGGCTGTGGTTGACCGCGCACAGGAGCGAAGGCGAAGACAGAGCCGACATCCAGCCGCTGTCCCGCTGCCGCAAGTGCGTGAGGACCTCCGTGACGGTGGTGGGTTCGGTGATATCCAGTATCAGCTGATCGGTATCCAGCTGTTCGCGCAGACTGGCAAAAAAACAGACGGTAATCATGGGTGTTAGCCTCGGGTCTCGCAGGCGTTACTGCGCGTCAGATGCGGTACAAAGTTGCACGGGCCCTGGCGGGAATCGAGCTGGCGCGAAAGGATCTTCTGCCAGCCCGTACGGCAGGCACCGGTAGAGCCGGGCAGGCAGGCGATCAGGGTGCGGTTGGCGAGCCCGGCGAGGGCGCGGGACTGTACCGTGGAGGTGCCGATCTCGTCGTAGGACAGCTGGCGGAACAGCTCGCCGAAGCCTTCCACTTCTTTATCCAGCAAGGGCTTGATGGCCTCGGGGGTTGAGTCTCGCTCGGTAAAACCGGTGCCACCGGTGATGATCACAACCTGGACCTCGGGGTCGGCAATCCAGGCCGATACCTGAGCGCGGATCTGATAGATATCGTCTTTGACCAGCGCCCGTGCCGCCAGTTCGTGGTTTTCTCCAGTGAGCGCCTCGGCAAGATAGCCGCCCGAGGTGTCGTTATCAAAGGTGCGGGTGTCGGAGACGGTCAATACCGCAATATTCAAGGGGACTAAGGTGTCGGTCGTGTGCTGACCCATAGGGAAACTCCAAACAGGGAAAAGATTCGTCGGTGATCCATCTGCCGGGTGCCTATCCGCCGATCATGGCAAGTTGCCGGGTGGCGCCGGGGTTGCCCTGGTGCAGACCGTGAGTGGCGGACTTACCTGCGACAGCCTCCTGCAAAAAAGCCATGACTGGTTCCGGTTCGTCCGCCTGCAGCAGGTGGCGCAGGCTTTGATGGGCATCGGCAAACAGGCACAAAAACAGTTTGCCGTCGCTGGATACCCGCAGGCGGTTGCAGCTGGCACAGAAGTCCTTGCTGTAGGGCATGATCATGCCGATGCTGCCGGCGTAGCCCGGGTGCCAGAACTCGCGCGCGGGCCCGGCGTGACGGCTGCGTATTTTTTCCTGCCACCCCTGGGCCGTGAGCCGGGCGATGACGGTGTCACCGTCGACGTGGTGGCGCTCAAAGAAGGCCTGATTGTCGCCGGTCTGCATCAACTCGATCATACGCAGGGTTATGCGCCGGTCGCGCACAAAGGCGATAAAGTCGTCCAGAGCATCGTCGTTATATTCGCGCATCAGGACGCTGTTGATTTTGATGCTTTCGATCCCGAGCTCATCTGCCAGCGCCAGGCCGTCGAGGATTTTGGTGAGCTTGTCGTGACCGGTAATCATCTCAAAGCGCGCCGCGTCCAGACTGTCGACGCTGACGTTGAGCGCATCCAGGCCCGCCGCTTTCCACGCCGGCAGGTCCTGACTCAGGCGGTAGCCGTTGGTGGTCAGGGCGACGGTCTCGATGCCGGGGGTGGCTTTGCACAGGCGGATGATGTCGGGCAGGTCTTTGCGCAGCGAAGGCTCGCCCCCGGTTATACGCACCTTACGGGTACCCAAACGCGCGAAGGCCGCCACCAGACGGCGGATTTCATCCAGCGTCAGATCCTGAGCGCGGGCGTCGGGGCCACAATCGGTGCCATCGGGCAGGCAGTAATTGCAACGGAAGTTGCACACTTCCGTGACAGACAGGCGCAGGTAGGTAAACCGGCGCTGGTAGGAATCGGTCAGCATATGGAACACCTTTCCAAGTGTGGGAGGCCTGCCCGTTTCCCGGCAGACCCTGGCAAACGCACCCTTGTGGGGCTGGTTCGCGGCCCGCGCACCTTTCCGGCGCAGGCCGGGGCAGGTACAGGGGCTCGGTGTGTTTTAAAATGGGTCACTCACTGCCAGTATAGATCACTCTCGACACTGAACAAGCGGTAATGACGCCATGGTTGCACAGTAATAGCAGTCAAACTTTGTGCCAGATCAACCGCAGGGCGTTTGGGTCGCTATTGAATGAAGCGGTCAAAGGGCACGACGGTCACGGTTTCGCCCGCCTCAACCCGGCCGCGCTCGGCCTCCAGCACCACGTAGCAGTTGGCATCGAGAAATGACGTCATGACGCCCGAGCCCTGCGGTCCATTGCTGGTGACCCGGTTGTCGCCGGCGCTGCTTTCCAGGCGCGCGCGCTGAAAGTCCTGGCGCCCGGGGCGTTTTTTGTAGGTGCCTGCGGCGATGGCAGTGACGCTCAACGGCGCGGGCAGCTGCTCGCCCGCCAGGGTACGCAGCACCGGCAGGGCCAGTTGGTGCAGGGTCACCAGGGCCGACACCGGGTTGCCGGGCAGGCCAAAAAAGACGCTGTTCTGCAGGTGTCCGAAGGCAAAGGGCTTGCCCGGTTTGATGGCCACCTTCCAGAAGTTGATATGGCCCAATTGCCCGAGAATATCCTTGACGTAATCGGCGTCGCCCACGGATACGCCACCGCTGGAAATCACCGCATCGGCGCGGGCGTCAGCGCTTTCAAGGGCCGCGCGAATGGCGTCGGGCTCGTCGGGAATCAGCCCCAGGTCCAGAACGTCCACATTGAGTCGCCGCAGCAGCGCGCCAATGGCGTAGCGGTTGCTGTCGTAGATCTGGCCATCACCCAGAGGTTGTCCGGGAGGTACGAGCTCGTCGCCGGTCGACAGGATGGCTACGGTCAGCGGCCGGTAGACCGCGACCTGGGCAATGCCCACCGAGGCCAGCAGGCCGATCTCCACCGGCCCCAAGCGCTGGCCGCGGGCCAGCAGGGTATCGCCCTGGGTGATGTCTTCCCCCCGGCGGCGAATATTGGCGCCGGACTCGACGCTCTGGGTCAGGGTGAGGGTGTCGCCTTCGCGCTGGGTGTTTTCCTGCATCTGCACCGCGTCGGCGCCGGCCGGGAGCGGGGCGCCGGTCATAATGCGCACGCATTCGCCGGGTTTGAGCGTGCCGGTAAAGGGGTGGCCAGCGAGGGCCTCGCCGATCACTGTCAGCGGCTGACTGGCGTCGCTGCTACGCAGTGCGTAGCCATCCATGGCGGAGTTGTCGTGCCCCGGCACGGCGATGGGCGCGACTACGGCCTGGGCGAGCACCCGATCAAGGGCGTCGCTCAACGGCAGTACCTGTTCAGGCGGCGCTTGTCGTTCTACCGCCTTCAGCATGCGGGTAATGGCTTCGTCGACCGGTAACAGTGTCGGTTCGTCACAGCAACCCATATCAGCTCGCTTTGTCGTGATTGATCATCCAGACCGCCGCTTCCACCCGGGACCGCAGCCCGAGTTTTTTCAGCAGGTGTTTGACGTGTACTTTAACAGTGCCGTCGGAAATATCCAGCTCGCGCGCAATCAGTTTGTTGCTCAGACCTTTGGCGATCAGCTTGAGGATTTCCCGCTCGCGTCCGGTCAGTCCGTCGAGTTGGGCGGAATTCTGGCGCGGGCGTTGGTCAGGCTGGCGGATGGCATTGGCGAGCACGCGGGTGACCGATTCGCTCAGTACCATTTTGCCGGACAGGGCCTTTTCGATCTGCTCAAGTAATTCCTCCGGCTCCATGTCCTTGAGCAGGTAGCCGTCGGCGCCCCGGGCAATGGCTTCGAGCACATCGTCATCCGAGTCGGATACGGTCAGCATCACAATGCGCGAGTTGACACCCTGATCGCGCAGGCGCTTGAGGGTTTCCATGCCGTCCATGCCCTGCATGTTCAAGTCGAGCAGGATCAGGTCCGGGTCGAGTTCGGTGCCGAGTTTGAGGGCTTCGTCGCCGGAACCGGCTTGAGCCACGATACGCAGGTCGTCGGACAGGTCGATCAACTGTTGCAGGCCTTTGCGCAGCAGGGGGTGGTCGTCGACCAGCATGATGCTGGCAGGTTGACTGGTCATTGGCAGATCTCCACGGGTAGCCATTGTCTCACTGCCATACTAGGGCCTGGCGCCCGGTGTCATATTGACCTGCATCAAGTGACGTCCCTATTAAGGGGTAGATGAGCCTTCCCCGCGATGGAGATAGCGCGGCACAAAGGCGAAATAAACCCGGGTACCTGTGGGCACCCGATTGCTCAGGTGTAACTCGCCGCCCAGACTGTGGGCGCGTTCGCGCATGATGGTCAGGCCATAGTGGTTGGGTTTTTCCGGGGCATTGGCAATGCCGATACCGTCATCTTCAATCCGGACCTGGATCTGTTTGTCGTCGCTCTGGTGCAAGCGAATCGCCACCTGTTGGCCCTCGCTGTGATGAATGGCGTTCTGGGTGGCCTCGCGCACAATCTGAAGCAGATGGATTTCTTCATTCGGTGTAAGGGGCAGGTGGGTGATGCTGCACGCCAGGGTGATATGCATATCGGTCTGGGCGCTCAGTTGGTCCACGCTGGTCTGCAAGGCATTGATCAGGCCGGGCTCATCCACCTTGAGGCGGAAGGTGGTCAGGAGTTCGCGCAACTGCCGGTAGGCTGAGCCCAGACCTTCGTGCAGTTCGGCCGAGACACTTTCCAGGGTGGCCTTGTCGTCTTTGGCCAGGGCCCGGTTCAGGCGCGTGACCTGAATTTTCAGGTAGGACAGGGCCTGGGCCAGGGAATCGTGGAGCTCCCGCGCGATTACCGTGCGCTCGTGGATCAGCGACAGCCGCCGGGCGTTGTCTTCCTGCTGTTGCAGGCTCAGGGCCACGGCGAGCTGATCGGCCACTGACTGAATCAGCTGACGCTGCCAGGTGTCCAGCGCCTGGTCGTCCCGCAGGCGGCACACCAGCACACCGTAGTGGTGCTGCTCGTACACCAGCGGGAAGCTGTGGCGCACCACTGCGCCGTCTTCGTCCAGGGTACTGCCGCTGTAACCGGTCACCAGCTCACCCTTCAGGCAGCTGTAGCATTGCTGGGAGACGCAGGGCTGGTGCACAGAGTGGGACGGTGTGACCTGGAGATAGGGTGTATCGCCCGCGGACGTCATCAGGCACAGTTCCAGGTCCTCGGTGTTGGCCAGCTCGGACAGGCGCGTGACGATATGCCCGTAGTCCAGCCCCTCGGGCGGGTGTTTGATGATGGTGTTGGCCGTTTCATACAGAAACTGCAGGGCGGTGTTGCTGCGTTGCAGCTCCCGGGTAAGGTCGGTCAGGGGCTGGGCCACTTTGGTCTTCAGCCAGTAGATGGCGATCGCCGTCAGGCTCAGCATCAGTATAAGCGCGCCAATCTGCATACGGCGCAGAGTGCGGGCATTGTCCTGGGCGTGGTTCTGGATGGCGAGCACCAGGGCCTCAAGGGTGTCGACATAACGGTCCAGCGTGGCGGTGTCGATCTGGCCGGCCATCAGCGCCGGGTCGAGTGCCTGCCAGTGGCGCTCGGCGGCGCCGTAAGCCTCGGCCAGGGCCGGGTCGCGCGCACGCAGCTCGTGCAGGAGCGGGTGCGCCCAGGTGTTGGCCAGGCGCTCCCGGGTCTGGGAGACGGCCGGCTCGGGTACCGGCGTCTGATGCAGGAGCATGGCCAGCTTGTAACTGTTCATCCGCAGCGACCCGGCCAGATTGATGGCCTGGGCATCGCTGTCGGCCCGGTCGGCAATCCAGTAGGAGGTCAGCATGGTGGCCGCGGCGAGGGTGATGATCCCCGCCAGGGCCATGCTGATGCGCAGAACAATGGACGACTGGCGCATATCGCTTTTCAAACTGTCCTCAGACCTTGGCCAAGGCCTGATCGATGTCGGCGATGATGTCGTCCACGTGCTCGATGCCGATGGACAGGCGCACCAGATCTTCGGGCACCCCGGCACTGGCCAGCTCTTCGGGGTTGAGCTGACGGTGGGTGGTGGTGGCCGGGTGGCACGCCAGGGACTTGGCGTCACCGATGTTCACCAAACGCAGAATCATTTGCAGCGCATCGATAAAGGTCGTTCCCCCCGCCTTACCGCCCTGGATACCAAAGCTGAGAATACCCGAGGCCTGCCCGCCGGTGATCTTCTGACACAGACTCTGGTAGGGGCTGTCGGGCAGAGCGGCGTAGTTGACCCAGGTGACCTTGGGGTGGGCCTGAAGGTGTTGGGCCACTTTCAGGGCATTCTCGCAATGGCGCTCCATGCGCAGGCCCAGGGTTTCCAGGCCCTGCATGATCAGGAAGGCGCTGTGGGGTGACAGTGCCGAGCCGGTATTGCGCAGGGGCACTACCCGGCAGCGACCGATATAGGCGGCCTCCCCCAGGGCTTCGGTGTACACCACATTGTGGTAGGAGGGGTCCGGCTCGTTGAGCATGGGGTAACGGGCCTTCTGGGCGGTCCAGTCGAACTTGCCCGAGTCGACAATGATGCCGCCCACGGTCGTGCCATGGCCGCCAATGTACTTGGTCAATGAATGCACCACGATATCCGCGCCAAACTCAAAGGGCCGACACAGAAAGGGCGTGGCCACGGTGTTGTCCACAATCAGGGGGACGCCGTGTTTGTGCGCTATCTGGGCGAGCTTTTCCAGGTCGACAATATTGCCCGCCGGGTTGCCGATGGACTCGCAGAACAGGGCCTTGGTTCTAGCGTCGATCAGGCTTTCGAGCTTGGCGTAGTCGTCAAAGGAGGCCATACGCACATCAATGCCCAGGCGCGGCAGGCTATGGGCGAACAGGTTATAGGTGCCACCGTACAACTGGCTGGTGCTGACGATATTGTCGCCGGAGTCGGTAATACACTGGATGGCGTAGGTGATCGCCGCCATGCCCGAGGCCACGGCAAGCGCACCGATACCACCCTCCATTGCCGCCACCCGGGCTTCCAGTACGGCATTGGTGGGATTCATGATCCGGCTGTAAATATTGCCTTCGACCTTCAGATCAAACAGGTCCGCCCCGTGCTGGGTGTCGTCGAAGGTGAAAGAGGTCGTCTGGTAAATGGGCGTCGTTGCCGCCTTGGTGGTGGCTTCGGATTCGTAGCCGCAGTGCAGGGCAAGGGATTCCAGTTTCATGGTCTTGGGTCCTTTCGTCGCTCGTGTTTATTGAGTGCACCAATCTAGCACACTTTTGTCGTGCTGCTCAGTGGCCGGTTAGAAGCCGCCCCCGGGTTTGACCCACGTCAAGGCAGGAGACGGTTGTGGGGATTAAGCTGCATATAATCCTACTCCCTTTAGAGTAGCCCCACAGCGACCGAGCCGAGCCCGCCATGTCTTTATATAGTCAGCCCCTAAACTGGAACCCTGAGGTGATCGCCCGCTACGACCTGTCGGGCCCGCGCTATACCTCCTACCCGACGGCGCCCCAATTCAGTGAAGTGTTCAACGACGAAGACTATTCCCGCGCCGCCCGTCAGAGCAATCGCAGTGGCCGACCGCTGTCGCTCTATTTTCATATTCCCTTCTGCGAGACTCTGTGCTTTTACTGCGGCTGCAATAAAATTGTGACCCACAATAAAAGCCGGGCACAGCCCTATCTGGAGCGTGTGGCCAAAGAAATGGCGTTTCAGGCCGAGCTGTTTGATACCCGCCGACCGGTGACTCAACTGCACTGGGGCGGCGGCACGCCCACCTATATCACCGATGAGGAAATGACCTGGCTGATGCAGGCCACACGCCGGCACTTCCAGCTCCTTGATGACGATACCGGTGAATACGCGCTCGAGATTCATCCGGGCCAGGTCAGTACCCGGACCATGGGCCACCTGCGGGATCTCGGTTTTAACCGGGTCAGTATGGGGGTGCAGGACTTTGATCTGGATGTGCAGAAGGCCGTCAATCGCTACAACAGCTTGGCCGAAGTGGGCGAGCTGGTGCATGCAGTGCGCGATCAGGGCTATCGCTCCATTAGCATGGATCTGATTTACGGGCTGCCGCTGCAGACCCGCGCCAGTGTCAGCGATACCCTGGATAAAGTCATCGACCTGGGGCCGGATCGACTGTCCCTGTTCAACTACGCCCACCTGCCGCACCTGTTCAAAAGTCAGCGCCTGATTCGCGAGGAGGATCTGCCGTCGCCCGAGGCCAAACTCGAGATTCTGCAGATGGCCATCGAGCGGCTGCAACAGGCGGGTTATGTGTACGTGGGCATGGATCACTTTGCCAAACCGGAAGACTCCCTGGTCAAGGCCCAGGAGGCAGGTAAACTGCAACGCAACTTCCAGGGCTATGCCACCCACGGCGATACTGACCTGCTTGCCTTTGGGGTATCCGCCATCAGCCAGTTTGGCGGCGTGTATGTGCAGAATGCCAAGCGCGTGGAACACTACCAGGACCTGGTGGACGCCGGGCAGCGGCCGTTTATCAAGGGCTTTGCCCTGAGCAGCGAAGACCACCTGCGCCAGCACGTGATCAATCACCTGATCTGCCATTTTCAACTCAGCTTTGGCGACCTGCACGAGCAGTTCAATATCGATGCGCGCACTTACTTCGCCCATGAACTGGCACAGTTGCAGCCCATGGTGGACGACGGCCTGGTCAGTATTGATAGTACCGGGATCACCGTGCGCAATGCCGGGCGCCTGCTGATCCGGCGCATCTGCATGGTGTTTGATGAGTATCTGAACAATGGCAATCAGATTCGTTATTCGAAGGTGATTTGAGGGTTTTGGCGCTTGGTTTCATTGGTAGCCGGAAGCGCTGAAAAAGAATGGCAAGATGGAGTATCAGTGATATTATCAAGGCCTATAAATAACACTGAATAGCAGATGGTGGCACCGAGTCTCCCGTAGCAGGAGCGGGCCCATGTTCTGCGACAAGGAGTCATGTCATGAATATCAGGCCCCAGATTCTACCCTTCGTTCTCTCCGCAGTCCTCTTGGTCGGCTGCGGTAGCAGCTCCACCGGCAGCCCGGAAACGCCCCCAACGGGTAGTGCAGATTCCCAGTCGGCCCTCGTGGAACTGCATTTCCCCTGGCGTAATTCGGGACTCGCGTCGGAGAGTATTCACTTTCGCGGTGAAGTTTCCGGTATGCGCGACGGCTATAAACTGCTGATTGATGGAAACGTTGTCACCGCACTGACACGGCAAAGCGTTGCCAGCCGCACCCATTCCTCTGGCGACGAAAGGCTACCCAGTGGGGTTGTCTCTCAGTCGACGTATCGGTTTGAGTGGACCCTGAGTGACGTCGCGCCCGACGTTGGACAGTACCGGCTTCAGGTGGTGGATCGGGAAGGGAATCCCGTATCCTCTGAAACGGTTGTCAATATTGGGCAAACAGCCATACCCTCTATATTCGATTTTGATCCTGTCAATCGCCGGTTGATCGGTTTTTCCGGTACGGACTTGATAGTGCTGGCAATTGAAACCGGTGAGTTTTATCGCAAAGCTACTCTGGACGGGCTTCCCCTTGAAAGCTGTCACAAGCGCGATACCGACGAAGTCTACGTCATCGAAACAGGCTTTGATCCCGGCGATCCAGACGAAGCGATTTATACCTTTCGCCGTGTGGGTCTGTCGAGCGATACAGAGCCGCACATCTTTTTTACACATCCTCGGGGAGACTTGAATCGTTGGCATGTCGCCGCCTTGTGTCACCCGACCAGAAATTCCCTTTATGTCGTAAGTAGCGATAACTTTTTTACCGATCAGAAGCCGACTTACTCTGTTGTCTATGAGCTGGACTTGGATGCTCTTGAGGGCTCTGTATGGCGTGAGCTTTATCGCGGCGAACCTTGGGGGGAAGGGGGAATAAGATTTGCCGATGCGATTTTGGGCGAGGATCATATTTACCTTTACACCTACGGCGGGGACGGCGTTGTCGGAGTGTCCTATTCCGATGGCACGCTGACCAGCTTTGTGCCCGGTTATGAGAACTCCCCAACGCATTTGGCGCAGGGGTCTGGTGCTGATACTTTCTATGCCGTCAATTTCAGTGGCGTTGATATCCTGGAGCGCAACAGTAGCCAGTCACGCCGGATCAGCAATAGCACAGAAGCCCAGGGAGATTTTGCTTTTTCTCAGGTCATATCGGCTGCTTTCGATGCCGAAGAGAACCGCTTGCTGGTCGGTGATGAAGGTTTGAATATGATCATGGGTATTGATCTTGAGACCGGGCACCGAGAAGCCGTATTTGCGCCGGGTATCGGTTCAGGGCCACGCATTGTACTGCCCACAGCGGTTGCTTTTGACGCGTCCTTTGAGACAGCATTCATTCTCGATGGGGGTGGAAATACGGGCGAGAAAATTCTTCATATTGACATGAACACCGGAAACCGAAGAATACTGGCAGACCTCAAAATCGATGGTTTCAATCGAGGTACGGACGGACTGGCATTGGACGAATCCGCAGGGTGGCTTTACGCCGTTCGGGGTGACTCGATCCTGAAGGTCGATATTGAAACGGGTTCAGTTGAGACAATAAAATCCGCATTCCATGGGATTGGCGGAAGCTATGGGAATATCTCCGCATTGGCGCTGGATAGAGATGAGCAGCGGCTGTACTTCAGTAGTCCGTTGCACCCAGAGTCGGGAGAGGAAGAGGGCGGCGCTATCTATGCTATCGATTTGAGCAGTGATGATTATCATCATACACTGATTTCCAAGGCCGGATTGCAAGGTACCGGCCCCGGGTTTCAAACACTCAACGGACTGGTTTTGCCATCCGGAGGTGACACCCTGTATACCGTTGACCAGTACAACGGTAATCTATATCGGGTTGATATCGTCACCGGTAACCGCAGCAAGTTGCAAACCAGTTGCGCCGGTCAGGGACTAGGAGAAAATGAAACGACTCAAAGCCTGTCCTTGAGCAGTGATGAAAAAGCATTGCTGCTGACCTGGGACGGCGTGACGATGATTGACCGGGAATCAGGGCGATGCCTTGACCATTATCACGATATGATGACTCGGGGTTACACCCCCGCACCGGGGACCAGTTTTTTTAGCAGAGAGCAAGGTCGTTTGATGTTGGTTGACCCCGGAACGCTTCACAAGGTCATTGTTTCTCAATAGTCCAAAGGAGGTTTCGGTGCTTGCGTTGTACGCGGTTTTTTTGCTGGCGCTGGCTATCATTCTCGTAATTGCCTTGCCACCTTTAGTACGTCTGATGCGCAGGCAACGCCTGAATGAGCAACCACTCCCGCCGGGCTGGGAACGAATTCTGCGTGAGCACTGGAGACTCTATCCACGGCTTCCGGTCAACGTGCGTGTGCAGATCCATCAGCGGCTAAAATTGCTAATGAGTGAAACCCGCTTCTACGGCTGCGCCGGGCTGACTGTTACCGACGACATGAAGCTGCTGATCCTCGCCCAGGCGAGCCTCGTCTACCAGCATGCCAGCCTCGACGCCCCCCCTGCGGTTCTGCTCTATCCCAGCGCCTACGTCCGCGACGACGAGCAGGTTGACGAAGCGGGCGTGGTGACCCGCGATCGCCATGTCATGCTGGGGGAATCCTGGGAGCAGGGCAGAGTGATACTGTCCTGGGACGAAATCGAGCACGACCTGACGTCCCTCGACGGCCATAACCTGGTGCTGCACGAATACGCCCATCAAGTGGATGGCGAAAGCGGTGATATGGACGGCGCGCCGCTGTTTCTTGATCCGGACGCTCGACGGCAGTGGCAGGCGGTAATGAGCGACGCCTATGAGCATTTGGTCGCCAGCGTTGAGAGAGGTACTGAACCGGCGATTGACCCCTATGCAGCCACCGCCCCCGAAGAATTCTTCGCGGTGACAACGGAATACTTTTTCACGGCACCGATGACGCTTTACTCAACCTATCCGGCGGTTTATGAGCAGTTGCGCCAGTACTATGGGGAAGAAACCCGAGAGTGGTTCACACGTTGTCCAGCGTAATGCGGATGCTGGAGAGTATTTGGGGTCGTCGGTTGAGGTGGGAAACTCTGGGTTTGTTGTAGTGCGAAAACGTGACGGATCCGTGGGGAGTGCAGGCAAGGGAAGAGATGAGATATTTGAGCACGAGATGTCACATGTAGTTGATTCTATGCGGGGTGTCTCTGGCGGAGATATGATTGTTGAGGCAAGCGGGCGATCAGCTCCTGATACCGCTCCAAACGCTGGAGGCGAGGGCGGTGAATCGGACTAATGAATGTCGGCGAAGAAGGAATTACGAGTATAAGAGGATATCCTATTGATGAAAATTATACATACATGTTTCCTTATAATGCTTTCAATTCCTCTGTCGGTTAATGCTGAAGATGAGGGAAGGCATTGCTGTGTCATTGATTGTGACGCTAATTCTAATCCTCCCGTTGACCAAGTGCTGGAGAACAGCAGTTACGTCGGTGTTTATGAAATTATTGGCAGGAAACCCGCTTTGGAGCTTGACGGGAAGAGTACGCGCGCTAGAGAGCATATTAGAGACCGATTGGATGACTATGAAGGGGCAGGAGGCTTGCTGGTTGATGAGATGGTCGATGTTGAGCTAAGTCTAGTTGATAGGGTTAAGGGGGAGCCCCCTAGCTCCCTTTGGTTGAGAGGAAAATTGGTTTTTCGCCTGCTGCTGAACCAAGGGGTGTGGGAGGAAAGAGGCTATGAGCCTGCTGGCTTAATGCGGTCTATTACGTCGGAGAGTGCTTACCGGAAGATTTTGGATGATGGTACATGTACTTACCGTCCACATTTTTTTAGTCTTCCTGACAGGGGTTCGGGTTACTACGTTGTGTTCAGTCAACCGAGTTGGTTTAGTTACCAATGGATAGATACATTGAATGATGAGTGGCTTGAGCGGTTGAAATTGGCAGTCGATAAAAAGTAAGTGGTCCTTGGCCGCCTTGACAGCAAGTGGTGATGATTGAAGTGGGTATATTCCACGCCAGTACCTCAAAAACCATTTGTCATTCCCTATGGTGCACAGAACCGCCTGACCAGTCTGTACAGTACTGGCCAGTCGACCACTCGGTTCGTCTATGATGGTACAGATCTGATTGCCGAAACCAACACGAGTGGAACTGTGCTTCGGCGCCCCCCCCCCCCCCCCCCCTGTATGTCAATGCCTATGATGAGTATGGCGTTCCTGCTGAAAGTAATCAGGGGCGCTTCCAATATACCGGCCAGGTCTGGCTGCCGGAGGTGGGGCTGTACTATTACAAGGCCCGGATGTACGATCCCTATATAGGGCGTTTCTTGCAAACCGATCCGATTGGGTATGAAGATCAGATAAATCTTTATGCGTATGTTGGTAACGACCCAATGAACTTTACGGACCCGACCGGCTTGTACCGGCGTGGAGACGGATGGTCCGACGAGGAGTGGGTCGAGTTTGAGAGTCACCGGGATCAAATAGCCAACGATTTTTCAAGTGCCGCGTCTGCATTGGGGAACTTGGCTGATGAGCTTGCTGCAGGCGGGGATCTGAGTGCGGCGGCGCAAGCAGTGCAAAGCGTGGTTAGTGACGTCATGGGAACAGAACTTTCCGCTGGTGATCCTAAAACGATAGCCGAAAATTTCAGTAAGGCCGCGTCAGCTATGAATGATTCGAGTTATGTCGCCCACAGGGGTGGCTTTAGCGCAGGTTAGTACGGTCACGGCGACATCGGTGGAAAGTCGATAACTATAGATCCTACAGACTTATCTATGCGGGTCAGCTATGGTAATGGGGTCGCTCATGAAGTGTTACATAATATGGGCTACAAGGATCAAGTGCATGGCATGGGCACCCCGTATATGGGGACGAACGCATTTAGAAGTCTTCCGAGCAGTATGCGGCATAAAAATCCAGACCACTTAATCTTAATGCGAAATAGGATTAATAGATAATGATTATCAGATTTTTATTCGCTCTACTTATTAGCGCCTTCTCAGTTAGCGTTGTGATTGGAAATGAGTTAACTAAAGACGATCTCGATGAGATGTTGGGAGAGAATAGACCTGTTCCTGACGTAGACTTTACATTTTCCATTTTTGATAATCCGAAAAATCGTTTTTTTGAGGTCGTTCTAGAATCAAAAGTGGACGATAATCTTTGCTTTAGAGTAGAAATGTGGCCTAATACGGGACTGAATGGTTCTTTAGGACCAATAGGCGCTATACATTTTGCGTCGGAAAACGTTTATGTCGAGCAAGGTGATCGTATCTTTCCGATTGAGCAAACTCATACTGGAACCTGTCGCGGAAAGAACTTTAAAGATACCAACCTGTGTCATGTTGGAATTCAACCAGGCGGAAAAGTATCGGCGATAATACCATATGAGCGCTTTGAGCCAGGTTTTGTCGAAAGCGCTCCTAAGAATCTCATGTACTTCCCTTCAGTTCCGGGTATACATCCTTACTACTGCGATCTTCGAAGTAACTTCAGTCCGAATCAGTGGAAGGAATTAATGGACTATTTCGAATATCAGTTTGACCCGGACCATCCAGACAGAGAAAACTAGCGGGCTATCCAAGATATTAGGCAAGATATTAGGGACACCCAATGTTCGGGAACGATCAAGAAAGGGGACAGATCTATTTCTTTGGAATGGGTTGGAAGTGCTAAACCCCCGACTTACCCAAGAAAAGCAGGGGCGCGCGAAGCGCCCCTGCAAAGAGTAATAGTGGAGACCTAAAGTTTAGACAATCGACGGCCACAACCTGGTGCTGCACGAATACGCCCATCAAGTGGATGGCGAAAGCGGTGATATGGACGGCGCGCCGCTGTTTTTCGATCCGGACGCTCGACGGCAGTGGCAGGCGGTAATGAGCGACGCCTATGAGCATTTGGTCGACAGCGTTGAGAGAGGTACTGAGCCGGCGATTGACCCCTATGCAGCCACCGCACCCGAAGAGTTCTTTGCGGTGACAACGGAATACTTTTTCACGGCACCGATGACGCTTTACTCAACCTATCCGGCGGTTTATGAGCAGTTGCGCCAGTACTATAGGGAAGAAACCCGAGAGTGGTTTTACAGTGAATTTCCCTAGCTACACTCTAATGGAAGGAAAGAAAACAATAGATGATTCGCTCCCCATCCAGTTTTTCTCGTCGCAAAAAACACCAAAATAGGGTTGTGTGGAAGCAATTCCCAGTCGAGAAAATATGTAACTGAAAGGCTATAAGATGATGGTAAATTGGCCTCTGCATAATTGTACCTATTCAAAATGAAACTGATCAGTGGGGGCGGTATGGTGGTTAAAAAACTGTGGCTCTCTATTCTGTTTGTACATTTTCTGATTGCTGTATGGAGCTTCTTCTTTAATGAGTTAGGGGTTTGGGGGTTTGTGCTAGGGTGTTTTGTTGCGTATGGATCCCTTTCCCAAATGGTGGCCTACCTGAACAGAGATGTTATGTTTGGCTTGGGTGGGGGCAGCCTTGAGTCAGGTGATAGCCCATCTTTAAGATTTATCTTTTTCTGTATTGCGGTAGTTCTTTACATCATCGTCATGGCGATGTTTATCTGGCCTGGACAGGGCTGAGGATGGCCTAACTATTATTTATCGGTATGGAATGTTGGTTTGAGAATGGTTTGTGTCGCTATGTGAAGCCGAGCTTCAAGTATACTAAGTCTGGATTTACCGCAGTTTTATTTGCTTTTATGGGGTATCTTATTGGTAGGCTGGGATACCCAAATATTGGTTCTGTAATAGCCTTTGTCAGAATTTTGGTTAAGAGTTGTACGGTAGTTTTAGGGCAATTATCATTCTTTAGGTCAATAAGAAACTAGAATATTCAGGCACAGTACAAAGAGAATGAAGCGTGTAGCCAATTATGCAGCTGCTGATCCTTTTGCAAACCAGTCCCATTGACTACGAGGATGGGATGAATTGGTATGCGTATGTGAAAAATGATCCCGTGAACTTTGTTGATCCGACCGGGAACTGGCAGGTCGATTTAAGTGGTCGTAACAATCCACAGTTGCTTCAGCAGGCAAGAGTGATCCCTACCAGCAAGGCTGCCCGCGGAATCAACTTCAAAACCTGCCATTGCTGCACGACGCGCAGCAATGGTCGAGCGCAGACTAGAAATGGTCCAGCTTCGGCGCAACATGTTAATTAACATCTCGCCCGGTCCCGCCCCCTTAAATTCCTCCCCAAAACCCGCTAGTATACCCGCGATAATGATAACGCTAACTTGGAGCGCTTTATGTCTGCCAGTTTTCTGATTCTGCTCGCATTGTTGAGTATTGCGGCCCTGGTGCTGCTGATTGTGGTGTGCAAAGTTCATGCGTTCGTGGCCCTGTTGCTGGTCAGTGTCGGGGTGGCGATTGCCGGGGGCGTGCCACTGGTGGAGATCCCGGCCTTGGTGCAGGAGGGAATGGGGCGCACGCTGGGGTATATCGCAGTGGTGATCGGTATTGGCACCATGATTGGCGAGATTCTGCGGGTGTCCGGCGGTGCCCGGCAGATTGCCAATACCCTCGTGCGTCGGGTTGGGGAGCCGCGCGCGCCCTGGGGCTTGACGGTGATCGGGTTGATTGTGGCGATTCCGGTGTTTTTCGAAGTCGCGCTGATTCTGCTGATTCCTCTGGTTTACGACCTGGTGCGCCGCACCGGTCGCTCCATGCTGTACTACGGTATTCCGCTGGTGGCGGGTATTGCGGTCGCGCATTCGTTTATCCCGCCCACGCCGGGGCCGGTCACGGTGGCGGCACTGATCGGCGCGGATCTGGGCTGGGTGATTGTGTTCGGTCTGCTGGCCGGGATACCGGCGGCGATTATCGGCGGGGTCTATTTTGGCCGCTATATCGGCACGCGCATTCATACCGGGGTGCCTCACCATGTGCCGGCGGATGAGCCCGTGTCTGAGGACGGCGTCGAGCGCAAGGTGCCGGGCGTGGGTGTGGTGCTGGCGATCATTTCTCTGCCGTTGGTGCTGATTCTGCTCAACACGGCGGGCAATGTCTGGCTGGCTGAGGGCAGTGATCTGCGTCAGTGGTTGAGCTTTATTGGCCATCCGTTTACGGCATTGATGGCGGCGCTGCTGTTGTCGTTCTATTTTCTGGGGACGCGCCTGGGTTTTACCCGCAACGAGATGCAGCAGGTGGCGACCCGCTCCATGGAGCCGGTGGGGATGATCATTCTGCTGACCGGCGCCGGTGGGGTCTTTGGTCGGGTGCTGGTGGAAACCGGTGTGGGCGATGCGCTGGCCGATATGATGACCACCACCAACTTGCCCATCGTACTGTTCGCCTTCCTGATTGCGGCGGGTATTCGGGTGTTGCAAGGGTCGGCCACCGTGTCCATGGTGACCGCCGCCAGCCTGGTCGCGCCGTTATTGGCTATGGGGGATTACTCGGCGCCCCTGACCGGTGCGGTAGTGATCGCCATTGCCTCGGGCGCAACAGTGCTCTCGCACTTTAACGATACCGGCTTCTGGCTGGTGAAGCAGTTTATGGGCTTGACCGAGCGTCAGACGCTCTTGTCCTGGACGATTATGGAAACCATCATCGGCCTTGTTGGTTTAAGCGTTATTCTTGTTGTCAGCCTCTTCCTTTAACGTTCATTGTGAACGTGACGGATAAAAAAAGCCCGCGTCAGAACGCGGGCTTTTTTGGATGTGCAGTGTCGACTCAAAAATAGGGCTTGAGAAACGCCAATACCATGATCGTGATAAAAGTCGACAACGCCAGGAGGGCAAAAATCATGCGCTTTCCAAAACTGCCGGACTTCATCGCCGCGATACCGAACCCGATGTAGACCACAATCAGGATCAACTTGCCCATCAGCCAGGGGTGATCGCCGGGGGAGAAGCGCATCATGCCGGCGAGGGTAAAGCCGGTGACCAGCAACAGGGTGTCGATCACATGGGGGGCGATCCTGATCGGCTTGGTATGTACGAAGCCCGCACCCGCTTCGCGCGCCCCAAAGCGCACCAGAAAGAACACAATTGAAATCAGCGCGAGAGTGACGTGCAGGTGTTTTAAAGCAACAATATCCATCAATGATCAGCCTATGTTCAGTAATCGAGTCATGACCCGGGCCTTGCCGCCGGGGAGAATGTCCGCCAGTGTATACTGATCAAGCACGGCAAAAAAGCTTTCCAGAGCCTCTCCCAACACCCGCTTGAGTTGGCAGGCGGAGGTAATCACACAGCCGTCGCCTTCGCCGAAGCATTCCACCAGGGCAAAATCCTGCTCGGTATCCCGCACCAACGCGCCGATATTGATCGCCTCAGCGGCCCCGGCGAGCCGCAGCCCGCCATTCTTGCCGCGAATGGCCTGCAGGTAACCCTTGTTATTGAGCTCCTGGACCACCTTCATCAGGTGATTTTTGGAGATGCCGTAACTGTCGGCAATTTCACGAATGGTGCTCAGCTCATCGTCCTTGAGGGCCAGATACATGAGCACACGCAGTGAATAGTCGGTGTAACGGGTGATGTGCATAAACAATTCCTGGGTCTAGCCGGGCCGGCCATCGGCGCGCGGCTGTGTCAGTACCGGCCAGTAAAGTACCACAAACAGGCTGAAAGCCAGAATCCAGGCTACGCCCGACAGCGTAACCCCGAGACGATAGTCCAGCCACTGAAGCGCTGCGGCCATGCGCAGCAGGGCGGCGGCGATGATCGCCAGATAGATGATACTGCCAAAACGCACCAGCTTGAGCGGTCGGCCGGTGTGGCCCATGGCCACCCGGGTCATGACCCCGAGAATCAGAATGCCCATGGCGCCGACCCCGGCGGTGTGCTGCCAGAGGCTGTCGGTAATGCCCGGTACAAAGGGCGCGAGGCCGCGCAGCAGCAGCGCCAGTACCACCCAGACGTAGGCCAGGTGCAGAATCCACAGTAGCGGCTCGGCCGCAGTACGCCAGCCGGCCCACTGAATCAGGCGCACGCCATGCACCGCCGCCGCCAGCAGTGCGACGGCGCCAACCGCGACCGCAGGCACGGGCAGGAGGTCCAGCACCAGAAGCGCTACCAGGCTGCCCACGGCCAGGCGATCGGTAAGGGGAGAGCGGGTGACCACCGCCGGGTCGACACCCCGTGCGCGCAGCCAGTTGGCACTGAAGGCCGGGGTAATGCGCCCGGCAATGACCGCCATCAATAGCAGAATCAAGTTAAAGCCCAGCAGCTCGCCGGCGTTCAGCCACGCCATCTTACCGGTGATAAAGCCGATGTGCATCATCAGGTTGCCGAGGCTGAGCAAGGCCAACACCGCGACCATGACCAGGTTGCGTTTGTTGCCGTGGCGCAGGATGACCCGGGCCACATAGAGGCCCAACACCGGCAGGAACGCGAGGTCGACGGCGGCGACCACTCCCGCGGGCAGCCAGCTGGCACCCCACATCACCACGCGCCCGGCGAGCCAGAGCAGAATCAACGCGAGCAGCTTACCGCCGTCGAGCGGGCGGGCGCCAGTCCAGTTGGTGAGCGCTGTCAGCATAAAGCCCGCGATGGCGGCGGGTACAAAACCATAGAGCATCTCGTGGCTATGCCACTTAAACGGTGACCAGCCCAAGGGCAGGGGCAAGCCACCAAACAGGTAGCCCAGCCACCCCAAAACCACGAATGCGCCATAGGCGCCCGTGAGCAGAAAAAACGGCCGAAATGCAAAAGCCAGTAGTACCGGCGGGTTAGCGGTGGGCATGAAGTGACTCCTTGGGTGGAAATGATGGGCTCGGAGGTGCAAGGTGCTTTCCGGGGTTTGGGCGTGTTAACAGAAAGCTGGCGACAGCGACAAAAAGCACAGCGGTAAAGGCCAGGACCCAGGGTGAAGCGCGCAGCCACCACAGGGTGGCCCAACTCGCGGCCAACAATAAAAGCGCCAGACGCTTGGCGCCCGGGGGCACCGCCCGTTCGTGGCGCCAGGCGAGTAGGACCGGACCAAAGCGCGGGTGGGCCAGCAGCCAGCGCCCCAGACGGGGAGAGCCTTTGGGCGCCGCCCAAGCCGCAACCAACAAAAACGGGGTGGTCGGCAACAAGGGCACGATGGTGCCCGCCGCACCCAGGCCGACACAGCCCCAGGTCAGACACTGCCAGGGCAGGCGACGCAGGCGAACGAACAGGCGGCGGCGATGGAACAGCATGGCGCTTTCTCCTATAAGATGTATTTATTATATATCTTATAGGCGGCTAAGCCAATGCTTGAGGGTGGTAGGTGAAATACCTTGGTGGGGGTATCTCTTTATATAAGATTCATTATGTTTACATCTTTAGTGGGCGGGCGTATTTTTAAAAAGGTGTTTTTTCATTACATCTTATTGGCGGCGGGTCCGTCGCCGCTTTAGCCGCTGAGGAGTCGACAATGAACTGGGCAGAACAGATTGTTCACGAAGTTGTGTGTGAGCTGACCCATCCCGGGCAGTTCTCAGTACCGGTCGTGGGGGGCCAACAACATGGGTGAGTACAAAAAACTGTGGTGGACGCTGATCGGTATTCTGGCGTTCACCTTTGCCATTCTGGGTTACTTTGGTGCCGAAGTGTACCGCAAGGCGCCGCCAATTCCGGACCAGGTGGTCTCGGAAAGCGGCCAGCTGCTGATGACGAATAAAAGCATTCTCGATGGCCAGACCGCCTGGCAGTCCATTGGTGGCATGCAGCTCGGCTCCATCTGGGGGCACGGGGCCTACCAGGCGCCGGACTGGACCGCCGACTGGCTGCACCGGGAGCTCAACGCCTGGCTGGAGCTGGCCGCACTGGAAGAGTTCGGTGTGCCGTACGATGAACTTACGGGACGCGAACAGAACAGTCTCCAGTACGAGCTTAAGTCAGCCTATCGTACCAATACCTACGACGCGCCCACGGATACGCTGATCGTCTCGGATCGCCGCGCACAGGCCATTGCCCAAACGGCCGCCTACTACAGCCGCTTGTTCAGCGACGATCCGGAGCTGCAGACCCGGCGCGCCAACTACGCCATGAAGGAGAATACGCTGCCCAGTGCCGAGCGGCGCGAGCAGATGGCCCAGTTCTTTTTCTGGACCGCCTGGGCCGCTGGCACCGAACGCTACCCGGACGGTGCCACCTATACCAACAACTGGCCGCATGAACCGCTGATCGATAACCGCCCAACAGCGGAAAATGTGGTCTGGTCCATCGTCAGCGTGGTGTTGCTGATTGCAGGGGTGGGGTTCCTGGTGTGGGGCTGGGCGTTCCTGCGTCGTGAGGATGAGGAAGAGCCAAAAGTACCGGGCAAGGATCCGCTCACCAATTTCAGTTTGACGCCTTCGCAGAAAGCCTTGGGCAAGTACCTGTTCGTGGTGGTCGCACTGTTTACCTTTCAGGTATTTTTGGGAGGGTTTACGGCGCACTATACGGTAGAGGGGCAGGGCTTCTACGGAATCAACACCTCGGAATGGTTCCCCTATTCACTGGTGCGTACCTGGCATATTCAGGCCGCAATGTTCTGGATTGCCACCGGTTTTCTCGCCGCGGGGCTGTTCCTGGCACCCATTATCAACGGCGGTAAGGATCCCAAATTCCAGAAAATCGGTGTGGACATTCTGTTCTGGGCACTGATTGTCGTAGTGGTGGGCTCCTTTGCCGGTAACTTCCTGGCGATCGCACAGATCATGCCGGCCCACCTGAGCTTCTGGCTTGGCCATCAGGGCTACGAGTATGTGGACCTGGGTCGCCTCTGGCAGATCGCCAAATATCTGGGCATCGTTTTCTGGCTGGTACTGATGTTGCGTGCCATGGTGCCTGCACTGCGGGAGCCGGGTGACAAGAACCTGCTGGCACTGCTCGGTGCTTCGGTAGTGGCGATCGGGCTCTTCTATGGTGCGGGTCTCTTCTACGGTGAGCGCACGCACCTTTCAGTCATGGAGTACTGGCGCTGGTGGGTGGTGCATCTGTGGGTGGAAGGCTTCTTCGAAGTATTCGCAACGGCGGCACTGGCCTTTATCTTCTGCAGCATGGGATTGGTATCACGCAAGATGGCAACCGTTGCGGCGCTGGCCTCCGCATCGCTGTTTATGCTCGGTGGTGTGCCGGGCACCTTCCACCATCTTTATTTCTCGGGTACAACCACGCCGGTAATGGCCATCGGCGCGACCTTCAGTGCGCTGGAAGTGGTGCCGCTGGTGGTGTTGGGCTATGAAGCCTGGGAGAACTGGCGCCTGCAGCATCGGGCTGCCTGGATGAGCCGCCTTAAATGGCCCCTGCTGTTCTTTGTCGCCGTTGCGTTCTGGAATATGCTCGGTGCCGGCGTGCTGGGCTTTATGATCAACCCGCCCATTGCGCTCTATTATGTTCAGGGCCTGAATACCACACCAACCCACGCCCACGGTGCATTGTTTGGCGTGTACGGTTTTCTGGCACTGGGTTTTGTGCTGCTGATTCTGCGCTACATTCGCCCGACGCTCATCTTTGATGACAAGCTGATGAAAACGTCGTTCTGGTGGCTCAACATTGGCCTGGCGATGATGCTCTTTACCAGTCTGCTGCCTATCGGGATTATCCAGTTTGTGGCCAGCGCATCTGAGGGTCTCTGGTATGCTCGCAGCGAAGAAGTTCTACAGCAGCCGACACTGGTGGCATTGCGGTGGTTCCGTACCGTTGGCGATGTGATCTTTATCATCGGTGCACTGGCAGTGACCTGGCAGGTGATCAAGGGACTCTACTTCCCCGATGCGCCTGAGTGGGCAAAAGGCGCGGCGCCAGCAGGTCTTGGTGCGGCGCTGACTCAGCCCGGTGAAGTTCTGGCGGAAGTGGCGGATGATGCCGATGCCTGCTGCGGCTGCAACAGCGATCGGCCGGCATAAACCCAAAAACCGTCTACACTTACAGGAAAAGGGCGAGCGCCAGTCAGGCGCCCGCCCTGTTTTATGAGAGGAGTGGTTGAATGGTCAATACAGATGCACGCATCAACGAAATCTATGACGTGGTCCAGAAGCGTAACCCCGGTGAAAAAGAGTTTCATCAGGCGGTAAAGGAAGTGATCGAAACTCTGGGGCCGGTGCTGAAGAAACATCCGCACTATGCCGAGCAGAAAATCATCGAGCGCATCTGTGAGCCCGAGCGGCAGGTGATCTTTCGCGTGCCCTGGGTCGACGACAAGGGCGAAGTGCATATCAATCGCGGTTTTCGCGTGGGTTTTAACAGTGCCCTCGGGCCCTACAAGGGTGGTTTGCGTTTTCACCCCTCGGTGCTGCTCGATACCATCAAATTTCTCGCGTTTGAGCAAACCTTTAAAAATGCCCTGACGGGTCTGCCCATCGGTAGCGGCAAGGGCGGTTCCGATTTCAATCCCCGGGATCGCTCGGACAACGAGATCATGCGCTTTTGTCAGAGTTTTATGACGGAACTCTATCGTCATATCGGTGAAATGACCGATGTGCCTGCCGGTGATATCGGGGTCGGACTGCGCGAGATCGGGTTTCTGTTTGGTCAGTACAAGCGTATCACCAACCGCTACGAGTCGGGCGTGCTCACCGGTAAGAGTCCCACTTGGGGCGGCGCCCTGGTGCGCAAAGAGGCCACCGGCTATGGCGCGGTATTCTTTGCCGAGGAAATGTTGAAAGTCCGCGATCAAAGTATCGAGGGAAAAACCTGTATCGTTTCGGGTTCTGGCAATGTCGCCATCTATGCTATCGAGAAGCTTATTCACTTGGGGGCCAAAGTGGTCGCCTGTTCCGACTCCGGTGGTTACATTTATCACAAGTCCGGTATCAATCTTGAGACAGTCAAACAGCTCAAGGAAGTCGAGCGCAAACGCATCAAAGCCTATGTCAATGAGCACAGCGATGCCGAGTATCATGCCGAGGGTAGTATCTGGGATATTCCCTGTGAGATAGCTTTACCCTGTGCCACTCAAAATGAGTTGGGCGAGGAGGCGGCCAAAACCCTGATCGACAACGGCTGTATTGCCTTGAGTGAAGGTGCCAACATGCCCTGTACCCCGGAGGCGGCCAGACTGATCCAACACAGTAAAATCGCCTACGGCCCCGCCAAAGCGGCCAATGCGGGCGGTGTTGCGACCTCTGCCTTGGAGATGCAGCAGAACGCCAGTCGCGACGCCTGGACCTTTGAACATACGGAAAATCGCTTGCGCGAAATCATGTGCAATATCCATCAGGACTGCTACGAAACTGCAAAAGAGTTTGATCTGGAGGGGAATTACGCCGCTGGCGCCAACATCGCGAGTTTCCGTCGGGTCGCCGACGCGATGCTGGCCTTCGGCGTTATCTAACCGGCGCTGGCAGCGGACGGTTTGACGCTCTCGACCCGCACCAGCGTATTTTTTTCGCGGGTCAGGGGCCAGTCAATTTCGTCGCCCGCACGCAGGCCGATAATCGCGCTACCCACCGGGCTCAGAATCGACAGCTTGTGCTCGGTGCTGTCCAGCTCGGTGGGGTATACCAGCGTGTAGGTAAAGGTTTTTCCGGTCGCCTGCACGGTGAAGGTCACCTCGCTGTGCATATCCACCACGTCCTCGGGCAGGTCGGCGCCATCGACAATATCCGCCCGCTCCAGCTCGTCCAGCAACTGGTCGGTTATCATATTTTCGGGCACTGATTCCAGCAGTCGCGATAGCTTCTGGTAGGTGGTCTTGCTTAAGGTAATAGCGGGTTTGGCAGACATACTGACTCCTTTTGGTCAATACTAGGCTTTAGATATTAATGGGGTACAGACAGTACAGTGGGTGCTAAAGAGCACTCACGCAAACGAGGGGGTGGGAGGGCATAGCCTCCCGGTCAGCACGGTCAGGGAAGTGTTCACACATACACTCTTAAGTACGGATATGCGTCAGAGACTACGCCAACCACCCGGAAAGTCAAGGCTGAACATACGTGAACCTTGAGCGAGGTCAAAGCGCTGCCGACTTCGGCTGATAAAATGCCGCGCCAACCCGTCAACCCGGAGAACCAGCCCGTGACCCCTATCCCCGAACTTTTGAGCCCGGCGGGCAGCTTGCGCGCCATGCGCCTGGCATTTGCCTACGGCGCCGATGCCGTGTACGCGGGCCTGCCGCGCATGAGCCTGCGGGTACGCAACAACAGCTTTGATCCGCCCGCGTTGGCCCAGGGCATCAGCGAAGCCCATGCGCTGGGCAAGCGTTTCTACCTGGTCACCAATATTGCGCCGCACAACAACAAAGTCCGAACGCTCATGAAGCACCTCGCTCCCCTGGTGGAGATGGGCCCGGACGCACTGATCGTGTCGGACCCCGGCGTCATCTGGCTGGTGCGCGAGCAGTTTCCCGATGTACCACTGCATCTGTCGGTTCAGGCCAACACGGTCAATTGGGCCGCCGTCAAATTCTGGCAGGCACAGGGGATCGAACGGATCATCCTGTCGCGCGAGCTGGCAGTCGAGGAAATTGCAGAGATTCGTGCTGAAGTGCCGGACATGGAGCTGGAGGTGTTTGTGCACGGGGCTCTGTGCATGGCGTACTCCGGGCGTTGTATGCTGTCCGGGTACTTCAATCACCGGGACCCAAATCAGGGCGCCTGTACCAATGCCTGCCGCTGGCAGTATGAGGCCAAGCCGGCGCGTGAAGACGAGGTGGGGCAGTGGCAACCGGTGCTGATTGAAGACCGCTCCCGCCCCGGCGAACTGATGCCGATGGATGAAGATGAGCATGGCAGCTATATCCTCAACTCCAAAGACCTGCGCGCCGTCGAATATGTGGCCGAGCTCGCCCGTATCGGGGTGCATTCGCTCAAGATCGAAGGGCGCACCAAGTCTCCTTACTATGTTGCGCGCACCGCGCAAGTGTACCGCCGGGCCATTGATGACGCCGTGGCGGGGCGGCCCTTTGATGCCTCCCTATTTGACGAACTGGAAGGCCTCGCGAATCGCGGTTACACCGCCGGCCTGCTTGACCGCCACGCCCGCCCGGAAAAGCTCCAGAATATCGAACGCGCCCACGGCCAGGGCCGCCAACAATGGGTGGCCGAGCCCGTGGCAGAACAGGGCGGCTGGACCGAGGTGGATGCCAAAAACGGCTTTACAGTAGGTGACCGCTTGACCTTACTGACCCCCGCAGGCAATCATACCTTCACCCTGACTGCATTGCGGGACAAGACCGGCCAACCGATTGAGCGCGCGCCGGGTTCCGGTCACCGGGTGCAGCTCCAGTTGCCGGTGGCCTGTGAGCCCGGTACCTCCCTGCTGGTTCGAGAGCTCTAGTGCGTTGAAAATAACCACGACCCGGGCAATAATGCTTGGTAGCGCCAAGTTTGACACAAGAGATTTATGTAACATATCGGCCTATTTGCGGAGGGGGGGGTAGGTTATCCCCTTAAAAAGTTATGAGAATAATAAAGATTTTCGGTTTCATTTTTCTGCTGCTAGCCGGCGGAAATTGCCTGTCAGGCGATGCCAACCTTAGTGACTATCAATACATAGATATATCGAGTATTCGGGGAAACGAGAAGAGTATTGAGGGTAAGAAAATCGCGGTTTCTGGTTTCGTCTCTACCGGGGGGATAGCGTTATTATCCGGACTAGATGAGTGGATAAAATCTATCCCGGATGAAGGACTTGTCGTGGATGCTCCTTCCCATGAAATGGCAAGGCTATACGGTTGCTATGTATGGATGTATGGGACACTTAAGCGGTCCCATCCAACAGTTGAAACATACTTCTTGACTGACGTGGTAAAAGTTCGGCGGTCAGGTCGACCATATTTTGACAGCAAAGATCGGTTGCAGAACCTTGGTGAAGAAAGAGAGCCTAGGTGTTTTGGACAGGTGATAGTCGATTTGATGTAGGTGCGCGGCCAGCATGTAGGCCGCGTTACGTGAACGTCCAAGACCCCTTGAGCTGGGTGTTCTTATGGGGGTAACTCATGAAATATATTTTATCTTTGGCTCTGATCTTCTATTCGACACTTGCTTTCGGAACAACATATTCAGTTGGGGAGGAGTTGAGTCTGCTTGACAAAGATATTGATTTCCTTACTGACGTTGGTTTAGAGGTTGGTCTTGGTGGTTTGGTGTGTGAGGAGATCCTCGAGGTGAAATTTACACCCAACAATTCGTATCTTGAGAGCCGGTACGACATTATTGTTTTTCTTGTCGACGCGGAGAATAACTCCGGACTATCAGTTTCCAGGTTTGCTCATTGTGAGGGTTGTGAAACAAGGTTTTACGTGGAAAAGGGGTATGGCTTAGTCGTGGTGTTACATAAGTACGAGAGGAGAAGTCGCGTTTCATACCGAGTAACTATTGATAATTTCGATGGCAGGGCAAATCCCAACTTCAGTGAGTTTTCTTGCGCCAATTAGGGGGGATCTTCTACAGATGATGTTTGGAAAGGATACGTTTCGCGCCATTCGACTGACCATGACGAAATAGTAAGGTCACGCTGTTATGAAAACCAAAATATTTTTCAAGGCTGAAAATAGAAGGTCGATTATATCAATAATTCTGGTTGTTGCCCTCATGTTAACTGTAAGTCGGCTGGCATCGGCTGAATCGAGTGTCGTTGAGATTTCATATGGTCAATGTGATTCAAGAAAGATAACTCTAAAATTAGTTGAAACCCCTGAATCCTCAGTTTTCCCAGAGAGCGACTTCTTGAGTGATACAGTTTTTCTGAGGTACATAAAAGTCAAGGATGACTGGTTGCTTGATCAGAGCGTTAGCGATAGTAGCAAAAAATATTCTCGTCAGGCAGTTTTATTGGTGGAGAATCATGTGCTGAATTCTGCTGTGGAATTGGACTGCTTGGATTTTAATGTTCGATTTAATTTTTAGAATGCTTGAATTCAAGTTCTATAAATTTTTCAAGGTTGAAATTACGGCTACCGGAACCGATGCAGTGAAGAGTAATACTGGTAAAAATAGGTAGTCATTGTTGCTCATGTAATTACAATTTGGTTTTAGTTCATTAATGAAAATAAGTAATGAATAGGTTAGTCCTGGGAACAGGAATACGTGATTAATGTAGCGTAGATTGCAGATTTCGCATATCCAGTAATTGATATTCGTAATTGTTAAAAGGGTATGAAGTATTAGAAACGATATTCCAAGTACTCTTATTAACGGGTTTCTATTTGTATTCTCTAGCGTCCCAGTACAATATTGGTAGAGAAAAACAAAAAAATCCGATTAGCGGAAAAATCCAGAGATTTAGGAGAGCTTCGTTTATCACTATCAATACCCATAGGGTGGAGCATGCAAATAAAGTTGTATAAATCTCAAATTCAGAATCTTTCCCAGCCTCTTGAATCGACAATGTAAGGCAGGACGAGAATATGAAGGAGCTAACGACAGGTCTTGGGCTCTCAATGGTCGGAATCGCTGGACTCGGGGGTGCTCCCGTAGTTACTAGAAATGCATTTGCGGGGGTGCTGAGTACTGCGGGTTTGAATCATGCTACAGGGTCGGAACAGACTGTAAGGTCTCTGGCGGCCGGAGCTATCCTTGGAGGTTCCGTTGGGACAGGAGTACGGATGATGGCTAACCTGGCGGGCGGAGGTAGAGGTGCTATATTTATTTGGGCAAGAAATAGCGAAGCGATAAATATACCAGCAGGTCTTATAATTTCGAATTATTAGGTTAATAGAGTTATGAATTGGATTGCAGTGGCTGTAATCTTCGTTTTGATATTAGGGCATGATGCGATAGTTGATTATGCGGTTAGGAAGAAGTTTTCAACAAAAAAAGTGTTTTTAAGTGGTTTTTTGTTTGGGGCTATTCCATCTTTGATTATTTTTTTAAGTGATTTGTATAGATTTTTATTTGATGGCAAGGTTTCCAGCCTTGGAAGTTGGGTGGGTTGGTTGCTTATCGTTATTTTTCCTCTGTGGTTTGGTGTACTTTCGTTAACCAGATACGAGAAAAGAGTTTGATGAAATGTGATGGGTATAGGGAGTTACCCTTCCTTGTCTCTCCAAGGTCAATGCCCTGCCTTAACGGGACGCACTACTCAGGAGCAACCGGCCATCACAATCTCGCCT
>NZ_QGMQ01000020.1 GCF_003259155.1 Marinimicrobium alkaliphilum
GCCTCTGCTCACCGGTAAATTGAGAGCGCAGCGAGTAATTTATCCGCGTGCAGCAGCTGGTTAGGCGCACTACGCCCAGCCCCGAAGCTGCGCAGCAATGTACGGTGCAAGGGCCGTTGCCGCGAGAACAATAGGCCAGATGTTGCCATCCTTGAATGTATAGGCCTCAAACAACTCGGGCCACGACTTGCCTTGCCAGAGACCAAACGAAAACTCAAAAACGAGTGTAAGCGCGAGCCAGCCCAACCCAACGGCCCAGAGCTGAACGGGACGGCTAATTTGTAGCCAAGGAAGCGATAAGTACGCCACGCCAATGATCAAGATTGAAAGCAGCAGTCCGCTCAGCACGAATGCCGCCGGAGTTCCGACCCCCGGTATAAGTACAGACTCGCGCAGTGCCCCATTGGCAACAGCTAGAACAAGAATGCTGCCCCAAATCACCAATGCCTTTAAAGCGACTACCGTAAGCATCGATTGCTCCTTTAGCGCCTAACTTTGCGCACACGGGCGCGAGTTTACGAGCGTCCCACCGCCGCCTGCGGCGGTGAAGTGCTGCGCCTGGTTATGAGTATTACTTGCCATAGGCGTAGAACCCAAAACTTATCGCACAACAAACAACTACCGCTATTAGAATTTGGCCTGCAATTTTACCCGGTATATTTGAGACAGGGTGTCGGTATTTTTGCCTGCGCCCAAATACTGTTGTGTGTGAGCGTACGCCATAAGGTGAAAAAATTGCAAAAAATGCGATTGCTCCTGTAGCAATGGAGAAAGCCAGCCATCCGAAAAAATTCGAGGGAGTTACCACCTCGATATAGCTGATCATAAATGCAAAGATACCACCGACAAGAAGCCCAGCTGCAATAATTCTTGTCATTTCTACTTTACTCATAACGCCGCGCACACCGGTGCGAGCTTGCGAGCATCCGACGGCCGACAGGCCGTGTAGTGCTGCGCTTGGTTATGGCTGCGACGCTCCCAACCTTCTATTAGCACTTTGCAAAGCGCTAGCGGAGCCACAGCCCGAACAATGCGGGGCAAGAGCTATGAGCGTGCCGCCGCCCCTGTGTCTTCTTACTGACACACCATGCTGGTAGCGATGATGTGGCCGATTGCCTCTTAATTTCCGGGTGCCACCAGGAGCGAAACTGCCAAGCCTGCGATGAACCAGAAAACTCTAAAGCTGGTTCAGCTGGTTTGTGGCACGAAGTCGGCGACCCCGATTGATACTCAACTAAATGCAAAAGGCCGAGCACCCATAACGCCCGGCTTTGGGGCGGACTTGGAGCCGCGCAGCGGCGGAAAGGCCGTCCCAGCCCCGAAGGGGCGACAACAGCCGTTTGTTAGGCGCCGCGCAATTTGTCAACAAAGCGCTCTCTAATACGGTACATTGGGCAATTACCTGGCGTAATATCTTCAATGTATCCAAGCTCCTCTAGATGGGCTATTGCAGCGGAGAGATCGGGGTGCTTATCCGTGTGATACTCAAAGCTAGGTTCAGATTTACTGATGCTCCATGTGCTTTCGCACACGAAGAACTTTCTGACACTCTTGAAATCAGGGTGATTGGAGTCCTCGATAATCTCATCGATGATTTTGGGAAATCGACGTTTTACGTCTTCCCACTCCTCATCAATGTAATGAGCCACCTCAGCTTCCCTACGCTTATCCGTATACTTATTCCCCAAATACGTGCCAGCAGCGCCAGTAAAGCTGCCAACAAGAAAACCTATAGCAAGAGATAGTATGTCCATAGTCTGCCTAACGCCGCAAACAGCGGCCGAGCGAAGCGAGGTCCAGGCCACGAAGTGGCCGATGCTGATTTGCTTTGTTAAGCATTACGGAACCTCAACTTGTTTAAGTAATTGCCGAGCATTACCCCAAGCGTAACCAGTGTGGCGGAGCCATATAAAGCCAGAACATACGGGGTACCCTGCTCTTTGATGATGGCCGGCCCTATGTAAGGCTGCCGTAGAGTGTCCCATGCAAAGTAAAAGAACAGTACGGCCAGGGGCACGCCTATGAAATTCACCCATTTAGACCACCGGATGCCCAACACCAAAAAGACACCTACAAAAGCTCCGCAAAACCACAGGCTTGACTGCGTGGCCATTTTGTCCGAAACCTCCGCCAAAGCTGGGGCGGGTAGAGCTAAAAGTACCAAGCAAGTTCGATTCATAAGATTGCT
>NZ_QGMQ01000021.1 GCF_003259155.1 Marinimicrobium alkaliphilum
CCCCGCACCCTTCGGTCCCACCCGGCTCAAAGACGCTGATGGGTGGTGGACTTCGAATCCGAAACCACACCCAACGATATTGTCACCGTGATAGCCACCGAGCCACTCACCAGCGATGAGACCTGGGATATCTATCGTCCCGGGGAGTGGCGCTTGCGGCAGAGAGGTGAGGTTGTGATGGCCGGCTGATCCTGACTAATGCGTCCCGTTAAGGCAGGGCATCCTTGGCAGTATCAGGCGGATACCATGTCGGACCAAACACGCTAGGACTCGGGCCTCCGAATCACCTGAATCTACATATAAACCCCGTTTAAAAGGGGAATCACCCACTGATTCTCAGAGAAAGTAGACCCTGTGGACAAACACAATATTGCCGCCAAATTCTCAAGTCCTTTGCTCATACTTAAATATTGAAAGCACTCCAGCCAACAAAGGAAAAAGAGCTATAAGAAACCAACCTAGTCCGCTACCTAACGATGAAACCCTGTCATCAAATATAAATTTATACGAATCGTTAATGAGAATAATTAGTGATGGAACAGCTCCAAATGCAAAACCACTAAGAAACACTTTAAGTATTGAGAATTTTTTCTTAATCGCATAATCAACTGTTGCGTCGAGACTGAAAATCACGATTATTATTACAGCCGCAGTCACCCAAGTCATAATCTTTAATCCTAGTAATTCGAAATTATATAACCCGCCGGCATAGTAATTGCTTCGCCATTTCTTGCCCAAATGAACCTAGCTCCCAAACCACCACCTCCTAATCTAGCCATTATGCCTACACCTGTTCCAACAGATCCTCCAAGAATGGCACCAGCTACCAGAGACTTTGCCGTCTGCTCTGACCCCGAGAGATAATTCATACCAGCGGAACTGGAAACACCAACTAGGGCATTTACGGTGACAGAGGAGCCCGCAACAACCCCTGTCATTGCTAGGCCAAGCCCAATCATCACCTGCTGCAAGTGCTGTTGACTGGCATTAAGCTCAGCCGCCAACCTCGCCTGTCGGTCTGTCGGCATGAACCATGTGCTTCGCTCATCAGCCAACTGCCTGTCAAATGCCCTGCCGGCGGCTCGACTTCGGCTTTGTATATACGCGGCTCTGTATCGATCAACCCTTGAGCCCGAACCAGGATCCTGTATGTCTCCCGAAGGCAACAGAAGCATCGCATTTCCTCTACAGCCTTCACATGAAGCTGTCTGCTTTCCTGTGTTCGGATTAGCGCGGACGACGATATTTCCATCTAACTCTCTGGAACCGTTACCTCGGCTATTGTCCGACGTGCCTTCTTGAGACTCAATACTAAACTCTAAGTCAGGGTCGACTTCTTCGTCTTCATTTGTCATGACTGAAGCCCTGTACTCTTCATCCTCGTCTTCTTCCTCAGCCTCTTTGACAAACCCACTCGGATCCGTCGCATTGAGTGGGTTATTCCACACATAACTGTAACGGTTCAGGCTCCGGGTAGTCCTCGGGTCCTGCACAATCGGATCAGCCTGGACGAAGCGGGCGAGCTTGGGGTCATAAACCCGACCGTTCATGTGAATCAAGCCCACTTCATCCAAATGCTCATGATCCGTGTAGCCCCGTGTGGTATCCGGCTTGAGCGCTACCCGAAAGGGTTGATCCGGTTGTGGCCAGTAAGAGCCGCTGCCAAAGACCGGCTTTCTCGGCCGGCCCCAGGGGTCATAGTAGAACTCCTGGGTCACGGCACCGGTATGGTCGGTCAATAACGAGGTACTGCCCAAGTGGTCGCGAATGACGTAGTGGGTTTCGCTGTTGATCAAACCACCGCCCGTGGTGCGCTCTTCCTTGACAATGGCCACGCCGCCGATCTGTCGGCGCCA
>NZ_QGMQ01000022.1 GCF_003259155.1 Marinimicrobium alkaliphilum
ATGGGGGCCGGCGTTTTGGCTGGCGCTGCATTGGGTGCCGTAGCGGTAGGTGACGCCGGCCTTGTTGATAAGGTTATCCCGGTTGTTGTAGGCGTAGCTTTCGCTGAAGTAATCAGCCCCCCTTTCTCTGGATGAGCAAGATCATGGGTTTTCGCAAGGAGAAGAACTTCGTTGAAACGCGCGCACCGAGTGTCAGACAGGTGGCGTTCCCCTCCGAGCTAAAAATATGGGTGACACTAACGGCTCCATTCATCCAGCTTCCCGGCAATAAACCTCTCGAATTTATCAGTCAGAGCCATGTTCTCTTCATCAAGGCTATATGCCACCCCAAAGCTTTTTAGGTTCGCTCTAAAATCGCAAGATGCTTTTCTCTGGCCTGCCATACCGGACTTTCTACACAAAGCTATGAGTTCAGAATTTTCATCGGCCAATAACCAGCTATCTGCCCCCCTATAGTGACGAATATGCACTGTGTACTTATCCGGCTCAACAGCCGATATACTCTTATCAAAAACTGACCAAACCGAAGCATTCCTTGCGACCAGGTCGAGTTGCTCCTCATACAAAACGATACTCAATGCTTTTGACGTCCTTCTCTTAGGCTGATATTCAGGGATTGCGGACTGTATTTCCGCTTCTGTAAAAACCAGGGCGATTGTTTTAGAGCTTTCATCAAAAACACCCGCAGGCCCATCTCCAGGTCCGTGAAGAACATACGCCTCCGGTATATCTAAACTCCCGAAAGTCACCATATTCGATGACGAGTCACACCCAGCCGATATTAGAATAAGCATAAAGAAAATCCAATATTTCATACAACCCTCGCTAGTACGCATCGCAGGACGGCCTACAATAAACCGGCTCAAGGAGCCTCTGATGCACGCCGGTGCCATAGCTGCCGCCATACCAACGTCGGCTAATATTGAACTCATCAAAAACCCTATGGTGATACGTAGTAATTTCGGGTGCCGACAAGAAATAATGGCGGCCATTTTGATCATCCAGTGTCGTATCCAGATGGGCCGTAGCTATCGCTTTACCCAATGCTAGCATTTGTTCATTGAAAGCGCTCGGAGATAGCATTAACCTGGGGTTACCCGCCAGGAGACCATAACCCGCATTCCGGCGAACAGACTCACCAACGCCTAACCAGTACGCACCCATCACAGCACCATGCATCGACAAAATATCCGCAGGACTACCCCAAGTGGCAAAACCCACACAGCCGATGGGGTCATGAAGGCAGCTGTGACATCCTGCGGACGCGTTTCGTGGAAATTCCGGCGAGTGCGTTTCTCGTCCTCCCCTTCCTTTGTATACCCACTCGGATCCGTCGCATTGAGCGGATTATTCCACACATAGCTGTACCGGTTCAGGCTCCGGGTGGTGCCCGGGTTCTGCACAATCGGGTCGGCCTGGACGAAGCGGGCGAGTTTGGGGTCGTATATCCGCCCGTTCATATGAATCAAGCCCACTTCATCCAAATGCTCATGATCCGTGTAGCCCCGCGTGGTATCCGGCTTGAGCACTACCCGAAAGGGTTGATCCGGTTGTGGCCAGTAAGAGCCGCTGCCAAA
>NZ_QGMQ01000023.1 GCF_003259155.1 Marinimicrobium alkaliphilum
GCGGACAGTAAATCACTGTCCACCTAAAGGGGTGTATCATGGGTATAACGAAGAAAAAACAGTACGACAGCTACACATTGGCTTTCAAGGTAAAAGCGGTCAAGGAGAGCAAGAAGCAAGGCGTTAAAGCCAGAGATGTCGCTGAGGCGCTTGGCATCCACCCAGTCATGCTGTATCGGTGGCGTCAGGAATTCAAAGAAGGTCGTCTTTCCGAGAACAAGCATATGAGAGTGCCGACACCACCGCCGAAGAAATCGAGAGAGGACTCAGATAAGCTTAAAGTCGCGGAGCGACGGATTAAAGAGCTTGAGAAAAGCCTGGCTGCCAAGGAGGAGGAAGTCATCATCCTAAAAAAGGCCGGTCGGTTCTTTCAGGAACAGCGCAGGAAAGATACGCGTTCATAGAAGAGAACCGAGCCTCGCATAAGGTCGTGACGATGTGTGAGTACCTGGATGTCTCCACCAGCGGCTATTACGACTGGCGCGACAGGCCCGCCAGTAACAGAGCCCAATATGATGCATTGCTGGTCGACCAGATTGTCGAGATGCACCGGGGTCACGAAGCCAATTATGGTGCGGTCCGGGTGCATCCCTACCTTAGGGGGCTAAGCTATAGCTGCAGCCGCAGACGGATCAATCGTTTGATGAAGGCGCATGGAATACGCTCCAGATACCATGCACACCGCGTTCGGCGATCAAACGGCAGCAATGCCCCCATAGCGGACAACCTGCTAGCCGGCCAACCACCGGCAAACCAGAGTGGTCAGCATTGGGCAGGGGATATGACGTATTTAAAGACAAGGGAAGGTGATTTTTACCTGGCAGCCGTTCTGGATCTCTGGTCCAGAAAGCTAATAGGTTGGGCGTTCTCACGGAATCACGATACTGACTTGGTCAAAGGTGCCCTGGACATGTCGCTAGCGCTAGAAACCAGGCAGCCTGGCTGTCTGTTCCATAGCGACCAAGGATCAGAGTACCGATCAGACAGCTACCGTGCTCGGCTCGCCGAAGCGGGGATAGTCAGCAGTATGAGTCGGGCGGGCACACCTACTGACAATGCCTATGTCGAGTCATTTTTTAAAACGCTTAGAAATGAGCTGCTTCACCATAGGAAATTCAATACACTCATAGAATGTGTCGCCAGAATCTTGGAGTATATTGAGTTTTATAATGAAAGGCGTATACACTCAAG
>NZ_QGMQ01000024.1 GCF_003259155.1 Marinimicrobium alkaliphilum
CCAACAATGGGTGGCCGAGCCCGTAGCAGAACAGGGCGGCTGGACCGAGGTGGATGCCAAAAACGGCTTTGCAGTAGGTGACCGCTTGACCTTACTGACCCCCGCAGGTAATCATACCTTCACCCCGACTGCATTGCGGGACAAGACCGGCCAACCGATTGAGCGCGCGCCGGGTTCGGGGCACCGGGTGCAGCTCCAGTTACCGGAGGGCTGTGAACCGAGCATGGCTCTGGTGGTTCGGGAGCTTTAGCCTCGGAGAAAACATGCTATAGTATTTGGGCACTTTCCGGGCGAAGCATACGGGTGCATATCTTCGACTGCCAGGACGTTAATTCGATGGAAAAGCTGTTTCACAGTAGCCGTTTTGTCGTGTTGGTTGCCGTTATGGTAACAGCCGTGTCTGCCGCTTTGCTGTATTTTGTCAGCATCACATTGCTTATCAATGTCGTTTCCGGTGTTTTTCTGAATGTGCCAAGCACCACCGATCAGGGTAAGAACCTTGTTGTCAGTTTGCTCAAGTTGCTCGACATTACTCTGATCGCCATCACCCTTCATTTAGTATCAGTCAGTCTGTTTCGGCTATTTATTACGCCCGTTAAAGCCGCCAAGAGTGCGTTTCTTAATATTCTGAATATTAAAAGCTTTCACGATCTTAAAATCACGATCATTCACGTTTCCGTGGTGGTGCTTACCATCCTGTTTCTGGAGCGAGCCGTCGAAGAAGGCGCGTCCCTCGATACCTTGTATTTCGGTGCAGCTATTTCGATGGTGATTTGGGCATCGGTATATGCCTCGGGGAAAATGCGTTAGTTTGCCTTCGTATGTCGTAAAGTGCTGGAGCATGAGCACCAAAGTTGGCGGATAAACCAAGACGCATGCTGCGTTTCCACGACTTCCGGCCGCTGTATGTTTTCAAGGTGTTTCAGTCGCCAAAATCCGAGTCTGGGCGACTGGTCCGAGGTGGGCGCTAAGAGCGCCTTAGCGGTAGTTGACCGCTTTACGTTACGTGCCCCTGCAGGCAATCATGCCTCCACCTTGATCGCTTATCGGGGATAATACAGGCCAACCGATTGAGCGCGCGCCTGATTCGGGTCGCCGGGTGCAACTCCCAATTACCGGTGGCCTCTGAACCGAGCACGGCGCTGGTGGTTCGGGA
>NZ_QGMQ01000025.1 GCF_003259155.1 Marinimicrobium alkaliphilum
GGCGTTAACTGGCACCCAGTACTCGGACTGATTTATGGAATTCAAGGTTGGGGAATACGTAAAGAAAAACCCAATAACTTGGCAGCCGAATGACTTCGACTCTTGGGGCCGCGGTGTGGGTGTAGGGCAGATCGTCGATCCCCCCTTTGAGGTGCCGAACGATCAAGTTGATGTTCGGTGGCCCGGAGGTAGGTGCTTTGAAAGCATACACCAGCTATTGCCAGCAACTAAAACCATGGGTCCTGGCAATGGCAGTTAACAAACCAAGGCAGCGGAAATATTTTGCTTCGCTGCGCTCAAAACGCAAAATATTCCCCTGCTTGGGGCGTTAGGGGGGGGGTATGTCTAGCTACCTACTCAAGGTCGTATTTATTCTGTTTATCTGGTCCCTAGCCTCGGCGGACGAGCTTCCGAAGAACAGCCGAGAGGTGGCTAAAATTGAGCTTAATCATACAATATATAATGGGTTCTACAGGGTAGATCTATGTAACGAAGAGACAGCGTCTGGAGTGATATATACGGATTCTGGAGAGCTTGATGAAGCTGTCACATTTTGTATACAAGAAGTTTCTCATGAGCACGAATTGAACTCTCAGGATACTAAAGCAGCACTTTACATAAACCGTAACGAAGAGAAGCTATGTTTTTGGCAGCTTGGCGGGAAATGTGAAGACTATGGCTCTTCTGGCACTTTATGTATTTCATATCAAGCACTGGACGACTGCATTGACCTTGCCCCCTAACCAAGCACAGCACTACGCAGCCTTCGGCTGCCGGATGCTCGCAAGCTCGCACCGGTGTGT
>NZ_QGMQ01000026.1 GCF_003259155.1 Marinimicrobium alkaliphilum
TAACTTTGCGCACACGGGCGCGAGTTTACGAGCGTCCCACCGCCGCTATCGGCGGTGTAGTGCTGCGCCTGGTTATGCGAATTTGCCATTTAATTGCTCGATATCATTGTAAGAGCCGACGGTGACAAAAACATATTTTGAATGCCACATCGACGGTTTATCTGGCTCCGGAGCAACACCAAACAAATAGTCGTTACATTGTGAGCACCTTGCAACAGCCCACGCTCGAAATCGGCCACCGCATTCACATGGTTTGAACAAAGACTCGAGCTTTTCATAAAGTGGAAAAAGGTGCCTGTTATAATGCTCCCACCCCTCATCTCCTGGCAGAAGACTGGGCCATACAATGCCCTTCTTTTTTAGAAAGTCGCGGTCTTTCAGCAATAGCACCCGTGGGCATGAGTCGCAATACATACAATCCATGTCACTGAACCCCAGATGATAAAGCTCGCCCTCAGATTTCTGACCGCAGCTTTTGCATTCTTGGATATGTTTAGTCATAGCGCATAACGCCGC
>NZ_QGMQ01000027.1 GCF_003259155.1 Marinimicrobium alkaliphilum
TGCCTACGGACATATGATGAAATTTTTAGCTGCCATAGCCATTTTATCCTCTCTTCATGCGCAAGCTACTGAAGAGAAAGCATTGTGCAAACATAGGGAGTTGCGTATTGAGCCAGATATGCAAATGGAGGAGAGCGTATTTACGGAGAGCAATGCAGAATCAGCAAAAGCTGCATTAGAGAGGCTTGATTCAAGCAACAATGATTTGATGATTCAATTTGCCATCGAAAACAACAGCCGAATTGTACTTGGCTACCAACTGCGAGCCAGAGCATTCGAGTCCGGCAAAAAGGAAGATATCGAATCCTTCTGCGATTTCTATGTGTCTGAAGCTTTCTACCATGACTAATTGGCATAACAAAGCGTACCAGTTCGCCGCCGTAAGCGGCGGCAGGACGCTC
>NZ_QGMQ01000028.1 GCF_003259155.1 Marinimicrobium alkaliphilum
GGCGTTAAGTGGAATTAGAAATGAATACCGAAGAAATACTTATCGAGTTCGATAAGCTTGATAGAAAACAACGCATTTCCCGATGGGTAAATGCTGTTTCTGGATTGTTGCTAATCGTAGTGGCGTTTTACCTGATTGGAGATCATGATCTCGGATATAGGGATAATTTTAGCTTAGGAAACGTAATTATGCCGATGGGAGGTTTCTTGCTAGGGTATACGTTTTCAAATTGGTCAGGCAGCTCATCACATAAACTTTTAAGGAAAACTGTCCTGAGAATTCAAGATGCCGGTAGCCGCACTTAGTATATGACTTCGGGTCACTTAACAATCCAAGGCAGCGGGACATATTTTGCTTCGCTGCGCTCAAAACGCAAAATATGCCCCTGCTTGGGGTGTTA
>NZ_QGMQ01000029.1 GCF_003259155.1 Marinimicrobium alkaliphilum
TGGTGGCTCTGCCTTTCAGTAATTTGAAGTTTTGAGTGCGCTGAAAAATAGCGCTTCGGTTCGGGCAATCCAGCATCGTGACCGCACAGGTTTCAACGACGGCAGCTCCGTTCCTGGTGCCGCCGTTAAAGCAAGAATAATCGGCAACATCATCGCTTTTGGCATGGTGTGCCACTAAGAAAATGCAGTGAACTTGGCAATTTTGGTAATCTTACCGGTGTTCGTTCGGGCAATGGCTTCGCTTACGCTCCGCACCGTGCGGTAGCGTGCCTGGCAGTGTCGCACCATAACCAATTGCTTAAGTACACTCCGGGCCTTCGGCCCTCCGTGGGACGCCCAAAGCTTACGCTTCGTGCGCCCCTTAGCAAAGGCGTTA
>NZ_QGMQ01000003.1 GCF_003259155.1 Marinimicrobium alkaliphilum
TTTGTCGAACCGTTGTGGTTTCCATCCAGCCAACGGCGGAAAGCGCGGCAGGAAAGCCGCGTTTGACAGCGCAGCTGCCCGAAGGGCGAGGGCCACGGATGGCCCGAGTCAATCGAACCACCGAGGAAAGAGTGTTCGATTACGCCCCTCCCAAATACAAAAAAGCCCCGGTGGCGAATGCACTACCGAGGCTTTTTCGAAATTTATGGTGCCCGGAGGCGGAATCGAACCACCGACACGAGGATTTTCAATCCACTGCTCTACCGACTGAGCTATCCGGGCAAATTCTCGGGCGCCGAGGGCGTCACTGCGAGAGGCGCGTATTAAAACCGGTCATCGCTTTTGAGTCAAGGGCTTAGGCAAAAAATTATGGGGTTTCGCTGGGGGGTACATAGCCCTCGGCTTCGTCATACGCTTCGCCGGACAAGAATTTCTGCATCTGCTCACTCAGGTAGGTACGTGCGCCCATATCCATCATGTTCAGGTGCTTTTCGTTGATGAGCATGGTCTGATGCGCCATCCATTCCTGCCAGGCCTGGCGCGAGACGTTTTCAAAAATATCCTGGCCTTTGGGACCGGGATAGGGCGGCTGATCCAGGCCTTCGAGTTCCTGTTTGTACTTGCGGCAAAATACCGTGCGCGGCATGACAGCTCCTGTTTGTGATTCGTGCACAAAGACACGATTGTAACCCAAGGGCGCGCCAGACTACACCGGAGCCAATTCCCGCAGCTGTTCCAGCAGGCGTTTGACCGGCGCCGCCAGGCCCACGTCGGGGGGATTGTGCAGGCTGTACCAGCGGTGGCGGTCAACGTCGGCAATCTGAGCCGGCTCACGCGCCAGCTGGAGTAATACCGGGACAATATCCAGGTGGTAGTGGCTGAAGGTATGGCGGTAACCATCCCAGACTTCAATGTCGGCGACCGGACCGTAGGCCTGCTCGGCATGACCGATGGCACTGGCGTCGCGCGCCAGCTCCGGGAAGCTCCAGAGTCCGCCCCAGATACCCTGGGCGGGGCGCTGCTCCAACAGAATCTCGCCGTTCGGATCGCGCACCATCAGGAGTTGCACGCTTTTAACCGGCAGCGCCTTTTTCGGTTTTTTGCCCGGGTAACGACTGACATCGCCAGCACCGTGAGCGTGACAGCCACCCTGAACCGGACACTGGTCACAGGCCGGGCGCGAGCGGGTGCAAAGAATGGCCCCCATGTCCATCATGGCCTGGGTGTAATCCCGGCTGCGCTCCGGCGGGGTGTGCGTGTCGGCGACAGACCAGAGTTGGTTGAGCACGGCGGTCTTGCCGGGCCAGCCGTCGATGCCGTGGTAACGCGCCAACACCCGTTTGACATTGCCGTCGAGGATGGGCGCGCGCCGCTCGAACGCGATACTGACGATAGCCCCGGCGGTGGAGCGGCCGATACCCGGCAGCGCCGCGAGCGCGTCGACCGAACCGGGAAATTCGCCCCCATGCTCGCTCACAATCGCCTGGGCGCAGCGATGCAGGTTGCGCGCCCGGGCGTAGTACCCCAATCCGGTCCAGAGGTGTAATACCTCATCCAGTGGCGCGGCTGCCAGGGCCGCGACATCGGGAAAGCGCCCAACAAAGCGCTCGAAGTAGGGAATGACCGTATTCACCTGGGTTTGCTGGAGCATGATCTCCGACAACCAGACCCGGTAGGGCGTGATCTGCTGCTGCCAGGGCAACCCTTTACGACCGTGCTGATCGAACCAGTCCAGCACGGCGTGAGCAAAGACATCAGTGGTCATCGGCCAATCAGCCCCCGAAGCCGGTCGCGCCCTTCCTCCCGGGCACGCTCTTCCGCTTCGCGACGCTCGCGCTCCAGACGCTCCTCAGCTTCGCGACGGGCTTCATCGCGCTCGCGCTCGGCCTCCTCGCGAGCCGCCTCGGCGGCGTCGCGGGCTCGCTGCTCCTCCTGACGAATACGCTGCTGGGCATCGTCAATCTGGTCACCGTAACGCTCACGCACCTGGAACTCGGCAAACTCCCGCGCCAGAGATTCCAGGCCGCGGCCGTCGATACGGCAATCGGCAAGCGGGTTGAGTTCAGTCAAGGTGCCTCGGCAACGCACCAGCGACAGGCTCCGATCAACCCAGTAATTGCTGGTCATGCGACAACCGTGCTCACTGGTCTGACTTTCCCCCAGGCGGAGGGGCAGACGAATGTCGTAAGCGCTGGTGTCCAGGTTTAAACCGCCGGTCAGCCCCATGATCAACTGCTGCACGCCCGCATTGAACTCCTCCACTGTGATTTCCCAACCGCGCATTTGCACAGTGCCTGCCAACTGACGCATCTCGGTGTAGTCCGGCCAATCCCGGTCGCCGCGCTCGACCCGACTCAGCGTATTGACCGCCTGGCAGAACAGCTCTTCGACATTGATCGGCGCCACCCTTACCTGGGCGCCGGACAGACTGGCATCGGCGTGCATATTGCCCATGATCTGATTCATGGTCACACCCCGGGTATTGCCCTCCGCCGCGACCGTGATGGCACCGCTCAGACCGATCATCTCGTCCAGTTCGCGATCGCGCATAAAGGGCTCAAGCTGGACCTGATCAACGCCGGCGTCAAAGCGGATCTCGGCGGTGTCGCCGCGCGCGTCAAGACTCGCTGTCAGACCCACGGTGCCGTCGTACAGATTCAGTCGTGCCGGATCCAGGTTCACCTGACCATCCCGGGCGCTCAGGCGCACCTCCAGATCGCGCATGGGAAACGCCATGACCGTCAATTGATCAAAAGTAAGCACCAGCTCCAGATCCAGCTCCCGGATCAGCTCCAGAGGGATCAATTCCTCATCCCCTGTGGCCTCGTCTTCTACGACCTCGTCCTCATCGGCCGGTGGCGGCAGGTAGCGGTCCACGTCCAACTGGTCACCGTTGAGCACCACGCGCAGCGCCATGGCCTCGAGGTCCGGCACCCGGACATGACCATTGATCCGCGTGTCGTCCAGAGTGATCTGAATGGGTTCAAGAGCGACCTGTTGCAGGTCACCAGAGGCGTTAACCCGCACCGAGAGGCGAGTCAAGGCACTGTCGTCCGCCATATCCAAAGGCGGCACAGCCATCACCGCCAGCCATTCGCGGGGGTTCATGGTGCGCAAACGCAGGGTGACATCAAAGCTCAGGTCTTCGAGCAGGTTGCGCGCACTGCCGCCCAGCTCCACGGTCATATCGGCACTTTCATTGCCGCGGGAGGCCGTCAGCTCCAGACGACCGTCAGTCAGGCGCGCGTTGTCAAAATCGGCCGCCACCTGCAGGTCGCCGCGCAACTCGCCCGACAGACTCAGGGTCTGACCATCGAACAGCTCGGGGTCGGTGATGCGCAGCATCCAATTGCTCTGCAAGTCGAAGGGCTCGCCCTGGAGGTTGAAGTTGCGCAGCTCAAAGCCCAGATCCTGCACCTCAAATGCCTGGCCAGTACGGGCGTCACTGTAACTGAGTGCGCTGTCGCGCAGGGTGATACGCTCGACCGCCAGCACCAACTCCCGGTCCTCCTCGTCGGTCACCTCAGGCTCTGGCTCGGCCGCCGTGTCAGGCGCGTCATCATCCGGCAGCAACGCCTCCCAGTTGCCCACGCCCTCCTCGTCGATACGGGCATTGATGCGCGCGCCTTCGACAATCACGTGATGCACCTGCACTTCACCCCGAAACAGCGGCCGCAAAGCCAGCAGCAGACTCGCCCGATCCAGCTCCGCAATCGCGTCTTCAGGTTCGCTTACGGCCGCCACCCGGATACCGTTGACTTCGACCCCGATACTGGGCCAGAGCTGCCAGCCCAGATCGCCCTGAATACGCAGATCCACACCCTGCTCCCGGGCCATGGATTCGATACGCGGTTTGAAAACATTGGGGTCGAAGAACAGGAAGAAACCAATAACCAGAATCACCAGCAAGGCGATCAAGACGGCAAAAATTTTCAGCAAGCGTTTCACAATAAGCTCCCTTTGAGAGTCAGCCAGGCAAGGCTGTCAGTGTAATTCGAAAGTGGCGCGCCCGGAACAGGCATTCACAATCTACAGACAAATCTGTGAACCCGTCGGGTGACTTCGCGGGCCGCGCAGCGACTGTCCTTAACTATAGGTGCGCGACGCACGCCTGACAAAAAGAAACCACAAAGCGTTTGCTTATGATAATAAGAATGGTTATCATCTTTATCACTTTCTCATAGCCGGAGGACACTATGCCCGCTTCGCCCGTTCGCCTGATAGCCCTGTTATCCGCGCTTTTGTTTATCGCCGGCTGTAGTGACAGCGGCGACAGTGAGCGCAAGGTCATCACCGTTTATTCCGAGCGCGCCGAGCACCTGATCAAGCCGCTGTTCGATCGCTACACCGAAGAAACCGGGGTGGAGGTTCGCTATATCACCGACAATGCCGGCGCGCTGATCCAGCGTCTCAAGGCCGAAGGTCCCAACACCCCCGCCGATATTCTGCTGACCGTGGATGTTGGCAATCTGTGGCAGGCGGAGAACGAAGAGGTCCTGCGACCCCTTGAGTCCTCGGTGCTGGCGCGAAACGTTCCGGCACACCTGCGCTCAGATACCCAGCATTGGTATGGTTTATCGGTGCGCGCACGGACACTGGTATATTCCAGCGAGCGCCTCGATCCAAGCGAGCTGAGTACCTATGAAGACCTGGCCGACCCCAAATGGCAAGGCCGGCTGTGCCTGCGCACGTCGCGCAAGGTATACAACCAGAGCCTGGTAGCAAGCATGATCGAGCGACTGGGTGAAGAGCGCACCGAAGAGATCGTGCGCGGCTGGGTCGACAACCTGGCCACACAGCCCTACTCCAACGACAACGCCACGATGGAGGCCATTATCGCCGGCCAGTGTGATGTCGCGATTGTGAATACTTACTATTTTGGGCGTCTGCAACGCAATAACCCGGATATTCCCCTGGCTTTGTTCTGGCCCAACCAGGGCGATCGCGGGGTACACATCAATGTGTCCGGTGCTGGCCTGACCCGCCATGCCAAGCAGCCCGAGGCGGCGCAAGCGCTGCTGGAGTGGCTCTCAAGCCCGGCGGCGCAACGCGACTTTGCCGGACTCAACCAGGAATACCCCGCTAACAGCAGCGTCGAGCCCTCGGAAGAAGTACAGGCCTGGGGCGACTTCATCCCTGATGACATGAATGTCGAAGCTGCCGGACAACGACAGGCCCAGGCGATCCGTCTGATGGATCGCGCCGGCTACCGTTAATGACCGACAGCGCTTCACCCTCTCTCACACTCAGTCATACTACTCGCCAGCGGCGCCACGGGGCCCGCTGGCAGTCCTGGTTATGGCGTCTGCCGATTGGGTTTATGGTTGTTCTGGTGCTGCTCCCGGTGAGCGTCATCCTGCTCAGCTGGGGCGACGCCCAAACTGACGTCTGGCAACACCTGATCGCCACCCAACTGGGGCGCTTACTGGAAAACACCTTTATTCTGATCGTCGGGGTCGGCCTGTGGACGCTGGCACTCGGCGTCAGCCTGGCCTGGCTCACCGGCGTGTGCGAATTCCCCGGGCGGCGCTGGCTGGAGTGGGCGCTGATGCTACCCCTGGCCATTCCCACCTACGTGGTCGCGTTTGTGTTCCTGGGGCTGATGGATTACTCGGGGCCGGTACAGAGCACCTGGCGTCAGTGGTTCGGGGCCGATACCGGCTTTATCCCCGTACGCGGTCCGCTGGGCGTGGTCTTTGTGATGAGCGCGGTGCTCTACCCCTATGTGTATATGCTCGCCCGCAACGCCTTTATGGCGCAGGGTCGCGGCCTGATGGACGCCGCCCGGCTGCTCGGCAAAGGGCCCTGGCAGGCCTTCTGGTCGGTGGCATTGCCCATGGCCCGCCCCGCCATTGCCGTGGGTGTGTCCCTGGCGTTGATGGAAACCCTGGCGGACTTCGGCGCGGTCTCGGTGTTCAACTATGACACCTTCACCACCGCCATCTACAAATCCTGGTTTGGCTTTTTCAATCTCACCGCCGCCGCTCAACTCGCGTCATTACTGCTCCTGTTTATCGCTCTGGCACTCTACGCCGAGCAGAAAGCCCGCGGTAAAAGCCGCTTTCACCAATCCCCCAAACGGGACACCGAGCGCTACCACCTGCGCGGCGTCCAGGCCTGGGCCGCGACGGGCTTTTGTCTGACCGTGTTTGTCATTGCCTTTGTTGTACCCATCACGCAACTGGTGATCTGGACCCTGGGTGAGGAGAGCAACCTGTTCAATCGCCGCTACTGGGAACTGGTGCGCCACACCTTCACCCTGGGCGGCGCCGCAGCGGCACTGACCACGGTCCTGGCCCTGCTGGTGGCCTACGGCCAGCGTCTGAGTGGTCGCCACCAGACCAGCGGCCCGGTGCGTGTTGCAAGCCTCGGCTACGCCCTGCCCGGCGCGGTACTCGCCGTGGGCATCATGATCGGTTTCGCCTACCTGGATAACAACCTGCTGATTCCACTGCAGGGGCTCCTGGGGCTGGAACCGCGGCAACTACTGGTAGGCAGCCTGGTGGCCCTGATCCTGGCCTACGCGATCCGTTTCTTCTCGGTGGCCTACGGCCCGGTGCAGGCCAGTATTGAACGCATCCGCCCCAGCTACCAGGAAGCGGCACACACCCTGGGGGCCACCCAGTGGCGCGTGCTCGGGCGCATCTACCTGCCCCTGCTCACCCCCGGGCTGTTCACCGCCTTCTTGTTGGTGCTGGTGGATACCATGAAGGAAATGCCAGCCACCTTGCTGCTGCGCCCCTTTGGCTGGGATACCCTCGCGGTGCGTATTTATGAGCTCACCGCCGAAGGCGAGTGGGAGCGCGCCGCCCTACCAGCACTGACACTGGTACTGCTGAGCATCTTCCCGGTGATGCTGATGATTCGGCATGGGCGGATTCGGCGGTAACGCCAAACGCCTGTGACACAGCTCACAAAACACAAATTTTTACTCCCCTTGTCACCCTGTTCAACACCTCCCTGATCCCTACCCAGTAAAATCTGGCAGAACGTTCAACGGACCCGTCATTTCAGCCGTCAGTAAGGGATTATGAAACACATTCTTCGTCACCTAAGGACAGGACAGCAGTTTCGTCTTATCACTCGCCCCAACCCACAAATGTCTCACTCGTGCCACGCGGCGCGCCTGTCACCCAGCCAGCGCCAACAATTTGTGCGCGATATCACAGCTCCATCAGCCAACCAATGGCAAGAACTGTGGCGGAGTATCAAGCCCAAGACCGCCTCGGCATTTGCAACCAACGATCGGGTACGCCAAGAACTGACGCGACTACTGAACGAGCGGAAACTGGAGCTGCACCCACACCTGTCTGGTCATGGCCTCACGTCCGGTCAACCGGGCACAACACCCATCCGCAGCCACCACGAAAAAGCTGAATACGGCGAGACCCATGCCGGGGTGCGCGCCGATACCCTGGCCCCGGGCGGGGGCGAGCAACGACCAGGTGAGGCCGATACCAGTACGTCCCCTTCCAGTGACGGCACGGCACCGGTCAAGGATTCCCCGACCGAGGGCGAACCCATCAGCATGATCACCGGCGAGGAGCTGCTGCAGCTCACCGACGGTCAGCTGCCCGGCCCCATGCCCCTGAACTGGACCCGCACTTACCGCAGCGGTAGCAACCAGGACATCGGGCTTGGCTGCGGCTGGACCCACACCGCCTGCGAATACCTCACCATCGAGGACGACACGCTCAACTATTACGATGCCGATGGTCGCGCGCTCGCCCTGAGCCTGCCGCCCCTGCGCGGCCACAGTCGCCACTGGTCCGAGGGCTTACGCATCGAGCGGCCCGAACGCAACCAGTTTGTGCTCAGCCAAGAGGGCGAGTGGCACAAAGTGTTTGGCTACGTGGGCCGTCGCCGCGACCGTATGGTTCTGCTGCAATTGCGCCACCCCGCCTACCGCCCTGAGCGCCAGCACCTGGGTGAATACGAGCCGGAGCTGGGCTTCGCCATTAGCCTTCACTACGACAACGATGGCCACCTACAACGCCTGGAAGGCAACTGGGGCAAGCGTCTTGAGCTGCGCCGGGGCGACCGCCACCGCCTGCACCAGCTAGTGCTGGTTGACGGCCCAAGTGCGCAACAAAAAGTCCTTGCCGAATACGACTACAGCCCCGAAGGCGACCTGATCACCCACCGCAACGCCGCCGGTGCTGAGGAACTCTACCGCTACCGCAACCACCTGATTCAGGAGCGCACCCTCAAAACCGGTTTTCGCTTCTTTTTTGAGTGGGACGGCGAAGAGCCGGGCGCACGCTGTACCCGCCAGTGGGGCGAGCGCGGCATTTACGATTACCGCTTTGATTGGGAGCCGGACGACAACCGCAGCCGCGCCACCGACAGCCGCGGCCACACTCGCGAATACACCTACAACGACTACGGCCAGGTCCTCACCGAAAAGGACCCCGAGGGTGGTCTGCACCGCTACGCCTACGATCGGGGGCGCAAAACTGCATACACCGACCCCGAGGGCCATACCACGCGTTATTTTTATGATGACGACAAGCGCCCGGCGGGTATCGAAGACGCTCTGGGCAACCGCGTCAGCCTGAGTTACTTCAAAGGGCGACCTACCCGCGTCAAAGACAAAAATGGCCACACCTGGGCCCGTCGCTACGACAACCGCGGACAGCTGGTGGAATCGACGGACCCCTACGGCCTGAGCACCCACTACCGCTACAACAAGCTCGGCTTGCTGACCCAGGTGACCGACCCGACCGGTCGGGAGACCCGCTACCAGTGGACGCCAGCGGGCGAACTGCACAGCATCACCGACCCGGACGGCCACCAGCGGCGCCTGCACCACGACGCCTGGGGCCAGCTAATCCAGGTGGACCTGCGGCTCAAAGGTGGCATCAAAGCGGGCAGTACCCGCTTTACCTACACACCCACCGGACAGGTCTCTGAGGTCATCGCCGGCAACGGCGATCGCCACCACTACACCTATAACACCAACGACCAGCTGATCCGCTACAGCGACCCACGCGGCCGCGTCACCCAGTGGCAATACGACGGCCTCAGCCAGGTAATTGAACGCATCGATCCGGAAGGTCAGCGGCTGCGCTACGAATACGACGCCGAGCGCAACCTCACCGCCCTGATCAACGAAAACGGCGAGCGCTACGAATTCGTCTACGACGGCAACGAACGGCTGATCAAGGAAGTGGGCTTTGACGGGCGCACCCAGCATTACCAGTACAACGCCGCCGGGCACCTGCTTCGCCACCTGGACGCCGGTGAAGTCATTACCGACTTTGAGCGCGACCCCCTGGGCCGCCTGATTACCCTGCGCCGCCGCCGTATCGGCCAGGAACGGACCGAAGAACTCACCCGCTTCGCCTACGACCCTGCCGGGCAGCTCACCGAAACCTACAACGAGCACCAGTACCTCAAGCTTGAGTACAACCCCTATGGCCGGGTCACCAACGAGCACCGCAGCGACCTCAACGCCCAGCGCGAACGCCTGCCCGCCAGCATGGCGGACATCCGCTATCGCTACGTCTGGCCCGGCCGCTGCAGCGGCCTGACCCTGCCCGACGGGCAGAAAATCGACTACCAGTTCGACGAGCAACTGCGCCTGGCGGGCGTCGGCCTCAACGACCAGAGCATCACCCGCATCGAACGCGACCACCTGGGCCGCGAGCAAGCCCGCCACCAGGGCCAACTGACCACCTACAGCGACTACGACCCGGCGGGCCGGCTGACCCGCCAGCACAGCGTCCACCAGCAACACAAACACCCAGGCCCGGTGCAGCGCCACTACGGCTACAACGAATTTGGCAACCTCAGCCAACTGACCGACGGGCCCGCCCAGCACCGCTACGTCTACGACCTGGTGGGCCACCTAAAACGCGTCGAAGGCACCTTCGAGGAAAGCTTCGACTTCGACCCGGCGGGCAACCTGCTGCAACACGGCAAGGCCAGCGGCAACCGCCTCACCCTCCAAGGCGACCGCAAATACACCTACGACGCCCGCGGCAACCTGATCGAAGAGCGCCGCGGCAAAGGCGGCAAACTGGTCACCCACTACCACTACAACCTGGCCAACCAGCTGGTAAAAACCGAAAAAGACGGCCAAATCACCGAATACCGCTACGACCCCCTGGGCCGCCGCATCAGCAAAGAAGACACATTTGGCACGACCCGCTACCTGTGGGCCGGCGACCAGATGGTGCAGGAGAGCCGCAACCATCAGAAGAAGACCTACCTCTACGAACCCGAAAGCTTCCGCCCCCTGGCCCTGGTGCAGGACGACCACGTCTACCACTACCACCTGGACCACCTGGGCACCCCAAGGGAGCTGACCAACCAAAGCGGCCAGGTCGTCTGGAAAGCCCGCTACAAAACCTATGGCCAGATCGCGATCAAGGAAGTCGACGAAATCGACAACCCCATCCGCTTCCAGGGCCAGTACTTCGATGAGGAAACCGGGCTACACTACAACCGCCATCGGTATTACAATCCCGAGACCGGGCAGTTTACGACCCAGGATCCGATTGGGTTGCTGGGCGGCACGAACGGTTATCAGTATGCGCCGAACCCCGTGCAGTGGGTTGATCCGCTGGGGTTGAGTTGTAAAGAGGTTGATTTTTATGTTGGACCAAGTGGGTCCGAGTCCACTTTGCCAGCGACTGGATACCGCTATATGAAGTACAAGGATCCTGACGGAAAGGTGAATAAACACGCCCAGGATGCCATCAAAACGAGTGAGGCTCGACTTTCCTATTTCGGCTTTGATAAGTTCGATACGGGCGATGAGGTGACCGATGCATTTCAAGTTCGAGCTCCGAAGCATGTCTCAAAAGTAGATCCTGACCCTGCATGGAGCGATGGCAGATTACGTTTGGAGTTTGATACTCTCCAGCTTTATGAAAACGGTAACCCCAATGTAGCGATTCCGTATAGTCATGGTGGAACAGGATCAGATTTGGAACCCTTTACAACAGCATATCCGCAATACGGAATGGGAGGTGCTCGTCAAGTGGTTCCCAAAAACACTACTTACATAAAGGCCAGTAAAGTCGATGTCCTGCCAGAGAAATGAAATGATAAGTGACAGAGAAGCCAGGCTAGAGCTTGGGAAGCTAGTAAAAAAATATGTATCGGATCTATCAGAGCAGGACCGATTGATAAGTGTTATCGAAGACAAAAATCGTCCCGGACTGCCTGTTCGAGGTGTTCTTGAGTCGATAAGAAAATTTAAAATTCAAGAGTATTCTGACCAAGAAAAGGAGTTAATTGACGATCTGATTTACATGTTTGGGTAGGCATGATGAGTGCTGGGTGCAGCAGTCCAGCCTTGACCTGAAAAGCGTCTTAACGAAAGCCGCCAGCTGCTAGATCAAGCATGGACAACTACAGTTGAATCTCCATGGTCGTGACACTTTAACGTCTTAACTGCATTGAATCGAGTGAAAACTCAGAAGTAAAAATTTTCCGTTGAACTGGTTGTATTTGTAGTTATCGAGATTTATTTCTTCCTTTCCGTTTTTTTGAAGAATTCCGCCCTAGGTAGTTTACGGAATACGTTTCTAGAAGGCCGTGGAGAGATTTCTCTGGCGCATCATGTTTTTGAGGGTTCCTTAGTTTGGACACTAAATCGCTTAGATACTTTCCTGAAAGTTTAATAATTAGAACGTTATTTTGGCGATATGTTTCTCTCATGTAGTCGAGCTCTCTCCCTGCTCTGAGGGCAATTTCATGATCCCGTGTTATCAGAAACGCCAACCTTACATGTTCAATTTTCATTTTAGAGAGCAAACCAAGGTAATCCTCAGGATCTGCTCCTTTTTTATTTATAATCTTAAAAAGAACTTGCTTTACGTCGTATTCATTGTCTGCGCGCTCTCAGAACCTGGATCCGCCTTGATTTGTGGCCTCTATATCCCTGATTTTTGGGCTTTGGCTATCGTTTTCAAGCTCAACATTAGTAAGTCGCGCCGCAAATACAATTTGTATCGCTTCATGGCACCAAGCTTCAAATTTTGATGCTCCAGAAGGACCTTCAGGTATTGTTTCAAGTTCTGAAACAATTCGTCCTATTCTTTTTGATCGCTCTTCCTTCTCTGATGAGTGTACATCTATTCCATATTTTTCGTACTCGTCGTAGATCTCTTCGGAGTCTTCTTGGCTCAAATAGTCTCGGGCAACATTCAGCGCAAGCCAATAGCAGGGGTGGATAAGGATTGTCTGGTTAGATGATAGCTCTTTGTTCGGGCTTCGGCCATCATGAGAGAACTGATTTATCACTAAATGTCCTGACTCCAACACAATGCCGGCCAGCTTCACACTCAAACCCGTCGCCGCACACGATCTGACCAAGTCGAAGTGCAGGCCGGCTGCCCCGCCAACACAGCGTTCACCAACAACAAACACCTCGGCCCCATCCAGCGGCGCTACGACTACGACGCCCGCGGCAACCTGATCGAAGAGCGCCGCGGCAAAGGCGACAAACTCGCCACCCAATACCACTACAACCTGGCCAACCAACTGGTCGCCATCGAAAAAGACGGTCAACGCACCGACTACCGCTACGCCCCCCTGGGTCGGCGGATCAAGAAGCGCGACACCTTCGGCAGCACCCGCTACCTCTGGGCCGACGACCCCTAAAGCAGCGTGACGCCGTCTTAATCCTGGCCGAACAACCCATCCCCTCCTCAGGGAACGAACCTGGGCACAGGAAAACCGCCGCTCAAGTAGAGAATTCCCCGCCCAAGCGTTAAACTACGCGTTTTTAGCTGGCTGGAACCTCATCACATGGGCAACAAAACCCCGCTTTACGCCATCCACCAGGAAATGGGCGGTAAAATCGTCGATTTCGGGGGCTGGGACATGCCTTTACACTACGGCTCACAGCTCGAAGAACACCACCAGGTGCGCCGGGCGGCGGGGATGTTTGATGTCTCCCATATGACCGTGGTGGATGTGACCGGGGCCGAGGCTCGCGCCTATCTGCGCACACTGCTGGCCAATGATGTGGCCAGGCTCGATGGCAAGCCGGGCAAGGCGCTCTACAGCGGTATGCTCAATACGCGCGGCGGGGTTATCGATGACCTGATCGTGTACAACCTGGGCGACAGCTACCGGGTGATCGTCAACTGCGCCACCCGGGACAAGGATCTGGCCTGGATGGGCCAGGTGGCGGCCGATTTCGACGCGACCGTGACCGAACGCCCGCCCCTGGCCATGGTCGCGGTTCAGGGGCCCGAGGCGATCGACAGGGTCAAGCAGGCCATCGGCCAGTATTCATCCATCATCGACAACCTCTCGGTGTTTCAGGGCGAAGCCTGTGAAGGCTGGTTTATTGCCCGCACCGGCTACACCGGTGAGGACGGGCTGGAAGTGATCCTTCCCGGTGAAGAAGCACCCGCGTTCTGGCGCGCACTGGCGGCGGTCGGCGTAGCGCCCTGTGGCCTGGGCGCGCGGGACACACTGCGCCTGGAGGCCGGCATGAACCTGTACGGCCACGAGATGGACGAGGAGACCTCGCCCCTGGTCGCCAACATGGGCTGGACCATCGCCTGGGAACCGGGCGAGCGGGACTTTATTGGCCGGGCGCCTCTGCAGGCCGAAAAACAGAGCGGTGTAAAACACAAGCTGGTGGGTCTGACCCTGCACGAGCGCGGCGTACTGCGCGCCGGGCAGAAGGTCATTACTGCCGAAGGCGGTGAAGGCATCATCACCAGCGGGACCTTCTCCCCCACCCTGGGCTATTCTATTGGGTTGGCGCGAGTGCCCGCCGACACTGTGGGCCAGGCAGAGGTGGAGATACGCTCCAAACGCCTGCCCGTCACCCTGAGAAAACCGGTATTTGTGCGCAACGGCAAGGCCGTCGACTAAATCTGACTGCAAATCAACAGGAAACTGACCATGAGCGAAGTTCGCGACGAATTGAAATACCTCTCGTCCCACGAGTGGGCCCGCGTTGAAGATGACGGTACCGTCACCATCGGCATTACCGACCACGCCCAGGAGGCCCTGGGCGATGTGGTGTTTGTGGAAACCCCGGAGGTGGGCAGCCAGGTCACCGCCGGCGAGGAAGCCGGTGTGGTCGAGTCGGTCAAGGCCGCCTCAGACATCTACTCCCTGGTATCGGGCGAAGTGATCGCCATCAATGAAGATCTGGAAGACGCACCGGAAACCGTCAACAGCTCGCCCTTTGACGACGGCTGGTTTTTCAAGGTCAAGCCCAGCGATTTGAGCGAACTCGATGGCGCCCTCGATGCCAACGGCTACCGCAACCTGATCGAAAGCGAGTAACACGCAGCTGCATCAGTCAGGAAACGCCCGCGCAACGTCGCGGGCGTTTTTGCATCAGGCGTAGCCGTACCACACCAGGCCGGCCAACAGACCCAGCACGACCGGAGCCGCCAACCACTTCACCAATGCTTTGCGCTGATCGGCTGGGCTTGCACCCTCCGCCTCGAGGCTTCCCGGCTCATCGGCATGATCGCGTTCGTGATTGATCAGACGGAAAGCCTGCAACAGTTTTTTCACCATTTCCTTGTCGAACTGATAGGGGTCGAAGCGCTTGTGGCCGTTGTGTGCCAGGAGCGACTGCACCCGGTCGCTCGCCGGAATGTACTTCATGGACCAGTTCGAATACTGACGTACCTGGGTCGAAACCTGGTACACCACCTTCATATCTTTATGGCGCGGATCGCGCTTGATTTTTTTGAGCAGCTCAACCACTACGCTGCGCTCACCCTCCAGACATTGAAAGAAGCAGCCGTCGCCATAATAGAGCAGGCCACCTATCGCCAGCTTGGGGTTGTTGATGCGCGACGCCTGCAGAATCCGGGCTACCGTCGGCTCCACCCCCGTTTCAGCCGAGGCCACCGTGAAATTGGCACGACTGATGTACACCACTCGAATCAAATCCGGGTTTGCGCTACTCATAAACTTATCCTGATGTAAAAGTTGTCAGATATTTGGGGGATATACGCCACGGAGTGTCATTTGGTTGTCACCAATCACAACAAAGCGGGTTACACTTCTTAACCCCCTGCGTGGTGATTGACCCACAGAGCAGCTGTTACAGTGGTAATATTTCGCCACCTCCTTGTTTTTACAGGCAATTGACGCCATGAACCCTGTCGCAATGCGCTTTTTCTTGCTTCTCACCGGTGCCAGCCTGGCGCTCTCCGGCTGTAACCGCACCGATGATTACGATACCGGCCCTGAGCGCCGGGGCACGGCTGTTGCGGTTATGGAAATGGAGCCTCGGGACATGTCGCGCCGGGTGATGGTCAGCGCCCCGGTGGAGCCCCGGGTCCATATCCGCCTCGCCAGCCGAACCACCGGCACCGTCCATCGGCTTCACAAAGAGGAAGGCGACCGCGTTGAACAGGGCGACGTGCTGGCGGAATTGGACATGTCAGAGCAGCGTGCCGAAATGGCCCGCGCCGAAGCCGAGGAAGAGCGTGCCCGTCTGGATTACGAGCGGATGGTGGAGCTGCGCGAGCGTCGGGCGGTCAGCTTGGCTGAGTATCAGCAAGCCCTCGCCAACTTGCGGGTAGCCGAGAGTGAGCGCGATCTCTGGCGTACCCGGGTCGACTTTGGTCGCATCGTGGCGCCGCAGGATACGGTGGTTACCCGTCGACATATCGAGCTGGGTGAAGCCGTGCAGCAGCACGACACCCTGTTCGAGCTGGCGGCCATCGATGAGCTGGTGGTGCGCCCGGGACTACCGGAGGTGGATGTCGCCCACCTGGTCCCCGGACAACTGGCCAGTGTCCGCCTGGATGCCTTGCCGGAGCAGCTGTTTACGGGCACGGTGCGGCGTATTTTCCCTGCCGCCGATACCGGCAGCCGGCTGGTCACGGTAGAGGTGGCGCTACCCGGGGATGCCGACGCTCGCGGCGTGCGACCCGGTTATCTGGCGCGCGTACAGATTGACGTCGATGCCCGGGCCGACGTGCTGGCCCTGCCCACGCCCTCCGTGGGCGCCGATGACGAGGGCAGCTACGTCTATATGGTCGAAGACGATCGCCTGGTGCGCCGCTCGGTCACCATCGGCATCAACCGTGGCGGCTGGACCGAAATCACCGATGGTTTGCAGCCGGGTGAAGTGGTACTCGCGAGCAACCCCATCGACATGCGCGAGGGCCAGCAAGTGCGGATCGTCGGGCACCGGGATTAGAGGCGGGTTATGAGCGAGAAATACACCGGCCTCACCAGTACCGCGATTCGCCGCCCGATTGGCACTCTGGCGCTGTCTTCAGTGGTTTTTGTACTGGGTCTGTTCTTTGTCGAGCGCCTGCCCATTGACCTGCTGCCAACCATCGATATTCCTCAAATCCGGGTCACCGTAAACTACCCGGGCACGGCACCGGAGGTCATGGAAGAACAGGTCACCCGCGTACTCGAACGCAACCTCGCGGCCACCGAAAATCTGATTTCCATCGACAGTCGCGCCTCTGAAGGGCGCACCAACGTCAACCTGCACTTTGCCCCGGGCACCAACCTGGATCTGGCCCTGCAGGACGCCTCGCGCTACCTGGAACTGGCGCGCACTCAGCTGCCGAGCGACATCGAGCCCCCGCGCCTGTACAAGTTTGACCCGGCGCAGGAGCCTGTGTGGCAGGCGGGCTTCAGCTCCGCCGTGCGCTCAGAAGTTGAGGTGGCGGACTGGGTTGAACATCAGCTGACGCCCCAACTGGTGGCCATCTACGGGGTCGCGGGGGTGGAGACCGCCGGCGGTCTGGTGCGCGAAATGCGGGTCGAGATCGACCAACATCGGCTGCGCCACTTCAACCTCACCATGGCCGACATCGTCGCGGCTCTGGAGATGGAGAACGTCGATATCGCTTCGGGTTGGATGACCTCCGGCGACTTTGACGTGATGGCCAAAACCGATGGGCTTTTCACCTCGGTAGAGGACATTGCAGGGGTGCTGGTGCCCCTGCCCAACGGCGACCGTATCCGCGTCAGTGATGTCGCCGAGGTGACCGACGGTCACCAGGAGCAGCGCCTGTTTGTACGCCTGAACGGCACCCCGTCGGCCCAGGTTTCCGTGTTCAAGCAGCCCGACGCCAATACTGTCGAAGTGGTCGAGGCTGTCCAGGCCACTATCGATCGCCTCGAACGCTCCGGGTTTATGCCCGAGGACATCGAATTTCAGGCCATCGGTGACGAGGCCTATTTTATCCGCGGCGCCATTGCCAGTGTCGCCAGTGCCGCCATACTCGGCGGACTCCTCGCCATGGTGCTGGTACTGCTGTTTCTGGGCAGCCTGCGCAAGGCTTTTGTCGTGGGACTGTCAATACCGATTGCCATCATGGCCACCTTTGCCCTCATGGGCATTGGCAGCGTGACTCTGAACATCATCAGCCTCGGCGGTTTGGCTCTGGGCGTCGGCCTGCTGCTCGACAACGGTATTGTGATGCTGGAAAACATCTACCGGCATCGGGACGAAATGAAAGAATCCGCGGAGGATGCCGCTCACCTGGGCGCCGCCGAAGTGCGCGGAGCAATCACCGCCGGGACCTTTACCAACCTGGCGGCCGTACTGCCTTTTCTGCTGATTTCCGGCATGGCGGCCATGGTCTTTACCGACCTGATTCTGACCATCTCTTTCGCCATCCTCGCGACCCTGGCCGCCGCCCTGACATTGATCCCCATGCTGTCGGCGCTGCTCGGAAAAATCCGCTTCCAAAGCGGCTTCGAACACAGCAAATTTCAACGCAGCTTCAACCGTCTGATCGACCATGCGCGCGCCATCTATCGGAAGATTCTGCATACCGCCCTTCGTTTTCGCTGGCTGGTTCTGGCCCTCGCCGCGCTCTGTTTTTTTGTTGCTCTCAAGGTGGGAGAAGGTCTGGGCAACGAGTTTTTGCCCCAGGTGGATGACGGTAGCGTCTCCGTCAGTATCGGTTTGCCCTCCGGCAGTCCGCCAGAAGAAACCGATCGCATCGCGCGCATTATCGAAAACAACGTGCGCGACATGCCCCATGTGGAGACCCTGTTTACCCTGGTGGGTGGCCACCTCGGCGGCGGTGCCATCAACGAGCGCCCCGGCACCGCGCGTATGAACGTGCAATTGACGCCCGCCATTGAGCGCCCGGACATGACCGCCGGCCGTTGGGTCGCGCAGGCTCAGCGCCAACTGAATGCCCTCGACTTGCCCGGGGTCTGGGTCAGCGTCCGGCCGCCGTCGATTCGCGGTTTGCGCTTCACCACCACCGGCGACGACTTTGCCATCACCATTGTCGGCCCCGAGCTGGAGCAGTTGCAAAACTATGCCCGGGACATCACCAACCTGCTTGAAGGTATTCCCGGACTGGAGGGCGTTGAAGTCGGGCGGGACTCGCGCAGCCCGCTGGTGCGCATTCGCGTAGACCGCGAGCGCGCCGGCGACCTTGGCCTGAATGTGTCCGATGTGGGCGAAGCCATCCGTATGGCCGTCAACGGCGCCATTCCGACCCGCTATATCAGCGGCAGTGTCGAGTACGACGTGCGCGTGCGCCTGCCGCGCGAAGAAACCGCCAACCCGGAAACCCTGGGTGAATTATTGCTGTTCCGCCATCAGGGCGAGGCCATCCTGCTGCGCGATGTCGCCCGCTTTGAGATGACCACTGGCCCCGCCCATATCCAGCGCGAAAACCAGAGTCGCATTCAGCGTGTAGTCGGGGACATCAACACCCAGGTGTCGGATGTGGGCACCATCATGGGCGAGGTCGAGGAGCGCTTGCGCGACCTTGACATGTCCGACCGCTACAGTCTGATTTTTGGTGGGCAGTGGGAAGCCATTCAGGAAACCAACCGGGAGCTGCGCCAGGTGATCTTACTGGCCCTGTTCCTGGTGTTTGTGGTGCTGGCGGTGCAGTACGAGCGCCTGACCAACCCCCTGGTGATCCTGGCGGCGGCCCCCCTGTCGCTGATCGGGGTGGTCACCATCCTCTGGGCCACCGCGACACCCCTGTCAGCTCCGGTCATGATCGGCGTCGTTCTGCTGATTGGCATTGTGGTCAACAACGCGATTCTGCTGGTGGAGTATATCGAGATCGGGCGTCGGCAGCACAAGCTCGCGATTATCGATGCGGTGATCGAAGCGGGCGGCATTCGGCTCCGGCCGATTTTGATGACCACACTGACGACCGTGGTGGGGATGCTGCCTCTGGCCATTGGCCTGGGTGAAGGTGCGGAGATTATGCGCCCGCTCGCGATTGCCGTGATCGGCGGCCTGCTCGGGGCGATGTTTTTGACCTTGCTGGTGGTGCCCTGTCTGTATCTGGTGGGCAGCCGCGGGGCCGAGTGGATGAAGCATAAGTTGGTGGGGTAAGCGAAGACTCTTTCGATGGAGGTGCCTCAGGTGTCGGATTACGCCTTCGGCTAATCCGACCTACTCGACCAATGGCACGCTGTCTCCAGCAGGTCGGATTAGCGCAGCGTATTCCGGCAAAACCCCAGCAATGGCGCACGGCCTCCAGCAGGTCGGATTAGCGCAGCGTATTCCGGCAAAACCCCAGCAATGGCGCACGGCCTCCAGCAGGTCGGATTAGCGCAGCGTATTCCGGCAAAACCCCATCAATGGCTCACGGCCTCCAGCAGGTCGGATTAGCGCAGCGTATTCCGGCAAAACCCCAGCAATGGCGCAGGGCCTCCAGCAGGTCGGATTAGCGCAGCGTATTCCGACAAAGCCCCAGCAATGGCGCACGGCCTCCAGTAGGTCGGATTAGCCGAAGGCGTAATCCGACACTGAGGCACCGGGCTCGTTTGTTAGACGATCTGAAACCCCTCAAACACCTGCAACTGCTCAACCTCGATATCAAGGCCCTCAACCCGCGCCCGCTCCGGCCCTTGCCACATCCACTCCTCAAAATCACTCAAGGTTTGTGCATCGCCGGTTGCAAGTACTTCCACCTGACCATCGGCCAGATTGCGAACCCAGCCACACAAACCCAACTCCTGCGCCTTGCTGCGAGCGCTGGCGCGATAAAAAACCCCTTGCACGCGCCCGGCAATACGGTAACGACGAGTCTGCTGCATAACTCACCTCTTTCCTCGCGCTCACCACCTCAAGCGTCGATCATGTTCAGGCCCATCGCCATGCGCTCTTCGGTGGTTTGATGCACCTGCTCTTCGGCATGGCCGTGCACACATTTGTTGAGTGCCGGGATGTCCAGTCCGGCGTAATGCGCATAGCGCCCGGACTCTGTGCCATAGTGTAGCAGGTTGGCCGCAATCACGATGTCGACGTAGTCGGCCCTGGCTTGGCCGGATTCACGCAGAATTTTTTCATGGTGGCGGGCCATTTCTACGAGTGCCTCGGGCATCTGCCAACGACGCAACATCAAAGCCCCCACCACCGGGTGAAGAATCTGCTCTACATGCAAACGCTGCTGATCATTCAACTCTGCCCGCTGGCCCAGGAACTCCCGCAAAGGCAGCTTGCCGATATCGTGCAGGAGGCCGCCAAGGGCCGCCTGCTCGGGGTCGAGATGCTTCTGGTAGCCCGCCAAGGTGTGGCTGAGAGCGCTGATACGCAAGCTGCCTGCGACAAAGCCGCGCATCCGCGCGTCGCTTTTGTGATGCTGCATGGTCTGCAGAATGGCCAGCTGAGTGACCAGTGAGCGCACCAGATCAAAACCCAAATTGGTAATCGCCTGATGCAAGGAGCTGACCGGCTTGCCGCGTAGCACCGCCGTGCTGTTGGAAACTTTGACCAGACGGGCTGCGATAGCCGCGTCTTTTGTAATTTCATGCTCTAACTGGGCAACCGAGCAATCCGGGTCGGCCGTGAGCTGTCGAACCCGAAAAGCCACTTCGGGCAGGGAGGGTAAAATGACACGATTTTCAGCAATATCCCGCTGCAAAATTGCCAGTAACTGCTTCGCCCGCCCGCTCATGCTACCTCTCCATCCCCCAAACACACCCCCTTATTTTAGGCGATAAGTCGATCTGACAGTTAGCGCAAGTACGGCGAAGAGTGTTAAGAAAAGAGAAGTTGAAAGATGCGCCAAGCATGCACTCACTTGGCGCGTCGGCTCACACAGCGACCGAATCGTAAACCACGACTTCGCGCCACAGATGGGCACAATCAGCGACAAACTGCTCATGGATCGGGTCGACCTGATAGGCGTCCTGATCTTCGGCCGTATCAAAAAACAGCAATTCGGACACATCATAGCTGCTGTCAACCACGTCACGCTGCTCGGTAGACGCCGGCACCCCCACGTGTAAGCCCCGAACCTGGGCAATGCCAGCCAGAGTTTTGATGCCGGCGATCAATGCTGCCCGATCCTCGGCCGAGTCAGGGTTTTTCAGCCAGAAGAAAACGCTGTGTGCCACGGCTGGCAGTGAGGTCGAGGCCGATTGGTGGTGATCTGCGGAAGCTGCAGGCATCAATGCCGCGGCACCGGCTGCGGTAGCGCCGGCCAGAAATTGGCGACGCGAAGTTTTGGGTAGAGTCATAACCGAAGCTCCTTGAGCAATGGACAGGAAAGGTCCCGACGGGTCGGGCGCTTTAGACCGTTCCGGATATTAGCCTGTCTGAGAAGAGTGAAAAAGAGGGGGCTGATAATTAACAGGAATTAACAGAGCGAGGATGATAGAAGATTGGGGGGGGTAGCATTGGACGCATTGGGTACGGCAGGTCGACAGGCGCTTAAATAAAATGTGGGCCTCAGTTGTCGGATTACGCCCCTGCGGGGCTAATCCGACCTACACGGGACAAGGCGCCATTATTCAAGTAGGTCGGATTAGCCAAAGGCGTAATCCGACACCTGTGGCACCACATCACGAAGGCATTACGCAACAAACGCTGACGCTTACCGAAACTCGAGTTCCGCTTCCGCGCCCGACCACTCAAAGCGCACGTCCCAATGTCCGCTGGCACGATCATGATTGACGTACTCGGCGTCAAGCGGTTCACCGTCAAGCAGGACTTGTTCAAAGCCCTTGGGCGCATGATGAACCACCAGCGTGATTTCCCGGCTGTGCGGGCGGCCCGAATAATCACCCTCACGGCTGAGGCTGATGGTCAGGGCCGTTTCGCTCTGCTCCGCCACGAACTGCAAGTGCTCGTAGTCACCCACGTGCAAGCTGTCGTAGCTCTCGCCGTCGTCGTCAAACAGTTCACCGGTGGCGCGACTGACCGAGGCATCGGCGTAGTAATGCAACTCCAGCTTTTCACCGGTGTAGTGATCGAGGGACTGAGTCAGAGGCGCCTTGGGAATAAAACTGCCGGCCTTGACCAGCACCGGAATCATGCGCATGTCCACGGCGACCTTAAGTTCGCGGTCGCCTTCGTAACGCTCGCCACTCCAGTAGTCAAACCACACTCCTTCGGGCAAGCGCACAGGCCACTCGCGCACACCGCGCTCGGTCACCGGTGCCACCAAAAAGGCATCGCCCCAGAGGTAGCTGTTGCGCTCGTCCAGCAGCTTGAGGTTATCCGGCTCGGCATAGATCAGCGGACGCATCAACGGCGTGCCGTCCATACTGTGGCGATAAGCCAGAGTGTAGTTGTAGGGCAGCAACCGATAGCGCAGGTTGATGTACTCCCGGGCGATATCCTGGGTTAAACCATCGTGAAACACCGGCTCGGGAGCGATTTCTTCCTGGGCATGAGGACGATACACCGGCTGGAACACGCCGTACTGCAGCCAGCGGATATAGAGCTCGGGATCAAACTGCTCGCCCCCGGCAAAGCCCCCCAGGTCCGAATGGATATAGCCGAAACCAAACAGGCTCATTTGCAGCGCCAATTCCACTTGCGGCTCCAGGCCGGCCCAACTGCGCTCAACATCCCCGGTCCAGGGGATCATGCCGTAGCGCTGGGAGCCGGTGCTGCCAGCACGCATCATGATAAAGGGTCGGGTCTCTGGATAGTCCGCGCGCCAGCCCTCGTACACCAGGCGCGCCCACTCGTGCCCGTAAGCATTGTGGATTTCATCCGCCGTGCCGATGGCGTGGAGGGTATCCGAGGGGTGCACTTCCGGCTCGCCCAGGTCGCCCCACCAACCAGCGATGCCCTGGTCGGTCAGTTCTTTGTAGATGTTCCAGAACCAGGCCTTGGCCTTGGGATCGAAGACGTCAATGATGCCGGTGTTGCCAAAATAGAAGTCGAAGGTTTTAGGTTTACCCCCGAAGTTTTTGGCAAGTACGTCTTCGCGTACAGCTTCATCCCAACGCTTGGAGGTGGTGAGAACGAAAGGCTCGGTAATCAGGATGGTTTTGACTCCGTCCGCGCGCAGGTCGGACAACATTTTCTCGGGGTCAGGCCAATGTTTTTTATCCCAGGCGAGGTTGCCCATATGCCCCTGAATGTCCTCGCCAAACCAGAAGAGATCGATCACCAGCGCGTCCAGAGGGATCGCCAGGTCGCGGTAGGCTTTGACGGTATCGCGCACTTCCTGCTCACTGCGGTAACCAAAACGCGAGGCAAAGCTGCCCAGCGCCCAGCGCGGCGGCAGCGGCGGTTTACCACTGGCACTCACGTAGTTGTCGACAATATCCGGCAAGTGTTCGCCCGCGGCTACAATGTACCCGGTGCGACCGGCGACCGCTTCAAACTGCAAAACGTTTTTTTCCGTCGCCCCCAGATCCATAACACCGGTAGCGGAGTTATCGAACACCAGGGCGTAGTTGTTGCTGGAGATCACCCCCGGAATACTGAAGTACATCTGCTCGGATTCGGTGCTGTAACCGTAGTGGGCCTGGTTGTAGAGCGGCAGCCGATGGCCACGTCTATCCATACCCAACACCCGCTGACCACCGCCCAACAGTTTCTCGTCGTCGGTCAGATCAAATCGAAAGCCGCGCAGGGTTTCGTGTTGAAACAGACCCGCTTCTTCTCCCACCAGACGTCTTCCATCACGATAGTAGCTGAGTCGCAGAGGCCGTTTCTGGACCTTGACCGTCAGCTCATCGGTGCCGAAGTGCAGCCGGTTATCCGCTTCACTCAACTGTGCCGACAACGCCCGACTGTCTTCGGGCAAGGTAAACGAGGGCAGCTGTTTTACCCCATCGGTTTGGTAAAAAGCTTCCACCACCGCCGGGTGGTGAAAGCGCAGGGTGAGCTGTCCGCGATCGGTATCGATCACCAGGGCATCATCGAGTACCTGATGGCTTTGATAGCTATGACCGAAAACCAGCGGCGCATAGAACGCCAGCGCCGCTACCAGCCATTTCAATACGCCTGAGCACCCCATGGTTTAACCCTCCAACTGGAAGATGTAGGACGCCAGAGCTGGCAGGGTCAAGGGGATCTGACCCTCGCCGTTGGTCACGGTCAGGGTCACCTGCACTTCGCCGTAGAGCTGCTCGGTCAGTGTGTAAGTGCCGTCGCTCAGGCCCCAGGCTTCAACCAGCTCAGCGGGAACACGCAACGTCAGTTCACCGTGGGTGCGATCACGGAAGTTGGCAACCATCAGCAGCTTTTGCGTATCGGTCCAACGCAGATAGCTGAGCAGGTTTTCGTCGTAGCTGTCGGTGTTGGCGCGGTTGTAGGTATGGATATCACCAAACTCACCAAACATCGCCGGCTGGTCGGCACTGAAGTTCAACAGACGCACGTAAAAGTCGCGCAGCTCACGCTCTTCCGGTTTGAGGGCAGCGCCGTCAAACTTACCATCGTTCATCCAGCGCTGATGGGAGGCCACGCCCCAGTAATCAAAAATGGTGGTACGGCTGGCCTTACCGAAACCGGCGTCTTCGCTCGCAGCTTCACCCAGCTCCTGGGCAAAGTAATGCATAGTGGGCGAAGTGCTGATGGTGGCCGACACCATCATCGCGGGCATACCTTTGCGGGCATCACCGACAAACTCAGGGCTGGCGATGCGCTGTTCGTCGTGATTCTCCAGGAAGTGCAGCATATGCTCCTGAATATCCATGCGCTGCGCGTGCACTTCAATCAGGGCATCGGTGCTGCCGTGTCCCTGCATCACCCACTTGAGGTTATCGTAGAAGTCCACCTTGTCGTACAGGTAGTCCATACGGCCCAGATGGATGTAATCGCGGTACAGGTCGGGCTGATAAACCTCGGCAATCAGCATGGCCTCCGGGTCCGCCTGTTTGATGTGGGCATTGAGGTAACTCCAGAATTCCACCGGTACCATCTCCGCCATATCAAAACGGAAACCGTTGACGCCTTTGTCCAACCAGTAAAGCGCGATGTGGCGGAATTTCTCCCAGGAGTCGGGTACGTCCCGACCCTGCCAGAACTCATAGTGAGCCTCAATGGGTTTGTCGGCATAGTCGCGCGGCAGCTCATCAAAGTCGTGGCTGCCGTCCGGGCGCACACCAAAGTTCACCTTGACGGTTTCATACCAGTCACCAAAGTCCGGCTGCACCGAGCGGGCGCCGTTGCCGGTCCACTTGGCGGGGCACTCGTCAAAACTGCCGTCGGCCAGGGGATGGGCTTCGCCACCCAGGGGCGCATAATCTTCGGGCCACTCGGGCACTTCAAAGCAGGCGTCGGGGATGTAATAGAAATTATTGTCGCGCGCGTACTCCACGCTGGTATCGTCGTTCGCACCAAAGTCTTCAATACCGTCGGGCCGGGCAATGGATTCGTACCGCCGTGCGACGTGATTGGGCACCAGGTCGATGATCACCTTCATGCCGTTGTTGTGGGTACGCTCAATCAGCGCCTCGAATTCTTCCAGACGCTTCGCCGGGTCATCGGCCAGGTCCGGATTGACGGTGTAGTAGTCTTTAACGGCATAGGGAGAGCCGGCGCGGCCTTTGACCACATCCGGGTCATCCAGGCTGATGCCGTAATCGGTGTAGTCGCGGATCACCGCGTGGTGGGGAATGCCCGTGTACCAGAGGTGGGTAGTGCCCAGCTCCCTGATACCCTGCAGGGCTTCGTCGGTAAAGTCGCTGAACTTGCCAACGCCGTTTTCCTCCAGGGTGCCCCACGGCTTGTTGGTGGTTTTGGTGTTGCCGAATAACCGGGTCATTACCTGATAGATCACGGGTTTACCCTCGCCCTCGGGCTGTGGCGTGACACTCTGGGGCTCGGGTTCGCTCTGCTGACCACAGGCGGCGACGGCCGAGCCGATGACAGTGGCGGCAAGAAGGTGCTTCAGTCTCATTATATACTCCGTGGATGACAGTTATCCCCTAAAGCTACCCCATGCGATGGGCCGGAAACCAGCAAAGCGCCATTGAATACGTATGCAAGCCGGGCGCAACCCGCTAGACTACTTATAGTCATAAATCATAAAAGACAATGCTGGTGAACCTTATGAGCCTCCGCCGTTACTTTGCCCCCTTGCCCACGCTGCTGATCCTATGGCTAGCGGGCTGCAGCAGCTCCTCCGATGCGCCGCTGACCACACCACTGCCCGAGGAACAACCCCCGTCAACGGAGGCACCGCCAGCCGCCCTGGTGCCCTTTGTCCTGCCCTGGGATGACGCCAGCCCCGGCATCACAAATCTGAGCAACCTGAACCACACCCCCGCCGGTCGCTATGGCTATGTGGGCACCAATGATGACGGGCGGTTTGTGCTGGAGGGCGATCCCATCCGTTTTTGGGGGGTCAACATCACCGCCGAATCGAGCTTTCCAGACGCCGATGATGCAGAGAAAATCGCCGCTCGCCTGGCCAAATTCGGTATCAATATCGTGCGCTTTCACCATATGGATTTTGGCTGGAGCGGCATGAACACCGCCAGTCTGATCGACTACCCCCAGGGCAACAGCCGCAATCTCAACGCCGACAACCTGGATCGACTCGACTACTTTATCGCGCAGCTGCGGGCACAGGGTATTTACGTCAATCTGAACCTGCTCAATTCCCGTTTCTTCTACCCTGAAGACGGGTTGCCCGATGAGGTCACCCAGCTCGACTGGAAAGAATCCCATGTACTCGGGTTTATCAACGACGATTTTCGCAACCTGGAAAAGGCGTTTGCCCAGCAGTTGCTGACTCACACCAACCCCTACACCGGCCTCAGCTACGCCGCAGATCCGGCCATTGTGATGGTGGAAGTGAACAACGAGAACAGTCTGTTCCAACAATTCTACGACGGCGCCATCGACCAATGGCCGGCGGTATTTCGGGAACAGTTGGCCGATCACTGGAACACCTGGCTGCAGGCGCGCCACGCCTCTACCGAAGCGCTCGAAGCGGCCTGGGGCGCGGCCGACGAAGACAGCGGCGAAGAGCTGCTGAGCGCCGAACTGGGCGATTGGGTGGTGGAATTCCACGAAGGCGCCGAGGGCCTTGTTGAGGCGGGAAGCCATCACGGGCGCGAGGCGTGGCACTGGCAAGTCACTGCGCCCGGCAGCGACACCTGGCACGCCCAGCTCAATCAGCCGGGCCTGACCTTCGATGAAGATCAACTCTACACCCTGAGCTTCTACGCCCGCGCCGACAATAGCACCAGCCTCAGCGCGAATCTGCAGCGCGCCTACGGCGACTACAGCACCTTCGATTCCCGGCATGCCAACCTCGGTTCTGAGTGGCAAAGGGTGGAGTGGACCTTTTTCGCACCGGTCAGCGATGACAACCTGCGCATCAACTTTAACGGCTTCGGCAATCGCCTCGCCAACGTTTACCTGGCGGACATCAGTCTGACTCGTGGCGGCACTGTCGAAGCACTGGCCGAGGGTGAAAACCTGGAACAGGCCGGCATCAACCCCAACCGCCGCGCCGGCAGCTATACGCGCGAGCGCATGCGCGACTGGGCCGCGTTCATACGCGACCTGGAATACGCCTACTGGCAAGATATGCGCGACTTTATCAAAGTGGACCTGGCCTACCCGGGACTGGTAGCAGGCACCACGATCATGAACAGTCCGCCAAGCGCTCAGGCGGTCTATGATTTTGCGGATGGCCATTCTTATTGGCAGCACCCGGTATTTCCGGGCGAGCCCTGGGATAGCAATAACTGGACGGTGGGCAACGACGCCATGGTCAACACCTGGAACGGAACCCTCGGCAACCTGGCGCGCGAGCGTATCCACGGTATGCCCTTTACCGTCTCCGAGTACCAGCACGCCTCACCCAACACCTACAGCAGTGAGGGCCCGCTGCTGATCGCGGCCTACGCCGCGCTACAGGACTGGGATGGCATCATGATGTTTGCCTACGATGCCGGCGCCGGCGGCAACTGGGGAGCAGAAGTGGTCGATAACTTCTTCAGCATGACCGCCCACCCCACCAAAATGGCCAATATGCTCGCCGGTGCCCTGATCTACCGACGCGGCGACGTCAGTCCGGCACAGGAGTCAGTATTGATCAACTTCGATACCGACACCGAACTGGAGATTCTGACCACCCGGGGCAGCAGCTGGAACGTCGCCAATGCCTCCCATCTGGGTGTCCCCAGCGACCTGGCACTGCGCCACCGGATTGCCATGGACCTCAGTGCTGAGCTGGGCTTGGACACAGCACCGGCCGCGCTCGATGCCGCGGTTGCCGAAGCCGACACCGGCGAGCTGCGCTGGGATCGCAGCCGCAGCGGCAAAGGGGTGGTCACCCTCGACACAGAAGCGAGCAAGGGCGTTATCGGCTTTATCGATGGTCAGGAATTCATTCTGGGCAATGTGACCATCGCCATCGGCGAAACTCAGCAGGACTGGGCGACCCTGACGTTGACCACACGCAGCGGCAGCTTTGCGACACCGGATCAACCCGCACAGGTGCTGTTGGTCGCAACGGGACTGATGGAGAATACCGGTCAGCAGTGGAATGCCAACCAGAACTCGCTGGGAAGCGACTGGGGACGTGCGCCGACGTTGATTGAGGTGGTGAATGCGGAAGTCACGCTTCCTTTCCGGGCCGAAGATGTCAGCGTTTGGGCCCTGGACGAGCAAGGACAAAAGGGCACCCCAATCCCGGTTGAAAACCACAACGGAAACGCTCGTCTAACGATTGGCGGAGAAACGCAAACCCTGTGGTATGAGATCGAGCATACGCCGTAAACAAAAAAAGGGCGCTCCCTGCGCCCAACTTCAGTGGAGAGTTGTCCTGCCCTGCGCACGCGGCGTCCAGCCGCGCTTTTGGTGGAATCTTCCCTGGTCGAAAAGTTTAGCTGCCGATCACCCCACCATCGTCCTTGGTGATCACCAGGGTCGCGGAGCGGGGGTAGATGGCATTGTCATAGTCGGGGAAGCGACTGTTGATATCGCCCTCGGCAAAGTCTGCCGGGGTGGTGGTCGCGCCCGGATGCTGGACGTTGACAAACATGGTGCGCTGATCCGGGGTGGTGACTACGCCGGTAATTTCCTGCCCCAGCGGTCCGGTTAGAAAGCGACGCAACACCTTGTTGATCGGGTCGCAGGCGAGCATCTGGTTGTTACCAAACTGCGCCCAATCGCCGCTGTTCATGACGCCCTCGCTGATGTCGGTCTGAATCCACAGGCGCGCCTCTTTATCAAACCACAAACCGTCAGGGCTGTTGAAGATCTGCTCGTCGGTCAGCGCTTCGCCGTTGAACGCTGAGTCGTCGGTCGGGCCCGCGAGAATGAAGATGTCCCACTCAAAGCGAGTGCCCGCCGCATTGCCGTTAGCTTCATCCCAGCGAATGATGTGGCCCCAACGGCTCTGTGCACGGGGGTTGGCCGCATCCGTGTTGTCGTCAGTGCGACTGGTGTTATTGGTGAGGGTAAAATAGACGCTGCCGGTGAGCGGGTTTACCGCACCCCATTCCGGGCGGTCCATTTTGGTGGCGCCCAACGCGTCAGCGGCCAGGCGCGTATTGACCAACACGTCGGCCTGACTGCGAAAGCCGTTGGCGTCATTCAACGGAGCCATGCCGTAGATCAGAGGCAGCCACTCGCCACTGCCATCCTCGTTAAACCGGGCCACATAGAGCGTACCGGTATCGAGCAGGTGGCCGCCGGCGGTATCGGCATAATAGGGCTGGGCACTGACGAACTTGTAGATATATTCATTCTGGGCATCATCGCCCGAATAACAGACCACCGGCTTGCCTTCTTCAACATTGGCAAAGACCACACCTTCGTGGGCGAAGCGACCCAGCGCCGTGCGCTTGACCGGCGTATGAGTCTCATCAAAGGGGTCAATCTCCACCATCCAGCCAAAACCGTTGGGTTCATTACGGTAATCTTCCAATGCCGAGTCGCCGGTGGCGCCGACATCAAAACGGGCGAAACGCTGCTGATGCAGATCCGGATCCTCGTTGGCCTGGTCCCACAGATAGCGGCTGGTCTGACCGGCGTGACGCACGCCGTAGCGGCTCTGCTCGCGGGGCAACGCATCCCGGTCGGCAGCCGTGCTGTTGCGAAAATAACCGGCCCAGTTTTCCTCGGCAGCCAGATAGGTATTCCACGGGGTGACACCGTGGGCACAGTTGTTGAGGGTACCGCGGGTCATGGTGCCGGTGGGACTGAAGCGGGTCTTGACAAAGTCGGTGCCGCGCACCGGGCCAGAGATTTCCATTGGGGTCAAACCGGTAACACGGCGGTTGCGGTCGTCGGCAACCACTACCCAATGACCCCGCTCTTCCTCGCGCATCCGCACGATGCTAACGCCGTGACCATTGAGCTCTTTCAGAACCTGATCGGCATCGCGCTCATTGTCCTCATTCAGAACCGGCACATTGCTGCGCGACAATGCCTGCCCAATGGCCGCAGTATGCATAAAGCGCGGCTCAACGTACTCGTGGTTCATCACGATAAAACCTTCCGCAGAGCTACCCTCGTAGGGATGCTCTCCTTCAATCGGGAAGAAGTGCATGCCATCGTGATGCGACCCCATCTGCATGCCCTGCTCCTCGCCGCTATTATCGAGGGCGTAGCTCGGATAGCTCCCCGCAATGGGCTCGCCCATGGGCAATATCGCGCGTACACTATAGCCTTCAGGCACCACTACGGTATCGGCATCGCTGACCGGAATCGCGGCGAAGCCCAGCAGCACAGGCGCTTCGATCTCGCCATTGCCATTCGCTCCACCATTGCCGTTGCCGTTATCCCCTCCAGGCGGGGTGTCGTCAGAGCTGCTGGAACCACAACCCACCAGCCCGGCACCCAGGAAACCCAACGCCGCTGCGCTGAGGGACCCCTGCAGCAGTGACCGGCGTGAATAGCGCGAGCGGATGACATCGCGCATGGCCGTATTGGAAGAGAGATTGCTCATTTGCTCGTCGCCTTCATCGCCGACCAGCACGGTGCTTTCTTGTTCAGTGATCACGATCATTCTCCTGATTGAGGGAAATGGCAGCTACGTCTGCTCGCCGCCAACAGGGAGAATTTAGCGCTGCAAAATGACCGAACTGTGATAACTCGGTGACAGTTTTAAGCTATGCTTGGAGAACTGTGAGGCAGCGCACAACTCGACTTGGCGCCGGGAACCTCGTCAGCTTGAGCGACTCATACACAAGCGGTTTACGCACAATTCAGATCAACCAATGTTTGCTACGGGAGATTCCATGAAACATCTATTTACCCTTGCGACCCTGGCCGTCCTCGCCAGCGGCTGCACCGTCATTGAACTCAATGAAGCTGGACAGTCAGTCCAGGTCCGCGATGAAGCGAATGTACGCGACTGTGAACGATTACACCGTATGGAAGTGAGCGTTTCCGACCGGGTAGGACCCGTCATTCGAAAAGAAGAGCGTGTCGAGCGCGAGTTGCTCGATCACGCGCGCAACAAAGCGGCAGAGATCGGTGGCGATACCATCGTACCCGTCAGCGAACCGGAGGACGGAGAACAGCATTTTGGCGTTTACCGCTGTGGTCGATAACCTCACAGCGGGCGCTGTCGTAAAACTGTCATCATTTAGCAATACTCTTGTGGTCTTCGAAGCTGAGGACTACGAGAGGTGATTGTGTCCAATGCCTATTTCAACAGAGAGCTGAGCCTGCTGGCATTCCATCAACGGGTGCTCTACCAAGCCTACGATGAAACCCTGCCACTACTGGAGCGGCTGCGCTTTCTGTGTATTTTTTCTACTAACCTGGATGAATTCTTTGAAGTGCGCATCGGCGGACTGGTAGAGATGCTGGAGCTCCATCAAGCCAGCGCTACCGGCCCGGACGGCGTCCTGCCTGAAGACCTGCTTGAGGAGACCGCACAACGCGCACACCGCCTGGTTGAAGAGCAATACCAGATTCTCAACCACGACGTCCTGCCACTACTGCGCCAGAACGGCATCCGTCTATTGCGTCGGGAGGAGTGGAGCGGACCGCAAATCGACTATCTGCGCCAGTATTTTGAAACCGACGTACTGCCCGTGCTCAGCCCGATCGGGCTTGACCCAGCGCACCCCTTTCCGCGCATTCTCAACAAAAGCCTCAATTTTATTGTCGAGCTGGATGGCAAAGACGCCTTCGGGCGCAGCTCCGGGCGAGCCATCGTGCAGGTACCCCGCTCCCTGCCCCACATACTGTCGCTGCCCCCCGAGCTCACCACTGAGGGCCGGGAGTTTGTCTTTCTGTCCTCGATCATCCACTACTTTATGGCCGAGATTTTCATCGGTATGAAGGTGATTGCCAGTCACCAGTTTCGCCTGACTCGCAACTCGGACATCTTTCTCGATGAAGAGGAGACCGAGGATCTTCTGCGTGCCGTTCAGGGCAAGTTGGTATACCGCCAGTACGGCGACGAAGTCCGCCTGGAGCTTAGTGATCAATGTCCGGATCACGTGCGTGACTTTCTGCTCGAGCGCTGCGAGATCCCCGAACGCGGCCTCTACCGTATCAATGGCCCGGTCAATCTCAACCGGCTAGCGGATCTTTTCGATCTGGTCAAAGACAGTGAGTTTTACTTTCGTCCGTTTGTTCAGGCCATGCCCAAACTGCCCAAGCGCAGCAACAGCTATTTTGATGTCCTGAAAAAGCAGGATATTCTGCTACACCACCCCTTCGATTCCTTTAACGGGGTAGTGGACTTTCTGCGCGAAGCTGCCAATGATCCTTACGTGTTGGCGATCAAGCAGACGCTGTACCGAACCGGCTACAATTCACCGGTTGTGGACGCGCTGGTCGCCGCTGCCCGGGCGGGTAAGGAGGTGACCGCGATTGTCGAATTACGGGCACGTTTTGACGAAGAAGAAAACGTGGCCTTGGCCGAGCGCCTTCAGCGCTACGGTATCCACGTCATTTACGGGGTTGTGGGCTATAAGACTCACGCCAAGATGCTGATGGTTGCCCGCCGAGAGAACGGAAAACTGCGCTACTACGTGCACCTGGGCACCGGGAACTATCACCCGAAAACCGCCATGATCTATACCGACTACGGCCTTCTGACCAGCGACAGCGCCATCAGCCAGGACGTCTACCGGATATTCCTTCAACTGAGCAGCATGGGGAAAGCCTCAAAAATGGAGGCGTTGCTCTACAGCCCCTTCACGTTGCACAAGGGCATGCTGCGACGAATTCGGGCCGAACGGGAAAATGCTGAGCAGGGTAAACCTGCTCGTATTATTGCCAAAATGAACTCGCTCTACGAAGAGCATCTGGTTGAGGAGCTCTACCAGGCGTCACAGGCCGGCGTGCAGATTGATTTGATCGTGCGGGGGGTGTGTCAATTACGTCCTGGGGTGGCGGGCCTGTCGGAGACCATTCGCGTGCGCTCTATCGTCGGTCGATTTCTGGAGCATACACGCGTGTTTTACTTTGAGAACGGTGGCGAGCCGGAAGTGCTGTGCTCAAGCGCTGACTGGATGATTCGCAACATGTTCCATCGGGTTGAGACCTGTTTCCCAATCAAAAACAAAAAGCTGCGCGAGCGAATTATCGACGATCTACACCTGTATCTGGCCGATAACACCCATGCCTGGGAATTGCAGTCCGACGGCAACTACAGCCATACCGAACCCGCCGACGGTGAGCCAGCGGTCAACGCTCAGCTGGTTTTGCTGGAACGCTGGGCGGCACGCCAACTCACTTGAGCAAGCACCCCTAAAAAAAAGCCCCCGGCACTCGGCCGGGGGCGGGGGCTTTCCTGCTGTCACCCACCATCCTGGCAGGCGTCTCTTCCTTTGAAATTCTTTGCTGACGGCTGACCAATCAGGCGCTGACTTTAGTCTCGCGCCGACGAGCCAATCCCAGTCCCAAGAGGCCGAGACCCATCAGTACCAGGGCGCCGGCTTCGGGAACCTGAGCGACCACACCGAAGATAGCGACATGGGAAATCGCACCCTGAGTGTTCAGGTAAAAATCACGCAGGTTGATGGTATCTGAGCCGTTCCAGCCGCGCGTCGAAAGATCAAACAGGTACTGGGGCTGATTACCGTCTTTCACCACCAAATAGCATTCGACGCAACTGATCGACTCGGGCCCCAAATTAATGATGTCCGCGTGATTGGGGTCGCCCCAGAAGTTGGTCGCATAAAAATCACCGTACAGCTCTGAGTTCGTGCCTTCGTCGTAATCTGCCTTGTACAGCGACGTCAGGGTTGATGACGTGCCGAACAATACCGCGACATTGTTGGCGCTCAGCGCTGACGTATTGTTATGCACGATGTCCGTGCTCGCATCGATATCTCCAGGCGTCAGCATCAGCGCCTGAGCATGACCGGCCACCAGAAAGGCTGCCAGTACCAATAGTCCACGAATTCCTTTGAATGACTTGTTCATAACCTTCACCTGCTCCAATAAAGTTGTTATCACTCCTTTGAACCCTTGCCCCAACCCATTTGGGCAAGTACTCCCAAGCAGGAGCCATGCCAATAGATGAAAACGACGCCAAATCAATCGGTTATGAGATTTCTATGTGGTTTTAAACGACAAAGTGTAAGGCGACCCGACAGGCACCAAAACCCGCGTAGGAGGCATTCAGCCCCCCGCAAACGGGGGTTTAGTCACGATTCCGATATTAGAAGAAGCACCCGATAGTGCCAAACGCGCTTACAGGCGGTCTGCGGAGGGGGTAATGACTGTTTGCTTTCCCGACACTTCAGCTCAGGGGGTCAGTCGGTAATCAAAGCGGGCCAAGTACTCGGCTTCACTCTCCAAATCGGCCAAGGTCAACGGGTTGGACTCCAACCACGCCGAAGGCAGGTTGAGCGCCAGCAACTCCTCCTTGGCGTTCAACCTCAGCGGGGGGCTCTCCGCGCGATTGCCCGCCCGATGAAAAATAACCGCCAAGCGCAGCAGGATCGCCAGGCGCGCCAGCTCTTCATTGCCCTGCGGGAATTTTTTCGGGGGGAAGCGCTTGCGATGCGCCAACACCAGGGCCGCCAGTTGCGCTTGCTCCAGGCGCGAGCAGCCGGCAAGGTCGACATTTTCAATGATGTAGGCACTGTGCTTATGGTAATCGGCATGAGCGATGTCCAGCCCCACGGTGTGCAACCGGGCCGCCCAGGAGAGCAATTTGCCGGACTCCACCGGGTCCAGGCCCCAGGGTTCACTGACCTGTTCGAGCATGACCAGGGCCGTACGCTCGACCTGGGCGGCTTTGTCCAGATCCACATGAAATCGCCGCGCCAAGGCGTCAACGCTGCCCTGGCGAATATCGCGGTTTTCCAGCCGTCCTTTGAGGTCATAAAGCAACCCCTCGCGCAGCGCCCAATCCGCCGCTTGCATCTGCTCGATGCCGAGGCTCTCGAACAGGGCCGCCAGCACCAACACCCCGCCCAGGAACACAGGCTCCCGATCACTGGAAAGCCCTTTCAGACTGAGCTCAACCTCGCCGCTGTCGCGGTAGGCCTTGATGATCTGCTCCAGTCCTTCGGCGCGAATGGTGCCATCACTCCAGCCATTGGCCTCGCAAACCCGGGCAACCGCTTTAATGGTGCCCGAAGCCCCCAACACTTCGTCCCAGCCCTCATGGGTAAACCGTCTGGCAACCGGTGCAACCTCCAGCAAACAGCGGGTCCGTGCCTTTTTCAGCAGTTTGTCCGTCACCTTGCCTTGGGCAAAGAAGGTCTTGCTCAGCGCCACACAACCCATGCTCAGGCTTTCTTTCAGGGTTGCGTCCAGACCGGTGCCAACAATCACCTCGGTGCTACCGCCGCCGATATCCACCACCAGGCGACGACCTTCACCCGGTGCCACACATTGACCGACCCCCAGGTACACGAGACGCGCCTCTTCCTCACCGGAGATGATTTCCACCGGATGCCCGAGGCACGCTTCGGCCTCGGCCAAAAAACCACTGGCATCGTCGACGCTGCGCAGCGTTTTCGTACCCACGCAACGCACGTGGCGCGAGGGGTAGGCGCGCAAGCGCTCGCCAAACCGCTCCAGGCAAGCCAGCGCCCGTGCGCGCGCCTCGTCATCGAGCTTGCCATCCTCCGTCAACCCCCAGCCGAGACGTACCGGCTCGCGCAACCGGTCAAGCATGACCAGCTGCTCATCGTCCCAGCGGGCGACAATCAAATGAAAGCTGTTGGAACCGAGATCAATGGCGGCGATATGCTCGGCGCGCGAGGAAAACAGGCGGGAGAGTGAAAACATAAATGCTGACGCTCACGGAAGACCCAAAAAAATACCCGGCGCGGGGCCGGGTATTGCGTGTTACTGAACGTTGCTGCCTTCGGGCTGGCCCGACTCGGCCTTCTTCTTGGCCTGACTCACCGCTTGGGCAAACACCGCATCAAAGTTGATCGGCGGCAACATCAGCGGCGGGAAAGTGCCGCGCATCAGCGTCGAGTCGATCACTTCGCGAACGTAGGGAAACAGGATTTGAGCGCAAGTGGTATTGAGCACCTGGTTGAGCTGCATACCCTCGAAACCCTGAACGTGGAACAGGCCCGCCTGTTTGACTTCCACCAGAAACACGGTGCGACCTTCGCTTTTGGCGGTCACGGTCAACAACAGAACCACTTCGTGCGTGGTCTCGTCGATGCGGGTGATCTGGGTGTTCAGCTCCTGCTCAACGCCGGGCTGGCTGCTCTGACGAAATGCCTCGACACCCATGGGGGCCTCGAAGGACAGGTCTTTCAGGTAAACGCGCTGAACTTTAAACTGCGTACCCGGTTGCTGGGGCTGCTGGCCTGCGGCAGCCGGGCCCTGGCCGTTGTTTTCTTGCTCTGACATAAGAGTTTCTCTGTTGATGATGAATAATTAGGGTTCAGGGGTCGCTTTTCAGGTGCCCAGCAAAGACGCCAGTTTACCGCTACGGTCGAGCGCCCACAGTTCGGAAAAGCCGCCAACATGCGTATCACCCACCCAGATCTGGGGCACCGTACGCTGACCGCTCTTCTGTGCCAGTTCCTGGCGCAGACGGGTGTTGCCGTCCACCGGAATTTCATCGAACGCTACGCCTTTGGTGTTCAGCAACTGCTTGGCATTGATGCAGAACGGGCAGGTCGCCGTGGTATAAATCACTACCGGTGCCATAACTACGCCTTGACCAGGGGCAGATTCTGGGAACGCCACTCGGCGACTCCCCCCGCCAAGCGGCGCACGTCGAAGCCGTTCGAGCCCAGCATCCGACCGACGCTGCCTGCGTGCTGGCCGAGTTTGTCGGCGATGACAATAGTCCTGGTCTTATACTGCTCCAGCTGCGCGAGCTGATCTTTGACTTTGCTGTGAGGAATATGAATAGCGCCGGAGATATGGCCAGCATTGAAATCCGCCGCATCGCGCACATCCAGCAACACCGCCTGCTCCTTGTTCAGCAGCTGGGTAACTTCGTGGGCCGATACCGGGCGCCCATTCTTGATCCGCTCACGCATCGCGTACACGTAAATCAGAACCAATAGCCCACTGACTAACAACCACTGTTCACTGATAAAGACAAAAAAATCCACAGTCGCGCGCTTCCTGTTTCGATGAAAGGCCCTTCCGGCCGGGGATTTTACCCCCGGTCCACCGTCAGGGGCCAGAAAAGGGCGCTAGTATACACCATCATCCCCGATTTTCTCAGCCCCAGGCCCCGTACAACGTGGAGTTACGCGCGCCAAACGGGTAGAATGAGGCTATCCTCACGGTGCCAGATCCCTGCACCACTCCCCTTTAACGCAACCACGAGTGACAAACGAGTATGACTGCGACCAAAAAACCGACTGTTTTGTTGATCCTCGACGGCTTTGGCCACTCCGACAGCACTGAACACAACGCCATTTACAGTGCCAATACGCCGGTGTGGGACAAACTCTGGAGCAACAACCCCAAAAGTCTGATTGAAACCTCAGGCATGGCTGTGGGCTTGCCCGAAGGCCAGATGGGTAACAGTGAAGTGGGCCACACCACCATCGGGGCCGGTCGTATCGTTTATCAGAACTTCACCCGGATCAACAAAGCCATCGAAGACGGCACCTTTGATGAGAACCCGGCTTACACAGCGGCCGTAGACAAGGCGGTGAAAGCCGACAAAGCGGTTCACATCATTGGGCTGTTATCTGAAGGTGGCGTGCACAGCCATCAGGAACACATTTTCGCCATGATTCGCCTGGCGGCCAAGCGTGGCGCCAAACAGGTGTACCTGCACGCCTTTCTGGACGGCCGCGACACGGCGCCACGCGCTGCGGAGGAGTCCCTTAAGAAGGCCCAGGCAGTGTTCGAAGAGACCGGTGCAGGCCGCGTGGCCTCTATCATTGGCCGCTATTTCGTCATGGATCGTGACAACCGTTGGGATCGGGTCAAGACCGCCTACGACCTTATGGTGACCGGCGACGCCGAGTACGATGCTGAAGACGCCGTTGCCGGCCTGAAGGCGGCCTACGAACGCGACGAGAATGACGAATTCGTTACCGCCACTGTCATTGTCGGCGAGGGCGAAGAAGCCGCGACCATCAACGATGGCGACGCCGTTGTGTTCATGAATTTCCGGCCAGACCGGGCGCGCCAGATCACTCGGGCCCTTATCGAACCGGATTTTGACGGCTTCGAGCGTAGCATCGTGCCGCAATTGGCCGACTTCGTGATGACCACCGAGTACGCCGCCGACATCAAAGCCAGTTGCGCCTTCCCGCCGGAAAGCCTGAAAAACTCCCTCGGCGAATACCTGGCGGAGCTGGGCAAAACCCAGCTGCGCATCGCCGAAACCGAGAAATATGCCCACGTGACCTTCTTCTTTAATGGCGGCAGCGAAAAGGCCTACCCCGGCGAGGACCGCATCCTGGTGCCGTCTCCGGACGTTGCTACCTACGACCTCAAACCCGAGATGAGCGCGCCGGAAGTCACTGAGAAGTTGGTTGAAGCCATTGAATCCGGAAAGTACGACGCCATCATCTGCAACTATGCCAACGGCGACATGGTCGGCCACTCGGGCATTTTTGAAGCCGCCGTCAAAGCCGTGGAAGCGGTCGACGAAGCGGTCGGCAAAGTGGTTGCCGCCGCCGAGAAAGTTGGCGGCGAGGTACTGATCACCGCTGACCACGGTAACGTTGAAGAAATGTACGACGCCGAAAGCGGCCAAGTCAGCACCCAACACTCGACCCTGCCGGTACCTCTGGTGTTCTGCAGCAGCCGCAAAGGCAAGATCGCTGACGGCGGCTCACTGGCCGATCTGGCGCCGACCATGCTCAAGCTGATGGACATACCCCAGCCCAAAGAGATGACCGGACGCAACCTGATCGAGCTGGAAGACTGAGCGGAAGCCACCCCATGAAGCTGCCATCGCTCCGCCTGCGCCAGCGACTGACCCGGCTCTCAACCGGCGCAGCGCTGGCAACCGCCCTGGCACTGACTGCTCCCACACTCAGTGCCAACGAAGACTACGACGCGCAAATGCGCGAGCTTCAACGCAACATCGACAGCTTGCAGCGGGAGTTGCGCCGGGTGCGCGACAGCCGCAGCGACCTGGAAAGCGAGTTGGAGCGCTCGGAGTCGGAGATTGGCGAGCTGCTGCAGCGGATTGAGCGGATCGAGCGTGAAATTCGCTCCCAGGAAGACGACCTGCAAGGCTTGCGGCGCGAACGCGAACAACTGAGACAGGCGCGCGCAACGCAACAGACGCAGGTCGCGGAACAGGTTCGGGCGGCCTATCAACTCGGCCAACAGAGTCAGCTCAAGCTCCTACTTAACCAGGAGTCGCCCGAGCGCATCAGTCGCCTGCTGCGCTACCACGATTATTTTCTCGCCGCCCGGGCGGAAAAAATCAGTGCCTACCTGGCGACAATCGATGAGCTGGACGCACTCGAACCCCGTATCGAGCGTCAAACCCGGCAGTTGGTGGCCAGCCGGGGGCAACTCGAACAGCGCCACGGCGAGTTGCGTGCCAGCCAGCAGCAACGCCAGCAGACCATCGCGCGCCTGAATCAAAGCATTACCAGTAAGGATGACGAGCTGGGGCAAATGCGAGGCAACCGCGAGCGCCTGCAAGCACTGATGGACGAGGTGGCTCGCACCATCACTGACATTCCACTTCCCGGTGACGGTGCGGCCTTCACCAGCCGGCGCGGACAACTGCCCTGGCCCACCGAGGGTGAGGTCGCGCACCGCTACGGCAGCGCCCGGGTAGGCGACCAACTGCAGTGGAACGGGGTTTTTATCAATGCGCCCGAAGGCGAAGCAGTGCGCGCAGTACATCACGGGCGCGTGGTGTTTTCAGACTATTTTCGCGGTCATGGCCTGCTGGTGATTCTTGATCACGGCGAAGGCTATATGAGCCTCTACGCTCACAATCAGAGCCTGATGCGCGAAACCGGCGACTGGGTGAATGCCGGAGAGCCAGTCGCGCGCGTCGGCAACTCCGGCGGCCAGGCTCGCACCGGTCTGTACTTTGAAATCCGGCATCGGGGCCAGCCGACCAACCCGGCCCCCTGGCTCGCCAGAGCCTGATAAAAACCATAAACTGGCACCATTAGATTGCTGTCACAGCGCCCCTGGCGCAGGAGAACCCTTGATGTTGTACGCACCGATCAAATCCACCTTGGCGATTCTGGCACTGGCGCTCGTGCCGCTCGGCAGCGCCGCCGAGGATGCCGATAAGGGCCTACTCCCCCTGGAAGACCTGCGCATGTTCACTCGGGTGTTTGAGCATATCCGCACCGGGTATGTCGAAGACATCACCGACTCACAACTGCTTGAATATGCAATCCGGGGCATGATTGCCGAGCTCGACCCCCACTCCTCCTATTTGGATCAGAGCGCCTTTGAGGACCTTCAGGTCAACACCACCGGCGAGTTTGGCGGCCTGGGCATCGAAGTGGGCATGGAAGACGGCTTCGTCAGGGTGATCGCCCCCATGGACGGTACACCTGCCCAGAAAGCGGGCATCGAGCCCGGCGACCTGATCATTCGCCTGGATGACGAGTCGGTCAAGGGCATGTCCCTGAACGACGCCATCCAGACCATGCGCGGCCCCAGAGGCAGTGAAATTACCCTGACCATCGTCCGCGAGGGGATCGAGCAGCCTTTTGAAGTGGTCATCGAACGCGACATCATCAAAGTGCAGAGTGTCCGTACCCGGATCATGGAGGACGACTATCTGTACTTGCGTATCGCCCAGTTCCAGGTCCATACCGCGGTCGATACGGTTGAGGCAGTGACCCGGCACCTGCGCGAGCACCCCGAGACCAAAGGCCTGATTCTCGACCTGCGCAACAATCCCGGCGGCGTACTCCAAGGGTCGGTGGACATCGTTGATGCCTTTCTCGATGAGGGACTGGTGGTCTACACCGAAGGCCGACTGGAAAACAGCGACATCCGCTATCACGCTGGACCCGGTGATATTGCCAACGGGCTGCCGATGGTTGTCCTGATCAATGACGGCTCGGCGTCCGCCTCAGAGATTGTCGCTGGCGCCCTGCAAGATCACAACCGGGCGGTTATCATGGGTACCCGCAGCTTCGGCAAAGGCTCGGTACAAACTGTTGTACCGATCAGCGAAGACCGGGCGATCAAGCTCACCACCGCCCGCTACTTCACCCCGGGCGGGCGCTCCATTCAAGCCCAGGGTATCGCCCCCGATGTCCAGGTTGAGCGCGCCCGGGTCACCCGCCTGCAGCGCGAAGGCCGCAGCGAAGCCGATCTGAGTGGCCACCTGCGCGCCACCGAAGACGGCCCCGAAAGCACCCGCCGCCAGCGCGAGCGCGACGCCGAGCGCGGTGAGCTGGTCAGTCAGGACAATCAGTTGCACGAGGCACTCAATTTGCTCAAAGGCCTGAACATCTTCCAGCAACAGCAGGCCCGCCTGGCCGAGCGCCAGCGCGAACAGCGCGAGTCCAGCGCCGACTGATTCCATGTTGCGCGCCTCGTTACTGCTCCTGGCCCTGCTCACGGCGGCGACCGCCTCGGCACAGGCCCAGGGCGGCCGGCTGTCGATTATCATAGACGACGTCGGTTACAGCGCGGCCAACGGCGAACGCACCCTGCAATTGCCCGAGGCGGTCACGCTGGCAGTCCTGCCCCACACACCACACGGTGCCCGCCTGGCCCGAGCCGCCCACGCCCGCGGCCAGGAAGTGATGCTGCACATCCCCATGAGCAACAACCTGAACCTGCCTCTGGACGCCGGAGGACTGGATCAGGATATGGACTACGCCACCTTTATGGTCGCCCTGCGCGAGGGGCTGGCGAGCATCCCCCACGTTGTCGGGGTCAACAACCACATGGGCAGCCGCCTGACCGAAGAGGCCACCCCGATGGGCTGGCTGATGACCGAGCTGTTCGAACGCAACCTCTACTTTATCGACAGCCGCACCAGTGCCCGCAGCCAGGCTCAGGACCAAGCCCACCGCTATGGGGTGCCTCACAACCGGCGGGACGTCTTCCTCGACAACATACGCGACCCCGAGTTGATTGCCGTGCAGTTGGAACTGGCGTTCAAGCTTGCCGAGCACCGGGGCAGCGCCATTGCCATTGGCCACCCCTACCCGGAAACCCTGGCGGTGCTGGAAACCCTCGATGAGTGGCTGACCCACTATGATGTTGAGCTGGTGCCTGCATCTGCGCTGCTCAAAACCGCAAAAAATGGCTCGGGCCAGTGCCTGGCACCACCACAAACCCTCTGGCACCAGCCTCAAAGGCCACAAAAAGTGCCAACTGTGTCACAAAATACACTTTTGATCTCCACAGAACGCTGGCTACTTCCTTGACAAATAGTAGAATATGGCATGAAAAGAAGTGTCAACAAGACAAAAACGATCTATCTGATCGATCTCTATGGTCGTATACTCTACCCTAGAGGTTGGTAAGCACTCGCAGGGACGTTATCAGCCGCGATCAGACTCTCCGTACAGAGAGCTGAAATACACTTGGAGGAAAGTATGGATATGCAAGTAGACAATCATCGGTCTGGCGAAGGTGGCCACGTTCCGGAACGGAATTCGCGGTTTTTGCAAAAGTCCGGCTATTGGTATTTTCTGACCCGCGAGGGCCTGGAAATCGGGCCGTTCGACACCCTGAGCGATGCACAGGAAGGTGTGGCAAACTTTATTGACTTTATCTGCGGCGCCGAGCCTCAGGTAAAAGCGCTACTCGAGCGCTATCGCGCGGCCTGACCCAGGCCGCCAGGGTGCCCGTCAGCCGGGCACCCGACATATCCAGCGCAACCGCCTAGAGGCGGACTTCAATACCTTGGGCCTGCATGAACTGCTTGGCTTCCGGGACAGTGTACTGACGAAAGTGAAAGATACTCGCTGCGAGCACCGCGTCGGCATGCCCCTCCGTCACCCCATCGGCCAAATGCTGCAAATTGCCCACACCCCCTGAAGCGATCACGGGAATCGACACGGCGTCGCTAATGGCCCGAGTCAACGCCAGATCAAAGCCGTTTTTGGTCCCGTCGCGATCCATACTGGTAAGCAGGATTTCGCCCGCGCCGTAATCAGCCATGCGCTCTGCCCAGGCGACGGCGTCAATACCTGTGGGCTTGCGTCCGCCGTGAGTAAAGATCTCCCAGCGCAGAGGCTCGCCTTCGCCACTCACCTGCTTGGCATCAATCGCCACCACAATGCACTGGGCCCCGAACCGATCCGACGCCGCTTTGACGAATTCCGGCTCGTGAATGGCCGCCGAGTTAATCCCCACTTTGTCAGCACCGGCATTGAGCATCCGTCGAATATCATCGATTTTACGAATACCCCCGCCCACGGTGAGCGGAATGAACACCTCGGCGGCGATCTTCTCAACCGTTTCCACCGTAGTATCCCGGCCCTGATGGCTCGCGGTAATATCGAGGAAGGTGATCTCGTCGGCGCCCTCCTGGTTGTAGCGCTTGGCCACTTCCACCGGATCACCGGCATCGCGGATATCGACAAACTGTACGCCCTTGACCACTCGGCCATTATCGACATCCAGGCAGGGGATGATGCGCTTGGCTAAACCCATAAACTGTCTCGCTTTACCCAATTAAGCCTGTTGGTCGCACCAGGCTTGCGCCTCGGCCACGTCCAGCGAACCCTCATAAATGGCACGTCCGGTAATCGCACCGCAAATACCCTGCTCTGCCTGCGCCGACAGCGCCTTGATATCGTCCATATTGGTGATACCACCGGAGGCGATCACCGGGATACTCGACGCTTGCGCCATCGCAACCGTCGCCTCGACATTGACGCCCTGCATCATGCCGTCGCGGGCAATGTCGGTGTACACGATCGAACTGACACCGTCCTGTTCAAAGCGTTTGGCCAGCTCGGAGGCTTTGACTTCCGATACTTCGGCCCAGCCGTCGGTGGCCACCAAGCCGTCTTTGGCATCCAGGCCGACGATGACGTGCCCGGGGAACGCCTTGCACATCTCGGTGACAAATTTGGGCTCCTTCACGGCCTTGGTGCCGATGATCACATACTGGACACCGGCGTTCAGGTAGTGCTCGATGGTATCGCCACTGCGGATACCACCTCCGATCTGAATCGGCAACTCGGGGTACGCCTTGGCAATCGCGGTCACTACCTCGCCGTTCACCGGCTTACCTTCGAAAGCACCGTTCAAGTCCACGAGGTGCAGGCGCCGACAACCGGCATCCACCCACCGGGTAGCCATGGCCACAGGGTCATCGGAAAACACGGTGGAATCGTCCATAAGGCCCTGACGCAGGCGCACGCATTGGCCGTCTTTCAAATCAATGGCGGGAATAATCAGCATGGTCAATCTCAGTATATTCAGTGTTGGGCAAGGGGACGCGCTCAGGGGCGACCGTCCCAGGCCATGAAATTCTGCAGCAGGCGCAGGCCCGCTTCGTGACTTTTTTCCGGGTGGAACTGCACGGCAAACAGGTTCGCCTTGGCCAGCGCAGCGCTAAACGGCACACCGTACTGGCACTCCCCTGCCACCAAAGTCGGGTCGCCGGACTGGACGTAGTAGCTGTGCACAAAATAAAAACGGGTGTCCTGGGCAATGCCCTGCCAGAGGGGGTGGTCGCTGTGGTGTACCTGGTTCCAGCCCATGTGGGGCACTTTCAGAACCTCGCCTTGGGGCCCTTTGGGCGCCCCGAAAAAACGCACTTCCCCCGGCAGCAGACCGAGACAGTCGACACCACCGTTCTCTTCACTGTGCTCCAGCAGCGCCTGCATGCCCACGCAGATACCCAGCACCGGTTTACCGCTGGCCACCTGCTCATGCAGCAATGCATCGAAACCCAGCCGTCGGATTTCGGCCATACAGTCGCGAATGGCACCCACGCCGGGAAATATCACCCGCTCGGCGGTACGTACCCGTTCGGGATCAGCGGTCACCCAGACCTCGGCATCGGGCGCCACATGGCCGAGAGCGCTGGCCACCGAGTGCAGGTTGCCCATGCCGTAGTCAATCACCGCAACAGTCGTCGACGCCATTACAGGGAACCCTTGGTAGAGGGCATCATACCGGCCATGCGCGGGTCCTGTTCCAGAGCCATCCGCACGGCACGACCGAAGGCCTTGAAAACCGTCTCGATCTGATGATGAGCGTTGTGCCCGCGCAGGCAATCGATGTGCAGGGTCACGTTCGCATGATTGACGAAGCCGTGAAAAAACTCGGAGAACAGCTCGGTATCAAACGCGCCAATACGTTTCTGGGTGAAAGGAATGTCCATCACCAGACCTGGACGACCGGAGAAGTCGATCACCACCCGGGACAAAGCCTCATCCAGCGGTACATACGCATGGCCGTAGCGGCGAATGCCTTTTTTGTCACCCAGCGCCTTGGCGACTGCCTGACCAATGGTGATACCGATATCTTCGACGCTGTGGTGATCGTCGATATGGATATCGCCCTGGCATTTGACGTCGAGATCAATCATGCCGTGACGGGCAATCTGATCCATCATGTGTTCGAGAAAAGGCACACCGGTATCAAAGGTACCTTTGCCGGTGCCGTCCAGATTCAGGCTAACGGAAATCTGGGTTTCGAGGGTATTGCGGTCCACCTGGGCGGTGCGCTCAGACATGACGTTCTCCAGTGGGGCAAGCTGAGAGCGCTTGCGGCTTTCACAAAGCGGCAATTATAGCGGGATGTGGCGACGAATTCACGGGTTAGACAGTCGACAGGGCGACTTTAATGGCGATCGGCAGGCGAGTGTCGCTCGATAGTGAAAAGCTGCTCGAAATTGGCATAGCTGAGCGTTTGGCGCAACGCGGGCGAGCACCCACTCAAGAGCAAGGCGTCGCGCCCGAGGCCGGTGTAATCGCGCAGAATCAGCAGCATACCCAGACCGGAGCTGTCGATACCGGTACAGGCTGACAGGTCCACCCGATAACGGGTGTAGGTTCTGGCCCGCTGGCTATAGGCCTGGCGAAACGCCCGGTACCGCTCGACATCCAAAGCACCGGTAACCTGAATCGTCAGAGCCTCACCGCCGTCAGACACCACTGTCTGGACGCCATCGGACTGTTCAGTCATTGCCTTGTTCACGCTATCCCTACCCCTGTGTGAAATATTCCGGCATGTCCCTGCCGCCTGCGGCGATCGGAACGACTGCTGCCCTGAATTCGGCCACATTTAACACTAAAGTTGCGCCCCGGCTCAAGAAACTTCGGCCTCATATAGCACTTGGGTATATCGCCGCCTATAATGGCCCTCCGCGTTTTACCTTTGGTTATTTAAAGCCCGTCAGGAGCCTTCAACCCTATGCCTAGCGACGATCTGCTGCACCGCTTCATCTTCGATCACTGCGACGTGCGCGGGGAGCTTGTGACCCTGAGTGAGAGCTATCGGGAAGTGCTCAGTCACAACCCCTACCCCCCCGCCGTTCAACGCCTCCTGGGGGAATGCCTGGCGGCCGCCAGCCTGCTCTCCAGCACACTCAAATACCAGGGCCTGATCAGCATCCAGGCCCGGGGCGACGGCCCAATTATGGCGCTGGTGGCTGAAGCCACCCACGACAACACCCTGCGCGGCATTGTCCGCCTCAATCCGGACCAGCCCCTCAGCGCCGAACAGGGTCAGACTGGCACTCTCGGTGACCTGCTGGGCAAAGGCATCATGGCCATCACCATCGAACCGGAGAAAGGCGAGCGCTATCAGGGCATTGTGCCCATGGGCAGCGATCAATTAAGTGAGTGTCTACAGCATTATTTCCAGCAATCCGAGCAGTTGGACACCCGACTGTGGCTGCGTGCCGATAAACAGGCGGCCACCGGCTTGCTGTTGCAGGCCCTGCCGACACCGAAGAATGCCTCGCGCGAAGCGAATCAGGAAAGCTGGCACACCCTGTGTACGCTGGCCGATACCGTCACCACCGAGGAGCTGCTGACTCTGGATCATCCGCAACTGCTGTTCCGGTTGTTCCACGAGGAATCGCCGCGCCTGTTCAGTCCCCACGACTTCCGCTTTGCCTGCAGCTGCTCCCACGAGCGCAGCGCCAATGCCCTGTCGTCACTCGGGCGCGAGGAAGTTGAACAGCTGCTGGTGGAACAAGGCACCATCACCATCGATTGCCAGTTTTGCAATCAACGCTACCGTTTTGACGCAGGTGCCGTGCGCGAGCTGTTCGGCGACTCAACCCTGCACTGAGCCCTCGCGGCTCAGACGTGCCTGGCGCTCGCTGCGCACCATGCGGTAGATGGTGCGTCCATTGACGCTAATGAGGGTCAGCTCCAGCAGCGTGCCACCGATCGAACCCACTGCGATATTGTTGGCCAACCAGAAACTCGCGCCCAGTAGAAACGCGATTCGCATCTGGATACCCGTCAGACAAAAAAGCGCATAGGTGCCGATGCAGGCACCGATCACCGGCAGCATGCCCACCCAGTCATCCGCCAAATACCACCCCAACCCAAAACTCAGCGCAATAAAGAGCCAGGCCACGAGCCGCGAACTGGTCTTCAGAGACAGCCCCGTGCGCACCACAGACAAAAATGAGCTGAGCACAGCGGTATAGGCGCCGAGCAATGCGAAGTGAATGCAGTTATTGAACTGCAGAATGAACATGAAGATTTTGAGCTTGCGGTCGTCGTGCTGATAGAAGCAGTAAACGCCCAGCGCGAAGCTCAGCAGGCCGAACAGCTGGCCCAGCGGGTTATCCAACATCGGGGATCTCTCACGATCGGGGCCGCTCTGGCGGCGGCATGGCCTCTAGTCTAGCACAGACGCTACCGCTAGAACGCGAGCCCGGCCTGTAGCCCGAGCCCATACTCATCACCGTTGAAGCTGCGCGCGACGGCCACATCGAAATGTCCGTGGCGGCCGCCCAACCCCACCCCCAGCGACGGCAGCGTTGCACCGTCCACAACATTCGTCCTCACACCCGCGCGCAACGCGGTATTGCGCCAGGCAAACCACTCGGCCCCCAAGCTGACATACTGCTTGTCGGGATCAAAACCGAGCGGTTCATTGCGGCTAAGATCGGCATCGAGACTCAGGCGCACGTTGTGACCGCGATAACCGATGCCGGCGCGAGCCAGCGGCCGCAAAGGAATCCTGTCGCCAGCCACGTCCTCAAAGTCGTAGGGCACCAGATTGCGCACCACCAACCCCACTTGCCAGTGCCCGGACAGGTCGTAGAGCAAGCCCACATCCATATTGAAGCGATTGTGTGTGCGCCGAAAAGCATCTTCGGAATAGTCGCTTAACGAATATTCATTGGCCAACTGCGTGTAATGAATTGACGTGAACTCCACATCCTTGAGGGTAATGCCCACATGCAGATCACCGGGAAAGCGGCCCCGCCCGGGGAAACTGCGTGCCAGGCTCAGGGCCTGCTCTGTCACCTGAGCGCCCCGGGTTTCAATGCTGCTCAAGAATTCCTCGGGCAGGGGTTCGCGCAAATAATCCTGAACGTTGCGGCCACGGTAATCGTCGGCGCGCACATCGTCACGCATCTGTCGAAAATCAATAAAGTTGTCGAGCGCCTGCACACTCTCCATCAGACCGCTGGCGCGATCGACCACCTCAGCCAGAGTCATTCCCCGCTCGTTCCGGTACTCGGGCAACAAGGCTAACTCGTCGAGGACATTGGCAAAGGCGTCGATGGTCCCGGTCACCTGATTGATGGCGTGGTTGTCTTCTTCAGCAACCCGAACAACACTGCCGAGCACCGCGTATTCACGGTGATAGCCCCCCAAGGCCCAGTGCCCAACCGGATAACCAAAGGCAAAACCATACGAGGCACTGGCTCTGAGCGGGCGATCGGACAGGCCGTTGATATCGTCCTGGGCCGCGCGAATGGCGCTGGTCGCGTTGCGCAGATCCGCGCCGCCTTCAAACTCGGTGGGCGAAATATCAATATCAGAATCGATCAGGTCTGCCAGAGACATCCCCCGATAGCGGTCGCGAAAATCCTGCGCCGTAGCCAGAAAGTTGTCGCGGTCAATCAGCCGGGCGCCTACGTAGCTGTGACCATGCAAGCGCGTTTGCCGGCGCGGGTCGTGATCGATCAACAGCGCCGGGTTGAACAGGCTGGCGTTATGCGAACGCGCCGTGACCACCCCGGAACCGCCCATGGACACCGAGCGCGCATCGAACGACAAAAAAGAAATACTCCAGGCACTCGCGCAATAGCCACCCAGCAGCAACCCGCCAAGCCAAGCCCTACGCGATATTCCCCAACGACCCAAAAGCGACGTCCTCCTAGTTCCTTTGAGCGATAACACTTTCGCAGTGTAGCAATGCAAATTCAGAAAGTCCCTGCCTTCTCTCACGGACAGGGTACGGCCCCTCTTTCTTCGTAAATACGACCTAAGGTGTGACCTCCGTCACGAACCAGTGCCGATAGCGCCAACACAACTTTACAGATCGTCGTCCGATTGCGAAAATCACACCTTACTAACAAGCATCACATAAGTAAGGGATTACTGTGCCAGACATTCTATTCCCCCAGCAGAACATCGACATCAACACCCTCTACCCCAACGATGAGGACGCCATCAAGGCATTCCTTGCGCGTCACAGCGGATGCTCGACACTCATGGCCAACCGGCCTTACTGTCATCAGGACCCCAGCCCACTCGACCTGGCTATTGTGCAACGGCTACAAGCGATCGACGCCGAGAGCCGCCAGCATCTGGTGTGCGCCATCGATGACTTTGGGGAAGACATTCACACGCTTGCAGTATTTTACGAACGCCTGATCGATGGCCTCAATCTAAACGGCACCAATACGTTGGTTGGCGCAGGCGCCACGACGCGAGCCACTCGCCTGGATCAGTTCCACCGGGCGCTGATAAGCTACCGAGAATCGCTGGTCGCCCTCAACAACCACCGCCGTGTGGGCCGTGTAGCGGCCTCTCAGCGTCGAGCACTGGAGCAAGCGGTACGCAGGGATTTCCAAATACTTCAGGACCAATATCAGGTCGAACTCAAGAAAATCGGCACGCGAAACCACGCCGGTCGCAATCGTGGCAACGCCCTGAGCAGTGCGGAACGCGGCGTTACCTTGGCCAACCGCCGACGCAGCCGAAATCTTTATGTAGACGACCTCCCCGAAGCCCAGCGCCTGCAACGCCTCTCTCAAGGCATCCGCTATGCAGGTAACGGCGTCGTCGCACTCGATGGCGTCAGCCGTATACATGCTGTTCACCGCACCCACCGAGCCGGTGGTAATTGGCAACGCGAAGCCGCCGCTCAGGCAACGGGGTTTGGAGCGGGCGGGGCCGCCGGGCTCGCAGCCGGAAAGGGCGTCGTCATCGCTCTGACAAAAATTGGGTTGGCGGCAACACCTGCTGGTTGGGTCATTCTTCTGGGCGCAGGCATTACTGTGGGCTATTTTGCTGCCACCCAGGCGGATCGCAGTGGCACCTCATTTGCGCGGCGGGTATTCGACCGTTAAGGCCAACAATCATGACGCTAGAGAATTTCTACTTTTGGGCCTTTGGTCTATCTTTTCTAACCTTTGGGCCATCCTGGATACTCTTCGCCCGACTGACCATGGCGCGCATCGAACGCCAGATCGCCCAAGACGGCTACCCACGGCCCTGCCCTTGGGATGGTCCCGGTGGACGGGCGCTTTGGTATGCCTACGCCGTCGGTTTACCCATCGGCTTATTCAATGACGAGAATGACCCCTTTATTAACGTACCCTTGGTGCGCCGTTATGCCACCCCAGCGGATAAAATACGTGGGTTCGTCATGGTGGTGTCGGGCAATATTTTCGTCGTGGTGGCAGTAATAGGTGGTTGGTATTTGGGAATCTGAGGCCTCATCTGACACGCTGAATATCGACCTTTGCCCTCCAGCCGTCCAGCACGTATCATCAAGCGAGCAAATTCTTGCCTAGCCGACTGATACAACATTTTATGCGCGCACTGTTGTTTTTACTCACCTTGGCTCTGGGCGCGGCAGCGATGGCGGCCGAGCAGATAGAGCAAACCCTGGAGCTGGGCATTGGCATCGGCGGGGTCAGCGCGCCGGATTATCGGGGCTCGCGCGAATACCGCCATACTCTCTCACCCATTCCTTACCTGGTTTATCGCGGACGCTTTTTTCAGGCCGACCGGGATGGCTTGCGCGGTGAATTTTTGCGCCACGATCTCTACGAACTCAATATCAGCGCCAGTGCCACGCTGACGCCTGAGAGCCATCGCAACCCCCTGCGTGAAGGCATGCCCAGCATCTACTCCACCCTCGAAATTGGCCCGGCGCTGAACGTCAATGTCACCGGGCAGCTGCTGGAGGAAGGCTGGATGCTGAGTTTACCGGTGCATGCGGTGATTCAGGTGGGCGGACGCCCGGACCCGGTAGGCTGGGTGGCACACCCCCAACTGGTCTACCGCTGGCCGTTTGCAAAGTCCGCACTGACCTATCGTACCGGACTCTATTTTGCCGATCGCCATTACCACCGTCACTATTACGCCGTGGCGGAAGAGTTCGCTACGGACGAGCGGCCCGAGTACAACGTGGGCGGCGGCTACAGCGGTTGGAGCCACCAGTTGGTGTTGAGCCGCAGGACGGAAAACTGGTGGTATGGCGCCTATGTCCGCTACGAAAACCTGAGCGGCGCCGTGTTTATCGACAGCCCCTTGGCGGAAACACGCCATGCCATCGCCAGTGGCGCCGGTATCAGCCGTGTAATTTTTTGAAAAGTCAGCCCAATCGGCTAAACCAAGCCCCGGTTATCCGGTCAGAGCTTCCAAGCGTACACTTCTCCACCCACTCACACAGTAAGGAACCGTGTCATGGTGAAATTACCTCTTGCCCTCAGTATCGGCGCACTGGCACTCGGTGCCAGCCTTGGCGCTCAAGCCTATCAGTGGCCCGCCATCGAGTTTATTTACGGCAACGCTGATCAGGAAACCCGCGGAGACGGCTACCGTATCAGCGAAGATGATATGAGTATGGGCTTGCGCCTGAGCCAGGAGCTGAGTCCCTACGTCGCATGGGAATTGGCCCGGATCAGTTACGGCGATATCAACGATCGCTACCTGGACGGTGACGCGGTCATCAACGAGAACATCCGCACGTCCTCAATCAACTTCGGCTTGCGTGCACAGATTCCCCTGGAGCAGGGTTTCTCGTTGATCGGCCGGTTCGGGCTGGCGAAATGGGATTACCGCATCAGCGAGACTGACAGTGATTTTCCGGGCGATGTGTTGCGTCTGCAGAGTTCAGGCACAGATATCTATTACGGGGTTGGGCTGAAAGTCGACTTCACTCAGAACCTGTTTTTCAACCTGTCTTATGACATTATTGAAATGAATCCGGAGATTCTCGGGGTTGACCTGGAGCACGACGTCAAGCACCTGAACTTCGGCATTGGCTATCGTTTTTAAGCGAAACAGGCGCTATTGAATCCGGTGGGGCTCAAGCTCCACCCGTTCAATTTTGCGCCCGAGCATCAATACCCGGCCCTGATAGCGCTCGGCACCGTTAACCGTGAATTCGAAATAGTAGGCCCGCCACAGCGCCAAGTGCCCCTTTGGGTGACGTTTGACCCACAAACGACGCAAAAAGACACTCTGATCGAGTAACTGCACATTCATCTTCTGGCACTGATAAAGCGCCGCCTGCAGTGCAAATTCCCGGGTTTTTATCGAGCGCACCACACAAAAGCCAAGCAGCGCCAGGGCGCTCAGCCACAATAGGGCTTTAATATCGAGCATGTTACCTTCAAACAAAAAAGCCCCCCGCCAAGCCAGGTATGGCACGGCGCGGTAGCGATACATTGACCCTGCCATTCACAGCAGAGGTATAAGCCGACTAGAGCGGGGTGACGTTTTCCGCTTGCAACCCTTTTTGGCCCTGGGTCACTTCAAAGGTGACCTGCTGGCCCTCTTTGAGTGTTTTTCGCCCTGAGCCATTGATTGAACGAAAGTGAACGAAAACATCGGCGTCGCCCTCGCGGGCGATAAACCCATAACCCTTCTCGTCGTTAAACCATTTAACAACGCCAGACACGAGATCAGACATAGCTTCCTCACGGGGTAGTACCGTGGCCGCGAACGGCCCGTAAATCCGACAGAGCGGACATCACACGCAATACCTCTGCGTCGATTTAAATTAAAGCAGTCCCCATTACAGAGTCAAGCGCGACGGCGCCCCAGACGCTCATGTAAATAAATCGAAAGCGCCACAATCACAATACCCGAGATCATAACGCTGCGTTTGACCCACTCAAAATCCAACCCCTCTTTTGCAAGTTGGTATCCGGCCAAGCCCCAGACGGCACTGGCGAAATAGGCCCAACGCTGCTGCAGAAACACACCCACGGCAACCCCGGCACTGATCAGCGCCAGCATCGCGCCGTAAATACTGACCGCACTCAGGTAGCCGGACGCGACCAGTACCAAAAGCCCAATCAAAACCAGATTGAGCAAACGATCGTACAGGCGGGGGACGGTGTTAGACATAGCAGGCAATACTCCGGATAAAGTGTTGGGTAGTCAGCGACCGGTGGCGCGACGGGCAAACACGCGCTTGAGTGCCGGCAGCCGGTCGACGCCATCAAGACCGACATTGCGCAACCCGATGAGTCGGTGATCACGGCTCCCGAACAGGCGTTTGAAAGCTTCCATGGTCGCGGCCATCGACAGGTTTTCGCCCAGGCGCTGGCGCTGATAGCGGCGGACGACGGAGCCATCGCTGAGCGGGATGCCCCGGCTACAGGCACGCTCGATTTCGGCGGTCATCACACCGACATCATCCAGCCCCAGGTTCACCCCCTGACCCGCCAAGGGGTGAATGGTGTGGGCGGCATCACCGACCAGCGCAACCCCGGCGCGACCATAGCCGAGCGCATGACGCTGGCGCAGGGGAATCGCGAAGCGCTCAGCGCACGTCTCTACGGAACCCAGCCGGTATTCGAAGGCGCGCCCAAGACGCTCGCAGAACGCCGGGTCGTCCAGAGCCATCAGCTCGTCGGCCAGAGACTCGTCCGCCGACCACACAATTGAGCAATAGCGGCTCTGAGCCTCGCCGTTGGCGGGATCGAACAGCGGCAGAAACGCCACCGGCCCGGTGCCCATAAACCGCTGCCAGGCGGTAAACTGGTGGCTGTCGCGCGTGCGCACAGTGGTGACAATACCCTGCTGGCCATAGTCCCATTCGCGTGTGGCCAAACCCGCCAGATCCCGGACTCGGGACTGGGCGCCGTCGGCACCGATCACCAGGGGCGCACTCAACTGCTCACCATTACTGAGGCTTACCCGGGTCAAGCCCTCCCTCCCGCGAGGCAGAACGAGCCGGTCGAGCACCGCAGCCTGGTGCAGCGTGACACCGGACTGGGCCCGCAGAGCCGTGCGCAACGCTCGCACCAGTAAACTGTTTTCGACAATGTGACCCAGATGCTCGGCGTGGATATCCTGAGCGCCAAAATGAATGTGACCCGTGGCCTCACCGTCCCAAACGCGCATATCGGTGTAGGCACAGGCCCGCTCGGCGAGCACGCTCGACCAGACACCCAGATCAGCCAGCAGCCCCTCGGAGCGGTGCGTCAAAGCCACCACCCGGGGATCAAAGTGCTCGCCCTGATAAGCGGCTGGCTGGCCGCTACTGGCCTCCAACACGGCGATGCTGAGCGCTGGTCGGGCTCGGGCTACGGCCAAGGCCAGGCTCGCACCCACCAGGCCGGCACCGACCACGATCAGATCATAGGGCGTGCTCCGGGCCGTCATTGTCGAACCCCTTGTTCGCTGGGCGAATGCCAGCGTGAACGCCGGCCGCCGCGCCCCATGGCCCGGGCGGCAAAGCTGCGGTGGGCCACCGGGACCCAATCCAGCCCCAGCAGGCCCAAATGCCGCAGGGCGGCGTGAGGCAAGCTCTCGGTGGAAAACAGACGCACCAGCTGGTCACTAAAGGCCGTCGTCAGGGCCTGATCCTGCGCCTGGCGCCGGGTGTAGTCTTGCAAGCGTCGCAGCTGGCCGAGCGGTTCGCCCGCGCGCACGCCTTCGCACAAGACTTCGGTCAGGCAGGCGCAATCGCGCAATGCCAGATTGAAACCCTGCCCCGCCACCGGATGCAGCAAGTGCGCGGCGTTGCCCGCAATGACCAGATGTGAACGGACTTGCTCCCGTGCCTGCACCAGGTGCAGCGGATAAGCGTGGCGTTCGCCAAGTTTCTCAAAACGTCCCAGACGCCAACCAAAAGCATTTTGAAGACGTGAGAGACAGTCGGCTTCGGACTCAGCCAGGAGCGCGTCGACACAGCGTCCCGGCTGGGTCCAGACCAACGCAGCACGGCGACCGCTGGGCGAATCCCCCAAGGGTAGCAACGCCAGAGGGCCTTCCGGGGTAAAGCGCTCATAGGCAATGCCGCCGTGGGGCCGGCTCAGGCCAATATTGGCAATCATGGCGGTTTGCGCATAGTCCCGCACGTCGGCCTCTATCCCGAGCGCAGCGCGCAGGGGGGAGTCGGCGCCATCGACCACGATCGCGAGCTGGCAGTCGAGGGACTCGTCGCCTTCGCGGCTCTCCAACTGCAATCGGTAACCCCCGCGCCGGGGGGTGAGGGCCCGCACCGCGACCGGTGCGCGCATGTCCACCTGCGGCTGCGCCTGCAAATGCGCCATCAGCACTTGGCCCAGCCAAGCGTTTTCAACGACATACCCGAGCGCTGGCAGCCCCTGTTCAGCCGCATCAACCTGACTGCCGCCCAGGTGACCCCGGTCGGATATATGCACCCGGGTGATGGGGGTTGCGTGCTGTACGAGGTGCGACCAGAGCCCTAAGTCGTCAAGCAGGGTAGTGCTGCCGTACGCCAGCGCGCTGGCGCGGGCGTCAAAACTGGGCTGATAGCCCTTGGCGCCAGAAGCCTCAGGCAGCGGGTGTGCTTCCAGCAACGTAATCTTCCACTGGGGATTGGCGCTCGCCAGCATCGCCGCCAGACTGGCGCCGACCATGCCGCCACCGACAATAGCGATATCACAGGTAGCTGGGGGTGTGCTCACGGTTCTCGGCCATCAGGGCTTCAATTTCGTCAATGTGTTTGGGCACGTCATCGGTGAGCGACGTGAACCCCGTTGATGTTATAACGACGTCATCCTCGATACGGATGCCAATACCGCGCCATTTTTTGGCGACCTGCTCATTGTCCGGTGCCACATAGATCCCCGGCTCCACCGTCATGACCATGCCCGGCTCCAGCACCCGCCACTGGCCGCCGATTTTGTAATCACCCACATCGTGCACATCCATGCCCAGCCAGTGGCCGATACGGTGCATATAAAACGGTCGGTAGGCCTCGGCTTCGATCAGCGCGTCAACTTCGCCCTCAAGCAGGCCGAGCGCGACCAGTCCCTCAGTGATGGCGCGCACGGATGCTTCGTGGGGCGCGTTCCAGTGGTTGCCCGGTTTGAGGGTATCAAACGCCGCCTGCTGGGCCCCGTACACCACCTCATAAAGGGCGCGCTGCTCGGGACTGAAGCGACCGCTCACGGGAAAGGTTCGGGTGATGTCAGCAGCGTAGCCATTGAGCTCGCAGCCCGCATCGATCAAGACCAGGTCACCGTCTTTGAGCGGCGCACTGTTTTCGATGTAGTGCAGAATGCAGGCGTTTTTACCACCACCCACAATCGAGCTGTAGGCCGGGTGGCGAGCGCCGTGCATGGCAAATTCATGCTGGATTTCGGCTTCGAGCTGATACTCCATCACCCCCGGGCGACAGTAGCGCATTGCGCGAATATGGGCTTGTGCCGAAATCTCACCCGCCGTGCGCATGACCTTGATTTCCGCCGCACTCTTGAACAGGCGCATATCGTGCAGCAAATGGCTCAGATCCAGAAACTCACCCGGCGGCGTTGCGCCGGAACGCACCTTGGCCCGGATGGTATTGACCCAATCCATCACCTGGGCATCAAAATCGCGATCCTTACCCATGCCGTAATAGACCCGCTCACGCCCTTCAAGCAGACCCGGCAGAATCTCATCGATATCGTCAATCGGAAAGGCATCGTCGGCGCCGTAAAGCGCGCACGCCCCCTCCGGACCGGCGCGGTGTCCGTCCCAGATCTCCCGCTCGGGGTTGCGCTCACGACAAAAGAGCACAACCTCGCCGTGCTCGCGCCCGGGCACCAGCGCCAAAACTGCTTCTGGCTCCGGAAAGCCGCTCAGGTACATAAAATCACTGTCCTGGCGGTAGGGGTAGTCAGTATCGCGACTGCGGGTACGCTCTGGGGCTGCGGGCACAATGGCAATACTGTTGGGCTCCATCAATCCCATCAGCGCCTTGCGCCGACGGGCATACTCCTGCTTGGCAATGCGCATAGCGGGTAAACCTCTTACCTTAGTGCAGTGTGGGGGGCTGTTCGTCACCGTCGGCGGATGCAGACTCCCCGGCCGGAGCGCACTCCATATACATACTCATGGCCGCCACCCGAACGTACTCCACAACTTCCATATAGTCCGCCTCTGAGCCGTCCTCGCCGGCGTCGAGCTGAACGATTGCGGCGTAGTCCTGCAGCGCATCGGTGATTTCTTCACCCAGGCTTGCTTCGGAGAATTCACCGGCGCTGCCGAAGCCGGTCAAAAAACCATGACACCACTGACTCAAACCGTGCAGACGCGCACCGATGGTATCGCTGTCGCTGGGCAACACCAACGCGAGCTCAAAATTTCCCGCCTGTAATTGGGTGTGGGTATCCTGATAAAGCTGAGTGAGCGCAGCGCGCACCTGCTCGTCGGGGGCCTGGGTAAAGTCCAACAGCTCGACGGCTTCCAGCAGCCACTCGACGTCGCTCGGGCGAGCGCCACCGGATAACTTGCCGCACAGATGCCCGTGCAATTCAGCGGGGCTGATCAGGCTCCCCAAAGGCGATAACAATTCATCCAGGGCGCGATAGCTCTGGGGCTCGATGACCTGTTCGGACATTACGACCTCGTGCAATACTGATAAAGAAAAGAATTAGCGCATGCTACCATGATTCCCGTCACAAGACTGCCGCCCGGCGCGGGCGCGGGCATTGACCGACATACGGGCGCACAATATAGTAGCCTCTCAACGATCCGCTGGCAGCGACCCTATGACCGAATCCGACGACCTGCTCAATAATCTGGAACAGAAGCTCGATCAATTGCTCGAACGCTGTGAAACGCTGCAGCGCGATAACACCGACCTGCGCGCGCGGGAATCGGAGTGGCAGCGTGAGCGCGTGCGATTGGTCGAGAAGAACGAGCTGGCCCGCGGCCGGGTCGAGGCCATGATTGTGCGCCTTAAAGCCCTGGAAACCGAATAACCCCCCTTGCCGTAGGAGCTACCCGTGGGCAACGAAACCGTCAGCGTACGCATACTGGACAAAGATTATCAGGTCGCCTGTCCACCGGAAGAGCGTCAGGCGCTGCTCGAGTCTGCGCGGCTGCTTGACGAACGCATGCGCGAAATCAAACGCAGCGGCTCAGTCATTGGGCTGGAACGTATCGCCGTGATGGTGGCCCTGAACCTCAGCCACGAACTGATGCAGGCCGAGCAACGCAGCACCGAAGGTATGCGCGAACGCCTCAGCCAGCTCAACTATAAGCTTGACACGGCACTCACCGGTGGCCCCAAGGCCGATAAAGACTGACTATCACGCATCTGAAAAAATCCGATTTGCGTCGCCCCCGGTGACCTGCGTTATACTGGTTCTACCCTGGGATGTTCGCCAGTCGACACAGTCCTTGAGCCGATAAATGTAGCACGGGCAAGGCCTTGATATTTCGGTGAGCATTACCGCAAGACGGGAAGCCTAAAGAGATACTGGCCTCGCCACCTTGAGCCTTTGGGTTCAAGGCCAGATTGACAGCGGCATCTCGGGGCATTTTACGGAGTCTGTAGCATGAGCGATTTCTCGGATCAGGCCGCCAAGCGGCAACTGCGCCGACAGCTCCGGGCCCGCCGCAACACCCTCTCTACACAGCAACAGCGCCGCGCTGCCGACCGCCTGGCACGACACCTCGGTCGCCATCCCTGGCTGATGCGCAGCACCCATATCGCACTGTATCTCGCCAACGACGGCGAACTCGACCCTCAACCACTGCTGGAACGGCTCTGGCTGATGGGCAAGCACGTCTATTTACCCGTGTTACAACCCCTGACGGCGCGCCAACTCTGGTTCGTCCGCTATACCCCCACGACGCCGCTGCGCCGCAATCGCTTCGGCATTGCCGAGCCGGATCCGAAGCGCAGCCCGCGCTTGGCGGCCGAGCACCTGCAATTGGTTCTGCTACCCCTGGTGGGTTTCGACCGGTGCGGCGGACGTTTGGGTATGGGCGGGGGGTTTTACGATACGACTTTCGCCTTCAAACGGCGTCAGCCTGGTCGGGGGCCGGTGTTGCTGGGACTGGCACACAGCTGCCAGGAAGCCCCAGCTCTGCCGATGGCAGGCTGGGACATTCCCTTGGCCGCGATAGCGACCGAAAACGAGCTGATCGTGTGCTAGTCCTGGGTTTGCGCCAGCACAGCCGTATCCGCGCGCTGACCGGAAAAGAAGTCAGACGAGGCGATGGCACTGGCAAAGACGCCGAGGCAAAACACCAGCACGACGACGGTGATAATATCGGTTTTCATGGTAAGCCCTTGTAGGTTTTGGGGCGGTTGTTATGCACCCGCCCCAACACTTATTATTGTTGGCAAAAACCACCAGCAAGCCGCTGGCGTGGGACGACAATGGTTATAATAAATACCATGTGTTATGAGTCAATCACTTTATGGCAGACTTTTCAACCTATTTGTCAAGTTTGTGACGACTATCACGTCAAAAACCGGTGATAGGCGGGATTATCGCGCTCATCCCAGTAAGGGTATCCCAATTGTTCCAGAAATTTGCGGACTTTGGCGTCATCCCCTTCAGGCACCTGCATGCCCACAAAAACCCGCCCGTAAGCCGCTCCGTGGTTGCGGTAATGGAACATGGAAATATTCCAGCGCCCTGCCAATTGGGTGAGAAACGTGTACAGCGCGCCCGGACGCTCAGGGAACTCAAACCGATACACCAGCTCCCGGCCAACCTTGGACGCCCGTCCGCCCACCATGTAGCGCACGTGCAGCTTGGCAAGCTCGTTGTCAGTCATATCCACGACTTCGTAGCCCTGCTCCCCGAGCTCCGCGAGCAACGCCGCCTTGCCCTCGGCATTGCCGCCGAGCTGAACGCCCACAAAAATCTGCGCCGCCTGCTGATCGGCGAAGCGGTAGTTGAATTCCGTGATGTTGTGCCGTCCCAGCGCCTTGCAGAAGTCCTTGTAGGCGCCCGGACGCTCGGGAATGGTTACCGCCAGGATGGCCTCGCGCTTCTCGCCGATTTCGGTGCGCTCGGAGATGTAGCGTAACCGGTCAAAATTGATGTTGGCACCGCAGTCGATGGCGACAAAGGTTTTCCCTTCGCAGCCGCTGGCGGCCACATACTTTTTCAGGCCAGCAACACTGACCGCACCGGCGGGCTCAGCAATGGAGCGGGTGTCCTCAAAAATATCCTTGATCCCGGCGGAAATCTCATCAGCACTGACCGTGATCACGTCATCGACGGTTTTTTTCAGGACCCGAAAGGTCTCCTTGCCGATCTGCGCCACGGCAATGCCATCGGCAAACAGCCCCACCTGGGGCAGGGTCACCCGGCGATTTTTATCCATGGCCGCTTTCAGGCAAGCGGACTCCTCAAACTCCACCGCGATAATCTTCACGTCCGGGCGCACATACTTGACGTAGGCCGCAATCCCGGCACAGAGACCGCCGCCGCCCACGGCCACGAAGATGGCGTCGATATGGCCCGGGTGCTGGCGCAGAATTTCCATGGCGATGGTGCCTTGACCGGCGATCACATCGGGGTCGTCGTAGGGGTGAATATAGGTCAGGCCGCGCTCTTCAACCAGCTTGCTCGCGTGCTTCGAAGCCTCGTCGAAGCTGTCGCCGTGCAGGATGACCTTCGCCCCCCGGGCGCGCACCGCATCGACCTTGATCGGTGGCGTGGTACGCGGCATCACGATGGTGGCTTTCACCCCCAGGTGCTTTGCCCCCATGGCCAACCCCTGGGCGTGATTGCCCGCCGAGGCCGCAATCACGCCGCGCGCGCGCTCTTCCTCGGAGAGTTGCAACAATTTGTTGTAGGCGCCGCGGATCTTGAAGGAAAACACCGGCTGCAGATCTTCGCGCTTGAGCAACACATTGTTGCCGGTACGCTGGGACAAAAGGCGGGCGTGATCCAGCGGCGTTTCGATCGCCAGATCGTAAATACGGGCGTTGAGGATGCGCTTGATGTAGGAGTCGGGCATAGTGTCAGTACTTTCCGGGCTGTCGCTGTCGGGTTTACGCCGGGTGGCAGATGCAGCACATGGTAAACAATTTCCCGCTTGACAGCATCAGAAGCGGGCAACTTTCCGTATAATGGCCGCTTTTTCACTGACCGGCTGCGCGAGGCTAGCATGACTCAAGACCAACTGAAACAAGCGGTTGCCGAAGCCGCTGTCGAGTACATCCGTCCCAAACTCTACCGCGACAGTATTGTCGGCGTGGGCACCGGCTCCACCGCCGCACTTTTTATTGATGAGCTGGGCAAGATCAAAGACGAGTTCAAGGGTGCAGTCGCCAGTTCCGACGCCTCCGCCCGGCAACTCGAAGACCTGGGCATTGAGGTCTACGACCTCAACTCCGTCAACGAACTGATCGTGTATGTGGACGGCGCCGATGAAAGCAACCCGCAACTGGAACTGATCAAAGGCGGTGGTGCGGCACTGACGCGCGAGAAAATCGTGACTGCCGTGGCCAAGGAGTTCATCTGTATCGCCGATGAAAGCAAGTGGGTCCGGGTGCTGGGGGACTTTCCCCTGCCGGTGGAAGTGATTCCCATGGCGCGCTCCTATGTCGCCCGGCAGCTGGTCAAGATGGGCGGGCGCCCCATCTATCGCGAGGGGGTGGTCACCGACAACGGCAATGTCATTCTGGACGTGTACGACTTTGACATCCCCGAGCCCCGCAAAACGGAGACCGCCATCAACCAGATCCCGGGAGTGGTGACCAACGGCCTGTTTGCCTTGCGCCCGGCGGACGTGCTGCTGCTCGGCAGCGCCGACGGGGTCAAGGAAATCCACCCCGGGATGACCTAGACCGACGCACCCATGGCGCACACCTTCGACACCATTGCCATTGCCCACACCGGCTTCAAAGAGAAATTCGGTATTCCCCGGCAGCCGGGCCTGGCGCCCGCCGCCCGGGGACAATTGGAAATTCTGCCGCCCTACGACCAGCCCGAGGCGTTCGATGGGCTGGAACAGTGCAGTCACCTGTGGTTGCAGTTCGTGTTCCACCGGGCCAGCTCCGACCAGTGGCGCCCCCGGGTGCGCCCCCCGCGCCTGGGGGGGCAGAAAAGTCTGGGGGTTTTCGCAACCCGCGCGCCAGTGCGCCCCAACCCCATTGGCTTGTCGGTGGTGCGCTACGAGGGATTGCACAGGCGCGAGGGCAAGCTCTGGCTGGACGTCTCAGGGGTCGATCTGCTCGACGGCACACCGATTCTGGATATCAAGCCCTACGTGCCCTATGTCGATGCGCTGACAGCCGCCGAAAACCGGGTGGCGTCCGCGCCGCCGACACAGCTCCCGATCCGCTTTACCCCGGCCAGCGTTCAAGCCTGCGCCGACTATCACACCGACACCGGCATCGACTTGCACGCCCTGATTGCTCAGGTACTCGCGCAAGACCCGCGACCGCGCTATCAAGCACCGGACCCCGAGCGACGCTACGGGATGCGCCTCTATGATCGAGATGTGCACTGGCACTACCGACAGGCAGCATCAGAACAAGACACGACGTGGGAAATAGAGGTTGTGGACTTGGTGGTGCCGAAAGACAGCCGCTAGCGACGCCAGCGAGCCAGGGCAATCAGTACAAGGCCCAGGAGAATAAGCAGCAGGATGGTCGGTTCGCCCAACCGGGTGGTAAAGCCTTGAGCGTAGGGCAAGGCATCCAAGCCACCTTGCGCCGACGCCGCGCGCCGCTCCGCAATAGACCGGGGGACCTGAGCGTCCAGCCCTGAATCGAAGGTCATGTTCGACCAATCGACGTCCTGCAAGACGTCAGAGTCATCCTTCAAGGGGGCAAGTGGATCCGGTTCCCGTTCAAAAGCCGTAAAATCGCCCTCACCGTGCACCGATGGCGCGACACCGGCAACCAGCAGACTGCACCATAAAAGCGCTTTGATCCGCATGAGCTATACACCTTGGGCGTTTGGAGGAATTTACGTATTCGACGTTTCTAAAGACCATAATGATAACACGCCTGTCAAGTTATCCGACACCCCAGCCCGGCCAAGTTAGTGGGCGGACGACCACAGCCCCTGGAAGCTGTGGTATCATTCGCGTTTTTTACGACTCCCCCAAATCAGGGCCAAAATCCGGGCACCCACCCGCCACCCGTGGGCGCGCGCCCGTCGGCTTTGTCCCCATTCAAAGCGCTATTCTGAGGTCATTCATGAGCAGAGTCTCTCTGGACAAAGACAAGATCAAGTTCCTGCTGCTGGAAGGCGTCCACCAATCGGCAGTGGACACCCTGAACGCGGACGGCTACCACAACATCGAATACCACAAGACCGCTCTGGCCGAAGACGAGCTGATCGAACGCATTCAGGATGCGCATTTTGTCGGCCTGCGCTCACGCACCCAGCTGACCCGTCGGGTACTGGAGAACGCCCCCAAGCTGGTCGCCGCCGGCTGCTTTTGTATCGGTACCAACCAAGTGGATCTGCAGGCCGCCCAGGAGCACGGGGTCGCCGTATTTAACGCGCCTTTTTCCAACACCCGCTCAGTGGCCGAACTGGTATTGGCCGAGGCCATCCTGCTACTGCGCGGTATACCCGCCAAAAACGCGGGCTGCCACCGCGGGGGCTGGGAAAAATCCGCCGTCGGCTCTTACGAAATCCGGGGCAAGACGCTGGGTCTGATCGGCTACGGTTCGATCGGCAGCCAGCTCAGTGTGTTGGCCGAATCCCTGGGCATGAAAGTGTGCTTCTACGATGTGGTCACCAAACTGCCCCTGGGCAACGCCGAGCAGGTCCGCAGCCTGAAGGAACTGCTTTCCAAGGCCGACATTATCAGCCTGCATGTGCCCGAAACCCCGGCCACCAAAAATATGATCGGCACCGCCGAGTTGGCCCAGATGAAGCAGGGCGCGATCCTGATCAACGCTTCGCGCGGTACCGTCATTGATATCGACGCGCTGGCAGACGCCGTCAAAAAGGAACACCTGTCCGGCGCTGCCATCGACGTCTTCCCGGTAGAGCCCAAAGGCAATAATGAAGAGTTCGTCAGCCCCCTGCGCGGGCTCGACAATGTCATTCTGACCCCGCACATCGGCGGCTCCACCGTAGAAGCTCAGGCGAATATTGGCGTGGAAGTGGCCGAAAAGCTGGTGATGTACTCGGACAACGGCACCACCATCAGCTCGGTCAACTTCCCGGAAGTGGCCTTGCCCGGACACCCCGGCGCCCACCGCCTGTTGCACGTGCACGCCAACGTGCCGGGGGTCATGTCGGCCATCAACCGGGTATTTTCCGACAACGATATCAATATTACGGCCCAGTACCTCCAAACCAACGACAAGGTGGGGTATGTTGTATTAGACGTCAACTCCCCCTACAGCGAAAAAGCCCTGGACGAATTACGCCAGATTCCGGGCACGATTCGCTGTCGCGTACTGTTTTAACGAGGTCCCGCGGGCACTTTAAACCACGTGCCATATGGACTAGAGTATTGAGAAGCGGGCCCAGGCCCGCGCCTAAATAACCAAATAAAAGGATTTCGTCATGCGAGTAACTCTCCCTATTCACAGACTCCAGCCCATTCTCTGGGCCAGTATTCTGCTTACTCTGGCAGCTTGCGGCGGTAGCAGCAGTGATGACCAAGCTAACGGCAACGGCTATGAAGGTGAAGAGTCGGCGGCCGAAATCTCCGTCGACAACCAGGGCGACATCGCCATGGCCGCCCGCGCCAGCACCGAAGACGCCATCGTTCAGTTTCAGGGGGCAGACCTGCCCGGCCTGCCCATGGGCGTAAGCCTCGATCAAGCGCACAATGAACGAGTGGGCGACACCAGCCTCGGCCTGATTGCTCAGGCCCAGCCCAGCGGCGCCTCAACCCAGACCATCGAGGGTGAGTGCGGCGGTAATGCTCAGTTCAATTTTGAGGACGGCGACACTCAGGTGGGCCACATCCAGTACAATAACTTCTGCGCCGGTGAGAGCGACGATACGGTGGTTATCAACGGTCGGGTCGACTTTGAAATGAGCGACAGCTTTTATGAAGTTCGCTACAACAATGTGACCTTCACTTACCTGGGAGAAACCCACACCCTCAACAGCACCATCAGCTGCGACCTTGGGGGCACCGGCGAATGCAGCTACAGCTCCGACTTCAGCGGCTCCGACGGCCGCACCTACCGCGCCTCCAACACCCAGGTCAGCGGCAATGAAAGCACCGGCTACAACGTCAGTGCGCGGGTCTATGACCCGGACCACGGTTACGTGGATTACCAGGCCAGCGGCATCACCCTGTGCAGTGGCGGCGGCATTGGCAGCGGCAACATTACCGTTTCCGACAGCAGCGGTTCGGTACTGGAGATCACCTTTACCAGCTGTGACAGCATGACCGTTACCTACGACGGTGTTTCTGAGACCTTCAGCCAGTAATCCCGCCCCGACGACCGGCGGGGGCTGCACCCTCGTCGGTCACCCCCCGGTCGCCAAAGACGTTTTTTTATAGATAATGAGACCTACATCACGCCTTAGGACCTTCTAACTGAAGCCAAAGTAGGTTATGTTGTTTTATACGCCAAGCACCGCTAGCCGTCGGGTGCCACAAAAACCTTATCTTCGCGCTGACACAACAGGTAACCACTATGAAATCCCAAACCAACACCCACGCTCTGTGGATCACTCTGCTGCTCGCGGCCTCTCTGGGCTTGAGCGGCTGCCTTCTCGATGACAACGATGACGACGTCGCCGATACCAACGGCAATGGCGGCGGTAGCGGTGCCGACGAAGTCACCGAAATGCCCGAATACACCGGCAACACCGAGGCTGCGGTCGTCACCGAAGAAAACGGCGTCGAAATTTCGATGACCGGCCACCAAGGCGCTCAGACCGCGATCGAGTACGAACAGGCCACCCAGTTGCCGGTGCCCACAGGCATCAGCGCCAGTGGCGGCGACAGCCTGACCGACCTGCTGGGCAGCCTGAGCAGTGACCTGGTGCAGAGCGACGCAGCCCTGCCCACGGGCGCCATTACCGTGCGCCGTGAAGAAGGTGAATGTGGCGGCGAAGTCACTCTGTCCCTCGGTGGCCAGTTGGACTACCAGAACTACTGTACCGTCGAATCCGGCGTGGAGTTGGTGGTCAACGGGCCGGTGCAATTCGAGGAAGACGCCAACGGCGTGCGCACGCTGGGCCTGCGCGGTGTGACCATCGCGGCTCCGGGCAAAACCACTACGCTGACCGCCGACGTCACCTGCTACACCCAGGAAACGCCCCGTCGCTGCTACTTCGACACCAATATTGAACTGGACAACGGTGAGGTTCAACGGATTGAAAATGCGCAGGTTACCCAAGACGAAAGCAATGGCACCTATGACTTCAGCCTCCGGATATTCGATCCCTTCCATGGCTATACTGATGTCATTGGCACGGGTCTTCTGCTCTGTGCAACCGGTGGTTTTTCGACCGGAAATATGGTCGGCAGCGTCGACGGACTCGAGCTTTACACCATCGATTTCAGCAATTGCTCTACCATGACCCTGACACTCTTCGGGGATACCGATGAGGTGTCGCAGTAAAACCTTCCCGGGCGGGTCTAACCAGACCCGCCCCGTTTGCCCCCGGAAGACGCCCATGCGGCTTTTCTCTCCCCTGATTTTCCTCGCCCTTGCCCTTGTTGGCCTGCCCAACGACGTGCGCGCGCAGGCGCAATTTGACCTCAGCCCAATGCTCAGCCACTACCGCCACCGGGAAACCACCGACGACGGACGAACACTTAACCGCGAGCGGGGCATGCTGTACGGAGTTGCGCTGAGCACCCGTTACCCACTGGGACCCCAGTGGTACGGACGGGCACACGGACAATGGATGGGCGGGCGTATCGATTACACCGGTGTCACCCAGGCCAACCGGCCTCTGAGCACCCACACAGAGTACGATGATCGCCGCCTGGGGTTGGCATTGGAACACTGTCTGGGGCAGTGCCGCACGCGCTTATCCGCTGGCGTGGAACATACCCGGCGCGAGCGGGACATCCGACCGACCTCTGACAGCCTACGTCTGTTTGAAACCTTCACCGGCTGGGATTGGCATCTGGGCGCCAGTCAGCGACTCCTGGCGCCGCTCACAGTAAACGCGCGCGCCGTTTATAGCCGCAGCGCCACAGTGAGACCGGATTTGAGTGTGATTGGGTACGGCACACCGACGGTGCCGCTGCCCAGCAGTTGGGGCGCGGACCTGGGGCTGGATTGGTCACTGATCAGTCGCAACGGTCTCGATGGGAAAGTCTTTATTCAGTATGAATGGCGCGAAAGTCCGAGCAGTGACGCTGTCCAGGTCAGCAATGCACGCGGTCAGCAGATCAGCGTCAACCAACCCAACACCCGGGTCGAGCAGTGGCAGCTGGGCCTGAGCCTGACCTGGCGGCGCTAACCCCGCTCACCCCTCCAGCCAGCGCGCCAGATGCGCAAACACCGCGTCGCGGTAAATCGGCAGCTCCTTGACCAGGTGGTGGCGGGCATCGTCGATCATCCGAATCTCGGCATTGGGCAATTTACCGCTGATCTGGTTGAGATTGTAGCGCCAGTCCACGACCGTATCCCCCGTGCCCTGGACCACCAGCAAAGGCTTGTCTCGGTCCGGCAGATCCCGAAAGCGGGCATCCCAGGCCTTCATCGCCTTGACCCAGGCGACCGAGACCTGGCGGCTCTGAAGCGGGTCTTCCTGAGCCTGAAAATGATTGAAATCATCGTCGTGGGAACTGGGCACAAACACCCGAGGCACGTGCGTCATCCAGCGCCCGAGCAGGCACAGGGTGATCCGCGATAGGGCCCAGCCCTTGGGCAACAACAATGGGGCCAGCAGCGCCACCCGGTCAAAGCGCGGGCGATGCAACCACTGATGAATCAATAGCGTCGTGCCCCCAGTGCTCTGGCCGACGGCGTGAAGCGGCCCGGGCAGGTGCGGCTCAGCGGCGTCCAGCAGAGCGTCGAGCACCTCGGCATATCGCTCAAAGCGATCAATGGCCGCCGGCTCGCCACTGCTCAGCCCGTGGCCGGGCAAATCAAAGGCGAGCACGCCATAACCCTGGGCCAGGGCGAAATCGATCAAGTGATTGTAGTAGCCAATGTGATCGAAGTAGCCGTGCACCACCACCAACGTCGCTTTCGCCCTGGCGGGCAGCCAGTAGTGACAGGCAATATCAAACCCACCAAGGGGAAGCTTGCCAAAACCGTGCACCAGACCGCGCTCCGGGTCAGCGCCCGGCAAGTCATAAAATTCCAGGTAGGTTTGGGCGAGCGGATCCTGCCCGAAGCGGTCCGCAGCCGGGTCAAAGGTCAGCGGCGGCAGTGCCGCCGCCAGCTGTTGCAGGCGTTCAACGTCGATCAACATCCTCAAAGTATGCCAGAGACCCGAGCGGCCCGCCTACCTTTTAGCGCTCATCGGCGGTCAGCGCCTGCAGTGCCCCGGTGACGTACACCAGGGGCGCATTCCAGTTGATCGCCACCTCGTTGGTGGAATAGCTGCACCAGTGATCGATAAACGACAGGGCTGGCAGGTTCGAGGGATATTCGTCCGCGCCGCAGTCATCCTGGACGCTGTTGTGTGGTCCCCCTAATACAAAGCCCGGTACCGGGTCCTCAATATCATCCGCGTAGGATACCCGGTGGTGGGGGTCCATCACCTGCTGGAGTCCAAAGCCAGTGACAAAACTGTAGCCCGTGGGGTTACGGCCAAGCACGTAATCCATTTTCTTGTGGGCCGCATCCAGGTATTCCCGGTTCTCGCTCAGGCGATAGGCCTGAATCAACATCATGGCCTGGTTGAGTGCATAGGAATTGCTGCCCCAGAAAAAATCCCCCGGCACATTCATGCCCAGGCGCCAGGCCGAGCCCCGCACCTGCGCCAACAACCCATCGCCCAAGGTCTGAAATCGGCCCTCGACCAATGTTCGGTCAGCATCGGCAAGCTGATCCAGATGACCCGCGAGGCTCATCCACAACAACCCACCGGAATTTGACCAAGACGGAATGCCCACAGTCATGCGCTCCAGGTCGACCTGCTCGCGCCACTCCCGATCGCCGGTGGTCAGGTAGAGTTCCGTCGCGGCCCAGGCGCGCACCAGGTCGATATTGGCATTGCTGTAGGCGCCGGTGACTACATCCGGGTCGTAAACCTCGTTCATGGCATTCTGGTCGTAGCGCACATCCGGGTTGGCCTCTGCCCATTCCCAGGCATCTTTGGCGGCGGCCAGCATGCGCTCGGACACCTCACCAAAAACCTCGTCGTAGGGCGCATAGACCCGGCTAGCCATAGCCATGGTGGCCGCAAAGTTCAGGGTCGCCTCGGTGCCTTTGGCGACCATATAGCGGGTGGCGTCAGTGGTATGGGGCATCACCGCGTCGGCAAAGCGGGCGGTGGTCAGCTTGTGGTAAACCCCACCGTCGTAGGGGTCCTGCATCTCCAGCATCCACTCGAGGTTCCACCAGGACTCATGCAGGATATCCGGCGCGCCACCCTCTCCGCTTTCGGGAATGGTCAGGTCTTGCGCGGCATAATATGCCGGGAAATGCTCATACGCTGAGAGCAAGGCGTGCATGGTGATGCCGGAGTTGACGATGTACTTGTTGAAGTCACCCGCGTCGTACCAACCTTTGGGCGCCGACACGATGGTACCCGCCGGGCGGTCTTCAGTGGCCGCGGAGGGGTGAATCTCCACCTCCGTGTCCGGGTGCCCCGCCGGGCGCGCCCATTGGCCCGCGTGCTCGGGCAGCAGCTCCGTGCTGGCACGGTTGAAATAAAAGGCTTTCAGCGCGGCATCGTTGAGCGACCGGTAGGCCTCTGGCTGGATCCTGAACACCTGCGATTCCCCCAGACCGGGAACCCGCAACCGGTATTCACCGGGCTCGGTCAGGTCGGAAAAGTCCGCGATCCGCACCTGTTGATCCGCCGGCGCCCAAACGGCAGCAATACTCAGGTCGCCGGTCAGCACCGGCTCGCCGGTTTCGGCATCAAGCACACTGAAACGCCCGTCGCCCTCATCCGGCACCACGGCGAGCTTGGCGGCACCCGGCAAGAAGCCGACCTGATTGATACGAATCCGGGGCTCCACCTGATTGACATCGCTGTCATTACCGTTTGAAACTACCTCTGCGTCGCTCTCATCCGGACCATTGCCGGAGCAGGCCACCAACGCCAGGGATGCAAACCCGGCGACCCATGCTGTTACGGTATTTTTCATCATTGCCTCACTGTTATTATCAACACTGCCGTTCGTTGACCGGCCTAAAGCCTTCTGGCCAAAGAGTCTATCAGACCTTTAGGCGCGGGCTCCAGAGGCCAAACACAACCTTACACCCAATGGGCTCACGAGGATTACCATGCAATCACCTTCCACCCCTCTGCGCTGGGGCATGATCGGGGCAGGCGACGTCGCCGAAGTCAAAAGCGGCCCCGCGCTCTACAAAACCGCCGGCTCAACGCTGGTAGCGGTGATGCGCCGCAACCCCGAGCGCGCCCAGGACTACGCCCGCCGTCACGGCGTCGAGCGCTGGAGCACCCGCGCGGAAGACATCCTCCAGGCGGAGGACATCGACGCGGTCTATATCGCGACACCACCGGACAGCCACAAAGACTACACCCTGGCCGCGCTCGCGGCGGGCAAACACGTTTATGTGGAAAAGCCCGTGGCCCTGAACACCCGCGAATGCGATGCCATGATGGCCGCCGAACAGGCGAGTACGGCCTCGGTCTGCGTCGCGCATTACCGGCGTTTTCTGCCCATTTTCGCGCGCATGAAGAGTCTGCTGGACAGCGGCGCCATCGGCCGGCCTCTGGTCGCGCGCCTGGATATGCTGCAACCGGCGGGTTCGGACCTGATCGCGGCCAGCGACCAGAACTGGCGCGTGGACCCGGCGATTGCCGGGGGCGGCCTGTTTCACGATCTGGCGCCCCACCAACTGGATTTGTTGTTGCACTGGTTCGGGCCGGTGGTGCGCGCCAGCGGCTTCGGCATCAACCAGGGCGGCCACTATCCGGCCGATGATTGTGTTCACGGCTGGGCCGAACTGGCCCAGGGGGTGGCGTTTCAGGGACGCTGGCACTTCGCTATGCCCGAGACCGAGCGCCTTGACCTGTGCGAGATTATTGGCACTGAAGGCCGCCTGAGCATCAACTTTTTTGGCGAACAGTGCCTGACCCTGGACAACGGCGATGGGCAGCAGACCTTCCGCATACCCAACCCGCCCCACATTCAGCAGCCGATGATTGAGCAGGTATTGCGCTACTGGCGCGAGGGCGGCGACAACCCCTGCAGCCTCGCGGAAGCCCGGGCAGTCACGGCCCTGATGGACGACTTTACCCGCTGAACCGACACAAAAAAGGCGGCCCCGAAGGGCCGCCTTTTGCTATCGCCATTGGCTGCGCTGGACTCAGCCTTTGGCGCGCTGCTCCAGAATTTCTACCGCCGGCAGTTTTTTACCTTCTACAAACTCGAGGAAGGCACCGCCGCCCGTGGAAATGTAGGACACCTGATCTGCCAGCTGCCACTTGTCGATGGCGGCCAGGGTATCGCCACCACCGGCGACCGAGAAAGCCTCACTTTCGGCAATGGCCCGGGAAATGGCTTCGGTACCCTTGGAGAAGGCCTTGAACTCAAATACGCCACAGGGGCCGTTCCACAGAATGGTTTTGGCACCCTTGATGATGTTGGCCACCCGGGCAATGGTTTCCGGGCCGTAGTCGATGATTTCTTCATCGGTCTTGATCTCAGTCACTTTGCGCACTTCAGTGGCCGAGTCATCACGCCAGTCATCAAATCCGTCTTTGGTCACGCGCACGTCGGTGGCGTAGATGACCTCGGTGGTCTTGGTCAGGGCCTGAGCGACCGGAATCAGGTCCTTCTCGTGCAGGGAGTTGCCCACTTCGTTGCCGGCCGCGGCGACGAAGGTGTTGGAAATACCTCCGCCTACAACCAGGGTGTCAGCGATTTTGGACACGGCTTCCAGCACACCCAGCTTGGAAGACACCTTGGCGCCACCCACAATGGCCACCAGCGGACGATCGGGGTTATCCAGAGCCTTGCCCAAGGCATCCAGCTCACCGGCCAGCAGCGGGCCGGCGCAAGCGATGGGTGCGTACTTGGCAACACCGTGGGTAGAGGCCTGGGCGCGGTGCGCGGTGCCGAAAGCGTCCATGACGAAAACGTCGCACAGGGCCGCCATTTTCTTGGCCAGGGCATCGTCGTTGGCTTTCTCGCCGGCATTGAAGCGCACATTCTCCAGCAGGACCAGGTCGTGGTCGCCCATGTCCACACCGTCGACCCAGTCGCGAATCACCGGGATTTCACGTCCCAGCTTTTCACTCAGGTAGGTCGCTACCGGCGCAAGAGAGGCCGACTCGTCAAACTGGCCCTCCTCCGGACGCCCCAAGTGGGACATCACCATCACTTTGGCGCCTTTTTCCAGGGCCAGTTTCAAGCTCGGAATAACCGCATCCGGGCGCACGGTACTGGTAATCTTGCCGTCTTTCAGCGGCACATTCAGGTCTTCGCGGATCAGCACCCGCTTGCCGGACAAATCCTGGTCTTGCATGCGTTTTACGCTCATGAAGAACTCCAATAGGTTATAAAAAGGGTTATGGGCCGGAAACAATTAACCCGACAACCGCAATCGTCGGGTTAATGATACCGCACCTGGGGCGACGCCTGGGCGCCTCCCCTGTCGCAGTCAATCGGGCCTTAAAGCAGGCTCTCTGCGGTCTTGGCAATGTTTTCAGCGGTAAAGCCGAAGTGCTTCATCAGGTCGCCACCCTTGCCGGACTCGCCAAAGGTGTCCAGGGACACAGTCGCGCCATCCAGGCCCACGTATTTGCGCCACTGATCGCCGTGCGCCGCTTCCACAGATACCCGCGCCTTGACGCTGCGCGGCAGCACCTGCTCCTGGTAATCCTTGCTCTGCTGATCGAACAGGCTGGTGCAGGGCATGGATACCACGCGCACCTTGCGGCCCTTATCGCTCAACAGATTGGCAGCGGCAACTGTCGGGTCCACTTCCGAACCGGTGGCCATCAGAATCACCTCGGGCTCACCCTCGCAATCGCTCAGGATGTAACCGCCGCGGGCGATCGCCTCCACCTGCTCTGACGTACGATCGAGGGCGTTCAAGCCCTGACGGCTGAACACCAGAACGCTCGGGTGATCCTTGCTCTCAATCGCCATCTTCCACGCGGTGGCGGTTTCAGCGGCATCACAGGGACGCCAGATGTCGGAGTTCGGGGTCGCGCGCAGGGTCGCCATATGCTCGACCGGCTGGTGCGTCGGGCCATCTTCGCCCTGACCGATGGAGTCGTGAGTGTAGACGAAAATGTTCGGCAGCTTCATCAGCGCAGACATGCGCACGGCGTTGCGGGCGTAGTCCATGAACATCAGGAAGGTGGCGCCGTAGTGGATAAATCCACCGTGAGCGGTGATGCCGTTCATCATGGCGCTCATGCCAAACTCGCGCACACCGTAGTAAATGTAGTTGCCCGAGGCATCCTCTTTGGTGATCGGCGTGGAGCCGTCCCAGATGGTCAGGTTCGAGCCCGCCAGGTCGGCAGAGCCACCGAGCATTTCCGGCAACAGCTTGTTGTAGGCTTCGATGGACTTGAGCGAGGCCTTACGGCTCGGCATGGCCTCTTTCTTTTCCTGGCACTGTTTGATGAATTCGTTGGCCTTGGCGGCGAAATCGGTGGGCAGCTCGCGCTTGATCACGCGGCGCTCAAATTCGGCGGCCAGCTCCGGGTGAGCCTGGCGGTAAGCGTCAAACTTCTCGTTCCAGCTCTTCTCAGTCGCCGCGCCCTTGGCTTTCGCGTCCCAGCCTTCGTAAACATCCGCCGGTACTTCGAAGGGGCCGTGCTCCCACTTCAACTGCTTGCGCACCAGGGCCACTTCATCGTCGCCCAGGGGCGAGCCGTGGGAGGCGTGACTGCCGGCTTTGTTCGGTGAACCAAAACCGATCACGGTCTTGCAGCAGATCAGCGTGGGCTTGGCGGTTTCCGCCTGCGCGGCTTCGATCGCGGCCTTGATCGCGGCCGGGTCGTGGCCGTCAACGTTGGGGATGACATGCCAGCCGTAGGACTCAAAACGCTTGGGCGTGTCGTCGGTAAACCAGCCTTCGACTTCACCGTCGATGGAGATGCCGTTGTCATCGTAGAAAGTGATCAGCTTGCCCAGACCCAAGGTACCGGCCAGAGAGCAGGCTTCGTGGGAGATACCTTCCATCAGGCACCCGTCGCCGGCAAACACGTAAGTGTAGTGGTCGACAATGTCATGGCCGTCGCGGTTAAACTGTGCCGCCAGGGTTTTTTCTGCCAGCGCCATACCAACGCCGTTGGCCAGGCCCTGGCCGAGCGGACCGGTGGTGGTTTCAACGCCCGGGGTGTAGCCCAGCTCCGGGTGACCCGGGGTCTTGGAGTGCAGTTGGCGGAAGTTTTTCAGCTCTTCCATCGGCAGGTCATAACCGCTCAGGTGCAACAGTGAGTACACCAGCATGGAGCCGTGGCCGTTGGACAGAATAAAGCGGTCGCGGTCGGCCCAGTGGGGGTTCTGCGGGTTATGGTTGAGAAAGTCATTCCAGAGGACTTCCGCGATGTCCGCCATCCCCATGGGCGCACCCGGGTGACCACTGTTGGCTTTTTGAACGGCGTCGACAGCGAGAACGCGGATGGCGTTGGCAAGTTCAGTGCGTGAGGGCATGTGGCTAGAAACTCCTGAATTTATCCGAAAATGAAAGGGCGCTACAGCAAAAACGCAGTATTGTAATACAAATAACCCCTAAAAATCAGCCGCTATTTTCCCTGAGTTACCCGGTCAGGTAAAGGGAAAGACTAAAAGTCATCTTAACTATATCAAAAACTTTTGATATAGGTTGCGTCTGTTGCTAGAATCCGCACCATGACTTTAGCCGCTGCAACAGACTCAGCCCTGCCGGTCGGGGATCTGACGGCCACGGCCAGCCTGCTCAAGGCGGCGGCGGACCCTTTGCGCCTGGATATCCTGCGCCTGCTCGCCCAGGACTCTTTTGGGGTGCTGGAGCTGTGCCAGCTGCTGACCATCAAGCAGTCGGGCATGAGCCACCACCTGAAAGTGCTGGCCAACGCCGGACTGGTGACCTCCCGGCGCGAGGGCAACTCGATTTTTTACCGGCGCGCCTATTTCAGCGCCGACGACCCGCTCGCGGCCCTGCAACAGAGCCTGTTTGCGACCCTGGACAACAACGCCTTGAGCGATGAGCGCGCCGAGGCCCTCGAACGTATCAGGGAAGAGCGCGCCCGGGCCTCCCAGGCGTTCTTTGCGAGTAATGTGCGTAAATTCCGGGCCCAACAGGATTTGATCGCCAGCTACCCGGTGTACGCCGAGCAGGTGTCCCAGTTGCTCGCGGATACGCCTTTGCCCGGCCAGAAGCTGGCACTGGAAGTCGGCCCGGGCGAAGGGGATTTTCTGGCGGTGCTCAGTGAGCGCTTTGAACGGGTGCTGGCGGTGGACAACTCCCCCATCATGCTGACCCGCTCGCGCGATCGGGTGAACACTCTGGGGCTGAACAATGTCGAGCTGGTGCTGGGCGATACCCGCAAGCTGCCCGAGCGCCAACTGGACGCGGATTGTGTGGTGCTCAATATGGTGCTCCACCACACGCCCTCACCGGCGGATATTCTGCGCGATATCAGTACCGCGCTGGCGCCGGGTGGGGCTTTGCTGATGACGGATTTGTGCCGCCACGAGCAAGCCTGGGCGCGGGAGGCGTGCGGGGATTTGTGGCAGGGATTTGAGCCGGAGGATTTGGGCCACTGGGCGCGGGAAGCCGGGCTGGTGGAAGGCCAAAGTGTGTACTTTGCCCTGCGCAACGGCTTCCAGATCCAACTACGACAATTTTTTAAGCCATCGAGGTAATCTTTCAGGCTTTTTCGAATAGACGGTATACGGGTTGCGCCAGGGGCGCTACGCAAGCTGGGCCAGGAAGAGCGGCGACCGTGTTCTGAGACACGCAACGAGTACATCCATGTATGCTTGAAGTCGGCATCCATGCCTCCTACAGTCTCAGAACACGGTCGCCGCTCTCCCTTCACCGCTCCGCTTCCCCCTTCTGTTTTCTTTTCGACCCACTATTCGAAAAAGCCTGAAAGATTGCCCCGATGGCCGGGAGGGATGAGGGGGTAAGGGGTGCGCGACTGTAGGAGGCATGGGTGAAGCCAAGTGTATGCAAAGCACTGCTTTGCGCTTGGCTGAACGCCCGTAGCCTATGCGAAGGGCCGGTCCGCTTGCGGCCGACTTCAAGCGTACAGGGACGTATTCACAGCGTGTCGCGCACCCCTTACCCCCTCATCCCCTACCACCAAATTTTTATTCAATTCAGAGAAAAGAAGGCAGAAGGACACCCCTATGGCTGAGTATTCTGTATTTACCTCCGAGTCCGTCTCCGAGGGTCACCCCGACAAAATGGCCGATCAGATCTCCGATGCGGTGCTGGACGCGATTTTGAAAGATGACAAAGACGCGCGCGTCGCGGTTGAGACCCTGGTCAAAACCGGTATGGCGATTGTCGCCGGCGAAGTGCGTACCTCCACCTACGTCGACCTGGAAGACCTGATCCGTCAGGTGATTCTCGACATCGGTTACGACTCCAGCGACGTCGGCTTTGACGGTGCCTCCTGTGCGGTACTCAATGCCATTGGCAAGCAGTCCGCCGATATCGCCGTGGGCGTGGACGAAGGAGACAACAAGGATCAGGGCGCCGGTGACCAGGGCCTGATGTTTGGCTACGCCTCCGACGAAACCGACGTGCTGATGCCAGCGCCGATTTATTTCTCGCACCGACTGGTCGAACGCCAGGCCTACCTGCGTAAACAGGGTGTACTCACCTGGTTGCGTCCGGACGCCAAAAGCCAGGTAACCCTGCGCTACGAGAACGGCAAGCCGGTGGCGGTGGATGCGGTGGTGCTTTCCACCCAGCACGACCCGGGTATCAGCCAGGCGGATATTCGCGAAGCGGTCATGGAAGAGATCGTTCGCCACGTGTTGCCGGCCGAGTGGCTGCACGCGGGGACCCAGTACCATATCAATCCGACCGGCCAATTCATCATCGGTGGCCCGGTGGGCGATTGCGGACTGACCGGACGCAAGATCATCGTCGATACCTATGGCGGTATGGCTCGTCACGGCGGCGGCGCTTTCTCGGGTAAAGACCCGTCCAAGGTGGACCGTTCGGCGGCCTATGCCGGTCGTTACGTGGCCAAGAATATTGTCGCCGCTGGGCTCGCGGCCCGCTGTGAGATTCAGGTGTCCTACGCCATTGGTGTGGCCGAGCCGACTTCGATCTCGATCAACACCTTTGGCACCGGCAAACTGACCGACGAAGAAATTGCGGATCTGGTGCGCGAGCACTTTGACCTGCGGCCCAAGGGTTTGATCGAGATGCTCGATCTTAAGCGCCCGATTTACCGCGCGACGGCGGCCTACGGACATTTTGGGCGCGAGCTGCCGGAGTTTACCTGGGAAAAAACCGACAAGGCCGCGTTGCTTAAGAAGCATCTTTGACGGATGAGGTTTCTGTCAGGTTTGGAGTGACACTGTCGGATTACGGCTACGCCTAATCCGACCTACTGGAGGCAACGTGCCACTGGTTGGAATGGACGTACTTCTGTCGGATTACGGCTGCGCCTAATCCGACCTACTGGAGGCATCGTGCCACTGGTTGGAATGGACGCACATCTGTCGGATTACGGCTGCGCCTAATCCGACCTACTGGATGCGGCGTGCCGTTGTTTGAGTAGGTCGGATTAGCCCGCAGGGCGTAATCCGACAAAACGCACCAAACGTTAAACGAATTTTTTGATCACCGCCCACGAGGGGAGAGACACCATGAATATTGCTGCAAACTTCAGCGACTACAAGGTCGCAGCCAAAACCAAAGACGAGTTCAAGAAGGCGGCCGAGTGGGGCCGCCTGGAAATCGATATCGCCGAAGGCGAAATGCCCGCGCTGATGGCCCTGCGCCGCAAATACCGGGACGAAAAACCGCTCGCCGGTGCCAAGATCATGGGCTGCATTCACATGACCATCCAGACCGCCGTACTCATCGAAACGCTGGTCGAGCTGGGCGCGGAAGTGCGCTGGTCATCGTGCAACATCTTCTCCACACAGGATCACGCCGCCGCCGCCATCGCCGCCGCCGGTGTACCTGTGTTTGCCTGGAAAGGTGAAACCGAAGAAGAGTTCTGGTGGTGCATTGAGCAGACCGTGCTCGTGGATGGCAAACCCTGGGATGCCAATATGATCCTCGACGACGGCGGCGATCTGACCCAGATCGTTCACGAAAAATACCCGCAGATGCTCGAGCACATTCACGGTATCTCCGAAGAGACCACCACCGGTGTGCACCGCTTGCAGGACATGCTCAAAAAAGGCGAGCTGAAAGTCCCCGCCATCAACGTCAACGACGCGGTCACCAAAGCCAAAAACGACAACAAATACGGTTGTCGCCACAGCCTGAACGACGCCATCAAGCGCGGCGTCGATCACCTGATGGCCGGCAAGAAAGCGCTGGTCATCGGTTACGGCGACGTGGGTAAAGGCTCTGCGGCGTCGCTGCGTCAGGAAGGCATGATCGTGAAGATCACTGAAGTCGATCCCATCTGCGCCATGCAGGCCTGTATGGACGGTTTCGAAGTGGTGTCGCCCTACAAGAACGGTATCAACACCGGCAAATACGAAGACATCAATCACGACGTGTTGTCCACCACCGATCTGATTGTCACCACCACCGGCAACACCAACGTCTGCGATTCGGCCATGTTGCGGGCCCTGAAAAACAGCGCCGTGGTGTGCAACATCGGTCACTTCGACAACGAGATCGATACCGCGTACATGCGCGAGCATTGGGAGTGGCAGGAAGTGAAGCCCCAGGTTCACAAAATCTACCGCGACAAGGCCAGCAACGATCACCTGATCCTGCTCTCCGAAGGTCGCCTGGTGAACCTCGGCAACGCCACCGGACACCCGTCGCGCATTATGGATGGCTCTTTCGCCAACCAGGTCCTGGCCCAGATGTACCTGTTCGAGCGCAAGTTCGCCGACCTGGATGCCGAACGCAAGCCGGAACATGTGTATGTGCGTGTGTTGCCGAAAAAACTGGATGAGGAAGTGGCCAAGGACATGGTCGAGGGCTTTGGCGGTGTGATCACCCGACTGACGCCGCAACAGGCCGAGTATATCGGCGTTGAGGTCGACGGCCCCTTCAAAACCGAATCCTACAAGTACTGATCGAATTTACCGGCACCGCCCCTGCCAGGGCGGCGCCGGGTATCCACGAGAGACAATTATGAGTAACCAGGACGTGCGTCTGAGTTTCGAGTTCTTTCCTCCCAAGACCCCGGCGGGCCAGGAGAAACTCGACACCGTTAAAGACCAACTGAATCAATTTGCACCGGACTTTTTCTCGGTCACCTACGGTGCCGGCGGCTCCACCCGCGACAACACCAAAGATATCGTCACCCGCTTCAAGCAGGCCGGCCTGAGCGTAGCGCCGCACCTGTCTTTCGGAGGCGATAATGCGGATACCGTCAAGGCACTGATCGCCGAGTACCAGGCGGCGGGCATCGACCGTATTGTGGCTCTGCGCGGCGATATGCCCTCGGGCGTTGGCGGCGCCTACCAACTGGTCTACGCCAACGAGCTGGTGGCGTTTATCCGCGAGCATTTTGGTGACCATTTCCAGCTCGAGGTGGCGGCCTACCCGGAAATTCACCCGCAAGCAAAAAGCTACGATGACGATATCCGCTACCTGAAAGGCAAGTTCGATGCGGGCGCCAACAGCGGCATCACCCAGTACTTCTACAACCCGGACGCCTACTTCCATTTTATGGAGCAGTGCGCCAAGGCCGGCATCAGTCAGCCCATTTACCCCGGGATCATGCCGATCATCAACTTCCGCAACCTGATGCGTTTTTCCGACACCTGCGGCGCCGAGATCCCGCGCTGGCTGCGCAAGCGCCTGGAGAGCTTTTACGACGATAACGACAGTTTGCGGGCTTTTGGCGTAGACTTGGTAACAGAGTTGTGTGAAACCCTGCTCGAAAACGGCGCGCCCGGGCTTCACTTCTACACCATGAACCAGTACGAGCCCTGCGCCACCGTCGTCAAAAACCTCGGTTTAACACCGCAGGCGGATTGACACGGCCCTGTGCCCGCCCAATAATTGGCGGGCATTACGTCAACTGCGGGAAGCGGGACGTAGACACATAACAATAGAGCCAAGCCACTTGGCCAGTGAGGTTCCAGCATGAAAGAGGGTAGACCCACCTCGTTCGATATTGCCTATCGAGCGGGCGTATCGCAATCGACGGTATCCCGGGCGCTGCGCAACAGTCCCCTGGTGAGTGAGGAGACGCGCCGCAAAGTCCAGGAAATCGCGCAAGAACTCAACTATAAGGTCGACAAAAACGCGCGCAACCTGCGTTCGCGTAGCACCTGCACTATCGCACTACTACTGTGCGAGGACCACGGCACCGCCAATTCGGTGATCAACCCCTTCTTTTTGTCGATGCTCGGGAGCATCACCCGCGCCTGCGCCAATCGCGGCTACGACCTGCTGGTATCGTTTCAACAGGCCAGCGAAGACTGGCATGCGGACTACGAGGACGCCAACCGCGCCGACGGCATTATTTTTCTCGGCTACGGTGACTACGTCACTTACGTGGAGAAGCTTAACCAGCTGACTGAAGTCGGTGCCCACTACATCACCTGGGGTCCGGTTCTGCCGGGGCAGCCCGGGTTTTCCATTGGTTGCGACAACTTCAACAGTGCCTGTAAAGCCACCAAGCACCTGATCGATCTGGGGTATCGCAATATCGCCTTTATCGGCGATATCTCCGAGCACAGCCCGGAGTTCAACTCCCGCTACAAAGGCTACTGCAAGGCATTGAAGGCGGCGGGCATTGAGGTCAACCCACAGCTCCAGGTGGCGGCGGAAACCTTCGAGGACTCAGGTTACCAGGCCATCAAAACCCTGGAAAAACGCGGCATCAAGTTTGATGCAGTGTTTGGCGCGAGCGATCTGATCGCAATCGGCTGCGTGATGGCCCTGGAAGAATCGGGCCTTACCATTCCCGACGATATCGCCCTGATGGGCTTCGACGATATCCCCATGTCCGGTTACACCCATCCGCCGCTGTCTACGGTTCGCCAGGACACCAATAAAGCCGGTGAAATGCTGGTGGAGAACCTGCTCAAGCTGGTTGCCGGTGATGTGGTCGAGTCGCAACTGCTACCGGCCGAACTGATCGTCCGTGGCTCTTGCGGCGCCCAAAAAGGCCGCCGCAAGCAACCCCCCGCCGCTTAACGGGGGCTGGCGGGAATCCGCAGCTCTTCCAGGCGTGCAGCCAGCGCCGGATTGTTGACCGGCTCGTTAAAGGCCAGCACACGGACGCCATGGGCGGGCACCTCCAGCGTAATAGCGGGATGGGCGCCCGTGTCGTCAACTGTAATCACAGCGTCACCACCCAGCTCTTCCCAACGACCGGTATTGATCATACCTTCGGCTGTCACTGCCGTAGCCCGGTCACCTTTGTTCAGTAGCACCAGTGCCGTCTGGGCAACACCGTCGACCTGATAGACCCGCAGGAAGGCGGCGGTATCGCCGGCAAAGTCCAGGTTCACCTGCAAGCCCTTCTGGAGCGCAACAGATTGCTGACGGATGTGGGCGATATGGCGCAGGGCTTCGGCGATCGGATGGCCTTCAGCACGGGCAATATTCTCCTCGCCGTAATAGTTGCGATTGCCGTAGTGCTCCGCCAGGCCTGACTGGAAACCGATTTCTGACCCGTAGTAAACCACCGGAATCCCGCGCGCGGTAAAGAGCCAGTTATTGGCGCTCATGTAACCACCGGTGTCCGCATCCAGACGACTCATATCGTGGTTGTCGTAGAACGTCGCCAGCTCATAAGGGTTCTGGTAAGGACTGTTTTCCAGATACAGATAGCCGAGAATCTCGGCGAAATCACTGCCCGGATTCTCAAACACCTGAGTCATGTGCTGCCGACCCGGAAAATCAATCACACTCACGCCGCCGTTCTCCGGATAAGTGTGTTCGGCAATCTCGGCCGCTTCATAGCTCCAGCTTTCCCCGAACATAAAGAAATCCGGATGCTCGGCGCGAATACGCCCCACAAACTCCTTCCAGAAGTGGTGCGGTTGGTGCTTGATGGTGTCGATACGGAACGCCGCGGCACCCTGCTCAATCCACTGCAAGTAGGCGTTGACGAAATAGTCCATCACCTCCGGGTTGTCCGGGTCGAGGCTGGCCAGCTCGGCAATATCCGGCTCGTGCAGAAACCAGCGCTGCAGGGGATTGCTGGCGGGATCAAGATCATTCGGATGAACGTTACCGTGGTCGGCCAAAAGCTCACCCTCAGGTCCGTAAATCTGACCGAAGTTGCCGTGCGGCTCGTCCATACCCCAGGCGGGAGAACCGTGGTTGGCCACGATATCGAGGACGAGCTTCAAGCCGTACTCTTCTTCCAGCGCCTGGGTGAGGTCCGCAAAGCTCAGGTCGTCCGACTCCAGGTGCTCATCCACCTTGAAAAAGTTGACGCCCCAATAACCATGGTAACCGGTTTTGCCGCCGTCGCCGCTACCGCCAAAAGTGACTTCATCGCCACCGCTGAAGGCTGCATCCGGGTTGTCGATAATGGGCGTGACCCAGACTGAGGTGAAACCCAGGTCGCGAATATAGTCAGCGTTGTTGAGCAAGCCCCGAAAGTCGCCCCCCATATAGCCAATAAAGGCTTCCTCGCCGTCAGGCCCTTGCAGACGCCCCTCCCAGCTCGGATGATCGCCACCCTGATCTTCAAAGTTGTTGCTCGAATCGCCATCGACAAAACGGTCGGTCATCACAAAATAGATGGCCTCGCGGGCCCAAGGCTCGCGCGTACCGTAGTACTCGGCGCCGGGATCTACGCTTACCTTCGGATCGGCACTGCGCTCGCTGGCACAGCCGATCATCAGGGCGGCTGCCAACGGCAGCAGGGCAAAACCTTTCAAAGCATTCATAGTTACCTACCTTACAGGGACGCTTCCGCGCCCTCATCTTCTACCAAAAGAGTGGCCGCAGCCGCGATAAAGAAACACACACCGGCCAGCGCCAAGGCATAGATTGCCTGACCACCGAAAAGATCGCGCACCAGCATTCCCAAAATACTCACCGCCAAGATCTGCGGAATCACAATAAAGAAGTTGAAGATCCCCATGTAAATGCCCATTTTGTGCGCGGGCAGGGAACAGGACAGAATCGCATAGGGCATGGACAGGATTGACGCCCAGGCAATACCGATACCCACCATCGACACCAACAACCAACTGGGGTCGCGGATCAGCAGCAGCGAGATCATACCCAGGCCACCCATGATCAAATTGACCATATGGGTACTCTTGCGCGAGATCAGTTTAGCAATCACGGGAATCAGGAATGCGGCCATGGCGGCAAAGACATTGTAAGAGGCAAAGAGTACGCCCACCCAGTCAGCGCCCTGATTGTAGGCAACCGACGCGGTATCGCTGGTGCCGTAGTGATAACCGGTAATGGCCGGCGTGGCGTAAATCCACAAGCAAAAAAGCGCAAACCAGGAGAAAAACTGCACGACCGCCAGCTGCTTCATGGTCTTGGGCATGTGGAAAAAATCGTGGGTAAAGTGATAAAAGCCGTTGTTGATCTTGCCATTGCCGAGCATGTAACCGCTGATCAATTGCAGAATACCGAACACGCACACGCCCCCGGCAATAATGTGCAGGCGCCAATCCAGTCCGAAACCGGAAATCAGTGCAACCAAAGCCACGCCTGAGGCCAGCCAGAGCTTGCCGCCGCGCGCGTACTGCCCGTGGGTACGCGTTTCCGCCAGGATTTCATCGGTGCGTTTTTCTTTCAGGCTATCGTCGTACTCGGCGAACGCCTTCAGTTGCTCCGGGCTGTACTCCTTGGTCGTCACCACCGTCCAGAGCACCGCGAAGAAAAATACCGCCGCACCCACATAAAAGGCATACATCACCGAAGGCGGAATCACGCCCGGGGCTGCGGTATTGGCCACATCCAGCCAGTTGGTCAACATCCAGGGTAGCGCCGAAGCCACTACCGACCCTATCCCGATAAAGAAGCTCTGCATGGCGAAGCCCGCAGTACGCTGCTTTTCCGGCAGCATATCACCGACAAACGCGCGGAAAGGCTCCATGGAGACGTTGATCGAAGCGTCGAGAATCCAGAGCATACCCGCCGCGACCCACAGGTAAGGCGAATGGGGCATGAACACCAGGGCCAGACTCGCCGCGATCGCACCATACAGAAAGTAAGGACGCCGCCGGCCCAGACCGGTCCAGGTTTTGTCACTGAAATAGCCAATGATGGGCTGCACGATCAAACCCGTCATGGGCGCTGCGAGCCACAGGATGGGGAGTGTATCTACACCGGCACCGAGAGTTTGAAAAATCCGGCTGACGTTCGAGTTCTGCAGGGCAAAGCCAAACTGAATGCCCAGGAAGCCGAAACTCATGTTCCAAATCTGCCAGAAGCTGAGCTGAGGTTTTTTTGTCATGGTCAGGTACTGCCTATTCTGCTGAAGTCATGGTTATTTACGGACAACAGTAATCTTCCAGCCCCCGCCACACAAGACTTTGCATACGTATTCAGGCTTTTAGGCCCCGACCGGACCACCCTGCATACGTATGCATTGAGCAAACCGGTATGCATACGTATGCAGTCTATTGCGGTGATATCAGCGCCAGGCGTATGTTAGATCAACAGTCAATTTTCACAGGCTGTCGACTCGACACAGATCGGACAGTCTGAATAACGAACAATCACAATAGGTTTTCAGTACTATGCAAAATTATCCCTGGTGGCGCGGCGCCGTCATCTATCAGGTCTACCCCCGCAGCCTGATGGACAGCAATGGCGATGGCATCGGCGATCTGCCGGGCATCATCGACAAGCTGGACTACATCGCCAGTCTGGGTGTGGACGCCATCTGGATCTCACCTTTTTTCAAATCGCCAATGAAAGACTTTGGTTATGACATCAGCGATTACCGCGATATTGACCCCATTTTTGGCACGCTGAACGACTTTGACCGTTTGATCAGCGAGGCTCACGCCCGCGATATCAAGATCATCATTGATCAAGTGCTCAGTCACACCTCAGACCAGCATCCCTGGTTTGAAGAAAGCCGCCAGTGCCGCGAGAATGACAAAGCCGACTGGTATGTCTGGGTCGATCCGGCTGAAGACGGCTCACCGCCCAACAACTGGCTGTCCATTTTTGGCGGTGTCGCCTGGGAGTGGGAGCCGCGCCGGTGCCAGTACTACCTGCATAACTTCCTTAAGACTCAGCCGGATCTGAATTTCCACAACCCGGCTGTACAGAAAGAAATTTTGTCTGAAGTCGAATTCTGGTTGAAGAAAGGCGTGGATGGCTTTCGCCTGGATGCCATCAACTTCTGCTTCCACGACAAAGAGTTGCGGAACAACCCGTCAAAACCGGAAGCCGAGCGCAAAGGTCGCGGCTTCACCACCGACAACCCCTACGCCTATCAGCGCCACCTGTATGACAACACCCGGCCGGAAAACCTCGATTTTCTCAAGCACCTGCGCCAGCTGATTGATCAGTATCCCGGCGTCGTGACCCTGGGCGAAATCTCTTCTGAAGACTCGCTCAAAACCATGGCCGAGTACACGGCGGGCAACGAACGCCTGCACATGGCCTACAGTTTCGAGTTGCTGGCCGAGTCGGTGTCGCCCCAGTACGTACGCGACACCGTGGCCACTCTGGAAGCGGGACTCGGTGAAGGCTGGCCCTGCTGGGCCATCGGCAACCACGACGTCATTCGGGTAATGAGCCGCTGGGGCGACACACCCTACAACCCCGAACAGGCCAAGATGCTCAACGCCATGCAGCTGTCACTGCGCGGCAGCGTGTGCAGCTACCAAGGCGAAGAACTGGGTCTGACCGAGGCGGAAATTCGCCAGGATCAACTCCAGGACCCTTACGGCATCACCTTCTGGCCCCGATTCAAAGGTCGCGATGGTTGCCGCACGCCCATGCCCTGGCAGAAAGAAGCCACACAGGCCGGTTTCAGTGACGCGGTACACACCTGGTTGCCAATTCCGGACGAACACCGGGCCCTGGCAGTTGACCAGCAAGCCGACAAAGCCGATTCCATTCTCAATCACTACCGGGGCTTTATTCACTGGCGCAAGCAACAGCCGGCACTGGTACTGGGTGATATCGAGTTTGTGCACGCGGATGACGACATCCTCGTGTTCACACGCACCAACGCGCAACAGCAACTGCTGGTTGCCTTCAACTTCAGTAAAGAATCCAGGGCATATGACACGAGCGCCCAGCAGATTTCGCATTTGCTGGACGGTCATGGCCTGGTACCGGGGGAGTGGAAGAGTGAGACCCTGACGCTCCCCGGATACGGTGCAGCATTTGCCCTGCTCCACTCACGTTAACCCACTATAGTCATAATAACCGACGAGGAAACTCATCATGATCAACAGCAAAAAAATGTTACTGCCATCAGCCATTGGCTGTATCCTGGCCGGCGCTTACAGCGTACCGGCTGTGGCCCAAGATGACGGAATGATCCTGGAAGAAGTGGTCGTTACCGGTATTCGTCGCAGTTTGATGAACTCCATCAGCATCAAGCAGGACTCCAGCTCCATCGTCGAAGCTCTGTCGGCGGAAGACATCGGTAAGCTGCCCGACACCAGTATCGCCGAGTCCCTGGCGCGCCTGCCCGGCCTGGCCGGTGAGCGCGTCAACGGTCGCACCAGCGGTGTTTCCGTGCGCGGCTTTAACGAAGACTATGTCGCTACCACCATGAACGGCCGCGAGCTGCTCGGTATCGGTGACAACCGCGGTGTTGAGTATGATCTCTACCCCTCAGAGATCATCTCCAACGCGGTCGTCTATAAGTCGCCCGACGCCAGCCTGGTCAACCAGGGTCTGGGCGGTATCGTTGACCTGCGCACCATTCGCCCGCTGGAAAACGAGCGCATTATCGCCATCAACGCCAACCTCGAGCAGAATGGCATGAGCTCCGCCAACCCGGACTTCAGCGATCGCGGTCACCGTTTGGCATTCACCTTCTCTGATACTTTTAACGACGGCACCATGGGCTTCGCCCTGACCCTCGCCACCATGGACTCTCCGAGCCAGGAAGAGCAGGTACGGATGTGGGGCTTCCCCGATAACAACGAAGCCGGTAACTGGGAAGAGCTCGGTGGTCCGGAGTTCGAAGACTTCCCGGATGCCGAATACATTATGGGCGGTCACGATACCTACGTGCGCTCTGGCTCCATGCAACGCGACACCGTGTCCTCCATTTTCCAGTGGGCACCGAATGATCGCCTGACCATGACCGCCGACTTGCTGTACATCGACTTTTCGGAAGAAAAAGTCTTCCGGGGTCTGGAAGAAGGTGGGCCGATCTGGAGCGGTGCGGAGTTTGAAGTCTTCAATGTTGAAGACGGCCTGGTCACTGAAGGTCAATTCGATGGCTTTCACTCCGTTATTCGGAACGATGCAGAATCTAAAGAAGGCGACCTGACCGCGTTTGGCTTCAACCTTGAGTATTTGCTGAACGACGACTGGAAACTGGGATTTGACGCCGCTCGCAGCGAATCCTCAAAAAGCTTTATCAACATGGAAAGCTATTCCGGTACCGGCCGCGCCCGGACCGACACTCAAGGCGGTGCCGCAGCGCGCTCGTGGACCCATACTGGTGACGCCGGCATCACCTTTGGCCCACACAACAGCATCACCATGCCAGACTACACGGACCCCAACGTCATCCGCCTGGCCGGCCCACAGAACTGGGGCGGTGGTATTGCTGACCTGGTGGGCACCGATAATGCTCAGGACGGCTTCGTCAACCAGCCGATATTCGATGAAGAGCTGACCACTGTGCGTCTGAACGTTGATGGTCATGTCGACTGGTCTATCTTCAATCGTGCCGAATTCGGTATTAACTTCTCCGACCGCTCCAAGTCTAAAGCCAACACCGGCGCTTATCTGGTGGGCCCGGGCTTTACCGACAACGAGCCGGCTGAAACCCAAACCGATGCGCCGGTACCGGAAGAGTTCCGCGTAGGGAACACCGATCTGAGTTTTGTGGGTCTTCCCCCTATGCTGGCTTACGATAGTGTCGGCCTGTACCAGAGCGGTTTCTACCGTGAAATTGATGCGACGCTGTACGAACCCGGCCGCCTGGGCGACACCTGGACCGTGGACGAGCAAGTTACTACGCTTTACAGCATGCTCGACTTCGAACAGGGCATCATCAGCGGTAACATCGGTCTGCAAGCGGTTCACACTGACCAATGGGCCACCGGCTTTGATACCCAGACCGAGCGCGTCGATGGTGTTGCTACGGTAGTGACGACCCCAACCGAAGGCGGCGATGACTTCTGGAACTTCCTGCCCAGTCTGAACATGACCTTTGACGTGGCCGAAAACCAATATGTGCGTTTTGCGGCGTCTCAGACCATGTCTCGCGCTCGACTCGACGACATGCGCCCGAACAACACCATCGGCTTTGACTTCGACGACGGTATTCGCCAGTCCACTGACCCCGAGCGCAGCGCCTGGAACGGCAGTTCCGGTAGCCCCCAGCTGCGGCCTCTGCGCGCTTATCAGGCCGATCTCGGGTACGAGTGGTACTTTGCTGACGACGGCATGCTCGGTGCCGGCATCTTCTACAAAGACCTGCGTAACTGGCACTTCAACCGTCAAGTCCTGACTGACTTCAGTGAGTTCATCATCGAAGGCTATCACGACAACGGCATCGACGAACTGCGTTCCACCCAGGGCTTCACCAACTTTATGGCGGAAGCCGGTTCGGGTAGCGTGAAGGGTCTGGAGCTGCAGGCGAGCGTGCCCTTCTACATGTTCAGCGACATTCTGGATGGTTTCGGCCTGATCGCCAGCGCCACCTTCCTTGACGGTGAGCTGACCGATATAGATGAAGAGGGTAACCCCGTCACCGCCGATATCCCGGGCTTGTCCGAGCGCATCTACCAGGCCACACTCTACTACGAGCGCAACGGTTTCGAGGCCCGTATCAGCGGCCGCTACCGTGACAAGTACGCGACCGAGTTCTACGGCCTGAGCATGGCCCTGACTCCGACCACCGACCTGGGTGCGGAGATCTGGGATGCACAGATCGGCTATGACTTCGGCGCAGGTGGTTGGGACAACCTGGATGGCTTGAGCATCAGCCTGCAGGCACAGAACATCACCGATGAAACCACCATCTCAGCTGCAGAAGATGACCCGCGTCGGGTCAACACCTACCAGCGCTTTGGTGCCAACTACCTGCTGGGTGTGAACTACCGCTTCTAAACCCACGCAGCAAGGAAGCCCCTGCTATAGTCAGCCTGTAGCAGGGGCTTTTTTATGGTCGGTGCTCGGCAGGAGTTCATTCATGAATACACAAAAACCCATAACAAAGGTTGCGATTGTTGGCGGCGGCTCATCGGGATGGATGGCGGCGGCAATGGTCAGTCGGTTCCTGGGCCCACAGCTTGATATCACCCTGATAGAATCGAGCGCCATCGGTACCGTGGGTGTTGGCGAAGCGACTATCCCGCCCATTCGCACCTTCAACAATGTCCTGGGTATCGACGAGAACGAGTTTCTGCGTCGCACCGGCGGCACCATCAAGCTCGGTATCGAGTTTGAGAACTGGGGCCGGCAAGGTGACCGCTATATGCACGCCTTTGGTGACATTGGCCGCAACCTCGGCTTTACCGGGTTTCACCACTACTGGCTGCGCGGCCAGCAATCAGGTGAAGCTCACAACTACTGGGACTTCTCCCTCAATTATCGCGCTGCCAAAAACCACCGTTTTCAACCTTTGGAGACTATCCCGAATACGCCCCTGTGTGGATTGGTGCACGCCTACCACTTCGATGCCGGGCTCTACGCGCAGCTGCTGCGCGAGTACAGCGAGGCGCGAGGCGTCAAGCGTATCGACGGCACCATCCAGCAGGTACATCAGCACCCGGATACCGGTGAAGTCACCGAATTAACGCTGGCAGATGGTCAACAGCTGGACGCCGAGCTGTTTATCGACTGCTCGGGCTTTCGCGGTTTACTGATCAAGGAAACCCTCAAGGTCGAATTTGACGATTGGTCACATTGGCTGCCGTGCAACCGGGCTTTGGCTGTACCCAGCGAAACCGCCGCCCAAACCACCCCCTACACCCGGGCCATCGCCCATGAGGGCGGCTGGCAGTGGCGCATTCCCCTGCAGCACCGCAATGGCAACGGCCTGGTCTATTGCAGCGATTTCCTGTCGGATGATCAGGCCAGTACACGGCTGCTCGATAACCTGGATACACCCGCCCTGGGTGAGCCGCGACCGATCAGCTTTACGACCGGCCGACGTCGGCAACAGTGGCACAAAAACGTAATCGCCCTGGGGCTGTCTAGCGGTTTTCTGGAGCCCCTCGAATCCACCAGTCTGCACCTGGTGCAATCGGGCATTGTGCGCCTGATCAAACATTTCCCCCATCGCGGATTACAAAGCGCAGTGATCGATGAGTACAACCGTCAGTCACAGGACGAGTTTGAAAAGATTCGCGATTTCATCATCCTTCATTATCACCTGAATCAGAAGCATGACAGTCCCTTCTGGCGCGCCTGCCGCGAATCCGACAAGCCCGACTCCCTGTTGCGTCGGATCGAACTGTTCAGAACCAGCGGGCTGGTCTTTCGGGAACAGGACGAGCTGTTCAGCGAAACTGCCTGGCAGCAGGTGTTTATCGGTCAGGGACTGATCCCGGAAGATTACCATCCACTGGCGAACGAGCTGCCGGGCGCACAATTGACAGAATTTTTCCGCAACCTGAACACCACATTTGAACGCACTGTCGATCAGCTTTCTGATCACGATGCCTACCTACAACAACACGCAAAAGCCACATTATGAAACTGATATATTCCTCTCTGATACTGTTAACCCTGGTTCTGACACTGCCTGCCAAGGCAGCCTCAATTGATCGTATCGACCCACCCTTCTGGTGGGCCGGCATGGCAGAGCCCTCATTGCAACTGATGGTTTACGGCGACGCCATCGGCGACCTCCAGGTCGACGCCAAGCACGACGCTGTGAAGGTTGAGCGCGTCATACCGGTAGAAAATGACAACTACCTGTTTGTCGATCTCCTCATTAACCCTGCATTCGAAGGCGGCAGCGTCACCCTGACCTTTTCCAATGCCGATGGCGCGCAAATGGAACAGCGCTATGAGATTCTGCCCCGACGCGAAGGTTCAGCCCAACGCCAGGGGCTGTCGACTCAGGATGCCATCTACCTGATTGTGCCGGATCGCTTTGCCAATGCCGATCCCGAGAACGACACGTTGCCCGGCATGAAAGAGGCAGCCAATCCAGACAGCCATGTAGGACGCCACGGTGGCGACATCGCGGGTATCATTCAGCATATGGATTATATTGCCGACATGGGCTTCACCGCCGTTTGGGCCACGCCCTTCCTGGAGAACGATCAGCCGGCCTACTCCTATCACGGTTACTCCACCACCGACCACTACCGCATCGATCCCCGCTTCGGCAGCAATCGCGACTATCAGCGCCTGTCAGAAGTCGGCGCCGGGCACGGTGTAAAACTGGTGAAAGACCTTATCGTCAACCACATCGGCGACCAGCACTGGTGGATGGATGATCTACCCACTGACGACTGGCTCAATTTTCAGGACGGCTTTGTCCCCACCACCCACTACCGCACCACCATTCAGGATATTCACGCGGCGGATATCGACCGCAAACACTTTGTCGACGGCTGGTTTGTGGAGACCATGCCCGACCTCAATCAGCGCAACCCCCTGATGGCGAACTACCTGATCCAGAACAGTATCTGGTGGATCGAGTACGCCAACCTCAAGGGCATTCGGGCCGACACCTGGTCCTATTCCGACCGCGACTTTCTCGCGGACTGGACCCGCCGATTGCTGGACGAGTACCCCAACTTTACCATCGTGGGTGAAGAGTGGACTCCCAACCCCAACACCATCGCCTACTGGCAGAAAGGACAGAGTAACCCGGACGGTTACGAGGCCTACACCCCCAGCATGATGGACTTCCCGGTGTACTACGCTTTGCGCGACGCCATGACCGAAGAAGAGAACTGGGGCGAAGGGCTGATCAACCTGTACCTGGCATTGGCGGACGACTATATCTATCCGGATCCCTGGTCGCTGGTCATTTTTGCCGAGAACCACGATACCAGCCGCATCTACAGCTACCTGGATGAAGATCTTGCACGCTTTAAACTCACCATGACCTTTCTCGCTACCATGCGCGGCACACCGCAGTTCTTTTACGGCTCGGAAGTACTCGCCACCAGCCCCAAGACCCGGGCCGACGGCGAAGTTCGCAGTCAGTTTCCCGGCGGTTGGCCCGAGCACGAGCGTAACGCCTTCACCGGCAGGGGCTTGAGTGATGATCAGGCAAGTGCCCAGAACCACCTGCGCCGCCTACTTAATTGGCGTAAAAGCGCCGCGGTCATTCATGACGGTCGGCTTCTGCATTACGCACCGGAAACGGGCGTGTACGTGTATTTTCGCTATACCGATGATGAACGGGTGATGGTGGTACTGAACAAGAATGATACAGATAGAACTCTCGATCTTTCCCGTTTCCGTCAGGGATTGGCCGAGCACGCCAAGGGCGAAGATATTCTATCCGGTGAAGCCTACACGCTAACGGATACGATAACCGTAGGCGCAGGCCGGAGCCTTGTGTTGGAGCTGAAACGCTGAGATTTTAAGCGTTAAAACAACTAAAAAAGTGTTTTCATAGTCATTTTCAGTTGCCCCCGAAGCCCGCATTTTCTGCGGGCTTTTTTTGTGGCTCGTTGCATACGTATGCATTCAATGCATACGTATGCAAGCTATTGTGACCCCCGCAGCATAAGCCTAGTATGAACTCAACGTTAGATAACACTGAATAACAACGACAACGCACAAAGGTACTCCCATGGTCCTTTATTGCAAACGCAGTAGCGACAGAATTCCGGACAACTAAGTCTACAGGCGACGTGTGTAGCCCCGCGCCGAAACCAGTGTCTCTCTCCAACCCTCCAAGTGTTGGGACTCCTCTGCCAGGAGTTTTTCGGGCGCAGTTTACTGCGCCCTTTTTTTATCCCCACAACGCGTAGAACTCATAAAACCCTAACAAACAAACCACCCGAAAGGAGCGATAATAATGAAAACGCTGTTACGCAATATCGGTATCGCTGGCGTCGCCAGTATGCTGAGCCTGCACGTTTTTGCCGACCACACGAGCACGCCCAACACCGTCACCCTGGTGGGCAGCGTGCAAGAAGCCCTGGGCTGTCCCGGTGACTGGCAACCCGATTGTAGCGAAACTTTCCTTGAGAACACCGAAGGCACAATCTGGTTCGGGAGTTTTGACGTGCCCGTCGGTGAGTACGAAATAAAAATTGCCATCAATGGCGGTTGGGATGAAAACTACGGTGCCGGTGGCGCTCAAGATGGTCCGAATATTCCGCTGGACGTCGAGGAAGCTGAAACCATCGATTTCTTCTACGATCACAGCAACCACCGCCTGTTTATCGGCGAGATGGCCGCTGGCGACCTGAGCGCTGCGACCGCCCACTGGGTCAGTGCCGACACTTTCGTCTGGGAAGCCCCGGCCGGTGCCGAGGTCAGTTTGCATTACGCTGAAAATGCCGGCATTTCCATCACCCCGGAAAGTACCGTCGACGGCAGCGAGTCCATCGCATTGACCCCTACCGGCGACACGCTGGGCGGGGAACTGGCCGAGCGCTTCCCGCACCTGTCGGGCCTGCAGACCTTTACCCTGTCCGAAGAAGCTCACACGCAGGTCCCGTCGCTGTTACGTCAGCAGATTGTGCTGATTGCCACCAACGATGAGGACGAAGTGGTCGATGCCACCGGCCTGCAGATTCCCGGCGTACTCGATGACGTGTTCGGCTACGATGGCGAACTGGGCCCGGTGTACAACGCCGAAGGCATTCACGCCAAAGTCTGGGCACCCACCGCTCGCTCGGTCAACCTGCACGTCTTTGCCGATGGTCACCCGGAAACCGACGCCGTCGTCCACCCCATGACCCGCGATGACGACACCGGGGTCTGGTCGGTATCCGGCGACGAAGGCTGGGATCGCATGTACTACCTGTACGAAACCGAAGTCTATGTACCGCTGACTCAAAGCGTCGAGACAACCCTCAGCACGGACCCGTACACCGTGAGCGCCGCCACCGACGGCAAACGCAGCCAGTTCGTCAACCTCATGGACGCGGACCTGAAACCCGAAGGCTGGGATGAACTCGAGAAACCGAGCCTTGAGCGCATCGCCGACGCCATCATCTATGAAATCCATGTGCGCGACTTCAGCGTGCACGACCCTGAAGTTCCCGAGGAGCACCGCGGCAAGTTCACGGCCTTTACCCTTGAAGGCACCCACGGTATCGAACACTTGAAAAAGCTGATCGATGCAGGCATGACCCATATTCACCTGCTGCCAGTAAACGACTGCGCGACCATTCCCGAAGACCCTGAAGACCGCGTCGACGAGCGTGACCTGGGCCTGGACACGCATGGCCCGGCGAGCGAAGAGCAACAAGCGATCATCTGGGAGATTCGCGACCAGAACGCTTTCAACTGGTGCTATGACCCCCACCACTTCAATCTGCCCGAGGGCAGCTACGCCTCCGATCCGGACGGCACCGCGCGCATCATCGAGTTCCGTCAGATGGTTCAGGCCCTGAACGCACTGGGCCTGCGGGTTGTGGTCGACGTGGTCTATAACCACACCAACAGCGCCGGTCTCGGTGAGAAGTCTGTGTTCGACAAAATCGTACCCGGCTACTACCACCGCCTCGAAGGCTCTGGCGGCGTTGCCATGAGCACCTGCTGCCCCGGTACTGCGACCGAGCACAGCATGATGGAGAAGTTCATGATCGACTCCATCGTACTCTGGGCCGATGCCTACAAGGTCGACGGCTTCCGCTTTGACCTGATGGGCCACCATTCCCTCGACAATATGCGCAAGGTGCGTGACGCACTCGACGCGATGACCACTGAAGAGCACGGTGTCGATGGCGAGAAGATCCTGCTCTACGGCGAGGGCTGGAACTTTGGCGAAGTGGCCAATAATGCCCGGTTTATCCAGGCCACCCAAGACAACATGGCCGGCGAAGACATTGCTGCCACATTTAACGATCGCTTCCGCGACGCCATCCGCGGCGGCAGCCCCTTTGACAGTGGCGTCAACCACGTGCGCAGCCAGGTGTTTGTCAATGGACTCTACCTGAACCCCAATGATGAAACCGGCGGTGCCACCCTGCAACAACTGCTGCGCAATAAAGACTCACTGCGTATCGGTCTGGCCGGTTCTCTGCGCGACTTCAGCATCATCGACCATGAAGGCAACACCACCGTAGGCAGCAACGTTCGCCATCACGGTCAGGCCGGGTATGCGCGCAGCCCGCTGGATATCATCAACTACGCGGGCAAGCACGATAACGAAACCCTGTTTGACATCAACCAGTACAAACTCCCGCTGGATACCAGCCCGGAAGATCGCGCGCGGGTCCAAGTGGTCGCCAACAGTCTGGTACTGATGGCTCAGGGCACGCCCTTTATGCAAGCCGGTCAGGAACTGCTGCGTTCAAAATCCATGGATCGCAACACCTACAACTCCGGTGACTGGTTCAATGTGCTCGACTTTACCTATGAGGATAACGGCTGGGCACGCGGCCTCCCGGTCGCCAATGAGAACGAAGCCAGCTGGGACGAAATTCGTCCGCGTCTGGAAAACCCGGAACTGGCGGTTAGCAGCGCTGAAATCGCCCACGCGCTTGAAGCCACCGCTGCGCTCCTGACGATCCGTGCTTCTTCACCGCTATTCAGCCTGGAAAGTGCCGAGCAGGTCATGGACGTGCTCGACTTCCACAACACCGGTGCCGATCAAGTTCCAGGCCTGATTGTGATGAGCCTGACCGACACGCTTGAGATCGACGCCCACTACGCGCAAATCGTGGTGATCTTCAATGCCGATACCGAAGCCCAAAGCTTCGAGTGGAACGTCAACGACAACGCCTTTGAACTGCATCCGGCCCAGGCAGCGTCGAGCGATGACGCGCTGGAGGACGCCCACTTCGATGGCAGCTTCCACGTACCGGCGCGCACTACTGCCGTCTTTGTCAGCGCCATCCCGGACGACGGTGACAATGGCAATGGCAATGGCAATGGCAATGGCAATGGCAACGGTAATGGCGGAGACAATGGTAACGGCAATGGCGCAGACAACGGCAACGGCAATGGCGGCGACGCTGAGGCACCCCGCAGTCGCAGCAGCGGTAGCCTGTCCGGCCTGGGCGCGCTGATGCTGCTGTTAATGCTCGGCGCACTTGCGCTCAACCGTCAACAACGGAGTCTGTAATCATGAAAACCCTGCACAAATTGGTACTCCCGATTGTGCTGGGTGCGTTGGTGGGCTGCGGCAGCAGCTCATCCGACGACACCCCCACAAACGGCAATGGCAACGGTAACGGTAACGGCGGCGCGAACGGCAACGGTAATGGCAATGGGGGCGACCCCATTGCCAGCCTGAGCTGCGACACACCCGCTTACGAAACCGCCAAAAGCCTGCGCATCTATCAGGTCATGACCGAGGCTTTCATCAACGGTAATCCCTCCATTGGCCACGGAGTAAGCTACGGCACCAGTCATCATATGGGCGATATTCAGGGCATTACTGACAGCCTGGAATACATCGCCGACATGGGTTTCAACGCCATCTGGATGACCCCGATCTTTGACGCGGTACCCATCGAAGGGCAAGACTGGTGGGCCGACCGCCTGGATGCCACCGGCTACTACGCCAGCAACTACTTCGCGATCGACCCGCGCTTCGGCACCCTCGACGATGCCCGCGAAATGGTCGAGAAGGCACACGAGCTGGGTCTGTACGTTTTCTTTGACGGGGTCTTTGGCCACTTCAAGGAAAACGCCCACGAATACCCCTCGATCAACGATCTGACCGTTACCACCGAGGGCGACCTGCGCTCCGGCGTCGGTCGCCAGGCCATCTACCCGGACGATCTCGAGTTCTTCAAGGAAGTCGCTACCTACTGGATCGAGGAACTGAAGATCGACGGCTGGCGTCTCGACCAGGCCTACGAAGTGCCCCTCGAAGGTTGGCGAGAAATCCGCGCCGCCGTGGAAGAAACCTCTGCCTCGGTGACCTATACCAACGCCGACGGCGAAGCGGTCAACCCACTCGGTTACATGGTCGCGGAAATCTGGCGTGGTGCCGGCGAAATCAGCGCTGAGGCCTACGGCCCCGAGGACGATCCGGCGCTGTGTTCAGCCTTCGACTTTCCGGTCCGCTATTCGCTGGTGCAGACCCTTGCGGTTGAAGAAAGCGGCCAACGCAACGCCACCGCCACCAACCTCAACGCCGGTCTGACCAGCACCCACGGCCAGTACCCGAGCCACGCCATCCCCAACGGCTTTATCGGCAACCACGACCTGGTGCGCTTCGGCGATCTGCTTCAGCGCGGCGACATCGCCGAGCCCGAAGAGGCAGAGTACTGGCAGCGTCACAAAGCCGCCTACAGCTTTCTCGCGGCCTACACCGGCCCTATCACCCTGTACTATGGTGAAGAAATCGGGGATGAAGTACCGGACTTTGCCGATCAGGTGACGGAAGACTGTATCGCGGAGGGGCATTGTGACGATCACGTCGCCCGCAGCGATGGCAAAGTAGAAGGCCTGCCAAGCGGCGAGACTCACGAGGTGTTCAGCGCCAACGAGCAACAGGCAGACCTGCGTGACTACGTGCGTGACCTGATGCACATGCGCGCCGCCAACCCGGCACTCTACCGGGGTGAACGCACCCAGGTGGCCGTACCGACCGACGCCGCCAGCCATCTCTATGCGGCCCACAAGGCGGATGACGACTCGGCGGTGCTCTACCTGCTCAACGTCAGTGAAGAAGCGCTGGAAGTCACCTTTGATGCCTGCGCCATCGGCAGCAACGGCGGCCTCGCGGACCTGTTGAGCGACGACACCATCAGCGCGGAAGACGGTACTTACACGATCCAGGTCCCGGCACTGAGCGCGCGCTTCCTGGACATTGAGGATCCCGCCGAGGATGGCCCGGGCTGCGACGCCGGCAGCATCATCGGTGAAGGCCCGCTGGCGGCCTGCGATTTGCCTGATGCCGACGGCAGTGGCCCATTGGGGCAGACGCTGTACATTCGCGGCACCTACCCGGGTGGCGATGCCTTCGGCGCTACCCCCGGCTACCGTGCCTTCAACTACAAAGGCGACAACCTGTACCAGGTGGTCGTAGACGAGTTCGAGGGCAGCTTCTCGTTCAAGTTCGCCAGCAGCACCTGGAGCCGCGAATACGCGGTTGCAGGTAGCGCCGCCGTGATCCTCGGCACCGAGCAGCCACTGGCTGTTGCCGCCGGGCCGGGCACCGAATCCTCAATCACCATTCCTGAGGCCGGTGACTACGTCTACAGCTTTGAAATCGATGAAGACCTCGATGGCGGCACCATGATGGTGAGCCGCTGCGCCGAATGATGCTCGATAAGCGTCTTTAACATTCAGGGGCCTTCGGGCCCCTTTTTGTGTGCGTCAGGTCGTGGTCGCCGCTCCGCGCATCTGTTATCTTTACCGGATCGAAATTCCGGGTTTAGAGGAAACATCCCCATGCGTTTACTGGCTACCAGCCTGCTCATCACCTCAACTCTGCTCGCCGCCTGCGGTGGCTCATCCGGCGGCAGTGACACCCGCGACCTCAATCGCAACAGCGAACAGGTACAGCGGGAATCCCGCACCCTCGACACGCCCGAGCCCGGCTACCTCGCCACCAAGGATTTTTACCACTTCATTGACCAGAACGCTGTGCTCGCCCTGCACTTCCCCAACGATTCCCGGGACTTCCGCATGCTCGCCTCGGTCGCCATTTTTGAGCAGGATGCTGCCAGCGACAGCATCAACCGCTGGATCCGTAATCAGACCAGCAGCGCCACTGATCCGCGCGCGGCCGTGCCCCGGGAAGTGATTGAACTGACCTCGGGCGAAGACTTTGCGACCCAGGACAGCCTGCCCGACGGCAGCGAAGCGCGCTCCAACGGCGCCCTCTACGAGCGTTACACCCTCGGCTATCAGCTTGAAAACGTAGAGCACGAGGCCTTCGACTTGCGCGGCTTCTCGTCCTTCACCGACGTCTATCTGTGGGTCAACGACTTTAACGACATCGTCAACACCGCTCTGCCTATCGTCGAAACCTTCAGCGCGCCCGATAGCACCGCCGAATTTTTCAGCCCTGACCACAAGGCGCTGCGTACCCGCTATGCCCGCTACGCGCCGTCCCTGGTGGATGAGTTGCCCGCCTTCTATTATCCCCTGTGCTGTTTCGACGGCATCGGTAGCAATGGTCGCCCAGTAGTTGACGAAGAGCGCCTGAGCCTCACTGACACAGGTCTGCGCCTGCGCGATGCCCAGTTCACCCTCGGTCAGACCCTGCACCGGTACCCTGAAGGGAATGGCGACAACCCCAAGATCGACTCGCGCCTGTACCACTACGACTTCGCCGGCATCACCAGCTGGGGCGAACTCAATCTGTCAGAATCCTATCGGGTGAGCTTCTGCGTACGCAGCGCCAGTGCCGATGGCCAACTGGGGCTGTGGGTCGACAACAATGCCGGGGAGGACATTTTCAATATGCCCCACAGTGTCACCAGCCGTCTGATCAACCTGGACACCGGCATCCTCATTCCGGGCGAACGGGTGAGCGTCAACGTCCCGGGTGATGTGACCATTGGATCCAGCCCCACGACCAGCATTGCCACTCATCGCGGCACCGCCAAGTCATTTTTGCAGGTGCGCGTCAGCGGCGGTGGCGATGTGACCCTGAGCGATCTGGTGGTTGAACGCCAGAGCGATAACAATACCGGCGACCTCACCTGCGAGGCCGACGGCTAGCGCCATGCGCCTCTGGCTCGCAGCCACCTGCCTGTGCCTGTCAGCCCCCGCACTGACAGATACAGGCCCGTGGCGCGCGAGCTATACCGACTGGGAAAAAGACCAACCCGAGCGGCGCGCCTACAAGCTGGGCTACCAGTACCGCAACAACGAACACCTGCGCGACTACCAGTACATCCATCAACCTCTGCTGATCCGCACCGGCGACCCCGGCCACAACGGCTACTTTCACCAGTTTGACGCCCGCCATGGCTACGCTCTGGACAACCTCTGGATCGAAGCCCAGCTGGGCGTGCACGGTTCCTCCAATATCTTCAAATACCAGCGCTTTCATCGCCAAGCCCTGGTGACCACCTTCCATGCCCACTGGACACCCGACGCAGGCCCGAGCGCCGTTGGAATCAACGGCGACTACCGCTTCGGCGGTTTCAAGGTCTACCCGCACCTGCGCCTTGAGCGCGAACTGCCCGGCGCCACAGAACTGGTGCTCGAACTGCCCATCGGCGTCCACTGGCGCGCCGCCAATCAACGCTGGCAGCTGGGGTTTGAACGCTACGGAGAAAAGTGGGGTGCGCTCGACAGTGAACGCGAGCTGAAAACCGCCACCTACTTGCGCGAGTGGCGATTGCAGGCGCTATGGCGAGCGCCCTTACAGGGGCGCTTGTCCGCCCAGGTGCATATGGGAGTGAGCTTCGACAGTCGCTTTCGTCAGTACGATTTGGCCGAGGGCTGGCAGACCCTGAATCTGGACGACGCCAGCTATCTCGGCTTCGGGTTCAACTGGTAGCGCGACGGGTTTGATCCTGGATGGCGTAACCCGGCTTGGGCTTGGGCTGGGGTAATTCCGGCAGGGGCTGAGTGGTCAGACGTAAACCTTCCTGGTAGTAGTGGGTGCTCTTCTCGTGCTCACCCAGATTGGCCAACAACCGCGCCAGCTCGGCGCAGGCTTCCGGGTCTTTGGCCAACTGCAAACTGCTCTGAAAATACTCCCGGGCGCGTCCCCACTGCTCGTTGCGCAGGCACAAGCGGCCAATGGTCAGCATCAGCGTGGCGTCAGCGGGGCGCTGTTTGAGCCAACCCTCGGCCACCAACAGGGCGTGGGCCGGGTCTTTGGTGGCCAACATCCCGTACTGGCGCACCAGTGCCTGATGCCAGCCTTTGGGCAGCACTTTACGCAATACCTGTTCGGCGTCGTCCGCCTGCCCCAGTGCCACCAAATGCTCCACGTACACCTGTACCAGAGCCGGCTGTTTCTGCAAGGGGCCAGGCACCTTCTGCCAGACTTTGCGCAGGGCCTGAACCTGCTCTGCCGCAGACAGATGGCGGGAATTCTCGCGCACCTGGCGCAACTGCTCCCGGTAGATGGTCAGCTCCAGCTGCCGCAAGTCCTCAAGCCCGAGGTTGCCATAAGCGCGCAGACTGTCGAGCAGCCCCGCCAGCGACTCCCAATCATTCAGGGCAACATACACCTGGCGCAACAGATCCAGAATCACCGGGTGCTGAGGCGCAAGACGATGCACACGCTGCAACGTTGCCAGGCACTGCTCATAGCGCTGGGCCTGCAACTGCATGCGCGCCTGAGTCAGGGCCACCGCCAGCTCGCTGCCCTCGCTGCTTTTCTCGGCCTCGTGCAAGAGCGCCAAGGCGTCCTTGCGATCGCCCAATTCAAACGCGCAGCGTGCCGCCGCCAGATAGTTGATCAGGGGCTGATCGGCCCGGGGCGCGGCCTTGATCAGCTTCTTGCGCGCCTGCTTCCAATTGCCCTCGATAAAATCGATCAGGCCCCGAGCGGTGCGTTTGCGCGCGCGCTCGCGACTGCCAAACAATAGCTGGCCGGAGGCCCGACGGGTCACCGAGACGCTGCCGCGCAATATCGCCCACAGCAGCCAGAGCACAAAGGCGCCGCCAAACACCAACAGCAGCGCAAACCACAGGCTCATTTCCACCGAGGTCTGGCCGAAGGCAATCAACACATAGCCGCTGTCCTGCTCTACAAACTGGAGGCCCCAGGCCCCCACCAGCATAAACAGCAGGAAGAAGATCAGCGCGCGTCTCATTCATCGCCCTCCGCGCGCTGGGACCGGCGATAGCGCTCCAGGCGCTCCAGGGCCTCACCGACACTGGGCAGTTCAATACTCATCGGTTGCTCGGCGAGTGCCGACAGTTCCTCGCGCACTTGCTCCGCCCGGGTGCTGCCCGGGTAGTAGCGCTCCAGCCAGTCACCGGCGGCCGAGAGGCTCGCGCGGTAAATCTCCGGCTCCTCACGCAGCCAGGCCATCTGGGCCTGTTGAATTTTGAGTTGCAGATTCATTGCCAGGTACACCTGGTTCTCCGGTGCCATCACTTCGTCGACGGCCGCGCCGTCGTGGCGACGGATACGCAGGTGGTCGCTGAACGTGCGTTTGACGCGCAGCCAGGCTGCCTCGAGACGGCCGCGCCAGCCTTCAGCACCAGACCCCTCTGCCTCAGTATCTGCAGCACCGTCTCCGGCCCGCCCCTCCAGTCCCGGCGCTGGGGCACTCAGGCTCAGGGCCTCTTCGCTCAGAGCCGCCAGGCGCAAGTAAATACCTTCACGATCGACCGGCTCAACGCCTTCCAGGGCGTTGATTTCCCGCGCCAATGCACGCCGCACCTGACTGAGGTCACTGCGTCCGGCATCACGGAGCTGGCGATCAGCCGCCCGGCTCAAGTTGAGGGCCACAGCCGCATTTCGATCCACACTCAGACGCTGACCGGCCAGCCGCAACAGATGTTCTGCCTCGGCTAACTGCCAACTGATACGATCCGTGGCCGCGAGATCACTGAGGCGGTCGCGGGCCTGGCGCAAATCATCGGCCAAAGCGCGCAGTTCGCCAGCCTGTTCATCCAGGCGTTCATCCCGTTCCGCCAGTGCAGAGCGCACCTGCCCGGCGAGCGCCTCGTCCTGGCTATCCAGCTGTCGGCGCTGATCATCGAGCTGTCGGCGTTGCTCGTCCAAGCGCTCGGCCAAAGCACTCACCTGCGCGTTGTGTTCTTCCAGTTCCAACCAGAGCCAGTACCCGCCAGCTCCGGCACCCAACAGCACGACCAGTAGCAACAGCCAGACCAAGCCCAGTCGTCGCGGCCGAGGGCCGGCGATCGGGCGTGCGGGTGCGCCTTTGGCGTGGGCCGGTGGCTCAGTGCTTTTGTCTTTGTCGTTCTGCGGAGGGCTGGTTTCGGCTTCATCCCGGGCTTCAGGAGAGTCGCGGCCCGGAGCCAGGTCGGCTTCGACCGCCGCCGGCTTGGTGGAGTCTTGGGAATCAGATTGGTCGGTGCGCGGGTCGTCAGTCACAGGACGCTCTCGTCGGTGATGTTGGTTTTCACTCAGGATAGCACGCTACGAGCGGTTAACGTAGCGCTCCAGGGCGGCAAACATGGCGGGGTCTGTGGCATTTTCCGCCATTATCACCCGATCGAAGCCAGCCTCACGGGCCAGGCCCGCCACCCGGTTGCCGGGCACCACCAAAGGCTGGCGCCAAAGGTACTGCGCCAGTGTGGCACTGTCCGGCGAGGTTGTCAGGCCGTTCAGCACGGTCACCAGGTTGGTCAGGCTCTCGCCGCTGTGCACCGTAACCAGGGTCTCGCCCTCCGGGGGCAATGCTCGAGCGAGTGCCTGAGCGGTTCCCTCCGGCAGCAAGCGCTCATAGAGCTCGCAGTAATCCACTTGGGCACCCCGTTCACGCAAGATTTCAGCCATCGCGCCCCGACCGCCGCAACCGCGAAAAATCACGATTTTCTGTCCGGTCACCGCCTGCAAGTCTGGCGCGGCCAACAGGGTTTCACTGGTCATGGCGCCGGACTGCGCCGCAGTCAGGGCACTGACCGCCACGCCGTGGTCAGCCAGCGCCCGGGCGGTAGCGTCGCCGACGGCGTAGTATTCAATACCCATGGGCAACTGGGGCCAGAAATCTTCCAGCCATTCAAAGGCGTAATGGACCGCATTACGGCTGACAAAAATGGCTTTCTGATACAGGTCGAAATCCATAATGCGCTGCTTGATCGCCTGGCATTGATCGGCGCCGGTGACCGGCGCCAGCGCCAGTACTGGCACCGCCACCGCGTCGGCTCCACAAGCGCGCAGCTGCTCACACCAGGGCTCTGCCTGAGCCAGCGGACGGGTCACCAGGACCCGGTAACCGGACAGAACGCCCGCCACTCAGAGCCCCTGAGCGTAAACGTCAGCCAGGATCTTGTCGGCCCCGGCGCCGAGCAGGCGCTCGGCCAGGGTCACACCCATGGCCTCGGCCTCAGACACCGGGCCGCGAATCTCGTCAAACAACATCGTCGAACCATCGGGCTGGCCCACCAACCCCCGCAGCCACAAGCCCTCGGGCACGTGTAGGGCGTAGCAAGCAATGGGTACCTGGCAACCACCTTCGAGGCGACGGTTCATGGCCCGCTCCGCCAACACCTGTTCCGCCGTAAGGTCGTGGTGCAGGGGTTTGAGTAGCGCCAGGGTCTCGCTATCGTCCATGCGGCACTCAATCCCCACCGCGCCCTGACCACCCGCCGGCAGACTCTGCTCCGGCGCCATAAAGGCGCGAATGCGCTCTTTGAGCTCCAGGCGCAGCAGCCCTGCCGCGGCCAGGATGATGGCATCGTATTCGCCATCATCAAGCTTCTTAAGGCGGGTCTGGACATTGCCCCGGAGAAATTTCACGGTCAGATCCGGGCGTGCCGCCAACACCTGGCACTGGCGACGGAGGCTGGAGGTGCCGACCACGCTGCCCTGGGGCAGCTCATCCAGGCTGGCAAAACGGTTGGACACAAAGGCATCGCGGGGGTCGCCACGCTCACAGATCACCGCCAAACCCAGGCCCTCGGGGAACTCCATGGGCACATCCTTCATGGAGTGGACAGCGATGTCCGCTTCGTCCGCGAGCATGGCGTTCTCCAGCTCTTTGACAAACAGGCCCTTGCCACCCACCTTGGCGAGCGGCACATCCAGAATTTTGTCACCCTTGCTCGACAGGGGCACCAACTCTACGGCCAGGTCGGGGTGGTGTCGCTCCAGCTCGGCTTTCACGTATTCCGCCTGCCACAGGGCGAGCAGACTCTTGCGGGTGGCGATGCGCAGGGTTTTGGAGGGCATAGTGGTCTCTTGGGTCGATTCAACACGGCCCCGACCGGCGCCGGGGGCTGGCGGTATCATACCAAAGACCGGCAACCGGGGCTCGATTGGCGGGGTATTGTGCACATCGATTGGGTGTCGTCGCGCTTTTTGTCGGATTACGCTGCGCTAATCCGACCTACTGGAGGCGGCGTACCGATGTTTAAGTAGGTCGGATTAGCCCGCAGGGCGTAATCCGACACTGTGGCACCAATATTTCAAAGCGGAACTTTTACCGCCCCGGCTAAAAACGAATACTCCGTATCGCTCGACTGGCTTCCATCGTCATCCGATGCATGAGCCGCATCAGGATGTTGCGCATAAAAGCTTGAGTCAACTGCTCCACCGTTGCGGCCGCCTCCGTATCCAACGCCTATTGGTTTTAACTTCGGAATACTGACATGCTAGGCAGTTACTTCCATTTGCAGGATGTGAAAATGAACCCATACTCCACATCAACCCTGCGCGGATCGTCTGTCAGCTCACACGTAAACTCCAAAGGCTTTCGTCCCACCTCAGCATACTCCTCCTTGCCAAGCTTTCCCGTACCCCAGATTTGTACTCGTTCGTCTCTATACACCACAAATATACTTTGGTGCGCCACAAACTGTGCAGGCAAGAACTGCCGGAGTTTTCGCTTCATGGACGGAAAACTGAAGTAACCGTTTTCATCGGCAACCGTCTCTTCAGATTCGCCTTCGCGATCTTTCCAGGCAACATGACGGATGATTTTTGCCCCGGCGGCGGGCTGACCCTGATAGGTAAGGTGTCCATCCATGGCGGAGAACACATAGACATCTTCACCACTGAACAGTGACATAGCAACTCCCTGTGCGGAATAAAGGCTGGAGAAAATCAGCAAGGCAATACTGACAACAACGGCGGCTTTCATAGGATCCTCCCTGATTTTCTTGCAAGCGTAGCACACGCGCTACAAACGAATCACGTCGACTCGTTCACAAATTATCAACCTGGCACTAAAGACCGCGCGACATCCGTTTTTGTGTGTCCGACGATGTCCAACGGCTACATGTCCGCGCTTATCAGTAAAGGCAAAAACGCTGGGCAGTGACTGGATCGTCCACCCCAGTCACTGCTGTGGCTTATAGAGAGCCGGTCACTGCACTCAAGGGCAAACCAGGAGTTCATCCCGCTCGGTCAGGTGAAGCGGTATCTCATGGCGAGGAATGGCGACAACCTGATAGGGCGACGTAATCGCCAAGGTTACCGGGCAGGCCTCGCCGGGAGATGTGTTCAATACATTGGCCAGCAGATGATTGCGGGTTGCCACCACGCGCTCGACGCTGATGTTATAGCCGCCCGTTGGCCGCTCTCCCATAAATACCGCAAGCACCATGTAGCGCTCCAGATCGACATCGAGACTGGTGCCAATCAGACGCGATATCTCCCGCAGGCGGTTCTCATCTTTAGCCAAAAGAAAACGCTTGGTCACCACATGTTGCGTGTAGAAACCCGACGCCAACTCTCGAGTCGGTATGGGGCGGCAATCTGGACACACCGGCAGAGCATCAGCCTCCGCCTGCTTGACCTCCGCGTGCACGGCCCCTGCAACAACCAGAAGCACAGCCATAAGCAGTTTGCTTGCATACTGAGTCATAAATCCTCCATTAGATTTTTAATCATTCGTACTGCCATAAAGCATCCAACAGCGTGTTGGACACAACAAGGTTAGACGGAGAGGATGGCCAGGCGCGCGATGAGGGTCTCAGTTCGCAAAAGCAATAACAGAATGTTACAGGATGCTAACAATTGGCATGTTAAGCATTGCGCTTTCTTGATCGCGATTAGAGCTGTTGAATCAATGAACGAATACTCTGGGTGTGCCGTCGGCTGACCACCGGTGCGGTATCGATGCCTTCCAGGCGAACACGACACTGGCCCATGGCGTTGCGCTCCAGGCCCTGAATGTGAGCAATGGCCACCAGGGCGTTGCGGTGGATGCGCACCAGTTGCTGGGCAAATTCCTGCTCCAGGTCCTTGAGCGTTTCATCGAGCAGATGCTCGCCTTCGGTGTGGTAAACAGTGACGTATTTCTGGTCGGCAATCAGACAGCGGATATTGTCGATGGGGATCAAATCCACGCCCCGGTGGGTTTTCGCGCTCAGGTAAGTACGCTGGCCGTTACCCGCTGCGGGGGCACTGTCGGTCAGTTCTGCCCGCTGCAGTTTATTCGTGCGCCGGGCCTTGTCCAATACCTGGGTGAGCTGTTCGGTTTTGACCGGCTTGAGCAGGTAACCCACGGCACTGGTGCCGAAGGCATCCAGGGCGTGTTCATCGAAAGCCGTACAGAAAATCACGGCGGGTGGATTGGGCCGCTCGGCGATCTGCTCGGCCGCCACCAGGCCGTCAGTGCCAGGCATACGGATGTCGAGCAACACCACATCCGGATCACGCTCTTCGATCAATTGCAGCGCCGCTTCCGCGTTGGCCGCCTGGGCCACCAACTCGTGGCCGTCCAGGCGCTCGACCATGCGCGCCAGACGCTCCCGCGCTAACGGCTCATCATCTACGACCAGTATCTTCATAAGCTTGCCTTGGATAGCTGATGTGGACGTGGTAGTGGTTGTCATGCTGCTCCACCGCCAGTCCGGCCTGCGGGCCGAAATGGGCCTCCAGACGGTGACGAACATTGTCGAGCGCCATATGGTTGTGTGGCCGCTGCGCACGCGCAGTGCCCGAGGTGTCGGGCGGCAGCGGGTTGTGGATGGCCAAATGGACCTGGCGCTCATCACAGCCAACTTTCAGGACCACTGCCCCCCCATCAGGCAGGGGCTCAATGCCGTGAAAAACCGCATTCTCAAGCAGCGGCTGTAACAGAAGACTAGGCACAAGTACGCCTTTGGGCAAGTCCGGCACCTGCCAGTCGACCTTCAAACGCTCTCCCAGCCGCAGTTGCTCAATAGCCAGATAGCGCCGGGCCAGTGCCAGCTCCCGCTCCAGCGGCACCAGCGCCGGTTCCGCCAAACTCGCGCGAAACAGCTCAGAGAGGTCTTCCACCACCCGCTCGGCAGTCTCGGGCGCGGTTTCGATCAGGCTGGCGATGCTGTTCATGCTGTTGAACAGAAAATGAGGCCGGATACGGGCCTGTAAGGCGTCAATTCTGGCGCTTAAAATCGCAGACTGCTGGTTGCGCAGCTGTTGTTGCAGATAAAGGTAGCGCAGGCCAATACCCGCGACGATGACCGCTATCAGCAATTGTTCCGCCACGCCCCACAGGCTGAATACCGGCGGCTGAGGCCAGTAGACGTACTGCAACCACTGGCCGCTGAGCGCCACCAGCGCGGTCACCCCGAGCACCAGACCGTAGCTGATCAGCCCCGCGTGGGTAGGGCGCAGGCGGTTGAGCAGCTGACGCGCGCGGCACAGAAGCGCGGCGCTCAGCAGCACCACCCATTGCACATGAAAGGAGATCATCCCCAGCAGCTCCCAACTGAAGTGGCGCAGGCCACTGCTGGCCAACGCCAACAGGACCGCCAGGAGCTGCGCCACCAACACCAGCAGCAGCACGGCCTGGGAGCTACACAGATTGGGTAGAAAGTCGTTGTCTGAGTCGAGCTGTGAATTCACCGCGGCAACTCCTGCGCTCAAAGGTTAAGTGGGCTATAATGCGGCCCATTCTTATTGTGGCCTATCCTACGCGATTTTGCGGCGAACAGCCCGGGATAGCCGTCAAATTGTGACCGACTTGTCACCCAATCACCTAGAGCGAGCGATATCAGACCCATGAGCAAGAGCGATCAGAAGCCGGAGCAAACCAACCAGTCCTGGGGCGGACGCTTTTCCGAGCCCGTCGATGCCTTTGTCGAGCGCTTCACCGCGTCCGTAGGTTTCGACCAGCGCCTGTACAATCAGGACATCAACGGCTCCATCGCCCACGCCACCATGCTCGCCGAGGTCGGGGTACTGACCAGTGAGGAGAAAGAGCTGATCATTGACGGGCTCGAAGCTGTGCGCGCCGATATCGACGCAGGCAACTTTACCTGGTCCGTCAGTCTTGAAGACGTGCACATGAATATCGAGGCGGCGCTGACCGAGCGCATCGGCATCGCCGGCAAGAAACTGCACACCGGGCGCTCCCGTAACGACCAGGTGGCCACGGACATCCGTCTGTATCTGCGCGACGAGATCGACGCGATCAGCCGCGAGCTGACCCGTCTGCAACAGGGCCTGCTGGATCTGGCCGAACGCGAAGCCGACACCATCATGCCCGGCTTTACCCACTTGCAGACGGCGCAGCCAGTCACCTTTGGGCACCACCTGCTGGCCTGGTTTGAAATGCTCCAGCGCGATCACGGTCGCCTGATCGACTGTCGCGCACGCCTGAACCAGTCGCCCCTGGGCGCCGCCGCGCTGGCAGGCACCACCTACCCCATCAACCGCGCGCGCACCGCCGAGCTGCTGGGCTTTGACAAGCCCACGGAAAACTCCCTCGACTCGGTGAGCGACCGGGACTTTGCCATCGAGTTCTGCAGCTTTGCCAGCATTCTGCTGACCCACCTCTCCCGCGCCAGTGAGGAGTTGGTGCTCTGGACCTCGGCCCAATTCGGTTTTATCGAACTGCCCGATCGCTTCTGCACCGGCTCGTCGATCATGCCGCAAAAGAAAAACCCGGACGTGCCCGAGTTGGTGCGCGGCAAAACCGGTCGGGTCAACGGCCACCTGATCAGCCTGCTGACCCTGATGAAATCGCAGCCGCTGGCCTACAACAAAGACAACCAGGAAGACAAAGAGCCGCTGTTCGACACCGCGGACACCGTGAAGGATTGTCTGCGCGCCTTTGCCGATATGGTGCCGGCGATCAAGCCGCGCAAAGAGAACATGTACGAAGCCGCGCGCCGGGGTTTCTCCACCGCCACCGATCTGGCGGATTATCTGGTGCGCAAAGGCACACCCTTCCGCGATGCCCACGAAGTGGTGGGCAAGTCCGTGGCCTACGGCATTGAGACCGGCAAGGATCTGTCGGAAATGAGTCTGGAAGAGTTGCAGCAGTTCTCCGATACCATCACGGCGGATGTGTTTGACGTGTTGACCCTGGAAGGCTCAGTGGCGGCGCGCGATCATATCGGCGGCACCGCGCCGGATCAGGTGCGTGCTGCGGTCAAGCGGGCGCGGGCGGGGTTGTAAGCGGTCAGATTTTTGATGTTCGCTCTTTCGGGGTCGGTGCCTCATTTGTCGGATTACGCCCTGCGGGCTAATCCGACCTACTGCATACGAGGTGCCATTGTTCGAGCAGGTCGGATTAGCGCAGCGTAATCCGACACTGAGGCACCTAACTTCAACCTAGAAGGGGCAAACATGATAATTAATAATCGTAAAACCTCACTACCGGCAAGATTGCTTCTCACAATGACCGCCCTGCTGCTGTCATGGTCTGCACCGTTTGGTTTCGCAGCCGAGGAGGACGGTTCGATCAGCCCCTTCAGCGATAACCCCTGGTACTGGGCGTATCGGGGAGAGCCGGTTCTGCTCAGGGGCGCAACTGACGATGACAATCTCTTTCAATGGACGGGCGAAACGCTCACCAACCATCTCGATCTGCTTGTATCGGTGGGCGGTAATTATGTCCGGAACACCATGTCCGATCGCGAGACAGGAAATGTTTACGCATTCAAGGAGGATGACGAGGGCGTATACGACCTCGACCAGTGGAACGATGAATACTGGGATCGTTTCGAGACCTTCCTGCGCGAGACGCATAAGCGCGGCATTATCGTTCAGCTCACCCTGTGGGATCAGTTTGATCTGAGTCCCGAGCATCCGTGGCTGAGCAATAAAAATATCGACACCACCTCAACGTCTGCAGGCACTGAAGCGGCGAGTGGGCAAGAAGTCTTTCACGAATTCAGCCGTTCTGATTTCTACAATGCGGTTGAAGACAACAATGAAAACTTACTCCAGTACCAACGAAAATACGTAGACAAGTTACTGTCCTACACCCTCTCGTATGGCCATGTCCTGTACAACATTAATAATGAAAGTAGCGAAGGCGCGGTCTGGGAGAATTACTGGGCGCAGCATCTCAATCAGGCGGGCCGGGAAGCCGGTCGCGATGTCTATGTAACCTCGATGCAGTTCGACCCCTCGAACTCCGTCCGTCATGTCATGTCTTTTCCGGATATCTACGGGTTCTATGAAATATCGCAGAACAACCAGGATTCACGCGGAGCGAGAGGACATGGACACTGGGATAACATCATGCACTGGCGCCAGAAGATCGCCTCGCATGGCCCCAAACCGATGAACAACGAAAAAGTCTATGGCGGTGGGGATGGCGTAAACAACTATTCTGCCGGCACAGAGACGGAAGCCATCAATCGCTTCTGGCGCAACATTTTTGCAGGCAGCGCGTCAAGTCGTTTCCATCGGCCTACCGATTTAGATAACACCGTCAATCCGCGCACCTGGGGTTCCGGTTTGAACGCGCGGGTACAGACGAACCTGAAAGCCATGGACATGCTCCTGGAAGAGCTGGATATTTTCTCAACATCACCACACAACGACTTACTGTCACATGCAGTTGCGGCTACCCCCGCAGCTGTAGAGGCCTATGTGCTGGCCAACATCGGCAAGCAGTACGCGGTGTACTTTCCGCAGGGGCGGTACATGGTCAACCTTGATCCGTGGGTGTATGTAGATCGGGTGGAGGTTCGGTGGCTCGACATTGACCAGTTGACCTGGTCCGAACCTGAAGTGGTCGAGGTCCGGTGGGAAGGCAGCGAACTGGACTGGGGCGACCGCGGTACCATCAGTCTCAAGACGCCGAGCAACCGCTCGTACGTGGTGCTCGTGACGGCAATTGAATAGAGCACCATTGTGAGGTCGGTTTGTCGGATTACGCTGCGCTAATCCGACCTACTTGGGCGAGGGTGCGTTGATTTTGGGGCGGTGCCGTTTTTGTCGGATTACGCTGCGCTAATCCGACCTACTTGGGCGGGGGTGCGTTGATTTTGGGGCGGCGCCGTTTTTGTCGGATTACGCTGCGCTAATCCGACCTACTTGGGCATGGGTGCGCTGATTTTGGGGCGGTGCCGTTTTGTCGGATTACGCTGCGCTAATCCGACCTACTTGGGCATGGGTGCGCTGATTTTGGGGCGGTGCCGTTTTGTCGGATTACGCTGCGCTAATCCGACCTACTTGGGCGGCGGTGCGTTGGTTTTGGGGTGGGGTTGGCTTGTCGGATTACGCGCTTCGCGCTAATCCGACCTACTGGATGCAGCGTGCCCATGTTCGAGTAGGTCGGATTAGCCCGTAGGGCGTAATCCGACACTGAGGCACCCCACGTCAATTTATAACCTACTGGGGTTGGCGTTTGATGAGATCGGATTCGGTTAGCCCTTCGGTGATTTCGATGACCAATCCATCCGACAGGCCTACCTTGACCTCGCGCTTTTCAAACTGCTGCGGCGCGGTCTGTACTTCGACGTAATAACGCTCACCTTCAATCAACAGATTCCGTTCGTTAATGGTGAGTACGTCGTCGCGCTGGGCCAAAACGATGTCGGCATTGGCGCTGTAGTTGGCGCGCAGAAACCACTCCTCATCCAGCTCAACCGCAGCGCGGATTTCGAACTTGATGGTGCCCTGATCTTCCTGCCCCTTCGGTGCAATATGTTCCAGGGTCGCGTCAAAGGTCTGCTCCTGAAGCGCCCCCACGTGCAAAATCAGGTTCATGCCTTCACGGATTTTCCCAACTTCGGCTTCGTCGATCAGACCTTCAAAAATCATGTCGTTCATATTGGCCATGACTGCCACCGCCGTACCCGCACCGTAGGTGCTCGACTCGACAATAAAGGTACCTTCCCGATTGGGCACATCCAGAATCATGCCATCCACCGGCGCGCGAATAATATTCGACACCAGATCCGATTCCCGGGTGGACCCCTCACGAATCAGCAACAGATGATTTTCCGCCGACTTGACCGCTTCCTGGCGTAGCTCATGATCCAGCTGGAAACGATTGAACTCTGAGGCCGAAATGAGGTTGGTTTCGTACAGGCGACGCTGGCGGTCCAACTCGCGTTCGGCATTATTGAGGTTGATTCGGGCCGACTGCAATTGCGACTCCGCCGAGTTCAAGGTCACCATATTCGGTGCCAGCGTGATATGCGAAATCAGGTCGCCGCGCTGGACGGTATCACCGGCCTCCACATAGACCCGCTCAACAACCCCGGACACCTGGGAGGTGACATTGACTTCCATACGCGGCACCACACGACCGGTTGCCACGGTTTTTTCGATAATGTTGCCGATCACCGGAGCTTCGGTTTCAAAGACTTCCGGTGCCTCCTGGGACTTACCGTAAAGAAACAACGCGGTACTGATAAACACCAGGGCAACCAGCAGCACTACAAACCAGGTTACTATTTTTTTCATCCTGAAACTCTCTATAGGTGTATAAATAAAAGAAAAACGTTATTCGTCTTGCAACGCAACAATCGGATTAACACTGGCGGCCTTGGCCGCCGGCAGCAGCGACGCCAGCACACCGGAAATCACCAACACGCCCAGCGCCAGCAACGCCGTCTGAAAATCTACCTGCGGATTGATAAAGGCACCACCGCCACCGCCCGCTTCAAGCATCGCGTTGACGCCCTCCAGCACCAGGACACCAACCACCAGGCCCGTGTAACCGGCCACCGCCGTGATCAACACCGACTCTTGCACAATGGTGATCACTATCGACGCCGGAGTGGCACCCAGGGCCTTGCGCAAACCGATTTCCCGCGTGCGTTCGCGCACCACAATCAGCATGATATTACCCACGCCGATAGCACCCGCGATAATGGTGCCGATGGCCACCACCCAGCTGAATGCCGTGATCCCGGTAAACAGACCCGAGACCTTGTCGAACTCGACCTGCAAGTTAAAACTGCCGAAGACTCCCGCATCATCAGGTGCGACCTGACGGCGCTCATGCAGAAAGCGTTTTACATCCGCTTCAACCTGCGCGGCGTGAATCCCGGGCTTGGGAATCACCACCATACTGCCCACCCAACCGAGCTGGTTAAACGTATGGCGCAGGGTTTCATTGGGCATAAAGACCCGCTCTTCATCGGAGGCATTAGGGTTGCTCGAGGTACTGCGGAACACCCCCACCACCTGAAAACTGATGCCGTCGATAATCACATAGTCACCGATCGGGCTCACTCCGGAGCCAAACAGCTGATCCCGCACACGCGTGCCGATGATGACCACTTTGCGTTTGCGCTGATCATCGAGTTCATTGATATAGCGACCTTCGACAATGCCCTGCTGATGAATACTGGCCATGCCGGCATTGGCACCCTGAACCGAGAAGCTACCGCTGTTGGAGCCGTAAACGGTATAAGCGGGTGAGCCGCCCCAAATACCGACACTGTTTTGCGGGTAGAGCCGGTCGACACTGGCCACATTCTCGCGAATCGCTTGAATATCTTCCCCGAGCAGGCGGATTTGCCGACCGGTAGGCATACCCTGATAGGGGATTTGGGTGCGCCCCTGGGACCAGATCCATACCGAGTTGGCCGTGGGCGGGAAACCGGACATGGCGCCGTTCTCCAACGCTTTGCCCGCACCCAACAGCACCGTGAGCATAAAGATGCCCCAAAACACCCCAAAGGCGGTTAGCGCCGTGCGCAGCTTGTGCTGCCCGAGGGTAAGAAAAATTTCCTGCCATTTCTGAACGTCAATCATCCCGGCTACTCCGCGCGCATCGCTTCAATGGGCGGAATACGCGCCGCTTTGAGCGCGGGCATCAAGCCCGCCAGGGCACCGACTACCACCAACAAAACAATCGCCGTGAGCGCCGCCTGAAAATTCACCTCGGGGTTCTGGAAGTACGCCATGTCCGCACCGGAAGTGGCCAGTCCCAAACTCACCAGCTCGATCAGCCCGACACCCACCACCAAACCGGCGTAGCCCGCGATACTGGTCACCAACACCGACTCCAGCAACAAGGTACGCACGATATGGCCAGGGGAGGCCCCCAACGCTTTGCGGATGCCAATCTCCCGGGTACGCTCCTTGACGGTAATAATCATGATGTTACTCACCCCCACAATCCCTGCCGCCAATGTTCCGAGCCCCACAAACCAGATGAAGGCATTGATCGCGATAAACATGCCCGACACCATCTGGGCTGGCTCGGCCATATTGAACGACTGGATCGCGCGCCTATCTTCCGGAGACACCCCATGACGGCGCTGCAGGAGCGCGATCACCTGGCGCTCGAACTCAAAACCGTCGATGCCGGCCTCCGGTCGCAGCCACAAGCTCTGGACATTGTCGCCGCCGCCAAACACAGTGCGATAGGTGGAATCGGCGATATAGATGCGCTCGGAATCACGCCCCCGGTTGCCGCGATCATAAAAAATGCCGACCACGGTCATCACCACGTTATTGACCTCCACCTGGCGTCCGACCGGATCGACACCGGCGCCAAAAATGCGGTCCGCCACCGTGCGTCCGAGCAGCGCGGATTTGCGAGTCCGATCCTGATCAAGGGGGTTCAACCGACGACCGAAGTCAAACGCCCCCGGCTCCTTGATGCGCAAAAAATCATCGGGAATGCCGCGCAGGGAAAAACTGCCGGTGCGATTGCCGTGGCGAATGGTGGCGTTGCCCATCTGGTTTTCCGAGGCGATAAAGCGCACACCCGGCACCTGGCGCTTGACCGCGTCGACGTCCGCCGTGGTCAGGCGGATCTGCCGCCCCAAGCCCATGCCCTGATGCGCCACCGAGGTGGTGTTGGTCCAGACAACAACGAAGTCGCGCACATCGGTACCAAAGGTACTGTAGACCCCGTTTTGCAGGCCGCGCCCGGCGCCGAGCAGGAGAATCAGCATCAAAATGCCCCAGAACACGCCGAAGGCGGTCAGGGCCGTACGCAACTTGTTCTTGCGCAGGGTATAAAGAATTTCCTGTAAACCGTCCATGGCTTATTCCTCAGTCACCGCCACCGGCGTTTCATTGTGAAGTTCATGACCATCCACAATCAAACCATCCCTGAGCACAATCTGACGCTGTGTCTGGTCAGCCACATCCTGTTCGTGGGTCACAATCACGATGGTGTTACCCAGATTGTGCACCTCCTTGATCAGCGCCATGATGTCTTCGGTGGTATGGCTGTCGAGCGCCCCGGTGGGTTCATCCGCCAGAATCACTTTGGGCTGGGTCACGAGCGCGCGGGCGATAGCGACGCGCTGCTTCTGTCCACCGGAGAGCTCATTGGGCATGTGATGACCACGGTCATCCAGGCCCACCATCTCCAGGTAGCGGGCCGCACGGCGGTTGCGCTCGCGCCGGCCCACCCCCTGATAGTAGAGCGGTAAGGCAACGTTTTCGATCGCGTTCTTGAAGGGCAGAAGATTGAACGACTGGAACACAAACCCGAGCAACTGGTTGCGCATCTGCGCTGCCGCCTTCTGCTTGAGGTTTCGAATCTCACGCCCGGCAAGCAAATAGTTACCCTCGTCATAGTCGTCGAGGATACCGAGGATGTTAAGTAGAGTAGACTTACCAGAACCGGAGGAGCCCATAATGGACACCAGCTCCCCTTCACGGATATGCAGGTCGATGCCCTGGAGCACATGCAAACGCTGCTCGCCGGTGGTGTAATATTTGTGGATATTCTCAAGCTTAATCATGACTTCCCACCTGATATAACGCGCCTTTCCCGGGCGCCGCTTTATTGTGTTCCACCTTTTCGGGAACATCCAACCGTCGCCGTGTTACGACTTAACAGAGGGTTAGACGTCGCCGAAGTGAAAATGGATTCAAAGGCGGGGAAAAGTATATCAGGTCGGCGGGACTATATCCTTATCCTAAGATCCCCCACTGAATCAGCGCTGTGCCCACCAGGCTCACCACCACGATCCCGGCGACGTTGAGTGCCAAACCGGCGCTGACCATCTGCTTAATGCGCAGCTGACCCGAGCCGAACACGATGGCGTTGGGGGGCGTGGCCACCGGCAGCATAAAGGCACAGCTGGCGGCGATGGCGGCGGGCACCGCCAGGGCTTCCGGCGGCAGGCCGATGGCCAGGGCCAGGGCGCCGAGCAGCGGCAGAAATGCAGCGGTAGTGGCGGTGTTGCTGGTCACCTCGGTGAGGAAAATCACCGTCACGGTCACGGCGCCGATGATCAACAGAATGGGCAGGCCGCCTACGGCTTGCAAACCCTCAGCAATCGCACCCGCCAGGCCCGAGCTCTGAATGATCGCCGCCAATGCCAAACCGCCACCGAACAACAACAGGACATCCCAGGGCAATTTTTTGGTGGTGGCCCAGTTCATCAAGGAGCCTCCCGCCTTGTCACCGGAGGGAATCGCGTGGAGGACAATGGCACAACTGATGGCGATGGAGGTATCGGTAATCGGCACGCCGGGCAACAGGCGCGCCAACAGCGGTTGAAAAATCCAGGCCAGCGCGGTCAAAGCAAACACCGCCGCCACACGCTTTTCCATGGTGGTCATGGCGCCCAGTTCACGCAGCCGGTCCTTGAAAACGGAATGGTCACCATCATTGCCCACGTCGGCCTCAGCGTCAGTGCCCGCGGTCAGGCCACGGGCCACCACTTTCGAGAGCCAGAACCAGGCGAGCACCAGCATGATCGCCGACACCGGCAGTCCGATCACCATCCACTGGGCAAACCCGATGTTCATCTCATGCTGATCCGACAGATAGGCCGCCAGCAACGCGTTGGGCGGCGTACCAATAAGAGTGGCGATGCCGCCGATACTGGCGGCGTAGGCAACCCCCAGCAACAGCGCGACGGCGTAAGGATTGCCTTCGGTGGCCGCGGATGCCCCCTTGAACTTCACCACCGACAATACAATCGGTAGCATCATGATCGCCGTGGCGGTGTTGCTCACCCACATACTCAAAAAGGCCGTAGCGAGCATAAATCCGGCCAGCTCCCTGGCCGGCGTACCACCCACTGTCGAGAGCGTGAACAGAGCGATGCGTTCGTGCAGACGCCAACGCTCCATGGCCAGCCCCAACACAAAGCCCCCCAGGAACAGGAAAATCAGCGGATGGGCATAGCCTCGCGTAACGTCGCCCGGGTTGGCAATCCCCAGGGCCGGACCCAGCACAATGGGCAGCAGCGAGGTAATGGCGAGCGGCAGCACCTCGGCAATCCAGAAGGTGGCCATCAAAAACGCCAACCCGGCCGCCCGCCAAGCCTCGGGCTCCAGGCCGAAGGGCGCGGGTACTACCCAGGTCAAGATCAGCCCGGTCAGGCCGATACCACCGCCTATCAGGCGGCCACGGTTGTCGGCGGCAGCAGGCACGACGTTGTTGGGGGCGGCTTCAGTCATAGTGTTGAATCTCACGCAATTGGGCTCAGAAGTTGTTATGCTTTCTATCATAGCCGCCTGAAACGGGGTCTGCCTTTGACCCGACGCAAACCGACACGCATCGAGGGAACTTTGCCCGAGCTAGACCGCCATCAACTGATTGCCGCCGCCAAACGCTTCAGCGCTTTGAACGAGGTCCGGCGCACCCGCATGCTGGATGCCCTGCGCGATCGTCAGCACAGCTTTGTTGCGCTCCTGCCACTGTTTTTCCACCTCAACCACCGGCAACTGCCCGGCTATATCGATGAGGACACCCCCGTCGGGGTATTTGGTTACAGCCCGGACAAAAACCAACAACGCCTGGCTCAGGGCCTGGCGCCAGGCTACTACTACCGGCATGAACCGGCGCGCGGCAAACCCGCCATCGATGCGCTCTTCGTCATGGGCAGTGCGGGTACCATCGCCCAGGGCCACAAAAGCGACTTCGATATCTGGGTGTGCGTCAACCCGGCGCTCACCTACGAGCAACGCCAACAAGTTCAGCGAAAGTGCAGCGCACTCAGCCAGTGGGCCGAGCAGCAGCTGCGCCTGGAAGTGCACTGCTTTTTGATGGACCCGATCAAATTTCGCGCCGGCGCCACGTCCGCCATGAGCGGTGAAGCCAGCGGGTCCACCCAACACTACCTGTTGCTCGATGAATTCTACCGCACCGCCATCTGGCTGGCGGGCAAAAAACCGCTGTGGTGGTCTATCCCCGCAGAACGCGAAAGCGAATACGCGGCCCTCGCGGCCGAGCTGGAGCACACGCGCATGCTGCGCACCGACGAGCTGGTGGACTTTGGTCCGGTGGCGGAAATCCCCACGGCGGAATTTGTCGGCGCCGGGATGTGGCAGCTGTACAAGGGCATCCACTCGCCCCACAAATCGATACTCAAACTGTTGTTGTTGGAAGTCTGCGCCAGCCACCCGGCGCGCCGCCCCCTGTGCCTGGACTACAAACTCCAGGTTCAGAGCGAAGCCCGTACCCCGGAGACCTTGCCCGACCCCTACCTGCTGATCTACCAGCACCTCGCGCGGCACCTCGAAGAGCGCCAACAGCCCCGGCGCCTGGAACTGGTGCGCCGGTGCCTGTACTTCAAAATCGACAAACCCCTATCGCGGCGCGAACGCAGCGCCTCACCAAGCTGGCAGCGGCAACAACTTGAGGCTCTGGTGAGCGAATGGGGCTGGTCGGAGGCGCAGATCCACAGCCTGGACAACCGGCGCCAGTGGCGCACCCCCGAGGTCACCGAGGAGTACAGCCTGCTGGTCAACGAACTGACCAACAGCTATCGACTGATCAGCAACCTGAGCAAAACGTCCGCCGGCGCATCGGCAATCGATCGCCAGGAGCTGGCCATACTCGGGCGCAAACTGCATGCAGCGTTCGAGCGCAAGGCGGGTAAAATCAACCCGATCAACCCGGATATCGCCTTGTCCCTGGAAGAGCCGGCACTGAGTTTTCTCGAGGAACGCAGCGCGCAGCCGGATACCCATGGCTGGCGAGTCTACGCCGGGCGCCTCAACACACTGCCCGCGGGCGAGGCGCCGCTTAAACGCGCGCGCCACCTGCTTGAACTGTTCTGGTGGTGCTACTACAACGGCATTGTTTCCGGTGCCTCCCGAGTCGATATCCAAAGCCAGCGACTCAGCCTGTCCGCACCCCAGCAACAGGCGCTGCTCAACCAATTGCGCCAATGGCTGCCTTTGCCGGCACCGAGCCCGAGTCACGAGGCTTTTACCCACAAGGCCGAGGTCGAACAGCTGCTGTTAACCCTCAATATCGGGGTCAGCGCTGCGGCACAGGACCGGGTCCTGCGCGCCGACCAGGACCCGATCAACCTGCCCACGGCACCGGGCAGCCTGGTGCGCGAGGCCGAACTCAGCTACACCAACAGTTGGCAAGAACTGGTCTGCCGACACTTCGACGGCGATGCACTGATCAGCGCTCTGATCCACGCCCTGCGCCTGACACCGCCGGATACCCGCGCCCACTTGCCAAGCCCCACGGTGTTTACCCTCCCGCACCCCAATGCCCAGAGCCTCATCCAGAGAGTTCAGCACCTGTGGCAAGACATCGACCGTGCCTTCTACCGCCACAACACCCCCGGGGCGCGCTACATCATGGAATACAGCGGGGACTACCTGCTGATCCAGCTGTTGCATCAGCAGCCCCAGGTCACTCGTTTTACATCGGTAGACGCCTTGATGACCAAGCTGGGGGACGCCCAGGCCCAGTTCAGCCCCCTGCGTATCGACCGCTACGCCCTGCGCCACCACCTACTGGGGCAACTGAGCGAACTCCTGGAGCAACCGGCCGTTACCCTCTGCTACCGTCCTGCCCAATCCGCCCGCAAGGCGCAACTGTTGATCGCTGACGAGCGCGCCTCACTCTTTACCCTGGGCGGAGGCATTTTCGATCCACGCTTCTCTCTGCGTCCGCTGCAACAGTTTATTGAAGCCACCCAGGAACGTCAGCTGCAAGACGGCGACCTGAACGAACTACCCCCGGTCCGCTGGTACACGCTCAACGGCGGCGACACCCTGCAACCGAGCCAGGTTGCCCCCGGCAGCAGCCTGCCCATGGCCAACCTGCGCGCGATTGCCGAGCCCGATGACAACGGCGGTCTGGGTTACACCCTGCTGTGCGAGGAGCAGGAATTCAGCGCCCTGGAGCACGGCTCGGATCTGTTTCCGGCGGTCGCCCGCTACATCCTCTCCATGCGCCAAAAGCGCCAGCGCTACCCCTGTCACATCACCGACCTGGACCTGTCCCAGTGCCGCGACCTGCTGGCGCCCGCCAGCGGGCTGCAACTGAGCCACTACCTGCGCATCAAAGCCCGAATTGAACAACGCCTGAACCTCGCGATTCAGCAGGTCTGAGGTTATACTGCCCGGCTATTACACCCGCAGCGCGAACCACCGTCGGAGTTCTGATATGGCACACCCGAAAATCCTCGCCCTGAGCCTGGGCAGCCTGTTGCTGGCGGCGACCCTGGCTGGCTGCGGTCAAACCGGGCCGCTGTATTTGCCCGAACAGGAACAGCCGCCCGAGTTGGAAGAAACGGTCCCCGCAGACGCGGATTAATTCACGACACAATCAGAGAACACTATGGAGCACTTTACCGAGCGCCAGGGCGAATTGTTTGTCGAATCCCTGCCCCTGCGCCAATTGGCCGAGCAGTTCGGCACGCCCACTTACGTCTACAGCCGCGCCGCCTTCACCGAGCGCTACCTGGCTTACGCCCAGGCTCTGGGTGAGCACCCGGGCATGATCTGCTACGCGGTCAAAGCCAACGCCAACCTGTCGGTACTGAATGTACTGGCGCGTCTGGGTGCGGGCTTTGATATCGTCTCGGGGGGCGAGCTGGAGCGGGTCTTGCGCGCGGGCGGCAAACCCGAACGCATCCTGTTCTCGGGCGTCGGCAAAACCGCCGAGGAGATGGCGCGCGCGCTCGAGGTAGGCATTTTCTGCTTTAATGTCGAGTCCGAAGCCGAGCTGACGCTGCTCAGTGAAGTCGCGACCCGTCTGGGTAAAACCGCCAACATCTCCCTGCGGGTCAATCCGGACGTGGATGCCAAAACCCATCCCTATATTTCCACCGGATTGAAGGAAAACAAATTCGGTGTCGATATTACCCAGGCGCCCGCGGTCTATCGGCGGGCGGCAGCGCTGCCGGGGATCAGCATCCAGGGCCTGGACTGCCACATCGGCTCACAACTGACCGAATTGACGCCGTTTCTCGATGCCCTCGACCGGCTGTTGCTGCTGATTGACGAGCTGGCTGAGAACGACATCCGGATCCATCACCTGGATCTGGGCGGCGGCCTGGGCGTGACCTATCGGGACGAGCAACCGCCAGCGGTAGCGGACTATATGGCTGCCGTCAAAGCCAGACTGGGCGACCGCCCGCTGAGCCTGATGTTCGAGCCCGGCCGCTCCATCGCCGCCAATGCCGGTGTGCTGCTCACCCGGGTGCTCTACCTCAAGCCCACCGAGCACAAAAACTTTGCGGTGATCGACGCGGCCATGAACGACAACATCCGCCCGGCGCTCTACCAGGCCTGGCAGGCCATTCGCCCACTGCAAGCGCGCGCCGAAGGCGAAAAAACCTGGGATCTGGTGGGCCCGATCTGCGAAACCGGCGACTTCCTGGGCAAAGACCGCAATTTGTCGCTCGAAGCCGGAGATTTGCTGGCAATTATGTCCGCAGGCGCTTATGGTTTCGCTATGAGCTCCAACTACAATACCCGCGGGCGCGCCGCCGAGGTCCTGGTAGACGGTGACCAGGTACACCTGGCCCGCGCCCGGGAAACTTTTGAGGATCAGGTACGCGGCGAAACCGTACTGCCGGAATAACAGGGATACCAATGCGACTGCGCTTTACCAAAATGCACGGCCTGGGCAACGACTTTATGGTGATCGACGGGATCAGCCAGCGCGTGCGCCTAAGCCCGGAAGAGATTCGGCGATTGGGCGACCGTCATTTCGGGGTCGGCTTCGACCAGTTATTGCTGGTGGAAATCCCCACCCGCCCGGACGTGGATTTTGGCTACCGGATTTTTAACGCCGATGGCTCCGAAGTCGAGAACTGCGGCAACGGCGCGCGCTGCTTTGCCCGCTTTGTCATCGACCGGCAACTGACCGGCAAGCGCACCATCCGCGTGGAAACCGCCGGGGGCCTACTCACCCTGGACGTCGACGACAATGACGATGTTCAGGTCGACATGGGCGTGCCGCGTCTCGCGCCCGCCGACCTGCCGTTTACAGCCGACGCGCAAGCGGTGACCTATCCGCTGACGGTCGATGACCAGACGCTGGACATTTCTGCCGTCTCCATGGGCAACCCTCATGCGGTGACGCTGGTCGACGATATCGAGCAGGCGCCGGTTGAACAGCTGGGGCCGCTGGTGGAAAACCACCCGCGCTTCGCCAAGCGCGTCAACGCCGGTTTTATGCAAGTACTCTCGCGCTCGGAAGTGTGCGTGCGGGTATACGAGCGCGGCGCGGGCGAGACCCTCGCCTGCGGCACCGGCGCCTGTGCGGCGGTGGTGGCGGGACGCTTGCGCGGTCTACTCGACCCGGCGGTGACGGTTCACCTGCCCGGCGGCGCACTGCGCATTCACTGGGAAGGGGAAGGTCAAACGGTTATCATGACCGGACCTGCCACCACTGTGTATCACGGACAAATCAAACTATAAAATGACTGATAAAACTCGCCAGACAGCTTCTCTCAGCGCCCAGCAAGTGGCCGACTACCTGCAGGCGCATCCGGATTTTTTTGTTGAGCACGGCAACCTGCTCGGCGACCTGAACCTGCCCCACGATAGCGGCAAGGCGGTGTCGCTGATTGAACGGCAAGTTGCGGTACTGCGCGAGCGCAACATGGATATGCGCCACCGCCTGGGCAAACTGCTCGACAACGCCCGGGAGAACGATCGACTGTTCGACAAAACCAAGCGTCTGGTGCTGACGCTGATCGAAGGCCAGGACATGGGCGACGTGGTCGATGCGCTTTACTTCGCCTTCGACAAGGAATTCGACATCCACTACACCAGCCTGGTGCTGTTTGGCTACGCCAACAAAATCCCCAGCAGCCAGGCGCGAGTCGTCACCGTCAATGAAGCTCGGGACAACATCCCGGATCTGCTCAAAAGCAGCCGCGCCACCTGTGGCCGTCTGGGCGATAAAGAAAAGCAGTTTCTGTTCGGCAAGGACAGCGCCGAAGTCGGCTCCGTCGCCACTATTCCGCTGATGCACGGCACCGCCTTCGGCCTGCTCGCCATCGGCAACCGGGATCCGGATTACTACCGTTCCAGCATGGGCACCCTGTTTCTCGGCTACATTGCCGAAGTGCTCAACCGCCTGCTGCCCCGGCACCTGCCCCGGGGCTGATGGCCCGACGCCGGGAGGCTGCGTATGCCCCACGAGACCAACGACACACTGCCGTTTCACACCGAAGTGGACGCCTTTCTGCATTACCTGCGCACCCAAAAGCAGCTCTCACCGCACACCTGCAACAGCTATGGCCGTGACCTGGCGAGCTTTCAGAGCGGCTGCGCGCGCCTCGGCTTCGAGCATCTGGACGCGCTCCACCCCCAGGATATTCGCCAACTGTTGGCCGCCGAGTTCCGCCGCGGCCTGGCCAGTAAAAGCCTGCAGCGCTGGCTCTCGGCCCTGCGCAGCTTTTTTCGCTACGGTATTCGCAAAGGCTGGCTCAAACACAACCCCGCCGATGGCATTCGCGCGCCCAAGGCCACCAAAAAACTCCCCAAACTCCTGGACGTGGACCAGGCTGGGCAGTTTATGGAACTGGGGGGCGACGGCTTTCTGGATTACCGGGATCGGGCGCTGCTGGAGTTGATGTATTCCTCAGGCCTGCGCCTGGCGGAAGCGGTGAGCTTGAACGTGGCCGACATCGACCTGCGCGAAGCCATGGTCAGTGTCACCGGTAAGGGAAGTAAAACCCGTATGCTGCCCATCGGGCGACTGGCGGTGAAAGCACTCAAGGCCTGGTTGGGGCACCGGGAGACCTGCGTAAAAACCGGCGAGCATGCACTCTTTATCAGCCAGAAAGGCACCCGCCTGAGCCACCGCGCAGTACAGGCGCGGCTCCAGCGCCTGAGCCTGCGTCAGGGCATGGATACGCCCGTACACCCGCACATGCTGCGCCACTCTTTCGCCAGCCACATGCTCGAATCCAGCGGCGATCTGCGCCTGGTACAAGACCTGCTCGGGCACGCCAATATCGGCACCACTCAGATATACACCCACCTGGACTTTCAGCACCTGGCCAAGGTCTACGACAAGGCGCATCCCCGAGCCCAGCGCAAGCCAGACTCGGGCGAGGACTGAGAGCCGGTCAACCCGGTCTAGAAAGCCCGACCGCCAAAATCCGAGGCGGGCTTCTTCGGGGGTACACTGCTGAATGCGGTGGGCAGCTCATTGATCTTGCCACCGCGCGCCAGGAACGCTTCGATCTGAGCGTTGAGCTCATCACGCATGCGCTGACGGGCCGCAATACTGAAGTCTTCCAATGGCTCTGAGCGGCGACTGGTGGGCTCATCGTCCACCTCGGTGTCGTCGTCGAGGGTCTCCTCTTCCAGAGTGTTTTCCTCAACACTCTCGTCCAGCAGTTCTTCGGGTTCTTCTATAATTTCACGCCGAGCCATAGTCACCACCTGTCAGTAGCGGAGTGGGGTTTTCGCCTTCTTTATATCGCAGTCAGATGTCAGCGTCATGAAAAAATTCAGCGATTTTTAGGCTTTTTTTTCCTTACCTGCGTACCTGTTCAAGCTTTTGGTTATGATGGCCAGAGCGGCCGTCCGGCGAGCGCTACCGAGCCATGTATAATGGCGGTTTTCGACCCTGCAATACTGGATTTTTTATGAATAGCAACCTCCTGCTGCGCCACTACCCCGAGTTGCACCATCTGCCCCCCGAGGCCCAACTGAGCGTGCTTGAGAAAGCCAAAGAAGACGCCTTTGGCCAGAGCCAGAAGCTGCGCATCTGGCGCAAGAACATGGTGACGCTCGCCATCATCTGCGCCATTTCCTTTGGCCTGGTGATGTGGGTCGGTCCAGCCCTGGGACTGCCCGGTGTGGCCACGGCGGTGGTCATGATGGTCGTGGTGCTACCGGTGTTTATGATCGTTCAACAGCGGCGCTATATCGCCGACCTGCGACCGGCGGTGCAGGCGCGGCTGGCGGCGTACGAACAGGCGCAATAAAAAAGGCGCGCTGTTGCCAGCGCGCCTTTTTCGATCGGGCCCATCGGGGCCCAAGCAGAGGACTTAGATAGCGTCCGGGCCGGTCTCGCCGGTACGGATGCGGATGATCTCCTCCAGCGGGGTAATAAAGATCTTACCGTCGCCGATTTTACCGGTCTGTGCCGCCTTGGTAATGGCTTCTACAGACTGTTCAACCATGGAGTCGTCAACCGCCAGCTCGATTTTTACCTTGGGCAGAAAGTCGACCACGTATTCCGCACCACGGTAAAGCTCAGTGTGACCTTTCTGACGACCGAAGCCTTTGACCTCGGTCACGGTCATGCCCTGTACGCCCACTTCAGACAGTGCGGTACGCACATCGTCGAGTTTGAAGGGTTTTACAACAGCAGTAATCAGTTTCATTGCATGTTCCTTTAAGTTGCGTCTAGTGACTTGTCAGCTCTTGAGCTCACCGGGGCGGGCGGTTAGCGCGCCTTTGTGTCTAGCTTACACACAGCCCCGGTGAAATTCATCTGTTACTTGTTGACGAACTCTGGGTAGGCTTCCATACCGCACTCGCTCAGGTCAACACCTTCGTACTCTTCCTCTTCGCTCACACGGATACCGATAGTGGCTTTGAGGATAGCCCAGACAATCAGGCTAGTCACGAAGACCCAGACAAAGATAGTCAACGCACCGATGATTTGCCCACCGAAGGACGCATCGCCAGTGACCGGCACAGCCAGCAGACCAAACAGACCGACAACACCGTGAACAGAGATGGCACCGACGGGATCATCGATTTTCAGCTTGTCCAGACCGACGATAGAGAACACAACGATCACGCCACCGATAGCACCGATGATGGTGGCACCCAAGGCGCTCGGGGTGTCCGGGCCAGCAGTAATGGCAACCAGACCGGCGAGGGCGCCGTTCAGGGCCATGGTCAAGTCAGCTTTACCGAACAACAGGCGGCTGACAATCAACGCAGCGACCAGGCCGCCAGCAGCAGATGCGTTGGTGTTCAGGAACACCATAGCCACTTCGTTGGCAACGGAGATATCGCCCAGTTTAAGAACCGAACCACCGTTGAAACCGAACCAGCCCATCCACAGGATGAACATACCCAGGGTCGCCAGGGGCAGGTTAGCACCGGGAATGGCATTGATTTCGCCGTTCGGGCCGTATTTGCCTTTACGTGCACCCAGCAGCAGAACACCCGCCAGAGCCGCAGCAGCACCGGCCATGTGCACAATACCGGAGCCGGCAAAGTCACTGAAACCCAAGTCTCCCAGAGTGTACAGACCAAAGACCGAAGCGTCGCCCCAGGTCCAGCTACCTTGCGTCGGGTAGATGACACCGGTCATAACCACAGCAAACGCCAGGAAGGCCCACAGCTTCATACGCTCAGCGACCGCACCAGACACGATGGACATGGCGGTAGCCACGAACACCACCTGGAAGAAGAAGTCAGAGGCCGGCGCGTAGATAGAGTCGCCCTCGAAATCGCCACGGTCAGCGTACTCGCCCAGTGTCGCCGCAACGTCAACTTCGCCGATGCCGGACAGGAAGGGGGCACCGCCGTACATGATCGCGTAACCGCAAACCAGATACATGATGCACGAGATCGCGTAGAGCGATACGTTTTTGGTGAGAATTTCGGTTGTGTTTTTAGCCCTTACCAGGCCTGACTCCAGCATAGAAAAGCCGGCAGCCATCCACATAACCAGCGCACCGCACACCAGGAAGTAAAACGTATCCATGGCGTACTGTAGGTGAAAAAGATTTTCTTCCATTATTGATTCCCCGTCGATGTTTACGTGTTGATGCTCGGCTTTGGCACAGGTCTTTTCGGGAGCAAGGCCTGGCCGAACGTGTTCATCGTGGGGGATTGCACAGAGTAGGCCAAGTCACTAATAATGTTTAATTTCAATGGGTTAGCTTTAAAAGCGGGGTGAACCCCAGGAAATTCGGGGCACCAATAGCGGGCTCGCGCCCCAAAATCGAACACACCCAAAAGGCATCCGCACCATTTTGGTGCCGAATGGCACGCAAATCGCGCTTCTTGCCTCTGTCTCACTGTCCTGGGCTCGGCTTTGCTACAATAGCGAGCACATCCACGCGCACTCTTTGAGCGGACCGACGCCATGAATGACTTTGCCCAACGCTTTTTTCAGGACCTGAAAGCCCAACTCCCCCAAGCCGCACAACTGCTGCCCAAGAAAGAACTCCAGGCCGCCCTGCAGTCGAGCCTGAATCGTCTCGATCTGGTGACCCGGGAAGAGTTTGATGCCCAGTCCGCCGTGCTCCAGCGCACCCGCCAACGGCTCGAGGCGCTTGAGGTGGAGCTGGCGCAACTGCAAGCCCAGCTGGACCGACCCGCGCCCGAAAACGACAAATAGGTCACAGCGCAGGCGAGCGCTTTGCCCTAGACTGGGCCTTTTACTGACCAAGGATGGACTATGTCACTCGCTATTGTTTACTCACGTGCCAAACTCGGCGTCGAAGCCCCCCTGGTCACCGTCGAGGTGCACCTCTCCAACGGCCTCCCCGGCCTCTCTATTGTCGGACTGCCGGAAACAGCCGTGAAAGAGAGCAAGGATCGGGTACGCAGCGCCATCCTCAACAGCCACCTGGAATTCCCCGCCCGGCGCATCACCGTCAACCTGGCCCCCGCGGATTTGCCCAAAGAGGGCGGCCGTTTTGATCTGCCCATCGCCATTGGCATTCTGGCCGCGTCGGAACAATTACCCATGGAGGCACTCACCCGGCACGAGTTTCTGGGTGAGCTGGCCCTGTCCGGGGATCTGCGTCAGGTGGGCGGGTCCCTGCCGGCGGCGCTGGCCGCCGGCGATGCCAAACGTGCACTGATAGTGAGCGCCCACAATGCCGCCGAAGCGGCCTTGAGCACCATTACGCAGGTCCATGGCGCGGACAACCTATTAACAGTGTGCGCTCACTTACACGGGCGCGAGGCGCTCCCCAAAGCCGAGCCCGAGCCCCCTATCAGCGAGCGGGTGATTCAGGATATCCGCGACGTCAAAGGCCAAACCCAGGCCAAGCGCGCCCTGGAAGTGGCGGCCAGCGGCGGCCACAACCTCCTGTTCTTCGGCCCGCCGGGCACCGGTAAAACCATGCTCGCCAGCCGCTTGCCCGGTATTCTCCCAACCCTGCAGGAGCGCGAGATGCTGGAAGTGGCAGCGGTGTATTCGGTCGCCTCGGGCAGCCAGAGGGCCATCAGCCACGAACGGCCCTTTCGCGCGCCCCACCACACCAGCTCAGCGATCTCGCTGGTAGGCGGCGGCGCCCACCCCAAGCCCGGAGAAATCTCCCTGGCCCACAGCGGCGTCCTGTTCCTGGATGAGTTGCCGGAATTTTCCCGGCACGTGTTGGAGGTGCTGCGCGAACCGCTGGAAAGCGGCGAAGTGCGGATATCCCGGGCCAAGGCCCAAACCACCTACCCGGCGCGCTTCCAGTTGATCGCGGCCATGAATCCCTGCCCTTGCGGCTACCACGGCAACGATGACAACCGCTGCCGCTGTACCCCGGATCAGATCCGCCGTTACAAGGATAAAATCTCCGGGCCACTGCTGGATCGCATTGACATGCACGTGCCCGTGCGCCTGCTCAAGCGCGAGGAGCTCCAGAGCCCGGCCAGCGGCGACAGCAGCACCCAGATCCGGGATCGGGTCGAGGCCGCCCGCGCGCGCCAGATTGCGCGCCAGGGCAAGTGCAACCACCAGCTGACACCGCCAGAGCTGGACACCGTCTGCCCGCTCACGCCTGCGCAACACCAACTGCTTGACGGCGCCATCGACAAGCTCGGGCTCTCGACCCGCGCCTACCACCGGGTACTCAAAGTGGCGCGCACGCTGGCGGACATGCAGGGTGAGGAAGCACTTACAAACGGGCATATCACCGAGGCGCTGAGTTATCGCAATCTGGACCGCCAGAAACACTGAAGCGGGTCCCCGGCTCTGCTACAATGCGCGGCTGTCCAGTCACTGTGCAAATCGGCCGCCCGGCCAACCGAGGTAGTGTGAACCAACTCAACCCCCGCCAAAAAGAAGCTGTCCACTATATCGACGGCCCCTGTCTGGTACTGGCGGGCGCCGGCAGCGGCAAGACCAGCGTGATCACCCGCAAAATCGCCTACCTGATTCAGCAGTGCGAACTGCCCGCCCGGCATATCGCGGCCCTGACCTTTACCAACAAGGCCGCCCGGGAGATGAAGGAGCGGGTCGCAAGCCTGGTGCGCGGCCCCGCCGCCAAGGGCCTGACCGTCTCCACCTTCCACAACCTGGGCCTGAACATTATCCGTCGGGAGTACAAAGCCCTGGGCTACAAGCCCGGGTTTTCGATTTTTGATGCAGAGGACGCCCGCTCGCTGCTCAAGGAGCTGATGCTCAAAGACGGGGAGATGGACAGCGACCTGCTCAACCGGGTACAGCACCAGGTTTCCAACTGGAAGAACGATCTGACCACGCCCGAGCAGGCGATTGCCATGGCCCAGAGCCCCGGCGAGCAGACCATCGGCATGATCTACCAGCGCTACAACCAGGCCCTGCGGGCCTACAACGCGGTCGACTTCGACGATCTGATTCTGGTACCGGTGGAGCTGTTTCAGAGCCAGCCGGAGGTCCTGCAACGCTGGCAACGCAAAATCCGCTACCTGCTGGTGGACGAATACCAGGACACCAACTCCAGCCAGTATTTGCTGGTGCAACTGTTGATCGGCAACCGGGGGGCGCTCACCGTGGTAGGGGACGACGACCAGTCCATCTACGCCTGGCGCGGCGCCCGGCCGGAGAACATGTCCCTGCTCAAGCAGGATTTCCCGCAACTGCGGGTCATCAAGCTGGAGCAGAACTACCGCTCCACCAGCCGGATTCTACGGGTGGCCAACCACCTGATCGCCCACAATCCGCACGACTTTGAGAAGGCCCTGTGGAGTGAGATGGGCCTGGGCGATCCCATCCGGGTGGTGCGCTGCGTCAATGAAGACGCCGAAGCCGAGCGGGTCGCCACCGAGATCCTCACCGACCGACTGCGTCTGCAGCGCAAGTTCCGGGACTACGCCGTGCTCTATCGGGGCAACCATCAGGCCCGGCTGCTGGAGATCAAGCTTCAGCACCACCAGATTCCCTACAAGATCAGTGGCGGCTCCTCCTTCTTCAGCAAGACCGAGATTAAAGATGCCATGGCCTACCTGCGCCTGGTGGTCAATCCGGACGACGATAATGCCTTTTTACGGGTGATCAATACCCCCCGGCGTCAGATCGGCACCAGCACCCTGGAAGCGCTGGGCCACTACGCCACCGAACGGCATATCAGCTTATACGCGGCTGTGGATGAGGTGGGCTTTCAGGGCCGGGTGGCGGACAAGGCCCACGAACGTCTGCAACGCTTTGTCCACTGGCTGGGCAAAGTCAGCGACAACTGCCGGGGCGACGCGCCCGTGCATGCGATCCGCGAAATGCTGGAAGACATGGATTACGAGGGCTGGCTGCACCAGAACGCCAGCACCCCCAAGGCCGCCGAACGGCGCTGGGAGAACGTCAATTACCTGGTGGAGGCGCTTCAGAAGACCCTTGAGCGCAATGAGGACGACAACCAGGAAGGGGATGTACGCATTGAAGACGCCATCGCCAAACTGGTGCTGCGCGACCTGCTCGAGCGCCAGGAGGAAGAGGATCTGAGCGATCAGGTGCAACTGATGACCCTGCACGCCTCCAAGGGCCTGGAGTTTCCCCATGTGTATATGGTGGGCATGGAGGAGGATCTACTGCCGCACCGCAACAGCATTGAAGACGGCAACATCGAAGAGGAACGGCGCCTGACCTACGTGGGTATCACCCGCGCCCAGCGCACCCTCACCATGACCCTGGCCGGCAAGCGCAAGCAGTTTGGAGATATCAGCGAGACCACCCCGAGCCGGTTTTTGGAGGAGTTGCCGCAAGAGGATGTGGAGTACGAGGGGTATGGGGAGCATAACCCCGAGAAGAACAAGGCGAAGGGGGAGGAGACCCTCAACAGTTTGTTGAATATGTTTGATTGATATTGGCGGGGTTTGGGTGCCTCAGGTGTCGGATTACGCCCTGCGGGCTAATCCGACCTACTCGGACATTGGGGCCTTGAATCTGGGGGCATTTGGGGGCCCATTGTCGGATTACGCCTTCGGCTAATCCGACCTACGCGGGCGTTGGTGCGTTGGATTTGGGGGGATTTTCGGGGGGTGGTGCCGGATTGTCGGATTACGCCCCTTTGGGGCTAATCCGACCTACGCGAACATGGGTGCGCAGTTTCCAGTAGGTCGGATTAGCCGAAGGCGTAATCCGACAAAACGTGTCGTAACCCAAAAAAACGTTCCGAAAACCGACAAAATATCCCAAAACCGCGCCGTATTCCGGCAATATTTTCGGGGATGGTGCCGGGTTGTCGGATTACGCCCCTTTGGGGCTAATCCGACCTACTGGCTCTGCTCGATCATGTAATCCACGGTTACGCGGATCTCTTCTTCCGAACAATTCATACACAGGCCCATGGCCGGCATGCCGCCGATACCGTTGATGGCATTGGCATACACTTCATCGATATCCCGGGCAAACACATCCGCCCAACTATCCGCATCGCCCATTATCGGGGCGCCAGCCACACCGGCGGCGTGGCAGGTCGCGCAATGCGCGTCATAAATTTCACCGCCGCTGCGCGGCTCGTCGGACGCAGCAGCGGTCGGTGCGGCGGCACAGTCTTCGCCTTCCATGCACAAGGTGCCTACCGGGGCCAGACGCTGCTGCATGGCTTCGCTCAGGCGGTCAGATTGTGCAAAGGCCAGGGTCGACATGCCCAGAGCCACCACCAACATCAGGCGAATCATTTGCTTCATTTGAATCACAGTGCTTTCCTCATTGTGTCACCGGGCCACTCGGGCAGCCCGCCATAAAATTCGATCGCGGCATTATACCCACAAAGCCCCCTTAGGGCTATGGTCCCCCGGGGGCCACCAAGGGCGATAACGGGAGGCTGTATCTGGCGTCAGATACTGCTATCCTGAGTCCTGGAACGGCACCGCAAGGACTCACAATGGAATACGATAATGTCACGCTGACAGCCTACTTGAGCGCCCTGGTCGTCTCGGCCCTGCTCACGGCGGTATTTGGCTATCAAAAGCTCAAGGCGCAGCGCACCGGGGTTTTCGTCTATGCCGCCGCAGTGCACACCATTCACCTGGCCAGTATCACCCTTGCACTGGCAGGCTGGTTTCGCTTTCCAGTGTGGTTGCTGTTCTTCGAAACCCTGCATTTCGCGGTGTGGATCTACGCCATCCATCAGTTGTTGCGCCAATTCACCCCGGATGGCCGGCTGCCGCGCAGCCTATTGATTCTGTTCGGCCTCGCCTGGCCGGTCACCCTGGTCGCCCTGCTGGGTGCCCTCATCAACCTGCAGGTCATGCTCGCGCTCGCGCCCTGGTTCGCACTGGTGCTGGCGGTCATCAGTCTCGCCAGTACCGAACAGCTTTTCCGTCAGGCCGCGGCCAACAACCGCCAGATCAAGCTGCTCTGCCTATGTCTGGTCGCCCTGTTCCTGTACGACATCTACCTGTTCACCCACGTGCTTATCTTTCAGGAGATCGACTCGCTCATGTGGCAAGGGCGCGCGGCGGTGTCGTCCGCCGCTTTCCTGTTTATGGCCCTGGGGGCACTGCTGTTGATGCAACAGCGCGACGACCGACCCGCGCATTTCAACCTGTCGCGACCGGTCGCCTTTTACAGTACCTCGTTAGTAGCTGTCGGTTTTCTTATCACTATGCTGGCACTGGGTGGCTATTACGTGCGCCTTTACGGCGGCGAGTGGGGCACCATCGTCTACGGCTTTTTCATGGTGGGTGCCGTGCTCTCGATCGGCGCCGTGTTTGTGTCCTCGCGCATTCGCTCGAACCTGTCGGTACTGATCAACAAGCACCTGTTTCGTCATAAATACGACTACCGCAGCGAATGGCTGCGACTGATCAACTTCCTCGCGCAACCGGCGGACAGCAGCGAAGTGAATATGCGCGCGTTTTACGCCGTGGCCGCCATCACCCGCACGCCCGGCGGCGCCCTGTGGCTGCGCAAGCAGAATCGCTTTGAACCGGTGTATCAGGCGGGGCTGCCCTACCATATGGACCTGGAAGCCGAATCCGTGGACAGCCCCTTTTGTCGCACGCTGATCGAATCCGAATGGGTGTTCTTCCCCGACGGCGCCGAGGGCCAAGCCCTCGGGCAATACAACGAACGCCTGCCCGACTGGGCCCACCGTATTCCCAAACTCTGGCTGATCTTCCCTTTGATTGTGGGCGAGGAACTGGTGGGTTTTATGGCGCTGACCAAACCGCTGGCCAACGCCGAGCTCACCTGGGAAGACCTGGACCTGCTTAAAACCATGGGCCGACAGCTGGCGAGCTATCTCAAACGTCACCAGCAAGCCGAGCAACTGGCCGAGGGCCGTCAGTTTGAAACCTACAACAAACTGGTCGCCTTTATTATCCACGACCTGAACAACCTGATCGCCCAACAGGCACTGGTGGTGCGTAACGCCGAGCGCCACAAACACAACCCGGAATTTGTCGACGATGCCATCCACACCATCAGCAACTCTGTGGAGCGCATGAACAAACTCCTGCTCAAGCTGCGTCCGAGCGCGAGCGAAGTCATCTCCCGCATCAGTCTGCACGGCGCACTGGCGGAAGCGATCGATGAGTGTAATGACACCAGCGGCAGACTCAGCGCCGAACTCAACCCGCAGCCGACGAGCCTGGACGCCGACCAGATGCGCCTGGTCAAAACCTTCAGCCATTTTATCAAGAACGCCCTGGAGGCCACACCCGACGACGGTCGCGTTCATGTTACACTGGACTACAAAGAACACCTCGCCGTTGTTAAGATTGAGGACAACGGCAGCGGCATGGATTGGGACTTTATTCACAACCGCCTGTTCAAACCCTTCGAGACCACCAAGTCCGGCAAGGGTATGGGCATCGGGGTGTACCTGTCCCGGGAATACATCAGCGACCTGCGCGGCTCGCTGGACATCGCCAGTAAACCAGGACAAGGCACCACCGTCACAGTGACACTGCCCGTAATACAGGACTAGAGCGCCCGACCACTATGAGCCATAAAGCGAACGACAACCCGACGCTGTTGATCATCGAAGACGACAAGGGCCTGCAGGGACAACTACGCTGGCACTTCGATAGCTACGAAACCGTATTTGCAGAAAACCACAAGGACGCCATCGCCGCCCTGCGCTTGCATGAGGCACCGGTGATCATCCAGGACCTGGGGTTGCCGCCGGACCCGGACGGTGTCGATGAAGGTTTCAAATGCCTGGAAGACATCCTGCGCATGGTGCCCACCAGCAAGGTGATTGTCATGACCGGTAAAACCGGCCAGGAACACGCCATCCGCGCCGTCGACATGGGCGCCTACGACTATTACCAGAAGCCCGTCGACCCGCAAACACTCGACCTGATCGTCAACCGCGCCTTCAATATCTTCAACCTGGAAGAAGAAAACCGCCGGCTGCAACAACTCCATCAGGAGCCGCTGGAAGGGCTGGTCACCAACGACCCGCAGATGCTCAAGATTTGCCGGATGCTGGAAAAAATCGGGCCCGCCAACGTCACCTGCACCCTGCTGGGTGAAAGCGGTACCGGCAAGGAAGTCCTGGCCCGCGCCATCCATCAGCTCAGCCCGCGCAACGAACAGCGTTTTATCCCCATCAACTGTGCCGCCGTGCCGGAAAACCTGATCGAAAGTGAACTCTTCGGCTACGAGCGCGGTGCCTTTACCGGCGCCAACAAAACCACCCTGGGCAAAGTCGAAACCGCCCACGAAGGCACCCTGTTTCTGGATGAAATCGGCGACATGCCCCTGAATCTGCAGTCCAAGTTACTGCGCTTCCTGCAAGAGCGGGTGATTGAGCGCGTCGGCGGCCGCACTGAAATCCCCGTGGATGTGCGCGTGATCTGCGCCACCAACAAAGACCTGAAGCAGATGGTCAACGAAGGGACTTTTCGGGAAGACCTGTATTACCGAATCGGGGAAATGGTGGTGGAAATTCCGCCGCTGCATCAACGTACAGGCGATAAAGCCCTACTGGCACGGCACTTTCTGAAAAAATTCTCCCGCGAGCACAACCCCCAGGTCAACGGCTTCACTCCGGACTGCGTGGCAGCGCTGGAGGCTTACCCCTGGCCCGGCAATATTCGGGAAATGGAAAACCGGGTGAAACGGGCCGTGATCATGGCCGATGGCAAACAGGTCACCCGCGACGACATGGGTCTGATCAACGACAGCGACGACCTGGCCCTGTCACTGAATTTACGTCAGGTCCGGCAAGAGGCCGAGAAGCACGCGATTTTACGGGCAGTAGCGATGACCGATAACAACATCTCGGCGGCGTCCAAGTTGTTGGGCGTCACCCGGCCCACCTTCTATGACCTGATCAAAAAGCACGATATTCCGCTGGGCAACCAAGCACCGCAAGCCAAGTAGCAATGACGGCGCCACTGGGCACCAGCGACCGCTTCTTCCCGCTTCACCATCGGGCCGGGCTGTTCTACTCCCCGGCCTGGCTGGATGCCTGGCAAGCGGCCTGGGGTGATTTCTCAGGCATAACCCGGTTTGATGACGCTTCCCTTCCCTTCTACCACACGCGCGCACTGAAAAAGGGACTGGTCCCCATCGCCAGCCTGGTACCCATCGGCGCGGGCGGGCCGGGCGTGCGAAGCATCCGCTCGGAATACCTCTGCCTGGCCCCGGAAGCGTCGCATTATCTCGACAAGGCCCTCACCTACCGCTGGGATCAGTTGCTGCTACCCGACGTCATCATCGACAGTGCGGAGTATCATTCAGCGATCGCCCAGGCGAAGGCGCACGGCCTGCTGGCCATTGAACTGCAACGGGAACTCAGCTATGCGGTGGACCTGCGCAGCGGCACTTTCGACAACTACCTGCAATCCCTTGGCAAACACTCACGCTTGCGTCTGTACAACCGTCGCAAGCGCCTTGCCCAAGAGGCAACCATCACGCAGGAAGACATGTGGCCGGACCAAAGTGGATTTCTGGATCTTCTCAACGGCTTTCATCAGGCACGCTGGGGCAAACCCTGCTTTGACGGCCGTAACCTGGAGCAGGTCTCCCAGCTGCTGAAAAAGCTGCCGGAGCACGGCGCCAAGGTCGAACTGTCAGTGATGTCGGCAGATGGGGAGCCAGTGTCGGTGGTGCTGGATATTATCAGCCAGGGGCGCTGCTACAACCTTCAATCCGGGTACCGGGAAGATGCCTTTAAAGGCGTGTCCCTGGGCACGCTGCACTTCGGCTACCGCATCGAACGGGGATTTCAGCAAGGCTGGGATCACTACGACTTTCTTGCCGGCACCGGTAAAAATGCCAACTATAAGGCATCTCTGGCAAACACCGATACCGAGCTTGCGACTCTCGCCCTGGTACGCTCGCTGCCGCTCAAACTGGCTTACCGGCTCAGGGGATATGCTTCACTATCGGCGGGCCCAGCCAACGTGACACCCACACCGGCAGGCGCTGCCACACCGCGATCATCAATTTGAATTTGGGGTTGTCCGGATTTAATCCCGGCAGCTCGCCGCCCTCAGGCAAGATGTAGTACCAGTGATGCTCATGCGGCTCGGCGCCCCACTGCTTCTTGAATCGGTAAGTGCCTGCATCCCGGGTCGAGCGTCCAAAATCAAAGAAATCGTAACCCTGCTCCACCGCGTAATCCAGAATGCGCCGGTACATCCACATGTTGGTGTCCAGTGTATTTGCGCGGCGTAAGGTCGACGCCCACGGAATCTCCAGCATGCCGTTATGGCCCATAAGAAAACCGGCGGAGACCGGCCTGGCATCCACGTACACCACAACCAGACGCGCGTTCAGCTCATCACGCTGGAGGATTTCAGAAAACCAGCGCTTGGTGTAAACCGGCGTCCCCAGGTCGCGCATATTGTGAGCAAACACCCGATAAAAGTCGTCCAGCAATTCCAGGCCGCCAAAGCAAATACCGGGGCGTGCGGCGTCTGCCTTTTTGCATTGAGCTCTTACCTTGGCCCCCAGCTGTGTGTCCAGCGCCTCTGCACTGTCGGGCAGCGCAAGCACCATGGACACTTTCTTGGTCACGCCCGGCAAGGGCAGGCCCGCCTGCATGGTACGAATTTCAATGTGCTCAAGGCGCTCATCGACCACCACTTGCTGAAGATGGGCGATCAGCGCGGAGGCAATCGTGCCATACTCGGCCAGCAGGCCGCCGTAGTTGAAGTAAGGCACCGACACCGCAAAGCGGCCAAACAGGAAATGAGAGAAAAAGGTGAGGGGCACACCCCCGAGGACTTTTCCATCGGGATCAAAGGCCGCCCAGACCCGAGTGGTTCGACCGAAGGCGTTGGCCATCACGTCCCGCCACAGGGGCTGACAATACAGCGGTGCCTGGGGCGTGCTGCGCACAAACTCCTGCCACGCCTGCCAATCGTGTTCGTCCGCCAGCTCGCGGATGACGAACTCACCCTCGTAGAGGCGCTCAAGCGGCAACCGATAAAACGGTGGTTCAAGTTGATCCGGATCGGATGAAGGCGCCAGCATTGTCAACGCTTCACTCAGGGCGCTCTCTTCGGCCTTCAACTTGGCTTCGACAGCCTTACACGTTTCTGCCACGTGGGTCATTCGCGCCACCAGATCGGCGTGCTCGGCCGAACCAGACTCTACGGCCTTAAACTCCCGGGCCACCACCGCTTTTTTCTGCTTCAGTGTCTTTAGTGTCCGTTTGAGCTCGCGAAGGTGACCGGCTTTCCCGAGCAACAAGGCCCCGTTTTTATCACTGCCGGAGAATCCGGCGTCAGCGAGGGCTTTTTCGGGGTTCTGCAAAAACGTTTTTGTATCCATACTGAAACTCAGGGACTCTATCAAACGGGAAACTTACTGCGCAATGCTTCAAGCCAGGAGGTATAGCGTGCGAACTGGTCGAGGTGGTTCGGGAAGCCAATCCGCGCCACGCGGAAAGGGTTGCGCGCGATCTCCCGATAAAAGGCGACTTTTGAAATGGTGCTGACGGCAGCTTTATAACCGGCCTGCTTTACCAGCTGTTCGTGCTCAGGCGCAAAATCGAAACGCGTACCCGAGGGGTAACAGAACACGCCCGACGGCGATACCAGCTCGGTCGACAAGCGGTTTTGTGAATGGTTGAGCTCTGCCGCCACCTGCTCATTGTCCATCGCATTGAGCAAGTTGTGGCTCCGGCTATGAGAACCGATAACCAGGCCCTGACGCTCACTGGCCCGCAACAGGTCCCAGCTCGCAGGGCGATAACCGTCAGGCGCCTTAGCGGGAATGGTCAGATCGCAGGCTACTTCCAGCGCGGCTAAAAACGTCTGCACCTGGGTTCGACTCATACGCTTGGCGTAACTGACCAGGCGGCGACGGGCCTCAACCCGCGCGTCCGCATTCACCAGCGATATCGCCGTGTTCTGGTTATCGAGTGCAAGCTGAATCTTGTCTCGGCGCGTACTTCTCACCGCATAGGCCACTTTGGCATCCCAGGGCCAATCCAGGTCATCGGCAAAATCGGTAATGGCAAACAGGGTGGGCTTTGCCTCGGCCTCCAGCAGCACCGGCACCAGCCGTGTCAGCTGATCCTCGTAGCCATCGTCGAGGGTGATACAAATCTGTGGCCGCTCCGGTTTCAAGCCGACACGGGCGGCCGCAATCACCTCATCCAAGCCCACAAAGGTGAAGCGACGTTTGCGGGCGTAATCCAGGCACTCCCGTAAAAACGTCTCGGAAATACCGTTGAACGCGCCATTCTCCGGCTTGGGGCGGTGCAGGGTAAAAATGGTCACGTAGGGGCCAGCAAACCCGGAGAAACAGCGCCTCAGAGTATGACTGAACATGATCGACTGCAGGCCCCGGTTTATCATAAGCGGCCTCTAGACCCAACCCGACAGGCGGGCATCAAAGCGGGTAGGCGTGTTGGCGATATCGTCGTGAATACCGACCCGGGTCAGCTCGTGCAGTGCCAAGGTGTCGGACTGATTGATCCCCCGGTTGGTGGTTACGGCGGCCTTGTAGGTTTCTTTCACCAGCGCCAGCGCTTCCGGATTGAAATCGCCGTTGGGGAAACAAAACAGATCCACCGCCCGCTGAATTTTGTCTTCAAGCCGCGCCTTGCTGGACACAATCTCGTCACTCAACGCCTGGGCGGGCAAGGCGGAGGTCAAGCGGGCATGGGTCCGTGTGTGGGAGCCGATATCAACCAGCCCGGAGGCCTGCATGTCCAGCAGCTGCTCCCAGTTCATCAACGCTGGCACCATGGCACTGGGAATCTGGGCGCGCCAGTCCATCGCGTCCAGCGCGCCGAAGATCTCCGCATCCGAGCGGGACTTGAGCCGCTTTATCGCGCCCGCCACCGCCTCCTGATCGGGATAGGCTTCGTGGGTCGCCGCGTCCGCCAGCACCGGGTCATTCTTGAAACGCGATCCGGCACCACTGAGGAGCAGGCTGGCCACAATGTTGGGCCAAAACTGAAAGTCGGTACCGATCTTGTCCACCACGGCAAAAAGCGTGGCCGGGGCGTTGTACTGCTTCAACAACGGAAAGGCGTACTCATAGTTGTCCCGCCAGCCATCGTCAAAGGTGATTGCGCAAGCTTTTGGCGGCAATTCCCGCCCCTCTTCCCGGGCACTCACCCAATCCTTCAGGGACACCAGCTCAAAATGCTTACGCAGTTGCTGCAAATGCATCTCGAAGCTTTCCGGCGTTACCCGCATCCCCGGCTCTTCCAGGTGGTAGCGCTCGTCGGTGACCGGAAGTATGCGGTGGTACATCAGCACCCATAGCCGTGGCGTCGCCGAGTGCTGGCGATGGGCGCCATAGCGACTCGCCAGGGAAGTCAGCACAGGCTTGAGCGGCTTCTTGATTAACGCTTTTACCATCGCACTATCGCCCCACAAGTTGCTTGATGTAACACGTCAGTTCGTACCACGCCGGCTTCAGATCCCCAAAGCGGTTGACCTCGTGCCGGCAACGCCAGCTGGGTAACAGAAACCCGAACAACCGGCGCAACTTCTGAGCGGCGCTATAGGGCCCCTTGCAATAGATATACAGGCTGTCCAGATCCCCCAGCCACCAGCGCAAGCGCTGACCAATCCGGTAGGTCCAGTCCCGATCGATAGCCTGTGACTGATGAACTTGCCACAGTAATAAAGGAAAATCGACGCCAGCGTCAACGGCCAATTGCAACGACCCCCAAAAGCGGGTGTTGACCTCCATCAGATAGGGTTGCCCATCCGGGGTCACCCGGAACTCGACCATGGCCACACCGTGCCACTGACAGTGGTCAAGCAGAAGCTCCGCGTAACGGCTCAGTTCGGGATTGACCGCAACACTTTCACTCAAAACACTGACGCCACCCTGCGGAGGTTTTTCGCGCACACGCCGATGGGCAAAATTGGCAACCGGCTGTCCGTGCCCATACAGATAGAAAACGCCCGCACCACTGCCCGGCACAAAGGCCTGAATCATAAAAGGATAGTCGGCCAGGTAAGGCGACGCCGCCAGCTCTGCCTCCAGAGCCTCGGCGTTTTCGACCACCTTCACCCGGGTATGAATCCAGCCGCTTCCAGTGTAGATACGAGACAGGCAGGGCTTGATGACACAGGGGTAGTCCAACGCCTGGAGCTTCAATTCATCGGCTTTGGCAAAGCGCCGGGTAGCGGGGTAGGGAATACCCAGCTCATCCGCCAGCGCCATCAACTCACCTTTGTCCGCCATCGCCATCACTTGCTCGTAGCGGGCGAAAGGAAAGACACCGCTCGGAAACCGTTCCTGATTCATCAGCAGCAGCTGACTGGTCACCTCGGTGACCGGAAGCACCATCGAAAACGGTGTCTCCGCCAGAAGATCTTCCAGCCACTGCAGAAAAGCGTTGGGCTCGTCTTCGGGACTCGGGGTTTTTAGATAGGTTTTGGAATAACGGGAGCATCCCGCTAGAGCTTTTTGTTTAGCGTCAGCGGTATACACAGTCAAACCCGCTCGTCCCAGCGAACGAACCACCGACAAGGCGCTGCGTTGCGCTGCATCCAAAACCAACACTCTGTTATCCATAAAAACCTGACTTTTCCTTACCCCTAAATTCGTTACCCGCCAACGCTCACAAGTGTCGATAATCCTTACACCCGATCGTGTAGTAAGGGAACATGCGCCTATAGTAAACTGTTTGTCAGTTGTCCGGATAGGGATTAAGGGTACATGAGCCAACACCCAGGGTCGATACTACACCTGATTGACACAACAGGCCCCGGTGGAGCAGAAACGGTCTTTACACAATTGGCCGCTCACACACATCGCGAGGGTTACCGCACGCTTGCCATCATTCGCGGCCCGGGTTGGGTACGTGATGAACTTGAGCGTCTGAATATCGAAACCCGGATCATCAATTGCAAAGGCTCTTTCAATCTGACGTTCCTGCGCGAGTTGATTCGCACCATCAGACAGGAACGCGCCTGCCTGATACAGGCTCACCTGCTCGGCTCGTCTGTCTATGCCAGTCTCGCAGGATTACTGACGCGCACCCCGGTGATCAGCACCTTTCACGGTCACGTGGACGTCTCTCCCAAAGAGCGGCTGCGCTGGGCAAAATTTCTCATCATTCAGCTGGGCAGTAAAAAGGTCATTGCGGTAACCCAAAAGCTCGCGACCATGCTCAACAACGTCAAGACCCTGAGCGTCCGACGCATCACCACGATACCCAACGGCATCGATACCGATCACTTTGAGCAGGCGCCGCCGGCACCGTTGCGCGAGACCTACGGCATTCCAGCCACGGCCCTGGTGATCGGGTGCCTGGGCAACGTCCGCCCCGCCAAGAACTACACACTCGCGATAGACACGCTCAAGCAACTGACAGATGACGGCGCGGACGCCTACCTGTTGATCGCGGGCGATGACACCAACACCCTGGCCCAATCGGTAAAAGCCCATGTGGAAAGCCTCGGGATGAGCGACCGAGTGCGCTGGCTGGGGTTCTACGGTGACAACGCGGGCTATTTGAAAGGCCTGGACGTATTCCTGCTGACCTCAAGCTCCGAGGGACACCCCCTCGCCCTGACGCAAGCCATGGCGGCGGGCACACCGATTGTCAGCACCGCTTCCGGTGTCGAAGAGATCGTGAGCCACGGCAAAGAAGCACTGATCGACCATACCCATACCGCCAGGGCGCTGGCTGAGCAGATTCTGACACTGACTGGTAATGACGCAGAGCGCTCAAGTCTGGTCGACCAGGCAAAGCACCTCGCCTCCGAGCGTTACAGCCAGCGGGCCATGATTGCGGCTTATGACAGCCTCTATCGCGAGCACCAACGACTGCGGCCCAAGCACACCAAAGCCGCGCAGTTCATCATCGACCGGTTCGGCAGCAAGCGTGCGCTACTGACAACAGTCAATCTGACACTGACCGATGTGTTCACCCGGCGTTACGACCGCTACAAACAGATACCTGACGCTATCGGCCGCGTCGTGTTTGTGTGCAAGGGGAATATCTGCCGGAGCGCTGCCGCCGAAGCTGTTTTCAGAGCATCATCGGACATACCCACAGCCTCGGTAGGTCTGGATACGCAGACCGGACACCCGGCGGACCCGCGCATTAACCGCATTGCCAATGCCGCAGGACTGGATATGAGCCACCACAGAACCACGGCGGCCCGAGACTTCCAGCCTCAGCCTGGCGATCTCTACATTTGCATGGAGCCGAGGCACTTGCCATTGCTTCAGGAACAACTCGGAGACGTGCCGGCGGTGTTACTGGGAACCATTACCAAGCCGACTCGCCTCTACATTCACGACCCGTACAGTTCTTCCGACGCCTACGCCCAACGATGCACACAGAGCATCACCGCACGCACCAAACAGCTGGCACAGCAGTTAGAAGCCCACACCGCGAGCAGGAGTCATTCCCGTGCAACTGGTTAAGGACGCCAAATCTTACCTCTCGCAGCTCAAGGGGCACCATCTCGGATTTTATCTTGCTGCGGCGTATCTGTTTTTTGAATATTTCCGGCCTCAAGTCATCTATACGGCTATCGATGTTCCTCCTTGGGCCAGGAGGGCACATCCGAGTCACGACTTATCTATTGGGAGAAGAGCTGGGTAATGATGACTGAACACAAATGGACTGGCGTGGAGAACTATGCGTTTCCCAGCTACCTTGAGTACCATTATGCCTCTTATGTGGTGCTTGAAGAGTTCAGCTACAGAAGGGAGGTTGCGCACTACACGTATATTCAAGCAAGTAGCGAAATGGGATATCCTGAGCAGATTTTATATTTAGTTATTCTTTTTCATATATATAGACTGTCGAATCAACCCTCAAGATTGGCGTGCCCTGTCCCACACGACAAGGATCTGATTTGGGTGACAGCCTACTGCAAAGGTAGAAATATCACCCTTACCGGACACATGGTAGTATCAATTTTTATGTCTGTTGCCTTCTACCCTTATGTTTATTTATTTTTAATGCTAAATCAATCCGCGCTAAACGCGGTCCGGAAACAGGCAAACCTGCCTCAGAGTAACGCCTGAAAACCGATTCAGAAAGCGTTAAACGAAATAATTTGGATCAACAATTATGTGCGGAATTTCAGGGTTAGCTCTATTCAATAAAGCCTCTTCGATGGAGTTACGCTCCTATCTAGACCCCATGGTTGAAAATCAAAACCACAGAGGTCCAGACGCGTCGGGAATTCATATCAACGACCAGAAAACGCTAGCTCTAGGCCACAACAGGCTATCAATAATTGACTTAAGTTTCTCCGCCAACCAGCCAATGTCTTCCGAGTGCGGAAATTTCACCATTGTCTTTAACGGAGAGATTTACAACCACAAAGAGCTCGCTACAATACTAGAAAGGCAAGGTATTATTTTCCGAACCCATAGCGACACAGAAGTACTGCTGTATTGCTTGATCTGTTTAGGAGTAGACGAAACGATTAGAAACTTGAAAGGGATGTATGCCTTCGCATTCTACGACTCAAAGGAAGATGTTCTGACGCTTGCTCGCGATTACATCGGCGAGAAACCGTTACATTACTGTATCAACGAAAGAGGATTGGCATTCAGCTCTGAGCTAAAAGCGCTATTCGCCTCAGGATTTCTCAAGACAAAAGAAATAAACAAAGAGTCTCTTGCACAGTATTTTAGATATGGATACATACCTTCACCAAACACGATCATCAATCAATGCTACAAGCTTCACCCAGGGCACTCTTTGACGTACTTCTCTAGAGATAAGAAGATAACAACAAAAGATCATAGACGAGAAACCCTTACATCTGAAAAGAACAAGTGCCCTAATGTTGAGGATTACCCCTCAGCTAAAAGCGCACTAAAACACCGGCTTAACTCCATCATTGAAAGGCAGTCTATTTCGGACGTCCCCCTTGGAGCTTTTCTTTCCGGGGGCATCGATTCAACGCTTGTGACCTCCGTATTGCAGTCACAGAGCGAGTCTCCAGTTGATACCTTTACTATTGGGTTTACAAACAAGGCATTTGACGAATCATCGTATGCCAAAGACATATCAAACTACCTAGGAACAAACCACAATGAAGTTATCCTGGATGGAAACGATCTGGTCGAAATGCTAGACACCTACTGCGACGTATTTGACGAACCTTTCGCTGACGCTTCGGCACTTCCGTCGCTCGCGATAAACAAGCATGCGAGAAAATCCGTAAAGGTCTGCCTTTCAGGTGATGGAGGGGATGAGCTCTTCTGTGGATACAACCGCTACTCCCACACATTTCAAGCACACACTCGAATGTCTAAGCTTCCCTCATGGGCAGCAAGAACCATTGAGCTCGCGCATGGCTCACTGAGCTCTGAAAAGGTTGATCATTTCTACCATGTACTTATGCGAATACTGAGACGGCCAACGTCCTCGAATATAGGCCTAAAGTTACAGAAGCTCGTGGCGGCTAAAAACTACAAATCCGCGTCTGAATACTACACTTACCTATGCTCATATTGGACTAATTTAGAAGACCTTATAGGCGTTTCAGACGACACAGGAGTCGTTCCTTTCATAAGTAACGAAAACGAGGTAGATTTTATCAAAAGCGCAATGTCCTGGGACATGGAGAACTATCTCCCGGGTGACAACCTTGTAAAAACCGATCGCACAAGTATGCATAACAATTTGGAAATTAGAGTACCCCTACTCGACATCGATATGCTAGCACTTAGTAACAGTATGCCGCTTGACCATAAATACTACAAATCTCAGAAGAAGTTTATTTTGAAAGATACACTAACGGACTACGTTCCTAGCAAATACATCGATAGGCCAAAAATGGGGTTCACACCACCAATCGGAGATTGGCTTAATAGTTGCCTAAACGAACAATTAAGAGAGTACCTTTCTTCCGAAAGAATCAGAAAGGGTGGAATTTTGTCCGAGCCCGCCATCTTTCAAACGATAACAGAACATCAAACCGGCTTCCGGGATCATTCAAATAAGTTGTGGGCAGCGCTCATATTCCAGCGATGGCACGAGAGACATTACGAACACATCAAGATTAGTTAGGTAACTTTCTATAATGGATCAAATATGAAACGCATTCTATGGCTATCACACATTGTTCCCTTTCCGCTGGAGAGCGGAGTTATACTGCGAAGCTATAACCTGATAAAGGAACTGTCGAAGAAACACTCTATTACTATGATAGCGTTTAACCAGACAGACAACTGCCCTAGTCAAGATGATCTAGATACTGCAACTACAGAGCTGTCGAAGTTTTGTAGTATCGAAGGCGTCGTAGACATCCCCAAAGATGTCAGTCTAGCATCACGTATCACCTTGCCTATCAAAGGTCTGCTCCCAAACAGAACCTATACGAACCTCTGGCTAAAATCCCAAGCATACAAGGATCTCGTACATCGCGTTCTTATCGAGAACGAGTTTGACGTAATACATGTCGACACAATTAGTCTCGCCCAGTATCTTCCTTCCGATACGCGCTCGTACACAGTTCTAAATCACCACAATATTGAATCTTTAATGATGCTTCGCCGAGCATCACAAGAAAAAAATCTCTTAAAGAAATTCTATTTCTATCAAGAAGGCAAGAAACTCAAAGCCTATGAGGCTCAAGTTTGCCCACAGTTCGATCTCAATATTACATGCTCTGATCTGGACATAGAGCGCCTTTCAACAGTTACTTCTGTAAGAAAATGCATTTCAGTACCCAATGGGGTTGATACGAAATACTTTTCCCCCTCCGAATCGGTGCAAGTCGAAAATAGACTCATCTTCACCGGGTCGCTCGCATGGTACCCCAATGCCGATGCCGTCCGTTTTTTCTTCAACAAGGTATGGAACCGCCTAAAAGACATCGTCCCCAATGTAACTATTACAATTATCGGTAAAAGCCCACCCTCCTGGCTAATGGCGTTGAGTAAATCTGACAAGCAGGTGATGGTATTGGGATATGTGGATGACGTAAGACCTTATATGGATGAGTCATCAGTTTACATTTGCCCGATAAAAGATGGGGGAGGAACAAAGCTGAAGGTACTTAATGCTCTATCAATGGGAATGTGTATAGTTGCGGATCCAATCGCATGCGAAGGAATTTCCGTAGAAAATGGTGGCAGTGTCATTCTGGCGTCCACACCTGACGAATACGTCAGGTCAATTGCGGACATCCTGAACAACGAAAGCGATAGGTTACGCATCGGGCGACAAGCTAGAGACCTTGCTATCAAAAATTATGACTATACGGAAATCGGAGGCTTGTTGTCAGACTCCCTAGATGCAGCTCACTAGTGGAAACTCAACAGAATGATCAATATCTTTAAGGTGAAAGAGATAATCAATACCTTTCTTAGAAATAAGATTTCGGCAGCGATCGGCACTGTTACCTACGCTGCAGGTCAATCTCTGATGCTCACCAGAGCAACACACTCGCAGATCAAGCTATTTTTCATATCCTTAACACTATGCGATATACACTTGCTAGCCTCAGGCACTGAGACAAGCTGAATTCGAGAGAGCTCGCATCTCAATCGCCGTGCGGAACAGAAGTATTTGAGCGATTTATCATCCTTTCTTCGCCCGTACAGAAAAATGAAGGAAGTCGGATTGGAACCCGAAGTGCACCACTTGATAAAAAGAAAAGGCGGCCCGCTAAGAGTATGCTTTGCCGCTTTTCTCCGGCAAGAGATTCAGTTATGGCAAAACCATAAAACCAGCTGACCTACGGAAAAGGTGCGAGATTTACGTGCTAAATAGAAGCGGTTTAAGCCAAAGAGAGATAGCCCCAGCTGTTGATGTCAGCCAGTCAACAATTAGCAGAGAGCTGGCCAAGAACCTAGGAGACCGAGATTATCACCTTCAGAAAGCGCATGCTAAAGTCGTTGAGCAGCGCCCGCCGACTACTGAGGAGCGATCACGAGTAGGTGGCTGGGGGATAGATACAGTCATCTGCAAATGCCATAGCGGTACCCTACTGACCCTTGTTGATCGCGCGACGAAGTCTACCGTGCTTGCCCAGACTATCAGCAAGAGTGCATCTGATGTTACCCGGTCCACTATTGCGCTGGCTCGGTCCTACAAGGAGGCGGCGCATACCATTATTACTGACAACGGCAAGGAGTTCGTCTATCATGAGAAGATTACTAAAGCGCGCCACGGACCGGCAGAAGAACCGCGCAAGAAAAACGTTGAGATTAAGAACGCCCGGAAAGCTAATAATCGATCACATGACGGGGCTGGCAGAATAGGTGGTTATTCGATTCAGAGACGAACCCAAACTTTTACTATTTAGGGAAACGAGAAATTATGAGTTTAGCCGCATCCTAAATTGAACCTTTAATTTTCAATTTATAGATATTTACAGAAAACCATTTCCTTAATGATTATAAATTTCGATAGAGAGCCAATTAATGGCAATGAATAGTAAACTTAGCACCAACTATCTGGTGATAGATTGACGGATTTTATAGACCTAATTAAAGGTAAAAGTCGTCTCATAACAGTAGTCAGTTTTTCTAAGTATGTATCTAACCGGCTTAGGTAGTATTTAGCAACTCATGTTTTTTATATAGGTAAATGATAATGATATTGGCACGCTTTAATGGACGATATGATAACTTCGGGGATATTTTGATTTTTAGTAAACTGTATTCTGAACTGATAAAGTACGATCAAGTATATTTGTTGGGGGCGGCAGTTCCTGGGATTGACGCAAAAGCCGTTCGATTTAGAGAAGCCTATGTTCTTGCGCTAAAAGAGCGTTTTCTTAAGCGGAAGCCAGTTTTGGTAATAGGACCTCCAGGGGCCAGATTTACCCCGAAGGTGAAAGCTGTTGTTCCTCCAGCTGAAAGGGTCCGAAGATTCTCAATTTCATTTCTCTGGAGGTTGATAAGCGCGAAGTTCCATGTTGCTGGAATCTCTGTAGATTCCAAGGTATGCGTGCGTGATTATGAGCACTGGGAAACTATAGGCGTTAGAGATTTCAATAGTTTGGATAAGTTGGCGAGAGCTGGTGTGAGCGCCTCATTTTGTCCCGACATGGCCTGTCTAGCACCACCAATACTTTCGGCCTGGTCGAGACAAGATGTGCTGATAAGTTTGCGCCGAGAGAGTCCAGACAACGGTTACACTGGACGGTATTCGCTCGACTTGGAGTCAGCACTACCAAATGTGATGAAAATTCTAAGAAAGCCCTCTACGGAATTTGTATTCTACGCTCAAGTTCTAGAGGATGTGGATTATAATAAGAGTTTATCTTCGCGGTTGCGCAATGGCGATCTCTGTAAATACTTTGATTTTTTCCCCGCACTATCCGATTATAGAGAAGTGTATAAAAGATATAAATTTGTTGTGAGCAATCGGTTGCATGTATTGCTTCCAGCGATATCTGAAGGTGCAGTGCCAATCGCGCTAGTATCTACTGGCCACTCTAAGATAATTAATCTTTTTGAAAGCTATGGCTTTGAGTGGGCAATAGTCTATGTTGATGGAGATATTTCTGTTGAAGATCAATTGGTTCGTTTGCTAGATAGCCACAAAGACTTACTCATTGAGAATTATAATAAGATGTGCGATCTGAACTTACAAGCTAAAAAGTATATTCAGGATGTAGCAACGACTTCGCGGTTGCCCTCCGCTAAGTTCGGCGAAGTGAACTCCGTATGATGTCCTCCCTTAAGGATATAGAGAACAACAATCGCCAACTGAAGAAGATATAAAAGACACCGCTCGGAAACCGTTCCTGATTCATCAGCAGCAGCTGACTGGTCACTTCGGTGACCGGAAGCACCATCGAAAACGGTGTCTCCGCCAGCAGATCTTCCAGCCACTGCAGAAAAGCGTTGGGCTCGTCTTCGGGACTCGGGGTTTTTAGATAGGTTTTGGAATAACGGGAGCATCCCGCTAGAGCTTTTTGTTTAGCGTCAGCGGTATACACAGTCAAACCCGCTCGTCCCAGCGAACGAACCACCGACAAGGCGCTGCGTTGCGCTGCATCCAAAACCAACACTCTGTTATCCATAAAAACCTGACTTTTCCTTACCCCTAAATTCGTTACCCGCCAACGCTCGCAAGTGTCGATAATCCTTACACCCGATCGTGTAGTAAGGGAACATGCGCCTATAGTAAACTGTTTGTCAGTTGTCCGGATAGGGATTAAGGGTACATGAGCCAACACCCAGGGTCGATACTACACCTGATTGACACAACAGGCCCCGGTGGAGCAGAAACGGTCTTTACACAATTGGCCGCTCACACACATCGCGAGGGTTACCGCACGCTTGCCATCATTCGCGGCCCGGGTTGGGTACGTGATGAACTTGAGCGTCTGAATATCGAAACCCGGATCATCAATTGCAAAGGCTCTTTCAACCTGACGTTCCTGCGCGAGTTGATTCGCACCATCAGACAGGAACGCGCCTGCCTGATACAGGCTCACCTGCTCGGCTCGTCTGTCTATGCCAGTCTCGCAGGATTACTGACGCGCACCCCGGTGATCAGCACCTTTCACGGTCACGTGGACGTCTCTCCCAAAGAGCGGCTGCGCTGGGTAAAATTTCTACTGATACGACTCGGCAGCCGGCGGGTCATCGCGGTCACCCAAAAACTCGCCGCCATGCTCAAAAGCGTGAAAGCCCTTGATGATAGCCGCGTAACGGTCATACCTAACGGCATCGATACCGAGTTGTTCACACACGCCAACCCGCCCCCCCTCAGGGAAGAGCACCAACTACCTTCGTCGGCCTTGGTCATGGGTTGCCTCGGCAATGTCCGCACCGCCAAAAATTACACGCTTGCGATCGACACCGTGAAGGAACTCGAGGGCAAGGGCCTGGACCCCTATCTATTTATAGCCGGCGACGACACCAACAGTCTCGCGCAACAACTTAAACAGCATGCGTTCGACCTCGGCCTCGCCCACAGGATCATCTGGCTCGACTTCTATCAAGACAATGCCGGGTTTCTGAAAGCTGTGGATATGCTACTGCTAACTTCCAGCAGCGAGGGTCACCCCCTAGCAATCATCCAGGCGATGGCCTCAGGCACCCCCGTCATCAGCACGCCCTGCGGCGTCGAAGAAATCGTTACCGACAATGAGACTGCCCTGCTGAGCAGTACACACTCCTCGCAAGCGCTGGCCGACCGCATTGCCAGCCTGCATGAGGACAAAGAGGGCCGACAACGCATCATCAGCGCCGCTCGAGTGCTCGCTCGCGACACCTACAGTCTACAGGCGATGATCGATCAATACGAAAACCTCTACTGCAACAGCCGCCGCCCCCCAAAAAAGCACAATTGGCTGGCCCAGATCATTATTGACCGCTTCGGCAGCAAACGGGCGCTACTGACGACTGTTCAGATTGGCCTGAAAGACGTCACGCCATCCAATTATCGACGCTTCAAACACATTTCAGCGCACCGCGACCGGATGGTATTTGTGTGTAAAGGCAACATCTGCCGTAGCGCCGCCGCTGCTTTCTCCCGGCACAGTGATATTGACGTGGCGACTGCTGGCCTCAACACCCACACTGGCAATCCGGGCAACGAGCGAATTACCGCTCTCATGAGCGACAACGGGTACGATATGAGCAACCGCCGAACGATGGCACTGACGGATCTTAACCCATTGCCGAGCGATTTCTATATCTACATGGATTCGGGGCACCCCCAGGCGCTCGCGCAAAGCTACCCGAACGCAGCCATCGCGCTGCTCGGCACCATAACCTCTCCGAAACAGCTCTACCATACACGCCCCCTACTCCTCATCCGACCGGTACACCAAAGGCTTCACAGAGAGCATTATTGCGAGAAACCGAGCCCTGGCCAAAGGGTCGGCCGAAAATGCTCAAACGCAGAGGGCGCATCGTGCAGTTAGTTAATGACGGAAAGACGCTCTTAAAGCGCCTTATGGGACACCACGCAGGGTTCTATCTCGCCGCAGCGTACCTGTTTTTCGAATATTTTCGACCCCAAGTCATTTATACTTGGATCGATGTACTTCCCTGGGCGAGAATCATTATCCTTAGTGGTTTCTTCTACGTAATCGCCAAAGGTCACGTAAAACTGCAGGGCATGCACTGGTTGCTTTTTACTTTTATGTGCCTCGTCTTTGTATCGACCTATTTCTCTTTCGATCGCATCGCATCACTAAATACCATAGATTACATAATCTCTTGGGTTGTTATTGTCGTCTTCTTTACGGCCGCAGTAAGAAACCTAGAACAATACAAAGTCCTGCTTATACTACTCTTCATATTTTTATTCAAAATGTCTTTTTTCGGAGCGAGGACATGGGCGACGCGAGGGTTTGGTTTTGCAGACTGGGGCATCTCCGGACCAAAAGGTTTTTTTCAGAACTCTGGTGAGCTCTCGCTACTGATGGTTGTTTTTACAGCGATGAGCTTGGGTTTCATTTTGGGCCACAAAAACGTGAACAAAATTTACTATCTCGTTCCTATAACAGCTGCCATGACTGTTTTGGCGTCGAGCACCCGAGGCAGCCAACTGGCACTCGCCGTCGTAGCTGTGCTCTTTCTACTCTGTTACGGAAAACTGCGCATCAAGTATATTCTGGCCTTTTCCGTCATCGCATGGATAGGGTTTGCGCTACTGCCCGAAGAGCAAAAGGACAGGTTCAGAGACATGGGGCAAGATGACACCTCAGAATCTCGCCTAACCTACTGGGAGAAGGGCTGGGAAATGATGAACAATCACAAGCTAGTCGGGGTGGGCTACTACGCATTCCCCAGCTACTTCGAGCACCACTACGCGCCATACATTCAGTTTGAGAACTTTACTTATAGGCGCGAAGTGGCACACAACAGCTTCATACAGGTAGGCAGTGAAATGGGGTATCCGGGACTAATAGTGTATCTCCTTCTACTGTGGCAGTGTTACAAACTGAACAAAAAATCTCAGAAATATGCCAATGCCAACCCGAACAACGCCTCTATCTCATGGGTCCCCTCCTATTGTACCGGCCAAAATATTGCGCTCGCAGGTTATGTAGTAGGGTCTCTATTCATGTCGGTTGCCTTTTACCCTTACCTTTACTTGTTTTTAATGCTAGCTGCGTCCTTGCATCAAGTTATCACTCCTCATAACAAAGCCCCTGAAATCGGGGCTGCCTACATTAAAGGACCCACGAATGTACCCCAAAACTAAGGTCAGAGAGATGGCTCTATCAGCCATACGGAAGTACCTTATACCGATGATAGCGATATTATTTTATCTATCGGCGCCACTGCTATACATTGCGGGACTGAAAACCAAAGCGACAAAATTGCTTCTAGCCTCCATACGCTACCGCAACCTACCAGGGGCTATACGACTGCTTCTGAGAAAAAAGCGCAGCGGCGAGCTTAAATACGAAAAGCTTATTTCTCCTCCGACAACAAGCAATGACTTTTACTCCAGAGCTATCATCCTCAGCATGCCAGAGATCGGAAAGGATGAGCAAATAATAAAGGGGGTCATGCTAGTAACCTTCACTCATACATTCTCGTATTTATTGCATAGCCCCAATTGGCCAGACATCAATAAACACTTCCTATTTGTACTGGAGCCGAGCTCGTCCGGATATGCGGATCCCGAAATACTGCTTTTCATTGATAAAGCTACTGATTGCATAGTTCAGTGCACCGAGCCCATGGACAGAGCTTTTCTTCAATCATACGCACCCGAGGTTACTTGCCTGGACATTGGATCAGGAAACTGGGTCGATCACGAATTATTCAACGACAGAAACAATAGCCGCGAAAAGCAGTATGATGCCATTTACATCGCCAACTTAAATCCCGTAAAAAGAGTTTATCGAGTTATTAAAGCCATGGCCGAGTGTGCGAGAAAACGCGAATATCGCGGCGCCATATTATGTGCGCCCTTCGGATCAGGGAGCATAGAAGACATAAAACGCTATGTTCAAAATCTAGGAATGGAAAAATCAATAGAAATACTTCCGGGAACAAACAAGGAAGGAGTTGTTAACCTTTTGGCCTCGTCGAAATGCAGCCTACTGGCCTCCCTAAAGGAAGGTAGCAGCAGAGTAATCTCCGAATCAATGTTCTGCAATACACCCGTGATATGTTTATCCGAAAACATAGGCGTAAACAAATCATATATCAACGAGCAGACAGGGCTTCTTGTAAGTGACCATGCATTGACGGACGCACTGCTTTACCTCCAGTCCTATTACGAGCTTTTCTCGCCAAGAGAGTGGGCTTTACGCCACATCAGCCCCGAAGCCTCCACCGACAGAGTCAGGGCAACTCTTCTATTGAAGAGCAAAGGCAAGGTAAACTCTACCCTACGAATCAAGACAAATAGCCCAGAGGTTGAATATCAGGATAAGACACAGCAGCAAAGAGAAGTCTTAATAGCTGCACTCAACGACATAGAGCAGAACAGGCTCCCTACTTGGCCCGCCCACAACGAGGAGAAATGAGATCCAATTTAGACGTCTCATAAAGTATTTCACTCTTTTTAGGTCATCTTGGTAAGAATTTGTGAATTCACAAAACGACTTGAGTATTGCCATTAGAGTTCAAGTGACGCACTATATTTGACTAATCACACGCGACATGCTGATCGCGAGCGGCACTCATATAACGAAATGGACTTAACACAGGGCTATGGGAACATATTGTTATTATATGAATACAGATTTGTGACGCCTTACCGAAAAGTTAGACCGAATTATGGCAGAATATCAAACAATGACGCCAATTCCGGTGCTCGTTTTCTCCAACGCCAAATATCAACCAGCAACTAGCGGATCTACAGCTTCCGCAAGCAGAGGCACAATGAACACACTCAAGACTATCAAGAGGGTCGCTCCTGTCATCGGACTATTAATTTCGTCTTTGCCGCTAGCGGCTGCAGCTTTTACGCTGACGATTTCAGGAGAAGGTGGCGACCCAGGAGAGAAGGCCTCAAGCCGTGACTGCCAAAGAGGAGGTCAAGAGGCCTTCACACACGCAGCCGGAAGCACGGAGTACACAGACGAGGAGTTTTTTAGCGGGACCAAAGGCCTACGACTCGAAATCAAAGAGGGCAGAACAGGCTGGGGGAGCTTAGGAGGCGTAGTCAACTTCGAGGATTGCTCTCACGCAGGAGGCCGCCATCTTACCCGAGGCGACGAGCTTTGGGTCAGAACCCGTCTCTTTTTCCCAGTCGGCTTCGAATTCATGGATAGAGGAAGGCATAAGTTTCTGCGGGCTAGACACTATTCTATGGTGGACGGCCAAAAGATAAGCGAGGGCTACTTGAATCTTTACATTAACCCTCAAGTAAACGACCCTGAGTACAAGCCTTTTGCATATATTCTCGAAGCTCACGTACCGGGTGGACTCCGTTGGGCTTCCGTCGGAGAATCTCGCCACTTTTTCCAACTAGGACAGTGGCACACCGTAGAATATTACGTAAAACTTGATACCGTGACAGCCGCAGACGGCGGCCAAGCCTTGATAAGAGTTTGGGTTGACGGGGAACTTATTGGCGAAATTGACAACCGAATCACGCTGATAAACCCTGATAGTTGGGTGGAGTCTCTTTACTATTTTACCTACTGGAATGACGAAGGCCCAGATAGAACAATGCACTTTTATGCTGATGATATCGTGATCACCTCCGACACTCCTGCCGATAGGGACGAGCAAGGCAATCCTTTCATCGGAGTTGGTGGCGATCAATCATCCAGACCTAGGCCGCCAGCCCCCCTCAATTAACCTCACATAACCAGGGGCGCCACAATATTGCGGCGCCCCACTGTTGAGCATATAAAAAAAGATCCAGAAAGGGGAAAAACTGATCTCAGAAAATGGGTACCCTCTCGTGAAAGAAACGTATGACCATTACCCAAATAGGACTAAGTTTCGACCGAAGACCTAGAAATCTGTTTTAAGGCTCGAAATAAGCTATCGTACTCCCAGTGGACATATGCAATCCGTCGCACTTTCAAGCTAAAGATAGCGCTCAGAAAACTCTTTGGCTACGTTTTTAATGACCACCTTGAGACTTTCACTTCGGCCGCGATACTCTTCGCATATGAACGACGTTCTCAATAGCCGGCCTGATAAAACTCTTTCTTTACCAAGGCTCATAGCGACCCAATAAAAACATTTCCTCAATCTTCACCCTTTTATTGCCAAATGAGATGTGGGGAGATCCACATACTGCTTGAGTTATAGCAGGAAAACGCTATGATTATGCTAGAATGGCGATGCTTCTAAACGAAACCATCGAATACCCAGGTCCAGTTAAGGGAACTAGTATGCCTTTTTTTTCTGTAATAATTCCTACCTACAATCGTTCTAGCATGGTGGCAGAAGCGGTTTCGTCAGTTCTCAACCAAACATTCAAAGACTTTGAGATACTTGTGATCGATGATGGATCTACAGACGACACTCAAAGTGCATTGTCACCCTTCAGCGATAGAGTATGTTATTTCAGGCAGGAAAATGGTGGCGTGGCATCAGCCCGAAACTTAGGCATAGCCAAGTCCCGAGGTGAATACATATGTTATCTTGATAGCGACGACTTATGGCCCGCTAACAAGCTGTCAAGTTACAACGACGCTATTCGAAAAGCAAACGACCCTCACTTTTTATTTTCAGACTTTGTAAAGCACGATTGCAGTAGAAATATTACCTATGACATTTCAAATAGTCGTATATTTAGCTATTTATATAGCCTATGCACTATCGAGGAACAATTGGCTCAACTGTCAGGGAAAGATCTCAAAGAGCTATTGCTCCGGGGCTACCCGCTATACCCGTCCACGTTTTGTATAAAACGCAACGTACATCAGCAATACCTTTGGGACCCAGGCGTATTAAAATCAGAAGACTTTAATTTTGTTCTAAAGTTGGCCCAGAAATATAGCTTTTTTTATATAGATCAAACACTCTGCACAGTTAGAGTTCACGACTCCAACAAATCATCTGACTTCCTCACTAAAAATGCTGTTATTATCGGGACAATGCGAGCTGTCAGAGATCTATATGAAAGCAATGATCAAAAACATTTCTATAACTTGTATATCGCGAAGAAGCACCTTTCAAATATGACGCATTATCGAGAGGTTGGATTGTATAAAAAATCCATAGAACAGCTAGTTTCTGCACTCTGCTACAAGAACACTTGGGCCCGCCTTCTCCCTCCAATTTTTGGAAAGAGGAATATTGAGAAGTCCGACTAACTTTCTCCAGATCGGGAGCTTCGACTACGATACCAGCTACGCATTACAACCCAATAGAGTCGCGCTCCTTCCCAGCGGATGATGACCGAGATCGCCCCGTCTTCCCCTGCAATCTATTCCAAACTATGCAGTGGACATAGCACCCTAGTTTGAGTCGCAAAAAGCTGGGCACATTAACATAGCTATTTCACACTCTATCTTCCACCAGTGCAATGAGACATTCCCCCACTACTCTAACTGATGAGATTCTTCCGCTATTAATCTAGAGCCTAGCTTTCATATTTCGACCAAACTCCCAATCCTTATCTCGCCCAAACCTCGATAGCATCATCATTCTTGCTAAGTATTTTCGCGGCCATCTAAAAAACATTTTTATCGAAAGCGCGTCTCTAAATAGGGACTTTCTTCCGTAGGTTCCACCGCCGTGATCAACTATGTAGGCTGCCACCGGAAACCCAAAGGGTTCTAAGGGCACACCTTTTTCCCTCATTACTTTAAGCAGAAACCGGTGGTGACCATAGATCTCCCGAATTTTCTTATCGGGAATATCCTCAACTTTCTTATTTATATCAAAAAGTGATGTTTTAACGACTGCAAATGTCCCGCACCAGTTATAAAAATCTGTAAGCAGAAGGGCTACCTTAGATCGATGAGGAAGCATCCAACCCTTGTCTACATACCATCCATTTTTACCTCTATTAGCCTTAACATGATCGATAATATGGCGAGACACCAAATCGTCAGCGTCAACATTCATTACATACTCTGACCCTCGGTCTAACGCCCAGACCACGCCTGTTGCCACCTTGTGGCCTTTGTCCCGACTAAGCATTTTGATTCGATCTGCCTCATCCGTATCACCCTTAAAGACAGATCTTGCCGGAGGCCCAAGCGAAACCCTCGCGACACTTACGGTACTGGGAAACTCTACCGAGTCCAGTTCGGCTTCTTTGTTCGCGACTACTACAGCCCCGACACCTTTATGCCCTCTGCAGGCATTGTCGATCGAGCTCAGCGTTTCTTGTAATCGTTCAAGAACGTCTGACCAATTGCGTGCAGATTCAGGATGAATCAGTGGGACGATAAACGTAATCATCATTGACATTAAAGAACCCCTTAACTTATCAACTCAACAATCTATTTCAACATTCCAGCAAGAGATTACAAAAGACAATACAGATAGAGTGTAAACACGCCAGAAGCCGCAAGAGAGTCCAGGTACTTGTGAGTACGGCTATCAACGCAGCAGCATAAGTACCGCCGGTCTAATAGCATGCTAAGGTTGATTAATTCACGTTAGCTTTTACCATAGCCTCGCGAAATTCTCTAAGCATCTTCTCCTCAGTGTAGTTGTTCAAGACCGAGAGCCTAGCATTCCACCCAATTTCTTTCCGACGCTCTACTGATGAGATCAATGCTCCAAGCTTTTCAGCGCAATCTTCCACGTCCTCGGAGCGATAGATAACTGCATCCTTACCATCTGTTAAGAAAGAGCTAACCGATGAGTTGTCCGAGGTTAGCACCGGAAGCCCCGTCCCCATGTACTCTAGCAAAGCAAGCGACATCGCCTCGCCTCTAGATGGATGAAACGCTATGTCATAGTGGGGGAGACGCTCGCCAATATCATTTGTCGCGCCGGGGAAGTCAACAAATTCGTCAACACCCAGCTTCCGCGCTAGCGCTTTGAATGCCTCAAGATCCGGTCCGTCGCCATAGAGCGTATACCGGATAGTTTTATCACCCCTCTGAACTAGCCGTGAGAGCACACTTAGTGCGAAATCGATACCTTTATAATAGTTAGCTCGACCAATGGAAACAATTTTTGTTGTTTCGGCGCTCTCATATTCCGTCTTAACACTTTGAGGAGGATGAATACCGTTGGTTATACAAACGACCCTCTCTCGAGGAAAGCAATTGACCTCCTCAAGGCGTCGGGCAATATAAGGGCTAACGGCAAAGCATTGATCAGCCGCGAAAAACGGCGCTCTGTTGTAAAGTCGCTTGAAGAGACGCTTTAGAAAACCTGGTCTAGTCCTGATTCCGGGCATGTGATCGTGAATGATGATTTTTTTTACACCGAAACCTTTGAAAATTGCATACCGCCAAGATGCCGTGGCGAAATCGGTGAAATAAATACATCGAACATCATTGCGTCGTATATAAAGACACTGCTTAAATAACCCAGACCATGAGCGCACTTTAAAGTCGAGAGCGTCAATTTGAAATCCAGCTTCTGATAAGATCTTCGGTTCATCGGAGACAGACGGATAAACCACTATTGGTCGATACCCGTACTCTCTCAGAGTACTGGCTGCTTCCAGCCACAACTTCTCCATCAGCTTCCATGCATAGCCTGTACTGGAGTCAAAGTTCCCAACCGCAAGAAACCCGTATTCTCTATTCATCTCAGCCGCCTTTTCCAACCATCTCACAAATCAATCGAAGCCATGTACTTTTATAGGCCAAAAAAACCATAAAGTCTCAGTTGGGAGTGGCCTCTCTATAGTGAAGAAGCTTTTCCGGAGGCCAAATGTCTTCGCTGTTCAAATAAAGAATATATTCACCACTCGCTGCAAAAAATCCGGCATTACGTGCGGTTCCGACACCTTGATATACCTGTCACATATAGCGGTTACTTGAACGAGATTCCTATATTACGGTCTCAATATCATCCCTTGATCCACTATTCACAACTATGATCTCGTAGCCATCAGTATCTTTCCCGAGGACAGATTCAATTGCTTCTTTCACCATCTCAGAACGATTGTAAGTTCGAGTAATAACTTAGAACTTTGGCATATAGAAGACGCATAAGTATGGCAGACTCTAATTGAGGAGAGTTACATTCACATATCTATGCGAAGACTAGAATAGTGACTCAAGCTCATTTCTATATTCTTCTACCTGCCCTTTCACTCGCCTGTATGACTCTTCAAAGGACCTAAACCTCTCTTCGACGAGCCTTTCCAAAGCCTGGTCGACATCGCGTAAAAATTCATCATTAGAACCCTCTTTTAATGTCAGATAGTAACTTCCCATATCAAACATATCGAAGAGAACCTGTTTTTTATAATCCCCAATGCTGCCATCTTGCTTGATCGAATACCGGCCCATCCCTACAACAGGAACACCGGCACTCATCGCATTGACACAGACATGGTAGGTATCTGTGATCACAAACTGCGACTCCATTATCTGCTTAACATTCTTCGAAAAATGACGATGCGCATTCTTAGTATCCAGCGTCAACCATCCGTCGAGCTCATGTCCGACACAGCCACTTATCTTCTCGATATTTCTGATTATCTTTCGAGTTTCCGGCAACTTAGAGCGATCAAAAAAGTAACTGAACATGGGGCTTTCTGGGGCTGAGCTTGCATTTTCAGCATTCAGCCCGGAGTGGTCTAGCAGAAAGGCACAATCCAGCCCTTGTCCTAATCTCGGCTTAGAGCGCGCGCCCAACAACCTCTCAACTTGCTCTAACGATTTAACATCTCGCGGCAAGATTACATCGAAGTGTTTTTCCCAACAATCAATCACCTGTTTATTATAAGGATCTTCTGCGTCAAGTGGATTCTGTATATTGTTACCTATCGAATATACCTTTTTCCCATTCACATCCTGTCCTTTAAGAGCAAATAAAGATAACCACTTCTTCCTGGCAATCTCCTCACTAGCGGACAGATGCATATAGTGATCCCGGTTTGCGTACCCATCTCTGCCGTAATCCGGATTGTTCAAGAAATCACCCCAGTACACGATATGACTATGTTCTTTCAATTGGTCAATGGACTTCAAATAGTGACACTTCAGTTTACCGACGTGGTCGACAGGTGCAATGGTCCAGTTCGGGTTAACCCTTTCAATAAACCTAGCCCCTCTTCTCCGAAGCTTTTGGGCAACATACATTTTGTAGTCGACATCAAGCGAATCGAAAAACTGCTTCGCCGCAAGGTCAACACTGTACATGCCTGAATTATTCGGGTTAAACGCGAGAATAACCGCTATACTTGACTTCATTTATTTGCTTCCCTTTGCTCATATCAACCAGGTGGTATTCCGTGATATCCGCATTAAACTCATACGCTCTATCGATTTACGAAATCACTTAACGCACTAGCCAGGTCTTTACCATACTCTTCGACATTGTATTGACTTACTACTTTCTTCCGGGCATTTTTCCTAATCCTGTCTGACAACTGATTGTCATTCATAAGACTGGCTATACCTACCAACAGAGAGTCAGGGTTATCCGGCTCAGAGAATACAATATCTTCTCCCTCTGAGAAATATTCCTCCAGAACAGGCGTTCTGGTAGCAACAACCGGAATACCCATAAGCATAGCCTCCATCACCGCCCGGATTCCGGAGGGATAACTAATGCCTGCCTTGAGCGGGACGACCGCTACACATGACCTTGAATACGTTTCAAATAACTCTTTGTAGCTCAGTCTCTCATAGATATTTATTCTGCTCGACTCCGCCGCATTCTCAGGAAGCAGGTAAGGCAGTGTCACCAGATCCAATGTAGCGTCAGTCTTACTTACTGCCTGCATGAGAGAACCAAAGTCTCTGCCCACATCCCGACCAATGGAAATAATATGCCTTTCTTTGGAGGAGTTCAGTTTTTCGGTATAGGGATAGAAGTCACAGTCCATCGCATAATAGAGCGGAATTATACGACCACTCGGGATAGTCAGTGACTGAGACCAAAGGCGTGCTTGAGATGACGACAATGCAATAACACCATCGGACCACTTAATGGCGATTTTGAGCAATTTCCGTTTTACCCGGCTTTCTGGCAGCTTGAAAAGCGTATCCAAATAGACAATTCTCTTTCCCATCAAGCGCGCCAGAAAGGACTGAAGCGGCGAAAACTCATCTTTCACAACAATAACGTCGGCCTTCCAGAAGTCTCTCAACAATCCCACTGACGGAATTTGAATGTATCGCCGGGCGAACCGCCTAAGCCCGGACAACCCGGAGCTCCAACGATGATCAGAAATAGCGACATTCATCCCCATCATCTTCAGCTGATAAAACCCTGTCAGCCGTTCCTTAGGTATCTCTCCTCGCTCGATCTGCTGAACTGCAGGGGACGCGACATCCGGATATAGAAAGACATATTTATTGTATTTATCCACCTGGGGAGAATCATTCTCAATCGTCATAGTGCACTTCCTCGGTCATCATCGACTTAAATGAAGGTATTCTTTCAATGAGACTCTCATACCCCCCCCTATCGACTATTGAGCCCTTATCCATAAGAATGATCTCATCGGACATTTGTATCGATGCCGGCCGGTGCGAGATAATAAGTATAATCATATCTTTCTTTAACTTATTAAGATTTTTTAGTAGATTAACCTCTGAGACAATATCCAAAGCGCTTGTCGGCTCATCCAATACGAGAAGATCCGTCTGCCGATAGAGCGCTCTCGCTATACCTATCCGTTGCCGCTGACCTCCGCTCAGCAACTTCCCGTCCTGCCCCAAATTCGTTTCTAATCCCTGGGGCAACTGAGCGACGAAGTCCGAAGCGTTCGCTAACGATAGCGCGCGCTTAACTCGCTCCATATCGATATCTCTCTCGACCTCGCCAAAAGCAACATTCTCAATAACTGACCCTTCCAAAATAAAAATGTTTTGCGCTACGTAGCTAAGGCTGTTTCGAAATCCGAGCCGCAACGAGTCGGTAATCGGTTCGCCATTTACCTTAATTTGCCCCTCGGACGGATACAGCAATCCCAGAAGAACGTCTGCCAACGTTGACTTTCCTGACCCCGAATGGCCAGCGAGGGAATATATCTTCCCTCGCTCCAACGCGAATGAAATATCTTTTATCGCTGGCTCATTCGACTCGGGATACTCGAACGAAATTCCACTAAATTCCACCGTATGGACCGACATCTTTTCCGCGCTTATAGGACCAGCTTCGTTCTTCTCAATATCTCTCAACGCAGCACCTATACTTGTCGCCACGGCCCCATGCCCACTGAGACTTGATATTGACTTGTAAATCTGCTGCATTGTGGGTAGCAGTTTGTAACCAGCAAGCGCATAGATACTTAATACTGGAACTATGGAGCGCATATCATCTTGGGTAATTAACAGTACGACGGCCAACAACAGTATCGCGCCAAACGCAACAGACTCGATAATGAACTTGGGGATTTCTCCTGAAAGGGCGATAAAAGCTTGGGAACGAAGACCTCTTAAATTAACCTCGTTAAACTGGTCAATATAGTTCTGCTCCATGCATCCGAGCTTGACATCTTTTATACCCACAAAAGACTCTGACAGTATGCTCTGTATGCGACTGTTCTTGTATGACACATACTCTCCATGACGGAAAAGATTATGACGCAGAAAAACATATGTTGCTAAATAAGCCCCACCAATCAGCACTCCGGCGATAACAGCGAGAAGAGGGTTAAAGAGCAGCAGCCCCATAAGCACTATCATGCCAATGAACAGTTTGCTTGTTAGAAGTAGAAAAGGTTGAAAAACCATGTAGACGAACCTGGGCACCTGTTGCGACACTACGGCAATCAGCTTGTTATAGTTCTTTGTTTTGTGGTACAGATAATCCTGAAGCAGAAACCCTCTATATAGAGTCCTCTGGAGCCTCCCACCCAACACCACGGAAAATTTGTAGGTAAACCACATCGTAAGTCCAGCCACGGCATTGGACATCAAAATCATTACCAATGACCCCAGAGCGGCTGCGATAATAAACGTTATATCTCGCTCAAAGCCAAACCTTTCGTACGTCCATGAAAGAATAGAGTTTGTGTGAATTATTTCAGGGTTGGAAATAATAGCTATGAAGGGCCCGATACTGGCGATGCCCAGGACCTGAAATATTGCAGATAGAAAATAGAATATCTGAATGCCAATATACTGCTTCATGGCCCTTGAATCCAGGAGGCGGAAAATACTCTTTATTACTGTCAACAGGTACATTAATGCTCCAATCCTATAGCAGCTTTGTTTCGTTGTACACTCGGGGATTCACGAGATTTCGATACAGGCTCATTGTTTTTTCAGCACAGCAATCTATCGCATAATTCGGGTTCAGCTCCACATCATAGCTTGGGAGTGAGGGAACTATATTCTCAATCGCAATCGCATAGCCCTTGGGGGCATGGTCGCTCACAAGAAGGTCAGGATACTCCGACAGTATATCTTTCAATCCCCCAACACTATGGGCAATTACAGGAATACCGATAGCCAAGGCCTCCAATGCCACCATTGGCATTCCCTCATGATCTGAACACATTACCAACAAGTCGCTCTCACTCAACGCCCGAAGAATTTCGTTCGTGTGTCCGTGCCAATGTATATTGTCTGGCGACGAATAGCCGTCGGAGCCATCACTTGTTCTGGCGTATGGCTCCAGCATCTCACGCTGAGACCCATCGCCATAGATATGGAATTCCAGCTTGCCGGAAAGGGGCCCCTGATTGAGGCGCTTCGCCATCTGAAGAAATATGTCGACACGCTTTACCGGTTCAAGCCTTCCCGCCATTACAACGCGAATGGGATCGCCAGATACGCCTGTCGCTGGCTTGCGGAACTGCTTCAGCGCGTGTACGTCTACGCCGTTCGCGATTACGTGCACAGAACTAGATGAAAAAGTCTTTTCAAGCTGCATCGCCAAATCGCAAGAAACAGCAATAATGGCCTTCTGGCAGAAACGGCCTACCCAATGATCTAAAAGTACTTGTAGCCGCTGCTTTAAAGAGGGGTCATATTCCGGCGCCCCATGCACAGTGCGTAGGCAGGCTGCACGCACTGTCAACAAGTTTGCAAGCGCTGCGAGGATATTTTCTTTTTGGCGATGAGTGTGAATAATTGTTGGCTTGATGGTTTTTATTAGGCGAATCAATGCACGAAATATCTTCCAGCTAGAAAGCTGCCTCTCGTCCAACACATAGACGTTGACTTCAAGCCGCTCTAATTCTTCGGATAGCCGCCCAAAATTCAGCACCGCAACGTGGACTTCACAGTACACGGACAGCTGTTTTATCAGAGCGTACACCTGTGCCTCAGCGCCTGCCCACAGGTCCCCCGAGATAACATGCAGCACCTTGGCTCTGGATCGTTCCTCTGCCATCTAACTCGCCTTCAGTAAATCCTTTTCGATAGGCGGCCACTATAGCATAATTGGGTCTCGCGCCATATTACGCGCCACACCACTTTCCGTAAATTTTTCCGACAGGTGCTGCATGCTAGGATTGTTATTTTGGGTTTTTTTACTGGGCGCCATTTATAGCTATTTTGTCTATCCCTGCCTGCTGTTAATTCTTTCCCGATCCAAGGGCAAGTTGTCTCTGAATGAAAACAACAGCTTGCCGAAGCTCTCAATTATCGTAACTGCCTACAATGAGAAAGATCGTATAGAGCCCAAAATCAAAAACACCCTGGCCCTGCAATATCCGCGCGAGCAACTGGAGGTTATTATCGCCTCTGACTGCTCCACGGACGGTACCGACGACATCGCCACAGGCTTTGCAGAACAGGGCGTGAAACTTGTGCGAGCTGAAGAGCGGCTGGGCAAGGAGAATGCACAACTTGCGGCCATTAACGCTGCGTCAGGTGACATTCTGGTATTTTCCGACGTAGCCACCGAGATCCCCAATGACGCCCTCCTCAAACTGGCCAATTATTTTTCATCCCCTGAGGTTGGCTCGCTCTCCAGTGAAGACCGCTTCATTACCGAGGAAGGCAAAGTTGCCGGCGAAGGGGCCTACGTCAAGTACGAGATGTGGCTGAGAAGTATGGAATCCCGACTCGCGGGCCTGGTGGGCTTGAGCGGCTCTTTCTTCGCGGCCCGAGCTCAGGTCTGCCAGGACTGGGACATCCATTCCCCGAGCGACTTTAACACCGCCCTCAATACCGCCAAGGCCGGACTGGTGGCCGTCAGCGCGCCGGACGTCAATGGCTACTACAAGGATCTGAAGGACCCCAAAAAGGAGTACGCGCGCAAAGTCCGGACTGTACTGCGCGGTATGGTGGGCCTATCTCGCCACAAGGACGCGATGAACCCGTCCAAGCGAGGGCTTTTTGCCTTTCAGGTAATCTCCCACAAGCTGATGCGCTGGGCCGTCCCCTGGTGTTTGCTCGCGCTGTTTGTCGTTACCCTGGCACTGGTCAGCCGCTCATGGCTCTACGACCTGGCGCTTATCGGGCAGCTGGCTTTTTATGGCGTGGCACTGCTGGCACACGGGGTTCCCCGGCTGCAGGAGATTGGGCCGATCAGAATCGTGTACTTTTTTGTTCAGGTCAATATTGCCGTACTTCACGCGGGAGTCAAGTTTCTCTCCGGGCAGCGCATGACAACATGGACTCCGTCAGCACGATGAGTCGGACTGTGCTTCCGCCGTCAGGCAACCGTATTCATGTAGCCCGCTCGGAGGGGCTCCCGACTGACCTCTTCGCTGATACGGCTTCGCTCGCCTGGCTGGACTCCGGCACGAGTGCGCTCGGGCACTGTTTGGAACACATCAAGCAGTCCGCTACTATTGAGGGCCGCCCTGAGGTTGTAATACCAGGCTATTGCTGCCCGGATCTTGTAGCGGCAGCTCACGCTGCGGGCTTTCTCCCGGTCGCCGTTGACCTGGCGCCTGACAGCACCTCGTATGACCTGACGCAGCTGGAAAGTGCGCTTTCGCCAGATACATTGGCGGTGATTGCTGTGAACTTTATGGGTATTTCCGCCGATATCGCCGCACTCAGGGGCGCAACCCAGAATCACGGCAAGATACAGATTATTGAAGATAATGCGCAGTGGTTCCCCAGGGACTCAAAGCCCTATTCCCCCAAAGGCGACTACAGTATTTTTTCGTTTGGCCGCGGAAAGCCTGTAAGCCTGCTGGGCGGTGGCGTGGCGCTAGGCAAGTACGCTGGCACCAAAGTCGCTCCCGCTGCCGCTGGCGCACTCAAGGACACACTGACACACACAAAAATCGGACTCTACAACACCCTGTCCGCGCCCCGCGCCTATCGCTGGCTGGCCAACAATCCCTTGCTAAAACTGGGCGCGACCGAGTACAGCTCCCTCGAAAAGATCGCGCCCATGGATACGTTCCGGGCGTCGCTCCTGGCGCACAGCCTTATGCACTATCGAGAGCGGCCGTTGACAATTCAGGCCACTTATCTGGAACAGTTTGCGGCGATCAACCGCCTGAAGCTCGATGATAATACGCTCGGTCAGCAGGCGGTGTTTTTGCGCTATCCGCTGCTGCTCGAATCCGAGCGAGAGAGAGATCGGGTTTTGAATGCCCTGGACGCTGAAGGTTTGGGCGCCAGCCGGCTGTACGCGACGGTCATTACTGAGATTGAAGGTGTAAAGGACATCGAAGCCAGGGGCACGCTGGACAATGCGTACGCCTTTGCAAAAAGACTGTTGACGCTACCCACTCACGACAAGGTCTTGCCTCGGTATGCCGAGCGTATCTGCGCAGTTATAAAGTCGGAAATAACTCGCTAGCCCCACTTGAGAGCGCCGCCTCGATCCGCTCGCGCGCACTTTCACAGCCTCCGCGGGTACATTCGGCCTGGAGTGTGAAGATATAGAAGTCGTTAATGCCCCGAAATACGGCGGGCACCTGAAGGACTTTGGCGTGGGGGACGGAGTTTGTTTTTATATCCCCTATGCGAAACCATTGAACCTGGACGACGGCGCGTCGCTCTGATACGGCACTGAACTCCGACAGGGTGTAGCTGAAGCCCTCGTGCTCAAAACTGAACGTTTCGCCCCGGTGCCAGAACTGGTGATCAAACAATCGCGGAATGTAGGGCACCAGCTTATCGTCCATTGACTGTCGGCGATAGTGATCCTTCCTGACAAAGACCCCTTCGGAACGCTCAACTGACGTCACGGCGCCCGGCGGGGCTCTGACTGTCATGGGCATCGATGGCCCTTGCACGTTCATACTGGAAGCCTCATCGCCAGCCCGATTGCCGAAAGAGGAGGAGGCCTGCGCGCTGAAGTAGAGTGCGAGCAAAGGTCCGACCAGTACACACAGCCCCAACATAATCCCCCGCCGCGCAGGTAGAACCGCCCGGTCGGGCATGTCGTGGGCCATGGCTTTTGCCTTCACAACCGGGGCGAAATAGATCGCCGGTATGCAGATGGCCGCAAACAGTATCCACCCGAACAGCTCGTGATCCTGCATCAGGCTACTTTGCATTTCTGTGCGGTAGCCGATGAGGATCAACACAAAGATACGGACCCAGTTTGTCATCAGCCCGAGGAGGGCACCGATCATCAAAAGGGCCGCCATGCGTCCTTCACGGTAGTTATTCAAGCAACCAATCAGGTAGGCCAGCGTCAGGGCAATCACAAAGTATCGGATGCCCGAGCAGCCATCGGCAATCAGAATTTGACCAAAAGGAATATGGATACTGTTTCCACGGATAACCGCCGGTATTTCAATCCAGCGGACCATTTCGCCGACCACAAGGCTCGCCATTTCCAGCAAGATATTATTAAAACTTCCCCAAATGGGGATGGCAAAAACGGGAAAAAGCAGCACAAAACGGTGCACAAATACGACCTTCCAACCATAAATGGCTGCGAAGACTGACAGGAGGATGGGAACCAGCAGTAACTGTTCAATGATCTGGATGTTGACGGCGTAGGCCACAGCCCAGACAAACACCAGGAGCACAATCACTCCCAACGTGAGTCCGTATTCGACGATCCTAAGCGGCTGGGACGGTGCATTCCAAGGAAGGCTTCGCCAAAGCAGGTAAAAGAAAACCAAGAAAGTCGGGATACCATGTGCCATCTCGCTATCCCAGCGTGTCCAACGGCCCCACAGATCCTGAAAGGTCGTAAAGAACAACACAACCCAACCTAGCGCAATCACCAGCGGCAAATGTCGCTTCAGCCATTGGGCGCAGTCGTTCCGACTTATTCTCTGTTCTATTTCCATGCGGAGCCAAAGTAAGGTATTGACGCGAAATCCTGCATCAATGTTACCTCAAATCGTGTTGACGTAACCACGATTTTGAATAAAAAAAAGCCGGCCCGAGGCCGGCTTTTTCTAAGCGTGATGCTGTTCAGGATTTGGCAGCTTTACGACGCGCCGCACCCAAGCCCAGCAGGCCCAACCCCATCAGGATCAGTGTGCCCGGCTCCGGCAGGCGACCGACAGTAACGTTGTCGATGCCCCAGCCGTCATAACCCACTGAGTTGCTGAAAGTGAACGTTCCGCCCAGAATGTTCTGGTCGCTGGATACAGACACGTACTTCAGGTTGCCGTTAGGCTGCGGATGGAAGATTTGCGCAGTGTCAAACGAGCTGGTGGTACCGTCCTCGAAAGTCAGAGTCAGGAAACCGGCGATGTCGCCGGCATCAGCAAGCTGGAAGCCAAAGGCATTGAAGTTACCTGACAAGGGAGCGCCAAAAGTCCAAACCACTTCGAGAGCATCGGCGCTATCGAGCCAGAAGTCACCATCATCCAGCGTTTCGCGACCAAACTGACCGGTAGCTTGACTCTCGATTTTGAGCTCCTCGCGGTAGGTGTTGCCGCCATACTGGCCAGCCACTGTCAACTCAAAAGTCCCTACATTAGTGACGAAATACGAATTTTTCGCTTCGTAGGATTCGTATTGATTGAGGTTTCCACCTGGCGCTACGATTGATTGAGTGTAGTCACCTGAGCCAGTAAGCGCTGCGATGTTCGCAAGGTCGTTGAAACCTTCTTCTGCAACGATGCTGTTCAAGCTTGCCAAGAAGCTCGCCTCGCCAGCAGCGGCATCCTCATGGACAGTAATATTGATATTGGCGGCTTGCACGGCACTTGCACCAACCAGTGCGCTCGCCGCAATAAGTGTTTTAAGCATAGTGTTCATAAGTCCATCCTTTGATGTATCGGTCGTTGAACCAAAATCTCGCATTTGAGGCTTAGGGTGAAATGGAAGCCTTGACCCTTAATAAAGCAGGATGCGTGCCATATAATTTTATTGTTCTAATTCAATAGGTTAAGGCGGCGTGATTGGTGCAAAGCTTATGTCCTGTAAGCTTTCCCGACTGATTTATAGCGGTTTGTTGAAACGTGTGGCAGGGGAGAAGGGGGCCCTGTAGACCCCCAGGAATTGTCAGTCTGACGCTTTCACAATTTGCAGATTCTGCTGAATTTCTTCCGAGTTGGGGGCCAGTTCAGCCGCTCGCTCGAGGAAGCTCAGGGCCCCTGCCCGGTCGCCCTGGAGGTGGAGCAACCAGCCGTAGGTATCCAGAATAGGCGCGGAGTCCGGCTCCAGTGTCACCGCCCGCTCCGCCAACTGGGTCGCGCGGCCCAGCTCACGGTCTTTCAGGAGCCAGGCGAGGTTATTGAGAGCGACAGGGTCTTCGGGGTTGCGCTCGATCATTTGCTCGTAGGTCGCAATCGCGGCGCGCTCGTCGCCGCCCCGCTGCTGCTCTCCGGCAACATAGAGCAAGCGCAGGCGGCTGTCCGGCTCGGCCTCGGCCCATTGCGTTAAAATACCCGGCACCGCCTCGGGGTTCACGGCTCTGGCCAGGTTCAACAGGCTTATCGCCATCTGACCGTCGGGCCGCTGGTCCCATACCTGACGTAACTCCCGGTAGGCCTGGGCTTCACCGTGCTGCGCATTGGTAGCCCGGGCCTGCATCAACGCCACCTCGGTATCTGTCGGGAAGCGCTCACGCAGGTCGCGCAGTACCGCATTTGCTTCGCGATAGCGCTCCTGGTGCAGATCGATCCTCACCAGATCCAGACTCAGGGAGCGACTGTTCGGGAAGGCGCTCAAGGCATCCATAATCAGCGCCCGGCTCTGCGCCGGCTCGCCGGCGTCAAGGAGCTGTATCGCGCGATCGCGATACACTAATGAGCGGGTCTGGCGCAGGTAGTCGCTTTGCTGGCCTTCATGTTCATCAACCCGCTCAACCGCGGATACCAGGTCGCCGGCATCCCGGTACAGCATCGCGCGCAACGCGGTAACATTTGCGCGCAACGTTGGATCTTCAGCGGGCAGGGACGCGAGCCACGCCTGCGGTTCGATGTCTGCGCTGCCACTGCGAATGATCTCGACCCCAAACCGAAGCGCCTGGTCGTTAGCCGGCTCAAGCGGCAACAGCCGCTCCAACGAGGCCAGCGCAGGCCCCGTCTGACCTTGCTCGTAGTACATCTGCGCCAGCACACCGTGCGCCCGGGCATAGCCCGGCTCACGCTGTAACAGCTCGCGCAATTGACTCACCGCCTGCTCCGGCTGATCGTCGCGGAACCGGTACTGGGCCTCAAACATGGCGGTTTCTCTGGCTCTGGGCGCGGCTGATTTCAAGGTATCAATTACCTGACTCAACTCGCTCATTTGCCCCTGCCTGAGCAGCTCATTGACATAAGCGGTGGTGACCGGCCAGTTCGCAGGCTGGTAGTTAAAGGCGCTGCGAAGCTGCGCCATCCCCTGCTCCCGCTCATCCTGCTGGAAGTGGTAACGGGCCAGCGCCAAACGCAGGCCACCCCGATGCGGATCCCGCGCCAAGGCTTTCTGGAGTGCAAGGTAGCCCTGCTCCCGGTGATCTTCGGTATTGAGGGCCAGTGCGCCATAAAGTGACAGCAGCGTAATATTGTCGGGTCGAGCACGCACGGAGCGCGCCAGTGACGCCAGGGCCATATCGACGTTGCCCATTTGTGCCTGAGCCATCGCCAGCGCCTGAATTGCCTGGGTACCCGCTGTTTCAACATCCACAGCCTGGGTCAATAGCGGTTCAGCGGCCTCGACGTCGCCCTGACTGAGCTTCACCATGCCCAATAACAGTCCCGCCTGCTGGCTTTCGGGGTTTTCTTCAAGCAGTTCCCGCAGCAGTGTTTCGGCTTCGTCCAGACTGCCGGCTTCCGCGTAGGCAATGGCATCCGTGAGCTTCTGCTGCGCCTCGAACGATTCGGGTGAATCCTCGGCCAGTACCCGTGTGTAAATCATGGCCTCGGACGTGCGCCCCAAGGCAGTCAGGGTTTCTGACAAGAGCTCCAGAATGGCCGCACGCTCTGGCAGCATCAGGTCTACCGTGGGGATGTGCAATAACGCTTCGGTTAACCAGGCTTCGGCGCGCTCGTAATTCTCTCGCTGTAGTGCCGCTATGGCGCTGAACTGGAAGGCCTCGGGATTTTCCGGCGCATCCTGGCGCAGTTGACTTAGATACGTCTCCGCATCATCCGGACGCCCCTGAAAAATAAGGTTTTCGGCCAGCCGCAACCGTATGACCACGTCGCCAGGGTATTGCTCAAGCAGCTCGCGGTACCCGGCTTCGCTCTCGTCGAGCCGCCCGCGCATACGATCGGCGTCGACCAGGTAGAGCGCTTTGAGGCGTCGATCGGCATCGTTGCCAGGTTCGTAGGGCTCAAGGACCTCTTCGGCGGACAAAAACCTACCCTGTAAGAGGTATGAACGCGCGAGTGCGAGCGCGACGGCGTCGCCGTGGTCGTCCTGAAACTCTTCCAACAAACCCGAGGCCCGTCGACCCGCCCCCAGCGTATTGAAAATGTCAGCCATAAACAAAGCGGGCTCTGGCGCATCCGGCGCGGCGTTCATCGCGTTGGTGGCTTCCAGCATCGCTGCCCGGTACTGGCCCTGATCGCGATAGAGCTCCGCTCGATTAAGGTAGTCTTCCATTTGCTGGCGACCACCCTCGCGGCTACAGCCGGAAAGCGCGACAACGACCATCAGTAAGAGGAAAGGAAGAAAGCGGTGGGCGTGGGTAAGCATAATGTGTCCCTTCAGCGGGTATAGCTTTATTCATTGACCGAGCTTGAAGGAAGTATACGCCGCCAGTGGGCGCTTTGAAACATGACGGGAAATTTAACAGCTTCGGGCCAGAAAAGGTCTGGCCCGAAGGAGAAGGGAGGAGTTGACTCAGTACTGCGGGGTAATATCCACAAAGCGGCTGTAAAGGCCACTGGAATCGTAAACCGCGATGGTAAAGTGGTAGTTACCTTCAAGATTCTCGAAGACAACTTCGTCGGCGTCCGGACCCAGCTCGGTGACTTCATAGGTGTCTGAGCCGACTTCCCGATAACGCAACTCGTAGCCGCCGATATCTTCCAGGAACAGGTTCTCGCCGTTTTCGCGCTCACTCGGGCGCTCCCAGCGCAGCTTGATGTAAGCATTGACCTCAACACCCGAATCGTCGTTGTCGGCAATGGGCGTCTCGCCAGCTTCGTCTTGGTCTGCTGCTGGATCAGTATCCGCAACCGGGTCAGTGACCTGCTCGGTTTCGTCCACGATTTCTTCCGGCGCGTCTTCCTGGGCGTTGTTCTGACCGTTGCCTGCGGAGTTGCCCGGGTTACGGTTCTGGCCCGGTGCCTGGTCGCGATTGCTATTGGCGTTACTCGCAAGCGTGCTTTCCAACAGAGAGCCCTCTTGGGCTTCACCGCCGCAAGCACTCAGGAAAAGTGCGGCCAGCAAGAAGGCGGCAATACGGGTGGTGCGAAAAACACTGTTTTGGACTATCTGGGTCATGGCGGTTACCGGGTTACGTTAAGTCGTTGAATTCCTGCGTGTCGAAATTCCTTACGACTATTTGTAACACCCCGGCATATGCCTTTTCAGTAGTTGACAACCCTTTATTTCAGTTCTGCGCAGTGGCCCACAGAGACTGTGCGGACTGGTTTTTCAAGGCGTTAGGTGCTCTATAACAAAGAGTTATATCGCCTTGCGTACTGTTATGTTTCGCGCGATTTGGCTAACTGAGAGTTATGAGAAAAGCGGAAGCAAAACAATGCTTTAGGCGCCAAAATGCCGCCTGCGGAGGAGGTGCGTGGAGTTTGACGACAGCTGGAACGCCCTAAAGGAGGTCGTACGTCAGACCGAACCCGGCTACCGCTTCCGTGTATTCGCGGCGACTGGCATCGGCATCAGCCCAATGGGAACCCCGCTGGTGGTAGCGGACATAGACGCGGGTATTCAGGCCACTGATAAACCGGTGGTTATAGCTCACCTGAGTGCGGGTAAGTCGGTAGTCGGGGCGGTCGCTGTCTTCGTCAAAGCTGTGATCGCGCCGATCCCAGCTGAGGCGAACCGATGTGCTCGGCGCCAGGCGGTAGTCCAGTCCGGCTCGAGCGCCCAGCTCCGACCGGTCTTCGTCGATTTCCTGGTAGTCGTCCGCTCGGTAAAAAAGGCCGGCGCTCAAGGAGCAGCGCTGGCACAACGCCTGAGTCCTCCAAGTGAACTCGGCGTCGATACGCTCCATCTGATCGAGCCTGGCGGTGGAGGCATCGCGCGGATTGAAACGATCAAATTCACCGGCGCTGCCACCGCCGCCCGAGCTGTCCGTGAGGAATCGACTCGCGGACAGCGACCACAGGTTGGGCCCGCTGGTGTAATTGATGTCTGCACTGTAGGTCGGGCGGGACACGGACTCGCCTATCGCGGGTTTGGTCCGGTTGCGACCCGCCCGAAGGCTGTAGCTGAGCTGGCGCAACTCGACCGCGTAGGTCACGGCCAGAGTCGTCAGGTCGTAATCCACCTCGGGCGCCGCATCGAAGGCAATCTCCGTCTGCTGGGCAGTAAAGGTAAAGTTGTCTGTGGGCGACATCCGGCGCAGCCAGGTGAGCGTAGCGCCGGTGCGCTCGCTGCGGCGTTCGGGAGCAAAGCGGTAGTCGATTCGGGCATAGTTGCCACTGGTAACAAACGTATTCGCCGCGCTCGCACGCCAGCGCAGGGAGGGCCGCGCCGTGAGAATTTCCCGCTCGTCCGTGTTGGCCAGCAGGTCGACATCGTCAGGGGCGTTGAGGACGGATTGCCGAGTATGGCTGATATAGAGGTCGCCGAGGTGGTAAGGCTTGCCGATGGTCAGCTCGCTGCGGCCTTCCAGGCGGCGCCGGTCTTTCTGGCTGTCCTTGTCGAAACGGCGCTCGCTGGCTCGATAGTTCACGCCCAGCTCGATCAGGCTGTTGCTGTAGTCCCCGCCCAACTCAAGGCGCGCCTCGTCCTGGCGCTCAGACAGGGTGTCTTCGCCGTGGACTTTACCCGCGTTGTTGGTGATTTCGCTGACCAACCCGACCGAGGCCCGCCAGTCGAGGTCTACGGCATCGGGATCCTGGGCGCTGACATTCATCGCCGCCGTGAGCAGCGACAACGCCAAATAAGGGGAGAGCTTGCCCAGGGTGATGTCCATGTCATTGCAGCCGCTAGTTGTTGAAGATTACGCCGGTAAACTTGTCTCGCCCGAGCGCGTCGATACCGAAGTTGACGTCCTCTTTGGTGGCTTTGCCAAAGGGCACCACCAGCAGGGCGTGATCGCAATAGCGCGAGAGAATCCGCGCTTCGGTAGAGAATTGCACCGAGGGCGCATCCAGGACCACAAACCGGTCCGGATAGCGGGATTTAATCTCGGAGATCAGCACTTCCATGCGCTTGGAGTTGAACACTTCGGCTGCCGAGTCGCTGCCCATGCCCGAGGGGATCACCCGCAGGCGCTCGACGCCGGAGGGGTAGATAATCCGCTTGAGCGGCACGGTGTAATCGTTGAGGTACTGGGTCAGCCCGTCTTCCACTGGCTCCACCGCAAACTTCTCCGCCGCTGACCGGTAGGGGTTACAGTCCACAAAGAGCGCGGTTTTGTGGCGATCCAGGGCAAAAGTGGCCGCCAGATTGAACGCCACAAAGGTGCCGCCGCCGTTGTCGGTAACCGAAGACACCAGCGCCACCACGTTATCGGTTTTGCTTTTTTGCAGGATCTTGATTCGAATTTCCCGAAAGGCGTTGATCAGCTCCCGCTGGCGCATGCCGGAAAAGATCACCTTTTTTGCGTAGAGCTCGTCCTGGTTCCACAACAGGGGTGTGGTCATGCTTTTGATTTGGGCGCGCTTGCGGTGTTCGGACACCACACTGCGCATCATGGCTTCGTGGCTCTGGTAGGCGCGGTCGGAATCGTCGCGCTCTACCACTTCCATCAGCTCGGAACTGGCCCTTTTCGACTCAAATTCCCGCGTTTTATCATTCATAATTCGGCCTCTGAGTTCGGTCAGCTCTTGATTTCATACAGGGTGTAACCCAGCCCGGCGTAGCCCGCCATGGCAAGCACACTCAGGATAAAGAGCAAAATAATGTCTTTGCGCAGTATGCGCCGGGTCAGCGGTGTATGGTAATGGGGAATCGCCCCAATCACTTCAACACCTTCCGGCAGACTCAGCTGGAGATTGCGCGCCGAGCGCAGATGCGGATCCAGCATGATGTAAATGATCAGTAACCCCAACGGCGCGAGAAAACCCACAAACGGGCCGATGGCGGCGAAGTGGACATAGCGCAAGCCGGACGGGCCGAGCGGGAACGTTGCCGGATCCTGAATGCGGTAGCTGACGCCCTGACCTTCAACATCCAGGGTCATGGACAGGCGCGCGGACTCGCGCCGCTGGAGCATCTCTTCGTACACATCGCGGGTGACGTTCAGGTCCCGGGTCAGGTCCGAGAGCTCGGCCTGATTGGCGGCGACCCGCTCGGCACGTTCGTGTTCACGTTCAAGCATGCGCTGCAAAGAATCCAGGCGACGCTCGCGCGTACGTTTTTCCACCTCGGCGATGGACATCTGCAAGCGCAACTCTTCGTACAGGGGATTTTCGATGCGCTCGCCTGACGAGTAGGTGTCGCCGGCGGCATCCAGGTTGGCGATTTCATTGTCCAGGTCCTGGATCTGCTGGCGCACAGAAACGATATCCGGGTAGCTGTCCTGGTAGCTCATGCGCAGCTGTTCAAGCTGCCGGTTCAGATCCCGACGGCGCTCACGCAACGTGTCCGCTTGACCGCGTGCCATCTGGTACTCGCTTTCCTGACTCAACTGTTGCTGTATGGACAGAAGCCGGGATTCAGATTCCTCAATTTCAACGCCCAGGTTTTCAATGTCGTTGCGCAGCTGATTGATACGGGCACTGACTTGCGCCTCGGTACCATCGGTATTCTGGGAGCGAAACTCTTTTAACCGTTGTTCGGCGCGCTCCAGTTGGCGCCGGTAGGAGTCCGCCTGGGCATCGATAAAGTTGAACGCGCCCATGCTCTCTTCACGTTTGCGCCGGGCACTGTCCTGAATAAACACATTGACGACGCTGTTAAGCACCAGAAAGGACTGGTCCGGATCATCGGAGCTGTAACTTACCCGAAAGTGCTGCCGACCTTCAGTAGCCACCCGCACCCGGCTGCGGATATGGCGCACGGCCTGGGCTTTTTCGTCATCCGAAGCCCGGGCACTGACCAGACCGGCACTTTCCGCCGCCCGCTCCAAAACCCGGCGACTGTAAATGACCTCGCGCGCTTCGGCGGCGCGGTCAACGTTGGTGATCTGCGCCCGACCGCGTAACAGCGGTTCGATGATGTTCGACTCCTCGGCATGCAACAAGGCCTCGGTGGAGTAGGAGTTGGGCCAGTAATAGCCTACCGCCAGGGGTACAAAGGCCACCACCACGAACAGCAACACATACAAGACCCGAAAGCGAATAGCCTCGAACTTGAGGGCGTTGAAAAGATCTCTAATCAGTGTTTTATCCATACCGCTAACTCTTAACTAGAACGACCGCTCGGGCACCGTGACGATGTCCGAGGGCTGAAGCGAATAATTGGTCTCGATCTCACCTTTTTCGATCAAGTCACGCAGGCGCACCGGGAAAACTTTTACCTCGCCATCCACCTGCCGGTAGAGGCGCGCCCGATTGGACGAGGCATATTCGTTGGGACCGCCGGCCATCAGTACCAGATCGAGCACTGTCATCCCCTCGCGGTAGGCCAGCGACTGAGGGCTACGCACGGCCCCGGTGATGCGTACCCGACGCTGAAAATCCGAGCTGCTGGGGTTGGTCACAATCACCGTGACCTGAGGGCTGCGAATGTATTCTGTGAGCGCGTTGGCGAGGTCGTTACTCAGTTCCGTGGTGGTCTGACCAGCGGCCTGCACATCCCCCACCAGGGGCAGCGAAATTTTCCCGTCCGGGCGCACAGGGACATCGCTGGACAGCTCGGCATTGCGCCAGACGTTGATGCGCAAAGCATCGCCCACACCGATACGGTATTCATCCAGAACGCTACTGGTCGTCTGCGGCGGCACTACCGGCGAGCGCGAGCAGCCCACCAGCGCAAACAGCACCATGACTGCCAGCAGCCCTTTTATGCCTGTATTCTTTAATGTCGTGTTCACGCCCAGCTCTCCTGTAAAACCGTGGTGTCTAATGCACACCCTTACCCAACAAGATGATTTCTACCGTTTGAATCATGATCAACAAATCCATCAACAAACTGTGATTCTTGGTGTAGTAAAGGTCGTACTGCAATTTCTGACGGGCATCCTCAACCGAGGCCCCGTAGGGGTATTTTAACTGCGCCCAACCCATCAACCCGGGCTTGACCTTGTGGCGCATGTCATAAAACGGAATATGCTCTTTCAATTCGTCCACAAACTCGGGACGCTCGGGGCGCGGCCCCACAAAACTCATATTACCGCGCAATACATTCCAGAGTTGGGGTAGCTCATCGAGCCGGGTGTTGCGAATAAAGGCGCCCACTCGGGTGATCCGGTTGTCGTTCTTTTGGGCCCACACTGCCTTGCCACCCTTTTCCGCATCTTTGCGCATACTGCGAAACTTGTAGATGCGAAACACTTTGCCGTTCAGGCCGACCCGCTCCTGGTGATACAGCACCGGGCGGCCGGATTCGAGCGCCACCGCCAGGGCCGTCAGCAACATCAACGGCCAGAGCACCAGGAGGAACACGGTGGCAATGCTCAGATCGAGCACACGCTTGGCGAAATCCCGCCGGCGCGAATGCTTGAAACCGTCAGAAAACAGCATCCAGCCAGGCGTCAGCAAGCTCACATCCACCTTGCCCAACTCACGCTCGTAAAAGGTCAACACATCAGTCGCGGGCACGCCGGCGAGCTTGCAATTGATCAGTTCTTCCAGCGGGAAGCTGGCACCATCACGCCGGCGGCGTTCGTCCGGGGCAATCACCACCTCCGAGATATGGTTGTCTTTGACGAAACTGAGCCAGTCGCTCGGGGTGTCCATCATGGAGGCTGGCGACACTCGAGTCTGTTCGCTACCGCTCGATACACAGCCGACTACTTTGACACTCAGGGCCCGGGTCTCCGGGGCCAGGTCGCGCAGCAGGCGCAAAGCCCGCTCGCCAGAGCCGAGAATCACGACCCGGCGCTTCAGATCATCAATATCGACGAGCCGCAGGAAAATACTGCGGGTCAGAAGAACACCCACGGTGGCAAAGAGCACCCCCCAAAACACGAGCCGCTGAGGAATAAAGCCGTTACCGATCAGCAGGTTAAGCAAAAACAGCGCCAGACTGCCAAGCAGGAAGAAGCTCACCACCGTGCGCAACACCATGCTCGCGAAGCCCTCGCGCACCATGGCCATGTAGACGCCCATCGACAGGGTGCAGCAGCTCAGGATGACACCGAAGGCCAATACCGTGAGCCACTTTTCCTCAACCCAGACACTGGCCAGGCTACCGGTGACGACAAACTGCTGAAACTGAATCGCAAGCCAGGCCGCCAGGCCGAGCAATAAAAACTCGACCAGTCCCAGCATCAGGTAGGGCGTGTGGATATAGTGCTTATTAATGCGTATGTAAGACAAACCTGAATCCTTTATTTGGCAAGCAGTACAGGCAAAAAAAACCGGCACCAAAGTGCGTTACGCCAACCGTTTCCATTCGAGCGATTATAACGGAACATGCGCCACACATTCGAGACATATCTGTCAAGAGTTTTACACCTGTAAAGTATATCGACGAACACGCACCGCGACGGATTTTTTACCCTTGCCCGTATAAATCTTTCAGACGAGTGTGATACCTTATAAGGCGCTGTTCAAGGATTTCTTTTCGCCCCTAAAAACACTATTCAGATCAAGGGATTAGCCTTCATGTTTTCTGACTCCCCGAAACTTGCAATCATCGGTTTGGGCTACGTTGGCTTGCCGCTGGCGGTCGAATTTGGAAAAAAAATCGACACCATTGGTTTCGATATTAACGCCACCCGAATTCGGGAGCTGGGACAGGGACAGGATCATACCCGCGAGCTGACGACCGACGAGTTACAGCAGGCCGATAAACTGCGCTTTACAGCCAACGAAAATGATCTAAAAGGTTGTGATGTTTATATCGTTACGGTGCCAACGCCCATTACCGACAGCAAGCAACCGGACCTGACGCCGCTGGAAAAAGCCTCGGCATTGCTCGGTCGGGTGATCGGGAAGAACAGCATCGTCATTTTTGAATCCACGGTATACCCAGGCTGCACGGAAGAAGTCTGTGTGCCGATTATCGAGCAGACCGCTGGCCTGGTGTTCAACAAGGACTTTTTTGCCGGCTACAGCCCTGAGCGGATCAACCCGGGCGATAAAGAGCACCGGGTCCACAATATTGTCAAAGTCACGGCCGGCTCCACCCCTGAGGCCGCCGACTATATCGATGCCCTCTACCGCCGGGTGGTGACGGTGGGCACCCACAAGGCCAGCTGCATCAAAGTCGCGGAAGCGGCGAAAGTGATCGAGAACACCCAGCGCGACATCAATATCGCCCTGATCAATGAGCTGGCCCTGATTTTCAAGCGCCTGGGCATCGATACCCTCGAAGTGCTGGAAGCCGCGGGCACCAAATGGAATTTCCTGCCCTTTCGCCCGGGTCTGGTGGGCGGGCACTGCATCAGTGTCGACCCCTACTACCTGACCCACAAGGCCCAACAGCTGGGCTATAACCCGGAAGTCATTCTCGCCGGGCGCCGGATCAACGATGGCATGGGCAGCTTTATTGCCGAGTCGGTGATCAAGTTGATGACCCAGCGCAAGATTCATGTGGTGGGCAGCAATATCCTGCTGATGGGACTGGCGTTCAAGGAGAACTGCCCGGACCTGCGCAACACCCGGGTGATCGACATCATTGACGAGCTGGGCACCTACAACGCTCAGGTCGATGTCTACGACCCCTGGGTTGATGCCGAGGAAGCCAAGGAAGAGTACGGTCTGGACCTGATTGCCGAGCCCGCCGCTGATCATTATGATGCTATTATCCTGTGCGTCGCGCACACTGAATTCCGGGCCATGGGCGTCGACGCTCTGCGCCGCCTGGGTAAAAGCAAACATATCCTCTTTGATGTCAAACACCTGTTCCCCAAAGAGGCCGTGGACGCCCGCCTGTAGGCGGCGCCACCCAAAGCCAGACATAAGGACTACCGAATGAAAGTGTTGGTCACCGGTACCGCCGGTTTTATCGGCTTCAGCCTCGCCCGGAAGCTGCTCGCCCGGGGCGATGAAGTTATCGGCATCGACAACGTCAACGACTACTACGACGTCAATATCAAGTATGCCCGCCTCGCGATCCTCAAGAAGGAGCCCGGCTTTACCGACATCCGCCTGGACCTGCAGGATCAGGCCGGTATCAACAAGGTCTTTGCCGAGCACAAACCCGAGCGGGTGGTGAACCTCGCGGCTCAGGCCGGTGTGCGCCACTCTTTGGAGCACCCCCATACCTACGTCGACACCAATATCAGCGGTTTTTTGAGCATTCTCGAAGCCTGCCGCCACTACGGCACCGAGCACCTGGTGTATGCCTCCAGTGCCTCGGTCTACGGCGCCAATACCACGCTGCCCTTTTCCGTCGACCACAACGTCGACCACCCCATCAGCCTCTACGCCGCCAGCAAGAAGTGCAACGAGTTGATGGCGCACACCTACAGCCACCTGTTTGGCATCCCCACCACCGGCCTGCGCTTCTTTACCGCCTATGGCCCCTGGGGTCGTCCGGACATGGCGCTGTTCATTTTTGCCCGCAAGATCATCGCCGGCGAGCCCATCGATGTGTACAACTACGGCAAGCACCGCCGGGGTTTCACCTATATTGATGACATCGTTGAGGGCGTGATCCGCACCCTGGACAAGCCGGCTACGCCCGACCCCAATTGGAGCGGCGCCGACCCGCACCCGGCCACCTCGAACGCCCCCTACCGGGTGTACAACATCGGCAGCAACACCCTGGTGGAGCTGTCCGACTATATCGAGCTGCTGGAGAAGTGCCTGGGCAAGAAAGCCGAACGCAACTTGCTGCCCATGCAGCCGGGCGATATTCCGGATGCCTATGCCAATGTCGACGCCCTGATGCAGGACGTCGGTTACGCGCCCACCACACCGGTTGAGGTGGGTGTCGCCCGCTTTGTGGAGTGGTACCGGGACTACTACAAGATTTAACGGAGTTACCTATGTCAGTCACTCATGCCATGACCGTCGATGTCGAGGATTACTACCAGGTACAGGCGCTCGCCGAGGCCGTGGACAGAGACCGTTGGGATGAGTGGCCGTCGCGGGTCGAGGAAAACACCGACCGGTTGCTGCAGCTGTTTGACGATGCCGGGATCAAGATCACTTTCTTTATTCTGGGCTGGGTGGCCGAGCGCCACCCCGACCTGGTGCGCCGGATTCAGGCTCAGGGCCACGAAATTGCCTCCCACGGCTACAGCCATCGGCTGATTTATACCCAGACACCGGAGGTGTTCCGGGAGGAGACCGAGCGCTCCAAACGGATTCTGGAAGACCAGATTCAGCGCCCGGTGACCGGCTACCGCGCCGCCAGCTACTCCATCACCCGCAAGTCCCTGTGGGCGCTGGATACGCTGGCGGAACTGGGCTTTACCTGGGATTCAAGCATCTTTCCCACCCGCCACGACAATTACGGCATCCCCGGCAGCCCGGAGCAGCCCTATAAGATCATTACCACCAACGGCGCCACGCTGACCGAGTTCCCGCTCACCACCGCCAAGGTGCTGGGCCAGCCGGTACCGGCCGCTGGCGGTGGCTACTTCCGCCAGTACCCCTATGTGCTGTCCCGCTGGCTGTTCCGCCGGGCCAGCGACAATGGCACCAAGCCGCAGATTTTTTATCTGCACCCCTGGGAAATTGACCCCCACCAGCCCCGGGTCCCCAATGTGCGCTGGTTTTCCCGCTTCCGCCACTACACCAACCTGCACCGCTGCCTGCCCCGGCTGGAGCGCATGGTGGCGGACTTTCCTTTCGGCACGATAAGCCAGAGCCTTGGCACCACCGAGGTGACCCAGACCCTGACGTTGCAGCAACTGGCAGAAAGCCAGCCGGGCAAGTAGACGGGAGCCCCACAGAACTGTAAAATCGCGCCCTGCTCTCGAGCACGCTGTTTTTAGCACCCGTAGCTCAGTTGGGTGAGCCCGGGCGTTTGCGAAGCACCGCTTCGCGCCCGGAGCGAACGCCTTTTGGCTAGGCCAAAAGGCCGGGCCCGAACGCAGTGAGGGGAGTAGCGGCAGCGCATAGCGCTGCTAGAAGGTTCGGCTACCGCCGGAACTTCAATAGAACACCAGTTTTTTGCACCCGTAGCTCAGTCGGATAGAGTAGCGGTTTCCGAAGCCGTTGGTCGCAGGTTCAAATCCTGCCGGGTGCGCCAATTTAATGAAGCCCGCGCTTATGCGCGGGTTTTTTGTAGGCACCCTCGGATTGCCGGTCGCCAGGCACAGCCTGGCGCCGTTCGCTCCGGGCGCGAAGCGGTGCTTCGCAAACGCCCAGGCTCACCCTGCCGGGTGCGCCATTTTAATGAAGCCCGCGCTTATGCGTGGGCTTTTTTTGTTGGCTTCTTCCTTTCCTGTCGCTCAAAACCCCCATTGCTTTCAGCCACTTACGCACCTATACCTCCCCTTGGGCAGCTGTTTTTGGCAGCCGACGGCCAAAAACAGTGGAATCTGTCGTTTTTTTAATCGATAATGTAGAAAAACGCGCCAATTTCCCAACGCAAGGGCCTCATGAAATCCAGATCCTTTCAGCTCCTGGTAATTCTGCTCATCGCGCTGACCTTTGTCGCGATTGCCGCAGAACGCTTCCTACCGGATCGTCGCTTGGTACTCTTACCCAGCGAAGACCTGGTGCTGTTCCTCTATTCTGACGGAGAGGAGCCCAACGGCAACAGCGAAGTGACCTGGATAGACGAGTCCAGACACCACTTTCGCTGCTCTGTCCGGCCCGGGGCCAACTATCTTTACTGCGGTTTCAATCTGATGATAGAGCGCGAATCCGGTGAGGGCATCGACCTCACCGGATTCGATCGACTGGAGATGACATTGAGCCATAGCGGCGACAGCCGGCATATGGTCTTTTTCATGCGCCATTATGACGAGCGCTATTCTTCGCTCACGGACGGCAACAGCTCCCTTTATATGTCCCGCACGCTCCTGAGCGAGGATGTCACTTCCGATCTCACCCTGCAGCTGAGTGAGTTCAAAGTGGCGGACTGGTGGGAGATGGCCCACGATATTCCGCGCGCGATGAGCCAGCCAGCTTTCGGTAACGTCACCGTTTTTGGCATCAACTTCGACCGCATCGGAGAGCACGAGTTGCGTCTGGATGAAATCGCCGTTGTGGGCGACTGGGTCACCACCGAAGACTGGTATTTGAGCATACTCGCGCTCTGGCTGAGCGGTGCGCTGTTTATGGCCTTTAACCGCCTCGCCTATCTGCACCGGCGCAACCGCCGCGACCTGCGCCGGATTCAGGAGCTGGCCCAGCTCAACATCCGTCTGGAAACGGACAAGGACCTGTACGAGAAGTTGGCTCAGCACGACGCTCTGACCGGCACCCTGAATCGTCACGGCTTTAACCGGATTGTGCACGAGATACTGAGCCGCAATGATCGCGCGACCCACAGCCTGATCCTGATGGATATCGACCACTTCAAGGCCATTAACGACAGCGCCGGCCACGACGCGGGGGACGATATCCTGCAGGAACTGACCCGGCTGATTGAGGCAAATATCCGTTCGAACGATTATCTGGGGCGTTGGGGCGGTGAAGAGTTCATCATGTTCTGCGCTGGCAGCCCCCTCACCAACGCCTACCCACTGGCCGAAAAGCTGCGCATAGCGATCAACGACACGGCGTTAACGCCGGACGGCAGCCCGTTAAGCGCCAGCTTTGGGGTGGCTGAATTTATTCCGGGAGAGCGCTTTGAAAGTGTCTTTCGGCGGGCGGACAAAGCGCTCTACAAAGCCAAGCGCGAGGGCCGCAATCAGAGTGTCATTGCCACCACGACCGATCAGGACTGATCGGCCGTGGTGCGTTAACGATCCCTTTAAAGCTTGTCGAAGGCATCGGTGATCAGGCAGTCATAACGGCGGGCATCGTACTCTTTGATCTTGTCGATCTCCTCCGCTTTAATCACCCCTTTCTCAGCCGCATCTTTCAGCCGCTCTTCCAGGGTATCGCCTTCCAGTTTGCCTTTGTTCTGGGCCTTGAGGAAATCGCCCCAGGCACTGCCCAGCGACAGTAGCAATTGATAAGTGCTCTCCACCCGCCCCGAAACATCGTCCGGATCGCGGTTGACATACACCAGCGGCGCGAAGGACTGACGGATGGGATTGTCCTCCATGATCAGGTCGCCGAGCTCCCGGATCAGATTATCGCTGGGTTTGCGGACAATACGACCGTAGGGAAAGGCCGCACACTGAATGGCCCTGGCCAGGAAGCGGGCCGGGAAGTTGGCGTAAAAGTCGTACAGTGCTTCCTGCGCCTTGTAGATGGCCAGATGCAGCGCGTACTCGGCATGCGCATCTTCCGCCCGGGTATGAGGATGGGCGGAGTGGTACTTGAGAATCGCCGTGGCGATAAAGAGCTGACTGTGCACATCGCCCAGACGCGCGGACAACAGCTCGCGCCGCTTCAGGTTGCCCCCCAACACACCCAGCGCCAGATCCGAGGTCACGGCAAAGGCCGCACTCAGCAGGTTGATGCGCTGGTACCAGCGGCGACTGAAGCCGTTGGCATTGACCGGGGTATCACTGAAGATCGCCCGGGTGAAGCCCAGAAACTTGGTCCGGGTCAGGTTACTGAACACATGCCCCATATGGCGGATGAACAGCCGATCGAACTCTTCCAGCCCGGCCTCCTGGTCTTCGGCCTGAATCGCCTGCAGCTCGTCAAACAGGTAGGGATGGCAACGCATGGCACCCTGACCAAAGATCATCAGTGAGCGGGTGAGGATGTTCGCCCCTTCCACGGTAATGGCCACCGGCACGCTGTGGTAGGCATAGATCATAAAGTTGCGCGGGCCCATCTGAATGGCGCGGCCACCGACGATATCCATGCTGTGGTTGGTGAGGGTGCGGAACATTTCCGTGGCGTGGTATTTGGCCATGGCGGTCATTACTGAGGGCGCACCATCTTCCAGCCCCTTGGTCACCAGCTGACGCATGGCTTCAAGGGTGTAGGCACCGGCGGCGATTTGCGCGCTCGCCTCCTGCACCCCTTCGAACTTGCCGATCTCGGTGTTGAACTGGCGGCGAATGCTGCTGTAGGCACCGACCAGGCGGTAGCAGACTTCGCTGCCCGCCGTGGCGAGCGCGGGCAGCGACACACCCCGCCCGGCACCCAAACATTCGATCAGCATGCGCCAGCCTTTACCGGCCATGGCCGCACCGCCAATCACCCAATCGATAGGGATAAATACGTCGCTGCCCTGAATCGGCCCGTTCATAAAGGGCGAGCCGGGGTTGTGCCGGCGTCCGATTTCAATGCCCGGGTGATTGGCAGGCAACAGTGCGCAGGTAATGCCGTAGTCGACTTTGTTTTTGTCACCCAGCAGGCCTTCCGGGTCACTGAGTTTAAACGCCAGCCCAACCACTGTAGCCACCGGCGCCAGGGTGATCCAGCGTTTGTTAAAGTTGAGGCGCAGGCCGATAACCTCCTTGCCCTCAAACTCGCCCTTGCAGACGATACCGGTATCCGGAATCGAGCCCGCGTCTGAGCCCGCTTCGGGGCCGGTCAAACCAAAACAGGGAATCTCGCTGCCGTCAGCCAGACCGGGGAGCCAGCGCTTCTTCTGATCCTCGGTGCCGTACTTCATCAGGAGTTCGCCAGGCCCGAGGGAGTTAGGCACCATGGCGGTCACAGCAGCGGTACTGGAGCGGCTGGCAATCTTACTCATCACCCGGCTCTGGGCGTAGGGGCTGAAATCGTGACCGCCAAATTCACGGGGAATGATCAGACCGAAGAAGCCTTTTTTCTTGAGGAACGCCCAGGCCTCTTCGGGCAGGTCTTTGCGGTGGTAGTTGATGTCCCACTCGTCGAGCATGCCACACAGCTCTTCGACCTCGTTGTCGAGGAAGGACTGCTCGGCTTCGGTCAACTGCGGCGTTTCGATATCCGCAAATTGCTGCCAGTTCGGACGGCCGACAAAGAGTTCTTTTTCCCACCAGGTGGTGCCGGACTCCAGCGCCTCGCGCTCGGTCACACTCATGCTGGGCATGGCTTTGCCGAGCATTTTCATCACCGGCGCCGACACCAGAGGCTTGCGCACCGCCGACCAGTTCAGGGTAATCAATACAAACGCCAGGGGCAGTACCAGCCACAGGGACAACAACACGGGGGCGGCTGTCAGTCCGAGTGCCAACCAGGCGCCGACGACCACCGCTGACCCCAGAGGTAAAGCCACCCCGCGATAGAGCAAAGCCCCAATTAACACCACAATAATGATGAGTGACAACAACAGCATAGCGTTCTCCCGCAAAGACTCGGCCCACCGGGCCGGTTAAAATTCGATCACTGAATTTATCATGGCGCGACCGCCAGGCGCGCGCCCCCTAACAATAGCCCAAAATCCCGCGCGCTGGGCGACAATTTTGCGCGCACACCCGCGCTACAAGCGCGGGTTCAAACCATCGGAGAGTGCCCGACGATAACCCACCCAGGCGGGTACCAGACCCACCACGCCCGCAAGCGCGACAATACCGCCGGCGATCCACAAGGTCTGATCCTGAAGCGGATTGAGGGCGATAAAGAGCCCAAACTCGCTCGCCAGCAGCGGCTGCGCCACCCACAATACAATACTCAGCAACACCGTACCGCCGATCACCCCCAGCAGCGCCAGCAGCAGTACCTCCAGCTCAATCAACCAGAACAGATAGCCACCACTGGCGCCCACGGCGCGTAAAATCGCCACCTCCCGCTGACGCTCCTTCATGGACGCGAGCAACATGGTGGCCATGCCAATAAGCGAGGCCAACAACACCATAAAGGTAATGACGTAGAGCAGGTTTTCCACCATGGCCAGCATCTGCCACAACTCTGTCAGTGCCACGCCCGGCAAAATTGCCGTCAGCGGTTCCTGCCGGTAGTCGTTGATCTGGCGCTGCAGGGTAAAGGTCATGGCCCGGGAATTGAGGCCCACCATAAAGGCGGTGATGCTCTCGGGCGTCAGGTCCATGGCCCGCACCTGCTCCGGATCCGGTTGGGCGCCGCGCCGGGGCGCTCCGTCGCCCCAGCCAATATGAATGGCTTCGATACCCTCTAGGCTGACATGCACCGTGCGGTCCACCGGCGTGCCGGTAGGGGCGAGTATGCCCACCACCGTAAAGGGGTGATCCTCGTGCCGGGCAAAACTGACCGAGCCGGTACCGTGGGCGACCACGATCTCCCGCCCCAGGGTGTAGCCCAACTCGCGCGCCACCTGAGCACCGAGCACGGCGTCGTAAACATCGTCGAAGGCGCGACCCTCGGCAAAGCGCAATGGGTGGCGCTGGCCGTAGCGGTAGTGCTCGAAGTAATCGGTGGTGGTGCCCAGTACCCGGAAGCCCCGGTGCGAATCCCCGAGCGAGAGCGGTACCGTCCAGGCCACCGCCGGGTGTCCGGCAATCTCCTGATAGCTTTCCCAACTGATATTGTTGGTGGGGTTGCCCATACGAAACACGGCATAGAGCAGCAGGTTGAGTTGGCCGCTGCGCGCACCCACGATCAGGTCCGTGCCCGAGAGTGTCTGACTGAAACTGTCCCGGGCCTGATTGCGCAGGTGATCAATGCCGAGCAGCAGGAGCACGCTGATCATCAATGACACCAGGGTCAGGGCGGCGGTGGAGCGACGGTTCCATAAGCTTTGGCGGGCGAGCTTGAACAACATCAGGCCGTCTCCCCCTGGTGAACCAGTTCGCGCACATCCAGTGCTCGGGAAAAGTGCGGCTGCAGTGCCCGGTCGTGACTGACAAACACCAGAGTGGTGTTGTTGCGCGCGGCGCTGGCGAGCAGCAACTCGATAAAGGCATCGCGGGTGTCACTGTCGAGGGCGGACGTGGGTTCATCGGCGAGCAAAATCTCCGGCTCGGCTACCAGCGCCCGGGCCACTGCCACCCGCTGCTGCTGGCCGACGCTCAAGGTTCGCGCCGGACGTGTGGCCAGTGCATCTTCCAGGCCCAGATGGGCAAGCAGCTCTCGAGCCCGCGCATGGCTTTCCGGTCCCGGCAGACGCGCAAAGTGCGCCGCCAACAGCACGTTGTCGAGCACGCTCAGGTAGGGAATGAGATTGAACTGTTGGAATACCACGCCGATATGCCGAGCCCGGAAACGATCGCGCTTGCGCCCGGAGAGGCGGTTGAGCTTTTCCCCCAGTAGGGTAATATCGCCGCTCTGGGGCAGGTTGACCCCTGCAAGCAGATTGAGCAGACTGGTTTTGCCCGAGCCCGACGGCCCGTAGAGGAACACCCGCTCTCCGCGGGCAATCGCGAGACTCTCGATACGCAACAGCGGCGGCGCCGAACGGCTCCAGCCAAAGCTCACATCCCGCAACGCAATCGCGGGTTCGGGAACGGAATTACGCGCAGACTTGTCCATACACCATCAATCCGGGAAGACCACAGGAAGCCGCTACCATGCCACAGCCCACCGCTTTTTTCACGGCAACACTGCTCATAGTGGGTATGCTTGTCAGTGGCTTGACCGCCAATGCCCAGGCAAATTCCCCACGCACCATTGAATGGACCGATTTGTTGCCTGAAGAAGACCTTGAGCTGCTGCTGAACATGCCGGCGGTAGATCACGGTGACTTGAGTGACGAGGAGCTGGCGGCCGATGTCCCGGCAGACGGCTTGCGCATGCCCGAAGATGACCTGACCGGGCAGATCGCCGGCGCCATTTCCCAGGCCATGAGCAGTGGCAGCGACAGCGGTGAGCGCACCTGGGAAGACGCGCTGGTTTCAACCAACGTGCGCGAGGAGTTCAACAACGCCGACATACGCATTCCCGGGTTTATCGTGCCCATAGAATTTGACGACACCATGCGTATTACGGAGTTTTTCCTGGTGCCCTACTTCGGCGCCTGCATCCATTTGCCACCACCACCGCCCAACCAGATCATTTACGTTAAACACGAGGCAGGCATGCACCTGGACGCCCTGTACACGCCTTTTTGGGTCACTGGCACGATAACGACGGACACGACGGAAAACGAGTTGGCGTTATCGGTGTACGCCATGACCGCCGATAGCGTGATCGAGTACGAAGAAACCTACGACGACTGAGCCAGGCGTAGGGCAAGCAGCTCGGATTCCAGTCTGGCGCCGTCAATGGGGTTGGGGTCGAGCAACTCCAGCCGACTGTCCAACGCTTCATCCAATCCGTTAACGCTGAGCACGCCCTGCTCGGCGTTAAAGCTGAAGACCCCCCGATCGGTAATCATCACCGCCTTGACGCGCTCGGCCGGCAGGCCCATAAGCCAGTGAAACATCGGCTCGTAGGCGAACGTCTGGGCCGGATCGAAAAGCCAGCCGCAGGAGTGATAGCCCCCGCCGCGCCCCTCTTTGCGGACAAAGTCCTCGTCCTCGGCGAGGGTCACGCCCGCCGGCACCGGGCGCGGCGGGGCCAGCGGATTATCGCCCCCAGGCTTGCCCGCGACGGGTCGACCGGGCAGGTCCAGCCAGTTTCGTGCGAACGCCCCTTGGGTCACCCGCTCGCTCCCGGCCTTGGGCGGATCGAAGCTCGCCAACAACTGATCGAACGCCTGCCAGTCCTCGCGCCCACAGACGTCGGCCTTGTTGGCGATCACGACATCGGCCACCGCCAACTGGTCGCGAAAGGTCTGGTTTTCAGTGTAACGCGAGTCCGATAGCTTACGGGGGTCCACCAGGGTCAGCGTAGCCTGAAGCGACAAAACACCGGTGTAGTCCGGCCCACCCAGCAAACCCAGAATCTCCTGCGGGTGACCCAGACCTGTGGGTTCGATCAGAAGTCGATCCGGGCGCTCGCGCCCAATCAGCAGGTTGAGTGCAACCCGCAGAGGCACACCGGCGGCGCAGCAGATACAACCGCCCGGCACCTCTTTGATGCGCGCGCCTGAATCCGCGAGCAGTGCTCCGTCAAGGCCGATTTCGCCAAATTCATTAACCAGCACCGCCCACTGCTCCCCGGCGGGTGCCTGGGCGAGCAAATGGCGAATGGCCGTGGTTTTCCCGACACCGAGAAAGCCGGTGACGACATTGGTGGGTATTGCGGTATGGGTCATGGCAACCTGATGGATTCGTTAGCGAAAGCGCACTTCCGGGCTTTGGGGCTGAAGCGTCATGGCGCCCTGCTGATCCTCACGAATCCACATCAACTCAATGCGCTCAAGCGCCGGGAAAACCTCAAACAGGTTGACCGAGATGCCCCCAATACGAGCCGGCTGGGCACAGTTGAACGCGTAAAACGCCTGAAACTCCGCGTGACGGCTTTCGCCGGGTTGATCTTCGAGTAGTGACGACAGCACCTCTACGTCGGCCAACTGACATTGGCTGGAGCTGCCAAAACCGAATAACCGCTGACCCTGGCGCATCTGATCAGCGGCCTGTGCGACGGCGGCACGCTCGGCGTCGGTTTCCGGGTGGGACTCAAAACCTACGGCATCCATTCCTGTCAGCGTCAGCTCCACACTGACCGCGCCATCGTCAATTACCAGGCCAACCTGAGCCGCACCGTGCACATGCGCGCCGTGATGACGGTGACCGTGGTCATGATTGTGGTCGTGGTCGTGGTCGTGGTCGTGGTCGTGGTCGTGGTCGTGGTCGCCATGAGCATGATCTGAATCATCATGTTCATGCGCATGATCGTCCGACAATTCGTGATCATGGGCATGATCATGCCGGTCGCAACCGGCGAGAAAGACCACAGCACCCACGCAGACCGTCATAGCCAAAAGCCATTGAGGTTTCACTGTCGCTGCCCTCCGAAACAATCCATAGGCTTTTATTAGATCACTGCTCGGCCGGTGCCGTCCAGCTCGGAAAGGGGTCGGGCAGGTGCGCCCACTGATCGGCGCCCTGCATGACTTCCTCTTCCGACAACAGACAGGCATCAAGCGCCTCGGTCATCGCCTTGGGATCCAGCCCCTGGCCGATAAACACCAGTTCCTGGCGCATGTCGCCAAAAGGCTCCTGCCACTTTTCCATGATATAGGCACGCTGCTCCGGGTCGTCCGGCCAGTGCTCTTCCGGCACGGCTTTCCAGAACATGCCAGCGGCACCGTGCTGGGCGATACCGCCGGCCTGACTCCACTGACCAGCATAGCGCGGACGGGTCGCCAACCAAAAGAAACCCTTGGAGCGCAACAGCTTGCCGCCGAGCTGTGGGCGGGCAAAAAAGTCATACAGCTTTTCCGGATGGAAGGGCCGGCGGGCGTGATAGGTAAAACTGGCGATGCCGTAGTCTTCGGTTTCCGGGGTGTGCTCACCGCGCAACTCCTGGAGCCAGCCAGGCGCCTGCTGCGCCTGATCAAAGTCAAACTTGCCGGTATTCAGCACCTGCTCCAGCGGCACCTGACCGTTGACCATGGGAATAATCTCGGCGCGGGTATTGAGGCTGCGCAACACCGCTTTAAGCTCGTTGAGTTTCGCTTCTTCAATCAGATCGGTTTTGCTGATCAGGAGCACATCGCAGAACTCAATCTGATCCACCAGTAGGTCGGCGACGTTGCGCTCGTCCTCTTCCCCCAGGCTTTCGCCGGTATCGCGCAGATCGGCGGCACTGTAATAGTCGTCCAGAAAGTTGGCGCCATCCACGACGGTGACCATGGTATCCAGGCGCGCGACCTCGGACAGGCTGCGCCCGTCTTCGTCCTCAAAGGTAAAGGTCTCCGCCACCGGCAACGGCTCGGAGATGCCCGTGGACTCGATCACCAGGTAATCAAAGCGGCCGGACTCGGCCAGCTCGGTCACTTCGATCAGCAAGTCCTCGCGCAGGGTGCAGCAGATGCAGCCGTTGCTCATCTCCACGAGTTTTTCTTCGGCGCGGTTGAGCTGAACATCATTGTTTATCAGCGCGGCGTCGATATTCACCTCGCTCATATCGTTGACGATCACCGCCACCCGGCGGCCTTCGCGATTGGTCAGAATGTGGTTGAGCAAAGTGGTCTTACCGGCTCCGAGAAATCCGGAGAGCACGGTGACAGGCAGGCGTTGGGTCATGGCTAACCTCGTTGTTTGGCGTAGTTGCGTTCGCGTTGTTCCTGGCGGGTTTTCTCTTCGGCACTGAGCTCCGCCGTGGGCCGGAGTAACAGGCGCTGCAAACCGATGGGTTCACCGGTGACTTCACAGAAGCCGTAACTGCCGTCGTCGATTTTGGCAAAAGCGGTGTCGATTTTGCGCAGCAGAAAATACTGACGTTCGGCAATGCGCAGTCGCTGCCGGTTTTCCTCTTCCATGGCGGCCCGATCCAGTTCATCGGCCTCGGGCTCGGTGGCAGCGATAGCCTGTTTAACGGCTTCAATTGCCTCTTGGGTTTCCCGGCGCAAATCGTTCAGATAACGCTTGAAGAACGCCAATTGGCGCTCGTTCATATAGTCGTCTGCCGGCATTGCCAGTAGCGCCGCCTCGCTCAAGGGTTCCGAATTACTCTGGGGCATAGGATTTCCCGTCCTGAATATTTGACGTTATAACATAACATAAACGGGAAGAATAACAAGTGCTGGCGACGCCGCTGGGCGCCGATACGATGGCGGGTCGTCAGGCGCGACCTACAGGTAGACGACGTCCTTGTAATCCCGGGCCAGAATCGCCAACAAGCGATTCTGGGTGCCGGTATCAACGTCCCGACGATTCATGGCGGTGATCAGGTTTTCCACCAGGGCATTGAATTCGCTATCGGTGAAGTTGTGCCCTGAGTGCACGATACGCATGCTGTCCCCGGTGTACTGGCAGGGGCCGCCGGTGACACTGCACAGGTAAGTCTCCAGGCCCTGCTGGAAGCGCGCGATATTGAGCTCGCGAAAACGCTCAACGATGCGCTCGTCATTGGCAATTTCCACCAGCAGTTCGTACACGATCCCCTCGATACCGGCTTCGCCCCCCAGGCGCTGGTAGAGGCTGTCTTCGCCGCCCGGCAGTGAGGTGCAAGCTACCAGCCCGAGCGCGAGCACAGCCACGACCCCTTGTGTTAACCGCTTCATCAGAAACTCCCCTGCAGCGATACGTAGGCGCCACGCTGATTGTCGAAAGTAGCCACTTCCCCGAGGTCGACATAGGCGCCCACCAGGCTCCAGCGTTTGCTGGGGAACCAGGCGACAAAGGCGGTATACCAATCGCTCTCGGGAATGAAAGACAGATTGTCCGGCTTTTGCCGGTATTCAGCGCCAATCAACCAATGCTGATTCAGGAACAGTCCGGCGGACAGCTCCCCCACCCATTCGTGGCTGTCGTTGAGATCGCCCCCAAAGCCCACCAGGCCCACTTGGTTGGCCTTGGTGTAGCGGATGTTGGCGTTGAGCAAGAGGTTGCGCTCAAACAGCCCGGCAAGAATCAACCGGGTGGCACTCAGGTAGAGGTCGTAGCCCGAATCATCCTGGGCGCCGGCCGCTTGGGGTACAAAAAAGTCGTGATTCTTTTTGTATTGCACGCCCACACTGACCTGAGGCCAATCGGTGTAAATCAGATCGCCCGCCAGGCGCACTTTGGCTTCGGCCACGGTCTGCCGAATACTGGTCGGTTCGACGTCAAGCCGCTCCGACAACGGCTGGTGTGACAGCCGCTGCTCCGCCAGGGAGATGGCCACGCGGTTGCGCCAACTCCAGTTGACCCCCGCCACGGCCAGGTCGTAATCCGGCAAATGAACATAGCTGACGAAGGCACTGCCACCCTGCTCTTCGCGCGCGCCATAGCCCGGCAGCACGGCCATGGGCACGATGCCGCCCCCGGCACTGCCCTCGAGGGTGGTTGCCGCGCTTGTGGCGAGTATACGGCTGCGCGATTCGGCGGCCAGCGCCGGCGACGCCAGCAGGGTCGCGAGCAACCACGCGCTCAGCAGGGGTAGTACTCGAGGTCGGGACACGCTCATTTCTCCTGTCCTGAATGGTCTTGAAGCCACTGCAAAAAATCCGCCTCTGGCTGTGGACGTGCATAGTAAAAGCCCTGAACCCGCTCGCACCCCCACTGACGCAGGAGCGCCTCGGCCCCGGCGTTCTCGACACCCTCGGCGGTGGTGGTCAGCCCGAGGGTGTGAGCCAGGTCGATGGTCGAGCGCACGATGCGCTGGTCATCGTCACTGCTGTCGAGCTGGAGCACAAACGATTTATCAATTTTGAGTTCGCTGACGGGCATTTTTTTCAGTTGCGACAGCGACGAAAAACCTGTGCCAAAGTCGTCGATGGAGAGTGGTGTGCCCAGGGCCTTGAGCTGGTGCAGGGTCGCCAGGCTCTGGGTCGGATCGACCATCAACGCGCTTTCGGTGACCTCCAGGGTCAGACGCTCAGGCGCGACCTGGTGACGCGCGAGGGTAGCCCGGACGTCATCCACAAAGTCGGACTCAAGCAAATCCATCGCCGACAGATTGACCGAGAGGTGCAGCGCCGGCACCCGCGCCAACAAGCCGACCGCCTCATCGATCACCCAACGGGTCAGCAACGTAATCTGGCCAGTGCTTTCCGCCGTGCCGATAAAATCATCGGGGTTAATAAAACCCTCGCGCGGATGGATCCAGCGCACCAGCGCCTCGGCGGCCACGATCGGCGGTGGGGCCAAACTGATTTTGGGCTGGTAGTAGAGCTGCATCTGACCGTCGGCAAGTGCCTCGCGAAACTCCCGGAATACCATCAGGCGACGGGCGTGTCGCTCGTCCCAACCCGATTGATAACGGCAAATGGGGCAGCGCCGGGCGTCGGCGGCCTGCAAGGCCAGATTGGCGCGACGCAGCAGCGCATCCGGCGCTTGTCCATCCGCCGGGTAGTGCACCAGTCCCGCCTTCACCTCAACATTGACGCGCAACTCACCGATGGCCAAGGGCGCCAGAAACAATCCCCGCAAACGGTTGGCGAGCGCCGCCTCATCATCCACATCCGCCGCCGTCAGCAACAGCGCGAATTCATCGCTGCCCATGCGCACCACCCGCTCACCCGTGCCCGCCAACGCTTTCAGGCGCTGCGCCACTGCCACCAGAATCTGATCGCCCATCTCCGGACTCAGGGCATCGTTGAGTGCGGTAAAGTTTTCAATGTCCACCAACAGGACGCCGCCGGTGCTCGCGTCCGCCAGTTCGGCTTCCAGCAAAGGGGTTAGCTGAGCGCGGTTATAGAGTCCGGTCAACGCATCGTGCTGGGCACGAAAGGTGATTTCCCGTTCGCGCTCTGCGATCGCGCGCTGCATTCGCGTAAACCCCTGCGCGAGCTGACCCATTTCGTCGCGAGACTCAATCTGCACGGGCGTGTCGTAGTCACCCGCCGCCATACGCCTTGCCGCCGCCGCCAGGGTACGCAGCGGACGGGTGACGGTGCCCGCCAGCAGCCAAGCCAGGAGCGCCGCAAACAGGGAGAAGCCGAGCGTAATCCACAAGAGCTGCCGATCCAGCGCGGAGTAGGGGGCCAGCACCTCGGCCAACGGCACCTGCAACACCGCCTCCAGGGAATCCGGGGCAGCGGCAATGGGCACACGCAGGGTCATCATCTCGCGGTTGATAAAGGGTTCGCCGAACTCGGGCGCACCCGCCGCCAAGTGCTCCAGCAGGGCCTGACGTTCGTCCTGGTCGAGGGTACCGCTGAGATAACGCGGCGCGTCACCGGTAGCGACGAAGGCGACCTCCAGGCCAGTGAGGCGCTTGAGGGATTCGCTCAGGCTGTCTTCAATTTCAAAGCCCAGACCGGCGGTGCCGATACGCACCGGCGCCCGGACCGGCGACACCACAAACTGATAGGGCCGCTGATTGATGATCACGGTATCGTAGCGGGTGCCGGTGGCGTCGCCCCGGGCAATGATCCCGTCCAGCGCCTCTGAGGGCGCTTCCAGGGTCGAGGCCACCAGCACGCCCTGGTTGTCGGCCACCAGCGCCAGGTCGGCCTGGATCCGGGCGGCGTGATTGATCAGGGCCGAGCGGATGGTCGGGGCATCGTTGCTGGCAACCGCCTCCTTGAAGCCAAAGTCATCGGTCAGCACAGTGACCGAAAGCGCCAGCTGTTCAGCGCGCGCGTCCATCAACCGGGAAAAGACCTCGCCGCCACGGGCCAGCTCGGCCCGGGCGTTGGCGGTGACCGCATCGCGGATGGCGACCCGGGTGGTGAGGTAGGACGACGCCTCCAGCAGCAATACCAGCGCCAGCATCCACAACAACAGCTTGACCAGATAACTTTTCACCCGATAACGGCGCCCCATGTGCACTACCTATCGCCTGAACAGGCGCTCCAGTTCCGAGTCGGCGGCGCGCTCCCGCGGGCCCGGCTCAAGGGGCGACAACTGTATCTGTTGACTGAAGGGTTGGCCCGCGTTCAGAGTCACCGATTCGCGGTAGGGCTCAGGGTATCGGGGGTGGTAAATTTCCAGTTGATAGTTGCCCGGCGGGACGTCGGCCAACTCTACCCGGCCATCGTCACCGGACACCCCAAACCAGTCGGTATCGACGACGTAGATGTAGGCCAGCATGGTGTCGTGAATATTACAACCAATCACCACCTGCCCGGTCTGGTCAAAAACGACTGGCTCGGACGGGGTGCCGTGGTAGAGGCGCAATTCAAAGCGCTTGGGCGGGGAAAATGAATACACATGATGACGAATGTTGTCACTGTTGGGGAAGGACACGGCGGTATTGCGTCGCACCGCGATCACGTGAGGCACAAAACGGATATCGCGTTGGTCCATGACGGCCTGGGCCACCTCATCGGTCGACACGGTTCCCGCTTCGGGCACCAGGGCGACAACGGCATCGCGCAGGGGCTGCTCCCTATCGTCGGTAAAGCGCACCTCGACGTCCACCGCCCACGCCAGATTCACGAACAACAGGACTGGTACAAGCCATAAACGCTTCACTGGCGGGCCTCATTTTCGGGTTTTTCGAACGCTTGCACGTCTTGCTCGTCTGCCATACAGCAACGGTTGCGACCGCCGGATTTGGCGCGGTACATGGCGCTATCGGCCCTTTCGAACAGCGACTCGGCGGTGTCGGCCGGCGCGATCGGCGCCAAGCCAGCCGAGAGGGTAATCTGAAGCTGCTCGCCCTGAAAGCGGAATTTGGCCGACGCCAGGGTCTCGCGAATATCCTCCATGACGTGCCAGGCCTGCTCGGCATCGGTTTCCGGCATCAGGATGACAAACTCCTCACCCCCGTAGCGGGCGATGAAGTCCACTTCGCGCAGACGCTTGCGCAACTCCCGGGCAATCACTTTAAGGATGCGATCACCGGCGAGGTGACCGTGCTGGTCGTTGATCGATTTAAAGTGATCGACATCGCACACCACCAGGGTCAGGGGGTGGCCGTAGCGCTGCCATCGTTGCAGCTCCAGGGCCAGGCGCTCGTCATAGGCCTCACGGTTGGGCAAGGTCGTGAGTGGGTCGTGCAGGGCTTTATGGCGCTGTTCCTGGAGCGTCTTACGACTGCTCTCAGCCTCGCGCTCCATGTGTTGAATCTGTTCAGCCAGCCGCACGAGCTGCCCGGTAAGCGCTTTCTGATCTTCCTCGGTCGAACGCACCCGACGCAGGGATTCTCGAATATTGCCCAAGCGAGTATTGACCTGGGTCTTGAGTTGGTTCAGGTCGCGGGCATCTTTGACACAGGCGCTCAGCCCGGCCATTTCCTGTTCGACATTGGCGTGCAGCGTTTCGCCTGTGGCCTGACGGCTGACCTGGGCCTGGGACGCGCCCTCGAGCGCGCTGTAAATCTCGGTCAGCTCACCATTGACGCGCTCCAGGTAATCCCCAAACGCCCGGTTGCTGGCCAGATGCACCCGCATGAGCAGGTCGCGCACAGCCGCCAGATTGCCAACCATGTTGTCCCAGCTCAGCCCCAGTCGCAGCTCACGCATCAGCCCCTGGGCCTCGACCGCAGACTCGTCATCCATAGCCAAATTGGCGATCAACGACTGGAGGATCTCGCAAACATCCTGGCACAGCTCGTCCGGCGGACCGCTGAAGGCAGGCGCCGGGCTCTGACCCTTGAGTCGGTCGATCATGCTCGGCTTGTGCTCACGCAGCGCCAGCTGCGCTCGCTGCTGAATATCGGCAAGCTGTTCAATCAGATCGGGAAGCAGCCAGATTTTATCGGTCTGGCGTCCCATCTGCTTGAGGTAACCGCGCAACTCGCGCCGCAACGGGCGCGGCAATTGACTTTGAGGCAGCAGACTGGCCATGCGTGTGAGCGCGCTCGCCAGGTCCTCGGCATTGCGCCCACGAAAATCATCAAACTCGGACAGAGCCACGTCGACCTGGGGCTGGACATCGGTAAGCGGGCCACCATTGCGCAGAGCGCTGCGCAGCTGGTCCAATGTGCGATCCAGGCCCGGTTCCTGGCCATCTGCGGCCAAGCTGATGCGCACCAGCAGTCGACGTAGCAGCTCGGCCTGCTCGGCGCCGTCCTGCTCCAGTTGTTCCAACTGCTCGAGAGCCGCGAAATACTTGTTGCGCCAATCGCTATTATCGGTGGAGTGATCCAAGGTCCTCGGCTCCTTTGGCCTGTTAACGGATAAAGTGTGGCACAGATTATAGGCCAGGCAAAATTCGGCCCCCAAAACCACACTGCCCGCGCCCGGGGTTACCGGACACGGGCAGCATAGATCTTGATAGCGGTCTCGCTAGCGGGTTAGTTGGCCCGTTCGGCGCGTACTTTCTCTACCAGGAAGTCAACAATGTTGAGGATGTCACTGTGGCTGTCGACGCCATTGAACTGGGTGCTCACCCGATACTGACCGTTGACCACCATCTCCGGGGTGCCGGCAATCTGATAGCCGCGGGCCCGGGCGTCGGCCTGGCGCACCTGGCTGGTGACACTGAAGGAGTCGAACGTGCTGAGCACCTCTTCTTCCTCGACACCGTAGCCGGACAGGAAGCTGACCCACTGATCGCGGGAGTTGAGGGTGCGACGCTCTACGTGCAGGTGGTTGAAAATCGCCATGTGCACGTCATCGAGGATACCCAGAGCGCGGGCGGTGTAGTAGCCGCGACCGTAGACTTCCATCTGGTTGTTCCACATCGCCGGTGTTTGCAGGAAGTCCACATCGTCCGCCAGATTCGCCTTCCAGGCGCGCAGGGGCGATTGGAAATTGAAGCAGTGGCCACAGGTGTACGCGAAAATCTCATTGACCTCGATCTTACTCGGGTCGCTGGTACGCACCGGCTGGCTCAGCTCGACAAAGTGGCGGCCTTCAACATACTCATCCTGAGCGTTGGTTTGATCTGAACAGGCGGCCAGCAACATCGCCAGCATCCCCACTACAACCATCATATAACGCATAGGATTCTCTCCCCGTAAGTCGGCTTGTATTACTTCTGCAGCCCGGAAATAAAGTTGGCTACGGCTCTGATCTCAGCATCGCTCATATTTCTGGCGGTACCGCGCATCATCATTTCTTCGCCATCGTTGCGACGATCGCCAGCGCGGAAGGCGCGCAGCTGTTGTTCAATATACTCCGCATACTGGCCTGCCAGACGCGGGAAGCCTGCCGGATCGTTGCCCATGCCGGAGGGAGCGTGACAGCCGGTGCAGGCCGGTACGCCAGTTTCGAGGTTGCCCGCACGCCAGATGCGCTCGCCCAGCTCCAGGCTATCGACCATATCGCCCGTGTAGATCTGGACGTCGAATTCACGCGCGCCGCTGGTCTGCATCTCGTATTGGGCATAGAAGGCAGCCATGTCTTTCAGGTCCTGATCGCTCAGATTGCGCAGCATACCGGTCATCTGCGGAACCGCACGGCCAGCTGGGCGGGCGATATTCTGCTGCTGCTCCTGATCCCAGGTCTGGATATCGCGCAGCTGCTTGAGCAGGTACTTTTCACCCAACCCGGCAATTTTCGGGAAGGCGGATGAGGGGCTGTTGCCGTCATCGCTGTGACAAGCCGCACACACGGCGACTTTGTCCGCACCGGCCTGGGGGTCACCGGCCATAGCACCCTGAGCCAGAGCGACCATACCCAGAGAGAAGAGCACACGAGTTACTAACTTTTTCATTGGCTAACCTGTTATCTCGATGATTGCCACACCGGTGGGTGGCGCTATTCCAAAAACGGCTTTAATACGCCGCGCGTCCCGGGGGCCGCTAGGGTACACTAGGGCCTGCCGCGAGGCCAGAGATCCGGCCGGGACGCACCGCAAGCGGCCGTTTCACACCAAAATCATCGCGCATTATATAGACTAACCGCAGGAATTTGCAGGGTTTATGAGCACCAAAATCAATTTCAGTACCGCCAGCTTTGCCCTCAGCGCCCCGACCATCCGGGAATGTCCGCCCGAGGGCGGCCTGGAAGTGGCCTTTGCCGGGCGCTCCAACGCCGGCAAATCCAGCGCCATCAACACCCTGACCGGCAACCAGAAACTGGCCCGCACCAGTAAGACCCCGGGACGGACCCAATTGATCAATTTTTTTGCCCTGAGCGAGAATCAATTCCTGGTGGACCTGCCCGGCTACGGCTTTGCCAAGGTCCCCAAGGCCATGAAGGAGCGCTGGCAGCGACACCTGTCCGAGTACCTGCAGGAACGCGAGTCACTCCAGGGGCTGGTGCTGCTGATGGATATCCGCCACCCCATGCAGGAGTTCGATACCACGATGATCAACTGGGCGGTGGAGGCTGAGATGCCGGTCCACCTGGTGCTGACCAAGGCCGACAAGCTCAAAAAAGGCCCCGCCAACAGCATACTGCTGAAAATTCGCCAGGAGATGAAAGCCGCGGGCGTCGACGATCTGGTCACCGCCCAGACCTTCTCATCACTCAAACGCACCGGCGTCGACACCCTAGCCGCCAAACTCGAAAGCTGGCTTTGCCCTACTCAGGCGGACTCCGAACCGCAGACGGCCGAGTAGCAGGGTGCGGGGGACACTCCCGAGACACGCCGTAAATACTTCCCTGTAGGCTCGACTGCCGCCGTCCAGGCGGCAGACGGTCTCGGGAGTGTCCCCCGCACCCCGCTACTCTCCAGCGCCTCCCACCAGTTTCGGACTCCACCCAAGGGAGCTGGCGGCGGGCATAGCTTTGCGGGACCGTCTGCCGCCCGGACGGCGGCAGTCGAGCCCCCACGGATGGGTTCACGGCGTGTCCCGCAAAGCTATGCCCGCCGCCAGCGTGCCGACTAGCAAAAACTCCGAAACTGAGGGCAAAAAAAAGCCGGCGACTTGGGGGAGTCACCGGCTTGAAACACTGACATCCTTGGGGTGACGTCAGTCATGCGCTAACACTCGAGGGGTTCACTTCATCATGTTACTGATGAGTCTGACCGAGCCCATTCGCACTTAGTTCCAGCCCTGTGAAAAAAATTTCCACTTTTTTCACAGGGCACTAATGCGCCTCGTCCCAACTGTCCCCCACGCCCGCCTCAACCAGCAGCGGCACCTTGAGTTTGGCGGCCGCCGACATACGGGATTCAACCCCTTTACAGATCTCGTCCAATTGGCCTTCGGCCACCTCCAGCACCAACTCATCGTGCACCTGCATGATGATCCGGGCGTCGCGTTCGGGCGCCTGCAACCACTGGTGGACATCGATCATGGCGGTTTTAATGATATCGGCGGCGGTGCCCTGCATGGGCGCGTTGATCGCGGTGCGCTCGGCCGCCTGCCGCAAGGCGCCGTTGCGGGCGTTGATCTCGGGCAGGTACAGGCGCCGACCCATCAGGGTCTGAACGTAGCCTTTGTCGTGGGCCAGGGCACGGGTGTCATCCATATACTTCTTCACCCCGGGATAGCGTTCAAAGTAACGATCGATGTATTCCTGGGCCTCTTTGCGCCCCAGGTGCAATTGCTTGGCAAGACCGAAGGCAGACATGCCGTAGATCAGACCAAAGTTAATGGCCTTGGCACTGCGACGCATGTCGCCGGTGACCTGCTCCAGATCGACCCCGAAGACCTCGGCGGCGGTGGCTTTGTGCACATCCAGGCCCTCGTCAAAGGCCTTGAGCAGGCCCTTGTCCTCGGACAGGTGGGCCATGATGCGCAGCTCGATTTGCGAGTAATCCGCGGCCACGACCTTATAGCCCTCCGGCGCCACAAAGGCTTGACGAATCTTGCGGCCCTCTTCGGTGCGGATGGGAATGTTCTGCAGGTTGGGGTCCGAAGATGACAGCCGCCCAGTGGCCGTTACCGCCTGATGGTAAGACGTATGGATACGCCCGGTGCGCGGATTGATCATCTGCGGGAGCTTGTCGGTGTAGGTGGACTTGAGCTTGGACAGGCCCCGGTACTCCATCAGCACCTTGGGCAGCGGGTAGTCCAGCGCCAATTCTTGCAAGACTTCCTCAGCGGTAGAAGGTTTACCCTTGGGGGTCTTTTTCAGGACCGGCAACTGCTGCTCGTCAAACAGGATCTCGCCCAACTGCTTGGTAGAGCCAAGGTTGAATTCGCGCCCGGCAATCTCATAAGCCTCCCGTTCCAGCTCGGTCAAGCGATCGCCCAACTGGCGGCTGTGCTCGCCCAGGCGCTTGGCGTCCACCAGGGCACCGTTGCGCTCAATATCGGCGAGCACCGGCACCAGGGGCATCTCCAGATCCTGAAAGACGTGCCGCAGCGGTTCGACCTGCTCCAGCTCCGGCCACAGGTGCCGATGCAAACGCAGGGTGATATCGGCATCTTCGGCGGCATAGGGCGCGGCGACTTCCAGGGAGATCTGGTTGAAGGTGAGCTGTTTGGCGCCCTTACCGGCGATGTCCTGATAATGCGTGGTGGTGTAGTCCAAATGACGCAGGGCCAGGTCATCCATATTATGGCGACTGACAGTGGGGTTGAGCACATAGGATTCGAGCATGGTGTCGAAGGCAATGCCTTTGAGCTCAATACCGCAGCCGCGCAATACGTTGCGGTCGTACTTGAGGTTCTGACCCACTTTGGGTTTTTGGGGGTCTTCCAGCAAAGGTTTGAGGGCCGCCAGCACCTTCTCTTTGGACAACTGCTCGGGCGCGCCCATGTAATCGTGGCCCAGAGGAATATAAGCGGCCTCGCCCGGCGCCACGGCGACGGAGATCCCCACCAGATCGGCCGCCATGGCCTGCAGGCTGGTGGTCTCGGTATCCAGGGCGATCAAATCCGCTTTTTCAAGACGCTTGAGCCAATCGTCAAAGGCCGCCTCAGTGGTCACGGTGTCGTAGTTGGCCTCCACCGCTGCGGGGACAGCCGCTACCGCCGCCTCCTCGGCCACGACCTCCGCCTCCGCAGGGGCTGCGTCGGCCAGCTCGGCAACCCAACTCTTGAACTCCATTTCCCGAAACAGCACTTGCAGGCGCGCACTGTCCGGCTCGCCCGGCACAATCTGCTCCGGGGTCACGTCCAGCTCGACATCGGTTTTGATGGTGGCCAACTCGTGGGACAGGAACGCCAGCGCCTTGTGCTCCTCCAGCTTCTCGGGCATTTTTTTGGCGCCGCGAAAGCCGAGTTCACGCACGGCCTCCAGGTCGGCATAGATGGCGTCCAAGCCACCCAACCCCTGAATCAGCGCCTGCGCGGTTTTCTCACCCACCCCCGGGACACCGGGGATGTTGTCCACCTTGTCACCCATCAGGGCCAGGTAGTCGATCATCAGTTCCGGGCCAAAGCCATACTTTTCCGTGACCCCGGCCACATCGAGGGCCGTGCCGGTCATGGTGTTCACCAGGGTGACATGCTGGTTGACCAACTGCGCCATATCCTTGTCGCCGGTGGACACCACCACGTCGCGCCCCTGCTCAGTGGCCTGGCGCGCCAGGGTGCCAATCACGTCATCCGCCTCTACCCCCTCGACGACCAATAACGGCAAGCCCATGGCTTCGACGATGTCGTGGATGGGCTGCACCTGCGGGCGCATATCGTCCGGCATTGGCGGGCGCTGAGCCTTGTACTCGGCGTAGAGGTCATCGCGAAAGGTCTTGCCTTTCGCATCGAATACCACCGCCACCGGACTGTCCGGGTAATCCTTGAGCAGGCGCCGGAGCATGCTGATCACACCACGCACAGCGCCAGTGGGCTGCCCTTGGGACGTGGTCAGCGGGGGCAGCGCATGGTAGGCGCGGTACAAGTAGGAGGAGCCATCCACCAGGACCAGGGGCCGTTGTTCACTCATAGCAGTCTCTCAAATTACCGGGTTCGGGATTGCATCAAATTGGTTCGCAAGGATACACCAAAAGCACACAAGGCTCGCCGCTGGCGCACAAAGGCACGACGGCGACGCACTGAAAGTGTTACCGCCGCCGTTACCTGTTCGATTTTTGTGCAGTGCATCACAGGCCGCACCTGATTTTGAGACGAATTTAACAAAATCAGCACTTTATCGTCATTTCTTTGAAATGACACTAGATTATGATCTGTCTTGTTGTTACCATACGTAACACAAGGTAACACATACCTTACTGAAGCAACCCGACGCGTCGGACTACCCACTGACCGCGTCACCACTGGCAACTCAAGGAGGGCCATACACATGAAGCGCATCGCTTTTGTTTTTACTGTACTGCTGTTTGCGGCGCAATCCGTCGTAGCAGACGATACTGCCAGCACCGAAAACCGCCAAAACCTGACCCTGGCGGCAGCCGATATTGCCCATCAAGATCGCTGGAGCAATCAGGCTCGCAAGCCCCAAACGCAAGCTCAAGCGCCCGCTGCGGACTTTTCCGCGCAAATCAGCGCGATGAACGAGCGCATCAACGCACAGCTTGAAGAGCGTTTGATGGATCGCGGCGTCATGGAATTTGAAGTGAATTTCTAAATGGATGAGGGCAGCAGTGCCCTTATCGATGGTTATTGCCGATAATTGCTCGTCGTAAACGCCGGAACCGTGTCATAACTGACCAGGGTTCCGGCGTTTTTTTATGCGCGCCATGTTCTACTCAGCTTTCAGCAGGCTGCAAACACCGGTAAAAGTCTTCAGCCATCTGCTCAAGCAGCAAACGGTAGCTGGTCACTGTCCGGCTGCCGAGCGGGTCCAGCTCGCCCACCCCCAGGTTTAGCGAGTCAGCCAACTCCTCGGCCACGCGCATATCGTAGTAGGGCTCGGTAAACAGACATTGGGCCGAGGCCGCCTGCTGGCGCAGTTGATACAGGTGGCGTGCGCCCGGACGACGCTCGGGGGAGACGGTGACATGAGCCACCTGCGTCAGGCCATAACGCTCGGCAAAGTGTCCGTAGGCCTCATGGTATACCACGTAACCCACGCCCTTGACCGGCGCCAGGCGGGCGGCCAGTTGCGCATCCAGGTCGACCAGGTCGGCCGTGAAGGCCTCGGCGTTGGCGCGGTATTGGTCCGCGCCTCCCGGATCCGCCGCGCCCAACTGCTCGGCCAGTGCCCTGGCAATGACTCCGGCGTTAGTCGGGTTGAGCCACAGGTGCGGGTCCTGGTCGTGGTGATGCTGCTGGCCCCGGGCATCCGTATGACTGTGGCCACCGCTGGTCGGCCAGACAATGCCGGACAACTGCTGAGCCTCCAATTGGTTGGCGGCCGGAAGGTTGCGCAAGGGGCGCTGTAAAAAGCTTTCCAGCTCCGGGCCTACCCAGAGCACCAGATCGGCCGAACGTAGCTGGCGTACATCCGACACCCGCAACGGATAGTCGTGGGGCGAGGCGGTATCGGGGAGCAGGATCTGCACCTCGGCTCGGCCACCAGCCACCTCCTGGGCAATCAAACCCAGGGGCTTGACGCTCGCCAGCACCATAGGTCGCTCTTCGGCGAGCACCGTAGGTGCCAGGAACAGCCCCAGCATCACCGCCAGGCGCCCGGCAACACGGAGGAAAAACAGGGGATATGCAGTCATATGATGAGAAACCCGTTACTATACCCAGCAGAAGCGTTCGGGCGGCCGGGTGTCGCCCAGAAAGGTTATATAGTAACATAACCACTGTCTTTTAAGTTTGGAATTCTCATAGGCGAAACGATTGATGACCGAGCGGCCCCTGGCCTGCAGCCAGCACAACCACGATCACTGCATCGACGACGCCCTGAGCGCCGCGCGCACGCTTTGCGCGGAGCGCGGTGTGCGCCTGACCGATTTGCGGGAGCAGGTGTTGGCGCTTATCTGGGACAGTCATAAACCGCTCGGGGCTTACACGCTGATGGAGATGTTGTCGGAAGAATCCACCCGCCGGGTCGCGCCACCCACGGTCTACCGGGCGCTGGACTTTTTACTGGAACAGGGACTGATTCACCGGATCAACCGGCTCAACGCCTTTGTCGGCTGCCCTTCCCCGGAACATCAACACCACAGTCACTTTTTACTCTGCAACGACTGCGGCGTTGCCGTCGAGCTGGAGAGTGACAAACTCGACAAAGACATTTTGAGCGCGGCGCGCAACGCCGGCTTCAGTGTCGAAGCGCACTCCCTCGAAGTCACCGGCCTGTGTGCCCGCTGCCAGACCGGCAAAGTATGAGCGAGGCACTGATTCGCGCTCACCATATCGGCGTTCGGCGCGGCGGGCGCGATATCCTGCAACACGCCGACCTGACCCTGGAGGCGGGCAAGATCACCACCCTGATCGGCCCCAACGGTGCGGGCAAGACCACGCTTGTAAGGGTGCTGCTCGGGCTGGTCAAGCCGGATACCGGCTCCCTGACCCGACGCAAGGCCCTGCGTATCGGCTACATGCCCCAGAAACTGCATATCGATCCGAGCCTGCCGCTCACCGCCCGGCGTTTTCTCGCGCTTGCGGGCAAACCGCGTATCGACCTGGATGAGGTGGTGGCGCTCACCGGTATTGAGAGCCTGTTGACCACCCCCATGAGCCAGCTCTCCGGCGGCGAGACCCAACGGGTCCTGCTGGCCCGGGCGCTGTTGCGCGACCCGCACCTGCTGGTGCTGGACGAACCGGTGCAAGGCGTCGATATCACCGGACAGGAAGCGCTCTATAAACTGATCAACGACATTCGCCGGGCGCGCCAATGCGGGGTGCTGCTGGTCTCCCACGATCTGCATCTGGTCATGGCCAACACCGATACCGTAGTGTGCCTGAACCAGCACATCTGCTGCCAGGGCCACCCCGAGGACGTCACCGCCCATCCGGCGTACCTGGACCTGTTCGGCGATACCGTCAAACCCCAGGTGGCGCTCTACACCCACCACCACGATCATGAACACGACGATCACGGCAATATCGTCACCGGGACGGAGCCCCACGATGCCTGATTTTATGCTTTATGCCCTGCTCTGCGGCCTGGGCGTGGCGATGGTGGCCGGCCCCCTGGGCGCTTTTGTGGTCTGGCGACGCATGGCCTATTTCGGCGATACCCTGGCGCACTCGGCGTTGATGGGGGTGACCTTTGGCCTGCTGCTGGATATCAATCTGAATATCGCGGTGGCCATCGGCTGCCTGCTGCTGGCCCTGATGCTGGTGGCCCTGCAACACAACCGCCTGCTCGCCACCGACACCCTGCTCGGCATTCTGTCCCACTCCACGCTGGCTCTGGGGCTGGTGCTGGTGAGCGTGTTCACCAGCAGTCGTATTGACCTGATGGCCTACTTGTTTGGCGATATTCTGGCGGCCAACCGTGCCGATGTAGTGACCGTGTGGGTGATCGCCACGGCGGTAATTGCGCTTCTGCTATGGCTCTGGCGACCGCTGCTGGCGGTGACCGTGCACGAGGAGCTGGCGGAGGTGGAAGGCTTGCCGGTGGCCCTGATCCGCACCGCGTTTATGCTGATTATGGCGCTGGTGATCGCCATTGCCATGAAGGTGGTGGGGGTTCTGCTGATCACCGCCCTGTTGATCATTCCCGCCGCCGCCAGCCGCCGCCTGGCCCACACCCCGGAGCAGATGGCGCTGATCGCCGGGGGCTTTGGCTGCCTGTCGGTCGCCGCGGGGCTCACCGCGTCCTTTTTCTGGGACACCCCCGCCGGTCCCTCCATCGTGCTCTCGGCCACCAGCCTGTTTGTCTTGACGCTGCTAAAGCCACAACCTCGTTAACGGGTTGAATTCGGTTAGGTGCCTCAGTGTCGGATTACGCCCTGCGGGCTAATCCGACCTACTCGAACAATGGCACGCTGCTCCCAGTAGGTCGGATTAGCCGAAGGCGTAATCCGACAAAAATCCCGCGAAACCCAAATAATGGTACAAGGCCACCCCGACTCGCGCGGGCGGCTTCACGAGATTGTCATCGGGTGGTTACCCGGTCGTCACATAGCGCGGCGACACTGGGCTCTGACAGTGTGCCACCGCCAAATGAGGACTGACCCATGACGCCGGGCTCGACACTTGCCAATCCGCTCCATGCACGCACCATCTGGATCTCCGACCTGCACCTGGGCTACCGGGACTGCAAAGCCGACTACCTGCTGGAATTTCTCGATCGTATTCGCTGTGAGACGCTGTATCTGGTCGGCGATGTGATCGACCTCTGGGCCCTGAAAAAGCGCTTCTGTTGGCCCGCCCAACACTACCAGGTTTTACTCAAACTCTACGAGCTGGCGGACAAAGGGGTCAGAGTCATTTACGTACCGGGCAACCACGACGAACCCCTGCGCCACTTCTGCGGCGACCAGTTTGGGGCCATCGAAGTGGCGCTGGAACATGAATACGTGAGTGCCGACGGAAAACGCTGGCTGGTGATGCACGGCGACGCCATGGATGCCCATATCAACCTGAGCTGGGTCACCCGCTTTTGTGGCGACATCGCCTACGACGCGCTGCTGTTTATCAACCGTTGGGCCAACCGCTGGCGCAAACTCACCGGCCGGCCCTACTTTTCGCTCGCCGGACTGATCAAGAGCAACGTCAAAGGCGCGCAAAAAGCCATCGAAACCTACCAGAATGAAGCCATGGACGAAGCCCGCCGCCGGGGCTACGACGGCGTCATCTGCGGTCACATCCACGCCGCGGCGCTACTTGAGCAAAACGGCATCCGCTACGCCAATACCGGCGACTGGGTGGAGAGTTGCAGCGCGCTGCTGGAAGACCACCAGGGCCACCTGCGCCTGCTGCACTACAGCGATCAATTGCACTGGCAAGCTGAACAGGCACCGAGCGCGTCGGCGGAAGGGCGCGTGGCGAAGGCGGCCTAATCAGTAGGTCGCCATCCGCACTCGCAACAAGAACGGGCGCTCGCGGAAGTTGAGGCCCCAGTCGGTCTGGTCGCCGTTCCAGACACGGATAAATTGCCATTCGCCTGCATCGTTGAAGTAACCCTCCTCGGCGCGAACCACCATGTAGCGTTCGCCTTCCTGTTCGCCCGCCGGACTCAGGCTGACGCGGCTGTTGAGGCCGGTGATCAGAAATTCGTCGTCGTCGAGCTGGGCGATGAGTGCGCCGCCGGAGGGTGGGTCATTGCCTTCGGGCGGTTCGATCCAGAACATGGGCCGGCCATAGGTGACTTCCGCCTGCCAGCGGCCCAGGTCGAGGTGTTGGGTAAAGGTTTCGGCCTGCTGCTCCAGCTCTTCCGGGCTGGCTTCGGCATTCCAGATGCGCTGACTCATTTCCCGGTCGCCGCCGGGCTCGGACGCGCCCCAGACTTTGCCTTCAAAACTCAGCCGGGCCCACTCCCGCGCCCAGGGCGCAACCAACCGGTAGACCTGGGCAAAGTTTTCAATCACCTGGTCGTCAAAAGTCGGCGCCCCCAGGGGGTAATTCATATAGCCGGTATCGTCCATGCCGAAAGGTGCGAAACCAATACCCTGATGGCCGAGGGCGGAGAAAAAGTAGCGGGCATAGGGCTGATCGTTGCCAATCTCCGCGACAAACAGGGCGTTGTCCGGCCGCGAGTAAAGCTCCATCACCCGCTCTACGGTGCGGTGATCGCGGAAGTAGATGTCGGGCGAAATCATATCGATGGCGGGCGCCGCCACTTTCCACAGGTCGAGCACATTGTCGGTGGCGCCACCGCTGGAATATTGGCCGGGCTCACCGGGATAGAAAGGATTGCGCAAGGCGACGTTGACGTTCATGGGCAGGTTTTTCACCGCCTTGCCGGCTTCCGCAATGCTATTGATGTAACGGGCGATGCTGTAGGCATGCAAAAATTCGTCGGCGTCATCGCCGAAGGTTTCCGGCCAGTTGCCGCCGTGCTCGATGCCGAGCCCACGGGTCAATTGTTCGGGTACTGGCCGTTCAAAAATCGCCTCCGCCATCGGGGAGAAATCCCGCACCGAGCGATAGGTGCCGGGCTCATTCTGCACTTGCACCATCATCACGGTGTGATTGGGGTCGTTGTCGCGCAGGTAGGTCATCAGTTCGACGAAGGCTTTTTTGTCGGCTTCCCGCGTGGTGTCCGCGTGGGGCGAGAGCGAGTTCAGGGTTTCGCCATTGCGCTGAATCACGCGCGGAAAACGTTCGTTGTCCAGCTTCACCCACGCCGGTGCGTAATGAGGCGCGTTGTTTTTCCAGGTGGCAAACCAAAGTAACACCAAGCGGATGTCACGCTCGTGGGCCTCGGCAATCAAGGTGTCCAGATAGGAGAAATCAAACTCACCTTCACGCGGTTCGATCTGCTCCCAGGCCACGGGAATACTCAGGGTGTTGGCGCCGAGTTTTTCAATACTGGGCCAAACCTGATCCAGCACTGCCGGGTAGTTGGCGGAGTTGTTGCTCTGTCCCGCCAGAATCAGAAAAGGTTCACCATCGACCATCAAGGCGTGCCGACCATCGCGGGTGTCCAGGCGCGGCAATTCCGCCTGATTGCCCTGAAGACTCTGGTGGCTGCAGGCGCTCACTGTCACAACCAATGTCAGTACTAGCCAGACGCGCGCGCCGTTGATCAAACCGTGCAGTGCCATAGTGCTCTCTCATGTCGTTGTTATTCGATAGGATACTGCGCAATAAATCGGTCCCACAAATAAAAATGCACCGAATACCCCCGGAAGAGGTATTCGGTGCCACATGCCCAGCCTTAGGCATCCGTCATAACAGCATACTAAAATGTCGCCCGAAGTGTCAGTGCGTAGCGGGTGTCGTTGACAAAGTGCGAGGCGTAATGGTCGCCGGCACCCTGCTGACGCATGATGGTGCGAGTTTCCGCGTTGGTAATATTGTTCATTTCCAGACCGACCAGGAAGTTGTCATTGATCCGGTAGAACACGGAGCCGTCCAGCTGTCCGGTATCGTCACTCCAGACCGGCAGGCGCCAGCGCACCCCATCACTGGAATTGACGCCACCGTCACCCCCTTCAAACCCGTTGGGCCCAATGGCCATCAGGTACTCGCTGCGCCAGCTCCAGGCCAGTCGGGCAGACCAGGCGCCGCGCTCATACATGCCCACCAGGTTGTAGGCGTGCTCGGACAGTCCTTCATAGGGCAGGTTGGTGTCCATCATGGTGCCATCGGTATCCACTGGCCCGATAACCTGATCCGGATTGTCCGGATCCAACGCCAGGGGGATATTGGTGGAACTGTCGATGTAGGTGTAGTTGAACTGCATGCCCAAACCGTTGAAGGGCTCGGGCAGCTGGTCGAAGAACTGACTGTAGCCCACCTCAAAGCCCTGAATGCTGGCATCACCGGCGTTGAGCGGCCGGGTCACTGCATAGCTGTGGCCGTTATGGACTTCAGTACTGGACTGACTGCGGATGATACCGTCGATCTCTTTATGGAACAGGTTGACGTGTGCCATGCCCCCGCGGTCATCAAAATACCACTCCAGTGAGACGTCCGCCTGGGTCGCTTCCAGCGGCTCAAGCATGGGGTTCTCCCAGGAGCTGGACGTCAGCACATAGTCATCGGGCTGGGGCGTACCATCCACCTCAGGATCAAAACCGGGGCGCAGGTCCGCGCTCAGCTCCTGAAAGGCTTTGAGTTGGTTGAACTCCGGGCGCGAAATTGCCTGAGACAGTGCGAAACGCAAGAACAGATCACTGTCCAACTCAACCCGCACATTCAGGCTCGGCAACACGTTGGTGTAGGCATTTTCAAAACTGATGGGCACCGAGGATACCGCGTTCGGGTTGGCCGCATCGTGGAACGGATTGAAATACTGGCCGGCAAACTCACCGGTCGGGTACACCATGTTGCCGCTGGCGGTGGACTCGGTGCGCACTACCCGCACGCCAACATTACCGTCGACCGGGTACGGGAGGTCATCGAACCCGAAGCGCAAGGTGGCGTAGGTCGCGTAGGTATTTTCCTCCTGACGGTTCTGCCAGGCCGGATCGTCAGTGGTGCGCAGATTGTAGGGCCAGCTGCCCGCAAACGCGTAATCAATGGCACCGTCGGTGGCATCGGGGTTGTGACCCAGCTCGTAGGCATAGTCAAATGCCGATTCGTGCAAGTCGATAAAGCTTTGCGGGAAACCCAGCGCCAGATCGACGGTCGGGGCCCAGACCACGCCCGGTGCCGGCGCACCACCGCGGAAGAAGTTGCTAAAGCGGTTCAGGTTGAGCAGGCCCAACTCTTGCTCTCTAATTTTGGGCAGACCCAGCTCCGGATCGAGCGCCCACCACATCATCCACGATTGATAGAGCGGCTTCCAGTCGTACCCGGTGTTGGCGTTGTCGGCCTCGCGATCCGTAACGCGGACACCCACTTTGAGCGAGCGCACCGGTGAAGCGTCGAAGTTGTATTGCGCATCCGCGCGCCAGGCAACCTGAGAGGCTTCGTTATCCTGTATATGGGGCATGGTGAAGCCCCAGTAGTAATTGGAAAAGTCTTCCAGATAATCTGCATCGGCGGTCAGCAGCGGTGTTGACCCGGTGAGATCGAGATCCAGGTAGGGCAGGTTGATACCCGTGGCGATCGTCAGATCGAGCGAATCACTGGTGGACTCCGTGTACTGCAAATCCGTGCTCAGCTGCCAATTGCCCGCCAGGCGCTGATAGTTGAGTGCGAAGTCGGTAGTCACCGATGCACCGGTCGCGACACGCACGTCAGCGCCAAACGGAATGCCATTGTTGGTCGGATCCGTCAAACGGCCGCCGATAAATACACCGTCCTCATAGGTCGCGCCTTGGGGTTCAAGAGTCCAAGGGTCGTTCTGCACGAAGATGGCATCCTCATTCCACTGCATGTCGTATTCGCTGCGGAACGCGGTAAACGACAATTCGGACAGGCTATCCGGACGCCACTGGAACGCCATATAGGCACCGGTGCGCTCGCGCTCAAACTCCATGGAGCGCCAGTCGGCACCGCGCGGCACCCAGCGCGTGCCATCTTCAAGATCGGTACGAGCAAAGAAGGGGCGGTTAAAAATACCGTCTGTGCGGGTGGCAATTTCCGAGTAGGCGAAATCGGCCAGGAAACCGAATTCACCCGCATCAGTCACCCATTTGTTACTGTAGAGTGCCGAGATCGAGGGGCGGGTTTCCTCAATAAAATCACCGTAGTTGGCACTGACGCTGGCACTGATGACCCGACCGCTTTGGTCCAAAGGCATTTTGGTGCGCAGGTTGACGGTACCACCCAGACCACCTTCGATCATATCCGCCGACGGGTTTTTGTAAACATCGACACCGGCCATCAGCTCGGCGGGCACGTCCTCAAAAGATAAACTGCGTCCACCCGCAGCGGCAAAGGAGTCGCGACCATTGAGCTCGGAACGCACATGTTTCATCCCGCGAATAGCAACACCACTACCTTCAGCGGAGAAATGTTCCGGGTCGCCGATATCCATAAAACGTTCGATGGTAACGCCGGGGATACGCTGCAGGGCTTCGGTGACACTGCGGTCCGGCAGTTTGCCGATGTCATCGGCGACAATGGAGTCGACGATCTGCTCGGCGTTGCGCTTAAGCTCTTGCGCCGACAGGATCGTGGCGCGCTGGCCGGTAACCACGATTTCTTCCAGCGCCTCCGGGGCTTCATTTTGGGCCAGTACGCTCTGGCTCAGCGCGAGCGTACCGGTTGCGGACAGGCTGGCGATCGCCACGGTCAATAGTTTGCGTTTGCTGTCGTTATTCACAAGTTTAACCCTCTCTTTTATAGGCTTTCTAGTTGGTAGTGCTTAGTGCTGGCCGGTAGCCCGGCGTTTTCAGTCGCTCTCCGATATTGCATACAGGGTGACCGACTGATCTCCCGGTAGGCGAAAACTCACTCGATCATCGTGCGCGCGCAACGGCACCGCTGCACCGGTATCAGTCAACTCGGCGCGCACAGGCACGCGAGTACGCACCGTCAGCTCCTGAGCATGCGCACTGTGCAGCTCCGCGCGCTGCAAGCGCCCTTCACGCCAATGCAGATCGACAACAACATTGCCGCGCGCGCGCAACCCCTGGGCACTGCCCTCGGGCCAGGCGCTCGGCAACGCGGGCAGCAGGTTGATCACATTCAGATGACTTTGAATCAGCATCTCGGCGACGCCTGCCGTTGCCCCAAAATTGCCATCGATCTGAAACGGCGGGTGGTTGCCCCACAAATTGCTCAGGGTGCTCTGGCGCAATTGGTCGTGCAGAAGTTTGTGGGCACGATCACCGTCGTGCAGACGTGCCCACTGATTGATTTTCCAGGCCTGGGCCCAGCCGGTACCGCCATCGCCGCGCGCTTCGAGCGAGCGCTGGGCGGCGTCGCGATAGGTGCGATTGTCCTCGGTCAGCTGGCGTCCGGGATGCAGGGCGAACAGGTGCGAAATGTGGCGATGGTGATTGTCCGGGTCGTCAATATCTGCGCGCCACTCCTGCAACTGTCCCCAGCGGCCGATACGCAGGCCCGGGTCGAGTTTGGCCTTGGCGGTGCGCAACTGTGCCAGCCAGGCATCATCCCGACCTAACACCTCGGCGCTTTCCAGTACTCGGGCAAACAGGTCGTACACCATCTGTTGAGACATGGCGGCACCGACCACAAAAGGGCCGTGTTCCGGGGAGTAGCTGGGCGCAACCACCAGCTCACCTGTGTCCGGATCCTCGATCAGAAAATCGAGCCAGAATTGCGCCGCTTCGCGCATCACCGGCCAGGCACGCTCGCGCAACAGGGTCTCGTCGCGGGTGAACAGGTAGTGTTCATGGTAGTGCTGCATCAGCCAGGCCGCCGCTTCCGGTTGCCAGAAGGCGGTGGGCCACTCAATCAAACCGGTAAAGCCCCAGACATTGGTATTGAGCGACAGGGTCCAGCCTCCGGCGCCGTAGATGCGTTCGGCGGCAACCCGGCCGGGCTCGACAAGACTGTCGATAAAGTCCAACAGGGGCTCGGCGGTTTCCTCAAGGCCAGTGACCAACGCGGGCCAATAGTTCATCTGTAGATTGATATTGACGTGGTAATCCGCGTGCCAGGGCGGGGTGTTACTGTGGTTCCAGACACCCTGCAGGTTCGCCGGCAGCGACCCGGGCCGCGAGGACGCAATCAACAGGTAGCGCCCATACTGAAAATACACCGCTTCGAGCCAGCGAGCCTCGGGGGTGTCGGTACCGGCGTATTCGGCCAGTAGACGATCCGTGGGCTCATCCACCGGGGCCTGACCGATATCCAGACTCATGCGCTCAAACAGCGCCCGGTGATCGGCTTCATGCTGTGCGTGCAGCGCCGCAAAATCCTGATTCGAGGCACGCTCAACACGCTCATTGACCGCGGCTACCGGTAAGGAACCGCGATAGCTCGGGTAATCCGATGCATAGTCAGTGGCACCGCTGAGGATCAAGGTAACGGTATCGGCACCGGCAATGTGAAAGGCGGGACTCCGGTGACCGTCAGCGGAGGTTACAGCGCTGTCATTCTGCATCACAACATCGCCGTCGGTAGTCACCTGCAAGCGCGCATAGTAAGCCAGACCATTGTCCGCAAGCGCCCCACGCACGCTCAACGCGCCGTCATCAGAGGCGGTGAACTCGGCACTGCGGTTGTCCGGAATCTGCAGGCCCACACTGAGATCGAGCTCGCCCGGCTTATCCACGGACAGGCGCACCGCGATGACGCCGGCGGGGTAGCTGGCAAAGTATTCGCGTCGGTACTGGCGTTCACCGCGCCGATAGGTAATTTCGATCACGCCCCGCTCCAGGTCCAGCGCGCGACGATAATCCTCGACCGGGGCGTCACTACCGCTGTAACGCAGCCAGAGGTCGCCGAAGGTCTGGTAGTCACCGTAGGCGACCATGGGCTGGCCCAGGCGTTCAGCAACGGCCTCGGGCTCAAGCTCGCCTTCGCGGAACAGGTCTTGCTGCACGGCGCGCACGGCATTCTTCAGCGAGGCGTCCGGCCAGCCGAAGTTGTAGCCTTGGGCACCGGGGCCACCGGTCCAGAGCGACTTCTCGTTGAATTGAATGAGTTCGAGTTCGGTGCCGCCGAGAATCACGGCCCCCATGGCGCCATTGCCGATTGGCAGGCCCTGGGTCTCCCAGTCCTCGCCGGGGGCGTCATACCAGAGGCTGAGCGGTTCGGCGTTACTCACGGGCGCGCACAGGACGCCTGCCAGGATCAGTCCCCAGCGGAGTGCAGCTGTGATTCGCGAAACACCGTGTGGTTCGGTCGCTATTGCCATCGTCAACCCGTCTTAAACGTTATTGTGGTTTTTCACGCTATGCGTGTTCACCCTTTATGACATATATCATATATGAATATATTATCAGATAAATAGGATTTTCTAGTTTAATTGGGTATTAGGCGCCACACGAGTAAAACCAAACGAAATATCAGACGGGCTTAAACCAAACATAAAAAACCCCGGAAGACCGGGGTTCTGGCAGAAAAGCGCACCAATGGGGTCATCGATTTAGAAGCGGAAGTCTCGATAGATGGCGCCGTAGGTACTGTTCAGCTGTTCGATATCAAACGGCGGACGGAAGAAGGCGTGGTAGTCGCCCTTGGGGTTGATCAACACCACCTGACTGCCGTGATCGACGGTGTAATCGTCGCCCTGGGTCACGCGGGCAAAGGCCACGTTGAGCTCGTTGGCAAAACGGCGGATGGTCAGAAATTCACCGGTGACGCCAATGAAGTCTTCATTGAAGTGGGGAACATACTCGGCCAGCACGCCCGGCGTGTCCCGCCCCGGATCCACAGTTACCAACAGCACCTGGGTGTTGTCGGCAATGTCCTCAGGGAGTACCTGCACCAGATCGGCCAGATCCATCATGGTCATGGGACAGATGTCCGGGCAGTGCGTGAAGCCGAAAAACACCAGACTCCACTGCCCCTGCAGGTCCTCGTGGGTAAACGACTCGCCCCGGTGGTCAACCAGCTCAAAAGGCGTAAAGCGACGCGGACTTTCCAGCAGGAAGGCGTTGTTCTGACGCAGCTGATCGCGATCCAGCGGCGGCTCGCGCAGGATTTTGTTAAACGCCAGGCCGATCACCACCAGTACCAACAACACCAGAAAAAACACAGTCCGGCGAATGCCGCGTTTTTGTGCTTCGGTATGATTCGGGTTGTGCTCAGATGCCACGTTGACGTACTCCGATTAAATAATTTACGACCAGGGCAGCCCTGCAGGCGCCACTATCAGATAGTGATCCAGGAGCATAACCACAAACAGGGTCATGAGGTAGACAATGGAATACTTGAAGGTATCCATGCCCGCCGTGGGCCGATCGGTGAATAACAGCACCAGTGACCAGTAGAGAAACCCGGCCCCGAGCGCCACCGCGCCGGCAAGGTAGAGCCAGCCCAGCATCCCGGTAATCCAGGGCAGCAGGGTCACCAGGATCATGATGATGGTGTAGAGCAGGATGTGCACTTTGGTGTACTGCTCACCGTGGGTCACCGGGAGCATGGGAATGTCGGCTTTGGCATAGTCGTCTTTACGATGTACGGCCAGCGCCCAGAAGTGCGGCGGCGTCCAGGCAAAGATGATCAATACCAGCAACAGCGCGTGACCGTGAATCTCGCCCGTGACGGCGGTCCAGCCCAAGAGCGGCGGCGCCGCGCCCGCAATCCCGCCGATGACAATATTCTGGGGCGTAGCGCGCTTGAGAAACAGGGTGTAGACCAGAGCGTAGCCGAGCAGCGACGCCAGGGTCAGAACGGCGGTCAAAGTGTTGATAAAGACCACCAGCAAGGCCATGCCCGCAAGCCCGAGAACGGCAGCGAACAGCATGGCCTGCAGGGGTTCGACCCTCCCCCGGGCAACCGGCCGATTCAGGGTGCGGGCCATTTTCTGGTCCACATGGCGATCCACCATGTGGTTGACGGCAGCGGCGGACCCCGCGCACAGCGCGATCCCCAGGTTACCGATCAGCAAGACGTCCAGAGGGACCATGCCCGGCACCGCCAGGAGCATACCGATGATGGCCGTCAGGATCATCAGCATCACCACACGAGGCTTGCACAGCTCGTAGTAATCCCGCCAGGAGGCGGTCGCCGTGCGATTCAGGGTGTTGCTGCTCGCCTTACTCATTATTGTCTAACCTCTGTGTACGCTCGTCGCGCCGTGCTCAGGCACTGCGCGCGCTATAGATCCGGTGGGCCAATGTTACCAAGGTTAGCAGCAGAACGGCACCCACCGCGTTGTGCGCCACCGCCACGGCCAGAGGCAAGGACGCCATCACATTGGTAATGCCCAACAGTATCTGCACCACCAGCACCCCGGCAATAATCAGCGCCAGGCGCTGAGTGGGACGCTGTCCAATACGCCACAGGCGCCAGCACAGCAGCGCCAACACGGCCGTTACCACCAACGCCCCGAGACGATGACTGACATGGATGGCGGTGCGGGCATCGCCCTCAAGCAGCCCCCCCAGGTAATTGGGCCCGACGCCCTGCGCGAAGTTGAAGCCGCGCACAAAGTCCATTGCCGGCCACCACTCACCGTGGCAGCGGGGAAAGTCTGTGCACGCCAGCGCCGCGTAGTTGGCGCTGAGCCAGCCACCCAGTGCGATCTGCAGTACCACCGCCACCAGGGCCACCCACATCAGTGGTTTGAGTGCCTGGAGCTGGCGGTAGACTATGCCCGAAAACGACCAGCGCCAACGCGCAAAGCGTTGCGCCAGGAGCCACAACATACTCAGGGTCGCGAAGCCACCGAGCAGATGCGCGGTGACGATCTGGGGCCAGAGTTTGAGCGTGACCGTCCACATACCGAAGGCCGCCTGTACGATGACCAGCACCAGTAGGGCGATGCTGTGATTGCGCGGATAGCTTTGATGTGGATTCTGCCGCGCCCAACGCCAGGTCATAATGGTCAGGCCGAGAATGATCAACCCGAGAATACCGGCCACGTAGCGGTGTACCATCTCCGGCCAGGTTTTGTCGTGTTCAACCGGAAACTCCGGGAAGCGCGCCTCAGCGGCTTCGACCGCACCGTCAGAGCGCGGCCAGGTCAGGTGGCCGTAGCAGCCCGGCCAGTCGGGGCAGCCCAGGCCGGCATCCACAAGGCGGGTAAACGCCCCCAGAATGACCACCACCATACAGAAAGCCGTCGCCGCCAATACCAATCGATAGCCAAGCCGAAAGTTATTTTTCTGGGTCACGGTTGAGTCCTCGCCGGAATTATTCGTCGTAAGTCACTTTAAGCATGCGTTTGACATCGTCAAGCAGCTCATTGCCGGTATGCGCCGGGGTATAGCGCATCATCAAATAACCAATCTGATCCATCAGAAAATACTCGCCGCTGGCTACCGGGTCGACGCCCCGCAGGTTGGTGCGATCGAGCAACTCCGCCAACGCTTGCGGTTCGGTGCGCATGACGCGCAGCCCCGGATGCTCGGTTTCGAGCCAGTCGACAAGCGCTGGATCAATGTGGTCATCCAGTAACAGGTAGATACGCTCGACCCGGTAGGCATCCTTACCCAGGCGGATATGCACCTGGCGGGTCAGGTAGAGGGTATCCTGACACAGCTGATCGCAGGTGGCGTAACCCGGGATCACGTACCGCCAGCGGCGACGTTCTTCGGTGCCGATCTCCCACGCACCGTCGGTACCCAGTTCGCGCGGCTCAAGCTGATCGATCAATTGCGGTGGGCTGACCAGGTCGCCACGATTGACCTGGGTGGTCGGCATACCGATGCCGGTGTAGTAAACAAACCAGGCAGCGGCCAGCGGCAGCGTCACCACCAGCATCAGCGCTGTCGCGATAATGCGGCCCCGGCGCTGCATGGCGCGATCATACTCGGGAGAGCGTTCGGTCACTCAATCTTACCTCTTGTGTGTCATACGGTTGATAGCTGGTTTCCGGCGACTGCGCCACCAGGCCAACACGTTGGAGTTGGCAAACACAAACCAGATACTCAATGCCAGCGCCATTGCAAACCACTGCACGGCGTAGCCGATATGGGTTTCGGTGCTCATGTTAACTGCTTGCCAACGGGTTTCAAACGCGCCAGCACTGTTATCATCAATCAGCAGATAAAAAGGTGCCAGGCGCTGGCCCAACTGCCGGCCCATGGTCACCGGCTCGATCTGCAAGATCACCTTGGGCCACCCGCGACTGTCGCTGTGCGCATCGAGCATGGGGTGATCGCTCACCTCTGCCACCTGCGCAAACAGGGTACGCTCGCCCGCTACCGCAGGCACTTCAGGTAACTGCTGACGATTCCCTGTGGATGGTATCCACCCCCGATTCACCAGGATCCGGGCACCGTCCTCCAGCACAAGGGGTGTTACCACCTCGTAACCCACCCGTCCACTGCGTTGTTTATTGTCCAACAACCATGTATGTTCGTTGTCGAATTCGCCCCGGACAATGACCCGCTGGTAGCGCGCCAAGTCCGCCGCTTCGGCACGGGTCAGCTCGACCGGGGGCGCCTGACGCTGGGCGTCGAACGCGGCCTCCAGGGCGCGTTTCTCCGCGGCCCGATCCAGCTGCCAGAAACCGAGACTGAGCAGCAAGGGCAGCGCCAGAAGCGTCAACAGCGTAATTTTCCAGCTGATGGCCAAGCGTAAACGCACAGGATGGTGTTCGCTGGTCACGGCAAACAACGACGAACGAGGATAACTATGTGGCTTAAAATAACCATTGTGCTGCTGCTCATCGGTGTAGTACTTAGCCTGGGTAGCGGATTGCGCTTTTTACTCAAAGACCTGGGCGTTTCTGAATCCAAGCGGACGCTCTATGCCCTGGGTGTGCGCATTACCCTTGCTGCACTGATGATGGGGTTGATCTTTTACGGTCTCTACACTGGCATTCTCACCAGTCAGGCACCCTGGGATACCCGGGTATGACCTCAGGCCGACGCGGCGTTCGCTCGCGTCGGCCCTCCTGCCATCAGCCGAAGATGTATACGGCCAGAAACAGAATCACCCAGACCACATCAACAAAGTGCCAGTACCAACTGGTCGCCTCAAAGCCGAAGTGATCATCCTTTTTGAAGTGCCCCTTCAGAACCGAGCGCAACCACATCACCAGCAACATGATGGTGCCGAGCAGAACGTGGGCGCCATGGAAACCGGTAAGCATAAAGAACGTTGACCCATAGATACCCGATTGCAGGGTCAGGCCCATCAGCGCATAGGCTTCGTAGTATTCATAAGCCTGCAAGAACAGGAACACCACGGCCAACACGATGGTTGCACCCAACCAGACGTTAAAGGGCTTGCGCTCGCCTTTGAGCAGGGCGCTGTGCGCAAAGTGAACCGTGACACTGGAGCTCAGCAGGATCAGCGTGTTCCAGAACGGCAGCCAGGTAAACAGGGACCCGGCCTGACTCAGACTCATGGCCTGATCGGGACCGCGCACCTCGGCGGCATCACCACTGGCAGCCATATCGGGCGTTTCCATCAGCGGCCAATGGGCTTCAAAGCCGGGCCAGAGCAGGGGGTTGTGCACGCCATCGCCTTCACCGGCAAGCCAGGGTAGCGCCAGCGTGCGGACGTAAAAGAGTGCGCCAAAGAAGGCGGCAAAGAACATCACTTCGGAGAAGATGAACCAGCCCATACCCCACACATAGGAGCGCTTGAGCTGTGGGCTGTTGAGCCCGGCAATGTTCTCGCTGATCACAATGGAGAACCAGCTCCAGATGGTGGCGGCAAACATCAGACCACCAACACCAAACACCAGCGGCCCGACCAACACCGAAGACAGCGCGTCAGAGCCCGCTGACACCAACAGAAACAGCACCACGCCGGCGGCGATGGTGACCTTGCGCGGCGGCTGCAAGAGCACGGCGACGAAGATGAATAACGAAACGAAGAATACCAGCGGACTGCTGACAATCCCGCTCATCCAGCTGGATGCCCCAAAGACGGTGACAAACATACCAATACTGGCAAGCAACGGCAGTTTGCTTTGCTCCGGTACGTAATAATTTCCTTCAGTTGTTGCCATTGTTTTTTCTCCGCGCTAATTATGATTGTGCGGTTATCGGTCGCTTGACCTTATCGCGCACCCAGCAATTGATCGGCCGCGTAGCGATCAGTCACATCAAATATAGTGTAAGACAGGGTGATGGTGTGGACACCCTGCGGAATATCCTGGTCGACAATAAAGAGCAAAGGCATATTCGCACTTTCGCCGGCCTTGAGCGGCTGCTGCTCAAAGCAGAAGCACTCGGTTTTGTGGAAGTAGTTTACGGCGTTGTAGGGCACCAGGCTTGGAATCGCCTGGGCAATCATGTCCTTGCCGGTGGGGTTGTGAACCCGATAGTCAATCTGCACCTGCTCTCCCGGGTGCACGCGCACCGAGCGGGTCTGCGGGACGAACTGCCAAGGCATCTTGTCGTTGTTGATCGCCACAAACTGTACGTTGATGGTGCGGCTGGTGTCGATCTGCTGGATCTCACTGGCCTCGTAGCGGCCACCGGTTTTACCGTTCAAACCGGTGATCTCGCAGAACACGTCGTACATCGGGGGCATGATCCACAGCGCAAAGACGAACATACCCACGGCCCAGGCACCCAGCTTTAAGCAGAGTGCGTGGATGGGGTTGCTTGGCATTGGCAGTTTCACCGTAAATACCTCCTGATCAAACCTGTTACTTCACTTCCGGCGGCGTGCTGAAAGTGTGGTAAGGCGCCGGTGACGGCACAGTCCACTCCAGACCCTCGGAGTTCTCCCAGACACGATCGGTGGCTTTGCGGCCTTTGATGATCGTGGTCACGATGATGTACAGGAACAGCAACTGGGCGCCCGCGAACAGGAAGGCTCCGACCGACGAGATCATGTTCCAGTTGGCGAACATCATGTGGTAATCCGGAATCCGGCGCGGCATCCCCGCCAGCCCTGCAAAGTGCATGGGGAAGAAGGTCAGGTTCAAACCGACAAACGCCACCCAGAAGTGGGTCTTGCCCAGGATTTCACTGTACATACGACCGGACCACTTGGGCAGCCAGTAGTACACTGCCGCAATGATCGAGAAGAGCGCACCCGGCACCAGTACATAGTGGAAGTGGGCCACGACAAAGTAAGTATCGTGATACTGGAAGTCCGCCGGTGCAATCGCCAGCATCAGGCCAGACAGACCGCCGATAGTGAACAGCACCACAAAGCCAATGGCAAACAGCATGGGCGTTTCAAAGGTCATGGCACCCTTGAACATGGTCGCCACCCAGTTGAACACTTTCACCCCGGTAGGCACCGCGATAAGCATGGTGGCGTACATAAAGAACAGCTCACCCGCAATCGGCATCCCCACGGTAAACATATGGTGCGCCCAGACGATAAAGCTCAGGAACGCGATCGACGCGGTGGCGTAAACCATGGACGAGTAGCCGAACAACGGCTTGCGCGCGAAGGTCGGAATGATCGCACTGACGATACCGAACGCCGGCAGAATCATGATGTACACCTCGGGGTGCCCGAAGAACCAGAAGATATGCTGGAACAGGACCGGGTCACCGCCACCGGCGGCATCAAAGAAGCTGGTACCGAAGTGAATATCCATGAGCATCATGGTCACTACACCGGCCAATACCGGCATAACGGCGATCAACAGGTAAGCGGTAATCAACCAGGTCCAGACGAACAGCGGCATTTTCATCAGGGTCATACCCGGTGCGCGCATATTCAAAATGGTGGCGATGATGTTGATCGCACCCATGATCGAGCTGATACCCATGATGTGCACCGAGAAGATGAAGAAGGTCACACTCGGAGGCGCAAAGGTGGTGGACAGAGGCGCGTAGAAAGTCCAACCGAAGTTGGGGCCGCCGCCCTCCATAAACAGGGTGGACAGGAGCATGAAAAATGCAAAGGGCAGAATCCAGAAGCTCCAGTTGTTCATGCGCGGCAGGGCCATATCCGGGGCGCCGATCATCATCGGTAGCATCCAGTTTGCCAGGCCCACAAAGGCCGGCATAATGGCACCGAAGACCATGATCAGGCCGTGCATGGTGGTCATTTGGTTAAAGAAGTTCGGGTCGACAATCTGCATGCCGGGCTCGAACAGCTCGGCGCGGACGACCAGTGCAAACAAGCCGCCGACCAGGAACATGGCAAAGCTGAACCAGAGGTACATGCTGCCAATGTCTTTGTGGTTGGTGGTGAACAACCAGCGGCTGATACCTTTAGCGGGACCGTGAGCCATTACTTATCTCCTAGTTGTCCTGTTTGAAGTTGAACACGTCAATCGGCTGAACCATATCGCCCATATTATTACCCCAGGCATTGCGCTCGTAGGTAATAACCGCTGCGATATCCACTTCGCTCAACTGACTACCGAAAGCCTGCATGGTGGTACCACGCACGCCGTTCACGACCACATCCAGGTGGCCTTCAACAGGACCGACAGAGATACCGCCGATCAAACCGGGGAACGTTCCCGGGACACCCTGACCGTCACCCTGGTGACAAGCGACGCACCAGCGATTGTAAACATCGCGACCGCGGTCATAGAGCTCATCAAAGGTAAAGGTCTGTTCCGTCAACGCCCGAATGGCTTCCGCTTCTTCGCGCTTGGCGGCGAGCCATTCCTCGTACTCTTCCTTGGGCAGCACTTCGACCACAATCGGCATAAAGCCGTGGTCGCGGCCACACAGCTCGGCACACTGGCCACGGTAGGTGCCCGGCTCAGTGACCAGCGCCCAGGACTCGTTGATAAAACCGGGAATCGTGTCTTTTTTGACACCCAGGTCCGGCACCCACCAGGAGTGGATCACATCCGCGGCTGTCAGCAGAAAGCGCACTTTGGTATCCACCGGAATCACCAACGGCTCATCAACTTCCAGCAGGTAGTGGGGCCCTTTGGGCTCAAGACCCTGAATCTGTTCGCGGGGTGTCGAGAGGTTACTGAAGAAGCTGACATCGTCATCCAGGTAGTCGTAGCGCCAGCGCCACTGGTAACCGGTGACCATGATGTCCAGCTCGGCTTCTTCAGCGTCGTAAATCTGGATCAGGCCCTTGGTGGCAGGGATCGCCATAATGATCAGGATCACCAGGGGAATGGCGGTCCAGATAATCTCAAGGGTCGTACTTTCGTGAAAGTTGGCCGGTTTGACGCCGCGGGATTTGCGATGCCTGATCATGCTGTAGAACATGATACCGAACACCACCACCGCAATGGCCACGCACCACCAGAACATCTGCATATGCAGGCCATAGATGGTTTGGCTCACTGGGGTAACGCCTTCCGGCATATTGTAGCTCCAGCGTCCACCTTCCTCTGCCAGTGCCTGATGAGACATCATCAGCACAACAGGGGCCAGCAGCAAGGCCGTCAGCCTTTTTGCTTTCATTAACATCGCCCATCATCTCCGTGTAGCTTCTTTATGTGCTTATCACTGCTGGAAGATTGCAAAATCGTGTCTTGTTTTTGCTATCGCCAGGGTAACGCGGTGAACGGCATCACTCACAGGTATGGCCGCCCGGCCCCAAGACCCAGCGCACACGATGTGCATCGAGGATTGGCTGACTCTGCTCCCGGGCAGCGGATCCCGGTCGACTGCTTTCACATCCGTGAACGCGGCCAGAGCCGCCAACTGCAGAAGGGATACCACCAATAAGTGCGGCAATTCGTCGCAACTACCAGCGCGTAAGGAGGCCACAGGCAAGCAAAAAAGTCAATAAATTTATGATGTTGAGTGCTTTTTGACGAGTCTTTGCAGAGGCCTTCCGGCCGCCCCTCAGACACCAAAATCGCTATACTGAGCGGGTTCTGACAACAAACGTCTGACAATTACCCCCAAAGAGGCAGGCTTGAACCCATATCCGCACCCACAGGACCGCTGGCAAGTCCGTCATCGGCGCATCTGGCAGCTCGCCTGGCCCCTGATTCTGAGCAATCTATCCGTGCCGCTGCTGGGCGTGGTGGATACCGCGATTCTCGGGCACCTGCCCGAGGCCCGCTACCTGGGCGCCGTGGCCGTGGGTGCGAGTATTTTGAGTCTGCTGTTCTGGTCATTTGGCTTTTTGCGTATGGGCACCACCAGCCTCGTCGCTCGCGCCTGTGGACGGGACGACGGCGATGCCAGCCGCCTACTGCTGGCACAGGGGATGGTCCTGGCGCTGCTCATCAGCGCGGTACTACTCGCACTGCAGGGCTGGCTCCTGCCCCTGGCCCTGCACCTGATGAACCCCGGCAATGAGGTGGCCACACTGGCCCACAGCTACCTCGCACTGCGCCTCCACAGCGCCCCCGCAACCCTCGCCACCTATGTTCTGATCGGCTGGTTTATCGGTCAGCAGGATACCCGCAGCCCGCTACTGATACTGGTGGTCACCAACCTGCTCAATATCGTTCTGGATATTGTGTTGATTATCGGTCTCGGCCTCAACAGTGACGGCGCAGCGCTCGCCAGCGTCCTGGCGGAGTACGCTGGCCTCGCGCTGGGGCTGTGGGTGTTGCGCACCAAGCTCAAAGGCATCAGCGGACGTCTGGACACAGGTCTGCTGCGGCACTGGCGCAGTTATTTGCCCCTGCTCGACGTCAACCGCCACTTGTTTGTGCGCACCCTGTGCCTGCTCGGGGCGTTTGCGTTCTTCACTGCCCAGGGCGCGCGCCAGGGAGAGCTGATCCTCGCGGCCAACGCGATTCTCCTGCAACTGGTCATGCTCAGCGCTCACGGCCTGGATGGCTTTGCCCATGCCGCCGAGGCACTCACTGGCAAAGCCATCGGCGCCCGCCGCCTGCATCAATTTTTACTCGCCTGTCGGGATACCACCGCCTGGGCCCTGGCTGTCGCGCTCTTGATGGTACTGATTTACGCGGCGGGCGCCCCTTGGCTTCCGGGCCTATTTACCGGTCAGCCCGAGGTCCTTGAGCGGGTTCACCGGTATTACCTGTGGGTCTGCTTGCTGCCGTTGGTAGCGGTGTGGGCCTACCAACTGGACGGGGTTTTCCTGGGATCCGGACACACACACGCCATGCAATACACGGTGATCGCGGCAGCGATCGGCGTGTTCCTGCCCCTTTGGTGGCTCACCCAGCACTGGGGAAATCACGGCCTGTGGCTTGCCTTTGTTGCCTTTAACGGCGCCCGTGGTCTGTTCCTGGGTGGGTGGTTCATAGCACTCACCCGATATCGACGATGGCTCTGACCGTAAGTGAATACTCACTACCCTGATTGAGAATGTCGACCCCTTGCCTTGCAATTGGGGGGTTATGGATTAAGGTTAGGGAAACAACGCGATAACCTAACATCCAAGGCACCCCCCAACACTCATGACGCTGGAACAGCTACCGCGCATTCGCGCCCTGATCGCCCAGGCGCGCGCCAAGGACCCCTTGAATGAGGCCCTTGTGACCCGACTGCGGAAACAGGCGCCGAGCCTGCACAGCTCGATTCAATTGCCACCCGAGGCAGCGGCGGAGGAGTTGGCGCGCTTCATGTTGCGGTACATTGAGCACGTGCCTGACTTTATCGATGCCATCTGCGACCTGACCCGAGCGTACCGGGTGCACCAACAAATCAGGCCACTGCTGACCATCGCGTGCGATTATTTCGTATCGCCACCCGACATTGTCGACACCGACAACGAGATGGAAGCCCTGCTGGACGAGGCCTATCTGGCACACCGGCTGCTGGAAGAGGTCAACGACCGGTTTATCAGCGAATGCGGCATCCCACTGGTGCCCGTCGATATGACCCGGGCCAACCTGATCGCCCACGCCCTGATTGGCGAGCCTTTTGCCACCGAACTGGATCAGGCGGTCATCTTTTCCGCCGATCTGCTACTCAATGAGCATCCCTTCGACGGTGAGGACTTCAAACGCTATATCGTGGTCCATCAACAGCGCGGCTGGGAGCGGGATATCGACCGCTGGCCCTGCCTGGCCCAGGATCTCGATGTCGGGGTGTACTTCAGGCCTCGCTGACTATCGCCATCGAGCTGATCCAGCTCGCATAAAAAAACCCGGCAGTGGCCGGGTTCCTGAAAACGTGTTGGTCGCGGAGGGATCAGCCCAGCACGCTGCGCACGTAAGCTTCCAGATCTTTGTCCTGACAGTTGTCAAAGAAGCACTTCTGGAAACGCTCGCCGGTGACGGCGGTTTTTACCAGCTCCTGATCCAGCGCCTTGAGGCCTTCCAGTACATCTTTGCTCAGGGCAGCTTTAACACCACTGAGGATACCGGCGTTGCGCACCTGGGACTCTTTGCGTTCCGGCGGGTAACCCTGGCCGGTGACACCGGTAAAGGCCTTCTCGCAGATGTAGCGCACGTTCAGTTCGGCACCCCAGCCAAAACCTTTGGCAAAGGGCAGGGCCAGGGCGTTACCGTTGTTGATCTGGGCGAACAGGTAAGCGTCCGAGGGCTCGATGCAGTAACCGCACGCGACACCGGGGTGAGCGTTCAGGGACATCATGGCGCCCTGGCCGGTGCCGCAACCGGTCAGCACAAAATCCACCGCTTTACTGTTGAGCAGCAGGCTCGACATGATGCCCAGGTGAATGTAGGTCAGGTGGTGGTCATTGTCGCCGTCCATACCGACGTTGGCCACGTCATGGCCCAGCTCTTTGGCCACGGCTTGCAGCTGTTCCCAGATGATGGGGTTCTTGCCTGCCTGGCTGAATTCGTTCATTAATGCAATTTTCATAATCTCAGTCTCTCGTTTGCGTGGCTGGCCGAGCCAGCTGGGGGAAATTTGATAAACGCAACCATTGTAACACAGTCTGACTCCCCAGACTCAAGGCGCCAGAGTGCTCCCCAGACAGTGACTAACCGGCGTCGCGCGCCAACACTTTGGACAGGGTCGGCATCGTGGCCAAAGCGCGATCCAGGGCCTGCTGAATCCGGCGGTGCAAATCCGCCAACTGCCCGTCGGGCAGGGCATCCAGCAGCCGATCATAGCGCGCGGGCTGCACACCCAACCCGGTCAACAGGATAATCCAGGCCTCCTGAGGCACAGCCTCTTCGTCCTCCGGCCAGAGCCGGCCCTGAGTTTCAAACAACGACAAACGGAAACGTAAGGACGCGGGCCAGGCGTCCCGCTGTTCGAGCGTAACCCCGGTCTCGGCCAGTCGATGCGCCAGATGGAAGTCGCGGATGGCCGCCAGCATAGCCCCGGCCCGGCGGTTGTACTCCCCCTGCAGCGCATTGCTCAAGCGTTTATCCGGGTATAACTCAAGCCACAGGAGCAGGGCTTTACAGGCCCAGTGCAGCTCGGACAGCACCAGCGGCGTCGCACTCCCGGCGGCATCGCCCAACGCCAGGCAGTTGCCCCGCCAAAAGACCTCGCGCCGCCCTGGGCGCAGCGCACGCAGGGCCTCGTCAGCCTGCCCGTACGCGCGACACCAGCCCACCCAGTCGGTTTGGGCGGTGCCCAGGGCATCAATGCGCTCACAGCTGCGCAACCCGGCCCGACGCTCCCAGCCAAAGTCCGTTTGACACAAGCGCGCCCGGGGCTGCGGCTGCGCCTCGGGCGGCAAGCTCAACTGGCTCTGCACGGTCCAGGGCAACCAGTGCTCCCAATCCTCAAATCCGACGTCGAGCGCCTCGCCCAACAGGCGCGACTCAGCCCCGGTAGCGTCAATGTAAAAATCCGCCACCAGGCGCTCACCGTTACCCAGGCGCACAGCGGCAATCCGCTCATCGACACCCCGTTCAACATCGTCGAGGGAGGCCTTGCAAACCCTCAACCCCAGGCGTTCACCGTAATCCGCAAGGGTGTCACATAAACGGCTGTGATCCAGGTGCAAACCGTAGCGCAGGGTCGACTTGATGGAACGCGGGTCGTCCACCGGAAAATCAAACTGACCCCGGCGCGCCGCCTGGGTGGCCAGAAAATGCTCGCTGTAACGCTGGGCGATCGCCCCCGGGTGGCATTTGAAAAAACCCTGCTCAAAGCTGGCGGGCGCCGGGTCAATGCCGTGGCGACCAAAAGGCAGAAAAAACCCCTCGCGTCCAAGCGGCTGATACTCAAACCCGAGGCCATAGAGGCCATCGCAGGCCTTGAGCAATGCAGGCTCGGGCAATCCCCAGATACCGATCAATTCGTGCAGGGCCGGCTGCGAAATTTCCACCTGCTGCTGATCGCCCGGCGCGGCCGGTGTCACCACCAGGGTCACCTCAACGCCGCTGGGCTTGAGCGCCCGCGCCAGGGTGAAGGCGGCCGCGTGTGCCACGGCACCCGCCCCCACCACCGCAATATGCTTCAGGGCAGTATCAGCGACCATAACGCCCTCCGTACAGGCTCAATTCCGCCGGGGCCGGTGAGCCGGTGACCCCGCGCACCACCGCCTCGGCATGAGGCGGCAGGGATTCGGCACAGCGTTTGAGTGTGTCCGCCATGCCCTGGAGGTGGGCGGCCACCTTATGCGGCGGATGCCCGGCCACCCGTGGGTCGCAGCCGTCGGGGGTTACCCCCTGACCAAGATACACCGCGAGCCAGCTCGGCAGGCCGAAGAGCCCGTGCTCGTAATGTTCGACGGCAGCGGCTTCCTTGAACAGCGCGAGCTTGCGCGCCAACTCGTCGGGAATCGTCATCTCTCGGCACTGCTGCCAGAAGGCTTCCGGACGCCGGTTGGCGTGGTAGTGCAGAATCAGAAAGTCCCTTACGCGGCCGTATTCCAGCGCCATCCAGCGGTTGAAGGCGTCCTGCCCCGGGCCCTCGCAACGCGCGTTCGGGAAGTAGGTGACCAGTTTCAGAATCGCCATCTGAATCAGGTAGATACTGGTGGACTCCAGTGGCTCCAGGAAGCCGCTCGACAGACCCACGGCAACGCAGTTTTTGTCCCAACTGCGCGCGCGATAACCGGGCTCAAAGCGGATAAAGTTGGGCTCGGTAATGGCCGGCTTGCCGATGGCGATGCGCAGTTGCTCGCAGGCCTGCTCATCGCTCAGGTGATCACTGCTGTAGACATGACCATTGCCGGTGCGGTGCTGCAGGGGAATACGCCAGATCCAGCCCGCCCCGGAAGCCGTGACCCGGGTATAGGGGGGCGGCTCGGCCATCGCCGGGCTCCCCAGCGCCACGGCCCGGTTGCACGGCAACCAGTGGCGCCAACTCTGATAGCCCACGCCCAAGGTATCCCCGATCAACAGGGCTCGAAAACCCGAGCAGTCCACAAACAACTGACCCTCGACCGCCTGCCCGCTCTCCAGGTGAAGCCGCCGGATATGGCCGCTATCCGGGTCCTGCTCCACCTGCGCGACCCGACCCTCGATACGCTCAACGCCCCGCGCCTCGGCATAGTCGCGCAAGAAGCGCGCGTAACGCCCGGCATCCAGATGGAAGGCGTAGCCGTAACCAGTGGGGAACTCAGGCCGGGGAGGACCAAAGCGCCCCGAACGCGCAGCCCAGCTCGCCAGCGAAAAGTCATCCAACGTCAGGTCAGGGCGATGCTTGCGCGCCCGTAAAAAATAATGGTGAAAATCGATACCGTTGAGGTCGTCCCCAAAACCACTGAAGGGGTGCAGGTAACGGCTGCCGGCGTCGCCCCAGCCATTGAATTCGATCGCCAGCTTGTAAGTGGCGCCGGTGGCCTGAACAAAAGCGTTTTCGTCGATACCCAAGAGGGTGTTGAACTGGCGCAAATGGGGAATGGTCGCCTCACCCACGCCCACGGTACCGATCTGTTCGGACTCCACCAGACGAATTTTGATATCCGGCGGCAGCAGGCGGCTCAGCGCTGCGGCGGTCATCCAGCCGGCGGTGCCACCCCCGAGAATCACCAGGCGTTCAATTGCTGCTGTCATGGTTGTCGCCGTCGCTATAGTGTCGTTTTGACTATTTATTAGATTCTGGCATTATTATATGAGCATTCATTCAACACAATCAGGCAATTCGCCCGCACAGTGACCGACCTCAATCCAAGCCCAGCGCTCACCCTCTACGCCTCCCTGCTGTAGCGCCAAGGGATTGATAAACAAGTACTAATTCCCGCGTCTGAGACCTACCGCACCGACGCCGAAGTCAACAGCTGCTATGCTTCATGGACGACCAATAGTCTACAACGAGGATTCGCCATGACTGCATTGAGCCTGACTGTTCGCCGCCTGCTGTTTATCGCCTGCGCCTTTATGCTGATCGCTGCCGCCCTGCCCAGCGCTCAGGCCGACATCGTCGGCACCCAGGATCTGGTCATGGAGCACAGTGGCGAACGCCAACAACTGTTGAATGATCTGAATCGCGATGATATCCGCGCCGAGCTGGAACGCTTTGGCGTGAACCCGGACCAGGCCCAGGAGCGCGTCGCGGCCATGACCGATACCGAGGTGATGGAGTTGAGCGCGGGTCTGGACCAGTTCGCCGCCGGCGGCAGCGTTGTCACCGTGCTGCTGATACTGATTCTTGTCATTCTGCTGACCTGATGCTCACCCGGGTCGTGGCCCTGCTTGGGGCCACGCTACTGGCTGGCTGTGCCAACGCCCCGTTGCAGTACCCGGATCTGGACGATGCGTACAGCGCATCGCCCGCGACCGAGCTGAGCGCCACTGCCTTTTTCCCTCAGACCGATTACCAGTGCGGCCCTTCCGCACTGGCCACTCTGTTGCACACCAGCGGCCTGCGTGAGGCCGACCCGGACGCCCTGTCAGAACAGGTGTATCTGCCGGGCCGCCAGGGCAGCCTGCAAACCGAGCTGCTCGCGGCCAGCCGACGGGCCGAGCGTGTGCCCTATGTCCTGGAACCTGAACTCGCGGACCTGTTGACGGAAATCCAGGCCGGCAACCCGGTACTGGTACTGCAGAACCTGCAATTGCCGCGCTGGCCCCAATGGCATTACGCGGTGGTCATCGGCTTTGATCTGGAGGCCGGCGAAGTCATCCTGCGCTCGGGGGAAGAGTACCGGCAGGTAATGTCCCTGCGTCGCTTTGAGCGCACCTGGCAGCTCGGGGATTACTGGGCTCTGGTGATCACCGCCCCGGACGCCGTGCCTGCCACCGCCCGCCCCCAGCGCTACCTGCAAGCAGCCCTGGCACTGGAACAACAGGGCCGCGTAGAACCGGCGCGCAAGGCTTACCACGCCGCGGCGAACCACTGGCTGGACAGCCCGCTGGGGCCCATGGCACTGGGCAACCTGGCCTATCAGGAAGACGACTACAGCGAGGCCGAACGCCAGTTTGGCGCGGCCATCGAACGGGCCCCTGAGGCGCCCGCAGGCCACTATAATCTGGCCTGGGCCCTGGCGCGCCAAGGGCAACGTGAGGCGGCGCTCGCCGCCGCGAACCGGGCTCAACAGCTGGCGCCGGCGCACAGCCGCTACGCCGCGGCGGTAACCACGCTGTCGGAAGCCCTGGACTAGTCCTTGGGAACCCGAACCTCAGTGTGACCGATCCCGGCAGGGTCTTCGTCCGGCATCAGGTAACGCAGATCTCTGAAGATCACCCGCCAGTAATCATCCTGCTCAATGACCTCCCAGTACAGAAAACGCGACCAATGCATAAAGCCGCGCACGCTGGGGTCCGCCATGGCCCGCGCCACCACCGGGCTGGGTGACTCCCGGGGAATCGTGCGACGCTCACCATCGGCACTGATCACCTGATAGTAATCGTCATGAACCACCACCAATCGGTGCGCACTGGGCACGCCGGGGGTCGGGTTGGCCTGCACGGCAATGGCTTCACCGTCTTGCGCCAGCCAGGTACTTTCAGCCAGACGCGCAAGCCCGTAGGCCGCACACACATACATGACCAGAGCGGCAAAACTGAGCTGCGCCACCCGCTGCCCGGCGGCTGGCGAAGGCCGCCACCAGCGCAGTGCGACGATCGCCGCAACACCAGCCACCCACAGCAACTTGACACCGAGCGGAGGCATACTACTGGTCAAAATCAGCGCGCTCGCGAGCCCACCCAGCAGCACCCAAGCGGCAATTTCAGGGCGAGAAGCCGAGCGCGCAAGCACCACGCCTGTGGCAGCCAGCAGCCACACCCAGGGGTCGATAATGAACAGGGTATCGCCGTAGAACCAGGTGTCGTCGAAGGGCATCAACAGGCGGATGCCGTAGGTATTGAGCCAGTCGAGCAGCGGGTGCGACCAGACCGCAATAAAACTGATGGTCACCAACCAGGGCAGGTGCAACGGCGGTCCGTCGGATCTCAGTCGCCCGCGCCAACGGTGCCATAACAGCACGGCAGCCACCAGCAGCACCGGCAAGACAACCATCGCCAGAATCCCGTGACTCCAGCCCCGGCGCACGTACAGCGAGGTGTCCTCTCCCCACAGCATGGCCAGGGCATCGATATCGGGCAGGTTGACCCCGATCAACAGGGTCGGCGTCGCGTACCGGGTGAGTTTTTTCAGACCGGACTCCGCAAGCGCGGCCCCGACCAGGGTGTGGGCGACTGGATCCATAGGGCTTATTCCGGGTTGCGCAAACGCTGTTTGGCTTCAATCCACTGAGACATGTATTGGGTGCTTTTATGGTGGTGGTGATTGAGCAGGGCACCGGTAAAGTTACGCTGCCGGTGCTCGCGCAGATGCGTGCGCACGGCACACAGGCGCTCGATCAAGGCGGTGCGGTGTACGCCCGCATCAAAGCGCTCGCGCAACAACGGCAAACAACGCGCCCGGGCGGTTTGCCACCGGGCCGCGTCCGTGTAGAGCGCCGCGGCGGCCTCGGCAAAGTCCGCGGCAGTATTGGCCAGTGCACCGGGCCAGGACTGGCTGCCAGCCATGCCCTCGGCGCCGATGGCGGTCGTCACGCTCGGCGTCTGAGTGCGCAAGGCATCAAGCAGCTTGCCTTTGAGGCCTGCGCCAAAACGCAGCGGCGCCAGACACACCCGGGCGCGCCCCATGACTGCCTCGACGCTGACCGCCCGCCCGCACACATGGAACCCCTGCCCGGGGTTGTGCAACTGGGTCGCCTTGGGAGCCACATAGGCGCCGTAAATATGCAACTGGGCCCCGGGCACGCGGGCGCGCAAAGCGGGCCACAGGTCCGACTTCAACCAACGCACCGCGTCCCAATTGGGGCCATGGCGAAAATTGCCGATGGTGACAAAATGCTCCCGCTCAGCGAAGCCCGGGCTGGTTGATAACGCCTCAGGTTCCACCATAAACGGTATATAGTGCAGCAACGAAGCCGGCACGCCAAACGTCTCTTGCAGCAGCGCCATTTCCGCCTCGGAAATCATCAGGCTCATATCGCTGCGGTAGATCGCGGCGACCTCCCGCAGAGCGATATCATCGTTGGCCATGGCTCCGTACAACGCCTCGGCATCAGCGTTAACCGGCTCGTCACCGGACTGCTGCTTGAGCAAGCGCTCGCGTGCGTAGCGCAAACTGTGCAGATCCTCTGTGTCCAGTACCCGCATTGCGTCCGGGCAGGTCCTGGCCACCCGCCAACCAAACTGCTCTTCACTCAGATAGCGATCGAACAGCACCAGGTCCGGCTGCCACTCCGCCAGCTGGGTATTGAAGCTGCTGCAATTGAGCGCAATCGGTAACTCGTTGATCCCTTGAGCCGTCAAATCGGCAGAGTGTTCAGTGCGCTCAGCAGCGCAGGCAAACGTGACCCGCCAACCCTGCGCGCGAAAACTGTGCAACAGTTGCAACAACCGACTGCCGGCTGCCGACGAAGTCGGCTCGGGCCACACCTGACCAATACACACTACACGCATAGGACGTCCTACAGCCGCCAGGCAAAGGTCAGGGAGCCGAACCGCTGCCGAGCCGTAGCGCGCCGGTCCATGGTGTTACCGTCGGACAGGGACAGAGTTGCACTGAAGGCATCCCAGGAATAGGAAAAACCCGCACTGAACTGATACTGCCAATGCTCAAGGTCCGCCGAGGCGCTGCTGCGCAGATAATTACCCTCCACCAGGATCTGGTTGTGCACGTATTCGCTACTCACCCCCAGGTAAACATTCCAGCCGCCGTTAATCGCCATGGGGTTGCTGATACGGCCAGTCATCTGGGCGGCGGTGGGGAAGCTGTCCTGCAGACCGGCGCCAAAGCGTAAAATAAAGCCGCCACCGGCGGCACTTTCAAAGTTACCGGCACTGACACCGGCCATCGCAAGCAGATCGAATGAGGGCTCCCGGGGCGAGCTGGCCAGGCGCCAGATGCGGCCGCGCTCAATATTAAATACCGGCTCGTTGCGCAACTGATAGTCCCAACCCTGCGGGTCGGTCGAGCCGGTTATTTTGTGAATAAACGCCTGGGTGTGCTCAGCCCCTGACGCCGGACCAATGATGCCCACGTTCAGACCCAGAATATCGGCGTAGTCGTCGTACACGGCAAAGTAAGCCGAGCGCAAAAACAGCAGTCCGGCGTAGGGCGCATCATTGACCTCGGGGGTTGTCGCACTGATGTTCTGCGGCGTCGACATCACCTGTCCGAGTGCGTGGGCGTTCACTTCAAAACGCACATTGTCGCGCGCCGGCAACAACAGCGGTGACCAGCCGCGCAGCAATGGCGGCCGTTTGAACTCTGGCGTATCGTCAAGCGCCGAGAGCCGATACCAGGCGACAAAGGCTCCGTTGGTATAGCCGCCGCCGTCCTTACCCACAAACAGATCGTTGTGCCAGATCACGGACAGCCAATCAACGGCCAGCGCGGTCGGCGCCCAAAGCAAAAGGGCGGATAGAACGGCCGCGCGGTGCCTAGTCGTCCGTTTCGGCATCGCGGGCAGCCTGAATGTAGATTTTGTAGTGCTCGCGGTAGTCTTCCAGATTGTCTCTCAACAGCTGGCGGTAATTGTCGGTCAGGTAGTTCAGCGATGGCTCCATCTCGACAATATACTCTTTGCGGTCGATCGACGACGCCGCCACCACAAAGGCGTTAAAGCGCGCGGCGGCTTGCAGCAGGGCGGCGCTCACCGCCGAGGGTTCCTGCGCTTCACAGGCCTGATTGGCCTGTTCGATAAACGCGTCGACCTGATTCCAGAATACTTTGTCGCTCTCGTCAGTCATTGGGGTTCCCCAGCATTGATTCGTCTTCATCCAGGCGGCGCCAGCCCTGCCAGCGCTCGCCCACTCGATAACCCAACCAGTATAACGTCGGCACCAGTATCAAAGTGACCAGGGTGGCAAAAATCACCCCGTAGGCCAGTGAAATCACCATCGGAATCAGAAAGCGCGCCTGAACGCTCTGCTCAAACATGATCGGCATCAAACCGATAAAGGTGGTGAGCGAGGTAAGCACAATCGCCCGAAACCGGTCGCGCCCGGCCTGGGTCACCGCCTCAAACACCGCCATACCCTGACGACGCAAGCTGTTGATCCGATCCACCAGCACCAGGTTGTCGTTGACCACAACCCCGGCGCAGGCGATAAAACCGAGCATGGACAACATACTGACCTCCCGGCCCATAATCAGATGGCCGATCACCGCCCCCATAAAACCGAAAGGCACGGCGGTGAGGATCAGCAGCGGCTGCCAGTAGGAGCGGAAGTTGACCGCCATCAGACCGTAAATCACCAGCAGCGCGATCAGAAAATCGCGCCCCATATTGGCCATAAAGTCTGCCTGGTCGCGCATATTGCCCGCCGGCTCCAGGGTCAGGCCGGGGAAGTCCCGGCGCAGCTCCTGCAGGTTGCGCTCGATCATAGCCTCGACAATGGCATTGGCATCACCACCCTCATCGGTACTCGCAGAGATGGCGATATTGCGCTTGCGGTCGCGCCGGTCGATGACGGTAAAGCCGGGCACAAAATTGATCTCCGCCACTTCCAGCAGCGGAATTTCAGTGCCGTCGGGCGCGCGCACGCGCATATGATCCAGCTGGCCCAGCTCGCGCCGCTCTTCCGGCGGGTAACGCACCATCACGCGCACATCTTCGATGCCCCGGGGAATTCGCTGCGCCTCTTCGCCATAAAAGGCCTGACGCACCTGGCTGGCCACCTGGGCCAGGCTGATGCCGAGGTACTCGGCGTGGGGCTTGAGACTGATGTCGATCTCCTGACGCTCGGCCTGCAGGCTGCTGCGCACGTCGTACACATCCGGGTACTCTCGCAACGCCGCCATGACCCGTTCGGCGGCGCGCTCCTGCTCCGCCAGGTCGTTGTCGGCGATGCTCAGGTTCAGGTTGATGTCATCCCCTGGCGCGTTGATGGTGAACTGCAAGCGGTACTCTTGGGCCTCGGGAATATCACCGATCAATTCGCGCCAGCGGCGACTGACTTCAAACCCGGAAATCTCCCGCGCTTCGGCATCCTTCAGACTGATACCCACGTGTACATTCACGCCCCAGGCCCGGGTCTGGATACCCTCAATAAAGTTACCGCCGTCGTAACCACTCAGTTGTTCGTCGTCCTGAAGTTTCAGCGCCGCACCTTCGACCCGGCGCATGATGCGCTCGGTTTCCCGGAAGGGCGTACCTTCAGGCAGACGCACATTGGCGCTGATGTAGTCCGAGGGCACCATGGGCATAAAGCTTGTCAGCAGCCAACCGCCGGTGAACAGAAGCACAGCCAATGTAAAAGCGATGGCAAAACCGGTGACGGTGGCGACCTTGAACTTCAAGAACCGCTCCAGACCCGGGCGGTAAATCCGGTCGCCAAACCAGGTGAGGCCACCGGACACTTGAGCACGTACCCAGGTGAGCCACTGTAAGGGTCGGTAGCGGCTGGGGCGTTCCGGCTTCATATGCGACAAGTGCGAGGGCAGAATGCAAAAGCATTCCACCAGAGAAAAAATCAGACACAGAATCACCACCACGGGGATGGCTTCGGCAATGGTGCCCATGGCGCCGGGAATGGAGAGCATGGGCACAAAAAAGATGATGGTACTGAGCACCGCGAAGAACACCGGCACACTCACCAACTTGGCGCCGCTGGCCGCGCTGGCCGAACCCTTCAAGCCGTGCTGCTGGCGGGTATAAATACTCTCCCCGACGATGATCGCATCGTCCACCACAATCCCCAGCACCAATAAAAAGGCAAACAGGGAAATCATGTTTACGCTTATCCCGGTGTAGGGCAGCAGCCACACCGCGCCGGCAAAGGCGGTCGCGATACCCACGCACACCCAGAGTGCCAGGAGCGGACGCAAGAACAACATGAGTACGATAAACACCAGAATCAGACCGTTGACGGCGTTGCCCAACAACAGGTTGAGCCGACCTTCGTACAGGCGCGACATATCCCACCAGACATCCAGCTCGATGCCCTGGGCGAGAACGTTCTGCATGTCGCGCACATAGGACTTGACCGTCTCCGCCGACGCGACGATATCCGGATTCTCCGTGATATTGAGATTGATGAAGACCGCCCGACGGCCGTTGAACTGGGCGTGGGTTTCCCAGTCTTCAAAGCCGTCGGTCACGCGCGCCACATCGCGCAGCAGCAAGCGGCTGCCATCGGAACGGGTGAGCACCGGAATGCGCCCGAAGTCCTCGGCGCTGTCGGCCTGGGCCCGGGTCTGAATCTGAATATCGCCCTCGCGCGCGCGGATCGAACCGGCGGGCATGTTGAGCGAGTATTGGCGAATGGCCTGAGCGATGTCATCAAAACTGAGCTGGTAGCGACGCAGATCCACCTCGGCCACTTCGATCGCCATTTCATAGGGGCGGGTGCCGTCGATGCTGGCGTGGTCAACACCCTCCAACAGCGTCAGTTCGTTGCGCATGCGGTGCGCGGTTTCCTTGAGTGCGGCCTCGGATACTTCGCCGTGCAACACCAGGGTCATCAACTGACTGCGGCCCACCAACTGGCGCGTCACCGGCCGTTCGACATTGCCGGGGAAGGTGTTGATGGCATCCACGCGGGTTTTGATATCGTTGAGCAGGCGCTGGGGATCGTAGCCCTCCAGCACTTCCGCGCGCACCGTGGCCGAGCCCTGGCGCGACTGGGAGGTCAGCTCGTAGATGCCGTCGAGATCGGCAATGGCCTCCTCAATGCGGATGGCGATCTGCTCTTCCACCTCCGAGGGCCCGGCGCCCGGGTAGGCCATGGACACTTCGATATAATTTCTGGCCACCGCCGGAAACACTTCTTTGTCGAGCTTGCCGATACTGCTCCAGGCACCAATAAAAATCAGTATCATCAACAGATTGGCGGCGACTTTGTTCTCGACAAACCATTGGATCAGGCGGTTCATGACTCGGTCTCACCCTCGTCGTTTTCACTGCTGTCCTCGGGCAGGGTGACCTCCATACCCGGGCTGACATAGCCCTGGCGGTCACTGATGATTTTCTCGCCCTCTGCCAGATCGCCGCGCACCCAGATACGGGCATCATCCCGATGAATCACCTGCACGGTTTTTTCCTGCACGGTGCGCCCGTCCAGAGTGTAGACCCTGTTCCGGCGGAACACCGCGCTCACCGGCAGCGCCACCAGGCCGTCGAGGGCGCGCCCGGCAATCTCCGCTTCCACAAAGGTACCCACCAACAGCGGCAGAGGATGGACGTCGGTATCAAAAGGTGACTCGACTTCCGCAATGGCGTGCAAAAGGCGGGATTGGGTATCGACACTGGCGCGGGTGCGGGTAATGCGCCCTTGCCACTCACCCGGGTCGCCCGCCACCCGGGCGCGCAAGGTCACCACCGGCAGCGCCTCCCGCGCCAGGCGCTGCCCGATCAAGGGCAAGTCCACCAGAGCCGCCTGAGTGTCAGTGAGCGGCAGTGCCACTTCCACCACCGCCGCATCAAAGACCGTGGCAATGGGCGTGCCCGGTGTCACATACTGGCCCAGCTCCACATGGGTCTCCATCACCCGGGCATCAAAGGGCAGGCGCACCCGGGTGCGCGCCAGCTCCAGCTCAGCCTGGGCCAGATCCGCCCGCGCCGCCGCCAGTGCGCCTTCTGCGGCTGCGATCTGAGGGCGACGCAGGAACAGGGCATTGGCGTCCTCGCTGCCCAGATCGCGCCATTCGCGCTCGGCCTGGCGGGCCAGGCCGCGCTCGCTCGCGAGCAGACTCTCGGTCTCGGCCACCCGGGCGCGAGCGCGAATCAGGGCATGCTCGTAGTCCTGTTCTTCCAGCGCCACCAGCCACTCGCCCTGCGCGATATAACCGCCACTGACAAAGGCCGGCGCCACCTGCTCGACTCGGCCCGCGACCTGGCTTACCAGCTCAATCTGGCGGCGGGGCCGTACCGTGCCTTGGGTCTGCACCGGCAGGCTCAGGCGTTGGGGCTCGGCCGTCACAACCTCCACCACGGGCTTGGGCGGCTCCGGCTCCGGGAAGGGTTGAGGACGGGGCTTGAAAACCATCAAAAGGGTAATCGCGAGCGCGCCCACCGCCAGCACTATCAGTACCGGAGGCAGTCGCAGCAGGCGGCGGGCAGAGACATTCACAGCGAACTCCTTAGGGGATGTCCTGGGTACACATGAAGCCGTTTTCAGGGCCCGACAGTGTAACCTGTCAGGGCCGCGTTGGCATGTACCAAACCGTTACCGTTCGCTCTGCTCGGACCGCGCCCGATGTTGCTCCCGCAGCAGCCTCGCTTTTTCCCGCTCGTATTCCTGCTGACTGATAGCACCTTTGTCGAAGGCCACCTGAAGATCGGTCAGCTCCTGGCCCAGGGTGGGCAGATTGACGTGCTCGTGGGAGCCACCGTGGAAAAAGCAGCCGCCCATGGCCAGAGATGACGCCAACAGTGATGCCAGAATGATTTTGTTATTCATCGGTAAAGCTCCATTTACAAGTTGTGAGTGGGTTGGATTAAATTTCATAGCGGTAGTTGCGCAGCCAAATGCTCGCGGCCAACAATAAGGCACTGATGAGCCAGCCGATCCAGAGCGCCGGTTCTGCCAGCATCTGAAGCGCCTGAATGCCGATCTGGTCAGGAAAGGGAATCACCTTGCCCAGGGACGCCAGCGCCCACTTGGCCTGGTCGCCCAAGGCACTACCGATGTGACGACTCCCCAGGGCCCAGAACTCCAGAACCACCAGCGCCAAAGGAATGCCCAGTGCCATCAGGAATGGCACCTTCTTCGCTAGCGCCGAGCAGAACATCAGCCAGCAGAAGATCGGCAAGGCCCAGAGCGACATCATCAGCCAGCCCGCAACCAGACTCGCGATGCTGCCCAGGAACGAGCTCAGGATATGACCCAAGCCCGGCAGTGGTAGATTCAGAAACACACCGGTGTAAACAGAGATCAACACCAGATAAAAAATCCCCGTAGCGAGCGCCGCCGCCCCAAAGAAAATGGGGGCACCCAAGACCCCGGCGGCCAGCTTGGTAAGCACATTCCGTCGCTCGGTCACCGGCAGGGATTTCCAGAAGAAGACACTCTGGTCGCGGCGGTCACTGTAGAGCGAGCCCAGGAAGTAGACTGACAGGATCGGTAACAGTACCAGCGCGAACACGATATGAATCATGCCCAAAGCGGCACCCAGAAGTTGCGGGTGAGAAGAGTAGAGTTCGCCACTTTTCAGTTTATGAAGGTCGGCGGCATCAATTTCGTAGGATCTGTCATCGGAAAGTTGCAGACGAAGTCCGTTACCACTGGATTCGACCTCGGTATTGGAAACGTCCGGCTGCGGGAAATTGTCGCCCAGCTTAAACTGAACCGTCACCTGCCCCACGATCAGCAGCAGCATCAGCAGGCCCGCCAAAATAATCGGCGTGCGGATAAAACTGGCCCGGCACTCCCACAGTTCGCGCTTCAGTTGCATGATGGTTTTGTTCATCTCAAGCCACTCCCTCTAATCCGCTCGATGCGGGCGCACCGGGTCTGTGCGGCGCTTCCATTTTGGCGACGAAGAGATCCGCCAGACTGGGGGTTTTCGTCTCCCCTAACGGCGCCAGGCGGGCGCGCTCCACCTGCTCGAAAATCATCGCCTTTCCGCCCAGCGCACTGCGGCTATAAATCGGCCCCAGGGCCTGGGCCTGATCCACCCGATCCGCACTCACGTGCAACTCGGTGTACAGCGAATCCAGATCATCCATGGCGACGTTCAGGCAGAGCTTGCCGTTTTTGATAAAGATGACATCGGTAAGCAGATTTTCGATTTCCTCCACTTGGTGCGTGGTTATCAACAGGGTTTTATCCGCATCGAAGTAGTCGTCGAGTAAACTGCTGTAGAACTGTTTGCGGTACAGGATATCCAGCCCCAGGGTAGGCTCATCCAGCACCAGCAGTTTGCTGTCGATCGCCATGATCAGTGCCAGGTGCAACTGGGTCAGCATACCTTTGGACAGCTCGCGCACCCGACTTTGGCGTTTGATACCCGTGCGCGCCAGAAAGGCCTCGGCGCGCTCGCGTTCAAAACGCGGATGCACACCGGTCATGTAGTCGAGGGCTTCGCTGACCTTGAGCCAGCGCGGCAGAATGGCCGTGTCGGCGATGAAGGACACCTGCTCAAGCAGCCGGCTGCGCTCAGTGCGGGGATTCATACCCAGCACCGACAGCTCACCCGCCACCGGTGCCAAGCCGAGAATGCTCTTCAACAGGGTGGTTTTGCCCGCGCCATTGGGGCCGATCAGACCCATGATCCGACCGGGCGCCAGGTCCAGATCGACCCCGTCCAGGGCTTTTGTTTTACCGTAGGTCTTGGTCAGACCTCGGGCTTTTATGACGGCTTCCATCAGGGGTTCTCCTTCAGCATGTGGCTGATCTTCTCGATCAGCTCGTCCTCGTTGATACCCAACTGCCGGGCACGTGCCAGCAGCTGGGGCAATTCCTGAGTCAAAAACTTGTTGCGCTCGCTGGCGGCCACCTGTTCCCGCGCCCCCGGCAACACGAACATGCCGAGACCCCGGCGCTTTTCCACCAGACCCTGATCCACCAGTTCCTGATAGGCCTTGGCGACGGTCAGGTGATTGATCTGGTAATCGCTCGCCACCTGGCGCACGGAGGGAATGGCTTCGCCCTCTTTGATCGCGCCTTTCAGAATCAGGCCCAGTATCCGCTCATGCAGCTGGCGGTAGATGGGCTGATCGTCTCTCCAGGGTTCCAGCATCGTTGACCTGCGCTAGTGGGTAATGAGTATTGCACCGCTCTGGTGATATACATAACTATATCACCATATCCGTGACTGGCAAGTCTTTTTTTGTGGCGCCGAATCCCACCTCCGAGCCTGCGCCATAAATTGCCCGTAAAAACAAGACTGGATCGGCGGGCGCTTTTGCGCATAATGAGCGGCTTGAAATGAATCAACTGTTAACGAGCCAGAAGCCATGAACACTATCGCCCAGCGTATCGCCGAAGAACTGAACGTCCGCGAGCAGCAGGTCAGCGCCGCCGTGGCCCTGTTGGACGAAGGCGCCACCGTGCCCTTTATCTCCCGCTACCGTAAAGAGGTCACCGGGGGGTTGGACGATACCCAGATGCGCGGCCTGGAAGAGCGCCTGCGCTATCTGCGCGAACTGGAAGATCGGCGCGCCACCATCCTCAAAAGCATTGCCGAGCAGGACAAGCTGACGCCCGAACTGGAGCAGGACATTCTCCAGGCTGACACCAAAAACCGCCTGGAAGATCTCTACCTGCCCTACAAGCCCAAGCGCCGCACCAAAGGTCAGATCGCCATTGAAGCCGGTCTGGAGCCGCTGGCCGACGCCCTGCTGGCCGATCGCACCCTGGACCCGGAAGCCGAGGCCGCCAACTACCTCAACCCCGAACACAAGATCGACGACATTAAAGCGGCCCTGGATGGCGCCAAATACATTTTGATGGAGCGCTTCGCCGAAGACGCCAACCTGGTGGGCAGACTGCGCGACTTCCTGTACCGGGAAGCGACCCTGAGCGCGCGGGTCGCGCCCGGCAAGGAAGCTGACAATGCCCAGGACGTGCAGAAATTCCGCGACTACTTCGAACACGATGAACCGCTCAAGGGCGTGCCCTCGCACCGGGCCCTGGCCATGTTCCGCGGCCGCAACGAAGGGGTGTTGACCCTGGCCCTGACCATGGGCGACGACGAACCGGGCAAGTCCCACCCCTGTGAAGCCATGGTGTCCGACCACTGGGAGATTCGCGACCAGGGCCGGGCGGCAGACAAGTGGCTGGGCGAAGTGGTGCGCTGGACCTGGCGGGTCAAACTGCTCACTCATCTGGAAACCGACCTGCTGGGCAGCCTGCGCGAACGCGCCGAAGACGGCGCCATTCAGGTTTTCGCCAGCAATATGAAAGACCTGTTGCTGGCCGCCCCGGCGGGCCAGAAAGCCACCATCGGCCTGGATCCGGGTCTGCGCACCGGGGTCAAAGTCGCGGTCGTGGATGCCACCGGCAAGGTCCTGGACCACGGCGCCATCTTTCCCACCGCGCCCCAGTTCAAGATTGCCCAGGCAGAAGCGGTGATTGTCGAGCTGTGCAAAAAACACAAGGTCGGCCTGATTGCCATCGGCAACGGTACCGCCTCCCGGGAAACAGAGAAGTTCGTCAAAGACGTCCTGAAAAAGCACAGCGACCTGCAAGCCACAGCGGTGATGGTCAACGAGGCGGGCGCCTCGGTGTACTCCGCGTCTGAATTTGCGGCGCGGGAATTCCCGGACCTGGACGTCACCATCCGCGGCGCCATCTCCATCGCCCGACGCCTGCAGGACCCGCTCGCCGAACTGGTGAAAATCGACCCCAAATCCATCGGTGTGGGCCAGTACCAGCACGACGTCTCCCAAACCCAGCTGGCGCGCTCGCTGGACGCGGTGGTGGAAGACTGTGTGAACGCCGTGGGCGTGGAGCTGAACACCGCCTCCGCGCCACTGCTGGCCCGGGTGTCGGGCCTGAACCAGACCCTCGCCAACAATATCGTGGAATTCCGCGATGCCAATGGCACCTTCAAGTCACGCAAGGACCTGAAAAAAGTCCCGCGCCTGGGGGACAAAACCTTTGAGCAGGCGGCGGGCTTCCTGCGCGTCGCCGGCGGCGACAACCCGCTCGACGCTTCGGCGGTGCATCCGGAATCCTACCCGGTGGTGGAAAAAATCGCCCAGGTCAACGGCCGCGAAGTGCGCAGTCTGATCGGCGACTCGGCGTTTTTGCGCGGCCTTAAAGCGGCCGACTACACCGACGACACCTTCGGCCTGCCCACAGTCACCGATATCATCAAGGAACTGGACAAACCCGGCCGCGACCCGCGCCCGGAATTCAAAACCGCCCAGTTCCAGGAAGGTGTGGACACCATCAAGGACCTGGAGCCGGGCATGATCCTGGAAGGCACTGTCACCAACGTCACCAACTTCGGTGCCTTTGTCGACGTGGGCGTACACCAGGACGGCCTGGTGCACATCTCCGCCCTGTCCAACACCTTTGTCAAAGACCCGCGCGAAGTAGTCAAAGCCGGCGACATCGTCAAAGTGAAAGTGATGGAAGTGGACGTCCCGCGCAACCGCATCGGCATGTCCATGCGCCTGGACGACGAGCCCGGCGAAAAAACCGACGGCAGCGCCCCCCGCAGCAACCGCGGTAAAGGCGGCGGTAACAACAGCCCGCGTGGTGGCCAGCGGCAGAAGCAGCCATCGCCGCAGCCCAGCCTGGGGAGTATGGGTGCGTTGTTGCAGCAGGCCATGAAGAAGAAGTAAGTGGTTCGATGTTGAAGAAGCCCGCCTTGTGCGGGCTTTTTTGTGAATGTTTCCGGCAATTTCGCCAGGGTTTTTCTGACAGTCAGAACAAAGGAAATTGTAAAAGGCCAAGTCTGTATGAGAGAGGAACTTAGAACAAAAATTATCGACGTATGCACCAAGAAAATACTGGCGAAGGGTGAAAGCGTCGGCGTTTCCTTTTATGCGTTCTTTGCCAACAAAAATGACGACCCGGAGCTGTTAATGGAAGCGGCTACCTGGTGGATTCAAACCCATAAGCTGGATCATTTTGAGAAGGCGGTGAAGATCAAGACCATGGTTGAGAGGCGACTCTGATTGGCTGGGTGCCTCAGGTGTCGGATTACGCCCTTCGGGCTAATCCGACCTACGTGGGCTGGGTGCGTGGGTGTGGTTGGGGGCTGCATTGTCGGATTACGCTGCGCTAATCCGACCTACGTGGGCTTAGTGCGTGGGTGTAGTTTGGGGGGCTGCATTGTCGGATTACGCTGTGCTAATCCGACCTACGCGAGCCTGGGCGCCTTGAGGTGGTTTGGGTGGCATATTGTCGGATTACGCCCTTCGGGCTAATCCGACCTACTTGAACAATGGCTCTCTGTTTCCTGTAGGTCGGATTAGCCCGAAGGGCGTAATCCGACACCTGAGGCACCCAAACCTAAACAATACATCTGTCAGGGTTCAATACTGCCACCCCCACCGGGATAAGAGGCTGCTGAAACTTTTTCGGGCGTCGCGCCAAGGCGGGTTGTGGTCTCTGGGGAAGGCGTCGCGGAGTTGGGCCTGGAAGAGTTCGGCGGTGGCGATGGCGTCGCTCAGGGCGTGATGGGCGCGCCAGTTGGGCAGGTGGTAACGCTCGCGGCAGGCACGCAGGTTGAGTGCTTTGGCGGTGGGCATCTGTTCACTGCGGCGGCCGAGTTGGCGGCGGGTAAAGTACTGGGTGTCCAGGCGCTGCGGGCGCCATTTTTTGCCGAAGTAATGACGGTGGCGGTGGTCGAGAAAGCGAATGTCCAGTTCGCCGCCGTGCGTAATCAGCACGCGATCTTGCAGCTGCTGCAAAAGGTTTTGCAGAATCTCGTCGGGCTCGCCGCCGCCCACTTTCAGGTCATGATCCCGCAGATGGTGGATGGTGGCGCTGTCGCTGACACGCGCGTCGGTTTGCAGCAACCAGTGCTGGGCCTGCCCCAGGGGAATGCCCTCGACGGTGAGGGGAACGGCGCCAATACTCAGGATGTGATCGCGCCTGGGATCGAGACCGGTCATTTCCAGGTCGATGGCAAGCAGTGCCTGGTCGAACAGTCGCGGCGTTTCACTCACGGTGCATTCACCCCTGATAACCGCCGGCAAAATGTTGCAAGGCCGCGCTTTGAGCGTCCTTGATGGTGCTGAACGCCGCTTTGAGGCGCTGCTTTTCATTCGGGCTCAGGTCTTTGGGCGAGAGCCAGTGGCCGGTGTAGTCGCCGCTGTTGCTGCGCTGCTGGCGCAACCGGGTGAGCAGCAACCAGGCGTAGCGCAGATCGCGCGCAAGCTTGTCCGACAGGGAGCCGTGCTCAGCAGCGGCCACCAATCGGTCGAGAGTGTTCTGTGCGTCGCTGCCCACCGCCAGGGCGTGGATGCGGGCGAGATCGTTGACCAGCGCCAGGCCTTCATGTTTGATATCGAGCTGGTTTTTGTGTTCGCCTGAATGGGTCAGCAAGACGCTGCGAAAAAAACCGATGGGCGGCGAGTGACGCAAGGCGCCCTGGGTGAGCATGGCGATAAAACGGCTGTCCGGTTTGATGCCGCGCATACGCGCGCGCAGCCCCTCCTGTAAGCGGTCCGGCCCGGCCACCAGACGCCAGTCAAAAAAGATACTGCAGTACATCAATGCTTTGTGGGTCGGGCTTTCGATCCACTGATCAAACTGTCTGTTCCAGCCCTCCATGCTCAGGCGCCACTGGGTATTACTCGCCATGACATCGCCCGGGCAGTGGCGCAGGCCGCAACGATCGAGCCCATCGCACACCCATTGCGCCAGCTGCTCGAAGTAATGCGCTTCGTCCTTATCCGGCTCCCGGCTCAGAATAAGACCATTGTCCTGATCGGATTCCAGGGTCATTTCCCGGCGTGCCTGGGAGCCAAAGGCGAGCCAGCCGTAGGCCATGGGTGGCGCGCCCAGACGCTGCTCACCCAGCTGCAGCAAGCGCCGGGTGAGGCCGTCGATGACCGTGGTATACAGCTGGCCCAGCAGCGGTAAGGCACTGTCCTGCTGACGCAAGCGGTCGAGCCATTGGCGACAACCGGCCATCTGCCGGGCCAGGCCCTTCAGGCTCTCTTCCCGGCTCAGGCGTTGAACAAAGAACAGCGGCGAATCTTCCTGGGAGCGCATCAGGTCGGTGACCGTAAGCATGCCTACCAGACGTCCCTTCGCCAATACCGGCAAGTGGTGCAATTGTTTTTCGCTCATCAGCCACTGGGCGTCGAGCAGGGTGGCACCGGGATGGGTAGCTGTGGGTTCCGGGGTCATGATTTTTGCGAGCGGTGTATCGCCCCCAAGGCCTTCGGCCAGCACGCGCGAGCGCAAATCCCGGTCGGTCACGATGCCGTGCAGGTTGCCCTCCTCCGCAATCAGCAGGCTCGAGACCCGGGCCTCGCGCATCAGCACCGCACCCTCCTGCACACTCTGCGTGGGCGTGGCGCAGGTCAGTTCCCGCGACATCCAGTGCCCGACTTTCTGCATCAGGGGATGGCTGGTGGGCGGCTCGAGCGCGCTCATGCTCTGGCGCTGATCCGCTAGTTTACGGAAAAAACCCGCCAGCTCCCGGTGGTTGCGCATCAACTTGTCGAACGCGACTTTGGGCAGGCGATAGAGCAGACAATCTTCCAGCGTGTGAACCGTGAGCCCCTGGGTGTTCTGCTCCAGCGCGCTGCTGATGCCAAACACATCGCCTTCGTGCAGCCGGTCCACCAGCCCGCCCTGGCGGTTGCGCAGCTCGATGGCGCCGGAGCGGATGATGTTGAGGTAGTCAGCGGTGCTCAGTGGCTGATCTTGCTGGTGGGGCTGGTAGTGAATCAGTAGCTGCTCGCACAGCTCCAGCAGCACCGGCTCTTCCAACTGATCGAAAGGCGGACGGTGCAGAAGAAATTGCAGACTGTCGGCGAGATCGTCGGCGCTGGGCATGACTGCCTTCACCCCCTCGGTGATGTTTGACTACACAACAGGCGCCGCCACTCACTGCTGGCGGGCAACCTCTGCAACTCTTCCCGTGACGGCCGGCCCTGCTCGCTCAGGGGCACCCGCTCGCCAGTGGTGCAATTGAGCAGGTAGCCCTGATAATGCATGCGCTCGATGGCATCGCGTTCAAAGTGGTAGGCGACGAAACGCACCACCTTGTCGCCCTCGATGCGGGTGCTGGCGATACTCCCGGTATCGACCACGGTAAAAGCGGTGGTCATGGGGAAGATGTGGGTCCAGGGCCGCCAGAAGGCCGGCGCAGCGCTGGACTCGACCAGCTGTGCCTCGGTGGGCAGCTGCGCCAGGCGGAACTCGGCCCAAGTGTACTCGTAGTACACCTGGTACCCGAGGATGCCCAGGCCTGCGGCGGCCGGGACCAGCCACCTGGGCAGGCGCCCGCGACTGAGCTTGCGCAGCAGCAGTGCTACGCCGGCGCTGCCCAGGCCGGCAAAGGCCGCTGCTATCAAGTGCCACAACATCGCCGAACTCCGTTAGTGGTCGACCGCCTGACCCGCCCCTTTGGGGTAGCGCACGCTTTCCACCAGTTCCTGGATCTCCACCGGTGGCGGCTTGGTGACCGAAGACACGGCAAAGGCGACGGCAAAGTTGATCAAGGCACCGACGGCCCCGAAGGACAGGGGCGAAATACCGAACAGCCAGTTCTCCGGGATATTGGCAAGCAGGTTGGTGCCCGGGATAAAGAAAAAGCCCAGAAAGGTGAAGATATAAAACAGCGTGCTCAACAGGCCCGCCAGCATCCCCGAGACCGCACCGTACTTATTCATACGGGTGGAGAAGATGCCCATCATCAACACCGGGAAGATGGAGGCCGCGGCAATACCGAAGGCGAGCGCCACCACCTGGGCGGCGAAGCCCGGCGGATTAAGCCCCAGATAGGTTGCCAATAGAATCGCCCCCGCCATGGATATCCGCGCTGCGAGCATCTCGCCCTTCTCACTGATATCCGGCTTCAGGGTTTTCTTGATCAGGTCGTGACTGATCGCCGAAGAAATCGCCAGCAACAGCCCCGCTGCCGTCGACAGCGCGGCGGCAATGCCCCCGGCGGCAATCAGGCCAATCACCCAGGGCGGCAGGTTGGCAATCTCCGGGTTCGCCAGGACCAGGATGTCGCTGTTCACTGTCAACTCGTTACCCTCCCAACCACGTTCGGCGGCGGTGGGAGCAAATTCTGGCGAATCGTTGTACAGCTGGATACGACCGTCTTCGTTCTTGTCTTCATAGCGGATCAAGCCCGTGTCTTCCCAAGTGCGAATCCATTCCGGCCGATCCTCGTAGGCCAACGCCGGTTCAGTGGGCCCCTCCGGGTAAATGGTGGTATACAGGTTGAGCCGCGCCATAGAAGCCACCGCCGGTGCCGTAAGGTAAAGCATGGCGATAAACACCAACGCCCAACCGGCGGACCAGCGCGCATCGGCCACTTTGGGTACCGTGAAGAAGCGGATGATCACATGCGGCAGGCCAGCGGTACCGATCATCAGGGACAGGGTAAAGAGCACCATGTTGAGCTTATTGTCGACATCGGCCGTGTAGTCCTGAAAGCCCAGCTCGCGCACTACCTGGTCGAGGGTCTGGAGCAGAGGCAGTCCGGATTCGACGTGAGTGCTGAACAGCCCCAGCGGCGGAATCGGGTTGCCGGTCAACTGCAGGGAGATGAATACAGCGGGAATGGTGTAGGCAACGATCAGCACCACATACTGAGCCACCTGGGTATAGGTGATGCCTTTCATGCCGCCAAAGACCGCGTAGAGGAACACCACGGCTGCCGCAATCCAGATGCCAGCCGTGTTGCTGATTTCCAGAAAGCGGGAGAAGGCGACACCGGCACCGGTCATCTGCCCGATGACGTAGGTGACCGAAGCGGTAATCAGGCAGATTACGGCGACCAGCCGGGCTTCACTGCTGTAAAAGCGGTCGCCAACGAAATCCGGCACAGTAAACTTGCCGAACTTGCGCAGGTAGGGTGCCAACAGCATCGCCAACAGCACAAAGCCCCCGGTCCACCCCATCAGATAAGTGGAGCTGGCGTACCCTCCGGCGGCGATCAGGCCCGCCATGGAAATAAACGAGGCGGCAGACATCCAGTCAGCGGCAGTGGCCATGCCGTTGGTAACCGGGTGTACGCCGCCCCCGGCGACGTAGAATTCTTTGGTGGACCCGGCGCGGGCCCAGATGGCAATACCGATATACAGGGCGAAGGAGGCGCCCACAAACAGAAGGTTAATCGCGAACTGACTCATGGGCGCTATTACTCATCCAGGCCGAATTTTTTATCCAGGCGGTTCATGCGCCAGGCGTAAAAGAAGATCAAGGCAATAAAGCTCAGGATCGAGCCCTGCTGGGCAAACCAGAAGCCCAGGTCAGTGCCCCCGATAGGAATACTGCTTAAAAGCGGGCGCAGCAGAATGGCAAAGCCGAAAGACACCAGTGCCCAGACAAACAGGCAACCGAAAATCAGCCGGACATTCGCTTTCCAGTAAAGGGCAGCTTGGGATTTCTCATCAGTCATGGAGTTATTCTCCCTGGTTATTGTGCTTGTGGTTCAGGTCTACGCCCAAGTCTAACCCAGGGTGGGCGATTCGTCCTCCCCGCAAAAGCAAAAGTTCATGCGGATACCCCCAATGACGCGACATTTCCTCACTGCCAACGCTCAAGCTCAGGCCCGCCCGGCCGCTAACTTCAAGGTAGTGACACCAGACCTTCGACCTCCGAGCAATAAAACCGCGAGCTATAAGCACAGCGGTTTTAGAAAACTTTGCTGTATGATGACGGAGGCCATGGATTTAAAATGATTAATGTGCCATATTCGCCCTAAAAGCACCGAAAGCTCTTGGGCGAGCCTTACGGATACGCGGATAACAACGAGGCCCGACGTGAATAATCTATCGCTCAAATGGAAAATCCTGCTCAGTGTAACCATCACTTGTGTGCTGGCGGTCGTCGTGGCCACGGTCGTGACGGTGCGTTCCGGCATCAGCACCTCGGAAGACATGATCGTCAACGACACCCAGACTCTCGCCCAGGTGCTCGGCGAAGCCAACGTGGGCGCCTTGACCTTTGACGATCGCATGACCGTTACCGCCTCGCTCGAAGCGTTGCGCGTCAGCCCCCGGATTACCGGCGCCGCCATCTATAAAGACGGCCGCGTGTTTGCCTGGTATGCCCAAGGCGCCAGCGGCACTCGCCCCGCGAGCATTTCCGAGCGCGAACCCGCCCCGGGCGTTGATCAGGGCCGTGATGGCCTGGTGGTGACCGAACGCATCATGAGCGACGGCAGCCCGATGGGCACCATCACCCTGCAAGTGAATATGAACGAGCTGGACAACATCATTGCCAACGCGATCCGCGACGGGCTGATGGTGATTGTGATCATCAGCATACTTGCCGCCTCTATCGCTTTCTTCGTCCAGGCCAGCATCACCAAGCCGGTGAATAACGTGGTGCGTGCCCTGCGCGATATCTCCGAAGGCGAGGGCGACCTGACCCGGCGCTTGCCCGTGGCCGGCAACGACGAAATCTCTGAACTGGCCAAGTGCTTCAACACCTTTGTTGAGCGGCTGCAAACCATCATTGCGAGCGTGGCCCAGACCGCCGAAGAAGTTACCGCCAACTCCGAAAGTCTGTCGCAGATTTCCCAGGAGAATGAGCGCGCGATCCGCAGCCAACAGGCCGAGATTCAACAAGTCGTGGGCGCGATCAAAGAGATGGCGAGCGTGGTGCAGGACGTGACCCAGAGCGTGACCGAAACTGCCGACCGCGCCGAGCAGGCTGACCAGACGTCGGTTTCCGGCCGCCGCGTGGTGACCAACACCATGTCGCAGATTCAGAACCTCTCCAAAGAAATCAAGACCGCCTCGGAAGTGATCGATCGCCTGCGTCAGGAAACCGTGAGCATCGGCTCGGTGCTGGATGTGATTCGCGGCATTGCCGAACAGACCAACCTGCTGGCTCTGAACGCTGCCATCGAGGCCGCCCGCGCCGGTGAGCAAGGTCGCGGTTTCGCGGTAGTCGCGGACGAAGTACGCACCCTGGCCAGCCGCACTCAGAGCTCGACCACCGAGATTCAGGAAATGATTGAACGCCTGCAGACCGGCGCCCAGGAAGCGGTGGATATGATGTCAGCCGGCACTACCCAGGCTGATGAAACCGTCAACCGGGCGAGCGAAGCCAGCGACTCCCTGAATGAAATCACTGATATCGTGAGCGTGATTCGCGACCGCACCAATCAGGTAGCCGCGGCCTCGGAAGAACAGAGTGCTGCCACCAAACAGATCGAGTCCAACATCGACAGCATCTCTCAGGTGGCCACCAGTACCGCCGACGGTTCAAGTCGTATCTCCTCCAATACCTCAAGCTTGGCGGAGAGCGCAACGCGCTTGTCGAAACTGGTCAGTCAGTTTAAGGTTTAAAGTACACGGAGCGGTAGCGGCGGGGGCGCCGATAATAATTCAGCTTTCCCGGGCCTTGGGGCCCGGGCCAAAAAGTCAAAACGAAGAGAACGGCCCTATGATGAAATCTACACTCGCTATTGCACTGAGCCTTGCAGTCCTTACCCCCATTGCTATCGCCTGTGAAGAACCGGCATCACAACCCGAGATTCCGGATCCCGCAACCGCGGTAACGGCGCAGATGGTGAAAGCCAACAACGATGTGCGCGAATATGTGCAGGCCATGGAAGCCTATATCGGTTGTGCGCGTATGAGTTCTGCTCAGCAGCGCCGACGTGTCAGTGAGCTCGAGGCCTTTGCCGACGAGTTCAACCAGGCGATTCGCGCGTTTCGGGCGCGCTCGGATACCTGATACTTCGCGCTTTACTCTACCCACATAAAAAACCCGCCCCAATGGGCGGGTTTTTTATTGACCCACGTTTCGACCTTTTAAGCCGGACGGTGGGGCCGGGTAACCCTTTCCGGCACACGCCGTAAACCCATCCATGGGGGCTCGACTGCCGCCGTCCAGGCGGCAGACGGTGCCGGAAAGGGTTACCCGGCCCCAGCTTGTGCCAACTGCAGGTTCGAGCGCTGGGACTCGGGTTCAAGACCTTTGGTCAGACGCGGAATTGTTGGACCATGCCGCGCAGTTCTTCCGCCAGTTGTGCCAGGGCTTCGCTGGCCTGCTTGCTCTGATCAACGTTGCGGGCGTTCTGCTCGGTCACAGCACTCACCGTATGCACGCTTTCGTTGATCTCCTGGGCCACCGCGGTCTGCTCTTCAGTGGCCGTGGCGATCTGCTGAGCCATATCGTCAATGCGGCTGACCGCCTCGGCGATTTTATTCAGAGAAATCCCGGCGCTAGTGACCTGTTCCACACCTTTATAGGCGCTATCGCGACTGACTTCCATTGAGCGGGTAGCCTGATCGGCGCGGGTTTGCAGAGTTTCGACGGTTTTTTGAATCTGTGCTGCCGAGGTCTGGGTACGGCTGGCGAGGGTGCGCACTTCATCGGCGACCACCGCAAAACCCCGTCCCTCTTCACCCGCCCGCGCGGCCTCAATCGCGGCGTTCAGAGCCAGCAGGTTGGTCTGCTCGGCGACATCGCGAATCACCTGCAGCACTGATCCGATATTGTCACTGTCCTGCTTGACTGAGCTGACCACGTCGGCAGACTCGCTGATTTCCTCGGCCAACTTCTGAATGGCCTTGATCGCCTCGTCCACCACTTCGCGGCCACGATCGGCTTCTTCTGTCGTGGAGCGCGCACCCTCAGCCGTCTCTTGGGTGTTGCGCGCGACCTCTTCTACGGTTGCGGTCATCTCGTTCATGGCGACAGCCACACTACTGACCTGTTCGGTCTGGTGCTCAATGCCTTTTTCGGTTTCGCTATTGACCTGGGTCAGCTCGGTGGCGGCAGCTGCTACTTCATCGGAGTAACGGTTGATCTCCCCCATCATGCGCTGCAGGTTGGTCTGCATATCATGAATGTGGGCGAGTAAGCTGGTTTTGTCACCGCTCTGTACCGGCACGGTCACGGTCAGATCTCCCTCGGCGACTCGGCGCACCACATCCGCGGCGACTTGCGGGTCGCCACCCAGGGTTTTGACCACCGAACGCACTACCAACAGACTGATCACGATCGCAACCGCGATAATGGCCGCAGTGACCATCACGAGCATCCAAAACACCCGGTTCACTTCCGCCAATGCCTGCGCTTCAGGCACTTCCAACACCACCCCCCAACTCAGACGGTTGAGATAGCTGACGCTGCCAATCACCGGCGTACCCACAGCGTTGGGGTATTGTCCGATCCCATTTTCACCCTGGGCGACCAGGCGCGCGGCGTGGGTATCGATCCGACGGTTTTCCCCCCGCAGGGCCGCGACCGGGGTCACCGGATTGCCGTCTGCCGCAAGCAAATAGGTGTCGGAACTACCCCCGACCGACATATCTTCCATGCGCCGGAACAGCACCTCCAGCGATACCGCGGCGCGGACTACCCCGACAATCTCCTGATTGCTGTCATACACCGGGACCACAATATTGCTCACCTGGTTGCCTGTCGCCCGCGATACCAGAGGTTGAGAGAAGACTTCTTCACCCCGAATCGCCGTTTGGAACCAACTCCGATCGGCGACATTGAAGCTGAAGGCTTCGTCCGCGCTCAAGGCTGTCACCCGACCATCGTAACTCACCCCGGCCAGGCCTCGGCCATTGGGATCGACAAAGTAAATGGTGTCGTAATAGCCGTCCTGGGAAGCAATCACCGACAATAAGTGGGTGATCTGCTCGGTGTCCCGCTCTCGGACGGGGTTAAGTTCCGCGATATAACGCATATCGCCCTGGCGCGCATCCAGCCATTGGCTGAAGGATTCCGACATCATCTCGCCCGTGCCCTGAAGCTGGTTGATGGTCGCCTGGGTGTACGAATTTCGGTATTGGATATAGACAATGCTGGCGATCAGCAAGACTGATACCAGTACCAGTGAAACGATTGCCAGTGTGAGTCGTCCGCGAAATCCCAGCGCCCCCGTCAGCCCCTGTGTGTTGTTCATAGTGCCCCCGTGATGTATGGCCGTGCTATGTTGTAAGAGTCATGCACGGCTTATAAATAGTAGTACAGCTTAAACGTGCCGGCGTCCCAAATGTGAGGGCTTACCCCCGCGCGAAGCCACGCCGCATCAGGGGTTATCGGCTTGCACCCAGAGCGCTTGAGCCTTTTTCTACGCGAACGGAGGATATTGTGAACAGCTTGGCAGAACAGCCTATTGGCTGCCCCTATTGCGGGGCGCAAATCACCCTGCTGATCGATTGCTCGGTGGGTGAGCAGAGCTATACAGAGGACTGCCAGGTGTGCTGCCAGCCGATCCTGGTGTGGACCAACGGCGACAGCGACGACCTGGCGGTGGAGGTGCAGCCGGAGAACGACTGAGGGCTAGACCTTTTTATCGCCAAACTGCTTCATGATGCCACTGAGCAGATCCACCGGCAGCGGGAACACGATGGTGGAGTTCTGCTCTCCGGCGATGTCAATCAGCGTCTGCAAGTAACGCAGGGTCATGGCATTGGGGTTTTTCGAAAGCTCCTCGGCGGCGTCCGTCAGACGCTCGGCGGCCTGAGCCTCACCTTCGGCGTGAATCACTTTGGCCCGGCGTGAACGCTCGGCCTCGGCTTGACGGGCAATCGCCCGGATCATGCTTTCATCCAGATCCACGTGCTTGATTTCGACATTGGTGACTTTCACACCCCAGGCGTCGGTGTGCTCGTCGAGAATGACCTGAATATCCTGATTGAGCTTGTCCCGCTCAGACAGCATTTCATCCAGCTCGTGTTTCCCCAACACCGAACGCAATGTGGTCTGGGCCAGCTGGCTGACCGCCTCGTAGAAATGCTCGACATTGATGATCGCCCGCTGGGGATCGACCACGCGGAAGTAGACCACGGCATTGACCTTGACCGAGACGTTGTCCTGACTGATCACGTCCTGGGTCGGGACGTCCATCACCACCGTGCGCAAATCCACTTTTTCCATGGTTTGCAGGAACGGAATCAGGATGATCAGGCCAGGGCCTTTAACCTTGTGAAAGCGGCCAAGGGTAAACACCACCCCGCGCTCATACTCGCGCAGGATGCGCACCGCGTAGGCAACCAGCAGTACGACGAAAGTGAGTACCAGCATTAAGGTATATTCCAACATCTGTCGAACTCCTCTCTTGAGAAAAACCGGGTTTACGCCGCAGACGTGTCTGCAGCCTGCACTTTAAGTACCAAACCGTGTTGATCCACAACGATCACGTTCTGCCCCTCGCTCAGGGGTTCATCAGCCCAGGCATTCCACAGCTCGCCATCGAGCATGACGCGCACGCCGTTGGGCAAGGACTCGTCGCCGCGCTTGATCACCTGGCCGGCATAACGCACCCGCGAATGCCGCCCAATCATGGCTTTGTTGCTGGCCACCCGGGGACGGCGCACCGAGCTGCCCACCACCCACAGAATACCCAGAACCATCAGTACACCCGTGGCGGCAATGGCTCCGATCAGCTCATAGGAAACTTCCATACCCGGGATATCCGTATCCACCAGGATGATCGAGCCGATCACCACCGCAATCACCCCGCCAATCCCGAGAATCCCGAAACTGGGCATAAAGGCTTCCCCCAGTATCATCAGGGCGCCCACCACAATCAGCGCTACCCCCGCATAGTTCACCGGCAACACCTGCAGGGCGTAAAGTGCGAGCAGCAGGGATATGACGCCAACCACCCCGGGAATCATGGTGCCGGGGTTGTAGCCTTCCAAAATCAGGCCGTAGATGCCGATCAGGAACAGAATGGACGCGACCTGCGGATTGGTGATGATGGACAGCAGCTCGGTGCGCCAGTCCGGCGCGTAGTCGCGCACCGGCAGGTCGGCGACCTCCAGGACCCGTTCGCCCTCGTCCATGATCACAGTGCGACCGTCGAGCTGTTCAAGTAGATCGTCCATATTGCGCGCCACCACATCGACAACATTCTGCTCCAGCGCCTCACTGGCGGTCAGACTCACCGCTTCACGTACCGCCCGCTCAGCCCAGTCGGCGTTGCGCCCGTGACGCTCGGCCAGGCCGCGAATAAAGGCCACAGCGTCATTGATCACCTTGCGCTCCATGGCCGAGCCGGGCTGGGGGGCGGACTCCCGGTCACTTTCACCGTTATCGGCATCCTCACTGCGTTGTTCCGCGCGCTCGCGCCGTTCCTCCGCTTCGTCGTCACCGCCGGGCATCGCCGGTCCACCCATCTGCACCGGCGTGGCCGCGCCCAGGGTCGTGGACGGTGTCATCGCCGCCACATGGCTGGCATACAGAATATAGGTGCCCGCACTGGCGGCACGGCTGCCGGCCGGGTGCACATAGGTCACTACGGGCACTGGCGAGGCGAGAATATGCTTGATGATGTCGCGGGTGGCGGCGTCGAGCCCGCCGGGCGTGTCCATTTCGATGACAATAGCGCGGGCGCCGCTGTCCGTGGCCTCAGCCATCGAACGAGCCAGATAGTCCGTTGTTGCCGGGCCGATCGCACCCGCGACGCTCAGGCGCGCCACATGGGGCACGCTATCATCGGCATCGCTGGGTAGGCTGCTACCCAACCACAACAAAACCCCGCCCAGCATCAGGCTGAGCAGCGCCAGCGGGCGAATGAGTAAACGTTGCATCATCGTTAAGCCTCCGATTTGAGTGTAGCAGGCTGCTGACACTCTTCCCGGCTTCTGCGCGGACCTTATACTTTTGGAGTACGCCACTGGGCGCGTTCAGGATGCATTGGCAAGCTTCCCACAACAGGGTATTGTGAAGCGCTGTGTCTTATTCTGAACTGCGGAGTTGGGGTTATGTCGTTTATTCGCCGTATCGGCCTGGGTTTTTTGTGTCTGTTTTGTGTCAACGCCTTCGCCACCGAGGCGCCGGATTTCACTCTGCCCGATCGCAACGATGAGCCACTGACCCTGTCGGAGCAACAGGGCAAGGTGGTGATGCTCAATTTCTGGGCTTCCTGGTGCGCGCCCTGTATTCAGGAAATGCCCGCGCTGGATGAGCTCTATAATGACTTGAAAGATCAGGGCTTTACCCTGATTGGGGTCAACGTTGAGCAGGATCGCACCGCTGCCGAAGCGCTACTGGAGCGGGTCGGAGTCAGCTTTCCCATTGTCTTTGACCCGGAGGGCAGTACCCGCCTGGATTATCGCATCCGCGCCATGCCCACCACCATTCTGGTGGACCGCGAAGGTGTGATCCAGCAGGTCAATCGGGGGTATCGCCCGGGCGATGAAGACAAGTACCGGGAGCAAGTACTCACTCTGCTCAAGAAATAAAGTATAGCGGCTCGCCGGCGACGGTCAGCAGCTCACCCGGCGCCGCAGCGATGGTTGTCCCGGTCATGCCCTCCACCCGGGTGCAGCCCGATGGCACCCGGCACTGACCGGGCGTCAGTGCATACACCACTTGGCAATGTTCGAAGCGCCACCAAATCACGCCCTCGCGCTCTTCCCGACCGATAAAACGATCGCTCGCCAGCACCCGGTGGAATTGCACCAGGGCCTGCCAGCCCGGACGCGGACGCCAGCCGTTGAGATCGTCCACCAGACCAAACCCGTGGTGGGCCAGGCGCCACCACCAGATTTTTTCAGTACTGCCCGAGCACAGCGCGATCAGGGCGAAGCGCACCATATAGGCGGCGCTGGTCGCCTCGTCGACGTGCAGGTCGCTTTCGGTCTGATCCCGGGGAATGTAGCTGCCTGCCAGGGGTGAGTACTCACCGGTATTTTGCAAAGGCCAGTTAATCTCGGTGACGTAGAAACCTTTGCGCCCGTAAACGTCGGCCACCGCCTTGCCGTACAGGCACTTCTCCAGACTGGAAAACCCACCCTGATAGTTCTCCGGCCGCCCGCGCCGATCCACATACAGGTGACAGGGAATCGCATCCACCACCGGCGCCAGGCGCTCGAGCAGTGGCGGGTAGTAATGGAATTCAAAGTCGTTGACCGCCGGGCCCAGGAAGGTCAACTCAGGGTAGTTGGCACGCCACTGCTCAGCGCCACGCCACAGGCTGTGCATTTCCTCCAGCGTCCACAAGCCCCACTTGACCCGGTTGAAGGCATGGCCGATTTCGACCTCCTGCACCCAGCGATGCAGGCGCTGTAAGGTTTGTTCTACAAAGGCTTGCCAGCGCTCGGGTTCAGCCACCGCCGTCCGCGATTGAATCAGACCCAGGGCCACCGGGTGGCCAGCCGCGTACAGCCGCTCAACCGCCGCCACGCAGGCCGCCAGACCGGCCTCACCCTTGTGAAAATAACACCGCACCAGCACCGGCAGTCCCGGGGTTTGGCGCAGCACGCCAAGTTGTTGCTCGAGGTTACCGTCCACCTCCAGACACACCCCAAGGCGCTGGTACAGGGCCACTGGTTGCTGATAGGCGTCGGCCTTGAGCGCCAAGTAGCGCCGCCGCAAAGCGCGCGCGCGCCGGGCGTTGGCCCGGAGAATTTGCCAGACATCCCGCCAGCGTCGGTGCTTGCGCCGATCGTGAGCCTCGAGCACAACCGAAGGCTGACCGGACTTGCTGTCCCACAACCAGATTTCCTTGTCGTCCGGCTGGCCCGAGGAGATGGTAATCTCCGGCGGCTGAAACAGTTGGCGCAAACTGCGGATCGGGTGCCGGAGTTTACGCGATGCCCGGTGCCGACGAATACGCGCGCGGTAGCGGCGCTCCCAGCGCGAAAACTCCGCCGGGATGGGACCGTCATTAAAGTAGATATGGTAAAAGATCGTGAGGAAATGGGAGGGAATTTCCAGGCGCGACATATCGCGCGCGCGCTCCTTCAAGCTCACATCCGCGAGGGGTCGCCCCCGGTTGAGGTCGATAAAAACCGGCGCTGCCCACTCGGCGGGGCCGATACGGCGCATCAGAATATTCTGCGCCCCCAGGTCATTGTGGACAAAACCACTGTCGTGCATATGCCGGATCGCGCCGGCGGTGAATCGCAGCAGGGCAATAAAACGAAACGCATCCGGGTCTTCGCGCAGGAGCCGGGTCATTTCGGTATACAGGTCGGTGGCATCGCTCAGGTAGCGGGTCAGCAGGTAGCTCTCGCGCAGATGGTTGCCATCCCAACGTTCGAAGTAGGCGATAGGCTCGGCAACGCCAGCACCCTGGCGGTAAAGGTGGCGGGCGTAATCATGGGCGCGCTGGGCTTTGGAGCCGTGGCGACGGTAATACCAGGCACGAACGTAGGCGGGCGGACGAAAGGCTTTAACACAGATACCCGGGCCGTTGGGATCGAGCGGGTCATCAACCCGGTAGACGCGGTTGCGCACCCGGTAAATCAGCTCGCTGTCTTGTCCTTCGAGCTGTGCAGGCAGTTGTGCCAGCCAGTCGAGCACCGCCGTTTGCGCATAGGCCGGTGCCAGGTTGCCCTCATAGGCGCTCAAGCGAGCGTCGTTGAGCGCGGAAAAGTCGACGTAGCCACCCTCCCCCGGGGCAACTGCGTGCGTATGCGCTGACATAGCAGTCCTTACAGGCTCAAATCCAAACGGTATTGCAAACGGTTGTTATCGTCCCTGCCCTGGTATTCAGCCACCACATCGATCCACTCGCGGGCCTGGATCTCTTCGGCAAAGCCCGGATCCAGCGACATGATGCCGTCCAGATGTACACCCCCAATCGCGTACACCTGCGCTTTCACTTCCAGCCCCAGCACGCCTTCGAGATCAAAGATATTGGCCACCAGGTTACCTTCACCATCATCACTGAAGTCGGCGGCAAAACTGCCAATGTCATACCAATTCTGGCCGTCATTGACGCGCACGTTGCGCCAGCTGCCGTTGCCGCGAATGTAGCGCAAGCCGGTCTGATCGAGCTCCACCCGTTCGAACCGCCCTGAGAGCTGGCCATCGAGTTCATCCGGCACCAAGTGCTCGATAACGGTCGCCGGGGCACTGATATCGGCGTCGTGAATCACCAGGTTTCCATTGAGGCTAGCACAAACCCGGGCACTCAGGCGCTGGCGATCGAGCTGAGTCTGCACGCGCGCGCAGGGCGAAAGCACCAACAGGCTGCCACCCTCAATCCGCCAACGCAATTCCCCCAGCGAGAATTCCTCACCATCGACCCGAACCGTAGCCAGGCTTGCACGTCCGTTCCAGAGGGTGCCATTGACGCCACTGAGCGCCACATTGCCGCTGCGGGTCATGGCCCAGGCACCCCAGTGGGCGGGAATCTGGGTGAGCACAAACCAGAGGAAGAACACCAGCCCGAGCAGTGACCAGAGCAAAATCGACCAGACTTTGGAGCGCCGCTTGTCCGTGCTGGGGGTTTCAGTTTGACTCATAACCGCATAAACCTGTGACAAATTAGCGTTGTTGGAGACGAATATTGACCGACACCAGACCTTCATCCGTGGTCGGCGAGAGGGTCAAGTCCTGAATCGACACTTCGTGGCGATATTCCAGGTCGTACAGCCACTGCATCACCCGATCGTAGGGCATACGCTCGAGCCGCACCCGCACCTCACCGCCGGTGCCCGGCTGAAAACCGGCCATGCGCAGGCCATTGGCCTGCAAGCTGGAATCGACCAGGCGACTGATATCGCCACCGCTGCCCTGGCGCTGACCATTCTGGCTGGCGCGCTCCAGGCGTGCGGCGAGCACCTGGACCCGCCCAAGACTCAGCGCGGCGGACGTATTGGCCTGTATCTGGGTTTCGCGTCGCTCCTGCAGCGGCACCAGCAGCACCATCCAGAACAGGTACACCACGACCGCGGCAACACCGACGATCAGAATAGTCTGTTCGCGCCGGTTAAAGCGAGCCAGGTATTTGAAAATCTGGTTCATTGTCCGCGCCCCCGTATCCGCATGCGCGCCGTGTGGGTGTCGCCCGAGGCGCTGACGCTCAACAATTCCGCCTCCAGCCCCTGCTCGGCAATTGACTGCCGCAGGGTATCGAGTGCGTTGAAGCTGTCCCCGGCAATATTGACGTTGAGCTCGCCATTGCTGGCACTGTATTGAATATTGCGGAGCTGGACACCTTCGTTGTCAGCCACGGCGGGCAGCATCTCGGCCAGCAGGGCCGTTGCCCGACGTCCCGAGCGGGCCGCTGGCTGCAATTCGCGAATCATCCGCTCCAGTTGGCCTTCCGGGTCGCGCGTACTGCTGTCTCCGGCGGCGCTGCGATAAACACTGTCGATCGACTGGCGAATGGCGACGTTTTCGGTGCGCAGCTGCTCAACTTGATAGAGCAATACACCGACGTAAACAATTACGCTGGCCGCCGCCATCACGCCGATATTGCGCCAGTTCCTCCACCAGCGCTCAATCGGCAAGCGCTGGGAGTATTCTCCCTGACACAGATCCGTGGTACCTGACGCGTAGTCCAGTGCCCAGGGATCCACCACAGCCTCGTAGCTGACCTGCTCATGCAAGGTCGCAGGCAGCAGTTCGCGCAGAGCCACCAAGGACTCATCGGACGTGGCCAGAAGCTGAATACGGGGCAGATTGTCGACCCGGTTTTGTTTTACCAACAACATTTCCAGAGTCGCTCGCCCCGCCTCCGCCGGGACGCTAAAACCCAGATCCGGGGTATAGCGCACCACCAGTGTCTGGTCCCGCAGCTGCAGCGTCCAGTAGTCGAGCAACTGCTCACCGTCCTCGTCGACCTGAGCTTCCGGTAGTGGCAGCACCAGCGGCAACGGCCAGCAGCGCACCACTTCAATACCGGCCTGCTCGAGACCGCGGTAGACACTGTCGAACCAGTCCCGATCGGTATAGGCGATTGCCGCGACACCCTCAGCGGCTCGGCCGAGACCAAAATGAAAGTGCTCGATATCACCGATAACCGATTCTTCGAGCTGGTAGGGCAACAGCTTGCGCAGATGCTTTTTCTCGGCCGCCACGTAGGTCAGCTCGCGCGTGACCACTTTGCTGCCGGGCGCCAGCAGCCAAGCCTGTTGACCGGCGCCACCGACGCTCGTGCGCAACAGTTCAAGGTCACCTTCGCCCCGGCTTTCCGGCAGAGGTTCACCGTCGGCGTCGAGCCAGCACCAGCGAAAATAATCGCCCGCGGCATTGATTGAAAGTACGAGTTGTTCGGCCATAAAACCGTGTTTACCTTGTTGTTAATACACGTCAGTGCGACGCACCACGATCAGGCGGTCGGCGTCGCGGCGCAGCAGGCTTTCCATACTGCGGCGCTGCTCGACCAGCTCCACCTGTATTTGCACCAGAAAGTACCCGGTATTGACCGCCAGGCCGTTCAAGTCCGGCGCACTGCCGGCAATAATGCTGCTCCAGGCAAAATTCTCAGCAAACGCCTGAGGATTCTCGTAAAAGCCTTCAAAAGGCCACTCTTCACGTAACAAACTCACCTGCATGTCGGTGAGCGGCTGCAAAATATCGGCGCTGTTGAGCGTGCGCATCAAACGCTCGGGCAGGGTGTTGATATTCATCCCCTGGCCGGCAGGCATCACGATCAGGTAGGGCCGCAACAACGCCATGATTTCCGGCTCGAAGTAGCGCACCAACCGCAGCTCATCGACGCTGGTAAAAGGCGCATTCGCCGCCAAGTAAGGCGGGTCAAGCGACTGATAGTACGCCGACTCCGCACCGCCAAAACCGCTCACGTCATCGTCCGGATCCATCCAGTCAACCACCGCTTCGAGCATGGCGATAGCCTCGTCCTCGGCGATGGGCACATCCTCAAAACTCTGCAACAACCGAATAAAGCGCCGCTGATCGACACTGAAGCGCTGCGGGTCGTTGTAGGGACGATCCTGGTCCAGCGCGCCCCCGAGATTGTTCAGGTTAAAGCGGCTCTGAGCGTCTTCAATGGTCGCCATGATCCAGCCACCCTCGACTTCGAACGGCGGCAACGGCTGAGCCCAGGGCTCGTGCAAACCATCGACCTCCGGGTCGACATCCCGAAGCATGGTCCGGGCCAGCGTCTCAGCGCCCTGCAAATACACACGGGCCTGCGCGCCGTGCCAGCGCCCTTCGGCACGCGCCAGCCCGAGGCTGTAGTCCGCCATATAGCGAATCGACAGCGCGGCCACAACCGCGACGATCAGCACGGCCATGATCAATGCCGCACCGCGTTCGCGCCGGGCGTTAGCGAGCTTGTGCAAATTCAAACAGGCGTCGACTGACACCACTGCCCTCCAGCTCAATGCGTATTTCCACTGCCACCGGCAACTCCAAGGTGCCCCCAATCTGGTTGGGATCGGGCCACAATTCGGGCCAGTCGCGGGTGTAGTCCGTGCCTTCTATCGAGCTCAGGCCCCGCTGGGCGGCGATGGCTCCGGACAGAAAGCGCATCTGTATGTCCTGGATCCCATCGAGCAATTCCTGACGCAGGGCCTGCTCGTCAAAATCGTACTCGTCAAACGGGCGGTTGCGCGCCGGGCGAAAATAGCGCCACAAGCGGCCGTCTTCAACCCGGTAGCTCAACTCCTGAATATCGCTGCGCAGCCGCTCCATGGGGTTGATCCAGCCCCGGCGGGTAAAGCGCATCAACAACTGACGCTCGTCGGCATTGCCGCGCAGGCTTTCGCCCTGAAACAGAAAGCGCACACCGTCCACACCGGGGCTGGGCTCTGGCGGCAGCGCGTGGCGCAAATCCGCGGCGATGATCTGCCAGGTGCGATCCAGGCGGTTGATCTCATCCATCACTTCGGCACTGCGCTCAGCCCCGCCCGCGGCGCCGTGAATCGACTGGTAGGTGATCGCCGCAATGGCAGCGGTGATCGCAATAGCGACCATCACCTCAAGCAGGGTCAGCCCCTGTTGTCGGCGCCTATTCATCCGTCGCAAACCCCACCAGTACAGCCAGGGTGTCGTCGCGACTCTGGCCCGGGGTCACCCGAATTTCCAGACGACGGAACCCGGGGATGTCCGTGACCTCAGTGGTCAATTCCCAAAACCATTCCTGCTCGGCAAGCGTCACCGTGCCACTGTCCGTATCCGGCACCCGGTACTCACTGCTGATGCGCTGCTTCAGGTTGAGCCGCGCCAGCTCGTTTTCTGCCACCCAGTGGGCGTAGGTACGCTCGCGAATGGCACCGGCGCCGTCGAGCTGGGCCATGATCAGCCCGAGCATGGCCGGAAGTGCCACCGCCACGATGGTCAAAGCCACCATGACTTCAATCAAGGTAAAACCGCGCGTGCGCCCCCGGATCATCGCCGACGCCTCTCGCCGTGCTCCAACTCTTCCTCGCGGTTGAGCCAGCGCACATCACTGACCATATCCACCTGCAACCGCTGTACGCCGTCCGTGTCAAAGCTGCCACGTTCGGACAAGGCAATCTCAAAGGGCGTCGACTCGCCGCTGGGATAGAACACCAGCACCGGTTTGGGCGAGGTGCGTTCCCGGTCGTGCCGGTAGGGCTCACCCTCGACGATCATCTCCACCTCGAGGCGCTCCGACAGGCAGCGCTGGCTTAAATGGCTGGAGCTGTCCTCCCAGACACCGTCCCGGTAGCGGCGCCAGTCATAACACCAGCGTTCGTGCGGTTGACCGGCGACCGCTTGAGGCACAATAAAAAAACCGATCACTTCACTGTTGAGCACTGACTGCTCGGCGACAAAACGCGCCTGCCGCAAAAAGTGCTCGGACTCGTCGCGAATCAGGGACTCTCCGTCGTCGCGACCGACGGCAAAGGAAACCATACCTATGGCCATGCCGACAATAAAGAGCACCACCAACAGCTCTATCAGGGTAAAACCCCGCTGCTGGTGACCGCCCGCGCTGAATTTATTCAAACTGCTCAAGATCATCCCAGACACTGATATCCGCGTTCTGCCCGTCGCCACCCGGTGTGCCGTCGGCACCCAGGGTGTAGATGTCGTACTCGCGATCTCCGGCTGGGCTCTCATAACCGTAGGGGTTACCCCAAGGGTCGCGCGGGAGCGAATCCAGGTAACCGCCGCGGCGCCAGTTGCGCGGCACCGGTTCGCTGGTGGGGCGCGAAACCAGGGCTTCCAGACCCTGCTGACTGTTCGGATACATGTAGTTGTCGAGCCGGTACAGCTTGAGCGCCGTCTGAATCGAGTTGAAGTCGGCCTCCACTTTCTGGATCCGGGCGCTGTCGGCCCGATCCATGACGTTGGGCGCAACGATGCTGACCAGCAACCCGATGATGACCAGCACCACCAGGATTTCAATCAGACTGAAGCCGCGCTGACGCGCGTGAGCAATAGTGTGTGTCATGTCTCTGTCTCCTGCCCGCCGTCGGATTGGCGGATACACGTTTTACGGTTATTAAATAAGGGTGTTCATTTCAAAAATCGGCATCAGGATCGCCAGTACAATCAAGCCCACAGCCCCCCCCATAAAAACCACGGTAAGGGGTTCGAGCAGGCCCATGGCGACACCGAGCATCATTTCCAGCTCCCGCTCCTGATCCTCCGCAGCATTTTCCAGCTGCTCGGGCAGGGTGCCATTGGACTCACCGCTGGAGACCAGTTGCACCAACAGCGGCGGAAAACCGCCAACATTGTTCATGGCCTTATGCAAACTGGTACCTTCATGCACAGCCTCAGCTACCTCCTGGACATTTTCCTGGAGGATCTTGTTCGTCATTACCTGCCCGGCAATATTCAGGGCCTGGAGCAGCGGTACACCGCTATTGGTGAGCAGCCCCAGCGTCGACGCAAAGCGCGAGCTGTTGATCTGCCGCACCAGATTACCCATCACCGGTAATTTCAGTTGCCAGGCGTGCCAGGTGCGCAGTCGCTTGGGCGCGCGCAACAGACGTTTTACGCCCCAGACTGCGCCAATGATGGCGATCAATACATAGACCCCGTAGCCCACCACAAAGTCACTGGTGGCGATCAGCATCCGGGTCAGCAGCGGCAACTGGGTTTCCTGATGCTGGAAGATCCCGATCAGGTCGGGCACCACAAAGGCCATCAGGGCGACAATCACCAACAGGGCAAAGGTCAGCAGCACCGCCGGATAAATGGTGGCGGAGCGCAGTTTGGACTGAATGATCTGGCTCTTCTGGGTGTACTCGGCCAGACGCTCGAGCACCGGTCCGAGATAGCCGGAGCTTTCACCGGCGCGCACCATGGCCCGATACATGTCGTTAAAGGCACCGGGATTCTCGTTAAGCGCCTGGGCCAGACTGAAGCCTTCGAGTACCTTGGCGCGCACCTGCAACAAAATGCGCTCGTTGTTGGGCTTTTGCTGCTGGCGTGCTGTGGCCTGCAGGGCTTCGTCCAGAGGCAGACCCGACTTGACCAGCGACGCCAGCTGGCGCGTCATCAGACTCAAGTCTTTGGCGTTGATTTTGGTACGCACGCCCCGACGAAACAGCTTCAGATCAAAGCCCTGGCTGGGTTTGTCCGCACGCGCGCCGGCGCTGGCGCTTTCCACGTCCAACGGTTTGAGCTTTTTGGCCCGCAATTGCGTGCGCACCTGGCGCTCGGAATCGCCCTCAAGGATGCCCTTGACGGTTTTTCCGGCTTCGTTCAGCGCACGATAACTGTAGGCACCCATGGACTTATCTCACCTGCTTTCGTTACCCCTGGGTGGTGACCCGGAGAACTTCTTCGATACTGGTAATGCCATCGATCACGCACTGGCGGCCGTCGTCCATCATCGACGGGCTGTGTTTGCGTGCCTCGGCCAACAACGCCTGCTCGCCCGCGCCCTCGTGGATCAGATGACGCAGGCGCTCGTTAATTTCGATCAGCTCGTAAATCCCCTTACGCCCGCGATAGCCCATCTGATTGCACTGCTTGCAACCCACCGCGCGATAGGCCGGGACAGCGTCAGGCAAGCCCATCAGCTCACGCTCCGACTCACTCGGCTGATACTCCTCTTTGCAATGGTTACACAGCAGACGCACCAGGCGCTGTGCCATGACCACCTCCAGACTGGAAGACAACAGGAAGGGCTCGACGCCCATATCCTTGAGGCGCATGACCGCGCCAATCGCGGTATTGGTGTGCAGGGTAGAGAGCACCAGGTGCCCGGTCAGTGAAGACTGAATGGCAATCTCGGCGGTTTCCGCGTCGCGGATCTCACCCACCATCACCACGTCCGGGTCTTGCCGCAGGATAGCGCGCAGCCCCCGGGCGAAAGTCATGTCGACCTTGGTGTTGACCTGGGTCTGGCCGATGCCCGGGAGCAGGTACTCGACCGGGTCTTCGATGGTCAGAATGTTGCGCTCACGGCTGTTGATATGACTCAGCCCCGCATACAGAGTGGTGGTTTTACCTGAGCCGGTGGGGCCGGTCACCAGAATGATGCCGTGGGGCTTGTGCAGCGCACCGGAGAATTTTTTGTAGACATGCTCGGGCATGGTCAACTGTTCAAGGCTGAGCTGCCCGGCGGCCTGGTCAAGCAGACGCAGTACGATCCGCTCGCCAAAGGCCGAGGGAATGGTCGAGACCCGAATATCCACTGCGTGACCCGCCAGGCGCACAGTAATACGGCCGTCCTGGGGGATGCGTTTCTCGGCAATGTCCAAACGCGCCATGACCTTGAGGCGCGACACCAGCACGGGTGCCAGCTCGGCCTTGGGCGAGAGCACTTCGCTCAGGACACCGTCGATACGAAAGCGCACCGAGACCCGATCTTCGAACGGCTCCAGGTGAATATCCGACGCTTTTTCACGCACGGCTTGCGACAGAATGGCGTTGATCAATCGGATAATGGGTGCGTCGTCGTTCCCGGCGAGCAGGTCGGTGCGCTCGGCCAGGTCGTCGGCCATGGAAGAGAGGTCAAACTCGTTACCCAGGTCCTCGGCCGCACGCTGCGCCGCACCATCACCGCTTTGATATTCCTTGGTCAGGCGCTTTTGAAAGTCTTCAGCGCTGATTTCACGTAAGGCAACGCCTTCGCCAAGGTAGCGCTGCAACTCCAGCAGGGCCGCAAAATCCAATCCGGGACGATAGAGCAGGGTGCGCGAAGCCTCGGGATCGAGCATTACGCCGTGGGTCTGGGCAAAGCTGAACGGCAGACGCACCTGTTCCTCGCCCTCGGCGCTGGCGGCGAGGTGCTCCTCTTCTTCGGGTACGGCCCCGGGCGCGTCCCCCAGAAGGGGCTCATCGCCCGGCTCTAACATTGGATCAGCATTCACCATCATTCTCCGTCATCCGGCCCGCGCCGGATGCCCTGTTTAATCGTCGGACTCTTGCTCAAGTTCTTCCACAGCTTCTTCCATCTGTGCAGGCGCCTCGCGCAGGAACTCTTCCCACTCCGGCAGCACCGGCATATCCCGACGGTTGACCATGATGCCCGGGGTACTGCGTCGGCGCTCGATCTGCTGATCGCGAATCACCCGGTATTTCTCCGCGGTGGCACCGGTGAGCATGCGCTCGTCGCGCACCACCGTGGCCCGGATAAACACCAGCAGGTTGGTCTTGCGCACAGTGGAACTCTGGCTGCGGAACAGGTGGCCGAGCACTGGAATACTGCCGAGAATGGGCACACGCTGCTCTGAAGTCTGGACGTCATCCTGAATCAGACCACCGAGCACCACGGTTTCACCGTCTTCGGCCAGAATCTGGGTGTTGATGTTGCGCTGGTTGGTAATCGGGCCGGTCTGGCTGCTGATGCTCGACAGGCTGGACACTTCCTGGGCGATCTCCAGCACCACACTGTCACCTTCGTTAATGTGTGGTGTCACTTCCAGAAGGATGCCCACATCGCGGCGCTCAATGGTCTGGAAAGGGTTCTGCGGGCTTGAGCCACCACCGCCGCCAAAGCCGGAGAAGGAGCCTGTCACGAAGGGCACGTTCTGACCCACGGAGATGGACGCGGTGTGGTTATCCGTGGTGAGCAGATTGGGCGTAGAGAGGATATTAGTGGCGCTGCTTTCTTGCAGCATGCGCAGTATTCCAAGGAAGTCGGTGCGCTCGCCCAGACGACCAACGCCGAAGGTTTGCCCCCCGGCCTGGGACAGGCCCTGAGCCAGGCCCAGAAGCGCCGCATCGCGCTGATCCTGACTGCCCGACAAGGTCCCCAGTGCTGAGCCACCGATACCGGCCAGGGTACCATCGCCATCGGTAGAGGCACCGAAACCGTAATCGTTGTCCCGGTACATCCACTGGAAGCCCAACTCGCGGCCACCGGTATCCTCTATTTCAACAATGATCGCTTCCACCAGCACCTGAGCACGGCGGATATCCAGACTGTCGATCACCACCAGCAGGGTTTCCATGATATCCGGGCCGGCAGTAATCAGAATGGCATTGGTATCGACGTCGGCCTGAACACTGGCCTTGGCGTTGTCGCCGTTAACCTGTGCCAGATCCTGCACAACCCCGCTCAGGACCTGAGCCACTTGTTCGGCTTTGGCATAGCGCAGGTAAATCACGCGCACATTGCTGTCGGCCGCCTGCGGGCGGTCGACACGCTCAACCAGCGCGCGAATGCGTGAACGCTGCATATCACTACCGTGCACCAGGATGGAGTTGGTGCGCTCGTCGGGTACCAGAGTCAATTGAGGCTGTGCGGTACTGCCGTCGGCGTCGCGGCGTTGAATCTGGTTGAGCAGATTCACCACATCCGCAGCTGCGGCATAGCGCAGGTCGAGCACGTCGGTATCGGCCGCTTTCTCGGTATCAATACGTTCGAGAATATTCAGAATCCGGCGGATATTGGAACGGGTATCGGTGATGATGATGGCATTGCTGGGGTCGTAGGCCGACAGGTGGCCGTGCTGGGGTACCAGCGGGCGCAGGGTCGGCAGTACCTTCGCAGCACTGGTATGTTGCAGCTGTACGACCTGGGTGATGTAGGTGTCGTCGCCATCACGACCCTCCTGGGTGGAGGGCACTGGCAACGAGCGGGCATCCCGGTTGGGTACCACCCGCACCAGATTGCCACTCTCTACAGCGGTGAAGCCGTGTACGTCGAGCACCGACAGAAACAGGGCATACAGCTCCTCCGTGGAGACCGGTTCGGCCGAGACCACCTTCACCTGGCCCCGCACCTTCGGGTCAATCACGATGGTTTTACCCGTGGCATCGGCCACAAACAGGATCACCTCCTGAATATCGCTGTCCCTGAAGTTGACCGTCCAGGGCTCGGCAAAAGCCGTGGCGCTGAGCAGCAGGGCCCCCAACAGGACCGGCAAACGTTTGATACAGGCTTTCACTACATACCCTCTTCATGCGCTGAGCGGGCACTGTCAGTGCCCGTTGATTATGTTCGTGGCAGCGTTGACCAGCGGTCACGCGCCCGGGTTATTGCAATACGATATCGATAGACATCTGGTCGCCGCCACGGCGAATATCCAGGGTCGCGGAAGTCGCATCGTTCATATCACGTGAGATTTCCATAATGCGCCCCGCGCTGTCTAGCGGCACACCGTTGACCGCCGTCACAATATCGTCGGACTGCAGGCCGAGCGATTCAAACAGCTCGGCGTTGCGTCCCGGGCGAATGCGATAGCCAACAATCTGACCGCCCTCTCGGTGAATACTCATGGAGACCACGTCGGTGAGCGACTGTCCGGCGGCCGAGGCAAGCTCATCGGCCGATACCGACACCTCCGTTGGCTCCTCTTCCGGCCCCATCGCGGCCTGATCCTCTTCTACACTATCGTCGACGTAGGGCTCATCAAGCTGCTCATCATCACCCTCCCAGGCGCGACTGGCGGCGGGCAAATCGGCCGGCAGACGGGCGTCGCGCCGGGCAAAATCACCCTCGGTGAACAGCCAGAGCGACTCGTACCGGCCGTTATTGTCCAGAATCACCCGCCGCGCCAACACCTTCGCCAAGGTCACATTCCGCCCCACGGGTAGCTCGTCGCCAACCCGGTAAATCGCCTGACTCGAGCCTCGGGCAATAATCGCCGCCGCCGACGCGTCGTCGCCACTGCCAAACGCGCCGTGCAATTTCAGATTGAGCTCAGTATCGACAGCGTCGTCTTCGATGCCTGGGGCATGGGCCTGCTGTCGGGCAGCTTCCTCTTCTTCCTGGGCTGCAATGGCCGCCTCATCGGCGCGCCCGAAAATCTGTAAATTCTTGATCCGGTCAATATCCACAGGAGCGCTGGCGACCCCGCCGCGATCCGTTGCCAGGGCGTTGGCTGAGACGCTGGCCTGAGGCAGTTCCGGTACCGGCACCACCAGCCAAAACAGCCGCGCCAGGCTGTGACTGAGCCAGAGTACCAACAGGAAAATGATCAGAAAACGCCAAACACCCACAGGCACCCGGGCGAGCGCCGCGCCGACGCGCTGGGCCATCTGCTCCAGGCGCTCAGCGCGCAGATCGAGCGCCTTGGCCCCCAGGGCAGGTTTGTTCTGTTCGTGTGTGTTTGCCAATGACTTCACCCAACTACGGCCGACGGTGACCCGATCACCTGAAAGACTGAGAACACGTGGCCCACAGAGGCCCGCTGTTATTATCGGACGCCGGATTGTAACACCAAGTCTACGCCAAAAGCGAAAGCCTGGAAGCCCCTGATAACGCACCCTGGCGCATTTTTACGCCAAGCCACGGCATTGTGACCATCGGCATCGGCATTTAATTCCCCGGGGGCGCAGCAGAACGAGAAAGAAGGCCCCCACAGAGGGGGCATCGAAGGAAGGAGTCGGTCAGACGCGGGCTTAATTCCTGCGCCCGGTTCCAGCCCGGTCATCGGCCGGCATGGGGTACCGACCGAAGACCTGTTCAGCATACCCAAGTGCCCCAGGCTCGCCATCACCCATTTGAGGTAAAGTGTGGATCCAGCGCCGCACACAACTCCCGAACGAAAGCCTGAGGGGCTTCAAACAGGGGGAAGTGATGCGTGCCCGGCAGCACTTGGGTGTTGACCCGCTCAGCGCACCGCTGCTGGGCCGGTTCAGGTATATGCTCACCATTGAGGGCTAAAATCGGGCACTGCAGCTCGGCAAAGGCGCGCGTCGGCGTCCAGCGCAACAGATCTGCCCACAGCGGTAACATCTTGTCCGGATCGGCACTGGCCATGCGCTCACGCACCCAGCGTCGGGTTTCCTCGGGCAGCGCCGCAGCCGTAGTCGCGTCCACCAACTGGTGCATGGCAGCGACAAAATCAGTGTGAAACGGGGTCTCAATCGAGGCGATGGTGTCGGCGTCCATATCGCCGTAAGGTAGGCCGAAAGTATCCACCAGGACCACAGCCCCCAAGGCATCCTGACCGTGCGCCTCGGCCCACGCGCGCGCCGCTTCCAGTGCCACGGCGCCGCCCATGGAGTGGCCCACCAGATGCAGGCGTTCGATGCCCTTGCTCTCCGCCAGAGCACTCACCAGACGGCCCAGCCCGACGATGGTCCAGTCATCCCAGGCCACGCCGTGAGAACCGTCGTGCCCCGGCAAATCCGGTACCAGTACGGGCCAGCGCCCTTCAAGGGCATCGATAGTCGACAGCCAATCGCTGGCCCGGCAACTCCAGCCATGCAGAAACAGGACGACCTCGGTGGCGCCCGCCGGCGGCGCAACCGCCAAGTGCAATTGCTCGGCGCTTTGGTACAATTCTTGCGATGCAGACATTAGCAGCTCCTTATTGATTTGGCTCCGCCTCAGTCCGGCAGACAACCGACCCACTTTGATCTATAGTGACTATTATAGCGGTGGCGCCAAAAGTACAAAATTATCCTGCGAAACAACCGCCGAGCCAAACCCATGAACGATCGTCAACTGACACAAAGCTTCGAGGCCCAGCACCCCCGGCTGATAGAGTCACTGTACAACACCAGTACAGACCATCGCCAGTGGAACGCTTTTTTGCTGGAGCTGGTGCAGGCCACGGCCTCGCGCTCGGCGCGGCTATTGGTCACCAACGCCCAGGCCGATGAAGTGCTCTACAGCACCAAGGTGAACATCGACGACAGTGAGCATCAGCGCTATGTCGAACACTTCGTCAACACCTGCCCCTGGCGCACCGAGCTGGGGCAGAAACCCATCGGCAGTCTCTACTCCACCTATTACGACTTCAGTTGCGATCAACAGGCGTTTTACCAGACCGAGTTCTTTAACGACTGGGCCCGGCACCTGGATATTCATCATGGCGTCTGTGGCACCGTCTACAAGAGCGGCGCCCACAAAGTGCAAATGCTGGTGCAACGCACCCGTCAGCAGGGCCATTTTTCGCACCAAACGACCGGGCTGATCAACGGCCTGCTGCCCCATGTGCGTCAAGCCCTGCGCCTGAGCCAGCAACAGGCTGCGGTCAACCATACCCTGCACGGCGCCAGCCTGGCCGCCGAGGCCCGAGCACTGCCGTTTGTGCTGCTCGACGAACGCGGGCGAATCTGCCATCTGTCAAACCGCGCCGACCTGTTGCTGCAAGAACAGAGCCTACAGATTGTCGACGGCGAACTGGTGCTTAACGACCCTCTGTTACAACGCGACTATCAGGCGGGGATACGACAGGTACTCGCGAGCACCCAGGCTATTGCGGGCAGTGAATACGCCTTTCGTCTGCCGCGCTCCGGACGAGCACCGCTCGACTGCCTGGTCACCCCCATTCATCCCGCAGCCAACGCACTCAACCTCTGGCCCAGCCCTGGCTACGCCGCACTCTACATCTACGACCGGGAACAGCACCTGACAATCAACCCGGCCATTTTGAGCCAGATTTTCGACCTCACCGATAGCGAGGCACGCATCGCCGCGGATATCGCCCGCGGCATGGACCCAGGGTTTATCGCCGAGCGCGACAATCGCTCGCCCCACACGGTACGCGCCCAGCTCAAATCGGTATTCCACAAGACCCGCTGTCACCGCCAGAGCCAGCTCACCGCCCTGGTCCTTCAATCGCCCGCCGCGGTACTCCCGGGGTCTGCGCCGGAGGACTTGCGCTCAGGGCCGGAAACCTGAACAATTCCCTCTGGGCGCTCAGGCGCCACCCGGACCCGCCGTGGTATCCTTGCAGCAACAAAAGGGGGCAGAGGCACCAGGAATGACTAGCGTTTACATCCTGCAGAACCAGGACCAACAGTTTCTCAGCAAGCAACGCGAATGGCTCGATGGCCGCGACGCGGGTTTGCTCTACAAGACGCCGCACAAAGACGAGGCCATCAATCTGATGGTTGAAGTCAGCGCCAAAGACTACACCCAACGCATCCGCCTACTGGCCTGTCGTACCAACGACAAAGGCCTACCCATTATCGAACCTGAAACCCTGACGGACTACTGCTAAGCTGTCAGGGCTGCCTTTGGGCCCTCTGAGGATCCTATTTTGTCCCGTTTTGAAGAGCATTTAACGCGCCTGTCGCACGTATCCGCTGAGGCCGGCTTGCAGGATATCTTGCGTGGCCTGGAGAAAGAGAGCCTGCGCGTCGACCCCAAGGGCACCCTGGCGCGCACCGGCCACCCCCGGGCATTGGGCTCGGCCCTGACCCATCCGCACATCACCACTGACTACAGTGAAGCGCTACTCGAGTTCATCACTGAACCGCACCGGGACATCGATGCACTGCTGGCACAACTGGAAGGCATTCACCGCTACACCTACAGTGTGCTTGAACAGAACGACGAAGTGCTTTGGCCCGCCAGCATGCCCTGCTCACTGGGCCCCCACAGCGATATTCCCGTGGCCCGTTATGGCAGCTCGCACAGCGGCACCATGAAGACCGTGTACCGACTTGGGCTCGGACACCGCTACGGGCGGGCCATGCAAACCATCGCCGGCGTACACTACAACTTCTCCCTGCCCGACACGTTTTGGCGCCAACTGCAGCAGCTGGAAGGGGACAGCCAACCCCTGCAGAGCTTTAAAACCGCGCGCTACTTTGACCTTATTCGCAATTTCCGGCGCTACTCCTGGCTGTTGATTTACCTGTTCGGTGCCGCCCCCGGGGTATGCCGCTCCTTTGTGCGCGACCGGGCTCACCAGCTGGAGCCTTTCCGGGGCGACGAGCACAGTCTCTACAGCCCCTTTGCCACGTCGTTGCGCATGGGCGACCTGGGTTATCAAAGCGATGCCCAGCAAGCGCTACAAATCAGCTACAACGATCTGCCCAGTTACATGCAGACCCTGTGTCAGGCCATTACCCGACCGCACCCGGCGTACCAGGCTATCGGGCTCATAGATGCAAAAGGTGACTATCAACAGCTCAATACCGGCCTGCTCCAGATCGAGAACGAGTTTTACAGCAGCATCCGCCCCAAGCGCACCACCCGCCGGGGAGAGACGGCCCTCAGCGCCCTGCGTGATCGCGGGGTGGAATACATAGAGGTGCGCTGCCTCGATCTCAACCCGTTTGACCCATTGGGTATCAGCGCCAGCCAGATCCGCTTTATCGACGCCTTCCTGATCTACTGTCTGCTGGAGGAAAGCCCACTCAACAATGGCGAGGAGCATGCCGAACTGCGCGAGAACCAGCACCGCATTGTCTACCGGGGCCGCGATCCGCGCGTCAGCCTGCTGCGCAGTGGGCAAGAGGTGGGGCTGCGCGACTGGGCCGAATCCCTGACCGACCGTATCGCCCGCTGCGCTACGCTACTCGATGACGCTAACGGCGGCGATCAGTTCTGTCACAGTATCAGCGAAATACGCCCGCGCATCAGTCACCCCGAATGGACCCCGGCGGCGCGCCTGCTGGCGGAAATGGACACCCACGAGATGAGTTTCCTGCAGTACACCCTGGCCTTGGCGCGACGCCACACGCACCACTTCAAGGTTCCACTGGCGGAGAAACAGCAAGCGGCTTTCGCCGCCTTGGCTGAGACCTCATTGGCAGAGCAGGCGGCACTGGAGCGCGCCGACGAGGGAACATTTGAGGATTATCTGGCGCGCTATTACAACCAGTACCACGACTGCCAATGTAGCGGCCGTGACACCGAAGCCGTCAGTTCTGCACCGTAAAGGTGTTGAACAACAGGTCGTTGGCCTGTATCTCCTCGCCCTCTTCCCGGGCGAGCAGGGCATTGACCTCATCCAGTGCTTGCTGGCGCAGGCGCTGGCGGCCTGCCTGCGTGTTGACGTCTTCTTCGCTCAGGCGGCTCAGCAACAAAATCAGACTGTTGCGAATCAGCGGCTGGTGGTGGCGAATGGTATCCGCCACAGCACTGGTGGGCGCACGCAGGGCAATTTCCGTCTGCAGATACTTTAGCCGCCCCTCACCGCCATAGTTGACTGTGAACGGCGGCGACAGCGGAATGTAGTTGGCTCCCGACGGCAAGGGTTCGTCCGCCCAGACGGCACTCAACCACACCAACAAGAACGCTCCCGCGAGCCCCTTCAGGGTGACTCTGTTCATCGCTTACCTCTTCCGCATGCGGCGGATTCAAGACCTTCGTTAAGCCACTATTCAACTGCGCGACACCGGTCAGGTCAAGCACTGTGATCCAATGCTGGCCATGGGACCAGTTTTTTGCGTACTATTGACCCCACGAAGTTTGTGAGGCTTTTTATGTTGTTGCCCAGTACCCGCCAGATTTACCTGCTGATTGTCGCCGGTTGCGCTGCCATTCTCGCCGTCGCGCTGTATGCCGAGCACGTGCTGGGCATGGAGCCCTGCCCGCTGTGCATGATTCAACGACTATTTTTTATGGCCACCGGGTTGGTCGCCCTGATCGCACTGATACACAACCCCGGACGCCCGGGACGCTGGCTCTACGCCGGGCTCGGCATCGGCGCCGCCACCTTGGGCATACTCACCGCCGGGCGCCAGCTGTGGCTCCAACGCCAGCCTGAGGGCCAAGGCCTGACCTGTGGCCCCAATATCGACTACATCTTTTCAACCCGTGACTTCGTCGACGCCATCGGCCACGTCATGGGCGGCCACGGCGACTGCACGCAGGTGTCGACCCTGTTGGGGGTCAGCATCCCCCTTTGGTCGCTGCTGGCCTTTGTAGGCTTCATTGCACTTTACCTGTGGCAGTGCGTGCGCCGCCACCCTTAACACCGATACACGCTTAAACCGGGATTTTTTATGCTAGATAACTGCAAAACCGCCCAGGAACGCTGGGGTGGCGTCACCACCATTATCGACCGCTGGCTGGAAGAACGTCAGGAACTGCTGGTGCGCTTTTACCGCGTCAGTACCGGCGCTGTGGACGAAGACATTCGCGGCGAGAAGCTGCGCCGTCTGTGTGAAATTCTGGTGGATTATGTCTCTGCTGGTCATTTCGAAATCTACGACCAACTCATTAAAGAGGGGCGGGAGTTTTCCGACACTGACGGCCTGAAGGAAGGTTCGCGCTTATTTGCAATTATTGATCAAACCACTGAAAAGGTGCTCGACTTTAACGACAAGTACCAGGAAACCGATGATCTGACCAGTCTGGATCACGACCTGTCGCAGCTGGGCGTTACGCTCGAAACCCGCTTTGAAGCTGAAGACGGCATGATCGCCGTGCTCCACACCGCGCACAAAGACCTGGTCAGCCAGTAAGTCCAGACCCGGCGCCTACGCCCAGCGAACGCGCTGGGCGCATTTTCCTGCTAAGCTCCTGAGAACACCGAACAATTACACGGGTTTTCGTCTATGCCTGCTCGCCCCCTGTCTGTTTTTCGCCCCCTTGTCATCGCCTTCCTGCTGATCCTGCTGGTCAGTGCCTGTGGGCGTGCCGAGCGCCCTATCAGCAGCCTGGAGGTGACCGTACGAGCAGCGCCAGTGGTCGCCCTGGACCGTCAGGGTGACTGGGCCGTGGTGGCATCCAACCAACACGGCGGCAGCCTCTGGCGGCTCACTGACGGCGAGCGCCTGTACGACTGGAACCACCGCGCGGGCGAGCACACGCTCATCACTGATGCGGCGTTCTCGCCCGAAGGGGACTGGGCCGCCACCAGTGACGGTCGCACCCTGGTACTCTGGGACCGGCGCACCGGCGGTGCGGTGCAATACTGGAGCATCCCCTCGCTGGTGCTCGATATGGCATTGGGCCCGGACGGTGAGCGGGCATTGCTCGCGCTCGCCGATAACCGCGCCGTGCTCTATGACATCAAGCAGGGTGGCATCCTGCGCAGCTTTCAGCACGCGGGGCGGGTCAACAGTGTCGCTCTGAGTGCCGACGGCACCCGTGCTTTGACCGGTGCCGATGATGGCACGTCGGTACTCTGGGATACCCGTTCGGGGGAGGCACTGCAACGGCGCAACCACCCGGAAGACGTGCAACTGGTAGCCTTGAGTGACGACGGCCAGTACCTGCTGTCGGCCGCAAAATACGATGAAGTGGTGATCTGGACCGCCGACGGCGAGACCCACTGGCAGTTGCCCTTTCCCAGTGAATGGTTGCGTCGTGGCTTTCAACTGTCGAGCGCGCGCTTCAGCCCCGACGGTACCCGCCTACTCACCGGCCGTCCCGATGGCCGGGTGCAGTTGTGGGATATGACCGGGCGGACACACCTGCGGGACTGGCGCCTGCCGAGACGCAACGCCTGGGAACCCATCGCGCCCTCGGTGCGAGCGGTCGGCTTCTACGACGGCGGCATGCTCGCTGCCAGCTCCGCCGGCTTTATCCACCAACTCGAATAAATGGGGCCACACTCAAAGGGGTCAGAAACTCAAAGGGGTCAGAGTCGATTGTTCAATCGACTCTGACCCCTTTGAGTTTTTTGAGCTTTAGCAGAACTTATTCCGCGTCCACTTCCAGCAGCTCGACCTCAAAGATCAACGCTGCGTTGGGCGGAATCGGACCCGCGCCGCCAGGGCCGTAGGCCAGATCTGAGGGAATGTAAATTTCCCACTTGTCACCTTCGGACATCAGCTGCAGCGCTTCAGTCCAACCGGCAATTACGCCACCGACATCGAAGGTGGCGGGCTGATTGCGCGAGTAGGAGCTGTCGAACTCGGTACCGTCCAGCAAGCGGCCGCGGTAGTGCACGGTAACCACGCTGTCAGCACTCGGGCTTGCGCCATCACCTTCTTCAACCACCTTGTACTGCAGACCAGAATCGGTTGTGACGACTCCTTCAACGGTCGCGTTCTCGCTAAAGAAGGCGGCGGATTCCGCTTGATTCTGCTCGGCCAGGCGCGCGCTTTCCTGTTCCTGGCGCGCCATCTGCTGCTCCTGGAACTGCTGCATGATCTGCATGCTTTCCTCTTCGCTCAGACGCGGCTCGACATCGTCACGCGCATCCTGCATACCTTGTAAAAACGCGGCCGTGTGAATTTCCACTTGGCTTTGCTGCATGTTGCCAGCCACATTCAGGCCATAGAGGTAATTCACTTTTTCTTCCAGGGTTTCCAGTTCGACGCTTTCAGGGGCGGCTTCCTGCTCGCCGCAGCCGGCAAGCACCAGCGCGGAGGCGGCTAAACCCATAGCCATCAGACGTTTGTTGATCATAGTGCACCTTCTGTTATCTGTGTGTTGAGGCGTGCACAACGGTGCTGCACGCCCGATCCTGGGCCCCATCCGGCGACGAGGCAAAATCATATAAGCGCCTAATGGTATACCAAGAAGTTGCCAGTGTGGGCGCAAGAGCGCATTTTTTTACCCAAATGCTCCCAAAAACCCGACTATTTCACGCTTTTGTGGCTACTGAAGCCATACACTTTTTCCGAGTCTGGTACTACAATGAACCCTAAGTCCCGGGTAAGTGCGGGCGCACCTACCCTACGCTCAAGCCTGTCATAACCGCAACCGGAAGGATTAACATCATGGCCGCTCGTAAAAGCAAACCGACTGTTGATGCGCTCGAACAAGAGATCGCCAAAGTCAGTGCCCAACTGGATAAAGCCCGCGCGCTGAAAGTCAGCGATGCGGAGAAGTCGCTCGCCGGCGCTCAAAAATCCCTGGCAGCGGCCAACAAAAAACTCGCCGCGGCGCGCGACCGCAAAGCCAAGGCTCGCGCGGCCAAGGCCAACACGGCAGCGGCCAAGTTGCGTTTGGAGAAAGCCGTAAGTGCACTGGCCGAACAACAAAAGGCAGCTGCCGAAGCCAAAGCACAGGTGGCAGAGGCCAAGGCACACCTGGCGGCAGCCAAAGACGAGAAACGCGCAGCAGACAAACTGGCGCGTGATATCAACAAACTGAGTAAACAGCTTACCCGCAAAACCAAACCGGCACGTAAACCTAAGACCGCACGCAAAGCCAAATCAGCCGCGACCGCTGGCACCCCCGCCAAGAAAACGGCGGCTAAAAAAGCCGCTACAAAAAAGGTCAGCGCGAAAAAATCTGCCACTAAAAAGCCGGCTGCGCGTAAAGCCTCGGCAAGCGCACCGAAGGCCGGAGCACCCAAAAAAGCCCGCGCAAAAAAGCCGGCTTCGGCAAGTAAACCCAAGGCGGCAAGCCCGAAACCGGCGTCCCCAAAACCCGCACCGGTGAAAAAGCCGGCCGCCGCCAAACCCGCACCCGAGCCTACACCGAGTGCGCCGGTGCCTCCCGCAGCGCCCAAACCGACACCGGTAACCGCCGAGCCCAGAGAGGAGCCGCACCTGGAAGGCTTAAGCACGCCCCACGAAGGCCCCGGGCACGCCCACACCAGCTTGATTGAGCCACGTGAAGAGCGGCTCCCCAAGCCCACGCCCGTGGATACGCCCTCACGCTCAGGCAGCCTGTTCGACATCAAGAAAGACGACTAAACCTGACGCGCCGATTGCTACCGCCAGTGCAGCAATCGGCGCAGACTCTCCTCGCACTCCACCTCTGGCATCCCGCACGCCATTAAATAGTCGCGCAACCCCGCTCGCCAATAATCGCTGCCACTGTCCTGGCGCGCCGCCGGCTCCACCAGGGTTTGCAGCTCCTGCAGAAGCAGGCGCTCGGCTTCCAGCTCCAGCGCTTTCACTTGGCTTCGGAAAGGCTCAAGCGCGTGCCCGGGAAAGTCCTCCGGCGATACCTTCAGCCACCGACGCACACCACGCAGCGGCCCCACCACCTGTTCCTGCCATCGCGCGCACAGCTGCTCGGCCTCTGTTCTGGCGTGCGCGTCCTGTGGCTGGCCGCGCCAATCCAGCCACGCCAACCACAGCACCTGCAGCACATCAACACTGTAGGTATCCTGCACGCGGATGCACAAGGACGAAATGCCGGGGCGGGCATAGAGCCAAAGAGCGAATTCCCAGAGCGTTGATTCAGAAGCCGGTCGGGTCATAACACGTTTCCTCAGGAGAACTGCAACCCGCGATGGGCGGCGGCGGACGATTCGGATAGAATGCACGCCATGATTCAATTACAGCATATCAGTTTACAGCGCGGCGCCAAGTTTCTGCTCAATGAGACCGATCTGAATATCTTTCCCGGTCAGAAACTCGGCATCATCGGCCCCAATGGCTCGGGCAAGTCGAGCCTGTTCAAGCTTCTGTTGGGCGAGCTGGCAAGCGACACCGGCACCTGCGAACTGCCCCGGCACTGGCGCATAGCGCACATGGCCCAGGAGCTCAAACACATCCAGCGCACGGCACTGGAATCGGTGCTCGACGGCGATACCGAGCTGCGCCGCCTGGAGGCTGAGCTGGCCGCGGCCCAGGCCCGGGATGAGGGCGAGCAGGTGGCGAAAATTTTTGCCGAGCTTGAGCGCATTCAGGCTTATTCGGCGCCGGCACGCGCCCAGCAGTTGCTCAAGGGTCTCGGCTTTGCGCCGGGGGACGATGAACGCCCGGTAAGCGATTTTTCGGGCGGTTGGCGCATTCGGCTCAACCTCGCCAAAGCGCTGATGTGTCCCTCGGATTTACTCCTGCTCGATGAGCCCACCAACCACCTGGATCTCGATGCCACTTACTGGCTGGAGCAGTGGCTCAAGCGCTACAGCGGTACCCTGCTGGTCATCTCACATGACCGGGACTTTCTCGACAACCTGGTCGAAGGGATTGTCAGTCTGGAGGGTGGCAAGCTGATCAGCTACTCGGGCAACTATTCCGGTTACGAGCGCCAGCGAGCTGAACGCCTGGCGCAACAACAGGCCTCCTTTGAGAAGCAACAGGCGCGCAAAGCCGAAATTGAGGATTTTGTCCGCCGCTTCCGTGCTAAAGCCACCAAGGCGCGCCAAGCGCAAAGCCGTCTGAAAGAGCTCGAACGCATGGAGGAGATTGCGCCGGCGCACGTCGACTCCCCTTTTACCTTCCGCTTTCCTTGCTCGGATAAACTCTCGAGTCCGCTCGCCAACCTGTCCCAAGCCAGTTTGGGTTACCCCGATGCGCCCGTGCTATCAGAGGTCAACCTGAGCATCGTGCCGGACACCCGCATCGGCCTGCTCGGCCCCAACGGCGCAGGTAAATCGACGCTCATCAAAACCCTCGCGGGCACCCTTGAACTGCTCGCGGGCGAGCGCCACTACGGCGAACATTTTTCCCTCGGCTACTTCGCCCAGCACCAGCTCGAAGCACTGGATCTGAAGGCCTCTGCGGCACTCCATATTCAACGCCTGACGCCTTCCGCCCGCGAGCAGGAAATCCGCAATTTTCTCGGCAGTTTTGGCTTTCAGGGGGACCGGGCATTTGAACCGATCACCCATTTTTCCGGCGGCGAAAAAGCGCGCCTGGCACTGGCGATCATCGCCTGGCAAAAGCCCAATGTGCTATTGCTGGATGAGCCCACCAACCATCTGGACCTTGAAGTGCGCCACGCCCTGACCCTGGCCCTGCAGGAGTTCGAAGGCGCAGTCATTGTCGTGAGCCACGACCGGCATTTGCTGCGTAACACCGTGGATGAATTTGTTCTGGTGGCCAAAGGCCGGGTAGAACCCTTTGACGGCACCCTGGACGATTATCACCGCTGGCTGCTGGCGGAGAAACAGCAGACGGGACAGAGCACCCCGGGGCAGCGCGAAGCGCCCATCGTGGACAAAAAAGCCCAGCGCCAACAGGCTGCTGCTCAACGGGAAAAACTGAAACCGCTCACCAACCGCCTGAAAACGCTGGAGCGGGATATGGAAAAGTGCCAGAAACAACTCGCGCAGCTGGAAAGCGAACTGGCCGATCCAGACATCTACGACAGCAGCGAAGCCGAGCGCCTGAAACAGCTTTTGCTGCGCCAGGGTGAGACACAACAAGCACTCGACGCGTTAGAGGAAGAGTGGCTGGAGGTGAGTGAAACCCTTGAAGCCACCCAGGCGGGGGATGCCTGAGCAGACTGACCCTCAACAACCTCTGCTCAATCCTCTTCAAAGGCCTCCACCAGAGAGCGGAATTCCCGCAACCGGGCCTTGATGGTTTTCACATCGCCGGCAGTGTCCTTGGCCAATGTGTGGGTCGAGCGGGTGGCGTGATCGACGCTGCGCACGCTCTGCATGATTTCCTCAACCGCACTGGTGTGCTCCTCGGCGGCTACCGCAATTTGAGTCATGCGCCCATTGATTTCTGATACCGACGATTTCACTTTTTCGACTTCGTCCTCAGACTGCTGGCTCAAGCGTCCGCAATCTTCTGCCAGGGTCTTCTGGCGCTCCATCTGCGACTGCCAACGTCCCATCACTTCACTCATCCGGGTCATGGTGCTCTCGATTTCGTCTACCGCTTTTTGCGTGCGTTGAGACAATGCCCGCACCTCATCGGCGACCACTGAAAAACCGCGACCATGCTCCCCCGCCCGCGCCGCCTCAATGGCGGCGTTGAGCGCAAGCAGGTTGGTTTGTTCCGCGATGGCATCAATCTGCTGGCTGACCTGCTTGACCGACTCGGCACTGCTCACCAGCTCGTGAGTGGTTTCTGCACTGGTGGCCACTTCGCGCACCAGGGTTTTCATCTTGCGACTGCTATCGGCAATAAAACTCACAACCTGTGTGACCTGCCGGTCGACATCGTCACAGGCCTGGGAGGAGTCGGTCGCATTGCGCGCAATTTCCGCCACGGTTTGGGTCATCTGCTCGGTCGCTGTGGCAATCTGCTCAACATTACTGACCGTCTGCTCGGTGGTGGCGATGGTCTGGTCGGCATTGGCTTCGGTCGAGGTGACCGCATCGGACAACGCCGCGGTGCCGTCAGCCATACGCGCGGTCAGGGCCATGACCGAGCTGTCGCGCAGGGCCAGCTCGTACATGGCACGCCCGAGCACCGAGTTGTCGGCAAATACGGCCTGCTGAATACTGGCCGTGCTGCCATCGGCAGAGTCAAGTTGCTCCCGGTAGCGGCCGGCAGGGCGACTCAACCAAAGCAGAGCAACCGCCGCCAGGGTAATGGGAATCGCCGCCGCGACCGAGCTGGTGAGCAGACTGACCACCCCAATGACGGCGATGACACCCATCTGCAACAGCAGCGGCCAGTTCATGCGCCGCAGGCCCAGACGGCGATACAGCCCCTGGGCGCGCTCGCTGTGCTGGGCCTCGGCTTTATACATCAACCACTGACTGCCATTCACCTGTCCCCGGCGAAATACCGGACGCACAATGACGTCGAACCACTGGATACCATCGCGCGCCGTTCTGAAAGGCAGAATACCCCGCCAGGGCATCTCCCGCGCCATCGACTGATTGATCTCTTCGAGTACCGCGCCCGGCAGAGCGTCGAGCAAAGTCGTCAGGGGTATGCCTTTGAGCGCATCCGCCGCTTGCCCCTGCAAGCCGCAAAAATTGGGTAGGCTCTGGTTGACGCAGGCGCTGGTGTCCAGGCTGAAGATAAACAGCGTGTCGCGGTTCCAGTGGAAGGGTTGCCCGGCGGCATAGGCGTTGCGGGTAGGCGACGATGATTGCCCATCGGTGGTGACGGTGGTCGACATAACGGTTTCCCCATGGGATCGTTCAGGTGGTATCTTCGCATGCACCGGTTCCGTGGATGCTAGACCCTATGGCGCATTATTCTACATGCAAAACGGGAACTTGGGACCCGCAGGTGCTGCCGTTCGTCGGATTCCAGGAAAACTTGCCGCACCAGAGATGTCATCGGCAGCAATCGTAGTTTCTCAAGTCTTATCAGCTTTCAAAAGTCTGACGATGCCTCTTAGATGGCGCCTTCATAGTCTTCGGCCCGCAATACCGCCAGGAATTCTTCGCCAAAACGTGCCAGCTTGCTGTCGCCCACTCCGGTCACCTCCAACAACTGGGCCTCGGTGACCGGCCGCCGCGCAACCATTTCACGTAGCGTCGCATCGTGAAAAATGACGTAGGGCGGCACCCCCTGGGTTTCCGCCAAACGCTTGCGGCACGCGCGCAAAGCGTTCCAGAGAGGCAAATCGACAGGATCGATATCCCGCGCCGGGCTGCGCCGGGGCGCTTCGGGAGCGGCAAGTTTGGCATCCTTACGCAGGTGCACGGCAGTTTCTCCGCGCAACAGGGCGCGGCAACTGGGATTAAGACGCAGGCTGCCATAGCCTTCAGGATCCACATCCAGATAGCCGCGCGCCATCAGTTGACGAAACACCGAGCGCCACTCGCCGGCGCTCAGATTTTTGCCGATGCCGTAGGTGGACACCTTGTGGTGATTGAATTGCAACACCTTTTCCGCTTCGCTGCCGCGCAACACGTCGATCACATGGTTGGCACCAAAGCGCTGGCCCGTGCGGTAGACACAGGACAGAGCCATCTGCACCGCCTCGGTAGCGTCCCAGGTCTCGGCCGGGTGAAGGCAGGCATCGCAGTTACCGCAGGGCTCGGCCAGGTTGTCACCAAAGTAGCGCAACAGCGTCTGCCGTCGGCAACTGGTGATTTCGCACAGGCCGAGCATGGCGTTGAGCCTCTGCTGCTCCTGGCGCTTGTGCTCCTCACTGCCCTCGGACTGGCCGAGCATCTGGCGCAGTTTGACCACATCTTCCAGACCGTAGAGCAATAGCGCGGTGGCGGGCTCACCGTCCCGCCCGGCGCGGCCGGTTTCCTGGTAATAGGCTTCAATGCTTTTGGGCAAATCCAGGTGCGCAACAAAGCGCACGTCGGGTTTGTCAATTCCCATGCCGAACGCGATGGTAGCCACCATGACGATACCCTCGTCGCGCAGAAACCGGCTCTGGTTATGCTGGCGTAGCTGGGGGCTGAGCCCGGCGTGATAAGGCAATGCATTGAAGCCCTGCTCACACAGCCAGGCGGCGGTGTCTTCGACTTTCCGTCGGGACAGGCAGTAGACGATGCCGGCATTGGCTGAATGCTCTTCGCGCAAAAACTGCAACAACTGCCGGCGCGGATTATTCTTTTGAGTGATGCGGTACTGAATGTTGGGGCGATCAAAACCGGCGATAAACTGCTCTGCCTGTTCAAGTGCCAGACGCTCGATAATTTCCTGACGGGTACGCACATCCGCAGTGGCTGTCAGAGCGATGCGCGGGACTTGGGGAAAGGCCTGGTGGAGCACATTCAGACGCAGGTAGTCGGCACGAAAGTCGTGCCCCCACTGGGCCACACAGTGGGCTTCGTCAATGGCAAACAGGGCAATGTCGCACTGGTGCAGGAGCTCCAGCGTGCGGTCCTGAATCAGGCGCTCCGGCGCGACGTAGAGCAGATCCAGCTCACCGGCCCAGAGCGCGCGCTCGGTGTCGCGCACCGCCTCGGGCGATAAGCTGGAGTTGAGAAACCCGGCGCGCACCCCAAGGGCGCGCAGCGCGTCCACCTGGTCCTGCATCAGGGCAATCAGGGGGGAGACCACGACGCCCACGCCCGGGCGGGCAAGCGCTGGAATCTGGTAACAGAGGGATTTGCCCCCACCGGTGGGCATCAGTACCAGAGCGTCTTTACCGGTTACCAGCGCATCGATGATGGCCGCTTGCGGGCCGCGAAACTCGCGGTAACCGAAAGTGTGTTCAAGAATATGCAGAGGCGATTGAGTCATGGGCGCTATTGTAGCCCACTGAGGATTGGAAAAGGGTGCCAAAAACAGAGAGCGGCTTTCTGGCAGGGTACGCAACTCGCCGTGCGCACCTGCCAGACCACGCGTTACAGCGACTCGCGCCAGGGACGCTCGTTCTGATAGTTCTGTAGGCGCACTTGCTGAGTGTCCGTATGAATACCCAAACTCTTGGCATCCTCTAAAGCGCGCTCTTGCCAACGCACGGCGCTGCGAAAATCGCCGGTATCAGCGGCCAGCGCCGCGCGCGCCTGATAGTAGCTCTGTTTATCGTGATAGCGGCGCTCAATGCGGTCGAGCAACTCCTCGGCCAGCTCGGCGTTGCGGAAACTCTCGTCCGGATGAGTGGCGAGCATCCAGGCATACTGGATTTGTGCCGCAGGCAGGGAGCGCGCCGCCCGCCTGAGTAAAAACTGGCCCAACGCGACATTCTGCTCTAAACGCACACCGGTCAGGTACTCCATGCCCAGCGTGTACTCGGCATCGGTGAGGTTCTGTTCTGCCGCTCGCCACAGCCACAGTTGGCCGTGCTCAATATCACCAAAGTTGAGCATATGTGACCCGAGCATATACGCGGCTGCACCGTGGCCCATGCTGGCGCTGCGCCAGAACCAGTCATAGGGATCATCAAAATCGACCCCCCGCAATTCGCCCTGGGTCCAGCCAGAAATCATGCTCAGAAGGTAGGCATACGAAAACTTCTCGCCAGCGTCTCCGCCGCGCGCGCGGTCTCGCTCTCGGGTGATAATACGCCGCACCTCGCGGTCTGCGACACCACCGCCCTCCATGAAAAAATTGATTCGGTAAGAAGCTCCGTAGGCGGCCGTCGGGTGACTGCCATATTTGATGGGTTCATATAAATGGCCGCGCACGGCATCAATAGCCGCACGCCCAAAGCCCTCATGGGTAGCGTGTATCACATAGTGATCCCGGGTATTCCCGTCCTCATCGATGGTGAAGCGGACATCCGCCCACCCCTCCGCACCAATGCGGGCCAAGCGTCTGGGGAACTCGATTGCAGCATGCCGTATAGGGCGGTTAAAGTTGGTATAACCGGTCAGACGCTCTGGATTCGGGCGCAAGCGTTCAACAATGGCTGCCTCGCTGTAACGGGCTTGAATAGCGTCGGCGACAACCTGCGCTTCGGCCTGCGTTTCCTCGGGAAAACTGTCAAAAATGCGCTCATGAACCGGACTGACTTCTTGCGTATCACCCTCGGCATAGGCCAGTGAAAGCCAGGCATAGGCCTGAAGCCAATCCTGCTCCACGTGCTGCCCCTGCAAATACATTACCCCCAAGTTGTAACGCGCCTCCTTATGACCGTGTGATGCAGCGCGTCGAAACTCCCGGTAGGCGCCGGCATAGTCCTCCTGGTCGTAAAGGTGCAGACCGAAATCAAAGCTGGCCTTAACAGGCATGACACCAAAACAGAGAACAAAAGCTGCCATCAGTCGCTGAATGCTCATAGCGCTCAGACCTCCTTTACGTCAACAATTTCGACTGCACCGCAATGGCTTGTGAGTTCGACAAAACGCACCCGCTCACCAAAACCGTCGTCCACGAAAACTTCGCCGTTAACCACAACCCGTAGCTCGCGTTTATTGCGCCAGCGCACCTCAATCACATTGTCTTGTCCCAACGGTAGGCCCCGATCATCATAAACGCTGCTCAGGTTGTCATCGCCATCCCGAAAGCGGGCGGAAAGTGCCCAAAAACCCACGTTCGGCATGGCCTCCGCAAGCACCGAAAGCGCATCCATACTCCGTCGACTCCGGTGGTTTTCACGCAGGCTCAGGGTCATAAGAGTTCGGCTACAATGGCTGGACTCCAAGGCGCGGAAGGTGACCTGAACGCCGCCGGAACGACCGAGGGTCTCCACGTGCCAAGCAGGATTGGACTGGGCATCAAGCACCAAGGGTAACTCAGAGGGGGTGGGATAACGGGTAAATGCGCAAGCGGTGAGTGCACCGGCCAGCAAAACGCCTAAAACACGTTGACACAGACGTGACACGGTGCCTCCTTGAATATCTTTTATTGATCTTCCTCGCTCCTGGCGGAGCCGTTGATCACATTAAAAGAGGCAGCCTGAAACTGTCAAGCATTTATACGGCGGCGAACACCCAAAAGTGCGAGAAGGCCGATCAGGAAAAGCCCCAGAACGCCCGGCTCAGGTACGGCGGCAAAGGCTGAAAACTGGGCGGTAAACACCAGATCACCATAGTCCGACGACGATCGCCACATCCGCTCAGTCCAATAGCTGGTGCGGGTGCCATTGTTGAGCCAGAAAAAGCCGCCGTCTTTGTAGCCATCCTTGGCACCCAGGCTGGCCACATAAGCGGTACCCGTCTGTTGTGCAGTCCACTCGCTGGTACTGATGAACGCCACGTAGCTGGCACTGGCATCCAGGACCAAGCCTCCCGTGGCAAAGGTGAAGGCTTCGTAACCGTCCTGGCCACCATTGTTGGTGGTCGACACCTGATCACTGGCAAACAGAATATCGCCGGTCGCGCGCGTAGTGTTACTGTCCCATGCCATCACATACATCGAGAAATCGACCGGCGCGCCCGCGGTCATATCATTGAGGAAGAACGTCCAACTGTCGAGGTAACTCGCCGTTTCCGGAGCCACAAAGGTCTGGCCGTAGGTCGCCGTGTTGGTGTGACCAAAGGGCGATATGCCGGATGAGCCGTTCCACTGGGCGCTGGTATCAATAATCGCTGCCTGAGCAACACAGGCTCCGAAGAGCAGTCCCAAGGCGGCCAGCAGGCGGGTGGCGAATGACATAACAGGATCTCCGAAAGCAGAAGCGACACAATGTCACCGAATTCAACAGAAGTCTAGCAAGCGCCAGGCCACTTTCGTAAGGTCATGATTTTGAAGGATTTGTTAGAATGGCTGGCACATAAAGCCGCACCAGCTGTAAGAATATTCGACGATTCAAGCGCCAACTATTATTGATCGCGGCGTCGACGTAAATGCGCACACCCACGCTGTCGGTGCGCTGGGTGGGGGCGCAAGGCTGACAGCGCCCCCCACCGGGGGCGCGTTCTGAAGACGGCTTAGAAGCCGCCGTTGAAGGTCGGGTGCAGATTGTTCTGATTGTGGTTGCCACCGCCCTCCCAATCGACACCGGCAGTGCCCGCAGGGCCGCGCCGAGTCTTCCATTCGAAGTTGCCCGGATCAGGAATCGACACTTCCCAGACATTACCCACGGTCCAGGTGCCCTCGACGCCACCGCCCCAGCTGGTCAGGATTGAGGGACTTCCGGTGAAATAGAGCGAGTGACCGTAACCCACATCTTTGGTCATACGCAGGGTGATACTCCCCGGCTGACTTCCGGTGGATGCTTCGGGCACCCAGATGGACCAGCCAGTGCCTTCAGACATGTTGACCGGAAAACTACCAAAACCGTTGGCATCGGTGGTGACCGTGCCGCTGACATTGCCGGTGTAATCGTAAAAAGTCGTGTCAGGCTGATGCGAATTGATCCAGTGACTCTGCTGCGTGCCCCAGTTGCGACCGGAAATCAGCATCACCAAACCGGTGCCCGGCACTTCCGCCAAACCTTCACGGACATACGCGTAAACGGCTTCGGTGTTGCCGCTGTACTCGTGGCCCGGGCCGTAAGCAAAGTAACGACGAGCCTCGATCAATTTATCCAGCGTCGGCGCCATACCAAACTCGTCATAGTCCCGCGCAAAGACAGTGGGGACACCCTGTTCTCGCATGAGAATGTAGGCATACGCCTGATTTTTGTAGCTGTTGACTTCCGGCATGCCGTAGGGATTGCCGGCGCGGCTGGTATCGTGATTATCAACAAAAGTGACGGCCTGTTCGGCGCGGTGGCTGTTGACCAGGCCACCCCACCAACGCATGTCTTTATTACCACTGCTCAGGCTAACGAAATCCTCGCGCAGCTGGAAATCAAAGGCGCGCAAATGCGGCGTACCGACATGGTCCAGATAGCCGATGACGTCATTGACCCACGCCTCCGCCACAAAAAACACCTCGTCATTGGTGGCCCACTGCACGTGGTTGACCCAGTCGCGGGTAAAGTCGCTGTCGACGTGGGCAATCGCATCCATACGGAAGCCGTTGAAACCCACGTGGTTGATGATCCACTCACCCCAGGCTTTCATTTCGTCGACCACGTCATTGCGGTTGTAGTCGACGTCATTGCCCATCAGGTAGGGGAAGTGGAAGGTGTTACCCCACCATTTTCCCGGAAACAGGCTGTCATCAATGCCGTTGAACGCGGTCCAGTCCCACTGAAAATTGTGGTAAAGGTAGCCCCAGTCCTGAGTGTAATGGGCATCGCGACCGTCAAGGTTGAACATGGACCAGGCCGTGCCCCAGTTGGGAATATTTTCCTGGGCATCGGCACCCATACGGTGGTTGAACACCACATCGTAGTAGGCCTCGATACCCAGGTTATCCAGTGCTGCCAGTGCGTTTTCCAGTTGCTGGCGGGTACCGTAACGGGTTGGCACGGTGCCTTTCTGGTCAAACTCACCCAAGTCCCAGAAGTCATACACGTCATAACCGACGCTGAAGGTACCAGCCATACCTTTGGCTGCTGGCGGCAACCATAGGGAAGTAATGCCCGCTTCTGCCAAAGGCTGGGCCATCGCCGGCAGGTCATTCCACAAGCCTGGATAAGCATCCCAGTAAAAAGCTTGATACATCGTATTATTGACGAGATGCTCGGGCACCTCGGGCAAGGATTGCTGAGCATTGGCGCCGAGCGACAAGGTCAGCAGTAAAGCACCGGCGATTAAACGACCGGCGGATTGGTACAACCGTTTTGATGAAAAAAACGTCATAAGCATGCCTGTTATTCTTAGCGTTAGTGAGGGTGACTTTCGCGAACGAAGGTCAACGGTGTTGCCGAGAGAATCCCGACGCAGCTTATCCTTTGCTTGAAGATCTCCAGTACCGATAGACTCGCTACCGGCGGAGTGTTGGGAATAGTGACGACTATTATTGGAATGACTGCCGCCTGTTTAAAATCTAAACACTTCGCGCTAGGCTGAACAATATGAATACGTATGCAAACGGTGAGGAGTCGGAATTGTGAACGGTTACAGCGTTGAAATGCGCCACCTGATGACGGCCTTGGCGGCACTCTTTCTGATACTTGTCGGATTTCTGCTACCGGCGTTTGATCAACCCGATGGGTATCACCTGTGGGTTGACCAGCGCACACTTGGGGTTATTCCCAACGCTGGCGACGTGTTTTCCAATATCGGCTTTTTCCTGGTTGGCTGTGCGGGCCTGTTTACGTTAGCCACTGGACGAGCCTTCATTCACGGCCGTCACGAAGCCCGGCTCTGGGGCGCGTTCTTTATCGGCTTGATCGCGACCGCCGCCGGCTCGGGCTACTACCACTGGCATCCCATTGACGCGACATTAGTGTGGGACAGGGCCGCAATGGCGCTGACATTCTGTGCACTTTTTGGGGCGTTGGTGAGCGATCGAATCGGTGCACGGGCGGGCGTTCTGCTCTTTGCGGCATTACTGGTCTATGCGTTGACCAGTATTTTTTACTGGTATGCAGGGCGGCTGGAAGGCGCGGGGGATTTGCGCCCCTATGCCATGGTGCAGGTGGCGCTGTTTGTGCTGATCCCCTGGATACTCTGGCTTTACCCGGCGCGCTACAGCCACAGCAGCTTTTATCTGCTGGCCCTGGCCAGCTACGCATTGGCATTGATCAGCGAATATTTTGATCGGGCGATTTTTGAAGCCACCGCCGTGATCAGCGGTCACTCCCTTAAACACTTGCTCGGGGCGCTGGCCGCCGCCTGGCTGTTGTTGATGCTCAGGCGGCGAAAACCTTGAGCATCAGGACCGTACCCGATAACCCGTTTTGAATATCCAGCACACAATCGCCAGACAGATCACCAGGAACACGCTAATCATCGCCAGACTGATAGTCACTGGTACGTCGGCCGTGCCGTAAAAACTCCAGCGAAAACCGCTGACCAGATAAACCACCGGGTTGAAGAGCACCAGCTTTTGCCACAGGGGCGGCAGCATGGTGATGGAGTAAAACGTACCCCCAAGGAACGCCAGTGGCATAACCACCATGGCGGGCACAATCTGCAAGCGCTCGAAGCCATCAGCACAAATACCGATGATGAACCCCAGCAGACTGAACGCCAGCGCGGTCAGAAACAGGAACCCGAGCATCCACAGCGGGTGGGCAATGGAAAAATCGACAAACAAACGTGCAGTGACCAGAATGATCAACCCAATAATGAGTGACTTGGTCGCCGCTGCGCCAACATAGCCGAGCACGATTTCAAACGCCGAGATGGGCGCCGACAGGATCTCGTAGATGGTGCCCGAAAACTTGGGCATATAAATGCCGAAGGACGCATTCGAGGTGCTCTCCGTTAACACCATCAGCATAATCAGACCAGGCACAATAAAGGCACCGTAACTGACCCCTTCTATGTCCCCCATATGCCCACCAATGGCGGAACCGAACACCACAAAGTACAGCGCCGTGGTGAGCACCGGTGAAGCAATACTTTGCAACAGGGTGCGCCAGGTGCGTGCCAGTTCAAACAGGTAGATGGCTTTGACACCGTAATAGTTCATGCGCGGCGCTCCTCTACCAGACTGACGAAAATATCTTCCAGTGAACTCTGGTTAGTGTGTAAATCCGAGTAGTCCAGACTGAGTGCCTCAAGGTCCCGTAACAACGGTGCAATCGCCGCCTGATTCTGGGTATCGTAGTGATAAACCAACTGATAGCCGTCGTCAGACAGGCTCAGTTGATAACGGGTCAAACGCTCTGGCAGCGCATCGAGTGGTGCCGTCAATTGGACACTCAGCTGTTTGCGCCCCAACTGGTTCATCAGGTTCTGTTTGCCATCAACCAGGATGATTTCGCCCTGATGGATCACCCCAATACGGTCCGCCATTTCCTCGGCTTCCTCGATATAGTGCGTGGTCAGGATGATGGTGACGCCCTGTTCGCGCAGCGCTCGAATCATGGTCCACATATCCCGGCGCAGCTCGACATCGACGCCGGCGGTAGGCTCATCCAGAAACAGGATCTCCGGTTCATGGGCGAGGGCTTTGGCTATCAGCACCCGCCGCTTCATACCGCCGGACAGTGCCATAATTTTGGTGTCTTTCTTGTCGTACAGCGACAGGTCCCTGAGCAACTTTTCCAGATAGGCATCATTGGCCGGCTTGCCGAACAGCCCGCGACTGAACTTGACCGCAGCCCACACGGTTTCAAACATATTCACCGACAGCTCTTGGGGCACCAGGCCGATACTGGCGCGAGCGCGACGATAGTCCTTGACCACGTCCCAGCCGTTGGCGAGCACACGTCCATCGCCGGGGTTCACAATGCCGCAGATGATACTGATCAGCGTGGTCTTGCCCGCACCATTGGGCCCCAGTAACGCAAAGATTTCTCCCTTGTGAATGCTTAGGTCAACGCCCCTGAGCGCTTCAAAACCCGAGGCATAGACTTTCGTCAGCCCCTCGACAGCAATTACGGGTTGCACACAGTCTCCTCAGCCCTTACGCGGGCGCTAGTGGTTGTGGCCTGCGATACCTTTTCTACAGGTCCCCAGACCTGAATCTCGCCCCACCCGGTTTGTGGGTTGAATGATGCGCCGTAACGCTCAATCAGCATCACGTTGCCTAGTTGTGGCCTGGCGGGCTTGAGCCGCGCCGCGCTTAGACCGGCCGCAAAAATATGCTGCACGGTTTGTCGCATGCGGGAAACATGTCCGGCATGCTCAAAAACCGCGTACTGCTGAGCCGGAAGCGTTAATTTATTCCATTCGGACGTGAGTCCATCCAGCGTCGCCACCTGCGTGCAAGCCAGGTAGTCAAACAGCCCAGCATCCTCGCGAACGTATAGGCTGACGCCATAGCGGGTGCGGCCGATTTGCCCAGGCACCCAGCCCTGATAAACGGAAAACTGTTGCCACAAAGGCGCTATTTCCTTCATTGGTCGGGCTTTTATCCGTCGCCGAATACCAGCCAAGTGCAAATCACCACTGTGCTCAAGACGCAACATAACCTTTCACTCCATCGGGTTGCCAGAGGAGCACCGCATCCTAAAACCTGTACTTAGGTTAAGGTCAAGTAAAAAGATGTAGGCGCGCTCGTCTTTGTCTCACACGTCGAGTTCACGTATCGGGCGAACCTCGATGCTGCCCACGCGCGCGGGCGGTATCGCAGCGGCGATACGCAGCGCTTCGTTGAGGTCCTGGGCGTCAATCAAATAGAACCCCGCCAGCTGTTCCTTGGTCTCGGCGAAGGGCCCGTCGGTGATGTGCACCTGCCCTTGGCGCACCCTCACGGTGGTGGCACTCGCCACCGGGGCCAGGGCTTGCCCCGCCAAAAGGTGGTCACTCTCGACCAGGCTCTCAGCATAGGCGAAGCACTCGCGGTCTTCCGGGCTATCGGGCAGGCTGTGGAGCTTGTCTTCTTCACTGTACACCAGGCAAAGGTATTTCATGGTAGATCCTCCGTTAAGGGGCGCGGTTGTCATAACCGGCTGAACTGCCTCTAGTCGCTCGGCGACAGGGCCAATCGACACTCGGCCAGGCGCCGCTCAAGAAAATGCCGTTCTTGTTGTTGCTCGGTCAGCGCCAGCGCCTGTGCGTAGGCCTTGTGCGCCTTCTGCCATTGGCCCAGGCGTCGACACAGATCTGCGCGAGCCGCATAGGCCAGGTAATAGGTATCGAGCGGGCCCTCAGCCAACAGTTGGTCCACCAGTGCCAGGCCCTGTTCGGGGCCATCGCGCATGGCCACGGCAACGGCGCGATTAAGCGCCACCACAGGCGTTGGTGTCGCCTGCAACAGCAAGTCATAGAACGCCACGATTTCATCCCAATCCGTTGCTGCATAGTTGGGCGCCTGCGCGTGCAACGCGGCAATCGCCGCCTGCAGGGTGTACGCGCCTACCACCGGTGCCATCAGCGCGCGGCGCACTCGCTCATCGCCTTCGGCGATCATGATCTGATCCCAACGGCGACGATCCTGGTCTTCCAACAAGACCAACTCACCCTCAGCATCGGTGCGGGCATCGCGCCGCGCTTCGTGCAACAAGATTAACGCCAGCAAGCCCTCCACCTCTGGCTGCGGCAACAACGCAAGCAGCAGGCGGGCCAGCCGAAGGGCTTCCCCGGACAACTCTGCGCGGGTCAATTCAGCACCACTCGACGCGGAATATCCCTCGTTGTAAATCAGATAGATCACCTGCAGCACGGCATCGAGACGCTCGGGCAATTCGGCAGGACCGGGGACATCGTAAGGAATGGCCGCTGTGCGAATTTTTTGCTTGGCACGCACGATGCGTTGCGCCAGCGTCGAGGCCGGGATCAGATACGCCCGGGCGATCGCCTCGGTGGTGAGACCGCAGACTTCCCGCAGGGTCAGTGCCACTTGCGCCTGAGGCGCGAGACTCGGGTGACAGCAGGTGAAAATCAGGCGCAAGCGATCGTCGGGAATACGATCATCGTCGTCGAACACCTCGTCATCCCGGTGCTGATAGAGCTGCTCGGCAATCACGTCCTGAGCGGCATCAAAACGCCCCCGTCGACGCAAGTGGTCAATCGCCTTGAAGCGCCCGGCCGACACCAGCCAGGCCACCGGATTGGCGGGCACACCCGCATCAGGCCACTGACTGAGCGCAGCGGTGAAGGCATCGTGTAGCGCTTCTTCGGCCAGCTCAAAATCCCCCAACACCCGGATCAGGGTCGCAAGTACGCGTCGGGATTCCGCGCGATAAACCTGCTCGATGGCGGCTGTCTGGTCTGTCACCCTGTTCACCTCGTGGCCTTTTCGGTTACCGGTTTGCGGAAGATCAAGTACAACACCGCCCGGACTTGCTATCTTTAAGCCTGCACACCGCCGTCCCGGAGGGAACGACCATGACCGAACGCGTCCTCGTTATTCAAGGCCACCCCGACAACCGCCGCAAACATCTTTGTCACGCCCTGGCCGAAGCCTACGCCGAAGGGGCCGAAGGCGCAGGCAGAGAGGTGCGCCATATCGATATCGCATCCCTGGACTTTCCGCTGCTGAACAGCCAGGAAGACTGGGAAGAGGGCGAGGTGCCAAGCAGCCTCAAAGCCACCCAGGAAGCCATTGAATGGGCTCAGCATCTCGTGCTGATCTTTCCCTTGTGGCTCGGGGACATGCCCGCACTGGTCAAAGCGTATCTGGAACAGGTGGCACGCCCGAGCTTTGCTTTCAATCAGACTGAGAAAAACCCGTTCGCGCGCAAACGCCTGGTCGGCCGTTCAGCACGGGTGATTGTCACCATGGGTATGCCCGCCATGGTCTACCGCTGGTATTTTCGCGCCCACAGTATCAAGTCGCTGGAGCGCAATATTCTGGGCTTCGTGGGTTTCGCCCCGGTGGACGAAACCCTCATCGGCATGGCCGGCAATATGAAACCCGAGGCCGCGCGGAAATGGTTGAGCAAGGTGCGTAAGCTGGGCGAGCGCGGAATGTGAGTTACAACACCATCACCCCATCCGCTTCAACTTGGGCACCCTTGGGCAGCTGGCTGATACCGATTGCCGCGCGCGCCGGGTAGGGCTCGTTGAAGTACTGGGCCATGACCTCGTTAACCACCGGGAATTGACTCAGGTCGGTCAGGTAAATATTGAGTTTGACGATGTGTTTCAGGCTGCCGTTGGCGGCTTGGCACACCGCGCTCAGGTTTTTGAAGACCTGGTGGGCCTGTTCAGCGAAGTCATCACTTACCAACACCATTGTGGCCGGGTCCAGCGGGATCTGTCCCGACAAGTACACGGTGTTGTCCACCTTGATGGCCTGGGAATAGGTACCGATGGCCTCGGGGGCATTCTCGGTGTGGATAACAGCGCGATTGGTCATAGAGGCTCCTCGCCAAACAGGGTAAAAGGGGCCCAGTATAGTCAAGCTACGGGTATCGCGCCAGCGCTCGGCCGGGGTGATGACAGCGCTGCCAAGCGCTCGCCAACTAAGCTATAATCAGCGGCAATCAAATCAGACAATGACTCCCCCAAGCCCAATGTAGACTCGTAGGCCGTTTGGCCTCGCGGGGCGGGGTGGTTTTTCCAACGGACGCCCCAGATGACTCACAGCCTCAGCAAAGCGCGCATGCGCGTGATTGAAATCGCCCTGGCCATTGGTGGTTTTGGTATCGGTACCGGCGAATTCGCCGCCATGGGGCTGATGCCCGGTATCGCTGCTGGCATGGGCGTGACCGAGCCTCAGGTCGGCCATGTGATCAGTGCCTACGCCCTTGGGGTGGTGGTGGGTGCACCGCTGCTGGCGGTCTTCGGGGCGCGCCTGTTCCGGCGCCACCTGCTGATTGGCCTGATGATCTTTTATACCCTGGCCAATATCGCCAGCGCCCTGGCGCCGGATTACCCCACGCTTCTACTCTCTCGCTTCATTGCAGGGTTACCCCACGGCACCTATTTCGGGGTCGCGGCGCTGGTGGTGGTCAACCTCTCGCCCCCGAGCGACCGGGGCAAGGCGGTCAGCCGGGTTCTGATCGGTCTGACCCTGGCGGTGCTGATTGGCACCCCCCTGACCACCTGGATGGGTCAGACCCTCGATTGGCGTCTCGCGTTTGGCTTCGTCGCACTCACGTCTGTGATCACCGCCGCAATGCTGTTCAAGGTCCTGCCCCTGGACCGCGAGCAGGCGCGCAACAGCCCCAAGAAGGAGCTCAAAGCCTTTGTTCAGCCTCAGGTGTGGCTGACCCTGATGGTGGGTGCCACCGGCTTTGCGGGTGTGTTTTGTGTATTCAGCTACCTGGCACCGACCCTGCTTTACACCACGGAGGTCAGCGCCGGCTGGATTCCCGTGGCCATCGCCGTATTCGGCGCCGGCGGCTTTGTCGGCAACCTGGTGGGTGGGTGGCTGTTCGATCGCTTTCAGTTCAATGCAGTGGCGGGTATTCTGCTCTGGAGTCTCGGGGTATTTCTGTTGTTTCCCCTGGCGGCGACAGCACTCTGGAGTGTGCTCCTGTTGATTTTTATGGTCGGCCTGATCGGCAGTATGTCGCCGGTGCTGCAAACCCACTTGATGGACGTCGCGAAAGGGGCACAAACCCTGGCGGCGGCCTCACACCACGCGGCCTTCAACGCCGCCAACGCCCTCGGACCCTTTCTCGGAGGCCTGGCGATTTCCGCGGGCATGGGGTGGACCTCGACCGGCTATGTGGGCGCCGCCACGGCGCTGGTAGGACTGGGCTTTTTCGCCCTGGCGAAGGTCTGGCCCTCTTCAGAAGGCCAGATTCAATAACCGCAGGCTAGTTTTTGCTGCGCTGCACCCGGATGACAAAGCTCATATTGCGAATCCGGCGCATGATGTTGGCCAGGTGAATCCGGTTGTGCACGCCGATGCACAGATGAATCACACTGTTGTGGGCATCACGCTCGCGCACGTTGATATGCTCGATGCTTGCGCCCTGATCCGTAATACGCGTCGCCAGGGTGGCGATGATGCCCCGCTCGGATTCCACCTCGACCCGAATATCTGCCAGGAATTCACCGCTGACATTGGGGGCCCAGTTGACCTGACTGATTTTTTCCGGCTTCTGGCGCAGCTCGGTGATATTGCGACAGGTGTCCTGGTGCACCACCAGGCCTTTGCCGGGGCTGATATGACCGATCACCGGGTCGCCGGGAATGGGACGGCAACAGCGGGCAAAAGTGACCATCATGCCTTCACCGGCATCGATGGTCAGGGGCGCGTGCGTGCTGCCGGTCTTGCCTTTGAATTCGGCTCCCGGCTTGAGCAACTTGGCCACAGCATAGGCCACCCGATTGCCGAGCCCGATATCTTCGAACAGATCTTCCAGCGACTTCATCTTGGTGGCGTCGAGCAGCGCCAGCGTTTGTTCTTCTGTCAGCTTTTCCAGCTCCAGTTGAAGCTCCGTCAAGGCCTTGCTTAGCATCCGCTTGCCGAGCGCGACCGACTGGGTGTGGCGCTGGTGCTTGAGGAAGTGACGAATAGCACTGCGAGCCTTGCCCGAGACCACAAAATTGAGCCAGTTGGGATTGGGCTGGGCGTCCTTGGCGGTGATGATGCTGACCTTCTGGCCACTCTGGAGCGGCTGGGACAGGGGCGCCAGACGACCGTTGACCCGACAGGCGACGCAGTTGTTGCCGACATCCGTGTGCACAGCGTAGGCAAAGTCCACCGGCGTAGCGCCGTGGGGCAACTCGACAATGCGCCCCTTGGGTGTAAACACATACACCTCATCCGGGAACAGATCGATTTTGACGTTCTCGATAAACTCCAGGGAGTCGCCCGCGCGCTGCTGCATCTCCAGAAGCCCTTGCACCCACTGACGCGCGCGATTGTGGCTACTGGTCAACGCATCGTCGCTGGTGGACTTATACAGGAAGTGGGCGGCGATGCCGTTGTTGGCCATCTCGTCCATTTCTTTGGTGCGAATCTGTACCTCGATCGGTACCCCGTGCATGCCCACCAACACTGTGTGCAGTGACTGGTAACCGTTAGACTTGGGAATGGCGATGTAATCCTTGAACTCGCCGAGTACCGGTTTGTAGAGGTTGTGAATCACCCCGAGAACCCGATAACAGGTGTCGACGCTGTCCACGATAATGCGGAAAGCGTAGACATCCATAATCTCCTTGAAGAACTTTTTCTTGGTGCGCATCTTCTGGTAGATGCTGTACAGGTGCTTCTCCCGCCCAATCACCAGGGCCGTGAGGTTTTCCCGCCCCAGCCGTTTTTCGATGGCAGTCTGAATCTGTTCCACCAGCTCCTTGCGGTTGCCGCGCGCAGTTTTGAGCGCGGCCTGCAGGCGACTCGCTCGCAGCGGGTACATGGCGTAAAAACCGCGATCCTCGAACTCCAGACGCATATCATTCATACCCAGACGGTGGGCGATGGGCGCGTAGATTTCGAGAGTTTCCTTGGCAATGCGGCGTTTTTTGTGGGGCGGCATGGCCCCGAGCGTGCGCATGTTGTGCAGCCGATCGGCCAGCTTGACCAGAATCACTCGCAGGTCGTTGGCCATGGCCAAGGCCATTTTCTGAAAGTTTTCTGCCTGTTTTTCGGCGTGGGATTCGAACTCGATCTGAGTCAGCTTGGAGACGCCATCCACCAGCTCCGCCACGGTGCTGCCGAACTGCTTGCTGATGGCTTTTTTGCTGATGCCGGTGTCTTCAATCACATCGTGGAGCATGGCCGCCATCAGACTTTGGTAGTCCATATGCATGCTTGCGAGGATATCGGCAACCGCCAGGGGGTGGGTAATGTAGTCTTCGCCACTGCGGCGCTTCTGGCCGTCATGGGCTTGCTCGGCATAAAAGTAAGCCCGCTTCACCAGATTGATCTGGTTCGGCTCAAGGTAGGACGACAGCCGGTGGCTCAGGGCCTCTATGGTTTGCAACTATGCCTCCGCAACAACTCCCCCGAAACAAGAAACGCCTCTGCTGCGCTCAATGATATCACCGTGCTCGACCGCGCGGGCGGGCGGCTTCAAGCACGGGTCCACTGGGCTTCGGACTTACATCTCTTGTTCGTAGTTTTGTTCCGGTCTCGCCGGCACGATCGGCTCGTCTTTTTCCAGCAAAATGCTCGCGTCTATCAAGCCCTCTTCGATCTCGCGCAGAGCGATAACGGTGGGCTTGTCGTTCTCTTCCGGAACCAACGGTTCCTTGCCACCCACAGCGATCTGGCGGGCGCGCTTGCTGCTCACCATAACCAGCTCAAAGCGGTTGTCTACGTGGTCCAAACAATCTTCAACAGTAATACGTGCCATAAATAGTCCGTGATCAATCCGAGTTGCAGTAAAAATGCGGCCTTCAGGGGGCCTATTATGCGCGAGAAACGCGCGGCCCGCCAGAGCGGGAGAACCGCGCATTGTACATTAATTGGGCAGCGGGTGGTGACTTTTACGCGGCTTCAAGCGCCCGATGGCTGCGGCACCAATTCGGCCAGCAAGGTCGCGTGGCGCCGGGCTTGGCGCGTCAGGCGCAAATGCTGACTGGTAATCAGGGCCTGCAACTGCGCGAGCGCGACATTGAAGTCGTCATTGATGATCAAGTAATCCGCCTCAGCGTAGTGGGACATCTCATTGATCGCCTCGGCCATGCGCGCCTCAATCACTGAGGCGTCGTCCTGACCGCGACCGGTCAGGCGTTCGCGCAAACAATTGAGCGAGGGCGGCAGAATAAACAGCCCCACGGTTTCCGGCATCAATTTGCGCACCTGGCGAGCGCCCTGCCAATCGATCTCGAGAATCACATCCATGCCCTGGGCCACCTGCTGCTCGACCCAGGCACGGGAGGTGCCGTAAAAATTGCCAAACACCTCGGCGTGCTCCAAAAATGCCGATTCGGTCAACATCTGCTCAAACTGCGGGCGACCGACAAAATGGTAGTTGACCCCATCCTCTTCGCCCGGGCGCTTGGGCCGGGTGGTGTGCGATACCGAGACACACACCTCCGGGCTGGACTGCACCAGGGCGTTGACCAGACTGGTTTTGCCGGCACCTGAGGGGGCCGACACCGTATACAGAGTGCCGAGTTTGCTCATGAGGGGCTGCTCTTGGTTGTCAGATAGAAAAGTGAATCCGTTGCGCGCGGCTATTATGGCACACTGCTCGGGGGGAATCAGCGCCGGAAGCCGGGGACAGGCCCGCAGCAGAGACGTGGTCAAACGGCGAGCAGTCGCTCTATAATGGCCCTGTTATACTTGCAGCATGACCCTAAGCACGCCCCCTTCGGCTCCGAGCCTGCACTCGCGTACGAGGTAACCCCTGTGACCCGCCAGGCAAGGCCAGACACCGATGACTACCGTCGACTCCTGCTTCAGGATGTTCCCCTGATCGATACCCGCTCGCCGTCGGACTATTTGCGCGGCTCGCTGCCCAACGCCGTCAACCTGCCGCTGCTGAGCGACGCCGAGCACCAGCAAATCAGCGAGTGCTACCGCATCCAAGGCGAGGTGGCTGCCAGCCAACTGGAAATGCGCCTGATTGACCCCTACGAGCGTGAGCGACGCACGCAGCAGTGGCTCAACTTTGCGCGGGCTCACCCCCAGGGCTATTTTTATTGTGCCCGGGGTGGACACCATTCGCGCCTGTGCAAGGATTGGCTTGCGGCCACCGGCGCCCAGTATCCCGCCGTGAAGGGCGGCTACAAAGCGCTGCGCGGTTACCTGCTGGAGACCATAGAGCGCGTGTTCAGCACCTATCCATTGATGGTAATCACCGGGCACACCGGTGCCGGCAAAACCGAGTTACTCAACCGGCTTGAGAGCGGCCTCGATATCGAAGCGCTGGCCAACCACCGGGGGACGACCTTCGGCAACCGGCGCGGCGGCCAGCCGACGCCCTCGGATTTTGAGAATACTCTGGGCATTGCTTTGCTGCGTCACGAGCAGGCGCGACCGCAGCAACCCTTAGTGATTGAGGAGCATATTCGTCGGGTGGGCCGCTGCCAACTGCCCCTGGCACTGCGCCAGGCCTTTGAGAAGGCCCCCTTATTGCTGCTGCGCACCTCACTGGAAGATCGGGTCGAACACTGCTTTCAAAACTATATTCTGGTCAAATTGGCAGAACATCAGGCACTTGATGGCGAACAGGAAGGGTTTGAACGCTTTACCCAGGACCTGCACCGCTCACTCGAGCGCATCGGCGAGCATCTGGGGGGCGACCGTCTGCGTACCCTTAGCGGGGTCCTCGACTACGCCTTGCGCCGCCATCAAGCCGGTGATAACAGTGCCCACCGGCTGTGGATCCGCCGGCTACTGGAAGATTTTTACGACCCTCTGTACGAGCGCGCACTGGCGCGCAAACGCCAGCGCATCGTGTTTGAAGGCACTGCCGACACCCTCAAACACTATGTCGATTCAAACCTGAAGAACTGAGGTAACAATGACCGAACACACCGTTTTACCCCCGATTGGCCTGGGTACCTTCCGGCTCCAGGAGCAGGTCGTGATCGACTCAGTACTCAGTGCCCTGGCACTGGGATACCGCCATATCGACACTGCAACCTTCTACGAGAACGAGGCGGCGGTAGGCAAAGCCATCCGTGCCAGCGGCGTCCCGCGCGAGGAAATTTTCGTCACCACCAAAATCTGGTGGGACCAGCTCGACGGCGACGGCCCCATTCGCAGCCTCGAAGGCAGCCTGGAACGCCTGGGGCTGACTCAGGTCGACCTGGCACTGATTCACTGGCCTTCTCCCAACGGGGAGGTGCCCATGGCCGACTATCTCGACGGCCTGGGTCGCGCCCGAGCGCAGGGTCTGACCCGCCATATCGGCGTCTCCAACTTTACGATTGCCCAAATTGACGAGGCCCTGGCGCTACCGGTCGGCAAATATCTGGTGACCAATCAGGTGGAAGTGCAGCCTTACCTGGCGAATCGGAAATTGGTCGAGCACTGTCAGCGACGCGGGCTTCAGGTGACCGGTTATATGCCGCTAGCAGTGGGCAAAGTGATGAAGGACCCGGTGCTCAAGGCCATTGGCGAGCGCCACGGTGCCAGTGCCGCGCAGGTGGCCCTGGCCTGGGTTGTCAGCCGAGGCATCGCCGTCATCCCCGCCTCGACCAATCCACAACACCAGCAAAGCAACCTGGAGGCGCTCGAGCTCACCCTGAATGCCGAGGACATCGCTCAAATCGATGCGTTGGACGCAGGCGAGCGCATTGCCAATCCGCCCTTTGCCCCGCACTGGGATCAATAACGCCTAGAACTCGAGGCCACCGTCCCACCAGAGCATCAGGGCCACGGCGGCGATTGAACAGCCGAGCGCGGCGGCGGCCAGCGGCAGCAACTCGGGCAACGCCAGGCTCGGCAAAGTCAGCCCCCACTGGATCACTGCCGGTATCAGAGGCCACAACAGCAATCCAAGCAGGCTCGCCAGTATCAGCGCTGCCAGCAGCAACAACCAGGGCACCCGCCGCCACCAGGCCACCGGCCGCGACTCAGGCAGCGCCGCCATCACCCCGGCGCTGAAGCCATCGTCGGGCAACTCGCGTGACTCGCGCCGCAGGCCCTGAGCGAGCCAGTGTTCAAAATCGTGATCGTCGCGGTTCATGGTGCCGTCTCCCGCCAGGGGGCAAGTAATAACTGCAAGTGCTGCTTGCCCCGATTGATATGGGTCTTCACTGTGCCGAGGGGCAGCCCCAGAATCTCGGCAATCTCTTCGTGGGTAAAGCCTTCCTCCAGCGACAGGCGAATGGTCAGCTGCTGCGCCTGAGACAACTGCGCCATGGCCAGGCCCAGGTCATTGCGCGCATCAATCTGCTCGCTGCTGTGTCCGGCTTGCTCCTCGATCGCGTCCTCACTCAGCCACTCCCGCTGTTTCCGTCCCTCGCTCACAGCCAGATTGAAGGCAATACGGTAGAGCCAGCTGGAAAAACGCGCCTCCGCACGAAAGCTCGCCAAGTGTGTATAGCCACGAATAAACGTCTCCTGGGCCAGGTCGTCGGCAGCGTGACTATCGCCCCGGCACAAACGTCGGGCCCAACGCCGCACCGTCGACTGGTAGCGAAGCACCAGTTGCTCATATGCGTGCCGATCCTGCAGGAATAACACCCGCTCAATCAGCTCCCGATCGGTGGCCATGACTCAGTCCTGAGCCGGAAGCCGACGTTCACCCAGTTTAAGCGCTACCAGCTTGGCGATGCCTACGGCCAGAAAAAGCATGCCGATACTCGCCCACTTGATCCCGCCAACCAGCCCGAGGGCCAGCGCCAGGCCCACCCCCCAACCGATAAAGTGGATCGCCGAGGACTGCTGACTGTCCGACGGGCCCTTCGGAGTCTGCTGATCGAGCACCTGTTGTGGTACCGGCTGACCAGCCTCGAGAAACTGTTGGATAGTTTCTTTTTGCAAACGCAGGCGCTCGCGCCGGCTGCGCAACAGGAAGTACACCACCAGCACCAGGGCCACCAGGGGTGCACCGAAGATCATAAAAATGGCGAAGTAGGCAATAAACGGCACACTGCCATCAGCGCTGGCCTGCATGGGATCAAAACCCCAGGCGGCGCTTAGGGGCAGGAGCACCAGTGCAGTGCCGGACAGTAATCGGAGCATCGGGTTCATGGCATCTATCCTCGTATGACAGCTATCCGCACTGACAGATTCGGTGCGCGACCAATGGTGGTCTGTACATTTAGGACGCCTCGCCCGAGCATTTGGATTCACAGCGCCTGCACTTTTTCCGCACCACAACGCGCGCAGCGAAACTGGGTCACCAGCTTGCCCTGCTTGACGTCAAAGGTGCGCTCGGTCACCACCAGCCATTTATGAAAACCGCTACGACAAAGGGTCTTGCCCTTGTGTTTTTCCTTGGGGCTGGGGCGCTTGAAGGGCACCACATTATCAGTCATAAGAGGGTCTCCAGGTCCGCGATCGACGTCAGGGTCTGAGCCGGTGGCGACAGTCGCGTCTCGTCACCGGGCTGGTACTTCCCGGTCTTCACCAGGCGCGCCTCCAGGCCCGCCTGAAGGGCGCCGTCGACATCACCAAAGACATCGTCACCAATCATCAAGCAGTTCTCAGGGGCTAATCCGGTGGAGTTGACCACCTCGGCAAAAAACGCCGCACTCGGTTTGCCCATAACCACCGGCTCGGCATCCGCCGCCCAGGCAATCGCCCGAACAAAGGGCCCGGCATCGAGGCTCAGCACATCACCGTCACGAAAATACTTATTGTCGCCGATCGCAATCAGCGGGCAACCCTGTTTGACCAAGCGGAAAGCGCGGTTTAGGTTGGCGTAACTCAACCCGTCTCGGGCATCGCCAAGCACCACGCAGTCAGGCGCCTCAGGTGGCACCCCGAACACCGCCTCAATCGACGGGTGCACCAGCGTGTAGGGCTGCATGCCCCGCGCTTGCACATACCTCAAGGCGGCATCGGGGGCAGTAAACAACTCCTCGGCCTCGACATTGAAACCCAAGGCCTGCAACTTGTCGAGAATCTGCTCCCGGGATTTGGTCGCGGTGTTGGTGACAAAGCGCAACAGCCACCCCTGCTCTCGGGCGTGCGCCACGGCCTCAAGGGCGCCAGGCAGCAGCCTGTCGCCGTCGTAGAGAACGCCGGACAAATCCAACAGCAAAGCTTTAGTCATAACGAGCTCCCGTGATTTATCGCCAGTTCACTCTCAAGTATAGGCATTGAGCAGTCGCTCATCATTGCGTCGAGGGTCACCAATGTTAGAATGGGCGCCAACGACAACCGACGACAATGGATTATGACGCTCGCCAACCCGACCCTGACCGCCCGCCTTCTGCGCCTCGGCCTCTTCCTTTTTACCGCCGCTGCCATCCTCGCCCCCTTCAGCTTGGCCAATGCCCAGCAGGAGCCCCTGCGGGTACAACTGCTATGGGAGCACCAAAGCCAGTTTGCCGGGTTCTACGTCGCCGAGGCCCGTCGGCACTTTGAGGCGGAAGGCCTGAGGGTCGAACTGATCCCAGGAGGTCCGGGCATCAACCCCATCCAGGAGCTGCAAGCGGGCAATGCCGACGTCGCGGTTGCCTGGCTGAGTGACGCTTGGGCCAACAGTACCCGGGACAACCGCGCCGTCAATGTCGCGCAACTTCTATCCGGCGGTGCCATGACCGTAATCTGCCGCATCAGCGGCGGGGTGATCGTGCCCGAAGACATTCGCGGCAAGCAAATCGGCTATTGGGGCCTGGGCGACGACGAGATCGTCAAAGAGATGTTACGCCGCCTGGAGATTCCTCTGGACTCGATCGAGCTGGTGCGTCAGCGCCCCCACGGGCTGGACCTGATTGAGGGCACCCTGCCCTGCGCCACCGCCATGACCTATAACGAATACTGGCGCATCATGGCCGCCGGTGTACCCGCGTCCGACCTGGTGCTGGTGGAGCCCGAGCGCTTTGGTCTGCCTCATATTGAAGACGGCCTCTACGCCCTGAGCGATCGCCTGGAGTCGGATGTCTTTCGCGACCAACTGACCCGCTTTGTGCGCGCCCTGCGCCAGGGCTGGGTTGAGGCCTGGGCCGCGCCCACGCTCGCGGTCGAGTCGGTGATGCGTAAGAACCCGGACCTGGATCGCGACCACCAGCGCCATATGCTCGAGACGGTGCTCAGCAACCTGCCCAGCGACCCGGACGACTTCGGCCGTTTTGATCTGACCCGCTACGACTATGCCTACTACAGCTGGCTGCGCAATATTGACGCCAACGGCGAACCCCCGCACATCTGGACTCACCAGATCTGGAACCAACTGCTCCAGGAGGAGGGCCGAGCCACGCCCCTGACCGAGGCCACCCGCCACTACTCATCGCGTGTACTGACTCACCCGGCATTCAATGCGTTCGTACTCATAGGGGTGCTGATCTATGCCCTGTCGGGCGCACTCGAGGCCATCAAGCGCAAGTACGACCTCTGGGGCCGATTGATTCTGGCCTTCCTGTCCGGAATCGGTGGCGGTACTCTGCGCGACCTGCTGATCGGTCAGGAGCGAATTCCGTTTTACTATGTACAGAATGTCGCGTATCCGCTGGGGATTCTACTGGTGGTGATTGCCGCCTCGCTGGTGACCTCCATTTTCGAAGATGTACAGGAAACCAAAACCTTCAAGAAAACCAAAACCTATGCCGACCTGATCGGGTTTTCGATTCTGGCCACCAGCGGCGCCCAGATCGCCCTGGCCTCAAGCCTGCCCTGGTACTGGGCACCGGCGTGTGCGGCTTTGACCTGCGCTGGCGGCGGTATGCTGCGGGCCATCGTCATCAATCAGGAGCCCATGACCTTCAAAGGCGTCATCTATGAAGAGGTCGCCCTGATCGGCGCCGCATTGTTCCTCGGCGGGCTCTTTGTCGCCAACCACTTTGAGGCCACCCCCATCCCCGTGTACCTGAGCGTCGGCCTGTGTCTGTTTACAATTCTCGGGCTTAAAATCCTTGTGCACGAAGGCAACATCAAATACCCGCACTTCAGCTTTCTGCACCGGGATAAACCCGAACAACCGGGAGATGAGCACTAGGGCCTGGCGGTTTCCTGTCTGACGCTGTGTATCCTTTGATCGCTTTCGCCGAAACGCGCTCAAGAGCGCCTCGGCGCCAATCACTGACAAGGTGTACACGGGGTTATCCACAGATTGTGTGGATAAGGGGCACCCTATTCAATATTCTGGATCTGTTCGCGCATCTGCTCAATCAACACCTTGAGCTCCACCGCCGCCTGAGTGGTTTTGCTGGCCACTGACTTGGACGACAGGGTGTTGGCTTCGCGGTTGAGTTCCTGCATGAGAAAATCGAGCCGGCGGCCGATGCTGCCTTTCTGTTGTAGGGCGAGCTTGACTTCGTTGACGTGGGCGCCGAGGCGATCCAGTTCTTCATCGACGTCGGCCTTCTGCGCCATCATCACAATTTCCTGCTCCAGGCGCTCGGGGTCGAGGTCCACATCCAGGGCGGCGATTTTACTTTGCAGGCGCTCTCGTTGGGCGCTGAGAATCACCGGCATGGCTTCGCGCAGCTCCGCGACCAGGTCATCAATTCTATCCAAACGCTGTTGGATAAATTGCATCAGCTCCACCCCTTCGCGGGTGCGATGAGCCACCAACTGTTCCAGGGCTTGGTTAAAGAGCCCTAGTGCGGCCTGATTCAGCTGGTCGCGATCCAACTCTTGCTGCCGCAGGACGCCCGGCCAACGCAATACCTCAAGGGCATTGATCGGGGCGGCGCGCTCCCCCAGGTGGGCACTGATGCGCCCCGCCGCTTGAGTAAGCTGGGCAACACGTTGTTCGTCCAGGTTCAGCTCGGTGACGTCACTGTGTTCACGCTGAAAACTGAACGCGGCCTCAAGCTTGCCCCGCTGCAAGGTACTGCGAATCTGCTCCCGAAGCTTGGGCTCGATGGCGCGCACCTCTTCCGGCAGCCGGAACATGGGTTCCAGGTAGCGGTGGTTGACGCTGCGCACTTCCCAAATCAGGGTTCCCCAGGGCAGTGTCTGCTCGCTGCGGGCAAATCCGGTCATACTGCGGGGCATGGCGTGTCTCCAATCTGGCGGTTACGACGGCGGGCGCAAGCTGGTAGAGTATGCACCCTCATTACTGTGAAACCGGATAGTAACACAGGCCACGGAACACCTACGGCCTCCGAAAACCCCCATTATTTCTGAAGGATTGCCTATGCAACGCCCGAGCGGACGCCAGCCCGACCAGTTACGCGATATTCGCCTGACCCGCCACTTCACCCGCCACGCCGAGGGTTCGGTGCTGGTGGAATTTGGTGATACCAAGGTCGTGTGCACCGTCAGTGTGATCGACGGCGTACCACCGTTTTTGCGCGGTCAGGGCCAGGGCTGGATTACCGCCGAGTACGGCATGCTGCCACGCTCCACCGGCAGCCGCATGAACCGCGAGGCGGCGCGCGGCAAGCAAACCGGACGCACCGTGGAAATTCAGCGCTTGATTGGTCGCTCACTGCGTGCGGCTATCGACATGAGCCAACTGGGCGAATACACCCTGCAGATTGACTGCGATGTGATTCAGGCCGACGGCGGTACCCGCACCGCGTCCATCACCGGCGCCTGGGTGGCCCTGGCCGACGCCATCGCCTGGATGCAGCGCGAGGGCAAGCTGAAAGCCAGTCCTATGATACGGGCGATTGCGTCCGTGTCTGTGGGTATTTATCAGGGTGTGCCAGTGTTGGATCTGGATTACCCGGAGGACTCCGGGGCCGACACCGATATGAACGTGGTCATGGGTGACGATGGCGGCATGATCGAAGTTCAGGGCACCGCGGAAGCCGAGCCGTTCAGCGAGGCGGAGTTTGCAGCCATGTTGGGCTTGGCCAAAAAAGGGATTCAAGAGTTGACGCAGTTACAGCAGGCGGCGTTGGCGGAGGGGTAAATTTTAGGGGCGGGTGCCTCAGTGTCGGATTAGCCCGCAGGGGGTAATCCGACTCTGATGCACTGAGCATCAACGAAGGCCATCAAAGCTCGATGTCGTAATCCACAATCACCGGCAGGTGGCTGGAAAACTGCTGCATTTTGTAGATGGCCGCATGCTCAACCTTGTGCCCAATACTGGCCGACACGATCTGCATATCGGTGCGCCAGCCCTCACCTTCGTCGAGGTTGCCACTGGGCCACCAACTGTATTCATCCGGGTCCTTGATCGCCTTGCGGAAGGCGTCGACATAACCCAACTGGTTGAACACCTGACTCATCCACTGGCGCTCGTGGGGCAGAAAACCCGACTCGTGCTGATTTTCTTCACTGTTGGTGACGTCGCGCGGGGTGTGCGCCATCTGCCAGTTGCCGGTGAAGATATACTCACGGCGCTTGCGGGTGATCTTGTCCATATGCGCCTGCACATCCTCGAAGAACTTGATTTTCACCTCTTGGGATTCCATTTCCGAGGTAGCACTGGGGGCCAGCAGCGAACCAACACTCAGGTTTTCATAATCGATCTGCAGGTAGCGGCCTTCCATATCCACGCCCGAGGCGAAGCCCAAGCCGTAGATCAAGGCTTTGGGCTGCTTGCGGGTATAGATGGCGACGCCATTATAATGCGGCGTTCCCGAATCAAAGTAGTAGGCAAAATAACCGTCGATGTCGAACTCGGGCTTGTCGAGTTCGGGCTCGAGTGCCCGCAGATCCTGCAAACAGATGACATCGGCATCCTGACTTTCAAGCCAGTCATACAGTCCACGTTGCGCAGCCTGGAATATCCCATCGACGCTAAGATTTATTACTCGCATGTTAGCCCCTTACTTTCGGACTGTGTATGATACCTGAGCGACGGCGAATTGTGTCAAATCGTAACACTTTTATTGTGAAAAAACGTTCGGCTGTGACCAACACTGCTCAAAATATGAACAAGGCGCCATTATTGAAGTGTTTTTCGGCGCTGATTGCCTTTAAAATTAGCTTATTTAAGAGATTTGTCCATGCAAAAATACCAGCAGGCCTTTATCGAGCTGGCCATTGAGCACCAAGCATTGTGCTTTGGTGAGTATACGCTGAAATCCGGCCGAACCAGCCCTTATTTTTTCAATGCGGGGCGCTTCCAGACTGGTGCGGCACTCGCCGCCCTGGGGCGCTACTACGCCGATGCGGTCGCCGCGTCCGGCGTGCCATTTGACCTGGTGTTCGGCCCGGCTTATAAAGGGATACCGCTCGCGGCCACGACAGCGGTCGCACTCGCGGATCATCATAACCGGGATCTGCCTTATACGTTCAACCGCAAGGAAGCCAAGGATCACGGCGAAGGCGGCACCCTGGTGGGTGCGCCGCTGTCTGGACGCCGGGTGCTGATCGTCGATGATGTGATCACTGCCGGTACCGCCGTGCGTGAAGTGATGCAGATTATCGAGGCCGCCGACGCCAAGCCCGCCGCCGTATTGATCGGGCTCGATCGCCAGGAGCGCGGGCAGGGTGAACGCTCGGCCATCCAGGAGGTAGAGGAGCAATTCGGCATACCCGTGGTCAGTATCATTACCTTGACCGACATTATCAGCTATTTAGAGCATCAGGGAGACAACACCGGGCAGCTGGAAGCCATCAAAGCTTACCGCGATCGCTACGGCGTCGCCTAACCGCAGCGGAAACCGCCATGCGCTATCTTTTGATTGTCACCGCCGCGCTGATGTTGAGCGCCCCCTTGCAGGCCTCCGAGGAGATTCCCCGGGGCGCCCTGTTCCGCTACGTCAACGACGAGGGAGTCCAGGTGATCAGCCAGAGTATCCCGCCCCAATATGTGGGCAGCGGCTACGAAATTCTGTCCCGCTCCGGGCGCGTGATTCGGGTCGTACCGCCCGCACCGACGGAGGAGGAGCGGGCGAAAATGCAGAGCGCCGAGCGCGAACGCCTGGAGCGCGAAGAGCGGGAGCGGGAGCTGCGTCGGCGCTATTCCAGCGTTGCTGACATCGAGGCGGCAAGCCGCCGCAGTGTCGCTGAACTACAGGGCAACCTGAGCATACTGCGCGGCAATCTCAACAGTGTGCGCGGGCAGATCGAGCGCCTGGAAACCCAGGCCGCCAACCAGGAACGCAGTGGGCGCGAGGTCAACGAATCGGTATTGACTAATCTGGAGACTTTGCGGCGCGAGGAGCGTGACCTGGAGCGGCAGATTGATCAGCGCCGGACAGACATCGAAGCCACCCGTGAGAGCTATGAAGAGGATATTGAGTTCTTTGAGCGGATTCAGCGTCGCCGCTAAGCCCGCGGCCGCTCTCGGCGTTTACACAGTCTGCAATTGCTCGCGCATCAGCCCGAGCGTCATCACATCCCACTGCTCACGCCAGGCTTCACTCGGGTCGCGGCGAAAACCACTGCGAATAAACTGGGTAATACGCCCTTCTGCGGCCCCCAACATCAGACTCGCGGTCGCGGTCAGTGACAGGGTTGGCCGCAGACCTTCACGCAACTCCGCTTCGCGCAAAATCTGTTTGAGCTGTGTCTCGATCCGGTCAAACAGCTGCTCGACACGATCGCGCAAACGCTCATGCTCGCCCACCAGGGCATCACCATTGAGCAGGCGAGTGAACCCCGGGTTGCGCGCGGTAAATACCAGAAGGGTTTCGAGGATACGAAAACAGCGTTCGAGCGCACTGCCCTCACGCTGCATGATCACCGGAATGCTATTGAAGAGGGTTTCTTCAATAAACTCAATCAGCCCCTCAAACATTTTGGACTTGCTGGGAAAGTGCCGATAGAGCGCTGCCTCCGACACACCCACTTCTTTTGCCAGGGCCGCCGTGGTGATGCGCACACCTGGGCTGGTCTCAAGCATCCCTGCAAGGGCCTCAAGAATCTGTTGCCGGCGCGAGATTTTAGTCGTTGTCCTGCTCATGATTGTCATCGTACTCAGGTATTGTTGTGATTGCGGCTTTAATCCCACACTGGCCTTCAGTGCGCCGGGCGTAACGTCCCCAAGACAGCGCCCTATTCGGTGTGATCAAAGTTTCAGTCTATGCTACCAGATGTAACCGTTGAGCAACCAGCAAAAAGTGCCTAACGGTATCAGGTCGGCATGTGATTGGTAATCAATGTACCCACACCGGCGTCGGTAAAGATCTCCAGCAGCACCGCATGATTGACGCGACCGTCGATAATATGGGCGCTGGTCACGCCGGCTTTGACCGCATCCAGGGCACAAGCAATTTTTGGCAACATTCCCCCATAAATGGTGCCGTCTTCAATTAAGGCATCCACTTGCGCGGTACTCAAACCGGTCAGCACTTTGCCTTCTTTATCCTGCAGGCCCGCCACGTTGGTGAGCAGCATCAGCTTTTCCGCCTGCAGCACTTCCGCCATTTTACCCGCAACCAGATCCGCATTGATGTTGTAGGAAGCACCGTCTTCGCCCACACCAATCGGCGCAATGACGGGAATACAGTCGCTGTTGATCAACATGTTAATCACCGAGGTGTTGATGCGGTCAACCTCGCCCACATGACCGATATCGATGATTTCTGTGGCCTGCAGGTCCGGCGATTTTTGGGTGACTTTCAGTTTTTTCGCACGAATCAGCTGACCGTCTTTGCCGGTCAGACCGATGGCATGACCGCCGTTGCGATTGATCAGGCTGACGATCTGTTTGTTCACCGTACCGCCCAGCACCATCTCCACCACATCCATGGTGGCGCTATCTGTCACGCGCATTCCGTTAATAAATTCCGACTGAATATTCAGGCGACCGAGCAGATCACCGATTTGCGGACCGCCACCGTGAACCACGACCGGATTCATACCCACCAACTTCATAAGGACAATGTCGCGGGCAAAACTGTTTTGCAGTTTTTCATCCACCATGGCGTTGCCGCCAAATTTCACCACAATGGTTTTCCCGGTGAAGTGCTGGATATAGGGCAGAGCTTCGGTAAGCACCTGGGCGACATTCATGGCCGCATCGCGACTTAAAGACATAGGGTTTATTCCTGCAAATTACAAATCAATGGAGAGCTCGGGCGCGACCTTGAGCAGTTCGCGCTTGAACAACTGTTTAATTTTTTCGAGCGCGGCTTCGCTTGTCGCCTCGAACCGCAAGGTCAGTGCCGGCGACGTATTGGAGGCCCTTACCAACCCCCAACCGACGGAGAAATCCACGCGCACGCCGTCGATGCGCGTCACTTCACCACCGGGAAATTGGCCTTGGGCCGCAAGCGCATGCACCAGGTCGAACTTGCGCTCGTCGGCTACGGCAATTTTTATTTCCGGGGTTGAGGGAAGACGCGGGAAGCTCTCGAACACTTCGTCGGCAGTCTGGTCCCGAAGCACCAGAATGTCGAGTAGCCGGGCCATGGCGTAGAGCCCGTCATCAAAACCGTACCAACGATCTTTGATGAAAATATGTCCGGAGTATTCACCACCAATGAGTGCACCGGTCTCGATCATCTTGGCTTTCATGGGCGAATGACCGGTTTTCCACATGATCGGCCGACCACCGTAGCTGGTGACCACCTCGGCCAACTGGCGCGAGCATTTTACATCGTAAAGGACGTCGGCGCCCGGGTGACGGGTGAGCACATCCCGGGCAAAGAGCATCAGCAGCTGATCTGGCCAGATCACCTCGCCGCGCCCGGTAACCACCACCAGGCGATCGCCATCACCATCGAAAGCAACACCCAAATCCGCGCCGGTTTCTGCCACCTTGGCCTTGAGTGCCGTGAGATTTTCGTCCCGGGTCGGGTCCGGCTCATGATTCGGGAAGTTGCCGTCGAGCTCGCAAAACAACGGCACCACCCGGCAGCCCAGCGCTTCAAACAGTTTAGGTGCCACGGTACCGGTAACGGCGTTGCCCGCGTCCACCACCAGGGTCAACTCATCCGCCGGGGCGATATCGGACACGATGCGATCGATGTAAGCGGACACCATGTTGCGCTCGCGGACTGTGCCTTTGCCCTGGCGGAACCGCTGATGCTCAATGCGCTCGCGCACCCCCTGCACCTCCTCGTCAGACAGGGTGTTCCCGCCGATCACCATTTTAAAGCCGTTGTAATCCGCCGGGTTGTGGCTGGCGGTCACCATCACGCCGCTGCTGGTATCGGATTCGTGATAGGTCGCGAAATAGAGCACGGGCGTGGGCACAACACCGATATCAATCACGTTGCAGCCGGTGCTGACGATCCCCTCCATCAGCTCCCGACACAAATCCGGGCTGTGAATCCGGGCGTCGCGGGCGACAAGCATGGCGCTTTCACCCAGGTCAAGCGCGGCACTGCCAAGCGCCTGGCCGACCTGATGGGCCAGCCCCAGGGTCAGGTCGGTACCGACGATGCCGCGGATATCATAGGAGCGGAAAATATGCCCGGGCACGCGGACACTGGCGCCCTCATCCGCTACCGGCGGCTTGGGCCGGCGCATCGGTTCATCCATCCCGAGGAGATCCTGATCCTCATCCGCCATAGCGATATCGAGAATGTCCTGATCCTGATACATAGTGCTCGTCAACCGCTCGGGCGACGCTCGGTCGGACGCTTCAGGCTTACGCGATTCAGTGGCCTGCGTGTCCGCCTTGGCCGGGCCTTGTCGCTTGCCGGCAGGGCTTTTAGCACCGGCTTTGGGCACGGCGTAACGCCGACCCGCCAGGCGGTAACCCACCCACACCAGCAGCAGACTCAGCAGCGTGCTGCTGCCGACAATGATCAGAAGGATCTGGGGCGGCTCCCGGACTTCCTGCAAGAACAGCGGGGAGGGCGTGAAGGTCACCACCCAGTAGCTGTCGGCAAGGGCAGCTTCGGACGTGCCCGCCTCATCGGCGGCGTTACCGTCCTGCAATAACAACAAAGGGTGGGTGCCCGGAAATCGCTGAATCAAGCGGGTCTGACCGCGCCGACTGTCGAACCGGGAAACATGCTGCTGGAGCTCGCCGCGATCGAGGGTGACCAGCAGCGTGCCCCAGGGTTCGGCATCGTCGTTCGAAGGCAGTGGCCGCGCCCAATGGAGAAACCATTGATCGCCCACCCGAACCATTTCCGGGGGCGTCGGTTCGCTGCGCTCGGCGCGGCGAATCAGATCCAGCTCGGCAAAACGAATCGGCACCGCGTGATCGCGCTCCTGGACTGCACTGCCCAAGGGGATCAGTCGCACCGCGAGTGGGTTGGGAAACTGCTCGGCAATAGACCGTGCCAGCACCTCGCGCGCGTCCGGTGTTTCCAAGCCGCTCGGATCAGCCAGCGCCAACGCCGCTGTCATCTGGCCTTCAGTCTCGTCGAGGTAGTGGCGCAGGGCATTGACGCGGGCACGCAGCTCCAGCGCCTGCTGCTGGGCCAGCCGCTCTTCGGTCACGTCGTCGACGAGGGAGGACCGCAGGTGCCACGCAAGTAGCGCGTTGGCGACCACGACCAAAGCAATCAACAGGGGCAGAATTTTCTTGTTCAAAGTCCCTCTTCCTTCTTATGCCGTCGTTGTCATCAGATGCTGTGCAATGAGCCCGATAAGATCCCGGGCCAATTGGGATTTGCTGCGCTGCGCCAGATACTCTTCTCCGGCGTCGCTGATAAAAATCACCGCGTTGTCGTCGCTGTTAAAGCCGATGCCCTCGGTACTGATGTCATTCGCCACAATGGCGTCCAGGCGCTTGTGCTCGCGCTTGGCTCGGGCGTGCGCCAGCAGCAACTCGCTTTCCGCCGCGAACCCCACCACGCAGGGGCGCTCGGGCAAGGCGGCGACACTCGCAACGATGTCCGGATTCTTAACCAGGGTCAAGGTCAGGGTGTCGATGCCCGCCGTCTTTTTCAGCTTGTGCTCTGCCACCGACGCCGGGCGGTAGTCCGCGACCGCCGCCGCCGCGATAAATACATCGGCACTCGACGCGCAGGCGAGCGCCGCATCATACATTTCCTGGGCGCTGGTCACGGGAATCAGTGTCACCCGCTCAGGCGCGGGCAGAGCCACCGGCCCACTGATCAGAATCACCTTGGCACCGGCTTCCAGTGCCGCCTGCGCCAGCGCATAACCCATTTTCCCAGAGCTGTGGTTACTCAAATAACGCACCGGGTCGATAGCCTCCCGGGTCGGTCCTGCGGTAATCACCACCGTTTTTCCCGCCAGAGCACCGGTGTCAAAGAGCCCGGCCGCCGCGGCGACCAGGTCCTGCACCTCGAGCATACGCCCCGGGCCGACATCGCCACAGGCCTGACTGCCTTCGGCCGGCCCGAACAGATGAACGCCACGCCCCGCGAGGGTCGCGATATTGTCCTGAGTCGCCTGATTGCGCCACATCCCCTGATTCATCGCCGGGGCCAGCGCGATTGGCGCGGCCGTGGCCAAGCAGATCGTGGTCAGCAGGTCGTCGCCCTGCCCCTGGGTCAGGCGGGCGATGACATCCGCACTCGCCGGCGCCACCAACACCAAATCCGCCCAGCGCGCCAATTCAATGTGGCCCATGGCGGCCTCCGCCGCTGGGTCGAGTAGGTCCGCATGCACCGGGTGCCCCGACAGTGCCTGTAGCGTCAGAGGCGTAATGAACTCCTGCGCGGCGGGCGTCATCACCACCCGCACCTGGGCGCCGGCGTCCTGCAGGCGCCGAATCAGCTCGGCGCTTTTATAAGCGGCAATACCACCGGTCACCCCCAACAGGATGCGTTTGTTAAACAGTGAACTCATCGACACTTTTGCCCCAGCAAACCGACTCCAAAGGCGATAAGATACCACCCAAGCGGTGCCTGACGCACCCAACCGGTTCAAGGAATGCCCGACGCTATCATCTACAAGGAGGTTTTATGTCCATCGCCCAATGGCCCGAGGCCGAGCGCCCTCGAGAAAAACTGCTCACCCGCGGCCCCGCCACCCTGTCTGACGCCGAACTGCTCGCCATTTTCCTGCGCACCGGCTGTGCCGGTAAATCCGCCGTCGATCTGGCGCGCGAGCTGCTGCACACCTTCGGCGGCCTGCGCCCCCTACTGGAGGCCGACCAGGATGCCTTCTGCGCCGGACAGGGTCTGGGCAGCGCCAAGTACGCCCAACTCCAGGCGGTACTGGAGATGGCCCGACGCCACCTCTCCGCCGGGCTCACCGAGGGCGAGTCCCTCACCAGCCCGGACCTGGTGCGCCAGTACCTGCGCGCCCAACTGCGACACCTGCCCCACGAAGTCTTTTCCGTGCTCTTTCTAGACAATCGCCACCGGCTCCTGGCCTACGAAGAGCTGTTCCAGGGCACCATCGACGGCGCCAGCGTCTACCCCCGGGAAGTGGTCAAGCGCGCCCTGGCCCGCAACGCCGCCGCCGTGATTCTCGCCCACAACCACCCGTCGGGCGTCGCCGAGCCCAGCGGCGCCGACCGGCGCATCACCGAGCGCCTGCAACAGGCCCTGGACCTGGTGGGCGTGCGGGTCCTCGACCACATGGTGGTCGGCGACACGGAAGTGGCCTCCTTCGCTGAAAAAGGCTGGATTTAAGTGCGACCCAAACTCGCAGTCCGACAGACGCCGAGGTCGGGGATACCTGTGCGGGACACGCCGTAAACCCGTCCCTGGGGGCTCGACTGCCGCCGTCCAGGCGGCAGACGGTCCCGCACAGGTATCCCCGACCTCGGCTCGTGCTAACCGAAGAGCGGTGTCGCCGCGAAAGGGTTGAGGGCCGGGCTTTCAAGACCGTAAGCCGCGGGACTAGCGCTTTCGAGCGTACAGGGATGTACTTGCAGCGTGTCTTGAAAGCCTAGCCCTCAACCCTGCCACCTCGGTGAAAGCGGCGAAACAGGCCAAAAAAGCGCCAGAAAACATTGCTATTGGAGCCCTGTTTTGGTATAAAACGCGGCTCTTCGCGACCGGGAATTTCCGTGCGCCCTCTGTGAGGCGCGAAATGTCCCATTTTCGGGTCGCTGACTGGAACCCAATGGCTGCTAGATCCCGTGCTGGGCTGGCAAGCGTTAAACGCTGCAGCGCAGCACTACAAAGTATTGACGAGGCGAGACAATGTCTAAGGTATGTCAGGTAACCGGCAAGCGCCCGATTACCGGTAATAACGTTTCCCACGCAAAAAACCACACCAAACGTCGTTTTTTGCCCAATCTGCACTCTCACCGCTTCTGGGTAGAGTCTGAAAAGCGCTTTGTAAAACTGCGCGTTTCCTCCAAAGGCATGCGCGTGATCGACAAGCGCGGCATCGATGTCGTACTGACTGAGCTGCGTTCGCGCGGCGAAAAAGTCTAAGCGCTAACCCGACAACCCAGGAGATACGATCATGCGTGATAAAATCCGTTTGAACTCAAGCGCCGGTACCGGTCACTTCTACACGACCGACAAAAACAAGCGCACCATGCCCGAGAAAATGGAAATCAAAAAATTTGATCCCGTTGCTCGCAAGCACGTGATGTACAAAGAAGGCAAAATCAAGTAAGCCTCGGCGACTTGGTAGTGCATAAAAAAACCCGGCTCTGGCCGGGTTTTTTCGTTTAGGTCGCTCAGTACTCCGCCAGAAGCGCTGTGTAGCCTGCCCGATAATTCGGATAGCGGAACCGGAAGCCGCTCTCGAGCAAGCGCCGGTTTGAGCAGCGCTTGTTGGTGCGCCCCTGATCCGGCGCAAAGCACGCCTGATCCACACCCATCTGGGTGGCCAACCAGGCGACCACCTCCGCCATGGGCGCAGGCTCACAATCGCTCAGCACATACAGTGACTCTACCGGCTCCCCCCGGCACTGCCGTTGAATCAGATGGGCGATGGCGCCGGCCACGTCGTCGGCGTGGATGCGGTTGGTCCAGGCCCGGGACAGGGTCGCCCGGCCCTGGCGTACCAGAGTCTGCAAGCGGTCCCGTCCGGGGCCGTAAATACCGCTCGGGCGCACGATGCAGTGGGGCAGGCCGCTGGCGCGGATGACGTCTTCCGCCTCCAGCAGTCTCCGGGCCGTATCGCGCGTGGGTTCAGGCGGCGTCTGCTCATCGACCCAGTCGTCCTCGTCCCCGGCTGCGCCGTAAACACCGGTGCTGGAGACCCACACCAGCAGCCTTGGCGCCCGAGGCGCCGCCTTGAGCGCCGACACCAGCGCACCTGCGCTTTCCACATAGCCTCGGCGATAGCCTTCATCGCCGGATCCATCCGGCGTCGGTGTCACCACCACCCAGTCGACACCGGGTATCAGCGCCTGGGCCAGGTCCGACTCCCGTCTGGCGTCACCGGCGATATACGTCAGCGCGTCAGTCGGCGCCGGGGGACGGCGCCGCAGGCCGGTTACCGTATACGCCGGTGCGGGCAGCGCGGCGGCCAGCCGCCGGCCGATGTCTCCACACCCTACAATCAATAGTTTTTCGCTATTCACCTTTGCGTCCTTCCTCATAACAGGGCAAACTTGGGGGCTGTCACACCCCACGCCGAGATCACGGATCATGACCTTAACAGAACTGCGCTACATCGTAACCCTGGCTCAAGAACAGCACTTTGGCCGCGCCGCCGAACGCTGCTATGTGAGCCAGCCGACCTTGAGTATTGCGGTCAAAAAACTCGAGGAAGAGCTGGGTGTGGCCCTGTTCGAGCGTTCCAAATCCCGGGTAAGCGCGACGCCCCTGGGTGAGAAGATCGTCACCCAGGCCCAGTTGGTGCTGGAGCAGACGGCAGCCATCAAGGAAATTGCCAATGAAGGTAAGGACCAGCTCAGCAGCCCCCTCCGGGTCGGCGCCATCTTCACCATCGGGCCCTATCTATTGCCGCATTTTATCCCCGAGCTGCAGAGAAAAGCCCAAAAAATGCCGCTCTATGTGGAAGAAAGCTATACCGCCACCCTACGTCAGAAACTGCGCAAGGGTGAGCTGGATGTGATCATCATTGCGCTGCCCTTTTCTGAGCCCGATGTGGTGACCCAAGCCCTGTACGAAGAGCCTTTCGTGGTCTTGCTGCCCAGCACCCACCCGCTCACCGCCAAGGAGCGCATAGATCCCAAGGATCTGGAAGACGAAGACGTCCTGCTACTGGGCGAGGGCCACTGCTTCCGCGATCAGGTCCTGGATACCTGCACCCACCTCAACAACCAGCGCGATGAACACGGCGAGCGCGTTCAGACCGCCGCCGAGGGCAGCTCCCTGGAGACGCTGCGCCATATGGTGGCCTCGGGCCTGGGGATTACCATCCTGCCCCAGTCTGCTGCGGGCAATTCCGCCTATATGCCCGAAGTCCTGACCACCCGCCCCTTTTCCGACCCGGCCCCAAGCCGCACTGTGGCCCTCGCCTGGCGCGCCAGCTTTCCTCGTCACAAGGCCGTCGATGCCCTGCGCGAAGCCATTAATACCTGCCGTAAAAAAGATTATCCCGGTTAATCCGTTCCCGTGATCACCCAGGACGCGCCATCGCTGGATCAGCTACCGGTCACCACCCTCAAAGGGGTGGGCGGCCAGCTGGCCGGCAAACTTGAAAAACTGGGTATCCGCAGCCTTCAGGACCTGCTCTTCCATCTCCCCCTGCGCTATGTCGACCGCACTCGAATCACCCCCATCGGCGCCCTGCAACCGGGAGTCACCGCCGTGGTTCAAGGGGAGGTACGCGGCGCCGACATTGTCTTTGGCAAACGCCGTAGCCTGGTGGTGCGCCTGCAGGACCACACCGGCCTGATCACCCTGCGCTTCTACCATTTTTCCGGTGTCCAGAAGCAGCGACTTGAGGAGGCGGGAGAACTGCGCTGCTACGGCGAAGCCAGGCGCGGCGCCTCGGGACTCGAACTCTATCACCCCGAATACGAGGTCATCGACAGCACCCGCCCCGCACCGCTGCAGGAAACGCTGACGCCGGTGTATCCGGCCACCGAGGGCCTGACCCAGCAGCGCTTGCGGGGCCTGCTGGCACAGGCTCTCGGCTATCTGCAAAAACATCCGCCCACCGAACTGCTGCCCGACGCCCTGCGCGAACAGCTCGATCAGGTGCCCCTCGCGGACGCCCTGCGCTACCTGCATGCGCCGCCGGCCGACGCCCCGGTGGCGGCGCTGATGGACGGCAACCACCCCTACCAGCAACGCCTGGCGTTTGAGGAACTGCTCGCGCACCACCTGAGCCTGTTGTTGTTGCGCCGTCAGGTTCAGTCCGATGGCGCGCCCACTTTGACACTGGCGGGCGACCTGGTGGAGCGCTTCAAGACCAGGCTCGGGTTTGCACTCACCGGTGCCCAAGAGCGGGTGGTACATGAAATTGCACAGGACATTGCCCAACCCATCCCGATGCTCCGCCTGGTGCAAGGTGATGTCGGGTCAGGCAAGACTGTGGTGGCGGCCCTGGCAGCCCTGGCGGCGGTCGCCAGTGGTCGGCAGGCCGCGATCATGGCGCCCACCGAAATCCTCGCCGAACAGCACCGGCAAAATTTCAGCCAATGGTTTACGCCCCTTGGGATCACAGTGGGTTGGCTTACCGGTCGGCTCACGGCCGCGCGCCGGCGCGATCAGCTGGCCCTGATCGCCAGCGGCGAAGCCCAGGTGGTGGTGGGCACCCACGCGCTCTTTCAGGAGGGGGTCGAGTTCAAGGATCTGGCGCTGATTGTGATCGACGAACAACACCGCTTCGGGGTCCACCAGCGCCTGTCACTGCGCCAGAAAGGCAGCCAGGGGAGCGTGCGGCCGCACCAGTTGATCATGACCGCCACCCCCATTCCGCGCACCCTCGCCATGAGCGCCTACGCGGATCTGGATACCTCGGTAATCGATGAACTGCCGCCGGGGCGCACGCCGGTTACCACCGTGGTGATCAGTGAACAGCGCCGGGCCCAGGTGGTGGAGCGGGTGCGTGCGGCCTGCGCCGAGGGGCGTCAGGCCTACTGGGTCTGCACCCTGATCGAGGAGTCGGAAACCCTCTCGGCTCAGGCGGCCGAAGACACCGCCGAACAACTGGCGCTGGCCCTGGGCGAACTGAATGTCGGGCTGGTGCACGGGCGCCTCAAACCCAAAGACAAAGAAGCAACCATGGCCGCCTTCAAGCGCGGTGACATTGATCTGCTGGTGGCCACCACCGTTATCGAAGTGGGTGTGGATGTACCCAACGCCAGCCTGATGATCATCGAAAACCCGGAGCGTTTGGGTCTGGCGCAGCTGCACCAGCTGCGCGGACGGGTAGGACGAGGCGCCACTGCCAGCCACTGTGTGTTACTGTACGGGTCGCCCTTGTCCCAAACCAGCCGCGAGCGACTGACCGCCATGCGCGACAGCAGCGACGGTTTTGTGATCGCGGAAAAAGACCTCGAGCTACGCGGCCCGGGCGAGGTACTCGGCACCCGCCAAACCGGCGAAATGGCCTTTCGCATTGCCGACCTGCAGCGCGACGCCGAGCTGCTGGACAGCGTCAAGCAGGGTGCGCATCAACTGCTTCACAACCATCCCGATTTATGTGCAAACATCATTGAGCGCTGGCTCGGCGAAAAGCAACGCTACCTTCAGGTTTAAAGCACCTCTAAATTGCAGACGCAATATTCACAAATGTTATTTTTGCGTCTATCCTTGATTGAGATAGGCACTTAACCGAAACTAGGCTAAGGAATTTAGCGGAACAAAATAGCGGAACAATAACAGGAGTCATTTGTGCCCATACCCAATAGTATCGAGTCGTTGCTAAACGCGCAGCAGATCAGCTACCAGCTAGCCCCTGCGCCCAAGGGCCTGAACAACCTGCCCGTTGGCCACGAGCAGTATATGCGCGACTGCGGCGCGGTGACTTCGATGATTCTCGGCGACGAAATCGGCCAGATTCAGGTGCTGATCAGCGCCGACTCCCTGCTCGACCTGGCGGCCGTGAACCGGCGCCTGGAGCGTAACCTCAAAGCCGCTTCCCCGGATCAGTTGAAACAGTTTTGCACGCTGCATTCCGTCAGCCGCGTGCCGGCCATTCCCAAAATCGGCGGTTTCCCGACCCTGGTGGACAAACGCCTGCTCGACAAACAGCAGCTGCTGCTCGAATCCGGCGACGACGAACAGTTGATCACCCTGAGCCGAAAAGATTTCGAACAGGTCCTGGCGGACGCGATGATCTGCGATATCGCGCAACCGCTGGCACCGCTGGAGCAGGACGCACCGCCCCAAAACGACAGCGAACAGATCCTCGGCGCCGTGCGCCACTTCACCGAACGGCGTGTGCGCCAACGGCTCGAAGAAACCCTTGAACTGCCACCCCTGACCGACACCGCCCAGAAGATTGTCACTCTGCGGGTCAACCCCAACGCCGACGTCAGCGACCTGGCACAGATCGTCGAGACCGACCCCAGCCTGGCCGCCCAGGTGGTGAGTTGGGCATCCTCGCCCTACTATTCCGCCCCGGGCAAAATCCGCTCCATCCACGACGCCATTGTGCGCGTGCTCGGCTACGACATGGTACTCAACCTGGCGCTGGGTCTGGCGCTGGGGAAAACCCTGTCCCTGCCCAAGCAGGACCCGGAGGGTTCCCCCAGCTACTGGGAACAGTCGGTCTATGTCGCCGCCACGGTCGAGGGTCTGGTCAGCGCCATTCCGCGCGAACAGCGGCCGAGCTTCGGTATGGCTTACCTGGCCGGGCTGCTGCACAATTTTGGCTATCTGGTGCTCTCGGAAGTCTTTCCGCCCTACTTCGAGCAATACTGCCGGCTGGCCGAGGCCAACCCGCACCTGTCCCACCAACCCATTGAGCGACACCTGATCGGGATCACCCGCGAGCAACTGGCGAGCACCCTGATGTCGCTCTGGTCGATGCCCGAGGAAGTGGTGCAGGCCCTGCGCCACCAGAACAATCCCGCCTACGATGGCGAACACCACCTGTACGCTAAATTGATTTTTGTCGCCCGCCGCCTGCTCGCCCAGGAAGGACTGCTGCCCGGACCCAAGCTGGACGTCCCCGCGCCGCTGCTCAAATCCCTCGGCCTCGAGCCCGACAAGGCCCGTTCAGCCGTGCTCAATGTCATGGAGTCGGTCGACGAACTGGGCGAAATTGCCCGGCAGATCGGCGGCAGCTGATCGGGGGGTAGGGATGGCGAGGGACGATCAGGACCCCATCTTCAGCTACGACATTCCGGTACGCTGGGGTGATATGGACGCTTTTGGCCACGTCAATAACACCCTGTACCTGCGCTACTGCGAGGAAGTCCGCTTCCAGTTGCTGACCGCCAAAGGCATTCAGATTTCACCGGCCAGCTACCCGGTGGTGGTCACCGTCGGGTGTACCTTCTATGCCCCGGTATTCCATCCGGACACCCTGCGCATCGACTGCTACCTGAGCGAGCCGGGGCGCTCCAGCTTTCTGATCGAATTCGATATTTTCAGCGAGAAAGCGCCGGGCAAGCCCGTCGCCCGCGCCCACTCAAAAGTGGTCTGGGTGGATGCCGAAGGCAAATCCCAGGCCCTGCCCGACGCGGTCAGAGCCTGGTTTTAGGATCGTCTCAACGCTGCTCGAAACGCTCCCGGTCAAGCAACCCCTCACTGTTGGCCACGACACTGGACACCATCGCATCACCGGTAATGTTCACCGAGGTGCGCACCATATCCAGCAGTCGGTCGACCCCGATAATCAGTGCGACCCCCTCCACCGGCAGGCCCACCTGCTGCAAGACCATCGCCAGGGTGATCATCCCCACGCCGGGCACGCCTGCGGTGCCCACCGAGGCCAATGTGGCGGTCAGCACCACCAGCAGGTAGCCGGTCCAACCGATGTCGATTCCGTAAGCCTGGGCGATAAAAGCCGTGGCCACGCCCTGCATGATCGCCGTACCGTCCATATTGATAGTGGCCCCCAAAGGCACACTGAAAGACGCGACTTTATTGTCCACCCCGAGATCATTTTCCACCGTGCGCAAAGTCACCGGCAGGGTGGCGTTGCTCGAGGCGGTACTGAAGCCGAACACCATCACCGCGCGCATCTTGCTCAGAAACATCAACGGGCTGAGCCGGGTGAAGAATTTGAACAACAGACTGTAGACCCCGAGACCGTGCAGCAACAGCACAAAGAGCACGGTAAAGAAATACCAGGCCAGATCCAGCACCGCCCCCAGACCCAGATCCGCAAACAAACGCGCAAGCAGACAGAAAACCCCGTAGGGCGCCAGCTGCATCAGCAACAGCACCATCTTCATGACCACGTCGTTGAGGTTCTGGAAAAAATCCAGGATGGCTCTGGCGGCTTCACCACTGCGGGATATCGCAATACCAAGCAGCAGCGAGAACACGATAACCTGCAGCATATTGCCTTCCGCCATCGCTGCCACCGGGTTGCTCGGGAAAATGCCCACGAGGGTCTCTTTCAGGCTGGGCGCATCACTGACTTCAAATGACGTGTCCGCCTGCAGCTCAATACCTTCGCCCGGCTTGATCAGCGTCCCTGCCGTCAGCGCCAGGGTGATGGCCAGGCCGGTGGTCATCATGTAGAGCAGGATGGTTTTGAGGGCGATGCTGCCCATGCGGGTGTGATTACCGAGCGCGGCGCTGCCGCATACCAGCGACACAAATACCAGAGGCACCACCAGCAACTGCAGGGATTTGACAAAAATCTGCCCGATACCATCGAACAGGCCATCCACCAGAAACAGCTGTAACCACTGCCCGAGCCCCGCGTCGGGTCGGCCTTCGGCATCGGTGCTGATGGTCAGATTGAGCACAATGCCCACCGCCACACCCAGGGCCATGGCGAGCAGGATACGCTTGGTCAGACTCATGCGCTGACCCCGGTGTTGACCGCATCCTTGAGGCCCTTACCGGGCTTGAACACCACCTGATTGCTGGCGGCGATCGCGATGCTGGCGCCGGTTTGCGGGCTGCGCCCGGTGCGCGCGGCGCGGGCGCGCACGCTGAACCTTCCGAAGCCCACCAGCGCCACCTCGTCGCCCCGGCTGAGGGCGCCGGTCAATTGCTCGATGGCGGCGGCGACAGCATCGTCCGCCTGGTTGGCCGTCAGCTCCGCGGCTTCGGCCACAGCCGCGACCAGTTCGGTTTTATTCATGGGTTATCCTCGATGTTGTTATTAACCATGCGCGGCCATTAAACCAAGCCGGGCAGGGCGGGTAAAGAGCCGCACCGCACCGAAGCTGATAGAATGCCCGCTTTATCCCGGCGAAGGACAGTGTTTTGTTGGCCCACGCACATTCCCCTGAGCACACCCAGCCGCGCTGGCATTCCGGCGCTCATCGGCACCGGCAGATGCCGGCGCACCTGCGCCCCTGGCTGCTCGACCACGGCTCGCTCACCGCCAAACTTCAGGCCCTGAGCCAGGGCCACTTCCGGGTCGAGATTCTGCGCCAGTCCCGGGGCTACCCGCTGCTCTCGGAGCAAAAACTGCTGGGCATGGCACCGCGCCGACTGGCGGTTATCCGCGAGGTGGTGCTTTACGGCAACAACGAGCCCTGGGTCTTCGCCCGCAGCGTTCTGCCCCTGGCAAGCCTGACCGGACCGCTGCGCCGCCTGCGCCATCTGGACAACCAACCCCTCGGAGCGCTACTGTTCAGTCAGCCGAACCTGGTTCGCGGCCCCATCGAAATCAGCGCCATGGGACCCGGTCAAGGCTATGTCCCGACGGCGCTGCAAGGCCAGGAACCCCTCTGGGGGCGACGTTCGGTCTTCTGGCTGTACCAACGGCCACTGATGGTAAGCGAAGTGTTTCTCGACGCCTTTACTCGACGCATTCAGGATCAATGATGAACCGACAGCGGACACATCCGGCGCAAGCCCCCTGGCGCGAACGCGCCAACCTGTACCTGCAACTGATGCGCGTCAATCGGCCCATCGGCACCCTGTTGCTGCTCTGGCCCACGCTCTGGGCCCTGTGGCTGGCGGCGGGCGGCCTGCCCGACCTGCATCTGCTGGTGATTTTTGTCCTGGGCGTGTTTTTGATGCGCGCCGCCGGCTGTGTGATTAACGACTTTGCCGACCGCAACATCGACCGTCACGTCAAACGCACCCGAGACCGGCCGCTGACCACCGGCAAGGTCAGCACCAGGGAGGCGCTCGCACTCTTCATCGGCTTGTGCCTGTGTGCTTTCCTGCTGGTGCTGTTCACCAACCCCTTTACGGTTTACCTGTCCTTCGGCGGCGTTGCACTGGCTTTCTGTTATCCCTTTATGAAGCGCTACACCCATTTGCCTCAAGTGGTCCTGGGTGCGGCCTTTGCCTGGGCCATTCCCATGGCCTTTGCCGCCCAGCGCGGCAGCCTGGGGGAAGAAGTGTGGCTGATCTATGTGGGTGTGGTGCTCTGGACCGTGGTCTACGACACCTTTTACGCCATGGTCGACCGGGAAGACGACATTCCCCTGGGCGTCAAATCCACCGCCATCCTGTTCGGTGAATACGACCGGGTGATGACCGGGATGCTTCAGGTCATGACGCTCTGGGCACTGCTGATGGTGGGCGGTCACTTTGACCTGGGCTGGATCTACCATCTGAGCCTGGTGGTGGCTGCCGCGCTCTTCGGCTACCAGCAGTGGCTGATCCGCTACCGTGAGCGCAAAGCCTGCTTCAAAGCCTTTTTGAACAATAATTGGGTGGGCTGCGTGGTGTTTCTCGGGATTGCCGGGGATCTGATGATCCGGGGGCTGTCATAAATCTGTAACACCCGGTACGTTAAATAGACACACTGACAGATGTCTTTATTCTACCGTGTGAACAGGGTGTCACTCATGAGTAACCGCAAAATCCTGGTCGTCGACGACGAATTTACCATCCGCGATATGCTGCGCGTCGCACTGGAGATGGCCGACTACGAAGTGCACGAAGCCGGCAACGCCCAAGAGGCCATGAGCCTGGTGGTGGATGTTCAGCCGGATCTGATCCTGCTGGACTGGATGATGCCCGGCACCAGCGGCATCGAGCTGGCCCGGCGCCTGAAAAAAGACGAACTCACCGCCGAAATTCCCATCATCATGCTCACCGCCAAGACCGAGGAGGACAACAAGGTCCAGGGTCTGGAAGTGGGCGCCGATGATTACATCACCAAACCTTTTTCCCCGCGCGAACTGGTGGCACGCCTGAAGGCCGTACTCCGGCGCACCGACCCCCAGAGTGGCGGTCAGGCCATCGTCGTCAACGGTCTGTGCCTTGACCCGGCCAGTCACCGGGTCACCATCAACGACCGCCCGGTCGATATGGGCCCCACGGAATACCGCCTGCTGGAATTTTTCCTGACCCACCAGGAGCGCGCCTACACCCGCGGCCAGTTGCTGGATCAGGTCTGGGGCGGCAACGTCTATGTGGAAGAGCGCACCGTGGATGTCCACATCCGCCGCTTGCGCAAGGCGCTCACCATCGACAACCACGAGAACCTGGTTCAAACTGTGCGCGGCACCGGTTACCGTTTCTCCACCAAAGCCGGCTAACAAAAGGGCGATCACCTTGTTGCAAGGATTTGGCGCCGAGCTGCGCCGCCTCGGGCTCTACGGGGCCGTCTGCGTCATTATCGGGCTGATTATCGGCCACCTGGGCTATACCCTGGTGGCGGGCATGGTGTTCTACCTGTGCTGGATGCTCTGGCAGATGCGCCGCCTGAACCAGTGGCTGCTGCGCAAACACGACGAAGATCCACCCGAAGCCAGCGGCCTGTGGGGCGAAGTCTTCGACAACGTCTACGGCCTGCAGCGTTTGCAGCGCTATGAAAAACAGAACCTTGAAGCGGTCATCAGCCGGGTCCAGGAAAGCACCTCAGCCCTGCGCGACGGCGTGATCGTGCTCGATCGGCGCGGCTACCTGGATTGGTGGAACCCCGCCGCCCAGCGCCTGCTGGGCTTCAAGGTCAGCGACCGCAATCAACCGATCCTCAATTTCATTCGCCACCCGCGCTTTGTGGAGTACTTTGAGGGCGGGGATTACAGCGATCCGCTGGATCTGCCCTCGCCGCGCTTTAACGCCAAGCAGCTGCAATTTCATATCACCTATTTCGGCCGCAGCGAGCGCCTGGTGCTGGTGCGCGATGTCACCCGTCTGTATAACCTGGAGCAGATGCGCCAGAACTTTATCGCCAACGTCTCCCACGAATTGCGCACGCCGCTGACCGTACTCAAAGGCTACCTGGAAACCCTGGACGACAGTCGGGCACTGGGTGCGGAATGGGACAAACCCATGCAGCAGATGCTCCAGCAGGCCCAGCGCATGAACCTGCTGGTCAATGACCTGACCACCCTGTCGAAACTGGAAACCACCGAGGTGGGCCTCAACCAACAGAAGGTTGCCCTGGGGCCGCTGATCGAACGTATTCGCAACGAGGCCCTGGTGCTCGCGGGCGACAAACAACAGCGTATCAGCTGTGAGTGCATGCCCGATATCACCCTGATGGGTAGCGAGAAAGAGCTGCACAGCGCCTTTTCCAATCTGGTGGTAAATGCGATCAAATACACCCAGGCCGAGGGAGAGATTCGTCTCAAGCTGTGGCGGGAACGGGATCGGGTGTGTTTTTCAGTGACGGATAACGGGCCGGGGTTTGAACGCAAACACATTCCGCAACTGACCCAGCGCTTTTACCGGATCGAATCCAGTCGTAACAGTGGTACCGGCGGCACCGGCCTGGGGCTGGCGATCGTCAAGCACGTGCTGCTGCGCCACGACGCCGAGCTCCAGATCGACAGCGAAGTGGGCAAGGGCAGCACCTTTACCTGCGTCTTTACCCCGCCCGAGTCAGTCGATTCGGCGAAAAACTAGATCCCAGACTCCATGCCCCAGGCGCTCGCCGCGCTGCTCGAACTTGGTGATCGGGCGGTAGGGGGGGCGTTCGGCATAGTCGGCGACGGTATTCTCATAGCCCGGCGCCACGGCCAGGACCTCGAGCATATGCTCGGCGTAATTTTCCCAGTCGGTGGCCATGTGGAAGACGCCACCGGGCTTGAGTTTGGGCCGCAGCGCCTGCACAAATTCCGGCTGGACGATGCGCCGCTTGTGGTGCTTTTTCTTGTGCCAGGGGTCCGGGAAGTACAGCTGCAGACGATCAATACTGGCATCGGGGATACAGTCTTCGAGCACATCCATGGCATCCGCCATATACACCTTGAGATTGGTGACCTCGGCCTTCCCGGCATCGTTGATCAGTCGCCCCACGCCCGGCGGGTGCACCTCAATACCGATAAAATCCTTGTCCGGCTCCTGTAGGGCCATCTCCAGCAGTGACGCCCCCATCCCGAAACCGATTTCCAGCACCAGCGGTGCCTCGCGCCCAAACAGCGCAACCGGATCGATGGCACCGTCAAACAGGCTCAGGCCATAGCCCGGCCACCAGCGGTCAAAGGCCTTTTTCTGGCCCACGGTCATGCGCCCGGCGCGAATCACATAGCTGCGGATGGCTTTGGGCTTGTATTCGGGTTTGATCTCAAAGGTTTCGGCGTCGGACATGGGCGGGTCGGTAGTCTCGCGGTTTGGCTGGGGGATAAATAAAAAGCCGCGCGGGTGCGCGGCTTGCGAATCGATGACTGGCTGGCACGCCCGGTCAGGCCGCCAGCATCATGGTCTTGATTTTGTTCATGGCATTTTTCTCCAACTGGCGCACACGCTCAGCGGAGATACCGTACTCGGCCGCCAGATCATGCAGGGTCGCCTTGCTGTCGCTCAACCAGCGGCGCTGCAGGATGGTGCGGCTGCGCTCGTCCAGCTGCTCCAGGGCGCTTTCCAGGCCATTGACATTGGTTTCTTCCCAGTTGGACGCTTCGAGCTGAACTGCCGGGTCGTAGCGCTTGTCTTCCAGGTAGTGGGCAGGCGCGACATAGCTGCTGTCGTCATCATCGTTTTCGCCGGCATCGAAGGTGGCATCGTAAGACGACAGCCGCCCTTCCATTTCACGCACGTGTTTGACTTCAACATTGAGGTCCTCGGCCACTGCCTTGGCCTCATCGTTGGTCAGCCAGGCCAGACGCTTCTTGGCGCCGCGCAGGTTGAAGAACAGTTTGCGCTGGGCCTTGGTGGTCGCCACCTTGACGATGCGCCAGTTGCGCAGAATGAATTCGTGAATCTCGGCCTTGATCCAGTGCACGGCAAAGGACACCAGGCGCACACCCTTCTCCGGGTTGAAGCGCTTGACCGCCTTCATCAGGCCGACATTGCCCTCCTGGACCAGATCGCCCATCTGCAGGCCGTAGCCGTTGTAGGAGCGGGCGATATGAACCACAAAGCGCAGATGCGCCATAACCAGTTGCCGGGCGGCGTCGAGATTGCCGTTGTAGTACAGGTCCTCGGCCAGTCGCTGCTCTTCTTCCTGGGACAGGACAGCGATGCCGCTGACGGCCTGGACGTAGGCATTGAGGTTGCCCCCGGGACTCAGGTTCCCGAGCGGCTGCAAGCTGGTGCTTGTGCTCATCTGTGTTACCTACCTCGCATTGAATTTGGGTCTTTGGGGCTAGCCCCAAACGACATTGGAGTTTAGCACTACTGGCCTTAGACTGCCAATAGGCCAAAAGTTCCTGCCTGGCGCGGTAATTTGCTGGGAAATCAGTGGGTTGGCGCAACCGTTCAGTCCGCCACCGGCCGTTGCTGCGCGTCATGTGGCACCCGCAGAATTTGGCGTTGGTTCTGGGCGTAGTCTTGCCGGTACACCACGATAAACGGCAGCCCGTCGATCACCCGTTCGCGCGTGCCCTTGGGCCGGCCAAGTCGACCGGCGCCCGGATGTGCCGGCAAGATCAGATAGCCGAGTCAACCAACTTCAGCACCACGTCGATGGCGAGACTGGGGCTGCTCTAATTAAGGAATCTCAAATACCTTTCTATGCCGATAGATCTCACATAGCTTATCATTACAAAATGTCAGCTTTACGACATTGAATCGGGAGGCGTTCAAATAGAACTTCCATACATCCTTTTCCATAAATTCTTTTGTGCCCACGGGGTGCATATATGTCTGCATCAGAACCTGAAAACCCTCATCGACGCCCACCTTAGGACTCAAGTTACTATCCACTTCTATGGAAATAAATATTTCCTCCCGCTTACCACTTAGTGCTGCCAAGTTAGCAAACACTTTGCTGTACACGTCTTCCTTGCTCTCTCCGATTACAAAGCCTAGCGATTCTCCGCTGGCAGTGACTTCATCCTCGTATTTAATCCAAAAATAGACAAAGCCAGCCAAAAACAAGAGAAACACTTGCAATCCAGAAAATAGAATAATCGAGACAAACGCTACCCTCATTGTGAACCTCTGCTTGTTTTGATGCTCGACGAACAAGTGCCCGCGCGGCGCCTTCATCGATCTTCTTCCCGAAGGAAATTATGCATAATCGGAACCCGATCTGCTTGGCCGCTGCCAAACTGTGGCCGGCCGCTGTCGACCTCTGAAGGCCCTCCGTCCGCTGCATTTGCAATTGCACCCGCAGCACTATTGCTATTTGTAGCACGCCGTCTCGCAGCCGGAATAAGGCTATACCTCTGACCCTGAACTAGTCCTCTCGCCAAACCATCAACGCGTGAATCTGATGCATTGATTTCTCGAAACGTTATACCGGATCCTTCATTACTCAAATCTAGCCAAGCGCTCCTGTCGGTTTCATGCGTACCGAAAGACAAGCCAGTCGTGTCATCGTTTACTCGACCCATTTGGCCATTTCCTACATCCCCATAGGAGTATATCGTAGCGTTACGATCTCCCAAATATTCTGCGTTAGTCACAATAAAGTTATGATTCGCTGGCACTGGAAAGTCTAAAGGCCTACTAACCAAGTACGAATGTTCCCCGGTCGGGTCAACAAAACTCAACGGATCATTATGCACATAAGCATAAAGATTCATCTGATCTTCATAAAAGATCGGATCGGTTTGCAAGAACCGTCCGCCTACGTGCCGTCGCAGCTATATCCGCCGATAACCCCAACGCAATCAATCACTTAAAGAGCGCACACCCCGGTGCAGCGGGTACTTTAGCAAGTTACAGGCCCCGACGCACTTTTTTGCTTAGCTGCGGGTTCTGGGGCGCCGATAAGCGCCCCTGTAACAGCCGCCCGAAGGCGGCTAAAGAGGGGCTATTGCCCCTCGATCAAGTGCATGTAATGCGCTTTGACATCTTTGACGTACCGCTGCCAGTCGTCCAGGCGCTCCCACGCCTAGACGACATCCCGGTAGTTGGCGGGCAGGTAGTCCATCCGGTTGAGGACGAACGCCGCCGCGATCCGCTCACCGGTGCTGGCGCCGGTACGACCGGTGCGTTGCAGTTGGTTCGCGAGTTCGGCAGCCATAAACACCACAACCGCAAAACCGGGGTTATGCTATGCCAACGCTCACATACAGTTTGTTGGATGAACAGATGACCCAAGACGACAAGGTATTTTTTAAGCAACTCGGCCAGCGGGTGGCAAAACTACGCAAGGAACTCAATTGGACTCAAACCCAGTTGGCCGAGACGCTGGGAATTTCACAACAGCTTATCGCGGCCTATGAGTCCGGGTCGCGGAAGATTCCAGCGTCGATGCTGCCCACGCTGTCACGGCTGTTTTCCGTGCCCCTGGAGCAGTTGGTGGGTATCCAGCCCTTACCGGCCAAGCGAGGCCCCGCTTCGACACTGCAACGGCAGATGGAACAGATCAACTCCATGCCCAAGGGCAAGCAGAAGTTTTTTACGGAGATGTTGGAAGCCTTGATCAAGCAACAGCAGGCTTCCTGAGAAGAGAGACGCTTTTAAAGACGCAGACCCAGGGTGCGCCAACACCCTGGGTCTGCTAACCACAGCAAACCTGCATAGGAGGTTTACCATGGCTACAGCCAAGTGTACGCAAGCGGCGCCGGTGTGTCATACCCGGCGGATCAAGATGGGGCAGAAGTTCTACGACTACCGGCGCAAGGACCGGTCTCAGGCCAGGGTGCCCTGGCTGCAACTGAGGGGGCATTGGCTCGATAAGGCCGGTTTTGGGATTGATGTGCCGGTGACCGTCAGAGTGATGGAGGGGTGTTTGGTGTTGACGGCGGAAGAGATCGGCGCTTAACGGAAAAAGCCCAGCCGGGTTTAGCGGCTGGGCTTTTTGATTAATTAAATACGTCCCCTTTTTCGTCCTCTCTTTTTGAGCTCAACCTTTTAGTTCTTCTCCTCATTTCAAATTCAAGTCGAAGGTGAAAGGTATTTCATCAGAGTCTTGCAGTCGCCCTGTCTGTGGAATCATGTATCTAATTCCCCAATTACCAGGCAACGATAATAGAGTTATCAAACGATCAATATTTCCATAGCTATACCGAACTCGATCACCTTCAAGCCACTCCCCCGCGAAGAAAAATCCGAGCTTTTTACATTTTTGAGATGCGAGCCGTGAAACCTCAGCGAGAAAATCAAAAAACTTGGGGCGATCACCGCTCACCTCGAAAGCAGTCAACTCTTCATGTATGCCAAAAGCCAAACCAATGTCATCATCTATGGGGAACTGCAAAAAAAGTACATTCATCCAGTTTTCATTTTTTTGCATAATTTCTAGCCCAGAACGAACGTTGGACTCAGAGTGTTCAACGCCATTCAAAAGGCCATAACCAAATTTTTCAGCTATGAGTTTTAGCTCAGGATAAATTTCACTATCATCAATAGTTGAATAGCCAATACCAATAGTAGTGCTCATATCTACCTTCCTGACCTTGTACGCGTTGTGCTTGTCCCCTGACCGGTCTGAGCTTTATAAAGCTCACGAATATCTCTGGGTGTAACAGCCCTGTCAGGCCCTTTACCAGTAAATACTCGCCCTTCTGGCGTCACATGCCTAGCATTCTGAGGTGTAGCTGTTGCTTCAGTCTGACCATGCCCTCGTGATCTTAAGCGAACTAGATCTTGCCCTCCACGTTGAACCGTAGGGTTACCAGCTTGAGTAGCAGCATCAACTTGCCCTTGAATGGTTCTTTCACCAGGAGCAGGCCTAACACCCCGCGTTTCAAGGCCCCTAGCTCCGCTTGTTGTATTACCACGACTAGTCCCAGTAGCAACCGTCGCCGCAGCAGCACAAACCGCGCTAGCATTGCATGCGACAACCGCCGCACCAGCGACAACCACGCCGGAACCGATAATCGTGCCCATATCTCCCTGGCGCCGAATTTCTTGTAAATCTTCTCTCTCCATTATCTCTTGGTTGGAATGCCGCTTCCAGCCCTCGAGATGACCGGCGGCAGCGCTAACCTTACCGGTCGGATCTGTGTAGTTCAGCGGATCATTATGCACGTAGGCATACAGATTCATCTGATCTTCATACCCAATCGGATCGGTTTGCAAGAACCGCCCCAGCGTCGGCGAGTACATCCGAGCCTTATAGTGGTATAACCCCAGCTCCTCAAACCAGATTTGACCAGTATACGCAAAGCGCCCAACGTTGCCATCCCCCGGTATACCGTAGGCGTCATAGGACAGCTTGGCCACGGCACTGCCGCTCTGGTTGGTATGGGCGATGATGCTGCCCTGGTGGTTAGTGTGCAGGTACCGTCGGGCACTGGCGCCTAGGCTGCTGCCGTGGTACTCCATCAGGGGCTCATCGACCTGATCGCCGTGAACGTAACGCCGAACTGGGGCAGTGGCGGTGCCACTGGTGTATTCGGCAATCAGAGCATCGCCGTCGTAGAGAAACTGGCGGCGCTCCCCATTGATGACCACTTCGAACAGTCGCCCCAGTGGATCATAGGTGAACGTCGCGTTTACGGCACCAGTGGCGCTGGAATCCGTGATTTCGGTCAGGCGGTTTTCATCATCGTAGATGTAACTACGGGCGCCATCGACAACAAGGTTACCGTTGTCGTCATAATCCATAGGAACGTCGTTGACCTGAGTGTACTGATTGAGGCCGTTGGGTATATAAATGCCGGCGCGATTGCCATTGCCGGCGTGGCGGTACTGGCCGTTACTGTAATTAATAGCGGTGATCTGGCCGACCGGGTTGTAGCCGAAGGTGTTGGTCAGGTCGTCGGCACTGCCAGCCAGATCCTGGCTAAAACTCAGAAGTCGGCCCGCGCTGTCGTACTCATAGCCGGTAGTGGCCCCGTTGGGGCGTTGCAAAGCCTCACGCCGGGCGCGGTCGTTGTATACGACGGTGAGGATGGCTGGATTAGTACTTTCCTGCTCGTGAACGCTGATCATCCGGTTCAGTGCGTCAAATCGGTAGGAAAACGTCGCCGTGGAGCCTGGGTGTGTTATATGCGTGCGGTTACCGTTGTTGTCATAGGCATAAGTGATCGCACGGGTCAAACTGCCCAAATTGTTCTCGGAGCTAAGCAGGTTGCCAAAACCGTCGAAACTGTTTGTGATGCCGGGGCCGGCACTCGAATTGAAACGGGCGTACAACGACAGTCCTTGGAGATTGTAGCCGTAATGCACATCCGGCATGTCGCTGGAGTAGCTTCTCCGGGTAACACGGTTCTGAGCATCGATTGTATGGGTGACCACGATTTTATTACGCTTGATCTCCACCTCGACGTTGCCGTTCAGGTCATACTGGTACTCATTAAAATCGTCGTAATTGACCGCCCCCGGATTGGTGGGGGATTGGCCTAGGCTTAGGGTTTTGGACGGGTAGTAGCGGCGGTGCAACCGACCGTTCTGGTAAGTCAGTTCCGTCTGGTTGCCATTGGCATCTGTCTGGGTTTTCAGTCGCGCGCCTAGGTAGGTGTTGGCCACATATATCTGTTCTAGATCGGTGTCCACCGCGCGCCGCTCGGTCTTTATCAGATCCCATTGGTTGTATGTGTATTGAGTGATGCGGTCAGGACCAAAGGGACTGTTCTGGCGTGTACACGCGTCCGGCAGAGAGTCGTAGTAATGGACGGGTTCCAAATAGGCGCTGAGTCGTTGCGCCTTACAGTTGACACGGTGGTGTTGGTCGTAATTGTACTGAACCAGACTTTCCGTTGTGCCTTGGGTGTTGAGTACCGCTTCGATGGTTTTCCGGTTGAGCCCGTCGTACTGGTAAACCTCCGCCTGGTGGACAGTGAAGCCCTGCCATTCGGAAGGGACAATGGCGTCATCCTGCCAGGCTGCCAGTGTGCCCGTCTCCACCTTGATCAGGAGTCCGTAGTCGTTGTACGTGTTTCGCGTCGCGGGGTAACCGAGAGAGCCGTCGCCGTCGGGATCAGGCCGAATAACGCCGGTCAGGTGGCCGGCAAGGTCGTAGCGCATGACCGTAGTATGAGGTATTTCCAACTGCGCCGCCAAAGCACTTATGCAGACGAAAGCGCCTATTGAGGCAATCGCCAGATATCTTAAAGCCCGGAGTAGTAAATGGTGTGTCATGAGAGCAGGTCCTTCTGTTACGGGCAACTGGTCAGGTTGGCATTGGGCGCAGTTTCACCGATTTGATTTCCGTAAATGTCATATTGATAGCAGGTGCGCAGGGTTCTATTATCCTGTTCGGATGTCACCGTTACGCCGGTCAACAGAAGGTTGTCGTGTTCGTACTCATAACGAGTGACAACCTCATCATTACCGGAGCAGCCATCTCCGGCGGCCTGGCTGTTGGTACAGTAGCTCTCTTCCACTTTCATCCAAATCCCGTTTTCAGCAATCGACTTGGTACCGGATGGAGAGTAGTAGTTGGCAAACCTCTGCTCGTACCTGAAGCGCGTTTGCGGGCGAATGCCAGCAGAGTTGGCCGGGCCGGTGACTGTTGCCAACTGGCCGGATTGTGGGTGATAGGTGTAGTCCGTCCGGTTGCCTTTAGCGTCCTCGGTCCATTCCGGCTTGTTGCAGTATTTTTCGTTGCTGCTGTTGCAGCTATTTGGGTATTTCGCTGTTCGGGTTCCGCCTTGGGCGGTGATGGAGGTGATGTTTCCACGATCATCGTGCTCAAAAACGGAAACAACGCCGTTGGAGAGGTCATGGAATTGTTCTAACAATGTGGCTTGATCGCCACTGAAGCCCGCGTGGTAGTTCCAGGCCTTTACGCTCATAAGAGCGTTGGATCCGGGGTTGAGCTTGACCTCTCCAACCGATCTATAACCGCCGTTAATATTCAATATTGCTTCAAGCTGACCATGCGATCCGCGCCTTTCTTGCCGTATGTTATATGTGTTTCCAGTTGTCATCGAGTCGTTTGCGGCGCCAAAAGCGCTTGAACCAATAAGCATCGCGTAGTTTGTAGGTACATAGTAGGTATTGGGCCCCAACCCGAGACCGGGAAACTGCCTGGGAATGTACTTGTTCTCATATCGGTACCGGAATTCTTTTGTCCCGGTATTGCCATTCCATATTTCTACAAGGCGCGGCAACTTTCTTTGACCGGGGCTATAGCCAGCATAGGTGCCGTCGGGCTCCTGAATGGCCATGTCGAAGGGCCGGTGGACGTAGTCTGTTCTCTTTCCATTGGGCTCAATAACACTGAACGTGGCTTCCTGGCGATACATTCTACGCGGCATACCTGTTGGCCAGAGGTATTCCACTTTGGGCCAGTCATGAAGGCTGCACTCCGCTGCGCCGGATTGCTCGCCCCGGGCCGCTGAGCAATGCTCAACGGCGTTATTGATGGCCTTGACATAGCGCGGAGTCGAACCTGTCCAAGCAGCGGTATCACTGGGAACGTCACTACTGCTGCCCGTATCGCTCAAACCGGAGGCATGATCAATCACATAGTAATACTTGAGCTGGAAGCCTGTATTGGTTGTCACGCTGGCTATGACGTCGGTGGAACCCCCGTCCTTGTGGACTTCTACAATCTTACCGTTGGGATAATGTATTTCCGCCATTTCCAAGCGATTGTGCCATTTGAACTCTCCATTGGTCTTGTAAACTACCCTGGTGCCATCGGGCTTGGTCATAACGACCCCGCCCCAGCTTGACTCGAACCGCAAACGATGCCCTGGATGTCCCACTGGCTTGAAATACCCTTCGGAGTCGGTCACGGGCAACTGGTCAAAGGCGTCGCTCTGTGTCGTGCTGATTTGTGTATCGAAGGTTTGTGTGGAGACTCCATCAGAAACGACTATCCAGTAAGTGTTCATGGGGGACTGGGTGTAAAACAGCTTCCCATGAAAGTTGCTTAATGGCCCCCAGATTTGTCCAATCTCATACCCAACCCACTGGTTTTCATGCATGGAAATACTGTGACTTAGCCCCATGTCACCACCAATGCTGACTCCGGGATGGGTAAGCTGAACCTGGCCGGTTACCATGTTTACCCCATGCTCGTTTTGTACGTTGTAAGGCGGCGCAACAAGCCACTCAGACTGAGCCATACTCTCACCAATATAGACTGCTCCTACGGCAAATAGGCGCAGCTTCTTCACAATGTGGGCAATAGGCATATTTAACTCTCCAATATCTTCTTTTTGGCATCGCAATTTTTTCGAATACTGTAATACCACGAAACTCGACCAAAAAATTATGCCGTTTTGTAAGCTCCATACTGACTACTCGGCGCCTTCGACGAGCCTTCTGTTACCCGCTTTATCGTAGTGGTACCGGATTTCATTACCATCACTCAGGCGCACCTTTCTTAAGCGTCCTAAAGCGTCATACTCAAACTCATCCATATCGCCATCCGCATCTGGCGGAAACGGGGACCCGTAGCTAGGCGCCGAGTAGTCGATGGGCGGAGTCGCATCTACGGTCACTGTAATCGAGTTGCTAGCTTCACAGGTACCGCTGTTGTACACCGGCACGGTACCTTGCGTGACGAACGTACTTCCTACGCAGCTAAGGACATAGTATGCCCAACTGCCAGAGGAGTCTTTAGATCGCGCTAATGGGTTAACATTCACTGGCTGTGAACCATTGCCAAGCACTAAGACCGGAGTACCGCTTTCGACAATCCAGACAGCGGTACCGGTGCGGCCATTGATCTTCCCGGCTGTCCAGGTCAAGTTGAAGTTGCCACTGGTAGACGTTTCCACAGAGCTATCTATAGTAGGTGGTATGTTTCTCTCGACAGTGACGGTCATACTTCTGCTACTGGAGCAACCAATAGAGTTGCACGCCTGGACGTTGTACGTGTAGGTGCCATCGTTGCGGGTCAGTGTTGATGTATTCCGGTTCGTACCCATGTTCTGCCAACTGCCGCCGTTTTCCCGCCAGCGGTAATGTCCAACATTGCCGCTGGATGCACCCCAACTGATGGTATAGCTGCCGCTATAGCTGTTACTGCCGTCGCTGCTAGAGATGGAACTGGGAATGCCCGGTGGTCGGGCCACCGTGACAGTTGTGGAACTACTGGTTTTACAGGTTCCAGTACCATACGCGGGTGCCGTGCCCTGGGTAATGAAACCCGTGTTGACACAGCTGGTAACAGAGTAAGTCCAACTGCCATCATTAGTTTTTGATCGGGTTAGAGGATTGGTATTGGCTACTATTGAACCACTGGAGTTTCGCCCATACACCAGAATAGGCGTTGACGTGCCACTCTCATGAACCCACACGGCTTCACCGCTTTTGCCGCTGATTTGGCCCGCCGTCCACGAAAGGCTGTAATTGCCATTGTTGGACGTGGCGGTCGAGCGGCTGATCGTGGGGTTAACATCCCTATTGACCACGACAGTCATACTCCTGCTGCTGGAGCAGCCAATCGAATTGCACGCCTGAACGTTGTAGGTGTAGGTCCCGTTGTTGCGAGTCAGCATTGGCGTATTCCGCCCAGTACCGGTGTTCTGCCAGCTTCCGCCGTTTTCCCTCCACCGGTAATGACCCACATTGCCGCTGGACGTACCCCAACTGATTCGATAGCTGCCATCGTAGCTGTTACTGCCCACACTACTCGAGATGGAGCTGGGCACACCCGGCGGTGGGATGTTTACCGTGATGGTCACACTTCTGCTGCTTGAACAGCCAACAGAGTTACAGGCTTGTACATTGTACGTATAACTGCCATTGCTACGGTTCAGTGTTCCTGTATTGCGCGTGGTGCCGGTATTGCGCCAACTTCCGTTGTTTTCCCGCCATCTGTAGTAATCGACATCTCCGCTGCCGGTGCCCCAGTTGACGTTATAGCTGCCGTTGTTGCTAGTAGTGCCGTCACTGCCAGCCACATAACTTGGCCTGCCTGGCGCAACCAGGAGGTTCACCCGGACCGGCCCTCTCTCGACCCAGTTTCCGTAAATAGGGCCAGGAGGTGAACCGTGCATGCTAAATCTGGGGTTGTAGCCACGAGCACGATAGTAGTAATCGCCGCTCGCGCTTACGGTAATAGTGTGTGAACCTGGAGACCTAGTGCCGAGGCTCGTCCAGTTGCCTGAAACGCCCCTTTTTTGCTCTACTTGCCAAGTAGAATAGTGACCGCTCGTACTCGGCAGACTAATGGTGAAGCTGACGTCGCTACTATTGGCGGGAACTGTTAACGCTGAGGTTTGCCCGGCCAGCAGAACCATAACTATTGCAGCCAAAAATCTACCAAGGCCCATTCTTTTTCTGGATTTCATAACTCAATTTCCATATTTCAGCGCTCTATCTACACTGATCATTACGTTGATACGCGCGCAAACAACCGGTTGCTGAAGAAGCAACTTAAAAGCAAGAAGAACTGGAAGGAGAATGCGGAGTACTTCGACATGCGGAATCCCTTCGCTTCCATGCGGCGCTGCAAGAAAAAATCCTCTGTTTTCTTAGTTGCTATTTATCATTGCCAGGTTTTTCGGATTTCGAACCCCACGCGCTACATCTTCAAACGAGGTACGGCTTAGCAATTAGTTTATTAGTGCTCCAAAACAAAATATGCAAGAACTGCCAACGTATGTCTAGAAAAAATTCATTAAATTTTGCCTCGTTAGAAAAATTTTATTCAACTTTTCGTGTAGAAAGTTCACAAGTATTTGATATTGCGCGATTTTAGTAGCATGAGCATAATACGTTCTTAAACCATCGGGCTTTTGGTGCTCAGTTTCGCTCTGGCGCTGAAATCTTCAACGATGCCACTGGAGAATTGCCCATTGACTCGAAACCTGTTCGGTAAGCCAATCGGCACGACCACAGCTGCCCTGCCTAGATCAATTGACTCTGACCCCATTGGGGTCAGAACCAGAAGGAGAGGTAGAGGCGGATGACGTTGGCGCTGAAGCTGTAGAGGGGTTCTTCGCCGACGGCGTAGCCTTCGGCGGTGACGTCGCGAAAGTCATCGTAGTCGAAGAGGATGTAGTCCCAGTAGAGGTTGACTGAGCTGCGGCTGAAGCCCGGGACAAATCCTTGGGGCAGTTGGTAGCTGGTGCCCAGACCGACAGTGTGGGAGCTGAAGGGGCCCATCTCTTTATCCCGGGCCATGTAGTTCTGGGCGTCCCGGTAGGGGAAGAGGTCCTGGAAGAAGTTGGCGCCGCTCTGGCGGTATTGGCGGTATTTGACCTCCACCAGCCAACCCGGGTCGAAGGGGTGGGTGTAACGCAGTTCGCCGTTGTGGGCGCTCACGCCCCAGTTGTCTTCAAAGTAGCGGTACTCGCCGCGCAGGGCGGCGCGGTAGGGCAGGTAGTAGATGGCGCGCAGGCCAAAGGCATCGCTGTTGCGGGTGCCCGGATACACTTCGCTCTGGTAGTTGAACTGACTGCATTCGAGGTCGGCGCAGTAGCGCACGCTGCGATAGGGGTTGTTGATAAAACCTTCGTCGAGGGCGGTTTCGACACTCAGGGCGGCGATCAACCGGGGGGTAAGCACCTGGGTGAAGGTGAGTCCGTAGCGGCGGCGCTGCATTTCCCGCGCGTCAAAATCCGGGTCGTCGTTGCGCGTGATGACATCATCGCCAAAGCTGACATTGAGCGCCAGGGTACTGAGGTCCCCGAAGAACGTCTGGCTGACACCGAGGCTCCAGGAGCGCGCTTCGTAGTCGTTTTCGCTGCTGCGCGCCCAGCCGGCGCTGAGCAGGGTGCGGTCGTGCAGGTAGTCTATGCCCAGGTTGTACTCGGTGCGTTTTTCGCTGTAGACCGAGGCCCCGGACTCCACATCCGTCGTCACGCCGGCGGCGCGCACATCCAGGGAAGCGCCGCTGATGGCATCGACATAGTATTTGCCGGACACGGACACGGAGCTGCCCAGGTTTTTGCGCACCAGAACCGAGGGCCCATCGATGGTGGTGCCGCCGCCTTCATAGCTGTGATAGAGAATATCCACCCGCTCGTCGGGCAGGACCGTGGCCGTCACCGGCGCGGCCAGCACCAGTAACACAGCGGCGAGGCGGCGCCAGCGGCGCTCAGTTGCAGCCACAGCCACCTCCGGCGCTGCCGTCGGCACCGCGCGCACTCTCCCGGGCATCGTAGACGTGATGCAGGAAGCTGCTGGCCACCGGGTCCCGATCAAAACTCATGATCGGATCCGCCAGGTGCGCGCGCTCGTAGGGCTGTACCCAGGGTTGCAGGGCACAACCGCTGGCGAGTGTCAGCATCAGCATCAGGGCCAGGCACTTCAGGGTTTTCATTCGCGAATCAGCTCCCGCACCTGGGCCCGGTACTTGTCTTCATCCCCGGGCTGATAGCCGCGATTGACGTAGCGCACCACGCCGTTTTTATCCACCAGCACGGTGGTGGGCATGGCCTGCACCTGATAGTCACGGCTGACCTGATTGTCCGGATCGAACAGGATCGGGAAGCTCACGCCGAGTTCCTCCAACAGCGCTTCGGCAGCGGCGGTGTCCTGTTCAACATTGATGCCCAGGAGATTGAAACCGGCGGGCTGGTAGCGCTGGTAAATCTCGTCCAGTAACGGCATTTCCTGCAGGCAGGGCGGGCACCAGGAGGCCCAGAAGTTGATCATCACCACCTGGCCGCGCTGTTCCGCCAGGCGCAGGTTTTCGCCGCTGGCACTTTTCAGGGTGAAGTCGGGCGCTTCGGTGGCATGAGCGCTCAACGCCAGACCGAAGCTCAGTAGCAGTGTTGTCAGTAATCGGGTCATAGGGTTTGCCTCTGGTTTCATTTTCAGTTCCGATTAAAAAAATACATTCAGGCCCACGCGGGCTTCGAGGTTGTTGGCGGTCTTGCTCACCCCCAAAAGTTCGTGGCGAAAGCTGTGACCGCGCATACCCAGGTCGAGCGCCAGCCAGTCCAGAGCGTAGAGGCGAAAGCCGGCGCCCAGGGTGTAGGTAAAGTAAGTCTGCTCGGCAAACTGTGTATTACCCGCGCCCGCGATCAGGTAGACATGGGTGTTCAGCGCCCGACGATCCCCCAGGTACATCTGGCCGGGCAGGAGTTTGTAGCCCAGCGCCAGCGAGTAGTAACGGTAGTCGCGTTCGTCTTCGGTCAGCAGTTCAACCGCACCGCTGAGCAGCTCATAGCTGGTTTCCTGGGCTTTGCTCTGGGCGTAGTTGGCCTCGAAGAAAAAGTCCTCGGTGATGTGATAGGCGAGCATGACCCCCGCCACCGGATTGCTGCCAAAATCCTCGATGCTGAGCAGGCCATAGTAGACGCCCAGCTCAAAACGCTCCTCGTCGAGGTTGGCCTCGGTGAGCTCGCGCCGCTCCAGGTCCGGGGTGATCACCCGGCCAAGCGGATCTTGCGCCTGCGCAGCCAGAGGCAAGGGAAAGGCCAAGGCCAGCAGCAGCGCTAGAAAAAGACGTTGAACCCGAGAACCCATTCGTTCACCTCTTCGTTACTGTCGCGCCGGGTCAGAATCACCTGATTGCGGTATTCCGCGCGCATGAAAAAACGTTGGCTGAGATACACATAAGCGCCCAAGCCCGCTTCCAGATAATTGTTCTGACGATCTTCCCCCTGCACCAGAATGCCGTGCGGGCGAATCCGCGCCTCGCCGCCGCCCACCGCCAGGTAGGGCGACACCCGCCAGGCGGGGAAGGGCTGGTGCAACAGCCGCAGACCGTACAACTGGCTATCGGAAAAGGCTCCGGTGTTCTGGGACACGCGCAGCTCCGCGGCCAGGTGTGGCGTCATCCGGTAGCCGAGGCTGACACCCAAGGCGTCGGCACCGGCGAAATCCCCAATGGCAGCACCAAATTCCCAGCGTCGGTTCAGATAGTCGTCCCGCCGGGCGCTCGGGAGCACCGGCGTCTGGCCTTCCGCGGTCAGCGTGTGCGCCAGATCCGCCGCGCGAATCCAGCCCTGACCGCCGCGCCGGGTGTCCACCTTGACCCAGCCGGTGCGGTGTTTAAGCAGCTCGGCCTGTTCGCCCCGCTCCAGGGCGTAGAACACCGGGTAACCGCGCCCGGGACCGGCGTGCAGCTCGATATAGGCCGCGTCCACCGTCACCGTCAGGGCCGAAGCCGCGGACGACCACCCGATCAGCAGAAGCAGACACCCGCACCACCAGGCGCGCTTTAGGGTCGGCGCCATCAATCCTGGTCCACCGCATCAAACGGGTTATTGAAGTACTGGCCACCCAGGTCGAGCCACTCGCTGATCAAGCGCAATTCGTGGGCATTCAGAAAATCCTGATGGGAGCCACCCTCGACAAAGCGATCGAAAAACCGGCCACTGCGAAAAGCCCCGGCGACGGTGGCCGGTGCGGGCAGGGTGACCGGTGCCAAAACCGGTTCGAGTTCACACTCGGGGTCATCCAGCTCCAGGCCCGGCTGCGCACACTGGAACTCGCCGGTTTCCACCTGCCGGGGGAGCAGGGAACCCTCCTCCAGAATCAGTTCCAGGCGCGCACTCAGAAGATGGCCGTAGCTGGTCGTCCGGCCCTGATTACCCGGGGTGTCGGTCAGCTCCAAAGACGCGGCCGGCACCTGGGGCTGACCCTCGGCGTCGGCGCGGCTGTGGCAGGTGACACAGGTGCGATTGACCGGCTGATCGTTGTCATCGAGCACCAGTACGCGTTCGCCATCAACCAACTCGGTGAGGTAGCGCGGCCGCTCCCACAGGGGCTGGATATGCCAGGGGTAGTTGATCACCGTGCGGCATTGGGGACTCCTGTCCAGCTGGCAATCCTCGGAAACGAGGGCGGGCAATTCAGTGACGCTCAGCACCGGCGGGTCGCCGTCGTCATCAGCCGCTTCCCAGTCCCGGTAGTCGTCATCGGCCAGGGACTGGTAGCGCAAGGCGAAGCTTGCGCCCGGTGTTGCGGCGGCGGGATCGGTCCAGACGTCGTCGAACACCAGATCCACCCGGGGTGCGGCGGGACCGCGGGGCTGGCAGCTGCCGGGATCGGCGGCGTCGGTACAGGTGACACTGACCCGGGCATCGAACGCGGCCATGGTTTCGCCGCTGTCCGGCCACTCCGGCGTGCCGAAGGCGTCTTCCCGCAAGGTATTGGCAAAACCGCCCAGAGCCCCGGCGTAGGCCGGATAGGGTTCAGCCTCCATGCGGCCGTGGGGCAACTGGCTGGCCGGATTGTGGCAACCCTGGCAGTTGCGCTGCTCACCCGGGCGCAGTTGCAGCCAGCTCGGGTGCCGGGGGAAACGGTCATCGAGGCGCCGCCCCCGGGCATCCACCAGCTCGAAGGTAAAGGCCCGATCTGCCGGTACCCGGGCCATCACCGAGCCGTCCGGGTGTACCGGTACATAGCCCAGAATTTCGCGCATGCCCTGCTGGGCGCTGACGCCAAAGGCGCTGTTGTCGAACGCCAGGGTGTCGCGATCGGGTATGGAGACCGGCTTGATCAGACGCAGAAAGTGTACCGGGCGCTCGGCGGGGGGCGTCTGGGCCGGGTCGGCAAGCGCCGCAATCCCGCCCGGCGCGGTGTCCTCGCCGTCGCGATCATAGACACTGCGAATATGCAGCACCCCCACACCCTGGGTATGCCAGTCCGGGTGGCGCTCGGGCGCCGGGCACTGGGCCGCCGGGTAGGGGCAGGGGAAAGGGGCCTCAGCCAGCGTCACCGCTTCCGTATACAGGCGACCTTCCTCGGGCACCACCAGCGGCTGCTGGGTGCGGGTGCGCGGGTCGTATACCCACAAGCCGTACAGCGGGGGCGCGGGCCGGAGATCATCACGGGCCTGATTGGCCGGGGTGCAGGGCAGCAGTTGCTCTGTCTCCGGGTCCTGCAACCGACACGGACTCCAGCTCACCAGCAGGCGCCCGCTGCCGTCGGTCATGGGAAAGGCATGGGCGTACCAGCCTTCGGTGGCGAGCGCGGAAAAGTCCGGAAACTCAGTCACCGGCGCGCCACTCAGCAGCGCTACCCGGGAGGGCTCGTCAGCACCGGCGCGATCGGCGACCGGTATGCCCTCATCGGTAAAACGTTCAGCGTCCACCGCCACCAGCACGCCACCCTGGGCATTGGTACGCGGACGCAGCACCGCCAGCAGGCGGCCGTCGTCCAGCGGTTCGGGACGGTAAAGTGTTGGGGCATTGCCGCCGTTCAGGCTGCGGTAACCGTAATGAGGCTGCAGGTCTGTGCCATCCGGGTTGAGCGTGTAAAAACTCAGGTGATTGCGGTTGCCGGACCGGTCCCACCGGCTGAACAGGATGCGACCGTTGGCCAACACCACCGGCTGTAACTCGTGGCTCTGATTAAAACCGATCTGTTCGATCCCTGTGCCGTCGTCGTCCATCACATGTAACAGCAGCGCCGGGTCGCGCCGGTCTTCGGCGAGGGCGGCAAACTGGGGTTTGTTGTCGTCGAGCAGAATCGCCCGGCTGCGGCTCTGGCGCGTGGAGATGAACAGAATGCGACCGTCGGGCAGGTAACGCGGCGCCAGATCCTGCCCTGCCTCGGCCACGATATCCGAGCGGATCACCCGGCGCAGGCTGTCGTCGCGCCGGTCGTAGACCCAGATGTTCCAGGTGGGCTGATCCCGGTCCTGGGTGTTGGGCAACTCGGGGGCGCGCACGGCAAACAGCAGACGGGTGCCGTCCGGATGGACACTCAGGTCGCGCACATCGTGGAGCGCGTTCTCTTCAAAGATGCGCGCACTCAAGTTGACGCTGGCGGCGGTGGGTGTTGCCCGGTCTTTTAAATAAAGGACAGCGCCGGGATTGAACGCCGTGGGTTCGAGCAGCGCCGGTGGCGGAAATTCCTGTAGCTCGCCATCGACCTCAATCACCCGCGCCCGACTGATATAGGCCACCGGCACATCCAGCACCACCGGATCCGGGGACTGGCTGCCGCCACCACCGGCACCACACCCCGACAACAGAGCGCACAGCAACGCCACCGGCGCACGGCGGGCCGGGGTAACGCGAGGCAATGAAAAGGCGGCGATGCGCAGGAACATGTTATTGGCATTCTCGGTAGTGGTCGCGAGCTATTGTGCGGCGAATTGCGTCGCTAATCTCCACCGGTTCCCAACCGATCGCCGAATTTGTGACTGAGTTGACAAAAAAAATCCACAACTGGGGACAAGCGCACAGAATCCGTGTGAAGAGCGTTGGAAAATAGCGCCATCCCACAGCCCCCATGACCGGAGCTAACGTGAAACGAATAATAACCCCGGCGCTCCTGCTTTCAGCCACCCTGTGCGCGTCAGGACTGAGCCATGCCGATGCACGCACCCAGGCCCTGCAAATTCACAACCGCATTGCCGGTGTGCCCCCGAGCACCGAGACGTTGCTGACCATGGCCGACGCCATCGACGACGGGCGGGTCGCCGACGCCGTGCGCACCGCAATGGAAGACGAAAATTTTTATCGGGTGACCCTGAAAAACATGGCCACACCCTGGACCAACCGGGATCAGGATGTGTTTGCGCCCCTGAATGACTACACCGCGACCTTTATCGGTATGGTGCGCGACGGCACCGACCTGCGCACACTCCTGTACGACGACATCCTCTACACCAGCAACGCCCCCGGGCTGCCGGCCTATTCCATTCACAACAACGATCACTACGCCGCACTCGAAGCCAGCGACCACAGTCTGCGTGACACCCTGGAGCCGCAAACCCAGTCGAGCCTGACCGGGCTGCCGTCCTACGCGTCGTCCGGAGTCCTGACCAGTCGGGCCGGCGCCCGGGCGTTCTTTTTTGCCGGCACCAACCGCGCCATGTTCCGCTTCACGCTGATGAGCCACCTGTGTCGGGACCTGGAACAGGTGCACGACAACAGCCTGCCACCGGACCGGATCCGCCAGGATGTCAGTCGCAGTCCGGGGGGCGACAGCCGGGTGTTCAACAACAACTGTGCCGGCTGCCACACAGGCATGGATCCCATGGCCCAGGCCTTCGCCTACTACGACTGGATCTATGACAGCGATGCCGACCCGGAGGGCGCGCGCGGTCACATCATCTATAACCCTGAGGGCCATGAGGACCCTGACACCGGTTCCCGGGTCACGCCCAAACACCGCATCAACAGCACGACCTTTGCGCCGGGCTATGTCATCACCGACGATCGCTGGGACAACTACTGGCGCTCGGGCATGAACGCCAACCTGGGTTGGGACCCGGCGCTGCCCGGCAGCGGCGAGGGCGCGCGCAGCATGGCCATGGAGCTGGCGCACAGCGAAGCCTTTGCCGCCTGTCAGGTGGAAAAGGTGTTCCGCAGCGTGTGCGCCCGTGCCCCCGAAAGCAGCGCTGACCGGTCCCTGCTGGGTGAAACCACCGAGCGCTTTATGCACGGCAGCGACGCCTACAACCTGCAGCCGGTGTTTATCGACACCGCCAGCTACTGCACCGCGCCCTAGGCCCGAGGACCGTCAACCATGACTCACACACCCCTTGTGAACGCCTGGCGCCTGACCACGGCTACCGTGCTGATCACCCTGCTGGTCGCCTGCGGCTCTGACAGTGGCGCACCGGTGCGGGAAAACCCCGACAGCCGCAGCCCCGACGACACCATCTTCGCCTACACCGGCAGCGTCTCCGCCCAGACCGAAGACGTGCTCGCCTTCCAGCGCGAAGTCTGGATCGGTCTGGCCACGCCCGCCCGCTGTGGCAGCTGCCACACCGCCGATGGCCAGGCGCCGCGCTTCGCCCGGGGCGACGACATCAACCTGGCCTATCAGGAAGCGCTGAGCCTGGTGAACCTGAGCGCCCCAGCGGAATCCTTACTGGTCACCCGGGTCGCCGGAGGCCACAACTGCTGGCTCGCCAGCCCCCAGGCCTGCGCCGACATCATCACCGGCTATATCGCCGCCTGGGCCGATGTCGCGGGCAGCGAAGCCACGCCCCTGGTGTTCGAGGCCCCGCCCGAACGCCAGGTGGGCGCCAGCCGGGTTTTCCCCGCCAACCCGGCGGACACCGCCTTTGCCGGCACCGTTTACCCCTTGCTCAGCCAACACTGCGCCGAGTGCCACAGCCCCTCCGCGCCCGCGCGCCAACAGCCGTTTATCGGCAGCAGCGCCATCGACACCGCCTACGAGGCCGCGCGCAGCCGCATGCGTCTGGATGCCCCGGCGCAATCCCGCCTGGTGCGCCGTTTGGCCGATGAAGCCCACGGCTGCTGGGACGACGACTGCGCCGCCAGCGCCAGCGCCATGACCAATGCCATTGCGGCGCTCGCCGACGGCATCCCGGAAACCCAGGTGGACCCGGCCCTCAATGTCAGCCGCGCCCTGCGCCTCGAAGACGGCCTGGTGGCCACCGAGGGCGGACGTATCGACACCCACGTGGTGGCGCGCTATGAATTCAAAACCGGTAGCGGTGCCATCGCCTACGACACCAGCGGTGTTCTGGATATCGATCTCAACCTGTCCGGCGATGTCAGCTGGATGAGCTCCTGGGGCCTGCGTCTGAATCTGGCGGGGGGCAATAACGGCAAGGCCCAGGCCGCCACCAGCAGCAGCCGACGCCTGCACCAACGCCTGACCAGCGCGGGCGAGTACAGCATCGAGGCCTGGGTGATTCCCGACAACGTGGTTCAGGGCGACGGCGGCATGAATACCGCCCGCATCATCAGTTATTCGGGCAGCGCCAGCGCGCGCAACTTTACCCTCGGCCAGAGCATGTACAACTACGACTTCCTCAACCGCAGCGGCGCCACCTCGGGCAACGGTCTACCGGCCCTGGGCACCGATCCGGATGCCGAGCGCCTGCAGGCCACCCTGCAGCATGTGGTCGCCACCTTCGACCCGGTCAACGGCCGGCGCCTGTACGTCAACGGCGAATTCACCGGCGATGAAGACCCGCTCGCGAGCAACCTGGCGGACTGGGACGATACGTTCGCCTTAGTGGTGGGTAACGAAGTGTCGAGCAACAAACCCTGGCGTGGCAGCCTGCGTTTTCTGGCCCTGCACGATCGCGCCCTCAGCCCGGAAGCCATCGCCGCCAACTACGCCGTGGGCGTGGGCGCGCGCTTTTACCTGCTGTTCAATATCTCGCACCTGATTGTCGACGGCGAACTGAACGCCAGCAACAATCCCGGCGCCTACGTGGTGTTCGAGGTGCAACAGTTTGACGACTACGGCTACCTGTTCAACCAGCCCTTTGTGGTCACCCTGAACGACGACGCGGCGCTCAATGCCATTCCGGTGCAGGGCCTGCGCATCGGCATCAACGGCAGCGAAGTGGTGGTCGGGCAAGCCTACGCCAACCTGAACACCCACCTGGACAACGCCGACCGGGTCGAGGGGCGGCTGCCGCTGTCGCGCCTGGGCACGGTGATTGAAGTACAACAGGGGCCGGATCTGGATGAGTTTTTCCTGACCTTTGACCGCATCGGCAGCCACACCTATGCCCGGGTCGAAGCCGAACCCACACCTCTGGAGCCGAGTGCTAACCGGGAAACCCAGGCGCGCGTGGCACTGCGCAACTTCGGCGCGATCAACGCCGCCCTGGCACGGATGACCAGCGTGCCCGCGAGCACGGAGAGCGTTGCCAGCACCTACAACAACGTCCGCCAGCAATTGCCGGTCAACCCCGGCGTCGACGGCTTTTTGGCCGCCCATCAAATGGGCGTCACGCAACTGGCAGTGGCCTACTGCAGCGCCCTGGTGGACAACAGCGCATGGCGCGATGACTTTTTTACCGGGGTGAATTTTTCCCAGCCGGTGACCCAGGCGCTCGCGGAGAGTTCCCAACGCGCGCGGGTGATCGACCCGCTGCTGACCCGCCTGCTGGCGGCCGACATCGAGGGCGAACGCCTGCCCAACATGCCCGAAGCCGGTGCGGTGGAAGACGAACTGCACCAGTTGCTCGAGCGCATGACCCAATGCACCGGCAACTGTGACCCGGTCGCACGCACCAGCGTCGCCACCAAAGCAGCCTGCGCCGCCGCCATGGGCAGCGCCGTCATGCTGCTGCATTGATCGAATTCAGATAACCGCACCAAGAGCGCAGAAGGCACTGAACAATGGCCAAACGACATCGACCCACGCTCCACCCGGACGCCCCGCTCAAGCTGGAGGGACACAGCCGTCCGGTTTCGCGCCGCGAGCTGCTCGCCCACGGTTTCAAGGCGGGCTCGGCCCTGTTGGTGGGCAGCAGCCTGTCGGGCATGCTGGTCAACAGCGCCATCGCCAGCGGCGTACCCCTGTCCGATGACGTCGCCGAGATTCGCGACCAGATCTGCGGCATCGCGGGTTCCGGTGCGGGCAAGATTCCCTTTATCTGCTTCGACCTGGCGGGCGGCGCCAGTATGGCCGGCTCCAATGTCCTGGTGGGTGGGCGCGGCGGTCAACTGGACCTGCTCAGCACCGGCGGCTACGCGCTGCAAGGTTTGCCCAACGACATGCTGCCGGGAGACTCGAGCGAGAACTTTATCAACACCGATCTGGGCCTGGCGTTTCACAGCGACAGCGATATGCTGCGCGGCATCCTCGAGCGCATCGGCGCGGGTACGGCCAGCAGCACCAATGGCTTTGTGGTACCGGCGCGCTCCGAAAACGACACCGGCAACAATCCCCACAACCCCATGTACGCCATCAACCGGGCCGGTGCCCGGGGCGAGTTGCTGGCGCTGGTCGGGTCGCGCAGCAGCGACTCGGGCGGCAACTCCGGTGCACCCGCGGCCTGGATGAACAACGAAGTGCGACCCACCAAAGTGGATCGGCCCTCGGATGTCACCGGTCTTGTGGATGTGGGCGACCTGGTGAGCCTGATGGATCAACAGGACACCGTCTCAGTGATGGAATCCATCTACCGCATCAGCAATGCCAAGCTCGACCGCACGCACCTGGGCACCGCCCAGGACGCGCGCCTGAAAGAGCTGTTGCGCTGCGGCTATGTCAAAAGCGCCGACCTGGCGGCGCGCTTCGGCAACCCCGCCGCGCTCAACCCGGAAGCGGACCCGGACATCCTCGGTCCGAGCGGTATTTTCAGTCAGGAAGAATGGGACCGGGACGGCGAATTCCGCAAAACCGGGTCGGTCATGAAGCTGGTCATGGAAGGCTACGCCGGGGCCGGCACCATCACCATGGGCGGCTACGATTACCACACCGGCGAGCGCCGCACCGGCGACGCCCGGGACCTGCGCGCCGGGCGCTGCATGGGCGCCTGCCTGGAATACGCTGCGCGCAAAGGGATGCCGCTGATGATTTATGTCTACAGTGACGGCTCGGTGTTCAGCAACGGTCGTCCGGATCCGTTGCAGGAGCGGGGCAAACTCGAGTGGACCGGCGACAGCCAGCAGACCGCCGCGTCCTTCTTTCTGGTATACAATCCCGGTGGCCGGCCCCAGATCATCGGCGCCAGCGAAGCCGAGCGGGTCGTGCATCAACAGATCGGCTATATGCGCCCCAACGGGCAGGTGGAAACCGCCTCTTCACCGGTGGCCAACAACGTCAACCTGCTGGTGGAAATGGTCGCGCTCAACTACATGGCGCTGCACGGCGAACAGGGGCAATTCCCCATCGCCTTTCCCGGGCACGGCCTGGGCAATGCGGCCATGATGGATCGGCTCACCGCATTCCAGCCCATCTGTCAGGGCACCATCGACAACCCGGTTTAGGAGTTCACCCATGCCCCAGCGCCTCGGGCCACTGCTGCTGTTAGTGCTGAGTCTGAGCGTTCAGGCCGAATGGCACAGCGGCCAATGGGACATCATGGGCACCCGGATCGACGCCAACCTCTGGCAGCCGGACCCGACTCTGGCACGCGAGGCCCTGGCGGCGGTGGCCGCGGAAATGCATTGGGTCGATCATCAGTTCAGCCCCTATCGGGACGACAGCCAACTCAGCCGCCTCAACCGCGAGGCCTCCAGAGCCAGCGTCGACGCCCCCCTGAACATCTCCCCCGAGCTGAGCGAGCTGCTGGCCCGCGCCGCCCACTACAGTGAACTGACCGATGGCGCCTTCGACATCACCTTCGCCTCCGTGGGCCGACTCTACGATTACCGCGCCGGTGAACGCCCGGACCCGGACACCCTCGCGGCCCTGCGCGACGCCATCGACTATCGGCTGATCCGGCTCGACGTCGAGCGACATGAGGTCTACTACGCGGACGCCCGGGTGTACGCCGATCTGGGCGGCATCGCCAAGGGCTACGCCGTACAGCGGGCCATGGATGCGCTTAGGTCGCTGGGCATCGAGCACGCCAGTGTCAGCGCCGGGGGCGACAGTCAGGTGATCGGCGAGCGCCACGACCGCCCCTGGGTGGTGGGCATCAAAAATCCCCGCGACCCCGAGTCCATCGCTATCCGCCTGCCCCTGACCGACGCCGCCATCTCCACCTCCGGCGATTACGAACGCTACTTTATCGACGCCGACGGCGAACGCATCCACCACATTCTCAACCCCGACACCGGCACCCCGGCCGGGGACATCGCCAGCGCCACCGTCATCGGCCCGAGCGCCTACGACACCGACCCGCTGTCCACCGCCGTGTTCATTATGGGTGTCGACGCCGGCCTGGCCCTGATCAACCGCCTGCCGGACTTCGACGCCGTGGTGATTACCCGCAGCGGCCAGGTATTCTATTCCGACGGCCTGATGCCGCCAGAGGATTAACACCTCGACAGGTCGATGGGGTGCGCCATATCGGCATTAGGTGGGTATCGGATTACGAAGAGGTGTCGGATTACGGCTACGCCTAATCCGACCTACGGGGACAATGGCGCGCTGTTTGGGTTGGGTGCCTCATTGTCGGATTACGGCTGCGCCTAATCCGACCTACGGGGACAATGGCACGCTGTTTGGGTTGGGTGCCTTATTGTCGAATTACGGCTGCGCCTAATCCGACCTACGCAAACAATGGCACGCTGCTTCGAGTAGGTCGGATTAGCCCGAAGGGCGTAATCCGACAAAACGCACCAGAATCAGAAGCCCGATTCCAGCAACGTTGCGAGCAAATTCACGACAATCTGATCGCCCTCTTCGGCGGGAAACACATCGCTCAGCACGCCAACCTGCAAGGTTCTCCCCTCATTGCCGAGCACGGCACAGGAGTCGCCATCATCGAACTGGCAGATAGAGACACCATCCCCCAGGGGTTCAAGACCCAGCGAGTGGGTATTCCAGGGCAACGTGAAGAGCGCCAATTCGGGAGACAGCCCATAGCGGCTACGCGGCGAAGTGAAAGAGATGGTGTCATGGTTCGCACTCCCCGAAACAGTGGTCTCTAAAGCAGCAAAGAGCCCGTCATCGGAGCTCTCAGTATAGGTTCCGAAGATCAGCCGACCATCGTTCTCCACCCAGTCCACTATGGGGTCGTGATAATTGGAAGAGAGAGGATTACTCTGTGCAAAGAGAACAATTACGTCGTATTCCCCACTCTCCACTTCGTGGAGCAAGTCCGGGCCATCCGTGGCGACCGTCAGCTCGATAAACCCGCTACCGTAAAGGACTTCGAGCCCCGCTAGAAAGACGTCTCCCTCTGCGTCGCTAGAGATACCGTCGGCCCAGTAAAGTACGCTGGCGCCTGAAACAACAGCCTCCGACGTAAGCTCAACGCAGATCGTTTTTTCACTGACGACATCATCGATTTGACCGTCATCAACAGTGTCATAACCGAAGGAGTAGGTCGTGCCCTTTCCGTTCTCGCAAACGTCCACGCCAACGTTCGCTGTCTCCAGGAGCATGGGCAAGCCACGCTCTCCGTCGCTGCCATTGCACACGGTCTCAACGCCCTGGGCATCGTCCATCTCTCCGTCGCCGTCGGTGTCGTACCCGAAGGCGTAAGTCACTCCGCCATACGCGCACTCATCGAAGGTCGCGGCTTCGGTTACCACCAGAAGTGGTTGACCTGCTTCTCCTCCAGGCCCCGCCTCACCGCTACAAATCACTTCGACGTGGCTCAGCTCGTCGATCGTGCCGTCGGCATTGGTATCATAGCCAAAGGTTAGCTCGCTACCACCGGCAGGACAGTCCTGCTCCGAGGCAGGCTCTGACGAAACCTCTAGCCGTTCAGCACGTTCAGTACTTGATCCGCCACAGCCTAATAGAGAAAACACCAGAAGCACGGAAGCGATCGCGCTTAAACGTCGGATAGTCGTAGATTTCTTATATTTTTCAGACATCGAATAACCTCATTTATTGATAGGGAATAATATTCCCATTGGCGACGAGCGATGAACGCCCTCCAAGACGATGCCAATTTTGGACACTGAACTTGAAGCGATCCACACTCCGGGATACGAGTGAGATTATTGAACTCCGGGAGTGTCATTGTGAGTGGCACCGTGGATTTCATGGTGTGGGTCTTAGCTCGTCATGTCAACTCGTCCGCATCCGGCCAATAAGTTGCGAATGTTGCTAAAGGGTGTGTTTATCAATGGCCGTCGGAAGATCAAAGCCTCGAAAAGTCGATGGTGCGCCTTATCGGCATTGGAGGGTTTTTGTCGGATTACGGCTGCGCCTAATTCAACCTACTCGAACGATGGCAGCCCGATCCCGTTAGACGGATGTCGTATTTTGCTACAATAGCGGCACATTGATCGACCGAGGTAATCATGTTGTACAGAATTTCTGCTCTGTTTGTTTTTTTGCTCGTTCACTCATCTGCTCACGCCATTTCCAATATTGAAGGTCAGCGCCCGGGGCCGCCACCCGAAGGTTGGAGTGGCCAGTTAGAGTTCACCGCCAGCGGTAAATCCGGCAACGTCGAGGAAGATCGCTACGCGCTGGGCGGACGTTTGACCCATAGGGGGGGCGCCAATACCGCCTTTGCCATCGTGGAAGCCTCGGAGGCGCAGAGTCTGGGGACTCGCACCGCCAACGATGCATTTGTGCACACCCGGTTTATGCATCAGCAGTCTGAGTTGGTCACTTGGGAAGGTTTTCTGCAGTGGCAGGAAAATGAGTTCTCCAACCTGCTATCGCGCTATCTGGCCGGTGGCGGCGCGCGCCTGGATATTTTTTCCGACCCGGAGACGGCTACCCTGGCGGTGGGTTTAGGCACCTTTCGCGAATGGGAAGAAACCGATCTTAGGACTTTCAATCGCAGTACCAACACCTGGCGGGTCAACAACTACTGGTCCTACCGGCAACAGTTGAACGAACAGGTGAACTGGTACACCACGGTTTACTATCAACCCAGTGTCGATGACACGGATAACTACCGGGTGCTGTTCGATGCGGGTCTCACCGTGCGCCTGACAGGAGCGCTGCAGTTGCGCGTCAGCTACAACTTAAACCACAACAGCCATCCGCCCAGAAACCTGGAGGCGGATCCGGTGGTCGACCGGGCGAATACCAATACCCAATATTCGACCACGTTTTTGTACGAGTTCTAACGCTCTTGGCTACTGGGAGTCACGCGCTGTAGAGGTCCATCCGTTGACCTCCCGGCCCACCTGCCTTATGGTTCACCTGACAATATAACAACAGCACAGGTGATCTCATGCTCAAACGCCCAATCCTATTCACGCTATTTGCCAGCCTGCTCCTGCTCGCGGCCTGCGGCAGCGACTCCAACGATTTCTCCCTGGAAACGCCCGGACCACCGCCCTCACCGGAAGCGCCCGAGCCTGACGAGCCCACGGCGCTGAACCTTCACATTGACCCGGAAACCGCGCACCAGCGCGTTGCCGGCTTTGGCGGCGCGGTCCCCATGTGGACCGTCGTCAGCACTGCCTTGACCGACGAGGAAGTCCGCACCCTGGTGGGCTCCGGCGACGACCAGTTGGGTATCACCCTGTTGCGCACCATCATCGACCCCGACCCCGGCAGTTGGAGCCGCGCCGCGGCGAGTTTGCGGGAAGCCAAAGAGTATTCGGACGAGGTCACCATTCTCGCCACCGTCTGGTCGCCTCCGCCGCACATGAAAGACAACAACAGCGTCAACAACGGCGGCCGACTGCTGCCGGAGTATTACAGCGACTTTGCCGATCACCTCAACGACTATATTGCCTACATGGCTTCAGAAGGGGTGGAGATCGACGTGGTTTCGCCCCACAACGAACCGGATTATCACCCCAATTACGAATCCGCCGAATGGTCGGGTGAGGACATCAGAAACTTTGTCCGCGATTACGGTGATCGGATCCAGGCCCGCCTGCTGATCGGTGAATCCCTGCGCTTTGATCGCGCCTATACCGATCCCAGCCTGAACGACCCGGACGCCCTGGCAAACTTTGATATCGTCGGCGGTCATCTCTACAGCGCCGAGCAGAGCGGTACCTTCACCCCCTACCCGTTGGCGGAAGAGAAGAATAAAGAGCGCTGGATGACCGAGTGGAATTTTCACGAGGCCGACGGCGACGGTGCGCCTATCTGGGGCGATGACAACCTCGACGTCTGGGACGAAACCCTGGACGTAGTGCTCGCCAGTGTCCATCAGAGTATGGACGTCAACTGGAACGCCTACATCTGGTGGTGGATGTTGCGCTTCTATTCATTTATCGGCGATGGCCAAAGCGAATTCGGCACGGAGCGCGGCGAGGTGCTCAAACGGGGCTGGGGCTTCTCCCACTACTCCCTGTTTGTCCGGCCGGGGTACCAGCGGATTGGCGCCGACGCCGACGGCTCTGACAACGTTCATATCACCGCTTACCGGGGTGATGACGATCGTCTGGTGGCCGTTATCCTGAACCGGTCTGAGACCAGCTTTACCGATGTACCAATCACCCTACCGGCGCCACTTTCAAGCGCCGAAGGTTTCGTCACATCGCGCAGTGAAAACCGTGCGCCTTTGGCCGTCACCCTCGACGGCGACAGCCTGACGATCCCGACACTCGACGCCCGCAGCATCATTACCGTGGTCATGTATCCCTGATTGACCTCCTGGCAGGGGATTTTCCCCTGCCAATCCCGCCAAGTGTGCATAAGATCACATTGACTCGCGCCCGACACGCATAGAATGGCGCTTTATTCCAAATAAAGTGACCTCAGTCATGGCGCGCATAACACTCTCCTTCAGCGGCTGGCTGGCAGCGCTGGTTTTTCTGGTCGGCAGCGGGCTGTCGGCTATGGCTCAAGACCCTCCGTTGGCACAAGATCTGGAGGCGCTCAAACAGGATGTGCTCACCCTCAACCGGGAGCTGCTGATCCTGGAAGAAGAGCTGCTCTACCCCGCCAGCAGTCAGATCGAGGTCTATCTGTCGGTAGACGTGGGGGACTACTTTGCCCTCGACGGTGTGCGCCTGATGATCAATGGCCAGATGGTGGGCAGCGAGCTGTACACCGAGCAACAGGTTCAGGCCCTGCATCGGGGCGGCGTCCAACGCCTCTATCGGGGCAATCTGCCCGGTGGCACCCATGAGGTCAGCGCATTTTTCACCGGCCTGGGTCCCCAGGGCCAGGACTACAAGCGCGCCGCCAGCATCGAGATCGAAAAACACCAGGCGCCGGTGGTGCTGGAGCTGCGCATTGTTGATTCAAGCGCGCGTCTGCAGCCGGTGTTCGAGATCAAGCAGTGGCCCCTCTAAGTCGTCCTTCGCGCCTGGCACTCACCCTGGGTCTGACCCTGAGCGCCACCTTTGCGCAGGGGCAACCCCTCAGTGCCGTGGCCGACCTGCGTTACGGTGTCACCCTCTACCACTATTATCAGGGCGACCCTCTGAGCGCCCTGAGCGAACTGATGATTGCCGAGGCGCAAGGCGGCATCCGCGGCCACGGCGATCACCCGGCCTTGATCGATGCCGGTATCAGCCTGAGCTTTGGTCTGCTGACCCGCGCCGAAAGTGCCTACCGGGATCTGCTCGACGACACCACGTCACCGGCCTTGCGCGACGCTGCGCACTTTTACCTGGGCAAGCTCTACTACCAGCAGGGTGAGCCGGTGCGCGCCCAGCACTACCTTGAGCAGGTGGGCAACCACCTGGACGCCCCCCTGGCCGCCGAGCACCAGCGCCTGCTCGCACAACTGGCCTGGGCGCGGGGCGAGCTGCCCACCGGCGCCCCCGGGCGACGCGAGCGCAACCGCTGGGGTGAGCAGGCGGGCTATGCGCTGCACAATCTGGGGGCCGCTCAGGCCCGGGCCGGGCAGCGGGAAGCCGCGCTCGACAGCTACCGGCGCCTCGCCAGCGTGCGCGCGGATCACCCGGAAACCCGGGCCCTGCAAGCCCAGGGGCGAGTGTCTGCGGGCTACCTGCACCTGCTCGAAGGCGCCGCTGACGAAGCCCGCGATCAGTTCCTCCGGGTACCCGACAACAGTGCCGGCGCCGAGCGCGCGCGCCTGGGTCAGGCCTGGGCCGCGCTGGAGGGCGGCAATCCGGAGGCCGCCCTGGCGCCGCTCAGCCAACTGGGCCAGGGCAACCCGCTGCGCCAGCCCGCGCGTGAAGCCCTGCTTGCCCTGCCGCACACTTACGAACGCCTGGGTGATCAACCCCGGGCACTAAACCATTACCAACTCAGCGCCGACAGGCTGGAGCAGGCGCTGGCGCGACTGTCCGCACTGCGCGCAGAACTGACCCCCGAGCGCCTGATCGACACTTTGGCAGGCGCCGGTACGGACGGCATTTTTCAGCGGGTCGAAGGCCCGGAAAGCGACAACTGGCTGCTGCTCGACCGCACCGCTGCCGTCCAGTCCCGCCAACCGGCCCTGGCGGCACTGATCGCCGAGGACGATTTCCAGACCCGGGCGCAAGCCCTGCGCGACCTGCTGCAACTCCAGTCCCATTTGAGCCGCTGGCAGCCGCGCCTCGACGCCTATACGCAACTGCTGCTCGAGAAGCAGGCCCTGCGTCGAGCCCGGGAAACCGACTACCGGCGGGCGGATGTGGCCGGTCAGCGCGCCGATCTGCTCGCCCGGCAAGCTGATCTGACCGCACAGCTCGAACGCATCGATGCCCAGTCCGACGCTCTGGCGCTGGCCGACCCTGACAGCCGGGCGTTGCTGGCGCGCATTGAGCGGGCCCAGGCCAGCCTCGACCGCCTCGCCGCCGCCGGGCAAGCGCCGGCCGACGCTCAGGCCCGACTCGACTTTTACCGGGGCCAGCTCCTGTGGGCATCCGCCCAGGACTTTCCCCACCGACGCTGGCGCAGTGAGCGGGCCGCCCGAGAACTCCAGCGGGCCACCGAGGCCCTGGGGGACAGCGAACAGCGCCTGGACCAGTTGCTCGCCACCGATTTTGATATTCACCCCCAACTTGAACGACTGACCCGGGCCCGACACCAGATGCAACAGTTGCTGGGCGTCACCCAGGCCGGTGTCCAGGAGGCCGCCCACGCGCTGCACGCGCAGCTTGACCAGCACCTGCTGGCGCAGCGTCAGGCGCTGCGCAACACTCTGAGCCAGGCCCGGCTGGGCGCCGCGCGGTTACAGGACCAGATGCCCGACGCCGACCTGGCGGCGATCGAGCACAGCTACCAATTGGCCCTGGATACCAGCGACGACCCGGTGGTGCGTCGACACCTCGAGCACCGCCTGGCAGACCTGGCCATGCGCCAAAGTGAGCACACACTAACGGAAGGGCAGGTCCTCGGCCCCTATTTCGACCTCCCCATCGCCCGCTACCGGGCGCTGATCCAGGCCGAGCAGCAGGACCCGCAACCGCTCGCCGCCATTGACCTGGGCGACGCCCACTACCAGCTTGCCAGAGCCTACGCCCTGGACGGTCGCATGGCCGAAGCCGACGCGGCGCTGGCCACCCTGGCGGCGGACCACCCGGCATCGCGGCACTATCCCGAGGCCCAATTCCGTCGGGCTGAGCGCGCCTTTGCCGCCGGGGATTACACCCGCTCCGCCGACCTCTACCGGGCGGTGCTCGAAACCCGGGACCCGGGCTACAGCCGCAACGCGCGCTATATGCTCGGCTGGAGCCTGTATCGGCAAGCCGACTACTGGGCCGCCCTGAACGCCTTTACCGAGGCACGGGATGCGCTGCCAGGCGGCGACGACGAGCCCGCCAGCGACAGCCAACAACACCTGATCCGGGATCTGGAGCGGGTGATGGCCATGAGCTTCAGCCATCTGGACGGCCCCGAGAGCCTGCGCCGCTGGCAGCGCGAGCAGGGCGACCGGCCCTACCAGCACCGCCTCTACCAGACCCTGGCGCAACGCTACCTGGCCCAATCCCGCTACCGGGACAGCGCCGCCACCTATGCGGCCTACGCCCGGCAGAATCCGAACTCAGACCGGGCACCCGCCTTCAGCGCCCGGGTCATCGACGTCTATCAACAGGGCCAGTTTCCCAGCCTGATTCTGCCCGCCAAGGCCGCCTTTGTGGACGACTATGGCGTCGGCAGCCACTACTGGCAGCAACGCGCTGCCCAGAACCGCAGCGTCGATCTGCCAACCCAGGCGCTGCTGCACCAGTACACCCGCGAACTGGCGGCTCATCACCACGCCCGCGCTCAGGGTTTTGACCCCGAACGGGAACCTGCCCAACGGCACCTGGCCTTCGAGCAGGCGGCCCAGTGGTATCAGCGGTTTGCGCTGGCCTTCCCGGCCGATCCGACGCTGGCAGACATGATTTTCCTCCGGGCCGAAGCGCTCTACGAGATCGGTGACTACGCCCAGGCCGAGGCGGCTTACGCCCAGGTTGCCTATGATTTGCCGGACACTGGCCGCGGCGCCGAAGCCGCCTACGCCCAGCTGCTGCTGGTCGAACGCGCGTGGCAACTGGCGCGTGCCGCCGAGAGCACGGGCGCCGATGAAGAAGACACGCTTTTTGCGACCCATATCGCCACCGCCGAGCGTTTTGCCGACGCCTACCCGGACGACGCCCGCGCGCCTCAGGTACTCGCCAACGCCGCCGAGGCCGTGTTCGAGCGGGACCAATGGCCCGCCGCCATCGCCCTGGCGGAACAGGTCAACGCCCGCGCCCCGGACAGCGCCCGCGCCCTGCATCTGGCGGCCTGGCTGATTCGCGGTCACAGCCATTACGATCTGGGCAACACCGACCCGGATCACTACGCCCGGGCCGAGGACGCCTACTGGCAGGCCATCGCCCACCTGCCCGAGGCGGGCGCGCGCGAAACCCATACCCCCAGTCGTGACGCCCTGCTCGAACGGATCGCGGTGAGTGTCTATCGCCAGGGTGAAATTGCCCAATCCCGGGGGAATCTCACAGGCGCGGTGGCGCTGATGCTGAGCATTGAGGACCTGCTGCCGGGCAGCGATCGCGCCCTCAACGCCCGCCTGGACGCCAGCGACCTGTTGATTGGCGCCGGACAATACCGCGAGGCAGAGCAGGTGCTCTCGGGGATTCGACGGGACTACACCGGTACCGATATCCCCGCGCGCCCGCAATTGGCCGATCTGCCCCAACGCCTGCTGGCCCTGTACGAACAGGACCAGGACTGGGCCGCTGCCGCCGCCGAGCTGGCGCGCATCGCTGACGCCAGTACCGACCCGGAGACCCGGCGCCAGGCCCTGTGGCTGCAAGCCCAGTACCTCGATCGCAGCGGCGACACGGACGGCGCCCGGCGCGCCTACCGGCAATACGCCAACCAATTTCCCTTGCCCCACGGCCAGTTTATGGAAGCGGCCCAGCAGCTGGTTGAGACCTATCAGGCCGAAGGCGACGCCCGCTACCGCCACTGGCAGCAGCAACAGATCGACGCCGAACAGCGTCACCCGGAGCACAGCAGCGCTCGCACCCGTTGGCTGGCCGCACAAGCCGCCACGGCGCTGGGTGAGGCACCTCTGGAAAGCTTTGCCGCCATTCCCCTGCGTCTGCCCTTGCGCGACAGCCTGCAGCGCAAACGCGCGGCCCTCGACGACGCCCTGCGCGCCCAGGAACGGATTCTGGCCTTTGGCGTGCCCGAGTTCAGCACCCGGGCCTACTACCGGATCGGCGACATTTATGCGCAACTGAGCCGGGACCTGATGGACTCGGAGCGACCGCCGGAACTCAACGCCCTGGAGTTGGAGCAGTACGAGCTGCTGCTGGAAGAACAGGCCTACCCCTTTGAAGAGCGGGCCATCGAACTGCACGAAGACAATGCCCAGCGCGCCTGGGACGGACTCTACGACCCCTGGGTCGCGCGCTCCTTCGAGGCCCTGCGCCAACTGCTACCCGGGCGCTATCACAAACCCGAGCAACCCCTGGAGGTCAGCCGTGGGATTTACTAACCCCAAGGCACTGGCCGCTCTGTTGTGGGCGACCCTGCTCACCGCCGGCTGCGCCAGCCCGCCACCGGTGCCGACACCGGCCTTTGATCTGCCCGAGGAGGGCCGGTCCCCGGCACTCCCCGCCGGTCCGGTCACGGCCAATCCCTATCTGGCAGAACGCCCGCGAGTCAGTGACAGCGCCCGGGACAGTTTTGCCGACGCCCTGGCCGCCATGACCGCCGGCCACTGGCTGAGCGCCCAAGTACAACTTGAGCGCCTCACCCAGCAACACCCCCGGCTGTCCGGCCCCTGGGTCAATCTGGGCCTGGTCCATAGAGCGCTGGAGGACGACACCCGGGCGCAGGCTGCCTTCGAGCAGGCGCTGAGCATCAACCCGCGCAACCTGGATGCCTGGAACCAACTGGGTCTGCTCAGGCGGTCGGCCGGGGACTTCGAAGGTGCCCGCGCCGCCTATCAGCGCGCCCTCGACGTCTGGCCCTTTCATGCCGACAGCCACCGCCACCTGGCGATCCTCTACGACCTCTACCTGGGGCAGTGGGACGCGGCACTGGACCACTATCTGGCCTATCAACAACTGCTGATCGACCCCGAGCCGGCCCTGCAGACCCGGGTGGCGGGCTGGATCATAGACCTGGAGCGACGCATTGCGGCCCGCGTCGCCCAGCAGGCTCAAACCCGACAGGAGGAAGCCCCGTGAGACCGACACTCACCGCCATCGGCATCGCGCTGCTCAGCCTGAGCGCGCTCGTCGCCGCTCAGGAAAATGACGAGCCGGGCGTGATTCGCCTGCAGAGTCAGGTCACCGGCGACCAGGAACAGCCACAGGTCATGTACGTCGTGCCCTGGCAATCCGGAGAGGTGAGCGCGCTGCCCTACCGGGGCCTCGAGCGCCAGCTGGACGAGCTGTTCCAACCGATCGAGCCCGGCAGTCTGCGGCGGCGCCTGCACAGCGAAGCTGAGAACCGCGCCACGGAGGCACCGTGAACCGGCTCACAGTTCCGGCGTTTGCCCGAGTGGCGCACGGACAAAGCTGACATACTCCGAGCATTGCGCTAATGCCGATCCCAGACCGTCGGCACCCCAATAACAACTGACTTTTTGCTGAGGTTATCGGCTATGGAATTCCTGCAAGTGATGGTGCGCTTTTTTCAGAACGGCGGGCCCTTTATGTACCCCATCGCGCTGGTACTGGCCTTCGGCCTCGCCATCGCCCTGGAGCGCTGGCTGTACCTGAATCACGCCCGCAGCGCCAACAAAAAGGCCTTTCACGAGATTCTGCCGCTGCTGAAGAAGCGCGACTACGCCGGCCTGGTAAAATTCGGCCAGCAGTCCAGAGCACCCATCGCCCGCATCATCGGCGCCGGGGTGGCACGCATGAAGCAGAGTCAGCGCCGGGATGACATCGAGCTGGCCATGGAGGAGGGCGTTATGGAAGCCATGCCCCGGCTGGAAAAACGCACCCCCTATATCGCGACCCTGGCCAATATCGCCACGCTGCTCGGGCTGCTCGGCACCATTATCGGCTTGATCGCGGCCTTTACCGCAGTCGCCGAAGCCAACCCGGCGGACAAGGCAACGCTGCTGTCGCAAAGTATTTCCGTGGCCATGAACACCACCGCTTTCGGTCTCATCTCGGCCATCCCGCTGCTGTTGCTGCACACCATGTTGCAGAGTAAAACCACCGAGATTATCGACAGCCTGGAGATGGCCGGCGTCAAGTCGCTCAACCTGATGCCCATCACCCAGGCCGGCACCCCCACCCACAGCACCCCGGCCAACTGAGTCCATGCGTGCCCGAGTCCGCCGGCGCCCGATCAAGGACGCCGAGCTCAACATCACCGCGTTTCTGAACCTGATGATCATTCTGGTTCCGGTCCTGCTCGTGGGTATGGTGTTCTCCCAGATCACGGTGCTCGACCTGCAACTGCCCGAGTTGGGAGAGAGCGACCCGAGCGCACTTGAAGACCTGGAAAATCAGACCCTGGAAGTGATCATTCGACCCGAACAACTGGTGGTCAACTTTCCCGCCGGGGTGACCGTCAGGCGTATTCCCGCGACCGACGGCGGGCACGACTTCGAGGAGCTGTCGCTGACCCTGCAGGCGGTGCAGCGGCGCCTGCTCAACGAAGGCGTGGACAAGGAAGACATACTGATCCTGTCCGAGCCGGACACCGATTATCAGACCATTGTCAGCGCCATGGACACGGCGCGCTCCTACCCGGCGGTGGTCGCCGCCTCCGTGGTGCCCGCCAAACTCTTCCCGGCGATCTCTCTGGGCGATGCCCCCGCACGTGTGGAGGATCAGCCATGAAGCAATCCCTGCGCGCCCGGCGCATGGCCCGCCACCATCGCCGCCACAAAAATACCCCGGGCCTGAACCTGGTGTCGCTGATGGACATCTTTACCATCCTGGTGTTTTTTCTGTTGGTGAACTCTTCCCACGTCCAGGTTTTACAAGCGGACAGCAGCCTCGACTTGCCCACATCCAACGCCGATCAGTTGCCGGATGAGCAACTGGTGGTGATGGTGACCACCGAGGATATTCTCGTGGCCGGGCGACGGGTCGCGCGCGTGGCCGAGATCGATCGCGAGGCAAACACCATTGCCGGGCTGGCGCAGGAGCTGGGTTTTCGACGGGAGCGCGAGCGCCCCCTGGACGAGGCCGGGCAGGCGCGGGGCTATCCGGTCACCATCATGGGCGATCAGGAGATTCCCTACCGACTGCTGAAAAAAATCATGACCACCTGTGCCGAGGCGGACTATCGGGACATCTCTCTGGCGGTTGCCCAGGCCGCCGACGGGGGCGAGCCCTGAGATGCCGGTTCAGCTGATGCCCGCCACAGAATTGCCCTGGGAATCGTCCGAGCAGGAGGATCAGCGCTTCCGACGTATCCTGCGCGTATTGCTGATCCTGCTGCTTCTGCTGGGCATCGCGCTACCCCTGATCAACCTGCCGGAACTGGACCGGGAACAGGCAGCGCAGCTGCCCGCGCAGCTCACCCGGGTGGTGCTCGAAACCCCCACACCGGTGCGCGTCGAGCCCGAGCCCGTGATCGAAACTCCGGTTCAGGAAACCCAGCCCGAACCCGAGCCCCGGGCAGAGCCCGAGCCAGCGCCCCGGACCGAAACCCGTCCCCAGACACCACCGGACGCCGAGGCGGTTGCCCGGGCACGCGAACGGGCCGCCCAGAGCGGACTCTTGCAGATGCGCGATGAGTTACAGGGTATGCGCGAAGCGTTTCAGGCACCAAGCGTGCGTGAACCGGCCCTGGCCCGCGACACCAGCGATGCGCCCGCCGCCAGCGCCGAGCGCTCGCGCCTGGGACGACAAACCGACGGACCTGCGGGAGTCGACGACCAGACCCTGAGCCGGGACACGGCAGGCACCAGCCTGTCCGCGCGGGAAACCACCCAGGTCGAAGCGCCGCCGGAAAGCGCAGCGGCCGAGCAAGCCCAAGCCCGCGCCGCCGAGCCGGGCAGCCGTTCCAGTGAGGAAATCCGCCGCACCATCGACCAGCACATGGGCGGTATCTTTGCCATCTACAACCGCGCCCTGCGCCAGAACCCCGCCCTGCAAGGGCAGGTGGTGGTGCGCCTGGTGATTGAGCCGGAGGGCGACATCTCCGACCTGAGCATCATCTCCAGCGAACTCAACGACCCGGACCTGGAGGGCCGCCTGCTCACCCGTATTCGGATGATCACTTTTGAGCCTCGCCAGGTGGCCCAGGCGACCGTCAATTACACCTTTGATTTTTTGCCGCAGTAACCTCGACGCCGTAAACCCGGGCTACAGGTATATCCTCGGCCCGTGACGGCTGAGAAAGGTATCCACCAGTGCGTTATCCTCGTCTGAGAGCAAACGGCGAATAACGAAGGGGTTGTCCGCTTCATCGAGGATGCCGAGCTCGTCGAAGCAGCGTTCGACGAGATCGGTTTCGGCTTTGTTGAGGACACTTTTCCCCGTCGCCTTTTCGTTTTCTGGCGTGTACTCCAACTGCAGATGGTTCTTCACCGCCTCGAAAGCACCTGGCTGCTCAATATTGAAAACCAGAAAATTATCAGACGCCAGAAAGACCCGCATAAAGCGAACAAAGTAGCGGTTGCGCCGAACAATTTCGCTTTTTACGTAGCGCCGTGAGAAAGTCGGCCGACGTTTTCCGCGCTGCTCACTGACATTCACGTAGCGCTTGAGGCGGCTATAAATATAGTGAGCGGCCGGGCGCGTATTCATCAGAAACTGCGCGTTCGGATAGTCTTTCTTCAGCGCTGCTATTGGCTGATAGTTGCCCCGATCTGAAAAACAATCGTATTTATGGGTAAACCAGCGGCCCGAATGATGTTTGCTCTTGAGGCCGTTTACTTCGAACGTTTTGTGCAGGGTTTTCGTGGCGGTTCTGGGGTGACCGATAACGAATATTTTTCGCTTGTCTGGGGAGTCCTTCCATTCCACTTTGCAGTGAAGCCAATTCCGGCATCGAACCGTGTAGTACTCTACGTCATATATATCGAACACACCGCCTCCGGGCATCTAACACCACTGACATACCTTGTTCCGGCCCTCGGCTTTGGCATTGTACAGAGCCATATCGGATTTTTTCAGGAGCTCGGCGATACCCTCGCCGGGGGCGCGGGTAGCAACGCCCACACTCAAAGTGACCTGAAAGCTGATCTCGCCGTACAGGATACTGGTTTCGGCGACGGCCTCGCACAGGCGCTGGGCCAGGGCTGTGGCGTCGGCAGCGTCAGTATTGACGCAGGCGATGGCAAACTCCTCACCCCCCATGCGCGCGGCGATATCACCACTGCGCACAAAGCGCTTGAGTACGTCGCCGATCTGCTGCAGGGCGTCGTCCCCGGCGGCGTGGCCGTAGCTGTCATTGATCTGTTTGAACAGATCAATATCAATGGCCACCAGGCTCAGCGGTGAATCGTAGCGCTCGGCCTGGGCAATGCAGCGGGTCAGGGTCTCAAGAAAATGGCGACGGTTGGGAAGACCAGTAAGATAGTCGGTGCGCGCTTCTACTTCTGCAAACTCTTTAGCCCGCTGTAAGTCGATGGTACGCGCCTGCACTTCGACCTTTAATCGCATACTGTGCAGCACCAACAGGGCGCCCGCGACCAGCAGCACCGCGATCGCCAGGGGCCAGCGGTAATCCCGCATCCAGTCCCACAGGTCATACTCGGTCAGCGACGCATAGATAAAGCTGTCCAGATTGGTGTCACCCATCAGCAGCTCCTGGTCGCGAAACACCCGCTCAATGTGTTCCCAGCGATCGCGGTGCATGTAGCCGATCGGCACCACCTGCGGCATGATCAACCTGATCAGCTCTTCGGCTTCAAATTCCAGGTGGGCACGGGTTTTATCCTGGGTATTGTAGTCCCGCAGGATAAGATCAATGACCTCGTCGGGACGGGCGACGGCATAGGCCCAGCCCCGTCGGGTAGCCTCCCAGAAGGCCTCAACCACCTCGGGATGCGTCTCGATCAGGGCTTCTGTGGTCAGCAGAATATCGCCGTAGAAATCAACGCCGTAGTCACCCGGGCTGAACATCAGAATGTCGATGCCGAGCGCGTCCAGAAGGTAGGGTTCATTGGTGGTGTAGCCATTGTGGGCCGCGATCCGACCCTCGATAAACGGGTCCAACGAAGCCTCGCTGGGCACCACCACCAAGTCAGTGATCTCAACCCCCGCATTGCGGAGCATCGCGATCAACTCGGCATTCATATAGCCGCCCCCGAGCATCACTTTCTGTCCGCGCAGATCTCCCAGCCCACTGATACTGCCATCATCCCGGGTAATCAGTACCGAGGGCGAGCGCTGGGAAATGGCCCCCAAAGCCACCAACGGAACCCCCGTTGAACGGTAGATCACCGCGCCGGTATCGGCAATCGCAAAATGCGCTCGCCCCATCATCAGCCTTTCAATGGCCGTGTGGTGCGCCGTTGGCTCGCGCAGACTCACATTCAACCCGGCTTCGCGGTAGTAGCCCTGTTCGAGCGCGGCATAGTAGCCCGCAAACTGGAACTGATGGTGCCATTTGAGCTGCACCTGCACATCAAACCCGTCCTTGCCGCCGCTCGCGTGGGTGAGGCCGCTCGTTACGGCGGCAAGAACCAGCCCCAGAGCCCAAAACACTCTGACGAAGGTCCAGCCTTGACGTGTGCCTCTAGCCATACGGATTCCGAAAAATGTGATCCAGTTCACAGTCTATTAACTATAGCCTCAATGACGTGCAAAGCAACATGCTCCGTTTCTGTGTGGCACATCGTGCCATCTGGCCTATAGTGACTAACTGAAACCTGTCTACCGGAAAAGCCGAGAGGATGTCATGAGTAAACCGATTATCGCCGATAATAAGCCCATTGCCGTGGAGTTGGAGAAAGGTAAAGATTATGCCTTCTGCATGTGTGGCCGCTCCAGCGATCAGCCGTTTTGCGATGGCTCCCACTCGGGCACCGACTTCAAACCCAAGAGCTTCAAGGCCAAAAAATCCGAGAAAGCCTACCTCTGCCGCTGCAAACACACCGGCGACGCCCCCTTCTGCGACGGCACCCACAAGCAATTTGACGACGATCAGGTCGGCAAGGAAGGCCCCGGCAAACAAGACGATGAGAACAAAGCGCCCAGCGCCAAGGCCACCCGAGAAGAACCGACCGTGGAGTTAATCCACCAATTGGCGCGCGAGGGCCTGTCACAGATGGGCGAGCACGGCCCCTCGGCGGCCATGGGCGTGCCCCGGCACAAACTGCCCCACTGGGACGATATTCAGTTAATGGCTGCCCAGTTGGCCACTCAGCCGCTCATGGAGGATGTGGAGGTAGCCACCGAGTTGGTGGTGGGCCCCGAGGCGAAAAAACCTCTGCACCTGAAGATCCCCTTACTGGTCTCCGATATGAGCTTTGGCGCCCTGTCCGAAGAGGCCAAAGTTGCCCTGGCACGCGGCGCCGAGCAGGCCGGGACCGGCATCTGCTCCGGGGAGGGCGGCATGCTGCCGGAAGAGCAGGAAGCCAATTCGCGTTATTTCTACGAGCTGGCCAGCGCTCAGTTTGGTTATAAGGAAGAACTGCTGAAGAAGGTCCAGGCCTTCCACTTCAAGGGCGGGCAGGGGGCCAAGACCGGTATCGGCGGCCACCTCCCCGGCGCCAAGGTCACCGACAAGATTGCCAGAGTGCGCGACCTTGAGGCGGGGCAGGACGCCGTTTCTCCGCCCACGTTCAAAGATCTGCACAGCGTCGCCGACTTCCGGCGTTTTGCCGACCGGGTGCGGGAGATTACCGGCGGTATCCCCGTGGGCTTCAAGCTCAGCGCCAACCATATCGAGCGCGATATTCAGTTCGCCCTGGACGCGAGCGCCGACTACATCATTCTGGACGGACGCGGCGGCGGCACCGGCTCAGCGCCCACCCTGTTCCGCGACCATATCAGCGTGCCCACCATCCCGGCGCTGGCCCGGGCGCGGCGCTACCTGGACAACCAGGGCGCCAGCGGTCGCGTGACCCTGATCATTACCGGTGGGTTGAGACTGCCAATCGACTTCGTCAAGGCGCTGGCCCTGGGCGCGGACGGCGTCGCCATTGCCAACAGCGCCATGCAGAGCATCGGCTGCGTGGCGGCACGAATCTGCAACACCAATAACTGCCCCGCAGGCATTGCGACCCAGAACAAAGATCTGCGCCAACGTCTGGATGTAGACAAGGGTGCCAAGCAGCTGGCGAGTTTCTTTGAGGCCTCGACCCAACTGATGCAGATGATGGCCCGGGCCTGCGGCCACGACAGCCTGCACAAATTCAACACGGAAGATCTGGCGACCTTCAATCGGGATATGGCGCTGCTGTCAGGGGTGAACTACGGGGGGATGATGGGCGTGAAAGGGTAGCGCCTCGCGCTACCCGCTGTCAGTTACCAGCTGCCATCGTCATTGCCAATACCGTCGACCGGTCCGACAAAGGTATCAATACCTTCTTCAGCTATGGCCGCTTTGGCCTCAGCCAGGGCGGCGGCTTCGGTTTCAAATACATCGTCCCAGCAGGTAGAGTTCTCATGCTCGTCCTCGATCTCGAGCAACCACTTGCCTTCGCCATCGCTGTAAATGAGGATTTCCACAGACTTGCCGTCGGCGGTCAGGGTTTGACACAGGGTGGACATCTCGGGTTCGTAATCGTCGCTCATGGTGGGAATCTCTTGATAGAAAAGGGGGGGGTCGTTACGCAATGGGGCTAGAGTGAGGGACTGGGGTGCGCGAGTCAATCGTTATCTCGAATCGCGAACGCTTACCCGCCAAACAGCGTAAAGCTCAAACCCAGATACACGCCATAGCCGACCAGCAACAAGGCTCCCTCCAGTCTGCTGAGGCGGCTTCCGGTGTACAGGAACAGCAACAGTACCAAAGAGATCCCGAACATGACCCATTGGTCAAATTGCAGGATTCGCGCGTGCACGGGCAGGGGCTGAAGCAGCGCCGAAATGCCGAGAATGCCCAAGAGGTTGAAGATGTTGCTGCCCAGAATGTTGCCAATGGCCACGTCCGCGTGGCGCCGAAAGGCGGCGATGACCGAGATCGACAGCTCCGGCAGCGAGGTACCCACCGCCACCAGGGTAAGACCAATGACTGCCTCGGATACCCCGAAAGTCTCCGCAATGCCTACCGCACCCTTCAACAACACCTGGGAACCGAGCACCAGAAGCCCCAGACCCAAGACCACGGCCATGACGATCCAGAGCGTTGTTTTTGGCAGGGCAGTGACCTCCTGACCCTCTGCACGGTGCAGTTCCGCCGAAGGCGCCGCACCCGAGCGCTCGGTCCGGTAGGCCCAGAACAGATACGCCATCAGTCCCAGCAGGAGTATGGCCGCGTCAAACCGGGCCAGAGCGTTGCCCCCGACCAAAACCAGGAACAAAAGACTCGCCGCCACCACGGTGACCGCATCGCGCCGCAACACCAGAGGTCTGACGGCCAAGGGCGTTATCACCGCACACAGCCCCAGAATCAACAGAATATTGCTGATATTACTCCCGACGACATTGCCCACGGCGATATCAGGCCGGGCACTCAAGGCGGCGTCGATCGACACCACCAGCTCAGGCGCGGATGTACCGAACCCCACAATCAGCAAACCACTGAGCAACGGAGAAATACCCAACCGGTGCGCCGCCGCCAGCGACCCCCGAATCAACGCCTCGCCACCGCTGGTCAACAGCAATATACCGAGAGCGACAAGTAGAGCGTTCAACATGGTTTCGCTTTTCCTGGTTCAATGCCAATCACGGCAAGCGTTAGCGCTGCTGTGACAGTTGTTCGAGCAATCGCCGGTTCGAGGGCAGCGCCTGGAGAAAACGGGGCAGCTGCCTCAGGTTCTCCTCGAAGAGCTTTCGGGCCGAGGCGAAATCACGCCCGCCCCGAGCGCCCTTGCGCACTTCCGGCTCAAACCCCATCCCGTAGAGAACATACCAGTAGCTGGCCGCCGGGAATACCTCATCGACGTGAAAAAGGTCGTTGCGATTGGGCGCCCGCTGCTGCCACAGGGCCAACAGCTCCTGCAGACTGTCGGGAATAGAGTCGATTTCCCGATTGGCCTGCCAGTAGGGGCTCTGGCGCCGGCTCAAGACATAGTGCAATTTGAGGAAGTCGATGATGCGCTGCCAGCGGTAATTGAAGCGTTCGTTAAAGCGCCTGGCGACAGCGCCCATGGTGTCGGTGGTCATGGGCAGCTCATCGCTGATCATCTTTGCCGACAGCTCCACCAGTGCCAGGGCCGAAGCTTCCAGGGGCTCCAGAAACCCGGAAGCCATACCCACGGCGACGCAGTTGTGGCGCCAGAAAGATTCCCGGTATCCCGGCTCGAAACTGATGGCCCGGGGGGTCAGCTCAGCCGCCGCCTGCGCCCCCACCGATGCGGACAGGTAGTCCGCGAGACAGGCTCTCGCCTGCTCTTCCTGAAGGTATTCGCTGCAATACACATAACCCACACCGCGCCGGCTCGGCAAACCGATATCCCAGATCCAGCCCACATCCTGCGCGGTGGATAGGGTCGCCGAGGCAATGTCCGCCGACCCGGAGGGGTAGGGAACCTGCACCGCCAGGGCGCGATTATTGAACAGCACCTGTGACTGGGAACGGAAGGGCACCCCGTAGTGACCAGAGATCAACAACGCCTTTGCACCCGAGCAGTCGATAAACAGGTCGCCCGCGATCAGGCCGTGCTCCCGGGTCTGTAACCCCTCGATAGGGGCATCGTGCTCACCGACCACCGCGCTGACGTGATCACAAATATACCGCACGCCCAGGCGCTCCTGGCAGTGGCGCTTCAAGCGTTCACCAAACAGACCTGCGTTGAGGTGGTAGCCATAGTTCAGCACCCCGTCGTAGTCGGGGGTACTGATCTGCTTCGGTGCCAGACCATGCTCGCACACCTGCGGCTGGAGTCCGACGACGTCGGCAAAAGGCTTGTCGGTGGGCAGGGCCTGCCAGATATCGGGAACCGAGAACTGGAAGTAACCCTCGGGCAACATAAATGGATGGTAGTACTGATCCTCAGCGGTACCGTCCACCCAGCCGATAAATTTGGAACCCTGTTTGAACGACGCCTCGCAGGAGGCGACAAAGTCACTTTCCGGCAAGCCAATCCGCTTCAGGGTCTCGCGCATGGTCGGCCAGGTCCCCTCGCCGACCCCGATAGGGCCCACATCCGGGGATTCAATCAGGGTAACCTCGACCGCATCCTCATAGCCCTTGGGGTGGTCAGCGGCGATCAATCCGGCCGTGATCCAGCCTGCGGTGCCGCCGCCCAGGATCACGATGCGTTTAACGGGTTTGGTCATAAACGATACTCTTGGCCTACTCAGCGAAAGGTCACGAAAACATTCGCCGTCAGACGCCCCCATGAAGCGTCGGCGCTAATGTCGCGCTCAGGGTCAATCAAGCCTGAATGCAAAAGGTTGCCCGGATAGATTACCAGCCGGTTGGGACGGTGTGCCACCGCCGCGATCATTTCGTAATGTTCATCACTGCCGGTCGTATAGCGCGCAGGAGGCAAGCCATTTCGCGCCATGTAGGCTTCGGCCGACGCGATATACTCGCCGCTCCGCGCACTGGAGATGCGCTCGAACCCGGTCGGCCGGTGGCGGAAAAATCCGGTCCCGCCGAAGGGACCCTCGGTCATATAGAACAGCAGTGCGAAGAAAAAGCGGTCATTGCTGTCGTAGTGCGGCACCCGCTGCAGAACCGACAGGTCCTCCGGGCGCCGGGTCACCTGAGAGAAAAAACTGTCCACCACGTCGACCTTCCGGGTCGCCGGGATCCGGTATTGGCGATACAACAAAGTGGTGCACAGAGGGCTGATCGCCTGGTAGAAATCCAGGGGTAGCGGCGATTTCACCCCCGGGTAGGCGCTGGCCGAATCGCGCTCGAAGCCGCCGCCATTGATAGCGTCCGTTACCAGACCCGGGGGATCCCGGAGTAGATTGTCGACCGTCACCACAGGGGTCTGATCCCGCCCAATGCGCTCAATCGCAATCTCGGGTGCCGAGGACAGACTCACATCGCGCATGGCCGGCCGCTCACTGACGGCCAACAGAGTCAGCCTCAACGGCAGGGCAACGGGAATCCGGTGCGACCTTGGCCGTGGGTGACTTGCAGTAATAATTGATAAAGTCGGCGTGCTGGGGTAATGCGGCCAGCTCCTTGTTGACTCCCTCCTTGATTGACGACAGAAACTTTTTCAGCTCTGTATCATTCATCATGCCGGTGACGGCGTGAGGCCGCTCCGGCATCAAGCCCTGGCCAATCATCACCTGAATCCACGACTCCTCGCCAAACAGCTCAAATTCCTGCTTGAATATTCGGCCGGTCTCCCGGAACAACTCGATCCGTTGCGCCAGCGAATCGGGTACCGACATGGAGCGGCAATATTGCCAGAAATCCGTATCGCACCTGTCGGTGACTTTGTAGTGAAGAATAATAAAATCACGAATGTATTCGATCTCCGTGGACAGAAGTCGATTGTATTCATCAATATCAATCTGGCGAATACTGTCCATCGGAAAAAACTTGACCAGGTAATGCACGGCCCGCTGAATCAAGTGAATACTGGTGGACTCCAGAGGCTCCAGGAACCCACTGGACAAACCAACGGCAACACAGTTTTTGTTCCAGTGCTGGGTGCGGGTACCGGTGGTAAAACGGATCGGCTTCGGCTCGGTAAGGGTTGCACCTTCAAGATTTCCCAACAGCAGCTCCCGGGCATCCTGATCAGCCATAAATCCACTGCTATAGACCAGACCATTACCGACCCGGTGCTGCAGGGGAATCCGCCACTGCCAGCCACTGCCGTGAGCGATGGAGCGGGTATAGGGAATGGGTGGTCCGACTGACTCGGTCTGCACCGCCAGCGCCCGGTCGCACGGTAACCAGTGACGCCAATCCTTGTAGCCGGTCTGCAACGCTTCACCAATCAGCAGCGCTTTGAAGCCGGTACAATCGAGAAACAGATCACCCTCAATGACCTCACCCCGGGCCAAGTGCAAGGATTCGATAAAGCCGTCGCTTTCACGCAGCTTCACCGACGTGATTTCCCCCTCGTGACGTTTGACACCCCAGGACTCACACAGCTTGCGCAGAAAACCTGCATAGAGGCCCGCATCAAAGTGGTAGGCATAGTTGAGCCCACTTCTGGGCAGTACCGCAAATTTGTTCTGCCTGGCGGCCAGGTGCTCGGTGCAGTAGTCACCGTATTCAGTGACCAGACCACGCTGTTTTCCCGCGAGCCAGTAGTTGAAGAACTTGCACACCCAGCTGTCTCTGCCCGCAAACCCGAATGAGTGGATATAGTCTTTATCCACATCGTGCCAATTTTCAAAGGCGATGCCGAGTTTAAAGGTGGCGTTGGTTGCAGCCATAAAGGCTTTTTCATCAATCCCGAGAATATCGTGCATGCTTCGCAGGGGTGGAATAGTGGCTTCGCCCACGCCCACCGTCGGAATAGCATCGGATTCAATAAGCGTGATATCCAGTGTCTTTCCCAACACCCGTGACAACAGAGCGGCGGCAATCCAGCCTGCCGTGCCGCCCCCCGCGATAACAACTTTTTTTATGTTCTGCTCGTTCAATGTCATCTCCACGCCAAATGGCTACCCGACAGGGCGGGCTGGTCAGTGTGTAAAACGTAAAAAGATATTGGCCGTCAGGCGCCCGGCTACCGGATCACCACTGATGTCGGAGTCTCGATCGATCAGGGTCGAATGCAGGAGATTACCGGGATAGATCACCAGACGGTTGGGCTTGTAATCAACCTTGTGATAGAGCCGATACTGATCATCACTTTCGGTAAGGTATCGTTGCGGCGGCGTTCCGTGCCGATCAAAATGCGCTCTGACGCTGTCAAAGTAGCGCTGTTCAGTTTCCCCGGTCACCGCATACAGGCCCGTAGGCCGATGCTGGAAAAAACCGGTTCCACCATGCTCCCCCTCAGAGAGGTAATGTAGCGCGGCAAAGAAGTGCGGGTCGGGCGTATCAAAATGCGGCACTGTCTGCATCAGGCTGAGCTCATCCTCCCGGCGCGTAATGAGCGAGAACACCGCCTGCTGAGGCTGCAATTTTTTCTGCGTCGGAATGGCGTAGAGCTGATACAGACCCATGATGGCCGGCCGCAATACTTGTACAACATAGTCTGCCGGCAGCGGCGCCCTGACACCGGGGTACATGAAGCTGGCCTCGGGCTCAAACGCCGCGTCGAGGGCATGGGCGATCAATGCGCGCCCGTCATCCGTGGTGACATCATCAATCGTGATCAACGGCACCTTGTCGGGCCCGATATACTCCACCTGAATGCGGGGTGTCGCGTTGATTGCAAAATCTGACGGCAGTGTCTGAGTGGATGACATCATCTTGGCAACCTAGGACGCTACCGCTTTCATGGGCTTATCATCGGCCCGGCAGTAGTTTGCGATAAAATCCATGTGCGGCGGCCACTGAGCCACCGACGACGTAATACCCGCCTTGATGCTGTCGAGAAACTGCTTGAGTTCAGTGTCGCTCATAAAGTCAACAATGGGATGATATTGCTCGGGCAGAAGCCCTTGCCCGACCAGAACCTGGAGCCAGGATGCGGTATTGAAGAGCTCTTCGTCACGTTTAAAAAATTGCCCGTTGTTGTTGAACAGCGACAACCTATGGCGCAAAGAATCCGGAATCGTCATGGTACGACAATGCCGCCAGAACGGCGTGTCCCTGCGCTCGGTAACATGGTAGTGCGCGACGATAAAATCGCGGATATTTTCCATTTCCACACGGGTCTGACGATTGAATTCGTCAACATTGGCCTGCACGATGCGCTCGGACGGGAACATCTGCAAGAGCTTGATGATGCCGCGCTGAATCAGATGAATACTGGTGGATTCCAGGGGCTCGATAAAACCGCTGGACAGGCCGAGTGCAATACAGTTTTTATTCCAGTGCTGCCGGCGGGTACCGGTCACAAAGCGGATGATGCGCGGCTCGGTGAGAGGGTCGCCCAGCACATTCTGGCTCAAGGTCGAAATGGCTTCGTCATCGGACAGGTAGCGACTGCAATACACCAATCCATTGCCGGTTCGGGTCTGCAGGGGAATGCGCCATTGCCAGCCACTCCCGTGCGCGATGGAGCGCGTGTAGGGCACATGCTCTTCAGGTCTGGAGGTGGTCTGCATCGCCACCGCCCGGTCCATCGGCAGCCAGTGTGACCAGTCGTCATAGCCGGTATGCAGTGCCTGCTCGATCAGCACGCCCCGGAATCCGGTGCAATCGATAAACAGGTCACCCTCAATGGTCCGGCCGTTTTCCAGCGCCAGTGAGGTGATAAAACCCGTCTCCTCGTGCAGATTGACACGGTTTATTTTGCCCTCGACCCGCTCGACCTTGAAGGTCTCGGCGATCTTGCGCAGGTAGGCTGCGTAGCGGGTCGCATCCAGGTGGTAGGCGTGATTCAGCTCCTGGTTCTGGGCAACAGCGAAACGGCCTTCACGGCAAGCCAGGTGTTCCTTGCAGTAATCGCCGATGTCCGAGCTGTAACCTTTGCGCAAGCCCTTGACCCAGAAGTGATGAAACTGGGCGGCCCAGCAATCCTTACCCAGGAAGCCGAAGGAGTGAATGTAGTCTTTTCCCGGATCGCGCCAGTTTTCAAAGGCGATGCCAAGCTTGAAGGTGGCGTTGGTGGCCGCCATAAACTCGGCCTCGTTGATGCCCATCAGGCGGTGAAAAATATGCAGGGTGGGAATCGTAGCCTCGCCCACACCGACCGTGCCGATTTCATCTGACTCGACCAGTGTCACCTTCAGATTTTTGCCCACCAGCTTGGCAATGGCAGCGGCGGCCATCCAACCGGCGGTACCGCCGCCCGCGATGACAACCCGGGATACTTTCTGTGGAGATTCCACGTGTACACCTCAACTTATATTTTTAATCGATTCAGCAACTCCGCGCGCAGCTTGCGCGCACTCAGCTCATCCATGGGCATTTTCAACATACCCTGTACTTCTTCGGGAATGTTTTTGATATCGTCAGGATCAGGGTTAAACACAAAGTGATCGAACAGGGCGCGCCACGCCTGGCGCTGCTCGTAGGACAATCCTCTGAGGCTGAGAATACCCAACAGCAAGGCATTGGTCGGCCGTCCCATAAAGCCGGGCGAGCTGCGCCACCAATGGGTATAGAGAACATTCAGGGCATCGAGGCCATCGACATGGTGCCACCACATGCCCGGCAGGAAGAGTGCGTCGCCCGGCTCCAGCTCCGCGACCTGTGCGTGTGCCAAGGCGTCCTTAAACTTGGGGAAGGCTTCAAAGTCGGGCTGGTGCAAATCCACCATGCTGATTTCCTGTCCGCCGGGCGCAAACTCCATCGGACCGGGATACAGGTTACTCACCTGATCGGGCGGGAAGAGCGTAAACCGTCGCCGGCCCACCACCGAACAAGCGATGTTGTCGGGAAAGTCGTAATGGGCGGCAATGCGGGTCCGATTGCCCGCCCACAGCAACTTGATCGGCCTCAAGTGATCCAGCCCCGCGGGCTGCTCATCGGCAAACCGGGGAAACCAGCTGAACACATCGGTAGAGGGCATATAGAGCGCCCTCGGGTCATCCGCACCCGACTCGTCCAGGATCTCCTGCATGAAGGCAGCAAAGTCGCCGTTGGTGGCTTCAAAATTAAAACCCGTCATGTGCGAGTCATAATAGATTCTGCCTTTGGTGTCCGGCGCCCCCCGGCAAGTGGTGACCGGTCGCCCATTCCACACCGTCTGCAAGTAGGCAATGGCGGCGTCCGGACCCTCCTTGCCCGCCTTGACGATCGGCCACTCGCTGCCGAAGCCCCGCAGCACCAGGGGCTCGGTGGATTTTAGCACTCGCTCATCCAGAGTCTCAGGGGTTACCCCCTGCAACTCCTTCACACGCGTATCAACCAATGGGGCCGATTGCATAATGCCGAGCCTCCCGTAAAAAAATCAGGCGCTGACAGCTTGTGCCATCAAACGCTTGTTCTTTTCTGTCACCAAGTAGTTGATGTGGCTTTGAGATGCCAGCTGCATATAGATGGGCTCGAGCAGGTGACGCTTGTGCAGATCTGCCACCGCGTCGGCGTCCAGGGCTCTGAGCCTGTCTTCGTTGATGGTATGAAAGCCCACCAACTGATTCCTGGTGTCATCGACCAATGTCACTTCCAGGGTGAAGGGCTCCAGCAACTCGTACTCAATCAGCGCCTGGACAAAGTCCTCCATAGCATCAAGGCCCTCATGGATGGTCTCGAGGATAGTCGCCACCCGATCGAGGTAGGGGGTGTTGCCGCCGTATTCACCGAACAACAGCTCTCCTTCTGTTTGGCTCACGCGCGGGTCATCCATATCCACATGGATAACTCGCTGCATGGTCTGAGTGCCTTCCTGCACCACGCGCTGCCGACCGATCAAAAAAGGCTTGCGCAGAATCGTCATGGGAATATAGGGCGCATCCCACACATTATCCTTGAGAAAAAGATTCTCCCCCTGCTCAAAGCCAAACAGGGTGACCGCAATAAACTGCCCGGAATCGGGCGATTGCTGAAAAAAAATTGGGTAGCACATTTGTGCTGTACGAAACTCTGTGGGAAACGTCAGTGCGTACCAAACGTCGTCGCCATACTGTTTTCCGCGCTCGGTAATTACCCGGAGATCTTTGTGCTCAACACTGTTGAGCAGTACATGATTGGTCATCGTTTCTCCTGCTGCCAGCTGCAGTCTGGCTTACCACGTAAGATTATTAGAATCAGCCCTCATCATACAAAAAAAGCCACCGGTTTCCCAGTGGCTTTTTGGGTTACACAGGCAGGGATAGCGCTTAGAAATTAAAGCGCGTACCCACAGCCCAGCGTGCGCCCCGCTCAACGTAGTTGTGAGTCATCCGGGGATCACGACCGTATTGACGGTTTGGCTCATCCAACACGTTGATACCCTCGAAGAACACCTGCCAGTTATCGTTGAGCTGATAAGAGGCATTGATATCCACTTGGGCAAACTTGTCGGTATAGACCGGGTTTGGCCCTTCGCGGAAACGGCTATCCAGGAAGGAGTCACGCCAGTTGTACGCGATACGGACATTGAGACCGTCCCGGTCGTAGAAACCGATCAGGTTCATGGTATCGCTGACCCCTGTAAGCGCTTCCTGATCGTCAACGTTACAAACTTCCATGTCGTTGTCATCCGTACCGTCACGACAGAAGGCGTTATCATAGTTGAAGCCGGCGTTGGCAATGGTGTAGTTGAATACAGCACCAAAACCGGTATCGCCAAACATATGCTGGACGTTGAACTCCAGACCTTCAACACTCTGGTCCTGCCCGCTGTTGTTCGGGCGCGAGATATTGAAACGCATCAGTTCATTGTCGGGCCCACCGGTGATTGAGCGAGCATCAGCATCCACATTTGGATTATCCGCGTGGTTGTCAAAGATGTAGCCACGGATAGCGGCACCCTGACCACCGACAGCCTCACGCGCCTCTTGGGCAATGCCGCCCTGGGCCGGGTTACGAATACCAAACAACCCGATCTCCGGCTCAGTCACAACCGAGATGAAGTTGGTCACATCTTTCTTGAAATAATTCAACGAGACGTAACTGGAATCGGCATAGTGCCACTCAATACCAAAATCCAGGTTTTTGGATTCGAACGGCAGCAGGCCCGGATTACCGGCCGAGCCGCTACCGCCGCCCTGGTTGGCACCACTGCCCACGCTTACGCCACCCATGATGTCGTTAAAACTGCCCCGGGCAATGGTTTTGCTGTAGCCCGCGCGCGCAATAACGTTTTCGGTCAGGTCATAAGAGACATTGAGATTGGGCAGGAAGTGATTGTAACTGCCGGTCTCAGTGAGGCTATCAATACCCGAACTTTGCAGCGTGATTTCAGTGTCGGCTGACCAGACAGCGCCATCATAAGCCGTCAGGCGGGAGGTTGAAGTGACATCAGTCTGCTCCCAGCGCAAACCCAACTGGGCACGGAAGCCGTTGTCATCCGAGTAGTTGTACTGCGCGTAGAGCGAGGTGGTTTCTTCGTTGGTTCGACGGTTCTCCGCACTGCGAGCTTCGGTGTCCAGACCAGATACATTCTCGCCACCGGTGTCATAGTCAGTCGGTGCCGTCAGGTTCTCTTCCGGCACACCCAGGTTATCAATCGCGTCCTGACGACCTGCCACCATATCCCACATGAAGAAGCGATCGAGGCGATCCTGCGAAAGGTTGGTACCGTCAGCCAAAACGCCGCCATTGTTCAGGCGTGACGCCTCACTGAAGTCACCCATACCGCTGAACTGATCCAGAATACTGGCCGGGGTAAAGAACGCATCGGGGTCACCGAAGTAGCCCACGCCACCCCAGTCGTTGCGCGACACTTCGGCATAGCGACGGTGGTTGGTGGCATCCGTGAACTGCAGACCAAAATCGATATTGTGGTGTTCGTCAAATTCGAAGTTACCACCAATACGGCCCTGGGTGATTTCCTGCTTCTCGTTTTCGTTCTGGAAGTAAGAGCCGGTCAGCACCATATCGCTGGGCTGTACATTGTTACCGCCGCCTACGGCCAGCGTTGGCACATCGCCGGTGAAGTCACCCGCGGCCGAGGAGCGCACGAACGCCGCCGTCGACAAGCCGGTATTGGAGCCCAGCGGACTGTCTGGCGAACGCTTCGCGACAGAATGCGCCAGATCGAACTCCATCAATAGACGGTCCGATGCATGCCACTCGAAATTCAGGCCGTAAGCATCCGTCTCCCACTTGCTGGCAGCGTTGCCGGCCGCCATGGAAAAATCTTCCGGGCAGAAGAGGTTGTCGTTGCGCTCAACCGTGAAGCGGTAGGGGCTGTCACTACACAGCTCGCCAGCTTCATCACCGCCGAAATACTCCTCGGTGTAGATAACCGGCACGGCGACCGTACCGTCGTTGAACACGTTCTGCGACGGCGCAAAGGTAAACCAGGCCGATGCCTCGTTGAATTGGCGGGCGACCGTGCGCTCAAAGCGGTTGTAGTCAAAGGTCGCCGTCATATCGTTGGTGGGCGCCCATTGCAACACCAGATTACCGTTCAGACGCTCACGCTGCTCTTCATTGAAAACGTAGGTGACCGTTTGCGGCACCCCGTAATGGGTACGCGGATCATCGAGGTCGTTGGGATCAGGGCGATTGACCTGATTCTCCTTGGGAATGCCACCCCACACCGGCTGGGCATCACCTTCACCTGACCAGTCCTGATCCTGGCGCGCATCAAAAATACGCCAGTCCGTACCCACTTCCGCACGCCGGTTGCCATCCTCACGCTCTTGGTAGCTCAAAGCCACCGACACACCGAGGGTGTCATCGGCAAACGTATTGGAGAAAAGGGCAACAATTTCGGGAGTGACACCGCTGTCAACTGAAGACGAATCATAAATGCCTTTGACGCTGGTCACGAAATTCATACCCGGATTATCCAGCGGGCGAGTGGTACGCAGGTCAATCGTGGCACCCATGCCACCGCTGAAGAAGCGGGCATCGGAGGTCTTGTTCACGTGCACAGCCGACACCATCTCCGCCGCGATATTGGCGAAGTCAAAAGAACGGCCACCGGTGGTATTAGCGATCGAGCGGCCATTCAAAGTGACCAGATTGAAGTCCGGCCCCAGCCCGCGAACGGTTACCCGGCTGCCCTCACCACCTTGGCGGTCGATGGCCACACCGGTAATCCGCTGCAGCGACTCGGCCAGGTTGGTGTCCGGCATTTTACCGATATCCTCAGCGACAATCGCATCGACCACACCGCGGGATTCGCGGCGAATATCGGCCGAACGCTCGAGAGACGCTGCAATACCGGTAACAACCACTTCTTCCAGGATCCCGTCTTGGGCCAGAGCTGCATTACTGAAGCCTGACACCGCGCATGAAGCTACCGCCGAAGCGATCAGCTTTTTCTTGAAGTTGCGTGTGTTGTACATTAAGCCTTCTCCTTAATATTATGATTTGAAGCTTGTTCCACAGTTGGGAAGCTCATCCGCCGTCACCCGGGGGTGACTAAACGAACACTTATCGCACCCGAGGGCGCGAGTACTCACGGGGTGATCTGTGTCACCTTCCGATATCGCTCTGTGCAACCGCGTATGCCGTCAACACCCTGGACACTCCTGATTTTCAGACAAAACCACGGGAGCCAAAATGTTATGCGTGCGACCTATACGGGCTGGCCTCTTATAGTCCCATTAACTCTATGTTAGCGCCAACATATCCTGCCAAGTTGATACTGAACCACTGCGTGTCAAAACGATATTTTATGAATTCTGATTGTTAATCAAATAGTTATGAGCGGATAAAACGAATTGTTATGAACTTGCAGTGATCGGCGCGAACGCATTATTTTAATGTCCACTCGATACTAACCGAAACCGATTACACAGACAAATGGTACCTCATGTTACTTCCGCTAAAAACGATTTTATGAACGGAAAATGTTAATTAACATTCTCTGTTGATAGCGACGACTTCAGCGCTGATCATCATCAATAAAAGCTGAGCGATGGAAAGCGGCCGCAGCCGCCACTTCATTCACGCCGCACTCCACCACCTCATCGGCCTCACCACCGGCCAACACCTCCAGTACCGCATGCACCCCGCGCGAAAGCGATGTCAGGTTATAGCCGCCCTCCAGCACCAGGACCAGTCGTCCGTCGCAGTGGCGATCGGCAATATCCTGGAGCATGCGGGTAAGCACTTTGAAACCGTTATAGGTCAGGTTGAGTGCCATATCGTTGTGGTGCGGATCAAAGCCCGCCGAGACCAGGACGAGATCGGGCTGGAAATGCTCAGCCGCCGGCAGCAGAATGTCGCGGAAAGCCTTCTCAAAGGCGACGTCCCCCGCGGTTTCAGGCAAGGGTACGTTGATGGTATAACCCTCTCCCATTCCCGCACCCACTTCCTCCAGAAGACCTGACCCGGGATAGAAGGGTGCGGCGCAGTGGGTATCAAAGAAAAGTACATCGGGATCCGCCCAGAATATATCCTGGGTTCCGTTGCCGTGGTGAGCATCCCAGTCGACGATCAGGATGCGCTCACAGCCGAGTTTCGCCTGGGCATGGGCCGCCGCCACGGCAACATTATTCAGCAGGCAGAAACCTCTTGCTCGAACCGGTTCAGCATGATGACCGGGGGGCCGCACCAGAGCAAAAGCACTCTGGCACGCCTCAGTGAACACGCTCTCCACCGCCGCGATAGCGTTGCCGGCCGCAGCGGTGGCGGCCTTGATACTGTCCGGGGAAACGGCGGTGGTGTCCCTATCCAGCCAGGCACTTTGACCTTCGAGCGAGAAAATATGATCCAGGTAGGAGGTGGTGTGAACGCGGCTGAGCTGATCGTAGGTTGCGCTGGGGCCTGAGGTAAAATGAACGCCCGGCACAGGGCATTCTTCGAGATACTGCTTGATGGCCTTCAACCGCCCGGGGTGCTCGGGGTAGCTCCACTTGAAATCCAGGTTCTGCAGAACCATTCTGACGCGCTTTTCCACTCGACTGGGCATAAAAGGCAGATCCACTTTGGGATCGTGCCCCAACATCACGTCGTCAAAAAAGACATTTACCTTGCGATCGCCTATCACTCAACTCCCCTTTGGTCGCTCGAGACCACCTACTTACAGGCTTCGATATCACCAAAGCATCATCAATGATTTACGGCTTTAGTTCAACTTTCCCGGCCTGCCCCTTGGGGTGGCTCTTATAATCTTTGATTTGACGGTTATTCATGTCTCATAAAAACACATTCGGTTGGAGCCCGATCTCTTCGCTGTATACATCGCCTGATCCGCGGCTTCCAGTAACGTCACAGGATAATCTGCATCCCGGGGGTAAAAGGTTACCCCGATGCTGACCGAAATTTTGATCTGTTCAAACCCGATGTGAAAAGGCATCGCAATGGCGTCAATAATCGTCCGGCCCACCAGCTCAACATCCCGGTCATGCTCAACGCCGGAAAGAATCACGGTAAATTCGTCGCCGCCCAAACGAGCGACCGTATCTTCCTCTCGCACACAATCCTTTAGGCGCTTCGCCACGTCAGACAACAAGCGGTCCCCCGCCTCATGTCCGCGTGAATCGTTGACGTCCTTGAAGCCATCGAGGTCCATAAAGAGTACCGCAAGCGGCAACCTATTGCGTTTCGCGTGTTTGAGTTCCTGCTCCAGGCGATCCAAGAAAAGGCGGCGATTCGGAAGCCCCGTCAGATGGTCATGGTGAGCGTTGTACCAAATTTTCTCTTCGGCAAGTGCCCGTTCGGTCACGTCCCGGAAAATACAGACAATCGCTTCAGTGTTCTGATGATCGTCCAGCACGGGCGCAAGCAGATACTCGAACCGCTCACCTCGGCCGGACGCAAACGTGTGAACAAACTGGCCTCGGTAAGTGGCCTGCCCGGCAATCACCTTGTCGAGATTACGCTCGAAGTCCGACGCGAATGGAAATCCGAGATCAGCCGTGGATTGCCCGATGATTGACGCTGTATCGAGTGAGAAAAGATCAGCGGTGGCCTTGTTGGCATAAACAAATTGGCCATCAAGATCCAGCACATAGATCGGATCCGGCGATGCCACCAAAATAGCACCGAACAGACGGGTCTCCATCTCCTTGGCTGTAGAATAGTGGTCGAGCGATTCAGCGACAGCCTGATCAATGGCTTCGTGAAATCGTGTAAGGTCGTCAAGTTGTTGCCTGGAAGCCGTCGGATAAGTTTGCGTCCAGTGCGACACAACACTTGCGCGCAGAGCGCGGAATTCAGCGACGGTTTCCACAACGCTGAATCCGCTGGCCTGACGTTCACCGCCGTGCACTTCCGCCCAGGAATCATCCGCGCCCTCTGGCCCGAAGCCTTTCGATTTAGCCGCTTGCTCGGTGTCACTCTGGCGGGTTTCGAGATCGTTGGTAATGACCAGGAGCATGTCTTTGGCGTGATCGCGCAGCCCAACCTTATCCATATGCTCTGCATGGAAGATTGTTCGCGCGAACGCTTCCCAGTCCTGAAGAATCGGTTCCAGTTCTTGCCGGATAAAGTCTGCTAGTCGTATATCTGTCTTCATATGACGCCTTCTCACTGGTTATTTCTGACCTGGACGACTGCGCCGGCCGCGACTCGTCTCTCCCCTATTTTTTCCGTCGCGATAATCGCTGTTCCCAGTCTGAAGGCCGCCGAAGGTCACGTCTGTGCGTTGTCACACTGAGCGCGGGTAGCGGAAACGGGGCGCGTTGGTGTGTTTGCGCACAGACATCGGAGCGATCCGTTGGCCATTATTGAGGCCCCTCAGCTCGAATGAATCGGCACTATCAAGCGATAGAAGTCGAGGGTTCGCAAGGAGCAAAGCCATTAACGCATTCAGATTTTCGGCTCGCACAGGGAATGGGCTGGGCCATGACCAGAACACCGAGCTGTTGCGCGCGGAGCTGTTCAGTATTGAGCAATTAAAGCGTCACGCGGTCACCCTGTCGGACCAGCATCAGATCGACCCGCGCCCGGGAGCGGACAAGCTGCTACCCCGGCTGGCGGACAATGCCCGCGTATTACTGGCAGCCTACGACGTGGTCACAGCGGCGGCGACGTCGCGACAAAGGATCGTACCCACCGAGGCCTGGCTGCTCGACAACTTTTATCTGATCGAGCAGCAGATCAGCCTGGCACGCCGGCACCTTCCGCGCGGGTACAGCCGACAGTTGCCGCGCCTGGCCGAGGGACCATCGGCCGGCTTTCCCCGTATTTACGATCTGGCCCTGGAATTGATTTCCCACATGGACGGCCGCATCGACAGCGACAACGTCACCCAGTTCGTGGCTGCCTATCAGACGGCGGCACCCTTAAAACTGGGCGAATTGTGGGCCTTTCCTATCATGTTGCAATTGGCGCTGTTGGAGAACCTGCGCCGGGTTGCCGTGCGTATTGCCCAGCGGCGTGAGGAACGTGATGCGGCCATCACCTGGGCAGACCGCATGCTGGCTGCGGCGGAAAGCGACCCGAAACAGTTAATCCAATTGCTGGCCGAGTTTGCCCACGCCGATGTGCCCCTGACTGCGCCGTTTGTGGAGGAGTTCTACGACCGGCTCCAGGCCCAGGGCCCCGCCATGGCCTTCGTGCAGACCTGGGTTGAGCACAAGATGCACGAGCAGGGAGTCACCGCAACCAAGTTGTCGGAAGCGGCGGGGCGGACGGACGCGGCCAACCAGATCTCCATCGCCAATAGCATCGGCAGCCTGCGCTTTATCGGCACCACTGACTGGAAGCCCTATGTCGAGTCGCTCAGCGTGGTCGAACAGACCTTGCGTGAGGACCCGTCCAACATGCACGCGGAGCAGGACTTCGCGACCCGCGACCGCTACCGGCATGTCATCGAAGACGTGGCGCGAGGCTGCACCTCTAGCGAGGTGGTGGTTGCGCGCGAAGCCATTGCACTCGCCCAAGCAGCCGCCACAGAACTGGGCTATCAGGACCGCAGCGCACATGTCGGCTTTTACCTGATTGACCAGGGGCGACCGCAGCTGGAGCGAACGCTCGGATGCCGCCCGTCAGTGAGAACCCGCCTGAACCGAGCGAGCCCGCGTTACCTGCTGAGCCTGTATCTCGGGCTTATTTTCGTGCTGACACTGCTCTCGACCGCAGGCGTGCTTTATGCGCTAAAGGGATTTACCCCGTTTGACTGGCGTTACGTTTTTCTTGCGCTCACCGGCATGATTGGCGCCTCGGCGCTGACGGTCTCGCTGGCAAACCTTATGGTCACGCTGTTCATGCCGCCGCGTGCGCTGCCCCGATTGGATTTTTCCCAGGGAATCCCCACCGCCCACCGCAGCATGGTCGTTGTGCCCACCTTGTTGAGTGACCGAAAGGACATCGACCATCTACTCGAAGCACTGGAGATACGTTACCTCGGCAACCGCGATGCCAATCTGTACTTTGCACTGCTGACCGATTTTTGTGATGCCCCCGAACAAACGCGGCCTGACGATGGGGACTTGCTCGCCCACGCGCGCGCGGGCATCGAGGCACTCAACGAAACCTACCGCGACGATCGGCCCTGTGTTTTCTATCTTTTTCACCGCCCGCGGCTGTGGAACCCGTTCGAGCAGGTGTGGATGGGCTATGAACGCAAGCGCGGCAAGCTCGAGCAGTTTAACGCACGGCTTCGGGGCGAGGAGCACACCGCCTTCTCGGACATCGTCGGCGATCAGTCCATCCTCGGTTCGATTCAATACGTGATCACCCTGGACACCGATACCCAACTGCCCCGCGACGCGGCCCATTCCCTGGTCGGCAATCTGGCGCATCCACTCAACCGACCGGTCTACGACGCCACCAAGGGCCGCATCGTCGAAGGCTACGCGATCCTGCAACCGCGCACCTCCATCAGCCTGACCAGTGCCGGCCAGTCGCACTTTGCCAAACTGTTCGCCGGTGACTCGGGCCTCGACCCCTACACACGCGAAGTATCGGACGTCTACCAGGATCTGTTCGGGGAAGGCTCGTTCATCGGTAAAGGCATCTACGACGTCAATGCGTTTCGCCAGGCTGTGGACGAGCGCTTGCCCGAGAATCTCATCCTCAGTCATGACCTGCTGGAAGGAGGCTATGCCCGCTCGGCCCTGGTGACTGACGTTCACCTCATTGAGGAACAACCGGCCAGTGTCGCCATCGATGCCAGCCGGCGCCATCGCTGGATACGCGGCGATTGGCAACTCACCGGCTGGCTGCTGCCGCGCGTACCCGGCCCCCCGGGCGCCCATGGCGCGCACGAAGAACGACAGCCAAACCCGCTGTCGGCGCTGTCACTGTGGAAAATCATCGACAACCTGCGCCGCAGTCTGGTGGCGCCGGCGCTACTGGCGCTGTTGGTGGTGGGATGGCTTGCAGGTCCGGGAGCGATCTGGGTGTGGGCCTTGCTGATTGTGACGGTCGTGTTCCTCCCCGCCTTGCTCGCGACGCTGATTGAGCTGACGCGTAGACCTGCAGAATGTGACTGGCTGACGCACCTTAAACTGACCGCAAGAACCGCTGGCCGTCCGCTCGCGCTCGCTTTCCTGGCCCTGGCCTTCTTGCCCTACGACACCCGGATTGCCCTCGGGGCGATTGGCCGCTCGGGCGCGCGCATGCCGTTCACGCGACGCGGCTTGCTCCTGTGGCAACTGCCGAGCTACGCACGCCGCAACGCCAGCCAATCGCTGCCGGACTTCTTCCGGGAGATGTGGATCGCACCGGCTCTCGCGCTGGGCCTGGGCGCGGCTCTGGCGGTGGCAGGGGTCCCACCAGCGGCATGGATCGCCGCTGCGCCCATCCTGATGCTGTGGCTCCTGTCCCCCGTTGTGGGTTGGTGGCTCAGCCGACCGTTAGTCACCGCCTCCCCGGGCTTAAGCGCCGACCAACAAACCTTCCTGCGCACAACGGCCCGCCGTACCTGGCGCTACTTCACCGATTTCGTCGGCCCGAATGACAACTGGCTGCCGCCCGACAACTTCCAGGTCCATCCTGAGCCGACCATTGCCTCACGTACCTCACCCACCAATATCGGCCTGTCACTGCTGGCTGACCTGGCGGCCGTCGATTTCGGTTATCTCACGGCGAGCGAGTGCCTGCAACGCGTCGGCAACACCCTTGCGGCGATGGAAAAGCTGGAAGGCTATCGCGGCCATTTGTTCAACTGGTACGACACCCGTACGTTGCAACCTCTCCATCCACGCTACGTCTCGTCCGTGGACAGCGGCAACCTGGCCGGCAGTTTGCTCACCCTACAGGCAGGGTTAGCCGAGTTGAAACACCAACCGGTGCTGTCTTCCAGGGCGCTGCAGGGCCTGGAGGACACCCTGCAGGTACTGGCCGAACAGCTTTCCGACTCACCGGCACCGGAACTGGCGCAACACATCCGCGCGCTGCAGGACACCTTGCAAGCCCTCACCCTTGAAGGTCCACCCCGGACACTGGCCGCTGCCATCAGCGCGCTCGATCAGATTGACCGCACCGAGGGCGCACTGTGTGCAGCGCTGCCAGCGGACGCCCGCAAAGACGGTGAACTGGTTTACTGGGCACAGGCATTCGACCAACAAACGCGAGCACTCCGCAATGAACTCGAACTGCTGGTGCCCGAGCCGTGGCAGGGCAGCGCTCTCCCAAGCCGGGTAGCACTGGCGGATACAGGTAGCGAAGGCGCGCAGGTACAGCTCGACACCATCGACGATTTAATCAATCGTTGCCGTCATCTGGCGCACATGGATTTCGGATTTCTTTATGACGCTGCCACCGGTTTATTGACCATCGGCTACGACGTCGGGGAGCGACGGCGCGACCCTGCCTGTTACGACCTCCTTGCATCGGAAGCACGCCTGGCCAGCTTTCTACTGATTGCGCAAGGAAAGATACCCCAGAAGCACTGGTTCGCACTCGGCCGTCTGTTGACCAGTCATGGCGGTGAGGTCAGTCTGATTTCGTGGAGCGGCTCGATGTTCGAGTACCTGATGCCGCAACTGATCATGCCCAGCTACGCAAACACCCTGTTGGCGCAAACCTGCAAAGCCGCTGTATCGCGCCAGATCGAATACGGCCGGCAACGCGCTGTGCCCTGGGGGATTTCCGAATCCTGCTACAACGCCACCGACCTCAACCAGGTTTACCAGTACCGGGCATTCGGCGTGCCCGGCCTCGGCTTCAAGCGCGGGTTGGGCGACGACCTGGTGATCGCGCCCTATGCCAGCGCCCTGGCGCTGACGGTCATGCCGCGCAAAGCCTGCCACAATCTACAGGCGTTGGCCGACGAAGGATTCCTGGGCGACTACGGTTTCTACGAAGCCATCGACTACACACCCACCCGCGTGCCCCGAGGCAAGCCGCACGCCATCGTGCAGACCTTTATGGTCCACCACCAGGGCATGAGCCTACTGTCCTTTGCGCATGTCTTGCTCGACCAGCCGATGCAGCGCCGCTTTATGTCGGACCCGCTGGTGCGGGCGACCGAGCTGCTGTTGCAGGAGCGGGTCCCCAAGAGAGGGAGCACCCTGCAGCCGCACGCCGCCGAAGTCAGCGCTGCCGCGCGCCCCCCAAGCGCCGAGGTTGGCGAAATCATGCGTGTGTTTACCGACCCCAACACACGCCTCCCTGAAGTTCACCTCTTGTCGAATGGCCGCTATCACGTTATGGCAACCCACGCCGGTGGCAGCGCCAGCCGCTGGCACGATCTCGCCGTTACCCGCTGGCGCGAGGACGCCACCGCCGACAGCTGGGGTACCTTCATTTATCTGCGCGACCGCAACGACGGCAACTACTGGTCAGCGGCACACCAACCAACACGGCGACCCGCCGATCACTACGAAGCGATTTTCGTGCAGGCGCGCGCAGAATACCGGCGGCGCGACCACGCGATTGAAGCGCACACCGAGATCAGTGTGTCACCGGAGGACGATGTCGAGATCCGTCGGATCACCCTCACCAACCAGTCGTCACGCCTGCGTCACATTGAAGTGACCAGCTTCGCGGAAGTGGTGCTGGCACCGCTGAGCGCCGACCTCGCCCATCGCTCGTTCAGCAATCTGTTCGTGCAGACCGAAATTCTGCCCGGACAGCAGGCCATACTCTGCACCCGACGGCCACGCACACCGGGCGAAAAGTTGCCCTGGATGTTCCACTTGCTGGCTACCCCGGAATCAGTCATCAGCGAGCTGTCCTGCGAGACCGATCGCGCCCGCTTTATTGGACGCGGCCGCACCGCGGCCAACCCCGTGGTACTGGACAGTGCGGATCATTCATCGAATTTGTCGAACACCCAAGGGGCGGTACTCGACCCCTGCGTCGCGATCCGCAGCACCCTGAGCTTGGCGCCCGACGAATCCGCCAGCGTGCAGATCATCTCCGGGATGGCGGACTCACGCGAGGCTGCATTGTCCCTGATTGAAAAATACAACGACCGCCACTTTGGCGAACGCGCCTTCGAGATGGCCTGGTTCCAGAGTCAGGAGGTGCTGCGCCACCTCAACGTGACCGAAGCCGATGCCCAAGTCTTCGGTCGACTGGCCAACTCCGTCATATACGGCAATGCCATGCGCCGGGCGGCGCCGAGTACCATTGCCCGCAACCAACTGGGGCAATCCGGATTGTGGCGCTTTGCCATCTCAGGCGATCTGCCCATTGTCCTGCTCCTGATCGGCGACGTTGCCCGCATTGGTCTGGTCAAGCAGGTGATGCAGGCCCACGCCTACTGGCGCATGAAGGGCCTGGCCGCCGATCTGGTGATCGTCAACGAAGGTTTCTCGGGATATCGGGCAGAACTGCACGACCTGATCATGGGGCTGATCAATGCCGGCCCTGACGCGCAGATCATCGACAAGCCGGGCGGGATTTTCGTGCGGCGCGCGGAAGAACTTTCCGAGGACGAACGCGTCCTGCTCCAAACCGTTTCCCGCATTGTCTTCAGCGACACCGCCGAGACCCTGATCGAGCAGGTGGATCGGCGCGTGTCACCCGAACGTCCATCGGATCGGCTGGAACCTTCGCAAAAAGCAGCGTTAAAGCCCGTTGAACCGCTGGCACCGCGCGAGCTTATTTTCGACAATGGTCTGGGCGGCTTTACCCCCGACGGCCATGAATACGTCGTGACGCTGGAGCCGGGACAAACCACGCCGGCACCCTGGGCAAACGTGATCGCCAGCCCGCACATCGGCACCGTCGTCAGCGAGAGCGGCAGCGCCTACACCTGGGTCGAGAACGCCCACGAGTTCCGTCTCACCCCCTGGTACAACGACCCGATCTCTGACACCTGCGGCGAAGCGCTGTACATTCGCGATGAAGACACCGGCGAATTCTGGTCGCCAACACCGCTACCCGCCGGCGGGCGCTCGGGCTACGTGTGCCGACACGGCTTTGGTTACAGCGTGTTCGAACACTGTGAGGCCGGCATCGCCTCGGAACTGTTCACCTACGTCGCCATGGATGCGCCGGTCAAATTCCTGGTGGTCAAACTGCACAACCGATCGGAGCGTCCGCGTCGCCTGTCGCTCACCGGGTACTGGGAGTTAGTGCTCGGTGAGTGGCGACATACCAACCTCATGCACATCGTTACCGACGTGGATCTGCACACGGGCGCACTGTTTGCCCGCAATGCCTACGGTCGCGAATGTGCCGACCGGGTAGTATTCGCCCAGGTCAGCGAACGCGAGCGCACGGTGAGCGGTAACCGCACCGAGTTTATTGGCCGCAACGGTTCGCTTGCCAGTCCGTCGGCAATGCGCCGGAAGCGCCTCTCGGGCAAGACCGGGGCCGGGCTCGACCCCTGTGCCGCGATCCAGACCCGAATCGAACTCGACGCCGGCGAAGAACGCGAAATCGTGTTCGTCTTCGGCGCAGCCGGCGACGGCGATGAAGCGCGCCATCTGGTTCAGCAATTCGGCGGCCAGGCGGGCGCGCGACAAGCGCTGGAAGCCGTATGGGAGCACTGGAACCATACCCTGGGTGCGGTCAATGTCGATACCCCGGACCCGGCGCTGAATGTATTGGCCAACGGCTGGCTGATCTACCAGACCCTGTCGTGCCGGCTGTGGGCACGCAGCGGCTACTACCAGTCCGGTGGTGCTTACGGTTTTCGCGACCAGTTGCAGGACACCATGGCACTGATCCACGCAACTCCCTGGCTCGCCCGTGAACAGCTGATTCGGCACGCCGGGCGCCAGTTCCTCAAGGGTGACGTCCAGCATTGGTGGCATCCACCCGGCGGACAGGGCGTACGCACCCACTTTTCCGACGACTATCTGTGGCTACCCTATGCCACGTGCCGCTACGTGCAGACGACCGGCGATACCGGCGTACTCGACGAGCCGATTCATTTTCTGGAAGGGCGTGAGCTGTCGGCGAACGAAGAGGCCTACTACGATCAGCCGCAACGCTCATCCGAAGCGGCCAGTCTGTACGAGCACTGCGTGCGTGCTCTCCGACACGGCCTGCGCTTTGGCTCCCACCACTTACCACTGATGGGCTGCGGCGACTGGAACGACGGCATGAACCTCATCGGCGCGGACGGACGGGGCGAAAGCGTGTGGCTGGCCTGGTTCCTGGTGGAAAACCTCGAGCTGTTCGCCAACCTGGCAGACGAGCGCAATGATCTGGCCTTTGTCGAGATGTGCCGCACTCACGCCGCACAACTGCGCACCAACATCGAGGCCGAGGCCTGGGATGGCAACTGGTACCGGCGTGCCTATTTCGACGACGGCACGCCGCTGGGTTCAAGCACCAACGACGAATGCCAGATAGATTCCATCAGCCAGAGTTGGTCTGTGCTCTCGAAAGGCGGCGATCCGCAGCGGGCTCGCCAGGCAATGAAGGCAGTGGACGAACGCCTGGTGCGGCGGGACAAGCAGATCATTCAGTTGCTGGACCCACCCTTTGATCAATCAGCGCTTGAACCCGGCTACATCAAAGGCTATATCCCCGGCGTGCGCGAGAACGGCGGCCAATACACCCATGCCGCGATCTGGACCACCATGGCGTTTGCCCAGCTGGGCGACACCGAACGCGCCTGGGAACTTTTCGCCATGCTCAATCCGGTGAACCACGGTGACACACCCGAAGCCATTGACCTGTATAAGGTCGAACCTTACGTCATGTGCGCGGACATCTATGGCGTCTCACCCCATATCGGCCGCGGCGGCTGGACCTGGTACACGGGAGCCGCAGGCTGGATGTACCGGCTGACCGTAGAAACACTACTGGGATTGCAACTGGAAGGGGCGCATCTGCGCATCGTGCCCTGCATCCCGGCAAGCTGGCATTCTTACAAAATTCACTACCGCTTTCGCGACACCCTCTACCACATCACAGTCAAACGCACTGGCAAAACCTCAGGGCACGTAAACCGTGTCGCGGTCGATGGTACCGAGTGCCCTGACCAACGCATTCCAATGATCGACGATCGCCAGGAGCACGTTGTGGAAATAGAACTCTAGGGTTCTTTTCAGCGTCGGGTGTGCGCTTACGAACAGACAACCGAGCGGCCAAACCCCGATCATGAGAGTTCGCGCCATGTAGGTTATGGCGTCAGAAACTCGACCTGTAAACGACACCCAAGGAATCTCTCATGAACAAAATCAACACGGCAGCAATTACGTTCTGTCTGCTCGGCGCATTGCCCATGGTGGCATCCGCACAGTCCTCAAATTTTGGCCCGGCAGCGGGTGAAAAAGAGTTCTCCATCTCCGGCACCGGCACCAGCGACCAGGGCTTCAATAGCGGTAGCTTCGGCGTTACCGGCGACATGGGTTGGTATCTACGCAATAACGCGGTGGCCGGCATTCGGCAAAGCATCAACTACGCCAGCATCGAGGGCGAGAGCATCACCAATGATTTCTGGAACGGCTCAACCCGCGGCTACTACAACTATCAGTTCCTGTCGGATCGTGCACGCCCGTTCATCGGCGGAAGCCTGGGTGGTGTCTACGGTGACGGTGTCAACGACAGCGCCTTTGCGGGTCTGGAAACAGGCGTGAAGTACTACGTATTGGCGAAGACCTACTTCCTCGCGCGCGTCGAGTACCAGTTCCTTTTCAGCAGCACCAGTGATGCTACCGATGCCTTCCAGGATGATGGCGCCTGGGCTTATACCGTCGGCCTGGGTTACAACTACTAGTCGCCGGAGACCAACAATGAGCGCCAAGAAAACATCGAACAAGGACGCGCCGGATAGCGGCGGCGCGCTTAGAACCAACGACGTTGTCGCAGAGAAAGCCATGGCAACCGACGATCTGGTCGCCGGAATACCCTATAACCGCGCTAAGGCACGCGAGTACGGTCGCGACAATGCTTCAGCGCCACCGGCGGGGGAAACAGTCGAACCCAACTCCAGCCGGCTGACCGCAAGTACGATCTCGGAGGAAACCGGCACACCAAAAACCGGCGGCGCTGCGTGGCTCGGAACCAATGCGACGATCGATTCGCTCGACCGTGTTCGGGTTGATCCCAGCCAGAGGACCTTGACCACCAATCAAGGTGTTCCCATCAGCGACAATCAAAACACCTTGAAAGCCGGATTGCGTGGGCCATCGCTACTCGAAGACTTCATTCTTCGGGAGAAGATCACGCATTTCGATCACGAACGCATACCGGAGCGCGTCGTTCACGCCCGGGGCTCAGCGGCGCACGGCTACTTTGAAGCTTACGACGCCCTGACCCAGTACACGCGCGCGGCCCCGTTCACCGAGAAGGGTAAGACTACCCCGGTGTTTGTGCGTTTTTCCACGGTGGCGGGCGAACGCGGCTCGAAAGATACCGCACGCGACGCGCGCGGCTTCGCGGTGAAGTTCTATACCGACGAGGGCAACTGGGATCTGGTGGGAAACAACATACCGGTGTTCTTTATTCAGGATGCCATGAAGTTTCCCGACCTGGTTCATGCCCTCAAACCGGAACCGCATCACGGCATGCCGCAAGCGGCATCAGCCCACGACACCTTCTGGGATTTCGTCTCCCTGATGCCCGAGTCCACCCACATGCTGATGTGGGTCATGTCGGATCGTGGCATCCCCCGCAGCTACCGAATGATGCAGGGCTTCGGCGTACATACCTTCCGCCTGATCAATGCGGAAGGCCAATCCGTATTCTGCAAGTTTCACTGGACACCGCTCCAGGGGACCCACTCGCTCGTCTGGGACGAAGCGGTGAAAATCTCGGGCGCAGACCCGGACTATCATCGGCGCGATTTGTGGGAAGCGATTGAATCCGGTGAGTTCCCGGAATGGGAACTGAGCCTGCAAATATTCACGGAGGAGCAGGCGGACGGTTTCAGCTTCGATGTGCTCGATTCAACCAAGATCATACCGGAGGAGCTGGTACCGCTGACCCCCGTCGGGCGCATGGTTCTGAACAGGAACCCCGACAATTTCTTTGCTGAAACCGAACAGGTCGCATTCTGCACCGCGCACGTCATTCCGGGTATTGATTTTTCCAACGATCCACTGCTTGCCGGTCGCATTCATTCCTATGTCGACACTCAGATAACGCGACTGGGCGGCCCGAACTTTCACGAGATTCCGATCAATTCGCCGCTCGCCTCAGTGCAGAACAACCAACGTGATGGCCTGCACCGTCAGGCAGTGCACCGAGGGCGCGTGGCTTACGAGCCAAATTCCTTGGCAGGCGGCTGTCCCTTTCAGGCAGGAGAAACAGGGTTCACGTCCTTCCCCGAACGCGTTTCCGAGGACAAAGTCCGTGGAAAGCCTGAGAAGTTCGCCGAGCACTACGCACAGGCCACCTTGTTTTTCGAGAGTCAAACAGATGTCGAGAAAGCCCATATTGCCGCCGCATTCCGCTTCGAGCTGAGCAAAGTCGATATCCCGGCGATTCGTACGCGGATGTTGTCGTCGCTGGTTAACGTTTCGCAGGACCTGGCAAAAGACGTGGCAACCGGCTTGGGCATGAAAGTACCCGAAGCGATGCCCAAAGCGAGCGCCAATCCGCAGGCGCCAGAGATCAAGGCGTCACCCGCGTTGTCGCTGATGGCCCGGCCGGGCGAATGCGGTATCCGCACCCGTCAAGTTGCCGTGCTGATCGAAGAGGGTGTCCAGCTTTCTTCAATCGTCAGCCTCTACCGAGCGTTGGTCGAGGCCGGTGCTGTCGTTCATTTCGTGGGGCCACGGGTGGGCCTGTTTACCGGTGACTCCGGCAAGAAGATTGAAGCAGACAAGTCCCTGGAAAACGCACCGGGATTTCTCTTCGATGCGTTAGTGGTACCCGATGGTAGCGATGCGATACGGGCACTTGCGGACAATGGGCACACGATGGCGTTCATCACTGACCTGTATAGGCACTGCAAAACAATTCTTGCACTGGGCGCCGGACGGGAACTGCTGAGAGTCGTCGGCATTGGTTCAGAGATGGAGAAAGATCCCGGCATTCTGTTGTCGGAGGACGCTGATACCACCGAGATCGCGCCGGCATTTATCGAGGCCATCGCGGCCCATCGTCACTTCTCCCGTGATAGCGATCCACCCACCAAGTAGCGCAGCGTACACACCGGCAATCTGCCTAATAATGTTGAGGAGTAAATCATGAAGAAAACACCGTATATCAAAAATCAGCTCCATGAGTTGTTGCATCAAGCCCTGGAGACCGAGCGCGGCGGCATCAGAATTTACGAAGCAGCGCTGCTATGCGCAAAGAACGACGACTTGAAGAATGAATGGGAAGAATATCTTGAGGAAACACGAACCCATGAACGGGTACTGCTGGACGTATTCAAGGAGCTGGAATTGGACCCGGACACCATCACGCCAGGGCAGGAAGTCGTCGCACACATCGGAGACGCCCTCGTAGAAGCGATTGAAATGGCGAGAAGCCAGGACAACGCCACAGCGGCACAGCTCGTAGCGTGCGAGTGCGTGGTTCTGGCGGAAACCAAGGATCATCAGAACTGGGAACTGATTGGTCACTTGGCTGAGCACGGACAAGGCAAGGAAACCGGCGCACTCAAGACAGCGGTCGAAGCCATCGGCGAAGAAGAGGAACATCACCTGTATCACACGAAAGGATTCACCCGGGAACTGTGGATTGAATCGTTTGGCTTGCCGGCTGTTCTTCCCCCGCCGGAAGAAGTCAAAAACGTTGAAACTGCAATCGGTGCCGAAAGAGCAGGAAACCAGCGCAACAACATGTTGAGAAGAGAGGGAGACCGTCATGCAGGACACTAATACAGTGCCTGATCCCGTGCGTCCGTACGACGGATCGGCGCATATCGACAGCATTCCGGACAGAGGCAGCGCCGTCTCCTGGTCAGCGATCCTGGCCGGCGCGGCGGGCGCGGCAGCGCTGTCCCTGATACTGCTGCTTCTCGGAACCGGACTCGGCTTTTCTGTGGTGTCACCGTGGGCTATGGAAGGAGCCGGTGCCACCGCGGTTGGCTTCGGGATGATCCTGTGGCTCACATGCACGCAGCTGGCGGCTTCCGGATTGGGCGGCTATCTCGCGGGGCGGTTGCGAACCAAATGGCCCGCGGTACAGACCGACGAAGTCTTTTTTCGCGATACCGCCCACGGTTTTCTCAGCTGGGCAGTCGCTTCGCTGGTCACGGCGGCGGTACTGGGCTCCGCCGTGGGTGCAATTGTCGGCGGGACGGATTCAACCGTGGCGCTGACAGCGGATGAAGCGCGCGAGGCATCGGCTTACACGGCCCTTTGGTTGTTTATCACACTGCTGATTGGCGCTTTCTCGGCCAGTGTTATGGCAGTTTTCGGCGGACGTCAACGCGATGCCCAATAGATCGCATTCACTGGTTTTACTCATTGGAGGTTCCTATGTCAGCGATATTACTGTGGTTACTCGGGGTTCCCATTCCCATCATCATTCTGATCGCGCTGATCTTCTAAGTTGCGCGGTCAGACAGGGCGAGGTTTGATAGTTATGAATACGTTAAAGCAGAAATGTTGGTCGACGACAATGCATTGGTTGGTGTTCGCAGCGGTTGCCGGCCTGGCCGGTTGTGGTGGCGGCAGCAGCGGCAATGACAACACTGACAACGAAGGCAACAACAGCAGTAGTAGTAGCAGTATTGCGAATGGCAACAACGGTAGTAGCAGTGTTGCGAACGACAGTAGCAGTGTTGCCAATGGCAGTAGCAGTAGTGTTCCTAACGGCGTCGTACCTGACCCTGATCCCGAGCTGCAAAGCTATGACGTCCTGCTTGAAGGTAAGCAGGAGGTCCCCAAAGTATCCACCGATCAGTCGGCAACAGCCGCTGTCACCGTCAACCGTACCGACATGATGGTCATGGCGGCGATGAACCTGAGCGATGTTGTCGGCGTCAACGCGGCCCATATTCATGCGGGCGACGTCGGCACCAACGGTCCGGTGGTCTTTGGGTTCTCCGATTCCGGCGACAATGGCATCTGGGTAATCGAGGGTGAGGCTCTCACAGAAGTGCAGCATGATGCATTGCTCGCCGGTGGTTGGTACATCAACGTGCACACCGAGAGTTTTCCAGACGGTGAACTACGGGGGCAGATTCTGACCGACACGCAGAGTCTTTACGTCTTTACCCTGTCGGGCAATCAGGAAGTTCCCGCGGTACAGACCGACGCCCACGGCCAGGGCTACCTGTTGTACGACAGCAGCAATGGTATTCTGACACTCAATACCCTGGCGTGGGATCTCACCGCGACCGCGGCGCATATTCACCAGGCCGAGGCGGGTATGAACGGCGACATTCTCGTGGGGTGGGATGCAGATTCCGGTACCGAAGGTCTCTGGCAGTTGGCGGACGGCACCGTGCTGGGTTCGGACGATATCTATGCCCTGAGGACAGCCAACCTCTACGTCAACGTCCATACCGACGCGTACCCGGATGGTGAAATCCGCGGGCAGATATTGCCTGACGACACGGTACTGATACTGTTCGATCTGTCCGCCGGACAGGGGGTTCCCGCGGTCACATCTGACGCCAGCGGCCTCGGATACCTTACGCTGAACACCGCAACGGGCGGCCTGCGCCTGAATGTCTGGGCGAAAGATATGGAGGCTACCGGCGCCAGCATTCGCCAAGCCAACACCGGCGAGAATGGCGATACGGTGCTCGCACTGGAAGAGCACGAAGACCACCCGGGGCTCTGGCAAACACCAGAGAACGTCGCCATGAGCACGGGTGCGCAAGCCACGCTACTCGCCGGTGGTCACTATGTGAATGTATACTCGGCCGACTTTCCATCAGGTGAAATTCGCGGTCAGATTACAGACTGACCGAAAACCGTCGCACCCAGGAAGTGATCACATCGCGCATAGCCCCGACCGTAAAGTCGGGGCTTTTTTATGGCCCCAGTCACTGACGTCTAATTGAGGCACTCGAGGGTTCAGATTCAACGTAAAGCGGGGCGTTACAGAAAAACGGCAGGGGCTTGCGCCTCTGCCGTTAACGTTCCACCAAAAAGTTAAGATTCAGGATTCAATCCCGTTTCTCAAACTCCGGCGCCGAACGCAGATCTTCACGACTCGCGTTGATTGTCAACTTTCGGTCATTAGACGTGCCCGTTTGCGTGACGCTGTCCCAGCTAATAGCGACATCTTTCTCACCAATACCCAGGAACCCACCAACGCCGACGATAACCGCGACAACTTTACCGTCATCGTCAATGATCAGGTCGTCGACCGAGCCTACATCTTCGTCATCACTGGTTCGAAGGTCGGTACCCATCAGGTCGCTCGCCAGCGTGCTATTGGCCGGCGGTGCGTTCATATAGGCTTGGCTTTGCATGCGAGAGTGGTCGCCCGCTTTCTGCCGATCCGACGCAGACTGGGCACCAGACCGCTGGTCGCGATGTGTGCTTTCACTCTGGTCACGCTGGGTTCCTTGCTGTTGTTGCTGTTGCTGCCGCTGTTGCCGGTCAGTATCCTGACCAGTCGATTGCTGCGCCAGTACAGACCCAGAGCCCAATGTGAGAGCGGGTGTGACCAATGCATAAAATGCTAATGAATGTAGCTTGTTCATATGGATCTCCTTCAAATCGCGTGTGTTATACATAAACTTCCGCATATAACCGCTTCATCAAAGCTTGACTCCCCGGCATCATTACCGAGAATTAGACTGAACCTCCATAGAGATGGAATTCAGGATGAGATTAAAAACTACACCCAAGACGCGGGATAGTCGGTTCGCTGACGCACGAAGAAAGAGAAAATATTTTCCACCCACAAGTGGCTGAAGAAAACCGCGCCAGAAGGGTCAGAGTCGATTCGTTCAATCGACTCTGACCCTTCTGGTTCTTTTGGTTTATTCGATGATGATTTCGAAGAGGGCGCGCATGTTTTCTTTTGCGGCTACGGACTCTTTGTTACTGGGGTTGGCTTCATGGGAAGCCGGGCGGGTGTCGCCGTAGCCGATGGTGGCGAGTCGGCGGGTGGCGATGCCTTGCTCGACCAGGTAGCTTTTGATGGCGTCAGCACGACGTTCGCTCAGGGCCTGGTTATGGGCGGCGGTACCGGAGGCCGAGGTGTAGCCGGCAATGCGCACACGGGCTCTGGGGTTTTCTTTGAGCGTGTTCACGCTTCTCTGCAAAATGGCCTGCGCTTCAGGGGTAAGCGTCGACCGGTCGAAGTCGAAGTGAATGTCTTCAAACTCCAATGCAATCACCTCCGCCGTGGCCGCTTCCTGTCTGGGGGCAGCCGCTCTCGGCGCGGGCGCCGGCGACGCTTCGGTCACGGGAGCGCTGCGCGCGCTTGATTTACCACCAAAGGCCAAGGTAAGGCCAACGGTCGCACTCAGGTTGTGGAAACCCTCGTCGAACACTTCGCTGACAAAGTGATCGCGCAGGTCAAAGCGCATGGCCAGGTTATCGCTGATCCAATATTTTGCACCTACACCGATATTAAAGGTCGACATTTCTTTATCGGAAATGCTCGGGCTGTAATCCGTCGCACCGTAGCCGAACACGATGTAAGGGGAGAAGGTGTTTTCCGGGCGGAAGTGATACAGGGCATCCAGCTGATACACGGTCAGATCGACGTCGCCGATGGGGCTCGAGAATTGGCCTCTTCCCGGGTTCAACAGGTCGGTGTCATCGACACTGCTGCCCACAAAGAACAGCGCGCCTTCAAGCGTCCAGCGATCGGTGAAGCTGTAGCCCAAACGGATGCCGTAGGTGAGTGCGTCTTCCAGGTTGTGACCACTGTCAAACATCTGAATGCCGACAAAGGGGCTGACTTCGAATTGGCCTGCTTCGGTTTTCGCGTGGGCGGGCAATGATGCCGCGAGGGTGAAAGTCAGAAGCGGTAAAACCGCTGTGGTTGCCTTAAAGGGCGTGGTTTTGTTCGTTTTCATGTGTCGTTACCGGTCATTATTGCGGTTGGCGTGGGGCGCCGAAGAGTCGAGCGCCCGTGCTGTATAAGGTGCGGTGAAGTTTATTCGGTAGGCACGATGATCAGTGCACCGTCCTGAACCGTCACCTCAGCGCCGCGAGCAAACGCGCGCCCATTCATCTCGGTACCGGTGTTCACGGTAATGCCAATCATGGCCAGAATGGTTCCAATAAAGTTGGAGTCGGTGCCGCCGATGGTCGCCGAACTTCCCGCAACCCAATAGACGTTATTGGCTTTGGCGCCGTTGATCAGCAGGATATGCGTATTGCCGCCGATGGTATCGATGGAAGACTCTGACTGAAAGATAAACACCGCATCCGGATCGTTCTGGCCGTCAAGGGTAATGGTGCCGTCAACGGGAATCTCGATCGAGGTTCCTGACCAGTAGAGGCCCGGCGCAAACACACCATCCGCACCGCCACCACAAGCCGCTGACGGATTGGTCGTCAATACACCCGAGTCGATAAGCGTACAACGATTGGTTGAACGGTTGAGGGCTTCGTTATAGGCCGCTTCAAGATCATCCATTGCGTCACTGGCAACGGTATTGCCAATTTCAATCTCGCCACTGACGGTAGTGCTATCACAACCGATACACGCGCCAGCGGGGAAAATACCCACATCGCCATCGATACGCAGGCCGGTGGTGCTATCCGGTCCGCCGCCCAGGGTCACGCCGGTATTCGACAGAACACCGTAAGGCTTGGTCACGCCGAGGGTAATAATGTCCTGGCAAAACGAGTCGCCAGTGGTAAAAGTCCAACTCACATCATCGGCCAATGCATTGCCGTCCTCATCCTTAACGTCGGTGGTGACCGTCGCGGTGTAATCAAGGTCCGGGTTGAGCGCAGACGTCGGCGCAAACGTCGCGGTGGTGCCCATATCGTCAAGGGTCACGGTGCCATCAACGTTCATGGAATTGAGCGTGTCGACCAAGACAAAACTGGTCGCCGGAGATTCAATGGTGGCCGCATCGACCGCGCGATCAAACACCGCCCGGACGGTTTTGTTGGTGCACACCTGTTCGACTTCATTGTCCGGATTGATTTCGCTGATGGCGATGGGCGACTCGCTATCGCGCGTGGTAAACGACCAGCTGACGTCGGCCGCCAAGGGCGTACCGGCATCGCTCTCGGCATCCGAAGAGATGACGGCGGTGTAGAGCGTATCCAGCGCCAGGTTGCTTGCGGGCACGAAGGTGGCCGTCCGGTTGGCCGCAGAGTAGGTCACGCTACCGTCGACCGAAGTGGCATTGGGGCCGCTCAGGGTAAAGGTGGCGGTATCGATGGTCGCGGCATCCATGGCGACGCTAAAAGTCGCATTGACCGCTGTGGTCAGGGCAACGTTGTTGGCATCGTTTTCCGGGTTAGTACCGGAAACAGTAGGCACAACAGCAGGATCGGGGATAGTCGCCGGATCGCCATCCCACTTGCCACCACCGCAGCCAGCGGCAATAACCATGGCCAGTAGGGCAATCAGCCATACCGGTGATTTGAAGCAGCGCACGAGGTCTTTCATAAAGATTCTTCCTATTAGGGGGATCTGAATCACGGCATACAGGCGCGCGGAAACCCGCGCACGCACTGGGTGCGGTGAATCGTTCAAGGTAGTCGTGGAGAGTAGAGATGTGCGATCGAATGTCGAATGAGAAACATTGCGACCCCGTTCGGGGAAGGAATGCTAAGACTCTAGTTCCGTGGCTGGTTTAGAAACGTTTTAGGGAAAGGAATCGCCCGCTAGGCGCTGGACGACCAGATTCCTTTCACAATGAGGAGACTATACGCCCTATTTCGGGAAATAGGTAAAGAAAGAGTTCAATGGGGTCAGAGTCGACTGAATCAATCGACTCTGACCCCATTGAACTCTCAGCTCGTGGCTCAACCTCTGGTCACACTGTAACGCAACAACACCGCACCCGATTTGAACGATCCGGCGCTTAGAAGTGCGAGGTTTACGCTTTCCTTTATATCGCTAAAAGCCCGGGGCCCCTGTATGTGTTGGGTGCCATTCCAGGTCAAATCAATTTGTCTGCTCGAGACAATAAGCTTTGGAATATTATTGAAAGCGTTTGCCAGCGCTACTGTTTCTTCTGGCAAATCACTTCTATCCACTGCGCCGGGCCAGAAATCCACAAACAGATCAAAGGTATTTCTGCCTAGAATCAACGCGTCAGCCGACAGCGTCAGGTCAGGTCAGCGCCTGACACAGAGTATCGCGCACAACCAAAGCCCCAGCCCTAGGGCCGGGGCCTTGTTTGAGCTGCGGTCGAGCACCGCGTATTGCGTTTTCCTCCCTTCGCCCGCCCTTCATCGATAAAGCGTGTGACGGTCTCCAAGGGAATGTGGTCACTGACATCACGGCCATACCAGATATGCTCAATACGCCCATCCTCGTCCAACAGAAAATCGGCAGGAACAACAGCCAGATGCGGATTATTACTCGGGCGACCGCCCTTGGCAATGCCCTTGATGATACGGGGCAGCTTGAATATCAGTGCTTTTAGAAGCGCGGCGGTGGAATGCTCAACGCCGTAGCGATTATAGAGCTTCAATGTGGGGTCTGCCAGCATGGTGAAGGGCCGGGGGTGTTTGGCAACGAAGCGGCGAACCTTTTCGGCGGTGTCACTGAAAACGACGACTATTTCCAGATTATGTTCTTTCCAGTGTTGGTAATTATGGGTCATCTCGTAAACGCGAAAATTGCAGAAAGGGCATCCGGCGTCTCGGAAAAACGACAGCATTACCCGTTTCCCGAGGTGATCACTGAGCTGGAAGGGATTTCCAAAGACATCTCTTCCGCGAAAGTTTGTAGCCTGGCAGGGCGCATTTAGGCGCATGTAGATTCTCCTGTTTGTGCTTATCAGTAAACGTGGCCCGACCCTCTCTACGGACCGCTACAGGCGTCCGATCAACTGATCGCCTCGATTTTATGTTTGATAGAGCAGACGGCCGTTTCTTTTCGTGCGTTTTGTGCGTCACGTCACACTTTGGAGAACCAATTCGACTCATCTTGTCTGTAAATGATCCGCCAACCACCGAACACAGTAAGCCCTTACACTCATGACACGAGTGAGCTCTACGGCCTGGTTACAGTTTGTGACCTTTTTCCGATTGCAGTATTGGTGCTCAGCGCACCAAAAAACCAAAAAACAGGATAGACAATTATGATAACGTCAAAACGACATCATTGGCTGACGCCAATGCATTGGATGATCCTCGCCGCAGTCACCGGCCTCGCCGGGTGTGGCAGCAGCAGTAACGACCCCATGCCGGAACAACCGGATCCCCAGCCCGAGCTGCAAAGCTACCACGTGGAGCTCGAAGGCAAGCAGGAAGTTCCCATGGTGCACACCGACCAGTCCGCGATGGCTACGGTGACTATTAACGAGACCGACATGGTCGTCATGGCAGAAATGGACCTCAGCGACGTCATGGGCGTCAATGCCGCTCACATTCATGCGGGCGAAGTGGGCACCAATGGACCTGTAGCCTTCGGATTTACAGAGGGCTACGACGACGGCATGTGGGTAATTGAGGGTGAAAGCATCACCCAGGAGCAGCACGATGCTCTGCTCGCCGGTTATTGGTACATCAACGTCCACACCGACAGCTTCCCGGACGGTGAGCTGCGTGGGCAAATTCTGACAGACACCCAGAGTGTTCACGTCTTTACCCTGTCTGGGGACCAAGAGGTACCCGCCGTCCAGACCGATGCCTACGGTCAGGGCTACCTGATGTACGACAGCAGCAACGGTGCGCTGACCCTCAATACCTGGGCCTGGGATCTTGACGCCAGCGCAGCGCACATCCACTACGCTGAAGCCGGCCTGAATGGTGGCGTTGTCCACGGCCTGGAAGCCAACGCGGACACCGACGGCCTCTGGCAGTTGCCCGAAGGAACCATTCTGAGTTCCGATGAAGCCTCGGCCCTGCAAATGGCCAACCTCTACGTCAACGTTCATACTGACGCCCACCCGGACGGCGAAATTCGCGGTCAGATCCTGCCAGACGATTACGCGCTGGTGCTGTTCGACCTGTCTCCCGGACAGGAAGTGCCCCGCGTTCATTCCGAAGCCAGCGGCCTTGGCTACGCCACCCTCAACACCGAGACAGGTGGTCTTCGTCTGAACGCCTGGGCGATGAATATGGACACCAACGCCGCGCATATCCACCAGGGCACTATCGGTGAGAACGGCGGAGTCGTGGTTGGACTGGAACAGAATATGGATCATGCCGGACTCTGGCAGACCCCCGAAAACACCGCCCTGGACTCGGATACGCAAGCGCTTCTGCTGGCCGGCGGCCACTATGTGAATATGCATTCGGAAGCCTTCCCAGACGGTGAAATTCGTGGTCAGGTCACTCCGGCACCCTGGGACGTACTGACGTTCGCACTGAGCGGATCGCAGGAAATTCCGGCGGTAGAAACTGACGCTGAAGGGGACGGCTATGCTCTGGTCAACACCGAAACCGGCTATCTGATGATGGTGGTTAACACCCGCAACCTGGACGCTGCAAGCGCGGCCCACATTCACACCGGCACTGCCGGCATGAACGGCGGTGTGGTCGTCGGCTTCGAACAGGACAGCGGCGATGCGTCGGTTTGGCGCCTGCCGGCCGACACTTCGCTGGACGAAGCCACATTGGCGGAGTTCCTGAACGCCGGGCACTACGTGAATGTACACTCCCCGAGCTATCCCGACGGTGAAATTCGCGGCCAAATATTGACGTCTGACCATGTCATGTTTCCGCTGATGCTGTCCGGTGATGAAGAAGTACCGGCGGTAGACACGATGGCTTCCGGTCAGGGTACATTCACTCTACACACCCTTTCGGGTAGCTTGCGCGGCGCCTTCAGCACAAGCGACATCGACAGCAACGCGGCCCATATCCACCAGGCGCCCGCGGGTGAAAACGGCGGGGTTGTTCTGCACCTTGAAGCCACCGACTCGGGCTATAAAGTGCCTGCAGAAACCATGCTCTCTGATGAATTGATAGAGATCATGCTGGATGAAGGCCACTATGTGAACGTACACAGTGCCGCACATCCCGACGGTGAGATCCGCGGTCAGATTACCCAGTAAAAAACCAATGGGGTCAGAGTCGATTGAATCAATTGACTCTGACCCTTTTTTTACTCTACTGATCGGTGCCCCGAACTTTGCGCTCCAGCGCCATAAGTTCATCGCCAAGTCGCATGTTCGCGGCTGAGCCGTTTACGGCTGCTTCAGCACCTTCTTTTACAGCATCCATCAGTTTGATTACGCCCTCCAACTCTCTGGTCTGCTCTCGAATGGAGTCGGATATTTCGGCGGCAGATTGTCTGCCCTGAGCCACCGACTGCTTCAGTGCCCGGTCCATAGCACCAAGCTTCTGTTCACCTTCGGCGGCAATGTGCTCCAGGGAACTGGAGAACTTTCCGGATTCCTGACACAACTCTGACTCGATCCTGCTTAGCTCACTCACCAGGGCTTCAATATCTCGGGCCTTTGCGCTGGCTTTCTGTGCAAGGTTCTTGACCTCGTCCGCTACGACCGCGAAACCACGCCCCATCTCTCCCGCACGAGCCGCCTCAATGGCTGCATTGAGCGCCAAAAGATTAGTCTGGTCCGAAATGTCAGCGATGGTTTTGGTGATTTGATTGATCTGCATGAACTCCTCGCTGAAGCTTTCCATTTCGCCGACCAGCGTCTTCGACCATTGAGCCGCTTTCACCACCTCAGCCAACAACGCCTGAACGTGCGCCTGTAGGGCCACAACATTATTGTTTAGTTGATCAATCTCCGCGCTGGTCGCATTGGAGCTCTTCTGGATATGCCCGCCATGTTCCGATACCCGGTTGATGGCCTCTGCGGCCACCTGAATGTTCTTCAGGCGTTCCTGGGAGGCCTGGTTTACCCTGGTGGCGGTATCGCCGACCCGGCGCCCCAAAACAACCACTTCATCAGCGACACCGGCTTGGCGGGCAGATTTTGCCTGCGCCTCCCGTTCTTGTGCCACCGCCAACTCCAGAGCAGCCGCGTGCCGCTCCGTTGAGATACTCCACTGACCCCAGAGGAAGACGGTGAAAGGCACTAAATAGGTCAGGCCAATTTTGCGCAGATCGAGGGGAATATCGGTAAAAAAGCCCTCCCACTGATTGATCAAAACCAGTACAGAGCCGACAACAAGTGCCACCACAACAGCTTTCCCGAGATTCAGCTTCATAGCTCTCTCTGTCCGGTGAAGGATCGAAGTAGGTAAATCATCCCGTGGGACATCGGCCAGCATGGCGAAAACTTGAACGACATGGTGGCGGAACCAACGATACCCCTCACAGGCTCCCGTGATGGCATTGTTGCCCACCGCCCTTGTCAGCCTTGATGCTCTATACCCTTTTGCCGCTTTAAGTCAGCGGCGGCCGCCGTATAGCCCCCATCATCCGCATCAATAAAGTGAAAGTGCTTGCCCTCCGAAAGCCCCTCCACAAAGCAGGTCATCAGCGTCCGGTCGCCCTCAAAAATCCCGTACCATAATTCCCCAGCCCGATGCCGCTGGCCGAGAAACTGTCGAATCCGGGCGACCTGATCCGGCGAGCAATCCAATGTCACCCTCAGGGTATTATCGAACTTGCAGAAATCCGTGTGCTGCGGCAGCGCCTTCCGGTACAGCGTGGCATCAAAGCCCATCGGCAGGCCCTTACCGAAGGCCAGCACAGCGACAAAGACTTCAAGCACACGGCCAAAAAATGCACCGCTAAAGCTGTGCTTATGGTAACGCCGCTCATCCCGGCAACTTTCGCGCACCGTCTTGTAGGCCAATCCTTCATCGTTGACCGGATTGTGGGATGGGAGGCCGTCCGGCATGATGGTGTGCAGTTCAGCCAATAGCCGGCCATAGGCGGCTGGGGAATCATCCACCAACTGAACCAACAGGGATATCACCCGGCCGCGCACGCCCGGAATCGCCTTCCAGCGACAGGAAAGGCCGTTAAGGTCCACCGGCGCTGCCTCAGCACCAAAGGTCTGCGCCGAAAAGCGCGCCGGATCGTCCTTGACCCAATCTTCGGCCGCGCTCACCCCGCTACCGGCGAACACAGCCTGGGGCCAGCCTCCGGTCTCCTGGTACTTGGCCACCTCTACGCGGTGCCCGGCATCGTTCAAGACTGCGACTGACACTAACCCGACACGCAGATCCAGACCAAAGTTTTCCCGGGCGAGCGACTGCAAGCCGAGTAGGAGCGAGGACAGCTCTTCAACTACAGACGACGGGACCAGCAGGGTCGCACCATCACCCCCGAATACGAAGGGGAAGTCTCTCCCCGCCATTACCTTACGCGCCACCACAATAGAAGCCGCCCCCAGTGTGTTCACATCCCGGTAACGGCCATCGGCAATGGCTTCGGTCGAGTTCAGAATATCCGTAATAAAGATGTACCAATCCTGTGGAGCGGCGCGATAGTGATCAGGATTGGCGATGCCCTCAAAATCCCGAAAGGCCGTCATTGCTTCAAAGAAGTTCTTATGCTGCTGGCGCTCTTCGGTATCGGTCATCGTTGCTCTCTTCCTCGGGCCTAGGTGCTTAGTGTCTACAGGGTAGTACACATGCACTATATCGGTGGCCTTACTCGTCTACCAAGATCTATAGATAGCAACAATGGCGCGGTCATCCGCGTATCCAGTGATCCAGTGAAGCTTTGCCCGGCCCGTGAGCCATAAGGTAAAGCAGCGTCGCCGCCCATACACCGTGTGTGGGCCAGGCGCCCGGATAGACGAAAATCTGGATGGTAAGCGTCATCACCAGTAGCACCAGCGCCGAGAAACGCGTGGCCAAACCGAGTTCAATGGCGTCTGGTCACACTGTAACGCAACAACACCGCACCCGATTTGAACGAATCGGCGCTTAGAAGTGCGAGATTTACTCTCTCCTTTAGATCGCTAAACACCCGGGGTCCCTCTACACCAATGATTGGCTGAGCGACGATATGAATTTCATTGACCAACCCTTCGGCCAGTAGGCTGGAGGCCAGGCTGGGGCTTCCAAAAATCACTGCGGTTCCTTTAAATTTCTCCAGCTCTTTCCGTATCGCCTCAAGCCCGGGGCCCTGCATGTGGTTGGTGCCACTCCAGGTCAAATCAATTTCTCTGCTCGAAACAATAAGCTTTGGAATACTATTTAAAGCGTTTGCCAAAGCTACCGTATTTTCAGGTAAATCACCTCTATCCACTGCGCCGGGCCAGAAATCCATAAACAGATCAAAGGTTTTTCTGCCTAGAATCAACGCGTCAGCCGACAGCATCAGGTCAATCGCATATTGGTGATGGGAATCATCAATAACGCTATCCATAGGGTGACATAGACCGCTCGCGGTAACGTTTATCGAGTGGATCACATGAGCCATTAGCTTTCTCCGCTTACAGATAGGATCTCCTGATTCTGCGTGACCCCTGATGTCAGCCAGAGGGTAGTCCACCCACTAGTCGATCAACGCAACCGGGTTTCGACACCAGATAGACGGACATCTTGAGCGTCGGCAGTGACCCAGCATTTACAGTGTGCAATCATACACTTATACTTATTTTTATATTTAAGTATTTAATGAGGCGCCGAAATCGTAACCCACTGTTATAAAAGGATTAAATGTGCATATTCTGCCCAAATCACCAGGTTATAAAGACGCTATCAAAGCCCTGACAGAGGCGTCTGGTACAGGTGCGCTTGGCGAGATCCTCGCCACCGGGGTAGTCGACGATAAGGGTCGGTACAGCCACTGGGACAAAATTCGCTTTAAGCAGCATCCGAGTCTCACGCCCCATCAGTGGTGGGCGGGGTTGACCCATGCCCGGCGAACCAGGGCCAAATATCTGTCCATTAAGGGTGTGGATGGTAAGCCCCTGTGGTGGTGTGAGCCAGACCTGGTGGCAGAGAAACTGCACTGGCTGGATGTCAATGCGGCTGGGGCACAGCAACTGTCAGCATTGATCTCTGAGAAGGAAACCAGAGGCACTTACTTGGTCAGGTCACTGGTTGAGGAGGCCATCTCGTCGAGCCAGCTTGAGGGCGCCAGCACCACGAGGCTTGAGGCCAAAGAGATGCTGCGGGTCAATCGGACGCCCATCAGTAAAGATGAAACCATGATCCTGAATAACTATCGGGCCATGGAATTTATTCGCACCCATCGTGACACACCGCTCACTCCCGATACAATTTTGGAGCTTCAGCGAATACTGACTGAAGGAACTTTGGACGATTCCGCACATGCGGGTAAGCTCAGGCAAGCGGACGACAATGTGAACGTCGTCGATACAGAGACTGGCGATATATTGCATTGCCCGCCCCCGGCTCACGAGCTTCCCGAGCGGCTCGCCTACTTGTGCAACCTCGCCAATGGCGACACACCGGAGTTTTTTGTTCATCCTTTGATTCGGGCGATACTGGTGCACTTTGTGCTGGCTTATGACCACCCGTTTGTGGACGGCAATGGCCGGACCGCAAGGGCATTGTTTTATTGGGTGGCTGTGAGGCAGGGGTATAGGCTATTGGAGTACACCACGATATCGAAAGTGATTAAGCAGGCACCCAAACAATATGGCCAAGCTTTTTTGCAGGTAGAAACCGATGAAAACGACATGACGTATTTTGTCATTCATCAGTTAGAGGTCGTCATTCAGGCGATCAGTGCGCTACACGACTACCTTGAGCAGCAGCAAGAAAAAATTCAACAGGTTCGGAAAGAGATCGCCCGCAGCCCTCGCCTGCAAAAAGCCCTTAATGCCAGACAGCTTTCCTTGCTGCGCCATGCGATTAAAAATCCGCGGCATGCCTACCGCATTGAAGATCACCAGCGCTCCCATGGCATTACCTATGATACTGCCCGGCGCGATTTGATTGCTTTAGTAACGCTAGGGCTACTTGAAAAAGCGACCCAGGGGCGAAGCTATATATTCCCGGTTCCTAAAGACTTGCAGGCCAGGCTCGCGCGAGAAAAGTAAAGACTTCTTTGACACTTTTGTCAGCGGGTCAAATCGGGGCTTCAATGGAGTCAGAGTCGATTGAACTCGCTATTCTGACAGCGTCATAATCCAATGATCATTCAATTCCGGGCCGCCGCCGCGATTGCCGCTACCGGCGACGATGTGTAGCTCGCCGTTATAGAGCGTGGCCTGGGTGCCGTGGCGACCAACGGGCAGAGGCGGCAGGCTGAGCCATTGTTGGGTGGCCGGGTCGTAGGCCTCGACCTCTCGGTGGGATGCCTCCTGATTGCCGCTCTCGCCGCCCAGCACCACCAGCATACCGTTAAAGGCGACGGTTCCCGTACCCGCCCGCTCGGTGGGCAAGGGCTGGTCCAGCGTGTGCCAGCGCTGATTGGCAATATCGTAGACATCCACAGGCCCGACCGTGAGGGTCATCACCTCGCCGGTATCGTGGGACGACTGGCGCCCGCCGGCTGCGTACAGGTAGCCGTCGATCACCGCCGCGTGAAAGTGATCCCGCGCGTGGGGCGCGTCCGGCAACGGGGTCCATTGCCCGGTCTCCGGATCAAACACGTCCAGCCAGGCGACGTAACCACTCATATGGCCGCGGGTGTTGCCGCCCACCAGATAGATCAGCCCCTCGTGCAGCACCACACCACTACCGCCACGCTGGCGATCGACGGGAATTTCGGGCCCTTCTGACCAGGCATCGGTGGCCGGATCGTAAATCAGAACATGGCTGAGCGGCGGCTCCTCAGGAAAGCCGCCGGTCATGGCGCCGAGCACATAGAGCTTGTCGTCATAGGCAATGGCCTGCATATGGTGAATCTCGAACGGCGGCTCCGCGCCCTGGCTCCAGGTGCCGGCGGCCGGATCGTAGATATCCAGTGGCCGATCACCCCGACCACCCAGCAAATACAGGCGGTCGCCCACGGCGACAAAACCGTTCTCGTGTCGCTCGGTGGGTGGCGAGCTGGGCGTATGCGCCTGCCACTGCACACCCGCTACACTGCCCGCCGGGTCAGTGGTTTGCGCACTACAGGCGGCGAGGGTGCTCAGGGCGATGCCTACGGCGGCGGATGATCTGAGAACAGACATGGTTTTGGCTCCTGAAAGTGTATTTTTTACCCAACGAGCGGAGGGACGCCAAAGTATAGCGTACTCACAGGCTTCTTAAATCCGGGGGATCGTGCTGTCAGCGGCGGCCTTTCGGCCCAGGCGCTTTTTGACCCAGGGTTTCAGCAGAGCAACCAACAGCGCCAGGCCGACAATGACGGTAATCTCCAAGCCTATCAGAATGCCGGCGGCGTAAAACAACACCGGTAACGCCAACACCTCAAGATATTCCACCCACGTACGGGGCAGCAGCGCCAGAAACAGCAGCCACAGCGGCGCAACAAACCAGAGCCCGAAAGCGCGCAACTGTGCGTGCGCCTGCTGCTCAAGCTCGGCCTCCGACACTCCCTCTCCCGACACCTGCGCCAGCTTCTGCATCAGGGTGTCCATCTCTTCATCGGTCAATGAGCCCTTGTCCATCAGCGCCTGAATCTCGCTGTTGAGTTCCTGATCCTCTCCGTCAAGATAAGACGTGGTTTCGATCACTATGTCGTCACTGAGCAAATAGGGAATCTGAAAGGTGGCGCTGGCCATAATAATCGCTGCCACCAAAACCAATAACTGTCGTTTGAATAACGTCATACACCGCCCGATACGCTGTTATCTACCCCGGATTCACAGATGAAGTGTGATTGTTTTTCACTTAAGAGGGGTAAGCTGCGGCATCAGTCTGCTTTCGCTGTGGGTATCTGTCAACATGATGTGCTCGCCAGGCGTCACCGGATATCGCGAGCGTGCAGCGTGATCCGTCATATCAGCGGGGGCCCTGATCCGTTTCGTTCGGATGAACCGCGCGAAACCCCACACTGATGCGGTTCCAGACGTTGATAGCACCGATCAACAAGGTCAGATCGACAAACTCCTTCTCGTTGAAGTGCGCAATGCCCTGCTCGTAATCCGGCGCGGGAGCACCAGTGTCAGCCACTCTCGTTAACGCCTCTGTCCAGGCCAGCGCTGCCCGTTCCCGTGGTGTGTAAAGCGTGGACTCGCGCCATGCAGACAACAGATAGAGCCTCGCCTCGCTCTCACCGGCGGCGCGGGCATCACTGGTGTGCATATGCAGGCAATAGGCACAGCCATTGATCTGGGAAGCCCGCGTTTTCACCAGCTCGATCAGGCTGTACTCCAGTCCGCAATGGCGAACGTAGTCCTCAAGCCGGGTCATCGCCGCGATGGCCTCCGGGGATGCTTTGTACGCGTTCAGGCGTGTTTCCATAGTTTCTATTCCTCTGTATGAGCGGGGTCTTCCCACGGGGTGTTTTCAAAGGTAGGCGAAATAGCTTCGCGGTTTGTGACACGGTATCGCTACGTCATCGAATGGAAGCCGATCGAGTTACCTTCCGTATCCGTTATAAGCGCAGCAAAGCCGTAGCCGCCCCCAATGGCCATCTTCTACTGGTAACTATTAATTGTGGGTTTTATACCCTAGTCGAATGAGTACTGGCGAAATCGACACCGGTCGGATTTTCAATGGGGTTTCAAAGGGGGTCAGAGTAAAAGAGAAGGCCAGCCAGAGTTTTCTGGCCGATATTGAGGCGCATGGCACAATCCAGGGGCGGCAAGAGGTGACAGTTGAGTCGATCATAACTGGCCGGGGGGCTGAGTTATAGGGGTTGGTGCTTTGAGGAAGGTGCTTTCACGGTGTTTTCACAACTGGAGGTGTCCACTGATTGTGGGTAACTCGGCACGCGAACACCGCACTCTGCGGCAACTTCGGAGCGCAGCGGAGGATTCGTCCGGCAGCAGTGCATCCGTTAAGCATTCTTGCTGTCGTCCTCAACTGCAATATCGAAGTGGAACACATCCTCGAGGGTGCCCAGCTTTGAATACAACTCTATGGCTGGCTGATCCTCTACGCCTTTGTCGGCTTGAACGTAAATTACATACGCACCGCGTGCAGCGCCAACAGCCTTTAGCTCCTGGATAAGGGCCGTGGCAACGCCCTTTCTGCGAAAAGTCGAAATTACCGCGAGGTCATAGATATATATCTCGCTTCTTTCCTGTTCAAACTTCTTCAGCTCATACGCAGCGATAGCACCTACGACTTTTTCTCCATCAACGGCAGCAAGCGCAATAAAGTTAGTTGTGCCAAGCAATGCTTGAAGGTAGCTTGACGACGGCTTGTTGCTGGAGTAACTCACTTCGTCATCAAATACCTGACCGAACATCGCATTTATAGATTGCAACAATGCGACATCATTCTCATTTAGATGGATAATTTTGACTGACACTCGTCCTCTCCTGATACTTAACGATTTCAGCACGCGCGGCTTTGCAGTGGAGGTGGAGGCGCAGCCTCGACGAAAAGGCCGTCGTTGCGCCTACGCTTGTTAAGAGACGATCTGCTTGCACATGACATCGACCGTCACTCCCTTATATTCGCATCGCTCCAGGTGGCGCCATCCGAGCTTCTCATATAGTCTCGAAGCGAGCTCGGTGTAAAGGTACCAGGGATCAGCATTCGAGCAAGCGGCCTCAGCTTCGCACCGAGCGATCAATTGGGTTGTTGTTCCTTTGTTGCATGTGTAAGTATGACGATACTGGGACAGCCATCTCTACTTTATTCGGAAGAGGGGCCAGAATCGCCCTTTTCCATTTTTTTCTTACCATGATTTATATTCATAAGATAAACAGACGCTGCTAGCGCTAAAACGGATAAAGCGAGATATATTGCATCCAATGGAGTGGAAAACTGGATATCTACTACTGCTCTGAAAAACTCGATTATCACTGCCAGAATCACTACCCTTACAATCTTATCCTTCAACTCATCAAATGTTTGAATATTAAAAGGATGAGCGACACCGCGATCTTCGGATTCATCAATTGGCGATATGAATAGTCTGTATGCTCCTGTACCAAATATAAGCAAAACTACCGCCACCAAATAGATGTCAACGGCTAGAATTATATCGGCGATGATAGACTCATGAATATCCTGATCGCTTCGCCCGACATAGTACTCAAATGTCATTTTCGCCAACTTAAAAATATCCAGGGTGCCAACTATAAAGAGCACCAAGGAACCTAGCAAGCTAGAAACAACAGCAATTAAAACCAGAAATCGTGAGTTCCATAGTATTTTCTCGAAAAACAATTCGACCTTCTTCATCGATAGAACCCTTATAAATTTGGCAATAGACACTCGAGAAAATGTTTCAAAAGTAGATATCCGCCATCTACAAATGGCGCGGATAAAATCTCAAATCACTTGTGCATAACGCCTCGGCTTGGGGGCGGACTTGTAGCCGCACAGCGGCGGAAAGGCCGTCCCAGCCCCGAAGGGGCGACAACAGCCGATTGTTATATTTTTGTGCTCATTAGTTTGTTGCTACCTGAAAATCCGAATTTTTCATATAAGCCATGAGCGTCATCCGTGGCTAGGAACTGAAATTTAGAGGACCAACGCGAATCGTTGACTATAATCCCGAACATCCATTTCCCTATCCCCTTGGAGCGATGATCCGGGTGGATTATTAAATCAGCTATATAGGCAACCGAAGCGAAATCGGTTACTACTCGTGCAAACCCTACTTGAGTGCCACTGTAAATGAGTGAAAAGCAAATGCTATTCTCTATGGACATTCTAATGGCTTCTAGGCTTCTTTCGCTGGCCCAATAAGATGATCTTAGCAGTGACACCACTACATCAAGTTGAATCTCTTCCCGGTCATCACTTATTCGGTAGTTTTCATTGTCGTAGCACATAGCATCCCTAAAATATAACAATATTATTAGACGGAAAGTTTCCGTCTTTCAGATTTGCCAATCTTTATACCATGCGCCACAAGCCCCGTCATTTCTGACTTAGAACGTATCAATCTAAAAACCGTGGGACAAAATACGGAAATCGCAAGACTGTCAAGGTTCGTAAGCACTTACATCCTACCTAGGCTCCATCTGCGAAAGATGCCTCGCCACCGCCGACCAAGCCCAGCAGGCCTGCGAACAAAGCCAGTTTTAGACTGTTGATCCAGCCTAGGTCGCGCACGCGGACCTCGCTTTGGTAGAGGTCGGCAGGTGGGCGACCGGAGAGCAGAGCCCCAAAGTCCTCCCCATTACGGGTTAGGAGACCGTGGAACCCCTACTAACCAACGCCCGCCACCGTGAGCTGCGAGCACCAGGAGTCCGCCCATGATCGCCAGGTTTTTCATGAACATCATCATTTCGAGTTCCTGCTCCGCAGGGGGCATCGCCCAAAAATTATGAAACACCAGGGTCACAGGTACAAGCCACGCAATCAGCACCAGTGCGGCGGCGCGCGTCCATGCGCCCAGCATCAACAGTGCACCGGCACCAACCTCAATCACGATGGTGGCGATCAATAGGAGATCCACGAGCGGCAAGCCCTTATCCATCATTGATTCGGCGGTCACCGCATAGCCCCCGATTTTGCCCAGCCCGGACCCCAGAAAAATGAAGCCCAGCAAACACCGCCCCACCAACGAACTGAGTGCGTCAAACACCATCCTGCGGACCTCCACTCCCAGCCCGGCGAAACAGTACTTGTGTGAGGCACAGCGCCGCCGCTAGCGAGAGCAGGGTGCGCAGCGGGCTCAGAGCGACCCAATGACCAGCATCAGGCAAAGGAGCCTCGGGCGCCGCCGCCTCGAATTCCAGCGCTACCGGTATAAAGTAGAACGCCGACCACGCCCTCACCACCAGGTAGAACACCACGGCCAGCAGCAACAGGTTTCTTACTGAGCGGTCACGCCAGCACAGCCAGAGTGACAACGCCAACAGCAACGTCATGAGAGCATGCAACGGAATCCAGAACACCTTGCGATTGATCCCACCCAGTTCGGGCTGCACCAGGGCCAGATTTCCCGGCCACGCCGTATCAATGATCAGGCTCTCATAAATCCCGCCGCCGACCATCACCACCATGACAAACCAGCCGGCCAACAGCACCGCCTGTGTCACCTGGGGGATACCCACCCCCGTTTTATGTTGCGCTTTATTCACGATTTCCTCCCCATCGTCAGAGACATAAATTGAACCCGCTCGCGGGCCCATAGTGGAACTGCTACAATAATGAGCAATACTTCACAGCCAAAGTATCTTAGCAACTAAGATACTTAATAGTTAAGCATCTTTGCGCTTATGTCAAGAGAGAAAAGTACCCAGCGCCAACATCTGCTGGCAGAAGCAGACGGCGCCTTGCGTAAAATGAGCGCCCAAAGCACCCTGTTTGGCCACGCGATTGCCAACTCACTGGGCATTCGGCCAACCGATCTTGAGTGTCTGGACCTGATTCAGCTGCACGGCAGCGTGACCGCCAGCCAGCTCGCTAAAGCCACCGGGCTCACCAGCGGCGCCGTCACCGGACTCGTGGACCGCCTCGAGCAGGCGGGGTACGTCCTGCGCAAACCCGACGCCAACGACCGGCGCCGAACCAACATTGAGCTTCACCCCTCCACTTTCGAACGGGTCTACCCGCTATACGCCTCGCTTCACGAACGTATGCAGAGCATCTGGGCAGACTTTGACGATGAGCAGGTTCAAACCATCCTGGACTTTGCAACCCGGAGTCATGAGACAGTGGCAGAGGAAACGGCTCGGCTGAGGAAAGGAACGAAGAAGGGGAAATAGGTAGGGGTGTTATTCGCTGCGGCAATAACCGGACGATCGAGATAGCGCCTTGCAATACTTATGAGCATCCTGTCTTTTAACGCTCACCGCAACGAACTTTCTGTGCACGGTTAATGACTTACCGAGACTCTGACGCTTTCTTTAAAGCATCCAGCCAAACATCAAGAGACTCATTCAGCTTCCTTGCCATGATTCCTTTCAGCAGCTTCACCAGCCAGCCGTCCATGGATTCATTTGTTCGCACCATTGTGTGACCGTTTTTCAGCGCCACAAACTCCCACGTATGTATGGCCGACGCGCCGAAGCCCCTACCGCTCCAACCAAGGAATCTGTTTTCGGCAACCTCTCTGATTGTGGAGGTCAGTTTAAATCCGCCAGACTTCCAAACGAAGGTCGATTCAGGCGCAAGAGGTCACATCATCTTCGCATCAGAGATTTCAGGCTGCCAATCCGGCCACGAATTGATATCGGCCTGTATTTTCCAGACAGTCTCTACCGGAGCCTTGATTTCGATGTCCTTTCTGGACTTAAGCACAGCGTCTTCGTTTATGTTCACGATATTCCCCACTCTCTAACTCGGCCAGAACCAACAAGTTGTCGACCGGCCAGGCCTACCTCTAGAATTGAACCATTAAGTCTTTTGTAGCCCTTTTCAAGCAGATAACGAGATCAAAAGCCTCTTTGACATCAACGTCTGCGATTGAACTTTGGGAGCGGATGCTGCTTGGGGATACCCCCGCCAAGGGAATGACCTGCATGACATCTGCCTCATCAGGCACTAAATCCTCAACACTACCAACGCCTACCGGAGCCGCCTTTTCGTCAGCCACAGAAAACCCAACAGGACTTTCGGTGTCGGGAAAGTGCATTTCCGGTACTGTATCGCCAAGATGAGTCAGCGCGATTGCTCGGTAACCTGGAACGCTAGCCAAGTGCTGGCCTGCCGGGATACCCGCGAGTTCCCCCGAAAAGACGACGGGCAATTTTTGTATGTGATTATTGTGTGCCAGGAAAATCAGTTTTGATTGTGAATGATGCTTCAAGTAGCCCTTCACCGATTCGGCCATGAAGTGATCACGAGCCGACGTCTCAGCCTCGATCGCATGTCCAGAAAAAAGTGCGCTCATTCCGAACAGAGCCTCCAAAGTATACTGCAAGGCCACTAGATCCGAATATACCCGATCCAGCCGACCCTTAGGGAAACGACGCTCAAGCTCAGGAGCAAGCGCTTCATGCCGAAGCCGAAAACGAGAGACTATTGAAAATGCTCTATCACGTTCAGGAGCCTTCAGGCTGGACCAGCTCATCGCTGAAAGGACTGCTGACTCGCCACAAACGCCAGACAGAATAGTCCTTAGCTCCTCCAGTTGGTCTGATAACGAGGGATCCAAATGGTAAAGTTCTGCATACAGAAACTCATACTCATTCACTGGGGAAAAGGTGTTCGGAATGTCCGCTCCAACGATTCTCACCTTCCGTCCTGATTCACCCAAATAAGCCTTTAGCCATATCAAGAATGACCCATAAATACCCGTGGTGAGCGGACCCGAAAACTTCGAGATATCATCTTCCGGATCCGGACTGTCAAGCCAGCAATTGAGCTTTTCAGCCTGGTGATGACTACACTCAAGGGCGATAGCGTCAAACTCATGGCAATCGATCAGGTGACGAACAAGGGAAGTTCGAGCCGAATTAAATTCGGCCACGAAGTGAGCGCTCTCACCTATACCAACGAGGCTTGAATCCTTGACGATGTCCGACACTACATCAATCCAGCCTAAGCCGTCTGGAGGTACGTCGGCGCTCGGCATTCTAGTTGCTTGCTCAATTTTCGTTTCGTGATTATTCATACATCTCCATGAAAAAGAAGAGCAGATACGATACCACCCGCACCTGCTCCTACGGCAAGACCGATTCCAAGACCCATGGTCAAATTCTCCAGATAGATACCGACACCAGCTCCCAAAGTGAGGCCGATACCCGGGCTTATCATGAGTATTGCAAACGCCAATGTCTGTTTCTGTTCCGGTGACTTCTTACGCATTGCGACGCGTCTCCCGTCTCTTTTTAATTCATGCCAGTAGCCCAACGACGAAGCTCAGCAGGGCTGCCACGCAGCGTCGGCGCTGGTAACGTCTAGCCCGCTACCGAGCCTGAGAGTCATTTTGACTTTAATTTGAACTCGAACAGTCGAGGGGCCTCGAGGCAGAATTTAGCAAGGGTGAGCCATGAATACAACTGCCAGCACTAGAGCAAGAAATACCGATCGGCCCGTCGGCACTGATGCCAGCAAAGCCATGCCCAATATCGCGATATCTGAAATCGATCTTTACCTCCACAGGCACTACCTGCGGGAGTGATTAGAAAGCTAGTCCATCGCCACGATGGCATTAAGCTGTCTTCTAAGCACGATGTGAGAACTTAATCAATTTCCCTTCAGAACACGATTACGCCAATAGAAAATAAGCGGAAAGCACAGATCCTCCTGCTTATTCTACTGGGCGCAATCAGACAGTATTCAAGCTATTATTTATTCTTTTGAATGCTGTAAACACTTCCTACCCTAAAAAACGGGAAAGCTTTTTACCACGAACTAAACACTTATGAGTGGAGAGGGGTCGAGACAGCGATTACACCCGTTTAACCTTCATGACTCGCGTACCTGGTTACAGTTCAAGCACCATTTTGGACGCAACATTCAGGAAAATTTCAGATATTGCAGTTAGAAATACTTGACGTTAACGCCCGCAGCATGTGCGGCTGCGGAATGGAGGCGAAGCCGCAATGGAGTGACCGTCGCCATGCCTAAGATTGTTCGCTCTGACAATGTTACCGTCCGAACGCTGAAAGTCGATCAATGAATTTCATAACAAGCATCCCACAAGAGGCGCTATACACCTGTTGAAGGAGGAATCCCAAGTCTTCGTGGAAGACCAACAATTCAGAGTGGTCAACTTCGTGAAGTGCCCGAAGGCTCGGCAAGACATTCTCGCTCTCCAAGGATAAGTCCCATTCATGCGCTGCCGCATTCCGTATTCGCCTTATATGATGGCACCTCTCGGCGTCTTCTTGATCGATTAGTCCTTCGCGAAGGGCGCGCTTAATCCGAGCATCAAGAGTGCGCGGCGGCCTTCCTCTGACCTCTCCGGTAGCTGAAGCACGAAAGGCCTCGGCCTCCAGCATTTCATCTAGAACGTTATCTAGTAAAGAGCCCCAAACGATCACGACGCTACGAAAAGAACTACGGCTGTTCTCTCGATTGGCTTCAAGAAGAAACTTCTCTAGGCGATGGTATATCGCAGAAGGCTCGGGTTGTGACGGGGGTTGTTGCGAAAGCTTGGGCTCCATCGGTGCGATTTCGCCAAACTCACCGGCAACACACCTGACGAAAATCTCCCGCCCATGAGACTCCGAGTCGTAGGAGCTAGCAGTAAACGGCACCTCTTGGTGAAGAGTGTTAGTTCGTACCAAGCAGTTAATGGCGGTGTGGTTTTCGTCCGCCCATTGTGGGTTCCGAACCGACAGTACCTTCGTCTTGATCATTAGAGTCTCTGCGTATCCCGCATTGAATGCGCTAAAATGGTGCAAATTCAGAAGGCGGAGCCGTAACGAAAAAGTTGTCGCCGTGATTGGCATTGTTATACAAACTATTTGAATATAGAAAGGTGTGCTTTTAAAGCATTATGGACGAAAATATTCATATCAAACAATATCTCGTCGTCTCCACGAAATGAAAATCGTATTCTGTCACGATTATCATTAATATTTCCAATGACCCCTATTCTGAATAGGTCTTTGACAACACTTTTAAGATCGTTAGCATTCATAAGTTCTGCGGTTTCTTTGTGGTCATTCGAAACCTCAACGGCTCTATCCATAAGTTCACTTAAAGAGATTATTTGTTTAAACCCATAAAAGATATATTTTATGCCGTCTATATCTGAAGGCCGGTACTTGGCTTTCAGTTCCTCAGTAATCTCAACCCAAGACGCAGTAGAGTATGCCTTTCGAATAGCCTCAATACCTTGCAGCGCAAACGTTTCTTCATTCGGATACTGGTCTTGAACTGAAATCAAAAGGCGAACCACATCTCTAGGTCGATACCATGAATTGTGAAGTATATAGATTTGAGGCCTTTTGCCATGAATCGAGGAGGGGAAATAATCTTTCCAAAGTCTGGCCTCAGAAAGTCGTTCCAAGCCACTCTCTTCTCGGGCATTATTTATTCTCTTCTCAAGAATATGCAGTATTGGCTGCTGCACTGCATCTAGGCCAGGTCTATTCCATAAAACAGTAGATCCAAAATCTGCTATTGGTTTGTTAATTTCTTTTCCAAGCGACTCAACAGAGTTTAAAACTTCCGAACGAATAGCGGCATATACACAAAAATTAAATCCATTCCGCTTGGATACCGCGTTGACCTTTTCAACAGAGACTATCAAATCTCTAATCAGTCTCGAGTCTCGCTGATATTGCTTACTGGATTGGTAGCTAAGTTCTAGTTCATCAAAAAATATACTCACTGTCCCAGCGCCCGGGTCCAATTTTTCAAAAGCGTCATCTGCTTTACGAACAAGATCGTTGAAATTAACCTTTGCTCTTCCATCCTCATCCCAGTCAAATTCCAATCCAAGCTTTGGCGACTTGCTTATTTCGATAGTTCCTTTTCGAATCTTAGGTATTAAACGTGAGAACCCCTTGTCTTGTTGCTGACCAATGCTTTCGGAGTTCACTAACTCAACAAACTTGAAATAATGGCTGTTTTTTTGAAATGGGTTCTCTTCCATATTTTCAATTGAAGATGCAATTTTTCTGTATATAAACCATCTCCAGACCGTTTCAAAATCGTTACCTTGGAACTCATTTGAGTTATCTTCTGCCAATTGAATGCGCGCGGCTTTTGTGAAGTCTTTTCGTAAATCCTCATCAACTTCCGATTTAAATAGTACGAAGGAAGAATATGAGCTTGATTTTTCGTCTAGCTTAATTGATATATATCTTAAAAGAGCGGTCTTCCCAGTGCCTTTTAGACCTACAACATAGTACTTATTTCTATTATAGTAGCTTTCGATATTCAATGCCGGAGGCGTAACAAACGACGACTCAAATCTACGAATTTCTTCAGGGGAGCTACTTAGAAGTTCGTTTTTTGCATCTGTGGATCCCAAGTGAATATCTTTCAGCTTAAGCAATGTAATTCTCCAATTTATTCATTGAAAACTTCTTATAAACGCCCGGCACACGTGCCGATTTGTAGCCGCAGAGCGGCGGAGAAGCGGTCACCGTGCTGCCGCTTGTTAAGCATTTATGGCTGCGTTACTGTAGGCGAAAAATATTTCGTCATCGGCAACTTTGCCCAATCATACCGGTTCTCGATGTAGCCAATCCCAAAGAGTGTAACCACCAATAAAACCGAAGCCAAAACTCTGAAGAAAAACAACCTGAATTTATTCGACCAATCGTGCCTGGCATCCAGCTTAAGCTCTTTTTCTTTTAGAGACACTTTTCGAGATTCTTCTGAGTTCAAGTCTTCGAAAGCACTGTAAAAACGTAGAAACTTAACTAGGGAGTTCTCAAGATCATCTTTTAGATCGAAAAATTCCTCTGGCTCCGAAGCATCAAGGGCTTTTTGTTTTAGGTCTTCCAGTGCAGAAAGGTCAAGCTCTTCCAGCTCACGCTCGAAATCTTCTCGAACTTCCGCTCTGCTCCGCTTATCAGGAACAGATATAGATGGTGGCTCATAATTAGCCATCCCCCGACAGACCTTGTAAATTTTGCATAATACTTGAAGGGTCAAATCGTCCAGCCATATCAACATTCCTTTCTATTGCTTAACGACCTGCTCACGCGCCGGCTTGGAGCT